>JACPIS010000021.1 GCA_016187925.1 Opitutia bacterium | reverse complement strand
CCTGCTGGCAATCCCGCCCAAGCCGGCTGCCTCCGACGAGCTTTGGGCCCATTCTCGGCAGCCGGCTTTGGCTTTGCGCTCATCCAGTTTTAACATCAGGTTGAACATACAAGGATCCACGGCATCGAAGGCCATATCGCGAGCGAAAGTATGGATTCTTCACTTCGTTCAGAATGACAGGTTGAGTTGATTGGTGGGGTTTGAAGACACACCTTAGTCTGTCGCCCCGGATAACTCCGGCCTTGATTCCAAATCACTCGTCGCCCCTCATCTCCGCACGGGCCTCAAACTTAACGTCCTCAACTCAGCTGAGGTGAATGTACTGTTTGGCATGAAATGAGCACATTCTCGAAGGCCCTGAATCTTCCGGTACCAACGCCGGTGCTGCGTACCGCGCGACATATCGCTAATCTTCGGTAGCCCCACATGATCACCATTCACTGCATCCTGATGTTCGTCGGCACATACTACTTTGCGGCGATCATTCAGACGTTACTCCACCGAATCTTTGGTCATCACGACCGCATTCGAAAGGTCTATGAGACGCATGCGAAGGGACATCACGGAAAGTATCCGCCTGATCGCTTGATTTCCGATGAATGGTTGGACAGCGAACAGCATGTGATGTGGTATTATGCGATTCCATTTGTCCCCGTCGCTTTGTTGGTTGCTTGGCTTTGGGGCCTATGGCTTTTCTTGAGTCACGCTGCTATGATGATATTCGCGATCTGGTGGCATATCTATCTCCACAAACAGTATCATCTCAGAGGTAGCTTTTGGGAGCGGTTCGAGTGGTTTCGAACGAAACGCGAGTTGCACTTCATCCACCACCGCGAGGTTCATAAGAATTACGCCATAGTTGAATACTGGATCGACATCTTCCTCGGCACACGAAAAGAGCCGAATCAGACCCTCGAGCCAACCCGCGTGACTCGTCTCTAACGTTGGCAAAAGCACCCACATCAATGCGAACTGCGCGGGTTCTTTTAGAGTCTTGCCGGAGCAAGTGAAGGTCCTCGGGGCGAGCCCCGAGGCGTTGGATCAAACCAACGCTCTCTCAACTTGCCCCTCGTTCTCATGTTTGCAGGAACCTGCTTGCAGGCGACTCAGCGCACGATCCGTCGGCGCACGTTCCCCATCGCCTGCAAGCAGACTCCTACAGCGCGGCCAAGCCGGAGCTTCTTCGGGGTGTCGGACCCATAGCGAATGAAAATACGGCGGGCCCAGCGGTCCCGCCCTACCTGGGTCGGCGTGCGCCGCGGCTTGGCGGGGACGCCTCGCCCTACCTTTGCGGCGGCGGCCGTTTGATTTGATCCGCTCCGGTGCGCCCATTCCGCCGCTGCCCAAAGGAAACGCCCGGACGTTTGCACGTCCGGGCGTCGTTGCTATGAGCGTTCTACCCCAAAATCACTTGATGAAGAGCATCTCCTCGTAGGTGGGCATCGGCCAGCTCTCGTCGGGGCACACGGCCTCGAGCGCGTCGACGGTCTTGCGGATCTCGACGAGCTGCGGAAGCACCTCGTGACAGAGGTGCGCGGCCTCGTCCTCAAGGCTCTTGGCGTGGTGGCCGCGGAGTTCGACGAGGGCGTCCATCGCCTCGTGGAGGTCGCCGATGAGCTTGGTGACCTTGTCGAGCAGCTTGGCGTCGCCCTTGGCGCCGGCGGCCTTGAGGGCGGCGACGTTCTGGGCGAGCTCGGTCTGGTAGCGCAGGGCGGTCGGGAGGTACTTCGTGTTGACCAGCTCGATGACGATGTTGGCCTCGACCATGACGGCCTTCACGTACTGCTCGAAGGCGATGTCGCGGCGGGCCTCGAGTTCGCGCTTGGTGAGCACGCCGAACTTCTCGTAGGCCTCGACGGTGGTCTTGGAGGCGATGACCGGCACGGCATCGACGGTGGTCTTGAGGTTGGGCAGGCCGCGCTTGGCCGCCTCCTTGTGCCACTCCTCGGAGTAGCCGTTGCCGTTGAAGATGACGGCGCTGTGCTCCTTGGCGATCTCGGTGAGCACGGCCTGGACGGCGTCCTCGAACTTGCCCTTGGTCTTCTCGAGCTTGGTGGCGATGTAGTCGAGCGACTCGGCCATGATGGTGTTCAGGGCGGCGAGCGGCGCGGCGATGGACTGGTTGGCGGCGACGGCGCGGTACTCGAATTTGTTGCCGGTGAAGGCGAACGGCGAAGTGCGGTTGCGGTCGCCGGCGTCGCGCATCAGCACGGGCAGCGTGTCGACGCCGAGGTGCATGGTGCCGGCGGCCTTGGAGGTCTTGGCCTTGCCCTTCTTGAGCTGCTCGAACACGTCGGCGAGCTGCTCGCCGAGGAAGATCGAGATGATGGCGGGCGGGGCCTCGTTGGCGCCGAGGCGGTGGTCGTTGGAAGCGGAGGCGACCATGGCGCGCAGGAGGGCGCCGTGGCGGTGGACCGCGCGGATGACGGCGGCGCAGAACACGAGGAACTGCATGTTCTGGTGCGGCGTGTTGCCCGGCTCGAGCAGGTTGCCCTGCGTGGCGTTGCCGAGCGACCAGTTGAGGTGCTTGCCGGAGCCGTTGACGCCCGCGAAGGGCTTCTCGTGCAGGAGGCACTCGAGGCCGTATTTGCGCGCCACGCGCTTGAGCGTGATCATCAGCAGCTGCTGGTGGTCGGCGGCGATGTTGGCGTTCTCGTAAATGGGCGCGATCTCGTACTGGGAGGGCGCGACTTCGTTGTGGCGGGTCTTCACCGGCACGCCGAGGCTGTAGAGCTCGGCCTCGGCCTCGTGCATGAACGCCAGCACGCGGTCCGGGATGACGCCGAAGTACTGGTCCTCGAACTCCTGACCCTTCGGCGGCTTGGCGCCGAACAGCGTGCGGCCGGCGGTGAGCAGGTCGGGACGGTTCAGGTAGAAGTTGCGGTCGATGAGGAAGTATTCCTGCTCGGGGCCGGCGGTGGCCGTGATCATCGCGATGTTCTGATGACCGAAGAGCTTCAGGATGCGGCGGGCCTGCTGGTCGAGCGCCTTCATCGAGCGCAGGACCGGGGTCTTGAGATCGAGGGCTTCACCCGTCCACGACACGAAGGCGGTCGGGATGCACAGCGTGTTGCCGTTGGCGTTTTCGATCAGGTAACAGGGGCTGGTGACGTCCCAGGCGGTGTAGCCGCGGGCCTCGAAGGTCGCGCGGATGCCGCCGGAGGGGAACGACGAGGCGTCGGGCTCGCCCTGCGCGAGCTGCTTGCCGGAGAACTCGGCGATGGCGCCGCCGCGGCCGTCGGGCTCGAGGAAGCTGTCGTGCTTCTCGGCGGTGATGCCGGTCAGCGGCTGGAAGACGTGCGCGTAATGCGTGGCACTGTGCTCGAGCGCCCAGTCCTTGATGGCCGTGGCGACGATATCGAGCACGCCGGCCTCGAGGACCGCGCCGGTGTCGATGGTCTTGCGCAACGACTTGTAGGCGGCCTTGGGCAGGCGCTGCTGCATGATTTTGTCATTGAAGACATTCTTGCCGAACAGGCCGGCGGAGTGGCTTTCCGTGAAAGCCACTGTCTTCGACGTACGATAGTTGTTGGCCGCGGAGATGGCGGCCAAACGGGAGGGACTGACGCTCATGTTTGTAGGTAGTGTGGGGGTTGATAGAAACCACATCCGGCGGCACCACCTGGCACCGTCGGGCTGTAGCAAACGCTCGCGGGAAAAGGAGCCGGTTCCATGCCAACCGTGCCGTCGACTGACGGAATCTTTGTCCTACGCCGTCAGGCCAATTTCTGCCGCCTTGGTCCTGTCAAAACCACCTGTCTCACTGCCTAGCTGAAGCCATTTTCAAAGTCTTAATCAAAGAATCATAGTAATAGAACCGGACAATAAAGCTCACAGACAAGACAGCGTTAAACACGACGCTGAGGCCCACCCAGCGGCCGGGATTCGCGGCACAAGCCGCAAATGTTGCCTGCAGCACGAGAACACTCAATCCCGCCCATATACCACACTTCGTTAAATAGCGGCCATTCTCGTATTCGGCGATGAGTTTCGCTCGTCCCGCCGCAGTCGCGATATCACTGAGGAATTCAGCATCTTTGGCAGCATTCATGATTCACCCGGATTCATGGTTGTGTGATGCATGGCCGCTGGCCCGGTCTGCTTGGGTTGCAGCCAAGCGGGTTAATTCCCCGCCGACAATCCCGAATTAATTCTTCAGGGCCGACTTCGGAACGCGCTTCACGGTGATGAATTTAGCCCGGAAAAGTTCGTCGATCAGCTCGCGGGTGGCGGCCGGGATGCGCTGGACGAGGTCGTCGAGCGGCGGCAGGTCACCCTGCTCGTCCTCGGCGGGAACCGGCGCGGCGCCCCGGCCGTTGGCGCCGGCGGGCTCGGCCATGCCCTGCTCGGCCAGGAAGGCCGACTCCTCCGTCTCGCTGGGGCCAACCGGAGCGCCTTCCTCGGACGACGCGGACTCTTCGGTGACCAGATGGCTGGCGGGCGCCTCCTCCTCGGCGTCGGCCGGGCGGGCCGGCGCGCTACGCGCCGGGATCAGTCGTTTTTTTTTGAGCCGTCGTCCGGCAGGCTCTCGGCCAGCGTGGCGATCTCCTTGATGAGGCTGTCGATCGCCCGGGCGCGGCTGGACTCGACGGCCTTGAGCAACGCCACCGTGAAATTGATCTTCTCGGACAGGCCGTGCTTCACGCCGCCCTCGCCCTCGCGCAGGCCGTCGAGCAGGCGGGTGAGCTGCTCCGTGCTCATGGGCGAGCCGAGCGCCTCGCTCTGGCCTCCCTTGGCGATGGCGTCGAGGAGGGCGTTGCGCACGTGCGCCTGCACGTCGACGAGCAGCCGGTAGAGGTCGCGGCCGTTCTCGTCGCAATCGTCGACGAGGCTGACGATCTTCTTGTGGTCGCCGGCGGCCAGCGCGGCGGCCAGCGCGGCGATCTTCTCCGTCGCGACCAAGCCGTAGACGTCGAGCACGTCGGCCTCGCCGATATCGGTGCCGCAGAAGGATATCATCTGGTCGAAGATCGACTGGGCGTCGCGCATGCCGCCGTCGGCCATGCGGGCGATGCTGGCCAGCGCGGCGTCGGAGACCTTGATCTTCTCGGCGGCGGCGATTTTTTTCAGACGCTGGACGATGAGCTCGGTCGGGATCGGCTTCAGGTCGAAGCGCTGGCAGCGGGAGATGATCGTCGGGAGCACCTTCTGCACATCGGTCGTGGCGAAGAGGAATTTCACGTGCGCCGGCGGCTCCTCGAGGGTCTTGAGCAGGGCGTTGAACGCCGCCGTCGAGAGCATGTGCACCTCGTCGATGATGTAGACCTTGTATTTGCCCTGCGCCGGAGCGTAGACGACGGTGTCGCGCAGCTCGCGGACCTGCTCGACGCCGTTGTTCGAGGCGCCGTCGATCTCGATGACGTCGAGGCACGAGCCGTCGGCGATGGACTGCGCGATCGGGTCGGCGGGGTCGAAGTCGGCCTTCGGACCGTTCGTGACGTTGAGGGCCTTGGCGAAAATGCGGGCCGTGCTGGTCTTGCCCGTGCCGCGCGGGCCGACGAACAGGTAGGCGTGCGCGATGCGGTTGCGCCCGATGGCGTTCTTCAGCGTCCGGACCACGTGGTCCTGCCCCACGACGTCGTCGAAGGTCTGGGGGCGCCACTTGCGCGCGATGACTTGATAGGTGCCGGACATGGCGAAGCCAGAAAGTGAGTGAAGGGAAAACAGAAAGGCGAGCCCGATGTCGGCACAATCTTTCTTTCGCGGCGCACCGGGATCGCGTCTTGCGTACAGAGCGCGGCCGGGAGACCATCGGTCAATCCCTCTCGCTTATGATCGGCCGATTTCCCCTTCCGCTGCTGGTCGTTCTCGCGGCTTTCCTGGCCATCCCGCTCCGCGCCGCCAAGTCGATTGTCATCCCCGATACCGGCGGCCGGGTGACGCTGCCGACCACCGGCCTCGCCGTCACGCTGCCGGAGCAAAAAGGTACCACGCGCAAAATCATCGGCCGCTGGAACCTGTCGGACGATACCACGACTTTCTGGAGCCGGGATGTCATCGATGAATTCGACGCCCAGGACGAGCTGACCACCGGCAACTGGGTCACGATCGGGTATTTCGACGCCGGCGAGGCCGCCGCCGTGGTGAAGGAGGTCAAGCTCACCGACGATTGGGAAACCACGACCGATCTTTGGGGGCTCCACTGGCATGTGCGGGGCGGCCAATATGAATTTAGCGGCTCTCTCGGAGTGAAACCGGCCATCGTCCTCGCCACGACCCCCGGCAAGGGCAAACCCTCGCTGCTGCTTTACCACTATCTCATCAAGCGACCCGCGGCGCTCTCGCACGACGAGATGATCGCCGAGGTGAAGGAGTCGCCGACGCTCAGCGCTATTTTCCAAGCCTATTGGACCGACCAATGGGCTCCCTCGCTGCCGACGCGCAGCGAAGCGGTCACGCAACCCGAGGCCAGTCTGGTCAACCGCATCGTCGCCCTGCCCAAGACCGGCCTGCGCTTCCGATTTCCCGACGACGGTTACGCCTGGCTGCATGAGAGGAAGCCCAAGGAAGGCACCGACATGCTTTACCGCATGGCGCCCAACATGCCGGATGTCACCGTGGAGCTGCTGCTGACCGACGGCTCCGGCGTGCGGTCCGCCTTCACCGACCTCGGGCTGGACAAGAATCCCTGGGATCCGGCCCCGGCCAATCTGCCCGCGGACTGGGAAAGCGGCCCGACCATCACGACCAGCGACGGCATCAAGGAAACCACCATCGGCAAAGTCATCGGCGGCAAGGTGCTGATCGTCGGGTTCCTCGTGAATCCGCGCCTGATCGACACCGCGCCGTATAAACCGCTGCTTGAGACTCTCGCCGACGCGGTGGTCAATCCCGCTCCCCTGCCCGAGCCCGCCGCCACGAAATGATCCGGGCCGGCAGGTCCGCCACCGGAAAATAGAAGTGGCCAGGCACTCCACGGCACTGGGAGAACGTCGTCACCGTTGCTACCTTCCGGTCCTGGCGGGGTTCACGCGCCTGCCCATGCATGGCACCTGGCCAAGGCGCACCGTAGGTCGCACCCATCGGTCCGCAACTAAAATAAGGCCGCCATCGTGCTCGCCTCTGCCGGGCAAGAGATTCGGCCGGAAATCCGGCCGGATCAGTTTCCGCCCGGCGGTTTGTCGGCAGGTTTTTCCTTCGGCTGCTCCTCGGTGGGAGCCGGCCGCTCGCCGCGCGGCGGACGGTCACGCTGCCCCGCCCCCGGGCCGCCGCGCAGGCCGCGCTCGCGCATGAAACGGTCCGCGCGCTCGCGGAACTCCCGGTTGATTTGCTCGAATTTCACACGCTGCTCCGGGGTGAGCACGGCGGAGATGTCACGCTCCATGCGTTCGAGGATGCGCTTGGTCTCGTGAAAGGCGTAATTGCGGGTGCGGCCCAGATCCTCGACATCGCGCCGGACGATCGGGCGCAGTTTCTCCAGCTGTTCGGGCGTGAGCTCGAGCCGGTTGGCCAGCATCTTCAGGCGGGCCGGGCCCCACTGCTCGGGCATGGCGCGCTTTTCGACGATGTTCTTGATCACCCGGGCGGCTACGAACCCGCCCGTGACGAGGCCCGCGGCAAACATGCCGACCAGCACGAGCACGATTTTCCAGGGCTTGTCCATCATGACAGTTCGAGGATTTCGCTCACGGTGTCGGTGGCGGTCGTGTCGTCGCTGCGCTCGCTGGACCAAGCCGAATAGCCAAAGGCCACCGCGGCCAGGCTGAAGGCGGCGGCGGCGAACAGGCTGCGCCGGGCGATGCGATCGAACAGCGCAAACGGGTTCGCCGCCGGCAGCGTCATGGCCAGCGTGGCGACCCGGGTGGCAAATCCGTACGGGGCGGCGGCAGCGCGCTCGTCGCGCGCGGAGCGGGCGGCGGCGGTCAGGCGCTGCCAGGACTGATCGGGGTGTTTCATGACTTCTCCTTGGTTTGTAGGTCCTGAAAGAGTTTTTGCAATTTCCGACGCGCGCGGAAGGCACGCACCTTGATCAGCGAGATGCCCCAGCCCGTGAGCTGGCTGATCTCGGCGATGCTCTTCTGCTCGAGGTCGAGCAGGCGGAGCACGGTCTGGTCCTCGGGTTTGAGCTGCTCGAGGAGCTTCTGGACGAGCTCGCGGGCCGCGAGGGTGTCGCCGGGCGTCTCGTCCCGGGTGTCGGTCAGCACGTTGTCGAGCATCTGGGCCTCGGTCTCGGACAAGTCCGCCCAGCGCAGCTCCGGCCGGCGTTTCTGCGCGCGCAGCTGGTCGATGCAGGTGGTCACCGCGATCCGCGAAACCCAGTGCGGAAACGGCACGTTGCCCTGGTACTGTGCGAGGCGGGTGAACATTTTCAGAAAAACATCCTGGGCGAGGTCTTCCTCGGCCACGCGGCGCGGCCGGTGGGCCCGGACGATCCGGATGACCAGCGGATAGAGATGTTCGACGAGCGCGCGTGCCGCAGCCTGATCGCGCTGGCGCACACGATCCAGGCAACCGGCGAGGTCAAAGGCAGCCTCAGCTTGTTCCATAGTGTTTGATAAAAGGGCACAACTTGAGAGACGGCCGGCCAGCACCGCGAGTTACGCCCGACTGCCGCCAAATGCCCGAAGAAGCGCCTCCCGGGCAATGACAAATACGAAACGCGGATGCGGCCAAAGTTTCATTTTGAGTGGGAACTGCGGCTTGCCCTGCGCCTCCAAGCTGGGATTCTGTAAAAACATGCCTCCTCCTCCCACCGCCATCCCGTCGCTCTGGCGTCGCGACTTGCTGCTGCTCATGGCGGTCTTCGGACTGGTTTTCTTTTTTCAACTGGGCGACTCCTTCCTCGTCAACCCGGACGAGGGCCGCTACGCGGAAGTCCCGCGCGAGATGCTGGCGACGGGCGATTGGGTGCTGCCGCGGCTGAACGGCGTCTTTTATTTCGAGAAACCGCCGCTGGTCTACTGGTGCGTGGCTGCGCTCATGAAGGTGTTCGGGCCGGACGAATTCGCCATCCGCGCCACGCCGGCGCTCTTCGCGCTGGGCGGCGTGCTGCTCACCTACGCCGCCGCCCGCCGGCTGCACGACCGCGCCTCCGGCCTCGCGGCCGCCACCGTGCTCGGCACGTGCATCCTGTATTTCGGCCTCGGGCGCATCCTCATCCTCGACATGGCGGTGTCGGTGCTGATGAGCGCGACGCTCTTCTGCTTCATCCTCGGCGTGCGCGAGGCCCCGGGCGCAAAGCGGCGCTGGCTCTTCTACGGACTCTACGCCAGCGCCGCGCTCGCCACGCTGGCGAAGGGCCTCATCGGCTTCCTCGTGACCGGTGCGGTGATGTTTTTCTGGCTGCTGCTCTTCAACCAATGGCGCCGGCTGCTGCCGATGTATCTGCCGAGCGGGGCCGCGCTGTTCCTCGCCCTCGCGGCGCCGTGGCACGTGCTGGCCGCGCAGCGCAGCGACGTCTGGGCGAAATTCTACTTCATTCACGAGCACTGGGAGCGTTTCACCACCACCACGCACGGCCGCTACGAGCCGTGGTGGTATTTCATCCCGGTGCTGCTGGGCGGCCTCTTCCCGTGGACCGGCTTTCTCTGGCCGGCGCTGCGCGACGCGCTGAAGGGCGGCTGGGCGCGCCGCCGGGAGAACGCCGACGCGTGGTTTCTCGTCACGTGGGCGGCTTTTATTTTTCTCTTCTTCAGCAAATCCCAGTCGAAGCTCATCCCGTATATCCTGCCGGTCTTCCCGGCACTCGCCGTGCTCATCGGCGCCTGGCTCGCCCGGTGCGTGCGCGAAAACAACTCCGCCGCGCTGCGCCCGTGGCTGTGGATCTACACGCCGTTCGCCGCGCTGCTCGGCGTCGCCATGGCCTACGTCGTCATCCAGCCGGGCGTCATCCGCAACGCCGCGCAGATGGTCGCGCTGCGCCCGAACGGCATCGTCAGCGCCCTCGCGCTGCTCGCCGGCGCCATCGCCGCACCGTGGCTCGCCCGGCGCCGCACCGCGCTCGCCACACTGCTGGCCGTGGCGCTGCCGGCGTTGACCCTCGAGCTGTCGCTGGCGCACGCGCAGGACGAGATCTCGCGGCCCGGCACGCGACCGCTGGCCCTCGTGTTCAAGGACAAGGTCCAGCCCGGCGACCGCGTCTATCACTACCGCGAATTTTTCCACGACTTCGTTTTCTACAGCGGACATGAGGTCGGCACCGTGGATTACGTCAGCGAGCTCGAGGTGCACATCGACCGAGCGGCGCAGGCCAGCGGGCGCTTCATCGACGGCGCGGAGTTCCGCCGCCAATGGTCCGGGGCCGGCCGCGTGTGGGCCGTCGCCCGCAAGGAGGACGTCACCGCGCTCTTCGGCGACGCGACGTTCCGTTATCATTTGATTGCCGAGAGCCGCTGGCACTACCTTTTCAGCAACCAACCCTGAGATGTCCGCCCCGTCCACGAACGCCCTGCCCTACCTGCCCTTCACGCGCCCGACCATCGACGACGCCACCATCCAGGGCGTGACCGAGGTGCTCCGTTCCGGCTGGATCACATCCGGCCCGAACGTGAAGGCCTTCGAGGCGAAGCTCTCCGAGTATTGCGGTGGCCGCCCCGTGCGCGCCTTCAACTCCGGCACCTGCACGATGGAGATCGCGCTGCGCATCGCCGGCATCGGCGCCGGCCACGAGGTCATCACGACTCCGCTCTCCTGGGTCGCCACGAGCAACGTCGTCCTCGACGTCGGCGCCAAGCCGGTGTTCGTCGACATCGACCCCGTCACGCGCAACCTCGACCTCGCCCGCGTCGAGGCCGCTATCACGCCCGCCACCCGCGCCATCATCCCGGTCGACCTCGCCGGCCTGCCGGTCGACCGCGACCGGCTCTACGCCCTCGCGAAGAAGCATAACCTGCGCGTGATCGAGGACGCCGCGCAGTCGTTCGGCAGCACCTGGGCCGGCCGGCGCATCGGCAGCTGCGGCGACTTCGTCTCCTTCAGTTTCCACGCCAACAAGAACATCACCACCATCGAGGGCGGCGCGCTCGTGCTGAACAACGAGGCCGAGGCGAAGCTCGCCGAGCAATACCGCCTGCAGGGCGTCGTCCGCTCCGGCTACGACGGCATGGAGGTCGAGCTGGTCGGCGGAAAGTTCAACCTCACCGACGTCGCCGCGCGCGTCGGCCTCGGCCAGTTGCCGCACCTCGACGAGTTCACCGCCCAGCGCCGTGCGCTGGCCCGCGCCTACTTCGAGCTGCTCGACACGCCCGCGCTGCGCGTCAGCGGCCTGCAGTTGCCCGTGGCGGACTTCACGCAGAGCAACTGGCACATGTTCCAAGTCGTGCTGCCGGAGGCGAAATTGCAGCTCAAGCGCGCCGACGTCATGGCGCAGCTCCACGCCGCGGGCATCGGCAGCGGCGTGCATTACCCGGCCATCCACCTGTTCGCGCTCTACCGCCGCCTCGGCTGGAAGCCCGGCGATTTCCCGCACGCCGAATACGCCGGCCGCAACATCCTCACGCTGCCGCTCTTCCCGGCGATGACGCGCGCAGATGTGGCTCGCGTCGCCACGGCCCTCGAATCCATCATCTCGGCCAACCGGGTCGCATGAGCGCCACTCCCCAACTCTCCATCGTCATCCCCGTCTACAACGAGGAGCTGAACCTGCCGACGTTGTTCGCGCGGCTGTTCCCCGTGCTCGACGGGCTCGGCCGCCGCTACGAGGTCGTGTTCACCAACGACGGCTCGGCCGACCGCTCGTTCCAGCTGCTGCAGGCCCAGCACAAGGCCCGGCCCGACGTCGTGCGCGTCATCGATTTCAACGCCAACTACGGCCAGCACATGGCCATCATGGCGGCGTTCGAGCGCGTGCGCGGCGAGGTCATCGTCACGCTCGACGCCGACCTGCAGAACCCGCCCGAGGAGATCCCGAAGCTGCTCGCGCTGATGGACGAGGGCCACGACTACGTCGGCGCCTACCGCGTCGACCGCCAGGATTCGTTCTTCCGCACCTACGCCTCGAAGCTCATCAACTTCGTGCGCGAGCGGACCACGAGCATCAAGATGACCGACCAAGGCTGCATGCTCCGCGCCTACAACCGCGCCGTCGTCGACGCCATCGTGCGCAGCGGCGCCATCAACACCTTCATCCCCGCCCTCGCCTACAGCTTCTCCAGCAAACCCGGCGAGGTCGGCGTGAAGCACGAGGAGCGGCACGCGGGCGTCTCGAACTACTCGTTCTACCAGCTCATCCGGCTCAACTTCGACCTCATCACCGGCTTCTCGCTCGCGCCGCTGCAGTATTTCACGATGTTCGCGATGCTCTCGTCGGCCGGCAGCCTCGGGCTGGTGGCGCTGCTGTTCTACCGCCGCTTCGTGCTCAACCTCGACCGCGAGACCTTCGGCGTGTTCACCCTGTTTGGCATCCTCTTCTTCCTGCTCAGCGTGGCGATGATCGGCATCGGCCTCATCGGCGAATACGTCGGCCGCACCTACCAGGTCGTCCGCGCCCGCCAGCGCTACCACGTCCGGGAGATCCTCGAAACGAAGTGAGTCCCGCCCGCCCCCGCATCCTCTTCTTCGGCTACAGCGAAGTGGGCTACGAGTGCCTGTCGCTCCTGCTCGAACGCGGCGACCGCGTCGTGGCCCTCATCACGCACGAGGACAACCCGCACGAGAAGATCTGGTTCAAGACGCCCGCCGTCGCCGCGCGCGAGCGGGGCATCCCGGTCTTCACGCCCGAGTCGGCCAACACGCCCGAATGGCGCGAACGCATCGCCGCGCTCCAGCCCGACCTGATCCTGTCCGTCTATTACCGGCACATGATCGGCACGAAGATCCTCGCGCTGCCGCGCCTCGGCGCTTGGAACATGCACGGCTCGCTCCTGCCGAAATACCGCGGCCGCGCGCCCATCAACTGGGCCGTGCTCCACGGCGAGCCGCGGATCGGCATGACGCTCCACCGCATGGTCAAGAGCGCCGACGCCGGCGCGATCGTCGACCAGGAGGGCGTGGACATCGGCCCGCGCGACACCGCCGAGCAGGCGTTCCGCAAAGTCCTGCCTTGCGCCCGGAAAGTGCTCGCCCGCCAGATCGACGCGCTGCTCGCGGGCATCGCGCAGGAGACGGCGCAGGACGAATCGCAAGCCACCTACTTCGGCGGCCGCAAGCCCGAGGACGGCCGCATCGACTGGACGAAGCCCTCCCGCGACATCTTCAACCTGATCCGCGCCGTCACCGATCCGTATCCCGGCGCGTTCACCGACCACGGCGCCGCACGCCTGATGGTCTGGTGGGCCGAGCCCGACTCGCCCGCCGCACGCGGCCGGCACGGCCGCCCCGGCGAGGTGTTGTCGGTCTCGCCGTTGGTCGTCGCCACGGGCGACGGCGCGCTCGAACTCACCAAAACCGAGTGGCGAGGTGGCTTGCCTCCCGCTCTCCAAACTGGTCAACTCCTCCCCTCTTCATGAAAAAGAAAGTCCTCATCCTGGGCGCCAACGGCTTCATCGGCAGCTCGCTCACCGCCGCCATCCTCCGCCAGACCGACTGGGAGGTCTACGGCATGGACGTGGGCGACAACAAGCTCGGCGACTCGCTCGGCGACCCGCGCTTCAAGTTCGTCGAGGGCGACGTGATGATCTCCAAGGAGTGGATCGAATATCACGTGAAGAAGTGCGACGCCGTGCTCCCGCTCGTCGCCATCGCCAACCCCTCCCAATACGTCAAGGACCCGCTGCGTGTCTTCGAGCTCGATTTCGAGTCCAACCTCGCCGTCGTCCGCCAGTGCGCGAAATACAAGAAGCGCATCATCTTCCCGTCCACCTCCGAGGTCTACGGCATGTCGCCCGACCGCGTGCTCGACGAGCAGACGAGCAACATGGTCTACGGCCCGATCGACAAGCAGCGCTGGATCTACGCCTGCTCGAAGCAGCTGCTCGACCGCGTCATCTACGCCTACGGTGTGCGCGACGGCATCGACTACACGCTCTTCCGCCCCTTCAACTGGATCGGGCCGAAGCTCGACAACGTCTTCGAGGCCAAGGAGGGCAGCTCGCGCCTCTTCACCCAGTTCATCTCGAACGTCATCTTCCAAAAGCCCATCCAGCTGGTCGACGGCGGCAAGCAGACGCGCTCCTTTACGTTCATCGATGACGGCGTCGACGCGCTGCTCCGCATCATCGACAACAAGGGCGGCCGCGCCTCGCGCCAGATCTTCAACCTCGGCAACCCGCGGAATGAGGTCAGCGTCGCCGCGCTCGCGAAGCTCATCATCGCCGCGTTCAAGGATTACCCCGAATACCGCGAGCACGCCGCCAAGGCCAAGGTCATCGCCGTCCCGTCCGGCAAGTATTTCGGCAAATATTACCAGGACATCCAGAAGCGCGTGCCCTCCATCGCCAACGCGAAGAAGCAGCTCGGCTGGAGCCCGAAGGTGAACCTCAAGACCGCCATCAAGCTCACGCTCGACTACCACCTCGCGAACAAGGACTACTCGCTGACGTGAGTCTTTGAGGTAGGGCGCGACCGCTGGGCGCGCCGCGCCGGAGTCCTCGGCCGGCCCGGCGGTCCGGCCCTACCAACGTTTCCTCCACGCCCATGCCGATCCGCCTCGCCCTCAAAGTCGATGTCGACACCGACCGCGGCACGCGCGAAGGCGTGCCGAACCTCGTGGCCGACTGCCGGGAGTTCGGCGTGCCGGCGTGTTTCCTCTTCTCGCTCGGGCCGGACCAGACCGGCCGCGCCATCACGCGCGTCCTCCGGCCGGGATTTTTCAAGAAGGTCAGCCGCACCAGTGTCGTCGAGCTCTACGGCATCCGCACGCTGCTCAACGGCACGCTGCTCCCCGCCCCGCACATCGGGCGCCGCAACGCCGACGTGATGCGCGCCGTGCGCGACGCGGGCTTCGAGGTCGGCATCCATTGCTACAACCATTACCGCTGGCAGGACTACGTGCAGGGCATGAGTCTCGACGAGGTGCGCGCGGAGTTTGGCCGGGCGCGCGCGGAGTTCCGCCGCATCTTCGGCGCCGAGGCGCACACCGCCGGCGCCGCCGGGTGGCAGAGCAACGTCCGCAGCCGCCAGGCCTACGACGAGGCCGGCCTGCTCTACGCCAGCGACACGCGCGGCGCGTTTCCATTTTTTCCGCGGGTCGACGGGCATGTGTTCAAGACCGTTGAGATTCCCAGCACGCTGCCGACTTTCGATGAGTTGCTTGGCCGGCCGGAATTCCCCGAGGAAAAGATCGTCAACCACTACCTGTCGCTGCTGCGCGAGGACCGGCCCAACGTCTTCACGCTGCACGCCGAGATCGAGGGTATGGGCAAGCGCGAGCTGTTCCGCGCCCTGCTCCGCGCCTGCGTGCTCCACAACATCCAGTTCGTCCGCCTGGACGATCTCGCCAAGGAACTGCTCGCCGACCGCGCCGCCATCCCGGTCTGCGACCAGTGGCAGGCCGAAATCGACGGCCGCTCCGGCCTCGTCGCCGTCCAGGCGGTGTGAGCATCGGCGGGGCGCGTTGCGGTTGCCCTGATGCGGCGGAGCGGGTGTCTGCATGGATTTGTGGACCTGTGTATTCGGCTCGGGCCTGCGCGCCTTGACTTGCGCGCAGTACAGGGCGAATGGATGACGACCGTCAAAAGAACGACAGCCCAAGCGGGCAAAGCGCACCCCATGCCGCACAACGACCCTGTCATCGCCCTCACTTCGGAAGTGGTCTCATGGCGACACCATGTCCACGCCAACCCCGAGCTTGGTTTCAAGGAGCATGAGACGGCCCGCTTCGTCGCGGATAAGCTCCGGAGCTTCGGCTTCGACGAAATCCATGAAGGCGTCGGCGACACCGGAGTCGTCGGCGTGCTGAAAAGCGGCACGAGTCCCCGGGCGATCGGCCTGCGCGCCGAGCTCGACGCGCTGCCGGTCGTGGAAAAAACCGGTCTCGCCTACGCGTCCAAGAAGGAAGGCGTGATGCATGCCTGCGGTCATGATGGCCATCTCGCGATGCTGCTCGGCGCGGCCAAGTTGCTCAGCGCAACGCGGGCCTTTGACGGCACGGTGTACTTCATCTTCCAGCCGGCCGAGGAAAACGAGGGCGGCAGCAGGCGCATGATTGCAGACGGGCTGTTCCAGCGCTTCCCGGTCGAGGCGATGTATGCCGTCCATAACTGGCCGGGGCTCAGGCTGGGCGCGATCGCCGCCCGGGTCGGACCGCAGATGGCCGCCGTCGACAATTTCGAGCTCACCTTCGAGGGACTGGGGGCACACGCCGCCATGCCGCATCTCGGCGACGATCCGATCCTGGCCGCCGGCGCCTTCGCACAGGCCGTGCAGCGCATCGTCAGCCGTTCGGTCGACCCGCAATCCGCCCTCGTCGTCAGCCTCACCCAGATCCACGGCGGCAACGTCGGCAATATCGTCCCGGGCAAGGTCTGGCTGCAAGGCACATGCCGTTTTTTCGAACCGAAATTCTCCGACCATTGCGCACAGCTGATCGGCGAAATCGCCCACGGCATCGCCGCGGCGCATTCGCTCAAGGCCCGGCTCGATTACAGGAAAGGCTACCCGCCGGTGATCAACACGGCGGACGCCACCGCCCGCGCCGTCGCGGCGGCCGCGACCGTCGTCGGCCGGGAGAACGTCATCACCGAGTTCAGCCCGAGCCTCGGTTGCGAAGATTTCGCCTTCATGGTCCGCGAGGCCGGCGGCTGCTACGTTTGGATCGGAGCCGGCGAGGTCGGCCCCGGCGAGGGCCTGCACGGTGATCACTACGTCTTCAACGACGGGATTGTGCCGACCGTGATGCGCTACTACGTGAATCTGGTCGCACAGACGCTTCCCGGAAGGACGTCGGCTGCGTCCAAGTGATTCGCCGCCTGCTCCGCGCGCCTATTGCCGGTCGACCTTGTAGAACATCCACGCGCCGAGCGCTTGGAAGCCGATGTTCGGGATCCACATCAGTAGGTCGGGCCGGAAGTCGGGCTTGTTGTCGAACCAACCAACGACGACAGTCATAAAATAGTAGCTCAGCGCGAGCGCGACCGCGATGCCGAGGTTGGCGGAAGTCTCCTTGCGTGAGACTTTGATCCCGAGCGGAATCGCCATGAGGGCGAAAGCAATGACCGAGAAACCGGTGGCGAACTTTTCCTGGATGACCGTCTGCACACGGACGCGCAGGCGCTCGCGCTCGGGGGTCGGAAGTTTGGGATCGGGTTGGCCCAGCCGCCGCCACTCGGCGAGCAACTGGTCGAAATTGAGCCACTTCATCTTCACGTTCACCGTCTGCGCGCCGGTGAGCTTGCTCAGCGGCAGGTCGAAGGTCGCCCGGTCGGACGACGCCGCGCCGCGCAGCTCGGCGAAGTTTTCGGGATCCTTGTCGTCGCGCGCCTCCACCTGCACGTGCTCGAGCGTGAGGATGAGCTTGTTGTTCGCCTCGTCGTAGGCGAGCCGCCCGGTCTCCGCGCGGGCCGAGCGCCGCACGCGGCCCTGGCCGTCCGTCTCCCAAATCCAGAAATCGCGCAAAATCTCGCCGCGCTTGTCGCCCACGTAGATCACCCGGCCGGGAAACTCGCGGATGAAGGTCTTCGGCACGATGAAGCTGAGCGGGTTGGTCCGCACGGCATCGGCCAGCTCCCGGTGGTAGGCCACGCGGGCATAAGGCATGGCGTAGAAATTGATCCAGGTGCTCAACGCCGCGCCGCCCACCGCCAGGAACAGGATCGGCGCCGAAATGCCCGCCACGCTCATGCCCGAGGCGCGGATCGCCGTGATCTCCCGGTCGGCCGACATCCGGCCGAGCACCAGCAGGACGCCGGTCAACATGCCCATCGGCAGTGAGAACGAGAAGGCGAACGGCGCCAGCAGCGCCACCAGCCGGACGAAGGTGTCGAGCGCCAGCTGCCCGGCCAGCAGGTAGCCGAGCAGGTCCTTCATGACGTTCGCCAGCATGATGACGAAGGTCAGCACCCCCACGGCCGCCAGGCACGTCGAGGCGACACTCGCGGTGATATGCCGGTGGAGGAGTTTCATGGGCGGGTTCGGTAGCTGAGAGTTGAGAGTTGAGAGTACGACAGCAACGTCCGACTTCCATCCCGCGATTTTTCTTCCAACCTTCAACCTTCAACTCTCAACCTAGGCCGGTGAAGTTCACTCCCGACAAACCGGCCATCTATGGCGAGACGCTCGACTCGCTGACCGCCCGCCTGACCGAGGCGGGGCAGCCGGCTTTCCGCACGCGGCAGATCCTCGACTGGCTCTACAAGAAGCGCGTCCGCACCTGGGCCGAGATGACCAACCTCTCCCGTGAGCTGCGCGCGTGGCTCGAGGCGAACTTCGACCTCGAACCGACGGCCTTCGTACTCGACCGCCAATCCAACGACGAGACCGACAAGCTCCTGCTCGAGCTGCGCGACAAGTCCCTCATCGAGACCGTCATCATCCGCGCGCCGATGCTCGGCGTTGGCATCGACAAATCCCGCAAGACCATCTGCATCTCCACGCAGGTCGGCTGCGCCATGGGTTGCAAGTTCTGCGCCTCCGGCCTCGCCGGCCTGAAGCGCAACCTCACCGCCGGCGAGATCGTCCACCAGCTCATCCAGGTCTGCCGGCAGGAGGACGCCCTCACGCCGCGCGCGCACGCCGAGTTGGCGTCGTTCGACAACATCGTCGTCATGGGCATGGGCGAGCCGCTGCACAACTACGACGCCGTCCTGCGCGCGCTCACCATCGTCAACGCCGAGTGGGGCCTCGGCTTTGGCGCGCGCCGCATCACCTTGTCCACGTCCGGCCTCGTGCCGAGGATCCTCCAGCTGGCCGACGAGTCGCTCGGCCTCCGCCTGGCCATCTCGCTGCACGGCGCCACCGATGAGGTGCGCGAGCAGATCATGCCGGTCAACAAACGCTACCCGCTCGCCGAGTTGCTGCCGGCCGTGCGCGCGTTCTCGGAAAAGCACGGCCGCATGGTCACGCTGGAGTTCATCCTCATCGAGGAGATCAACGACTCGCTCGACCAGGCGGAGAAATTGCGCGACATCGCCCGCGACCTGCACGCGCACGTGAACCTCATCCCCTACAACACCGTCGAGGGCCTGCCGTGGAAGCGCCCGAGCATCACGCGGCAGGAACGCTTCGCCGACGTGCTGCGCGCCGCCCGCGTGCCCGTGACGCTGCGCCGCGAGAAGGGCCACGACATCGCCGCCGCCTGCGGCCAGCTCCGCCTCAAGACCGAGAAGGCCCGCGAGGAAGCGACCGCCAATCCCTAAAGCAAGATGTAGGGCGGGGTCGCTGACCCCGCCGAAAATTCGGCGCCACTTGCGCGCATCGGCGGGGTCAGCGACCCCGCCCTATAGGTCACACCTCGGCCCAAGACTCGACGCTAGGTCGAGCCCTACGAATTTGCCAAGACAGGACGAGTCGTCCCACTGAGCAGCGAGAATTGAACTTGGAAAACGCAGGATAACCAACCGCTGATTGACGCTGACGAACGCTAATCAGCCGATTGAGCCTGAGTATCTTCGCTTGATCCCTTCATCTGATCGGGAAACGCGACTTCTTGGAAGTCTCGTGCTTTGAGTAGATCAGCGCCAATTAGCGAAGATTAGCGGTTACTCGATTGCTGAATTTGGGCTGTCGGCTCATCCGGAGGATTCGCCCTACCTTTGTCGTCTGCCCGGCGAGAGTTGAGCCCCGGCCCGTGTCATAACCCTGTCGCGCGGACACAGTCTTGGCTTTACACATATCATCAGATTCGGATGTATTGATGAGGCAATGCCGCCCGACAACTCCATCGCTTCGCTCCTCACGCAACGCCGCCCGTTGCGCTCGCTGGAATTTTTTCCGCCCAAGGACGAGGCGCAGTTGCAGATGCTGCACGACGCGGCGGCGGCGCTGAAGCGCATCGCGCCGGACTTCGTCTCGGTCACCTACGGCGCCGGCGGCACCACGCGCGAGCGCACGGCCCGCGCCGCCGAGCTGCTGCGCCGCGAGTTCGGCTACACCGTCATGCCCCACCTCACCTGCGTGGGCCACTCGCGCGCCGAGCTGCACGGCATCGCCGACCGGCTGCACGCCGACGGTTTCCGCAACATCATGACGCTCCGCGGCGACATGCCGAAGGGCGCCACGGAGTTCCAGGTCGCCCCCGACGGTCTGCGCTACGCCAGCGAGCTCGTCGGCCTGCTCAAGGCGCGGCACCCCGATTTCTGCCTCGGCGTAGCCGGTTATCCGGAGAAGCACCCCGAGGCGCTCTCGCTCGACGCCGACCTGGAGAACCTGAAGCGCAAGGTCGATGCCGGCGCGTCGTTCGTCACCACGCAGCTGTTTTTCGACAACACCGTCTACTACCGCTACGTCGAGAAGTGCCGCGCGCGCGGCATCCACGTGCCGATCGTGCCGGGCATCATGCCCGTGCTCTCGCTGAAGCAGATCAAACGCTTCACCGAGATGTGCGGCGCCACGCTGCCGAAGGATCTGACCACGCGGCTCGAGGTCGCCGCCGAGAACACCGACGTCGTCGAGATCATCGGCATCGACTGGGCGCTGACCCAGATCCGCGGCCTGCTCGCCAACGGCGCCCCCGGCTACCACCTCTACATCATGAACCGCGCGAAGAGCGCGCTTGCCTTGGCGGCGGGCTTGGCGGCTTAGTTTGACTCAAAGCACGCGAATCAACACCGCGTGTCCGAAGATTGAGCCTGCAGCTATCACGAAAAACTTGAGTCGCTGAAGATCAGTCATCTGGGCTGACACACGCAGCATCTGCTCATTGGTTTTCAGCAGGCGGTTGAGCATGAACAGCCAAAGGGCCGAAAGCACGATAGCGATCGGCCAATAAGTAGGGATTCTCCAGCCGTAGGGAAGCAGGAAGCAGACAATTGCGAGCCCGCGATAATATTCAACGGGGCCAATGTTCCTGCCCCAGATATCCATAGAGCTTAACCGCCCGCGAACACCGGGCGGAAGCCGGCGTCGGTCAGGATTTGGGCGATCTTGTCACGCTGGTCGCCCTGGATCTCGATGTCGCCGTCCTTGACTGTGCCGCCGCAACCGCAGGCGTTGCGCATTTTTTTGCAAAGCGATTCCTTCTCGGGCAGGCCGATGCCGACGAAGCCGGTGACGAGTGTCACGGTCTTGCCGCCGCGTCCGGCGGTCGTGCGCTTGATGTCGACCCGGCCGCGGTTTTTGACCGGCGGAACGCGGAGCGCGGAGGGCTGAGCGCTGGACGACGCAACGATGCTCGCCGGCACGCTTGGCAATCCCGCCGCGTTGAGCGTGCCGAACGGGTTCTGGCCGAGCGTTTGCCCGCCGTCGGTGGGGATTTTAGGAGAGGAAGCCATCGGCAATTAGCGTGTCATTCTGAGCGGAGCGAAGAATCCACCTGCGCCCGAGGCTATGGATGCTTCGCTGCGCTCAGCATGACAAGTCTCGAACGGCTGCATCCGGCAGAGTGAGCGACGAAACTGGAGGGCTCGTCTCCCGAGGAGCCGGGCCCGGCAGGCGCGAGGGAGGATACTGAAGCAATAAAGACCCATCTCCGAAAGGGCGCGGCGCAGCCGGAGCTGCGCCCTCCAAACCCGACCAGGTTCGTTAATGCATATGGCCTCCGCCGCCGCAGCCACCCGGAGGCGAAGAGGGTTTGCTGAACTCGCTCTCGGCGCCGAGCCAGGCCAAAGCCTTGGCGTAGCTGCGGCCTTCGAGAAAGTGCACCAGTTGCGGATGCAACGTGTCACGATGGGCGGCGAGCAGAGTCTCAAGTTCGGCAAGAGCTGCGGACAGCACCGGGCCGTCGGCAGCCTTGACGGCGGCTTGGAAACGCAGGAGAGCGGACTTGATTTGGTCGGCGGGCATGGCGTGGCTGACTTAAGCAATATTTATGAGCAAGGGGCCGGGCATAACGCCACTTTTTAGTGGAGAGCGAGAGCGGTAAACAGCTTGTGTCATAGGAGAGCGAGTGCTCCATTGCCCTTCCCGTTGCTATAAACGGTCTTAATACGACCGGCTCCACGCCACGCCTTTTCCCTCTCATGAATCCCGTCAACGTTTCCGAACGTGCCAATGCCTCGCTGGTCGACGAATACTACCAGCGCTGGCTCGATAATCCCGATTCCGTCGACCCGACCTGGCGCGCCTTCTTCCAAGGCTTCGCGCTGGGCAGCAACGGCCAGACGCCCGCCGGGGCGGCCGCAACCGGCGCCGCCGCCATCGTCGACAGCCGCAAGCAATCGCAGGTCGACAGCCTGATCTACCATTACCGCGCCATCGGCCACACTCAGGCCAGGCTCAATCCCCTCACCCCCGCCTCCGCGCGCAACCCGCGCCTGGCGCTGGCCGAATACGGCCTGAGCGACGCCGACCTCGATACGGCCTTTGAAGTCGGCCACTACCTCGCCGGCGGCCCGATGAAGCTGCGCGACATCGTCGCCGCGCTGGAGAAGACCTACTGCGGCAACGTCGGCGTGGAATACATCCACATCCAGGACACCGAGGTCCGCCGTTGGCTGCAGGAGCGCATGGAGCCGTCGCTCATGCGCCCGAAATTCACCAAGGCCCAGAAGGTCCGCATCCTCCGCCGCGTCCACAAGGCCGAGCTGTTCGAGAAATTCCTCCACACGAAATACGTCGGCCAGAAACGCTTCTCCCTCGAGGGCGGCGAGACCATCATCGCGGCGCTCGACGCCGTGATCGACGCCTGCCCCGACGCCGGCGTGAAGGAGATCGTCCTCGGCATGGCCCACCGCGGCCGCCTGAACGTCCTCTGCAGCGTCATGCGCAAGTCGTTCGACCAGCTCTTCGAGCAGTTCTCCGAGAACTACATCCCCGACACGGTCGCGGGCGACGGCGACGTGAAATACCACCTCGGCTACGAGTCCGTGCTCACCACCACCTCGGGCAAGAAGGTCGAGGTCCGCCTCGCCGCCAACCCGTCGCACCTCGAGATCGTCAACCCCGTGGTCGAGGGCAAGGCCCGCGCGCGCCAGCGCATCCGCGACGACATGGAGAGCCGCACGTCCGTCATGCCGCTGCTCATCCACGGCGACGCCGCCGTGGCCGGCCAGGGCATCGTGGCCGAGACGCTCAACTTCTCCCAGCTGCCCGGCTACAAGACCGGCGGCACCGTGCACTTCGTCATCAACAACCAGATCGGCTTCACCACCGACCCGCACGATTCGCGCTCGACGCACTACTGCACCGACGTGGCGAAGATGATCGAGGCACCGATCTTCCACGTGAACGGCGACGACCCCGAGGCGGTCTGCATGATCGCGCAGCTCGCGCTCGAGTTCCGCGTGAAGTGGAAGCGCGATGTGTTCGTCGACATGTATTGTTACCGCAAGCACGGCCACAACGAGACCGACGAGCCGTCCTTCACCCAGCCCGCCCTCTACCGCAAGATCGCCGCCCATCCGCTCGTCTCCGCGCTCTACACGCAGCAGCTGACCGAGGAAGGCTCGCTCTCCGCCGCCGAGGGCGACGCGATCAAGGCCGAGTATTCCGCCGCGCTCGACGAGAACCTCGACAAGGCCAAGGCCCGCGAGGCCGCCAAGGTCGCCAAGCGCAAGGCCGACCCGCACGCCGAGTTCAAGGGCTCCACCGCCGTCTTCCAACCGGGCTACTCGCACGAGGGCGTCGAGACCGCCGTGCCCGCCGCGCTGATCGACCGGGTCGTGCACGGCCTCACCACCGTGCCCGCCGGCTTCAAGGTCCACCCGAAGATCCAGCGCTTCATCGAGGGCCGCGCCAACGCGCACAAGCACCACGGCCCCTACGACTGGGGCATGGGCGAGGCGCTGGCGTTCGGCACCCTCATGCTCGACGGCACGCCGATCCGCCTCAGCGGCCAGGATTGCGAGCGCGGCACGTTCAGCCACCGCCACGCTGTCTTCAACGACGTCGAGACCAACGCCAAGTATTCCCCGCTGAAGAACCTCGACCCGAAGCAGGGTCGGTTCTGCGTCTACAACTCGCTCCTCTCCGAGGCCGCCGTGCTCGCCTTCGACTACGGCTACTCGCTCGATTACCCGGAGATGCTCTGCATGTGGGAGGCGCAGTTCGGCGACTTCGCCAACGGCGCGCAGGTCGTCATCGACCAGTTCATCGCCTCCGGCGAGTCGAAGTGGCAGCGCGCCTCCGGCCTCGTGCTGCTCCTGCCGCATGGCTACGAGGGCCAGGGCCCCGAGCACTCCAGCGCGCGCCTCGAGCGTTTCCTCCAGGCCTGCGCCGAGGACAACATCCAGGTCGCCAACCTCACTACGCCCGCGCAGCTCTTCCACATCCTGCGCCGCCAGGTGAAGCGCGATTTCCGGAAGCCGCTCGTCCTCATGTCGCCCAAGTCGCTGCTCCGCCACCCGGGCGCCGTCTCCCGGCTCGAGGACTTCACCGCCGGCCGCTTCGAGGAGATCCTCGACGACGGCGCGACGAAGCAGGCCGAGCGCGTCATCCTCTGCTCCGGCAAGGTCTACTTCGACCTCGTCGACTACCGCGAGAAGCACCAGGCGGCCGACACCGCCATCGTGCGCGTCGAGCAGCTCTACCCGCTGCACAAGAAGCGCCTCGCCGAGATCGCCAAGAAATATGCCGGCGCCAGGCTCGTCTGGTGCCAGGAGGAGCCCGAGAACATGGGCGCCGCCCGTTTCATCATGCCGCAACTCGCCGAGATTTTCGGCCGCGCCCCGGTCTACGCCGGCCGCGACGCCGCATCCTCCCCCGCCGTCGGCCTGCTCGCCGTGCACCGCACGCAGCTCGCCAAGTTCCTGAAAAACGCCTTCACTCTCTGAAAACAAAGTAGCGAGCAGCGGGTAGTGAGTAGCGAGCATCGCGAAAGCACCTGCCCCACTCCGCTACGTCAAACCTACTCACTACCCGCTACTCATTCCCATGGCCATTGAAGTCAAAATCCCCCCGATGGGCGAATCCATCACCTCCGGCGTGCTCGCCAAGTGGCACGTCAAGCACGGCGACGTCGTGAAGAAGGACCAGGTCCTCTTCGAGCTCGAGACCGACAAGATCACGTCCGAGGGCACCGCCGAGGCCGCCGGCCAGATTTCGCTCAAGGTCGACGCCGGCACCGAGGTCAAGATCGGCCAGGTCGTCGCCTCGATCGACCCCGCCGTCAGCGCATCGGACGCTGGAGCCGCGGCGCCCTCGCCGCGGACCGAGTCTGCGCCTGTCACCGGAGCCAAGCACGACGCCCAATCCCCCGCCGTCCGCCGCCTCGCGGCCGAGACCGGCATCGATCCCGCCAGCGTCGCCGGCTCCGGCAAAGCCGGCCGCGTTACCAAGGGCGACATGATGGCGGCGGCCGACACGGCCACCGCAGGCCCGAGGCCAGAGGCGAAGGGCGAGAAAGCTCCCGCTTCGACGCCCGTTCCTCTTGCCTCCAGCCCCGCGCCTCTTGCCTCGGGTCGCCAGACCCGCGTCAAGATGACCAAGCTGCGCCAGACCATCGCCAACCGTCTCGTGCAGGCGCAGCACCAAGCCGCCATGCTCACGACCTTCAACGAGGCCGACATGTCTGCCATCATGGCGCTGCGTGCGAAATACCAGGACGACTTCGTGAAGAAGCACGGCGTGAAGCTCGGCTTCATGTCCTTCTTCGTGAAGGCCGTGGTCAACGCCCTCAAGGAAGTCCCGGGCATCAACGCCCAGATCGACGGCGACACCATCATCCAGAACCACTATTACGACATCGGCGTCGCCGTCTCGACCGACAAGGGCCTCATGGTCCCGGTCATCCGCGACTGCGACCGGAAGTCGATGGCCGAGATCGAGCGCGACATCGCCGACGCCGCCAAGCGCGCCCGCGACGGCAAGATCACCCTTGCCGACCTCGAGGGCGGCGTCTTCACGATCACCAACGGCGGCATCTTCGGCTCGCTGCTCGCCACGCCGATCATCAACGCCCCGCAAAGCGCCATCCTCGGCATGCACGCCATCAAGGAACGCCCGATCGCCCTCAACGGCCAGGTCGTCATCCGCCCGATGATGTATCTCGCCCTGAGTTACGACCACCGCCTCGTCGACGGCAAGGAGTCGGTCACCTTCCTCGTGGCGGTGAAGAACGCCCTCGAAGACCCCGCCCGCCTCGTCCTCGGCGCCTGAACCCAATCTTTCTCTTTCCTCTTTCTCTTAATCTTTCCTCCGGCAGCGCGTCGCGCCGCCGGACGGATTGAAGAGAAGGAGAAAGAGAAGGAGGAAAGATTTCATGTCCGCTTCCCAATCCTTCGATCTCATCGTCATCGGCGCCGGCCCCGGCGGCTACGTGTGTGCGTTCCGCGCCCAGCAACTCGGCCTCAAGGTCGCCCTCGTCGACAAGCGCGCCGCGCTCGGCGGCACCTGCCTCAACGTCGGCTGCATCCCGAGCAAGGCGCTCCTGCACACCAGCGAGCAGTTCGCCTGGGCGAAGCACCACGCCGCGGAGTCCGGCATCAAGCTCGGTTCGGTCGAGGCCGATTTGCCGACGATGCTGAAGAAGAAGGACGCCGTCGTCGCCAAGCTGACCGGCGGCGTCGGCCTGCTCGCCAAGGGCCGCAAGATCACCGTCCTCACCGGCACCGCCGCGTTCGTGTCCCCGACCGAGATCGAGGTCACCGGGGGCGCGACGCCCCCGGCGCGCTACACCGCCAAGCACTTCGTCATCGCCACCGGTTCGGCCCCCGTCGAGCTGCCGTTCATGAAGTTCGACGGCGAGACCATCGTGTCGAGCGACCACGCCATCGCCTTCGACTCCGTGCCGAAGAAACTCGTGGTGGTCGGCGGCGGCGCCATCGGCCTCGAACTCGGTTCCGTCTGGTCGCGCCTCGGCAGCGATGTCACCGTCGTGGAATTCCTGCCCAAGATCGTCGCGACCTATGACGACGACATCGTCCGCAACTTCGCCCGCCTGCTCACCAAGCAGGGCCTCAAGATCGAGACCGGCGCCAAGGTGACGGGCTTCCAGCGCTCAGCCCTCAGCGCTCAGCCCTCAGCCGCCGGCGCAGCCGGCGTTCTGTCCGCCGAGCGCGAGGGCCAGAAGCTCGAATTCCCCGCCGACAAGGTGCTCGTCGCCGTCGGCCGCCGCCCCTTCACCGACGGCCTCGGCCTCGACAAAGCCGGCGTCGCGCTCGACGACCGCAAGCGCGTCCAAGTCGACGCCCATCTCCGCACCAACGTCCCGCACATCTGGGCCATCGGCGACGTCATCGCCGGCCCGATGCTCGCCCACAAGGCCGAGGAGGACGGCGTCGCCGTCGCCGAGTGGATCGCCGGCAAACCCGGCCACATCAACTGGGACCTCGTCCCCGGCATCGTCTATACGAACCCCGAGGTCGCCTCCGTCGGCCTCGGCGAGGACGCCGCCAAGGCCGCCGGCCGCGCGATCAACGTCGGCAAGTTCAACTTCGCCGCCAACGGCCGCGCCATCGCCGCCGACGCCACCGACGGCTACGTGAAGATCATCGCCGACGCCAAGACCGACCGCATCCTCGGCGCGCAGATCCTCGGCCACGGCGCCGGCGAACTCATCAGCGAGGTCGTCACGCACATGGAATACGGCGGCAGCGCCGAGGACCTCGGCCGCACCATCCACGCCCACCCCACCATGAGCGAAGCGATCAAGGAAGCCGGCCTGGCCGTCAGCAAGTCGGCCATCCACGCACTCTGAGCCTTAGGTAGGGCGGGTTCTCCGAACGAGCCACCCTTCCGCGCTCACATCCGCGTCGGCTCGTTCGGAGAACTCGTCCTACCATTCGCGCCGCCGCGCTGTGTCCATTCGTGGACACATCCGCTGTTTGGCCTTCGCCGGCATTTCTTCGTGTTCATTCGCGTTCATTCGTGGTTAGTCCCTCACTGATGAAGAAACTCATCCTCTGGGACATCGACGGCACCCTCATCGTCTCGCGCGGCGCGGGCGTGCGGGCCATGGAGCGCGCGCTGACCAAGCGTTTCGGCGTGCAGGGCTCGCTCTCCGGCATCGAGTGGGCCGGACGGACCGACACCTGGATCGCCCAGGAAGTGTTCCAGCGCACCGGGCTGCCCGATACGCCGGAGAACCGGCACGCCTACCTCGAGACTTATCTCGAGCTGCTGCCCGGAGAACTGCAGGAAGGTCCGCAGGGTCGCGTGCTGCCGGGCATCGTCGAACTGCTGGAGACTTTTCATCGGCGCACCGATGTCGCCCAGGGCCTGCTGACCGGCAACCTCCGGCGCGGCGCCGAGCTCAAGCTCACACACTACCGGGTGTGGCACTACTTCAAGTTCGGCGCTTTCGCCGACGACAGCTGGCGGCGCAACGACCTCGGTCCGCACGCGGTGCGCCGCGCGCGCGAACGCCATGCCGTGGAGTTCGCTCCCGAGCAGACCTTCATCATCGGCGACACGCCGCACGACATCGAGTGCGGCAAGGTCATCGGCGCGCGCACCATCGCGGTGGCCACCGGCAAATACACCGTCGCCGAGCTCCAGGCGCATACGCCCACGGCGGCCTTTCAGGATTTCGCCGACACGGCCGCGTTCCTGCGCGTCATCGACGCCGGCTGAGCCAGCTCCTGCCGGTGGCCACGAGTCCGCGCGGTGAAGGCGAATCCTGGAAGGGATGGAGCGCGTTGACTCCAACGCGCGGTTGATCCTCGCTCGCGAAAAGCGCGTTGAGGTCAACGCGCTCCGCCTCAAAGGCATTGACGCCGGCTGAGCGGCGTCACTTTTTGCGGTAGTCGACCGCCGAGACTTTACCGCCGCGGAACTCCACCCGGATCGCTTCTTCGGGATCGTAGCCGCCCGTCGTCACATCGACGGCGCCGCCCACCGCCGTGTGCCGGCCGCCGCCGGCCATGCCGAAACCGAAGCTGAATTGCGGGCTGTTGTTGTGATAAATCCAGACCTCGGCATCGCCGGCCTCGGTCTTGCGGGTGGCCTTGCGCGTGGGCTCGCCCAGCGCGATCGCCACCATCTCGGGAGTGTAACCCACATCGACCTGGCCGGAGCGGATCTTTGCCTGCACTTCGGCCGGGAACTGATCGTAAGCGGCGCGGTTCTGCTCGATCCGCGACTGCGGCGTCGAGCAGCCGGCGAAAAACAGGGCGAACACGGCAAGGGCGAGAGCGGGGGTAAGACGGCGCATGGCGGGGAATTTGTTTGCTGGGGCGAGTGTGACCTGAATAACGACAACCGCAACTCTACCGGGTTCACCCTTCGACGCCTTTATGAAGAAATTCACCATCGCCATCGGTTCGGACCACGCCGGCTTCGCCTACAAGGAGAAGATCAAGGCCCTGCTGCTCGCCGAGGGCCACATCCTGCGCGACTACGGCACGACCTCCGAGGCCTCGTGCGATTACCCGGACTTCATCCGCCCGGTCGCCGAGGCGGTGGCGCGCGGCGAATACGAGCGCGGCATCGTGCTCGGTGGCTCCGGCAACGGCGAGGCCATCGTCGCCAACCGCGTGCGCGGCGTGCGCTGCGGGCTGTGTTGGACCGAACAGGTCGCCATCTGGAACCGCTCGCACAACGACGGCAACGTGCTCTCGCTCGGCCAGCGTACCATCGACGAGGAGACCGCGTTGAAAATCGTGAAAGTCTGGCTGGACACCCCTTTCGAGGGCGGTCGACACCTGCCGCGAATTCAGAAAATCGATGCTTAATAGCGCTTTAGTCTTGTGGGAACTACACGCCAGATAATTATTTTGACATCGATTCATATCGCATCAAAGTAATCGCCTTATGGGAACACGTCACAAAGGCCCGATCGAAGAGATCAACGCGCTGAACGCTTTCATCAAGCTGCAGCGCGCCGCCGAGTCCGTCTCCACCCGCGTGCATGGCGTGCTGCCCGAAATCATTACGATCACCCAGTTCGGCGTGCTGGAGTCGCTCTACCACCTCGGGCCGCTCTGCCAGGGCGAGCTCGCCGAAAAACTCCTGCGCAGCGGCGGCAACCTCACCCTCGTCGTCGACAACCTCGAGAAAGCCGGCCTCGTCGTGCGCGAGCGCGATCCGGCGGACCGCCGTTTCGTCGTCGTGAAGCTGACGGAGAAAGGTACGACGTTCATCACTGCGCTCTTCCCCAAGGTCGTCGAGCGCGTGAACCAAGAGATGGGCATCCTCTCCTCCACCGAGCTGCTGGACTTCTCCCGCCTCTGCAAAAAGATCGGCCTGAAGCGCTGAGTTTTATTTTTCCGTATATTTCGACATCAAAGCTTATGAAACCAACCGTCCACGGACTCCACCACATCACTGCCATCGCCTCCGACCCGCGCCAGAACCTCGATTTCTACACGCGCGTGCTCGGGCTGCGCTTCGTCAAGAAGTCGGTCAACCAGGATGACCCGGGCACCTACCACCTCTACTACGGGGACTACGCCGGCTCGCCGGGCACCATCCTGACTTTCTTCCCTTGGGCGGGCCTGCGCCGCGGCCGGCCGGGCACCGGACAGTCCTACGCCACCGGGTTCTCCGTGCCCGCCGGCTCCCTACCCTTCTGGCAGAAGCGTCTGGCTGAACTCAAGGTCGCGACCGCCCCGGCCGAGCGGCGCTTCAACGAGGAAGTGCTGACCGTGTTCGATCCCGACGGCCTGCGCCTCGAGCTGGTCGCCACGCCGGAAGCCGATCCGCGCGCCCCTACCCCGTCGGCCGACGTGCCGGCGCAGTTCGCCATCCGCGGTTTCCACGGCACGACGCTGGCGCTGACCGACGCCCGGCCGACTGCATCCGTGCTGACCGACTCGATGGGCTACCGCCAACTCGCCCAAGCCGGCCATCGCACGCGCTACGCCGCCGGCGCGGGCGGCCCCGGCACCTACGTCGACTTGCTGACCGATCCGGCCCTGCCGCGCGGCCTCAACGGCGCCGGCACGATCCACCACGTCGCCTTCCGCGTGCCGGACGACGCCACGGAGGTCGCGGCGCGTTCCGTCCTGCTCGGTCGCGGCCTGCAAGTCAGCCCGGTCATCGACCGCGCCTACTTCAAGTCTATCTATTACCGCGAGCCGGGCGGCGTGCTCTTCGAGATCGCGACCGACCAGCCGGGCTTCGCCATCGACGAGCCCGTCGAGCAACTCGGCACGAAGCTCAGCTTGCCGCCGCGCCTCGAACCGCACCGCGCCGAGATCGAGGCGGCCCTGCCCGCGCTCACCTGAATGTGGGAGGGGCTTTACGCCCCGACCCATCCACCCACACAGAGGCGCGATCACGAGTAAGAGAAATTTTTCTCCTCGTAGAGGCGCCCCTACGAATCACCCGGCCGTCCCCTTCAGTCCCCCGTCCTCCGTCCTCCGACCTCCGATCTCTGCTCTCTGATCTCCGTCCTCTGTCCTCTGCTCTTTCATGTCCCTCACCTACCAACACGTCTTCGAGCCGGGCACCGATCCACACACCGTGCCGCTCCTGCTCCTCCACGGCACGGGCGGCAACGAACACGATCTCATCCCGCTCGGCCGCCAATTGGCACCGGGCGCTGCTCTGCTCAGCCCGCGGGGCGACGTCCTCGAGCGCGGCGCCCCGCGCTTCTTCCGACGCTTCGCCGAAGGCGTGTTCGATCTCGTCGACGTCGAGCAGCGCACGCATGCGCTGGCCGACTTCATCGCGACCGCCGCGCAACGCTACGCCTTCGACCCCTCGCATCTGACCGCGCTGGGTTTCTCCAACGGCGCCAACATGGCCGCGTCGCTCCTGCTGCTCCGGCCCGAATCGCTCTCCGCCGCGGTGCTGCTGCGCCCGATGGTGGTGCTCGAACCGAAGCACGTTCCCAATCTGCGCGGCAAGCGCGTGCTGCTCTCCTCCGGCCGGTCCGACCCGCTCGTGCCGGCCGACCACCCGGCGCGGCTGGCGGAGATGTTTCGCTCTGGCGGCGCCGAGGTCACGCTCATCACCCACGCCGCCGGACACGGGCTGGGGCCGGGTGATTTTGCTTTGGCAAAGTCGCTTCTCGACTCCTGATTTCCTCAAAAGACGCGTTCTTGTCGGAGTTTATCCGCCAACCTCGGCGCCTCACGCTCGATGATCTTCCTGAGAGCTACCTCACGCCGCTTCATCATCGCCCACCAGTTGCCTAGCGCCATGAGAAAGAAAATCCCCAAGGTGTAGACGGGGGACCAGCGCGGGCCGATCTCTGCGTATGCCATCGCCGCAAACAGGCCCAACCAAGCCAGCGGGGTCAGCGCGAACAGCCATACCGGCGTGCGCGCTGCTCCCACCAGTTTCTGCCAGTCACGTTCCTCCACCTCGTGATTCAGTCGGCGCGTTTCGTTTTCCCACAAGATTTCGTGTGCTGATTTCATGTGCAACAACTCCAAGGCGGCCCGTGTGCTGGATGCTCCCCACTCCGCCCGTTCTGGCAACCCCAAAAACCAAGCGGAGCATGCTGAGCCTGATATCCCTCCCTCGGTCGGCGGGGTGCGCGCGAAAAAAGCCGCCACCGAAAACTCGCGTTAGACATTCGCGCGGCTTTCGCGCAGGCTCGCGCGCATGGATATGCCCTACCGCCGCCTCGGTTCGTCCGGCCTCAAGGTCTCCGCGCTGTCGTTCGGCGCGTGGGTCACGTTCGGCAACCAGGTCAGCCCCGACACCGCGCGCGACCTGCTGCACACCGCCTACGACGCGGGCGTGAATTTTTTCGACAACGCCGAGAGCTACGCGGAGGGCAAGGCGGAGATCGTGATGGGCGAGATTTTAAAAAAATCCGGCTGGCGCCGCAGCAGCTACCTCGTCTCGAGCAAGGTCTTCTTCGGTTCCGACGGCGAAAAGCCCAACGAAACCGGCCTGTCGCGCAAGCATGTCGTCGAGGCCTGCCACGCCGCGTTGCGCCGCCTGCAGGTCGAGCACCTCGACCTCTATCTCTGCCACCGCCCCGACCCGGACACGCCGCTGCTCGAGACCGTGCGCGCGATGCACGACCTGATCGTGCAGGGCAAGGTGCTCTACTGGGGCACGAGCGAGTGGAATGTCGCGCAGCTCAAGGAGGCCATCACGCTTTGCGAGCGGCTCGGCCTGCACCGGCCCGCCGTCGAGCAGCCGCAATACAATCTGTTTCACCGGAATTTTTTCGAAAAGGAACTGAGCCCGCTCTGCCAGTCGGCCGGCCTCGGCACCACCATCTGGTCGCCGCTCGCCAGCGGCTTGCTCACGGGCAAATACAACGACGGCATCCCGGCCGGCTCGCGGCTCGACCTCGAGGGCTACGACTGGCTGCGCAGCCGCGTCACCGGCCCCGGACCAATCCCGGAGCGGCGGCTCGCTGCGGTGAAGAAGATCGCCGCCGTCGCCACGCAGCTCGGCACGACGCTGCCGAAGCTCGGCGTCGCGTGGTGCCTGAAGAACCCGCAGGTCAGCACCGTCATCCTCGGCGCGTCCAAGGTCGGGCAATTGCAGGAAAACCTCGGCGCGCTCGAGCTGGTCCCCCGCCTCTCCGCCAACGTCATGGCCGAGCTCGACCAGATCACGCGGCAGATTTCCGACTGAGTTTTCCCCGGAGACCCGCCATGCGCGTCACGTATTTCGGCCACTCGTGCTTCTACCTCGAGACGGCGACCGCCCGGCTCATCATCGACCCCTTCCTTACCGGCAACTCCGTCTGCCCGGTCAAGGCCGCCGACGTCCGCTGCGACTACGTACTCCTCTCGCACGGGCACGACGACCATGTGGGTGACGCCCTCGCGCTCGCCCAGCGCTGCAACGCGACGATCATCGGCAACTTCGAGATCAGCGAATACTTTGCGGCCCGCGGCGCGCAGACGCACGGGCTCAACCCCGGCGGCGGCCACAACTTCTCGTTCGGCCGCGTGAAGCTCACGCTTGCGCACCACAGCTCCAGCCTCGGCGAAAACCCGCTGGCACCCGTCTACCTCGGCTCGCCCTGCGGCATCCTCATCACGGCGGACGGCCGCCACATCTACCACGCCGGCGACACCGCGCTGTTTCTCGACATGCAGCTCATCGGCCGCGCCGGGCTCGACCTCGCGCTGCTGCCCATCGGTGACAACTTCACGATGGGCCCCGACGACGCGCTCGAGGCCCTCGCGTTCCTGAAACCCAAGCTCACCGTGCCCATGCATTACAACACCTGGCCGGTGATCGCGCAGGACGCCGCCGACTTCGCCCGCCGCGCCGACCTGCAGGGCCACGCCGTCCGCCCGCTCAAGCCCGGCGAGTCGCTGGAGGTTTGAGGCGACCGCATTCCTTGGGAGCCGCGGTGTCCCAAGGCGCGACGCAAGGTCGCGCCCTACGAGGGTTGAGCCGTTCGCCTCTCGTGGAGCCGCGGCGCCTTCGCCGCGGAATGCGCGCCGGGGTCGGCGCGCGTCCAAAGCGAAAACCAAATCGGATTACATTGAACTGAGGCGATTGAAGGTAGGGCGAGGCGTCCTCGCCGAGCCGCGGCTCACCGGGACGGCGACAAGTGCGTCAGCCTTGGTGGTTCGCCCTACCATGTCATTATCCAATCTGGCCTCCGCCCCAAGGCGCGACACAAGGTCGCGCCCTACGAGGGTTGAGCCGTTCGCCTCTCGTGGAGCCGCGGCGCCCTCGCCGCGGAATGCGCGCCGCGGGCGGCGCGCCTCCAATAGTCTGAGGATACTGTCGCTTGGTTGTAGGGCGGGGTCGCTGACCCCGCCGATGGGCGTGCAGCCCATGCCATCTTCGCGGCTGGGTGCGGCGACCCCGCCCTACAGTTCCGGCTCGGAGCAAATCGACAGGACAAATACCGTCTCCGGATTGGTGTTCATTCGTGTCTATTCGTGGTTTTCCCCACCTTTTTCCCCCGCGATAAGTCCGTCTCGCGCCGCACTCATGGGGTCTGATGACGAGGTTTTGTCATAATTTTTCCTCGCCGCCCTCCGGACCTCTCCCCAGTTCTGTGGGCGCCCAATGAGTTACCCCGCCACGCCCGCGCTCTTCGCCTCGCGCAACGTCCGCCCCGCCGATCTCGCCGCCGACCGCGCCGGCACCCTGCTCCGCACCTACGCCTGGATGCAGCTCGCCCGCACCGGCGACAACCGGGTGCTCGATCTTTTCCGCCAGGGCCTCATCCGCGGCACCGTCACCGGCGGCCAGGGCAACGAGGCGCTCATCTGCCCGCTCGCGCTGCTGGCCGACAAGTCCATCGACGTGGTCTCGTTCTCGCACCGCGATTTCGGCGGCCACCTGATCTGGAGCGGCGAGCTCGGCGAGCACCTCGCGCAGTATTTCGCCAACAGCGGCAGCCCGACCAAGGCCCGCGAGGGCAACATCCACCACGGCGATCCGGCCAACCGCAGCCTGCCGATGATCTCGCACCTCGGCATCATGCTCTCGAACGTCGTGGGCGCGGTCGACGCGCAGCGCCGCGCGGGCAAGCCGGCCGTGGGCTTCGCGTTTTTCGGCGACGGCTCCAGCTCGACGGGCGACGTCCACGAGTCGCTCAACCTCGCCGCGCTGATCGGCGCGCCGGTGATCTTCGTCATCGAGAACAACCAATACGCCTACTCGACCCCAGTCAGCGAACAGTTCGTCTCGCCCAACCTCTGGGAGCGCGCCAAGGGCTACGGCATCGAGGGGTTGTCGATGGATTGCCACGATCCGGAGAACGTCCTGCGCGTGCTCGGCGCCGCCATCGAGCGCGCCCGCACGGAGTCGCGCCCGATCCTGATCGAGGCCCAGACCTTCCGCCTGCGCGGGCACGCCGCCTACGACACGTGCGACTACATGAAGCCCGGCGAGGCCGAGGCCATCCTCGCCGAGGACCCGCTGCCACCGTGGCGCGCGCAGCTCGTCGCCGCCGGCCTCGGCGCGCAGCTCGACGCCATCGACGCCACCGTGCGCGAGTTCGTCGAGGCCAGCATCAAGTCCGCCCTGGCGCTCCCGCCCGTCTCGCCCGAGGGCATGGAAGCCGATCTCTTCGCGCCCGACACCGCCCCGCTGCCGTGGATCCCGAGCCTGGATAGTGAGCAGTCAGCGGTCAGCAGTCAGCAGCCAGCCCTCAGCGCTCAGTCCGCAAATCCCAGCACTCCACTCTCAGCTTCCAGCTCTCGCCCCTCGCCTCTCGCCTCATCCGCGGCAGAGCCGCTGACCATGGCGCAGGCCATCAACCGCGGCTTGCGCAAGATCCTCGCGGAGCGCCCGGAGTCGCTCGTGCTCGGGCAGGACATCGGCACCTACGGCGGCGCGTTCAAGGTCACCGACGGGCTGCTCAAGGATTTCGGCCGCCCGCGCGTGTTCAGCACACCGCTCTGCGAATCCGCCGCCACCGGCTACGCCATCGGCCTGGCCACGGGCGGCAACCGTCCGATCGAGGAGTTCCAGTTTGCCGATTTCGCCACCGACGCCACGACGCAGATCGTGCTCAACGCCGCCACCTACCACTTCCGCGCCGGGCAGAAGGTGCCGCTCGTGTTCCGCTTCCCCTGCGGCGGCGGCCTGACCTTCGGCTCGTTCCACTCGCAGGAAATGGAGGCGGCGTTCCTCTCGTTCCCCGGCCTCAAGGCGCTCTACCCGTCGAACCCGCAGGACGCCTTCAACGCGCTGCTCGCCGCCTACGAGGACGACAATCCCGTGATCCTTTTCGAGCACAAGGGCCTCTACCGCCGCGGCAAACACCCGGTGCGGTTCGACCCGGACTACCGCGCGGTCTGGCAGCCGAAAAAGATCCGCAGCGGCGACTTCGCCACGATCGTCACCTACGGCGAGATGGTGCTGCACTGCACCGAGGCGTGCGCCTACTTCGAGGAGGAATACGAAACCAGCTTCGACCTGTTCGACCTGCGCGCGCTCTCGCCACTCCGGCTCGACGCCATCAAGGCCTCCGTCGCCCGCACCGGCCGCCTCGTCGTCGTGCACGAAGGCCGCCGCACGCACGGCTTCGGCGCCGAACTCGTCGCGCGCCTCACCGAAGAACTGTTCAGCTCGCTCAAGGCCGCCCCGCTGCGCATCGCGTCACTCGACATCCCCGTGCCCTTCGCCCCCGAGTTGGAGGCCGTCTATCGCCCGAGCAAGGACACGATCGTCGACGCCATCACGGCGTGGATGGGGTGAGGCGAGAGCGAGGACCAATAGGATGCGTCTTCTCGTAAATCTGATCTGCCTCCTCTTGTACGTATCCGTCTTCGCACAAGAAGGTGAGACAAAACCTGCGTATTACACTGCTCAAGAATTCAAGAGCTGGGAGGAGAAGTTGCGGGGCTTTGATGAAATACGGATGACCCTGGCAGAAAAGTGGGTGTCTTATCCAAAAAAGATGAATAAGGACGGTTCTTTTGAATATGGCGAGAAGCGGGTGCTGGAGAGTCTCATATATGCGAATAAATCCATCACTGATTCAGACGTATTCTTTGAACTTCTTATGTTCGACTCACGGATGCCAAAGTTAGCGCATGGCTGCTATGGGCTTTTTAATTTGGCCTTCTACAGAAAGGGTGAACTGGTGGGGAGATTGCACTATGCACACGGACAGTATTGGCACCCTTTGCTTCCTATTTCTCAACTAGCTATAAATCAGTGGCTGATTCAGCATGGCTTCCCCGTTGAAGAAACCTTGAAACTAGACAAGCGCGGCTGAGCGATTTTCTGTGGCGAGATGAGTCATGATGACCTGCCTCCCTGAAACTGGAGCGACTGAGTGAGGCTCCGGATGGAATAAACCCAACCACAGCCGGTCAAGTGGGTCGGGCTTTGTCGTTTGTGGTTATCCCTCCGCGTGACTCCGCGTCATCCGCGGTCAAAAAACTCCGCCGCCCGCCGGGCCGAAGACACCTGTGATGATGTAGGGCGGGGTCGCTGACCCCGCCATGCACTCGGTATCCCTTGCGCAGCGGCGGGGTCGGCGACCCCGCCCTACAAAAGGCAAATCATCGAGCGGGCGCTCGAATCGCCAGGGACTGAGAGATGCCCGTCTGCCGGAAGAATTCGCTGATTTCGGATTGGCGCGGCTGGATTCGCCACCCAAGCTGCCTGCGCCGTGGCCAAATCCAAGCCTTCCTCCCGTCGTCCGAAGTCAAAGCTCCGCCCGGCGGACTGGGCCGCCATCCAGCTCTTCGCCATGGACGTCGACGGCGTGCTGACCGACGGCACCGTGCACGTGCACTCGGACGGCACCGAGTCCAAGGTCTTCTCGATTCTCGACGGCATGGGCCTGAAGCGTATGCACACGGCCGGCATCCCCGTCGCCTGGATCTCGGGCCGCGCGTCCGGCGCCACCACCGTCCGGTCCAAGGAGCTGCACGTCAAACATCTCATCCAGGGCCGCACCGACAAGCTCACGGCGCTGCAGGAAATCGCCGCCGCGCTGCGCCTGGGCCCGGCGCAGGTCTGCTACATGGGCGACGACGACATCGATGCGCCCGCCATCGCGTGGGCCGGCATCGGCGTGGCGCCCGCGGCGGCCAGGCCCGCGGCGTTGCAGGCGGCGGATTTCGTGCCCGGCCGTGCCGCCGGCCACGGCGCCGTGCGGGAAGTGTGCGAACAAATCCTCGGCGCCCGGGGTCGGAAGGCGGCGTCGTGAGGATTACAGCAGACAGTTCCTTGGAGGGCCCAGCTCTCCATTCGGCAGGCTCAGGACCCCGAGCTTGTCGCGGGGCCGCTGGGCCGTGTCCCGTTTTCGCCCAGATTTTTGCCCGGGAGACAACGGAGGGAACAGAGTCATGATTTCCCGCCTGCCCTCCGTCTCCTTGGTTACCTCCTGTAAGACATGGTTCGGGCGTTTACGGCCCGTCAGGAGACGGGCCCTCCATGTCTGGCAAGCGGCGTTGCTGATGCTGGCCGCGGCTGGCGCGGTGCCGGCCTCGGCGCAGAGCTCGACGAGCATCTCGGGCAGCGCGCCGATCATCAATTTCCGCCTGCCCACGTTCACGCCCGACGGCCACCGCTCGTGGCTCATCCGCGGTTCCGAGGCCCGCTTCGCCACGCCGAAGGAGATCGACGTGAAACAGCTCACGCTGACGATCTTCAGCGGCGACGAAACCGACCGCATCGAGACCATGCTGCTCAGCCCCGCGGCCAAGGTGCTCCCCGAGCCGCAGATCGCGACCGGCGACGACGTGATCCGCGTGATCGACGACCACTTCGAGGCCAGCGGCGCGCAGTGGCGCTACGAGCACCGGGAAAAAAGGGTTTCCATCGCCAAAAACGTCCGCGTAGTTTTCCGCGCCGAGCTGAAGGATTTCCTGAAATGAAGCCGTCCCGTCTCCTGTTCATCGCCGCCAGCCTGCTGGCCGCCGTCGCGCTCCGCGCCCAGACCGCCGAGCCGCAGCCCACCGTCATCGAGAGTGAGAAGCTCGATATGCACAGCACGGACACGCTCACGACGTTCGTCTTCACCAACAAGGTGGTCGTCACCGGCACGAACCTGAAGCTCACCTGCGACCTGCTGGAGGTCGTCACCACCCGCAAGGGCGACCCGACCGCCACCATCGGCAAGCTCGGCGCGTTCAAGTCGCTCGTCGCCACCGGCAACGTCCACATCGTCCAGTCCGACCGCGAGGCCGCCTGCGGCCGCGCCGAGGTGCTGCCCGACGACGACAAGATCATCCTCACCGACCACCCGGTGGTGAAGGACCTGGCCAACGGCGCCACCGTCACCGGTCCGAAGATGGTGCTCTACCGCGGCGAACGCCGCGCCGTCATCGAGGGCGGCACCACCATCGCGCTCCCGCCGGTCAAGGATCTCGGCTTCGACAAGGACAAGAAGGCTCCCGAGGCGCCCGCACCGGAGAAAAAACCCTGAGCATGGACGCCGCGCCGACCGCGATCGAAATCCGCACCGAGGGGCTCGTGAAGAATTACGGGCAGCGCACCGTCGTCAACGGCGTGAACATCCGCGTGGCCGCCGGCGAAGTCGTCGGCCTGCTCGGCCCGAACGGCGCGGGCAAGACCACGACGTTCTACATGGTCGTCGGCCTCGTGCCCGCGACCTCCGGCCGGGTGTTCATCAACGGCCAGGACGCCACCCACCTCCGCATGCACCGCCGCGCGCGCCTCGGCGTCGGCTACCTGCCGCAGGAGGCGTCGATCTTCCGCAAGCTCACCGTCTCGGACAACATCCTCGCCATCGTCGAGACGCTGCGCGGCGTGTCGCCCCGCGACCGCATGGCGCTGGTGAAGCACCACCTCGACGAGCTGAGCATCGCGCACCTCGCCGGGCAGTATGCTTACACGCTCTCGGGCGGCGAGCGCCGCCGCCTGGAAATCGCCCGCGCGCTGGTGACGCGCCCGCAGTTTTTGCTGATGGACGAGCCGTTCGCCGGCGTCGACCCGATCTCAGTGACCGAGGTGCAGAAGATCATCCTCGCGCTGAAAAAGCGCGGCATCGGCGTGCTCATCACGGACCACAACGTCCGCGAGACGCTACGCATCGTCGACCGCGGCTACATCATCCACCGCGGCAAGGTCATGACCGAGGGCTCGGGCGACTTCCTCATCAACGACCCGCAGGCCCGCGAGCTCTACCTCGGCCGGGATTTCAACATGTGAGCCGGGTGGCGGGAAGCCCCTGCCGCAAAATCTGCCATTGCGGGGAGTGCGGCGGAGCGGAACGACGAAGCAATCCCACTGGATCGCCACGCTCGGCCAGAGCCTATCCGAATATCGGCCGGTTTTGCGCGGTAGGGCGCACCGGCCCGGTGCGCCGCGGCGGGGCGGGCCGCCCCGCCCTACCCAGGCGCAGGCCAAAACAGGTGTTATTCGGATAGGGTCTAAGTCGAGCTCGCGATGACAAGGCGGATTTGGAATGGTCATCCCGCCGGAGCTTTAAGCTTCCGCCGCGATGCGTCCTGCCTATAGCCTAGGGGCGTCTTCAAACCCCACCAATCAACCCAGCCTGTCATTCTGAACGAAGGGAAGAATCCATACTTTCGCTCGCGATATGACCTTCGATGCCGTGGATCCTTCGCTTCGCTCAGGATGACAAACCAGGTTTGAAGACACGCCCTAGCCCCGGAGTCACCGCTTTCCCGCACCCCATGCCCACCAAAGCCATCAGCGGCATCACCGTCGCGCATTTTCACGAGACCTACGGCGCCAAGCTGCAACTCGAGCTGGTCCACGGCGAGGGCGGCCTGCACCGTCTGATCAAGGAGGGCTCGATCAACCGCCCGTCGCTCGCGCTCACGGGGTTCTTCAAGTATTTCGCGAACAAACGCATTCAGGTGCTCGGCGCCGCGGAGATGACGTTCCTCAAGACGCTCCCGCAGCGGCAGCAGATCGAGATCTTCGCCGAGATGGTCAAGCGCGGCATCCCCTGCCTCGTGCTGACGCGCAACTACAACGCCACGCACCCGATGCTCGCGGTGTCGGAGGAGATGAAGCTCCCCATCTTCCGCACGCCGATGATCACGATGAACTTCGTGAACGCGGCCACGCTGTGCGTCGACAACGAGTTCGCCCCGTCCGGCACCGAGCACGCCACCACCCTCGACATCAAGGGCATCGGCGTGATGATCCGCGGCGATTCCGGCATCGGCAAATCCGAGTGCGCCCTCGCCCTCATCGAGCGCGGCCACTCGCTCGTGGCCGACGACCTGACCTGCATCCGGCTGGTCGACGAGCGCGAACTCACCGCCAGCTCCCGCGCGCTGAACCGCGGTTGGATGGAGTGCCGCGGCATCGGCATCATCAACATCGCCGAAATGTTCGGCGTGAAAAGCATCCGGCTCGAGAAGCGCATCGATCTCGTCGTCTCGCTCCGCGAGTGGACGGCCGACGTCGTCGAGGAACGCACGGGCCTCGAGGAGAATTTCTATGAGATCCTCGGCATCAAGGTGCCGCACATCGAATTCTACGTCCGCCCCGGCCGCGACATCGCGCGCCTGATCGAGGTGGCCGCCATGGTGCAGGCTCTGAAGAAAATGGGGCACGACCCCGCCAAGGATTTCAACGACCGGCTCATCGCCCACATGCAGGAGCAGCAGGCCGCGCCGAAGCCCACCGCGCACCGGCTCACCTCGACGAAATCACCGTTCCCCGAGACGAATGCGCCGGACGACGAAGTGGACGAAGAGATCGAGGACGGTTCATCCTGAAATTCCCGCTTCCGGGACCCGAAAGAACTGGAGATTTGCCGGCCCCGACATTTCATGGCGGGATGAAGTTGCTCCGCCTGTTCCCCCTCTGCGCGCTGGGCCTCACGTCGCTGGCCCATGCCGAGGCTCCCGAAACCGCGCTCAAGTCGATCAACGCCGCCGCCATCCTGCAGCACGTCCGCGTGCTCTCGGCGGATGAATTCGAGGGCCGCGGCCCCGCCACTCCCGGCGAGGACAAGACGGTCGCCTACCTCGTCGACCAGTTGAAAAAGGCCGGCCTGCAGCCCGGCAATCCCGACGGCACCTTCGTGCAAAACGTGCCGATCGTCGGCTTCACGCCGTCGCCCGAGACCTCGTGGGTCGTGCGCGAGAAGAGCATCGCGATGAATTTCCCGAATGATTACGTCGCCTACACCCATCAGATGAAGGCCAGTCTCAGCCTCAAGGACACCGAGGTGGTCTTCGTCGGCTACGGCATCGTCGCACCGGAGTTCGGCTGGGACGACTACAAGGGCGTCGACGTGCGCGGCAAGACAGTGGTCATGCTGATCAACGACCCGCCGATCCCCGACCCGCAGGACCCGGCCAAGCTCGACGAGAAGATTTTCGGCGGCAAGGCCATGACCTACTACGGCCGCTGGACCTACAAGTACGAGATCGCCGCCAAGAAGGGCGCCGCCGCCTGCATCATCGTGCACGAGACCGGCCCCGCCGCGTATCCCTACGCCGTCGTCATCAACTCGAACGCCCGCGAGACCTTCGACATCGCCGCGCTCGACGGCAACGCCGGCCTCGTGCCCGTGCAAGGCTGGGTCACGCTCGACAAGGCCATCGAGATCTTCGCCGCCGCCGGCAAGGATTTCTGGGCGCTGAAAAAATCCGCCATGTCACGCGACTTCCGGCCCGTCAGCCTCGACGCCAAGGCCGGTTTCACCATCAAGACCGCGCTGCGCAATTCCTCCTCGCGCAACGTCGTCGCCCTCGTGCCCGGCTCCGACCCGAAGCTGAAGGACGAGTACATCATCTACTCCGCGCACTGGGACCACATCGGCCGCGACCCCAAGATGACCGGCGACCAGATTTTCAACGGCGCCTCCGACAATGCTTCCGGCACGGCCGCCATGCTCGAGATCGCCCGCGCTTTTGCGCAGTCGCCCGTGAAGCCGAAGCGCTCCATCCTCTTCTTCTTCCCGTCGCTCGAGGAGAAGGGCCTGCTCGGCTCCCATTACTACGCGAACAATCCGCTTTATCCGCTCCACCGGACCCTCGCGAATCTCAACCAGGACGGACTCAACCCCTACGGCCCCGTCCGCGACAGCCGCCTCGTCGGCGCCGACGACTCCACGCTCGTCGACCTCTTCCGCACCGAGCTCGCCAAGCAGGGCCGCGTGCTCACGCCCGATGCCAAGCCCGAGCACGGCAGCTATTACCGCTCCGACCAGTTCGAATTCGCCAAGGTCGGCGTGCCCGCGCTCCACGGCATCCACGGCGTCGATTATCTCGGCCAGCCCGAGGGCTGGGGCATCAAGAAGGGCGACGAGTACATCGCCAACCGCTACCACAAGGTCACGGACGAGATCCAACCCGACTGGACCTTCGAGGGCGGCGCGCAGGACGCGCAACTGCATTTCATCCTCGGCTGGGATCTCGCCAACGGCGACACCTGGCCCGAGTGGAAACCCACCAGCGAGTTCAAGCCCGCCCGCGACGCCTCGCTGAAGGCCGCCGGCAAAAACTGATTTTCCCATGCCTGCCCGTATCGACGGTCGCAAGACCGACCAACTCCGCCCCATCACCATCGAGGCCAACATCGCGCCCTACGCCACCGGCTCGGTGCTCATCGGCTTCGGCCACACGCGCGTCATCTGCGCCGCCACCATCGAGCCCAAGGTCCCCTCGTGGATGCGCCAGCAGGGCGTGCCCGGCGGCTGGCTCACCGCGGAGTATTCGATGCTGCCGTACAGCACGCTCGACCGGAAGGCGCGCGACATCTCCAAGGGCAAGCTCGACGGCCGCACCGTCGAAATCCAGCGCCTCATCGGCCGCTCGTTGCGCGCCATCATCGACCTCCAGAAGCTGGGCGAGAACACGCTGTGGATCGATTGCGACGTGCTTCAGGCCGACGGCGGCACGCGCACGGCCTCGATCACCGGCGCCTACCTCGCCGCCCGGCTCGCCGTCCAAAAGCTGATCGACGCGAAGAAAATCGCCGAGAACCCGCTCAACGACTCCGTCGCCGCCGTCAGCGTCGGCCTGTTCAACAACGAGCAGCTGCTCGACCTGAACTACGTCGAGGACAAGGACGCCGAGGTCGACTTCAACGTCGTCATGACCGGCCGCGGCCAGTTCGTCGAAGTGCAGGGCACCGGCGAGGAATCGACCTTCTCGCAAGAGCAGCTCGACGGTCTGCTCACGCTCGGCCGCAAGGGCCTGCAGGAGCTCGCCGCGCAGCAGTCCGCCTTCCTCGCCCAGCAGCTGCTCAAGACCTGAGCCGCCAGCCCATCCCGCTTTCTCCATGCAAACCCCCACGCCCCGCACGACACAACTGCTGCGAACCTCCCGGCGCCTCCTTTGGGGCGCCGTTTTCCTTGGCGCCGCCCTCGGCGCCAGTGCCGCCGATACCCCCGCCTGGATCGCCAAGAGCAACGCGCACGCCCAGGTGCTGCTCGATGTCCTCGCCCGGTTCTCCCCGGAATTCGCCGCTTCCACCGGCATCCCGGGCTACGACGACAAGATCGCCGACTTCGGCCCCGGAGTGAACGAGCGCACCCGCGCCGCCACCGTGGCCGCCCGCGACGAGCTGGCCAAGCGCCTCGCCGTCGAGACCGATCCGCTCGTGCGGCAGGACCTCGCGATCCTCATCAAGGCCGCCAGCGACAACATCGAGAGCAACCTGCTCAACGAGCGCCTGCTCGCGCCTTACAGCGACGTCGGCCAGCTGATCTTCTTCGGCGAGTTCTCCCTGCTGCAGGACCAGGTCGATGCCGCGCGCCGGCCCGCCGCCCTCGCCCGCCTGCGCCGCTACACCGGCCTCGAGCCCGGCACCACGCCCATCATCGAGCTCGCCAAGGCGCGTTTCAACGAGGCCGCCGCCGACCTGAAGCACCTCGGGCCGTTCAAGGGGCAGGTCGAGCAGAGCCTCGCCAACACCGCGCGCTACACCGCTGGCATCCGCGGCCTCTACGCGAAATACGGCATCGACAAGCTCGACGGCGCACCGGCCGCGCTCGACGCGTTCGAGAAGCAGCTCAACGACTACGGCGCCTGGGTGAAGGCCACGGTGCTCCCCCGCTGCCGTGACGACTACCGGCTGCCCGCCGAGCTCTACGCCGACAACCTGAAGCAGGTCGGCCTCGACATCGCGCCGCAGGAACTCATGGGCAAGGCCCAGCTCGCCTTCGCCGAGATCCGCAACGAGATGAAGACGCTCGCCCCGCTCATCGCCAAGGAACACAACTTCGCCGACTCCGACTACCGCGCCGTCATCCGCGAACTCAAGAAGGACCAGCTCCCGAAGGAGCAGGTCGAGTCGTATTACCACGGCGTCATCGACCAGATCGAAGACATCATCCGCCGCGAGCACATCGTCACCCTGCCCGAGCGCGCCATGATCATGCGCCTCGGTTCCGAAGCCGAGAACGCCGCCCAGCCCGCCCCGCACATGCAGCCGCCGCCGCTCATCAACAACAAGGGCGAGCGCGGCCAGTTCGTGCTGACGACCGGCAACCCGCCGTCCGCCGGCGGCGCCACGCAGAACTACGACGACTTCACCCACCGCGCCGCCGCGTGGACGCTCACCGCCCACGAGGGCCGCCCGGGCCACGAGCTGCAGTTCTCCGCCATGGTGGAGCGCGGCGTGTCGCTCGCGCGCAGCCTGTTTGCCTTCAACAGCGTCAACGTCGAGGGCTGGGCCCTCTACGCCGAGGCTGAGGCCAAGCCCTACGAGCCGCTCGACGGCCAGCTCTTCGCGCTGCAGGCCCGCCTCCAGCGCGCCGCCCGCGCCTTCCTCGACCCGATGCTCAACCTCGGGCTCATCTCGCGCGAGCGCGCGCACGACATCCTCACGCAGGAGGTCGGCCTCTCCGAGGCGATGACGCGCCAGGAAGTCGACCGCTACACGTTCCGCGCGCCCGGCCAGGCCACGGCCTACTTCTACGGCTACACGCGGCTGATGGAGCTGCGCACCGCCACCGAAGTCGCGCTCGGACCGAAGTTCGACCGCCAGGCCTTCAACGATTTCATCATCGGCGAGGGCCTGCTGCCGCCCGACCTGCTCGCCAAGACCGTGCGCGAGCAATTCATCCCCGCGCAGCTGGCCAAGTAAGGACGAACGCCCACGGCAAACTTCGAGGCGGACCTTTTGCGGTCCGCCTTTTTGTTTTTGGCGTCTCGCCGCCAAACTCAATCTGTGCCCGGGCGTAGCTCGACCACGCCCGGGCGCGCACAAGGCGCGCCCCTGCCCGGAGGGCCCACGTCCCCGTGGGCCGCGCGGCCCGCCGGGAGGCGGGCCCTCCACGGGCCCCGCTGTGTGGGATCAGGAATGCGTGAGGGCTTCATGCCCCGGCTTGCGGGAGCCGCGGCACCCTCGCCGCGGTGGACTGCGGCTCGCGGGGACGCGAGCCCTCCAACACAGCGCCGGCGCGCCATGGGCTGCCTTCGCTGCAAGAACGCCCCGCCGCGCAACAGCTCAACCAGCCGCCGGACGCTGCTCGCGGGCGGCGGCGTCCTGCTTGAGCGCGGCGAAATTCCCCTCTTCGCAGTGGCGCACGAAGCCCTCGGTGACGGACTTGAGGTCCTCCCAGCGGCGGCGGATGGCCTTGGCCTCCTCCTTCGTGATCTGATTGTCGGCCGCGGCGACGGCGATGACGCCGAGCATGTCGGCGAATTCCTGCACGATGTTATTGGTCGACGGGATGAGATTGTAGTCGTGCGGCTTGTTCTTCGGGTTGGTGATGAAGAAGCCGCCGGCGCGCTCGCACACCCATTGGGCGATGCGGGTGTCGCTGGTGATGCGCAGGAGCTGCTCGATGCGGTCGAGCGGATTGTTGGCGCCGCTGCCCGCGCCTACGTCGGGCGGCTCGGCCCACTTGTAGATGAGCGAGAGGGACAGGCCCATGTCCGCGGCGATCTGTTTTGCGCTGGTTTTCTTCAGCACCTCCTTGAGCACCTCGTGCGATTGCATGGGGCGCATGCTGCGCAGCCCCCGGGCGAAGGCAATCTTGGAGAGGGCGGCGCCTAATGCCGGCTCATACTGCGCGCGTCTCCGGCTTATTTGGTCGGTCGGGCCATTTTTTCGTGTCTTTCCGCGCCGGTTTCTGGCTAAAAGGAGGCCCTCTTTCCCATGAATATTCACGAGTATCAGGCCAAGGCCTTGTTCGAGAAATATGGCGTCGCCGTGCCCAAGGGCGTGCCGGCGCGCTCGCCCGCCGAGTTCGAGTCCGCGCTCTCCGCGCTGGACCACGGACCGTTCATCGTGAAATCCCAGATTCACGCCGGCGGCCGCGGCAAGGGCACGTTCACCGACGGCTTCAAGGGCGGCGTCAAGTTCGCCAAGACCAAGGCCGAGGCGCTCGAGTTCGCCAACAAGATGTATGGCAACACGCTCGTGACCGCGCAGACCGGCGCCGCCGGCCGCAAGGTCCAGACCATCTACTTCACCAAGGCCGCCGACATCACCAAGGAGTATTACCTCGCCATCCTCCTCGACCGCGCCTCGTCGAAACCGGTCATCGTCGCCTCCACCGAGGGCGGCGTCGAGATCGAGAAGGTCGCCCACGAGACGCCCGAGAAGATTTTCAAGATCTTCATCGACCCCGCCGTCGGCCTCCAGGGCTACCAGGCGCGCCAGCTGGCCTTCCAGCTCGGCCTCACCGGCGATTTCTTCAAGAACGCCGTCAAGCTCATCACCAGCCTCTACCGCATGTGGTGGGAGACCGACGCCTCCATGGTCGAGGTCAACCCGCTCATCACCACGCCCGACGGCCAGGTGCTCGCGCTCGACGCCAAGGTCTCGTTCGACGACAACGCGCTCTTCCGCCACAAGGACATCACCGACCTTCGCGACCTCAACGAGGAGGACTCGAAGGAAATCGAGGCCTCGAAGTACAACCTCTCCTACATCGCGCTCGACGGCAACATCGCCTGCCTCGTCAACGGCGCCGGCCTCGCCATGAGCACGATGGATATCATCAAGCACTTCGGCGGCAGCCCGGCCAACTTCCTCGACGTCGGCGGCGGCGCCTCGAAGGACCAGGTCCAGGCGGCCTTCAAGATCATCCTCACCGACCCGAACGTGAAGGGCATCATGGTGAACATTTTTGGCGGCATCATGGACTGCAACACGATCGCCACCGGCGTCGTCGCCGCGGCCCGCGAGCTCGGCCTCAAGATCCCCCTCGTCGTCCGCCTCGAGGGCAACAACGTCATCGCCGGCAAGCAGACCCTCGCCGAGTCCGGCCTCAAGATCGAGTCCGCCGACACCATGGCCGACGCCGCCCAGAAAATCGTCAAGCTCGTCGCCTGATACCCAAACCGCCGCGGATAACGCGGACGACACAGATAAAATCCATCAATCTCCATCCGCGATCATCAGCGTAATCCGCGGAGAATTTCCTCCTCTTCCCATGGCTATCATCGTCAACGAAAAGACCAAGGTCCTCGTCCAGGGCATCACCGGCGAGTTCGGCGGCCGCCACACCAAGCTCTCCCTCGATTACGGCACGGCGATCGTCGCCGGCGTCACGCCCGGCAAGGGCGGCCAGTTCTTCGAGCACGGCGCCCACAAGGTTCCGATCTTCAACACCGTCGCCGACGCCGTCGCCGCCACCGGCGCCACCGCCTCGGCCGTGTTCGTCCCGCCGCCCTTCGCGGCCGACGCCATCCTCGAGTGCGTCGAGAACAACCTCGACCTCTGCGTCGCCATCACCGAGGGCATCCCGGTGCGCGACATGATCCAGGTGAAGCGCGCCATGCAGGGCAAGAAGACCCGCCTCATCGGGCCCAACTGCCCCGGCATCGTCACGCCCGGCACCGGCAAGGACTCGAACGGCGGCTGCCGCATCGGCATCGCTCCCGGCTACATTCACAAGAAGGGCCACGTCGGCGTCGTCTCCCGCTCCGGCACCCTCACCTACGAGGCTGTCTTCCAGCTCACCTCGAAAGGCATCGGCCAGACCACCTGCGTCGGTATCGGCGGCGACCCCGTCAACGGCACGTCGCACCTCGATGTCATCAAGATGTTCAACGACGACCCCGAGACCTGGGGCATCATCATGATCGGCGAGATCGGCGGCAACGCCGAGGTCGAGGCCGCGCGCTGGGTGAAGGCCAACTGCAAGAAGCCCGTCGCGGGCTTCATCGCGGGCGCCACCGCCCCCGCCGGCCGCCGTATGGGCCACGCCGGCGCCGTCGTCGGCGGAGCCGAGGACACCGCCGCCGCCAAGATCGCCGTCTTCAAGGAGTGCGGCATCGAGACCGCCGCCACGCCCTCCGACATGGCTGACGCCCTCATCCGCGCCGCCCAGCGCCTCGGCGCCAAGCTGGCGTAAGTCCGAAAGCAGGTTGATGGAGTCCCTTGATGCCTTCCGAGATCAAACAACTCGGAAGGCAAATAGGCCTGCACCTTGGCATGAGATTGTGGGAAGATTCAATTCTTCAGACGCTTCCTTCAAGCAGTAGACGCGCCTCCCTAGACTACGTGCGTGAATTCATAGGTTTGTTCTCTCTCGCAGAGAACGCTGCGGCTGCCGCCGTCGTGCTTATCTATCCAACTACTGCGACCCCGCAATTTAGAAACGAACTCGCAGAAGGCCTGCGCACCATGGCAATCATCCCCGATAATCCACAAATACGGATTGCTGATATCCTCCGGACTCCAGTTGAACACCAGCACTTTTCAAAGATTCACTCTAAGCAGACGTTAGCGGAACTAGAATCTCTTCGAAGCACTCCATCGGAAGTCGACGAGGCACTACTGCTTGTTCAGGAAATGCGCGCAGCCGAATTCGGAGCTGCACTGGCATCCGCTCCTATTGGGATATTGAGCGGTCCCGTGCCTGCTCAAAAGCTCGGCTACGGACTCGTTGACTGCGCACACTTGTGGATTCTCGGAACTACGACAAAATCTGAGTACTCCATTGCCCTGATTGACCGTATAACCAGTGCCCTAATGCCTCAGGTTTTCGCAACTTTGGAAGGTTATCTAAAAAAAGCCTGAAATCGGACCCGGATGGGATCGAGCCTCACAACTCACCTTGAGCATGCAGAACAGCAGGGTTCAAGGTGAGCTCGACCCTCTTCCCCTTCCCCTCTATCCATATTGCCACATGCCATTCACCCGACTGTTCATGGGCGGTCCGGATGTGCTGGAAAGAGGAATACGCCTCTGCGCAGCCAATAATATTATCCTGCCATTTAGTGAAACCGAACTAAAGAGGCTCAGATGGACGGTGCCATTTGTCTCATTTGTATTGTGCGTTGACGCGCTCGCAAATCGCCCACCGCCAGCCTCATCGATACGCTTTATGTGCAATGCCAGCTTTGACGCTTGGATGACCTCTCGGGGATATAACTCTGTGCGAGTTGGCGATTACGTCGTCGCGACAAAAGAACTCGAAATGCTACGTAGCACCGGGAAACTAAAAGTCGGTTTGTTTTCAGACATCCGCAACGTAGCAATAAGTCTAGAATTGCTAACTGCCCACGTCACAGAGTTTCGTTGCACAAGCATGCTGACGATTCTCGAGCACTTTAGTAGAGCATGCTCAGCTCGCGATATTCAGAACCAAGAATTCGAACGCATCGGCCTGTTAGCTCACGCTGTTGGTTGCCTCGTGTTAGGGCACGAACCTGATGACTCATCGCTCCAACAACATTTCATAGTGGATGTTCTTGGCGAAGCTCATAAGGAAATCACTGCTGTATGTGAAACCTACTTCCCCAGTCGCTCCTAGGCTCCGAAATAGGGTCGGGCTGCGGATAGTGATATTCAGCTCGATGCTCGCCCGGCATCGCACGCCAACCCGAGATTGACCGCCTGTATGGGCGGGGTATTTTGCAGCCATGACCCTCGCCAACTTTCCCGAGCTGACCAAGTTGCCCAAACGCCAGCGGATGAAGCTGGCGGAGGAGCTCTGGTTCTCCGGCGTGGACGACAGCCTGCCGGTCAACCCGGTCCACAAGAAAATCCTCAATGAGCGCTGGACCGCTTACAAGGCGGGCAAAGTAAAACGAATCACTCTCGCCGAACTCGAGCGCCGCCTTGCCCGGTCGTGAAAAGCCAGCCGGTGGAGTTCCTGGAGTGGGTCGAGCATGACCTGAGCTACGCCCGGGATTTTTACGACTCTTGGCTGACCAATGGAGCCGACCAGTTTCTCAGCCGCTTCAAGGAAGCCGTGGCTTGGATTGAGTGGAATCCCGAGCAATTCCCAAAAAAGCACCGTTTCTTCCGCCGGGCTATCATTCGCCGCACCTACTTCGGCGTCTACTTTGCGATCGAACCAGAGGTCACCACCATCGTCGCTGTCTTGGACATGCGGAGCGATCCCCGGGTGGTCCGCGCCTTGCTGAAATTGCGCGCGGCGAGCCGCTGAAAACGGCCTGAGCGAAATTCTCGGCCCCAAGCTGGCCTGAGCAACCTCCCAACGGTTCATCTCAAGCCCGGCCGTCATGCCGGGCTTTTTTCTTTGCCAACAGCATCAGTTACCCGGCGCTTTTCGACCCGGCTGCCAGCCGTTTGGTCGCGCTGCCGTTGAAGCGGGTCACGGTGGAGGCAAGTGTGCGCGCATGAAAGCAAAGTCACTTTTCTCTGCGCTGCTGCTCGGGATCGGCACGCTTACGATCACCGCTTCACTCCCGGCACAGGAAAGCATTACCGAGAAAGAATTGATCCGCCGCGCCCAGGAATTGTTCGATGCCGTCGCCGCGGGAAACAAGGAGCCCTGGCGGAAATATATCGCGGAGGACTGCCTGTACTTCGACGAGAAGGGGCGCGACATGGACAAGGCTGCGCTCGTCGCGGATGTCACTCCCCTCCCGACGGGTTTCTCCGGTGTGATCAAAGTCGTCCGAGCCAAGAGCCGGATCGCCCAAGATGTGGCCATCCTCAGCTACGAACTGGACGAGACCGAGCTGGTCTATGGACAGGTTCTGACCGCCCGGTATCACGCCACCGACACCTGGCGCTTGCGCAACGGTGTCTGGCAGATCGCCGCGGGCCAGGTCCTGCGCTACTACGAGGATCCGCCCGCCGGTCGCGCCGATCCGGCAAAATATCCCGACTACACCGGCAACTACGAACTCGCTCCCGGCGTCCCCTTGAAAGTGAGCGTCGTCAACGGGCAGCTCCAGCTGCAACGGGGCAATGCCGCCCCCGTCGCGCTCATCCTCGAGGCCCCCGATCTCTTTTTCCGCAAAGGCGTGGAAGGCCGCGTCCTGTTCCGGCGGGACGACCACGGCAAGGTGGATGCCTGCATCGTCCGGAGAAACAACGAAGATATCGTGTGGCGGAAAATCGAGTGATTTTCCCCAGTCGCTTGCGGGAACCAGCGCCGGCACGACCGGCGGGTTATGGCCCGATGCCTGAGCGAAATTCTTTGCCCGGGCGCGGCGACTCGCGCCAAATGGGGACGCGTTTCCTCCCATGCTTCTCCGCGAAACCAGCAGCCGCCTGTCCCCGGTGGAGATTTTCTCCCGGCTGGCGCGGCGGCGTGGCTGCTTCTTTCTCGATAGTGCGCGGACGGGCGACGGCCTCGGTCGCTGGGCGTTTCTCGGATTCGAGCCATTTCTCACTCTCGAAGCGACCGGCGCGAATATCACGCTGACGGCTGCCGATGGCACGAGCGAGATGCGGCACGGCGACCCGCTCGAGGTGTTGCGCGAACTGCTGCACCGCTACCGCCCCGCGGATACGGCCAAGACTCCGGTGCCTTTTGTCGGCGGAGCCGTGGGCGGATTCGCGTATGAATTCGGCACACGTTTCGAGCGGCGCACGGCGCACACCGGTCCCGACGATCTCGGCCTGCCCGATCTGCGCTTCGGTTTCTACGATGGCTTCTTGGCTTTCGATCACGACTCCGGCAAAACCTGGATCGCCGCCAATCCGGTGAACGCCGACGACGCCGAATCGATCCTTGCGCGACTCGATCAGGCCTTACGGGAAGCGCTGGCGGCGCCAGCCCCGGTCACAACTGAAACCAGCACGCCAGCCGAGCCCCAGGCGGAGTTTCCCAAGGCCGACTACCTGCGCGCCGTCACGCGCATCCAGGACTACATCGGCGCCGGCGACGTCTATCAGGTGAACTTGACCCAGCGTTTCGCGACGCCCCAGCCCGCCCCCGCGCCCGAGCTCTATCTCCGGCTGCGCGAGCGCAGCCCGGCGGCGTTTTCCTGTTACTTCGACTTCGGGCGCTGGCAGGTCGTCGGCAGCTCGCCCGAGCGCTTCCTGCGCCTGCGCGACGGACACGTGATCACCCGGCCGATCAAGGGCACCCGCCCGCGCGGCCGCACCGCCGCCGAAGACGCGCGCCTGCGCGCCGAGTTGCTCGCCAGCGAGAAGGACCGCGCCGAGCTGCTCATGATCGTCGACCTCGAGCGCAACGATCTCGGCCGCGTCTGCGAGTTCGGCTCCGTCCGCGTGGACAACCTGCATCACCTCGAGGAGCATCCGACCGTGTTTCACCTCGTCGCCGATGTGTCGGGCCGGCTGTGCGCGGGCGCGGATGTCTTCGACTGCCTGCGCGCCGCCTTTCCCGGCGGCTCCATCACTGGGGCGCCGAAGATCCGCGCCATGCAGATCATCGCCGAACTCGAACCGCACCGCCGCCACTTCTACACCGGCTCCTTCGGCTATCTCGGTTTCGACGGCAGCGCCGAACTCAACATCGCCATCCGCACGCTCTTCTGTACCGGCGGCCGCGCTTACTATCACGTCGGCGGCGGCATTGTGGCCGATTCGGATCCCGAGGCGGAATACCAGGAGACACTCGACAAAGGCCGCGCCATGCGCGCCGCCCTGCTCGGTGAGATCACCTCGCCCTCGCCCGCCCGACGCCAAGTCATGCTCAACGGCCGGCTGCTCGCCGAAGACGATCCTCGCGTCGCGCCGCTCGGCGACGGTCCTCCGGACGGACGCGGCGTTTTTGAAACCATCAAGCTCGTGCGCGGACAGCCGGTGTTTTTCGCCGAGCATTGCGCACGCCTCGCCCACGGGATACGCGCGCTCGGCCTGGTACACGCCCCCGCGCCGGCGGAGTTGCGCGCACGTTGCGCGGCCGTGATCGCCGCCAACCCCGCGGCCGACGGCGTGCTCAAGATCGTCGTCTTCGCCTACACCGGCGGCGCCAGCGAGCTCATCCTCACCGGCGAAAGCCGCTACACCGCGGCGGACTACGAGCGCGGCTTCAACGTGCTGACTGTGCGCGGAGCGGCCTACGCGCCGCCTCTCGCCGGCCTCAAGGCGCTCGACCGCGCGGCCTGCCAAAAAGCCCGCAGTGACGCGCGCGGCGCCGGCTGCGATGAGGCCCTCTTCATCAGCCCGTCAGGCGAAGCGCTGGAAGGGACCGTGAGCAATCTCTTCGTTGTCCGGGCCGGACGCGTCTGCACGCCGCCGCTCGACAGCGGCATCCTGCCGGGCATCGTGCGTGCCCGGATGCTCGCCACCGGTGCACCGCCGGTCGAAGAGGTCGCGATTTCCGAGCAAATGCTGCGGGACGCCGATGAAGTTTTTCTCACCAACAGCCTGCTCGGCGTCATGCCGGTCGCCCATCTCGACGGACGCGCTCTCAATCTCCAGCGTAATCCCGTCACCCGGGCGTTCATGGCCGGCTACCGGGACGCCGAAAACGTCAGTTTGCATCCTTGAGTGCTGAGTGGGCATCTGGAATTTGGGTTAAAATCGAAAATTTTTCCTAAAACCGTGCATTGGTAAGCCACGATATGACAGATTTTTGCCTCCGTGTCGCCCGGTGCACTGCTCAGTATCAGAAAAAATTATCTGGCGCTGGGCGACGGGATTTATCAACTTCCGCACTGCATCAGGAAAGGATCGTCTGGCAACAGGCGGTTCTGCCAACCGGGTCTAGGAGTGATCACGGTGGTTTCGAGTGACGCAAGTCACCCGGATGTGCGAGGGATCAAACCCTCGAACAAAAAACTCCTCCAAAAAAGCGAAAAAGCCGCCTGATGCCCTCAGGCGGCTTTTCGTTTTCCGGAAAAAGCCTGATGCGCGAACGATTAACTAACCATCAACCGCTCACGCATCATGTCCAACGTCATCACCCTCCCCGCCCTCCGCCTCAACCCGGAGAACCCGAACCACCACCTCTGGAACAACAACGGAACGTGGTTCCTCCACTACACCGTCTATCCGACTCCCTTCACCAAGGAGCGCATCCGCCGCTCCCTCGGTACGAAGGACGTCGATACCGCCCGCGCCCGCCGCGACTCGTTTTTCCAACAGTTGCTCGGCCAGGGCTCCAAGACCGCCGTGGCCTGAGGCCGAACGGGGGCGCCGCTTCCGGCCACCTGATTTCAACCTGACCATAGAGACAACCCGCGCCCGCAAAGTGCGGGTTTCGTCTTTTAGGGAATCCGCAGCTGCATGCCGACGCGCAGGGCGCTGGAGCCCTGCAGCAGATCGCGATTGGCGTTGTAGATTTCCTGCCAGCGGTTCGCCGTGCCGTAGTAACGGAGGCTGATACGCGAGAGCGAATCGCCCTCCACCACCGTGTGAAAGCGCGCCTCGGCGACGGCCGGGCTCGTGCGCACGGTCGGCACCGCGCCGCCCGACGCGATCTGTGCGGCAGGCGTGCCGAGCCGGGCCGCCGCGGCGATCTGGTCAAGCGTGCCCTGGGCCTGGGTGAGCCGCGCCGTCAGCGAGCGGTTCTCCTCGCGCAGCTGCACCATCGTCGTGGCGCGTTCGCGTTCGAGGGCGGTGTTGGCCTCGATCAACCGGGCGTTGGCCGCACGGAGATTCTCCAAGTCGCGCCGGACCTCGACCAACTGGCCGGCCATGGCGTTGACGTTCGCCGTCGCGTTGCGCTCGGCCTCGCCGCGGGAAAGATCCGCGCTGCGCGCCACCTGGCCCAGCCGCGCCGCCTCGGTGCGCTGTGCCTCCAGCTGCTTTCGCAGGTCGGCGACCTGGGCCTCCAGCTTGGTGTTGGCCTCGGTCAGCTCGGTCACGGAAGTGTTGTGCGACACGGCGGCCTTCTCGGCCTCGGCGGCGCGGGTCTGCAAGGCGGCGAGATCAGCCTGCGCCTTGTCGGCCGTCTGCTTCTCCGCCAGGGCCTTGGCCTGCGTGTCGGCGAGTTCCTTCTGGAGCGAATCCACGTCGGCCTGCGCCTTGATGAGCTGGCCGCCCACGGCCTCGAGCCGCTCCTGCAACGCCGTCTTTTCCTCGGCGAGCTTGCCCGACGCGGCGCTCGTACTCTTTTGCGCTGCCGCCAGCTGTGCGGTCAACGTGTCGACCTGCTGCTTGAGATTGCTGCGCTCCTGCTCGAGTTTCTGGTTGGTGCCGGTCAGTTCCGCAACGGAGGTGCCGTGCGAATCGGCCTCCTTTTGCGCGTCGGCCAGCTGCTGCTTCAGGGCATCGCGCTCGGTCGACGCCTTTTCGTTGGCATCGGAGAGCTGCTGCACCTGGCGACGCATCTCCTCACCCGCGGCGATGAGGTCGCGCACTTTGGCTTGCGCCTGCTCGAACTCGGCGCGGTTGGGGGCGTCGTCGGCCTGCTTGGCGGAAAGTAGCGCGCGATTGGCTTCGGTGAGCGATTTGTTCGTTTCCCGCGCCCGCGTGAGCTGGCCGGCCAGATTGCCTATCTCCTTCGCGGTGGCATTGCGCTCCTCCTCGCCCGACGCCTCGAGCTCCTTGATGCGGGCCTGCAGCGTGTTGATCTCGGTCTTGAAGGCATCGTTTTGATTGGCGGCGACGGCCTGCGACTGGGCGGCGAGCGCGGCCTCGGCGGTCTTCTTCGCGTTGTCGAGATCCTTGGTCAGCCGGTCGTTCGTCCCGGTGAGATCGGCCACCTGCGCGTTCAGTTTTTCCACGGCCGCGTTGGCGTCGGCCAGCTGTTTCTTCAGCGCCTCCTCCTCGGCCCCGGGCCGGGTGCGAACCGTCACGACGCGCGCTTCGTCGAGCTGCTTCTGCAGGTCGGCGACCTGCGCCTTCGCGGCGTCGAGCGCGCTCGTGTCGGCGGTGGCGGCCTTGAGCCGCTGGTTCTCGCTCCGCAGCGCGGTGATTTCGTCCGCCGTGCGCCGCAAGCGCAACAGCTCCTCGCTCGGCGCGGCGGCCTGCTCGGCCTGTTGCCTGGCCGCGGCCAGTTCTTTTTCCAAGCGTTCATTCGTCCCGGTCAACTCCGCCACGCTGGCCCCGCTCTTTTCCAAAGCTTGGTTGGCCTCGGCGAGCTGCCGGCGCAGATCGGCCGTCCCCGCGCCGCTTTTGCCCGCCGCATCGGTGAGGCGATGGTTCTCCGCGATCAATTCCTCCACCTGGGTCCGCAGCGCCGCCAACTCCTTCTGGGCGCTCGTGCTGCCCTTGCCGGCTTGCTGGGCCGTGGCGAGATCACTCTTGAGGCGGGCGTTCGCGTCGGCCAGTTGGCGGGCCTCGGTCTGTTTGTCCTTGAGCGACTGCCGGACGCTGAGCAGGTCCGCCAGGGTCCGGCCGGCCTCCTCGCGCGCCGTGGTCTGCGCGGCCCGGATGTCGCCCAATTGCTTTTGCAGCTCGGCAAGGCGTCCCTCGGACTGCGCAACGGCGGCCTCGGCCGCCTTGAGTTTCGTCTGCAGCTCCGCAGTGGCCGCCCCGGAAGTCGAATTGTTTTCACCGGCGGACTTCAACTGCGCCTGCAGCTGCCGATTGTCCGCCTGCTGGGCCGCGAGCTGGGCGTGCGCGTCCGCCAACTCCTGCCGGATCTTGAGGGCATCCTCGCGGATGCTGGCTCGATCAGCCTCGGCGGTCGCCAGCTGGGCCTGCAAATCGCCGGCCTGCTTGCGCGCGGCCACCAAGGCTGCGTCGTCGCGCGGCGTGGCCGCGGCGAGCTTGGCATTCTGCTCGGACAACTGCCGCACCTGCTGTTGCGCCGTGTCGAGGTCGCGCTGGAGCTGCGCCAGCTGTTGGTCCTTGTCGCCGCCCGTCTGTCCGGCGGCGGCGAGCTGGCCGCGGAGCTTCTCCCCCTCGCTCTGCGCGCTGGTGGCGGCGGCTTGCGCGGCGGTCAGCTGGGCCTGCAGATCAGCGGCCTGGTTCCGGAGACCGGCCAGCTCCTCCTTATCGGGCGAGCCGGCGGCGAGACGCTTGTTCTCCTTCTCCAACCGGTCGTTCATGGCGCGGAGACTGCCGGCCTCGGCAGCGGTGCGCCGCAGACGCGCGATTTCATCCTGCAAGGCCCGCACGTCCGGCGCGACGGACTTCTCGGCGGTGGTGCTGGAGGTGGTCTGGCGGGACTTCGCCAGATCGTCCTGCAGGCGGGAGATGTTCTCGGTCAGCTCGGCAATGCGCGCGTCCTTGGCCGACGCTTCCTGCAATTTCTGGCGCACGTCCACGAGTTGCTGGCGGAGCTTCCCCAACTCATCGCTTCCGCCGGCCTGCTTGGCATTGCTGTCGTTGAGTGACTGCTCGAGGGATTTGGACCAGCGTTCGAGATCGGCTTTCTCGGTCTCGATCTTCTGCCGGGCGGCAACGGTTTCGCCGAGCTGAAGTGCCAGCTGCTCGGCGCGCTTCGTCGCCGCCTCCAGCTGCTCGCGCTGCCGGGTGATGAGCTGGCTCTTCTCGGCGGCGTCGCGCGCGGCATGGTCCTCGGACTGGGTTTTCTCGAGGGCAAGCTGCTGGTTGATCTCGACGAAGCGGTTGTTGGCCTCCTGCGCGCGCTGCAATGCCTCGGTGAGCTGGCGCACCTGCGCGGTGAGCGCGGCGGTGTTGTCCGAGCCGGAAACCGCGGGCACGACCGGGGCGGCCGAAGCCTGCGCCGCCGCGGGAGCGACGGCGTGGCCCAGATTTTGACGCAGTTCGGCCAGACGCTGCCCGGCCTGCGCGAGCTGTGCGGTATCCAGCGACTTCGCCACGGCATCACGACCCTGCGGGGTGGCGCCGCCCTCGACGGCGAGGCTCAGCCACGCGTGGGCGAGTGATGGATCGGCCTTCAATCCGCCGCGGCCGGCGAAATACATCAGGCCAAGATTGTTTTGCGCGGGGCTGAAGCCCTGCTCCGCCGCCTTCTGGTAGAGCGCGACCGCCGCCGCATCGTTTTGCGGCACGCCGCGGCCGTCCTCGTAAAGCAAGCCGAGGTTGTACTGCGCGCGCGCGAAGCCGCGGTCGGCGGCGACCTTGTACCAGATGGCCGCCTGGGTCTCGTCCTTCTTGATGCCGCGGCCGGCCTCGTAGACCAGACCGAGGTTGAACTGCGCCTCGACGATACCCTTGTCGGCGGCCTGCTTGTACCAGACGTTGGCCTCGAAAAAATCCTGCGCCACGGTCTGGCCCGCGGCGTACATGTTGCCGACGTTGAACTGCGCGGGACCGAAGCCCTGCTCCGCCGCCATCAGGTAATAACGGAAAGCCTGCTTCGCATCGGTCGGCACGCCGCGCCCGAGTTCGTAAGCCAGGCCGAGATTGAACTGCGCCGGGGCGTAGCCTTTCTCCGCCGCGGCCCGGTACCATTTCAGCGCCTCGGCATAGTCCTGCGGGAACCCGCCCTGCCCGGCCGTCGCGAGATTGCCGAGGGTGTTCAGCGCGTCGGGGTCGCCCTTGTCCGCGCGCTGGCGGACCGCGGCGACATCGATGGGCGCGGCCGGCTGGGCGAAAGCCCGCGGGGCCGAGAGACCGATCAATCCGAGCGCGAGCAGCTGCAACAGCGCCTTGGGCGCCAGGGGTCGGGGGATTTCGCGGTGGGAGACGGCGGGCTTACGCACGCGTCAACTTAAGGAGGAAACCCTACTGGGGAGCAAGGCCGCATCCTGCATGCCGTGGATGATTTTTTTATCCGGCGGACAGAACGTCGCGAGCGCTCCCGACAGGCGCGCCTGCCCGCCCACGACGAAGAAATACGGACACAACCGGAGCCGGCCGTGCTTCGGCACGGACTCGCCCGGCACGCCGTCTTCCCGCGGCTCGTAGAGATTGTGCGCGACGCGCTTGGGCTTCCGGTATTCCTGCAGCACGTGCAGGTTGGCCGAAGCCAGCTTGAGCGCCTGCTCCACGCCGGCCTGCCACTCCTCGCGCGAGCAATCGCTGCCGAGCACGACGCTGCGCGCGCCCCAGGCCGTCTCGTGGAAGCCGGAAATCTTGATGATGAGGTCGCGCTCCTTCTGCGACGCGCCCGCGAGGTCGCGCCAGTCGTTCAACGCCCGCCCGCCGGCGCGCGGGCCGTCGAGCACCGCGCCGGGCGGCAGCGGCGCCGGGTCCATGACCCACGATTGCGGGATGAGCTTGCGCAACAGCTCGTGGCTGCGGCGCGGCAGGTTCTCCTGCCAGAACTCCTGCAACAGGTGGTGGTGGAACAGCGCGAGCGTGAGCTTCTCCTCCTGGAAATGGCGCATCGGCGGCGCGATGGCGACATGCCCGGCTTCCCACGCCTCCATGATGTGCGGCGCCACCTTGATGTTGGCCCAATCGAACAGCTCGAAGAAGCGGTAGATGATGTCGATCTTCTCGGGCGTGCCCTCGATGTCGAAGAACAGCTCGCCGCCCAGCGGGAAAACATCGTCGAGGCGCAGGCAATAGACGCGCCGACCGAGCCGTTGCAGCTGCTCGGCGAGCCACAGCATCTCCGGCCGGTAGGTGCCGGCCTCGTCGCTCACCAGGATCGCGATCAGGGGATTGCGCGCCGCGGGGCGCAGGCCGGCGAGCGACAGGTGGAAATTCTCGATCATCGCGTCGCCGTGGCCGAGCACCGCCGGGTCCTTGTCGCCGCCGTAGAGCCGGTTGAGGAACGCCGTCAGGCCGATGCCGCCGGGCACGGAGTCGAGTTCGGTGAGGGCGAAACCTTCCTCGGTGAGCAGCAGGTCGGGCCGCAACACAGTGGGGAACGCGCCGCGGTTCTGCGCGTGGCGCGCGTGGGCGACCAGCTCGGCGGGCTTGCCGCGGTCGAGATAATCGGCGACCCACGGGGCGAGCAGCGGCTTGTTGCGCAGGAGGTTTTTCCCCGCCACGGAGCGGAGATAAAGCGTCTCGAGCGCCTGATGAAATTCCAGGCAGGCCGTGCCGATCTGCTCGAGCTGCGCCTTCTGCTCGGGCGTCAGCGGCCAGGCGCGCGGCGAGAGCTGCCAGGTCTTGTCCTCGAACAGGGACTGGGCGCCGAGGGCGGCTTTGAGCTGGTCGTAGGACAGATTGGGCATGGCGGAAATCAGAGGACAGAGGACGGAGAACTGCGGACAGAAGCCCGAATCGCCCAAAGCACAAACTGTCCGCTGCTTTGCGTCATCTGTCCTCCGTCAGTCGTCCATCTGTATGTCCTTGTTGCGGTGGCGCGGGCAGCCCGCGCGGAGCCAGGCGGAGATGAAGCGGTCGAGGTCGCCGTCGAGCACGCCCTGCGTGTCGCTGGTGCTGACGCCGGTGCGGAGGTCCTTCACCATCTGGTAAGGCTGGAGCACGTAGCTGCGGATCTGGCTGCCGAAGCCGATCTCGCCCTTGTCGCCGTAGAATTTTTCCATCTCGTTGCGCTGCTCGTCGAGCTTCTTCTCGTAGAGGCGGGCCTTGAGGACGTTCATCGCGCTGGCGCGGTTCTTGATCTGCGAGCGCTCGTTCTGGCAGACGACCACCATGCCGGTCGGGATGTGCGTGAGGCGCACGGCGGAGTCCGTGGTGTTGACGCCCTGGCCGCCCTTGCCGGAGGAGCGGTAGACATCGACGCGGATCTCGCTGTCGGGGATCTCGATGTCGATGTCCTCGTTGATCTCGGCGATCACGTCGACCGCGCAGAACGAGGTGTGGCGGCGCTTGTTGGCGTCGAAGGGACTGATGCGGACGAGGCGGTGGACACCGCGCTCGGCCTTGACGTAGCCGTAGGCGTTCTCGCCCTTGATGAGGATGGTCGCCTTGGAAATGCCCGCCTGGTCGCCGGGCTGGACGTCCTGCACCTCGAGCTCGTAGCCGCGGCGCTCGGCCCAGCGCGAGTACATGCGGAAAAGGATGTCGGCCCAGTCGTTCGACTCGGTGCCGCCCGCGCCCGCCTGGATGGAGAGGATGGCGTTGTTCTTGTCGAACTGGCCGGTGAGGAAGGACGAGATCTCGAGCTTGTCGAGCTCCTCGACCATCTGGGTGACCTGCGCATCGAGCTCCTTGGCGTAGGCCTCCTGCTCGGCGGGCTCGGCGGACTCGATGAGCTCGACCATGACGGCGGCATCATCGAGCTTCTTGTTGAAGGCCACGACGCCCCCGATGGCGCGTTTCAGGCCGTTGAGCTTGGCGATGTGCTTCTGGGCGCGCTCGTTGTTGTCCCAGAAGGTCGGAGCGCCCATCTCCGCCTCCATCGCCTCTATCTCGCGTTGTTTTTGCTCGACGTCAAAGAAACCTCCACAAGTAGCCGGCGCGCTTCTTGATGTTCTCGAGGTGAGAAAAGGTTTCGGGTGCGATCATTGCGGGACCATCGCCGCAAAGACCTCACTTCAGCGCAAGGGAATTTTCGTTTTCCAGCTCGGCCGGCACGCCGAGGTAGACGACGTTGCGCTGATCGAACCGGTACCAGGTGCGGTCCGCCACGGGGTTGCGCAGGTAAAGCGTGTCGCCGTCGAGCAACTTGCGGTCGCGGGCGCTGTACATCATGAGCCCGTAGCCATCCTTGGTGGGCACGCGGATGATGAGCAGGGCGTTGACGGCGTTGTGGGCGTAGGGCTGGAGGAGCAGTTCGCCGCTGACGAGGGCAAAGGCCCGTTGCGCCGGCGTGGCCGGGGCCCGCGACTCCACCGGCAGCGAGGCGACCACCGCGGGCGGCGCCAAATCCCATTTGGTCAGCGGTCCGCGCACCGTCCGGCCAAAACCGTCCTTCACGAGTTCGTATTCGCCCGATGCGATTTTCTCCGCGAGACCGGGAGGCAGGCCCGGCAGGTCCGGCAAAAGCGGCACGGATTTCCCCGGCGTGCGTGCGGCCGGGGCGACGACGGATGGTTGCGCCGGCGCCAGCCCGGCGATGCGCTCCGCCTTGCCGAGACCGCGCACGAGCAGCGGCGTGGCATCCGGATGGTAATAACTCATGGCCAGCTGGAAGAAGCCGACGAAACACACGAGCGCCGCCGCCGCGTGGCCGAGCCAGACCTCCGTCAGCTCCGGGGCATGGCAGGTCGCCGAAAGCGGTGCCTCCGGCCGGAGCGCCTGCATGGCGGAGAGCGTCCCGGCGAGCTGGCGCTTGAGCCGGGGCAAGTCCGCCGCGGACGCCTCCGGCCACGAACGCCGCGCCTCGGTGACGCCGCGCTCGGGATTGTCGCGCCAGCCCCAAGGCATCGCGCTGCGGTCGATCCGTCTGGCGACCCTTCCCACCCGCCAGCTCACGAGCCCGCGCAACGCCAGCAAGCCGAGCGCGAGCCAGAGAGTAGTGCCGGGATCACGGACCACCAGCCCTCCCACCGCCACGACGGCCAGCCAGAAGCCGAGGAAGATCCGCCACGATCCCGTGATCGGCGTGCCCACCCGCAGTGCCCGGCGGGCTCCCAGCCAAAACACCGCCGCGCGCAGGCGTCGCCCGTGATCCTCCAGCTCGGCGAGCCGCTGGCGGGCATACTCCTCCGTGGTGATGTAGCCGAAGCGGTCGGGCTGCTCGCTCGTGAAGGCCAGCACGACCTCCGCCCAGTGCGCCGGCTGTTTCTCCGTGAGCAAACGGGCCAGCTCGGCGTCGCGGCAACTGGCGAACTTGCTCCGGATGCGCTCCACCCGCGCCCGCATCGCTTCGGCGGGCTCGAGGGAAAGCTGCAGCAGCCGCGCCTGCGCTCCGATATCGCCGGGCGCCAGCCACCCGTGCGTTTCCGCCGCGCGCAGCGCCTCGTGGCTCGTCTGCCCCAGCTGGCGCAGCAAGCCGGTCGCCGCCGGATCGAGTTTCTCGATCAACCGGAGAAACGGCGCCGACATCAGCGCCAGCACCAGCGCGCAATGGTAGAAATCCTCGGGATTGCTCAGCAAACCGGCGAGGCCCGCGGCATCGATCGACCGTCCGCGCAAAATGAGCGAACCCGGCTGACGGCCCAGGGTCAGCCAGGCCGCAGCCGCGATGACCGTGCGGCTGGCCACCGGCGGCACCCCGCCCCACTCCGGCGACTCGGCCGCCACGTAGAGCTGCTGGAGCTTTTGCCAGTCGGCGTGGTGCGCCGGGACGGTCGAGAGGAAGTGCGCGAGCGTCTCGGCATTGCCCGGATCGAAGAGATTCTCCTCGCCCTCCGCCCAGTTCTCTTCGGTGGAAAAAAACTCCGCGGCCTCCGGCAGCGAAAGCGCCCGGCCCTTCCACGCAAAGAAGCGCGCGTTGCGCGCGAGGTCGTAGTGATTGGACACCTTTTCGCCGGCCGACCACCGCTTGACCGCATCGCCACCCCAGCGTGCCTCCGGCGCACCCGAGAGCAGGCCGCGCAGGAGGACCTTGAGGTCCTTGTCGATCGGCCCCATCGCCTCGACCGCTCCGGCCCGCAGGCCGGGCGGCTCGCGCTCCCGCAGCAGGGCCTCGGCCCGCGTACGCAATTCGGGCGTCGGCTGCGTGATATCGGCGCCGAAGAGCACGCTCATCACGTGCCGCCCGAGCACGAACTCCTGCAAGATCCGTCCGACCGACCACCAGTCCCAGGCGCACAAGGCCGTGCCCGGCCGCAGCAGGCTTTTTTCCGCGGCCTCGGGCGGAGCGTAGAAGAAGTCCGGTTGCAGCACGCCCAGATCGGACTGCGTGTAGAGCGTGGCCGCCTCCAAGCCGCCGAAGACGAGCTGCACGTGGTCGCCCGAGTCGTCGATGTGGATGGTGTCGGTCCGGAGATTGAGGTGCACCACGCCCTGCGCGTGCAGCGCACCGAGGGTCTTGGCGATGAGGCTCAGCAGCGATTTGACGGCGTTGTAGTCCGCCTTGTGGCACGCGAACCATTCGCGCAAGGTCGCCGTGGGCGGCACCTGCGAAACCTCGTAGCGCCAGCCGTCCTCTTCAAAGGCTTCCAAGCACGGCAGCACGCGCGCGTCGGCCGGCAATTGGTGGGCAAGCCGCTCCCACGCTCCGCGCCGCCATTCCGTCGCGTCGGTGACGGGGACCGCGCGGATCAGCACGCGCTCCATGAGCCCGACGTTCATCGCCGTGAAGGCATTGGCCGGTCCGGGCTCCAACGGGCCCTCGATCTGGTAACTGCGCCAACGCAATCCGGCGGCCAACGGGCATCCGCCCGTCGTCTCCGGGCAGGGGGTGGCGCCCGACGCAGCAGCATCGGCAGAGGGAGGAACGTCCAGTTCCCCGGACCCGGAATTGAGTTCGGACATGGCGCGCGGAATAAGGTGAGCCTCACCCTATTTCGTCGCTCTGGGCCGCGGACTTTAGCCGCTTTCGCTCCGGGCGACACCCCATGCCGGGGTCGCGTCGCCCAGACTCAGAACCAGCCGCGCTTGCCCGTCACGTAGGTCGCGACGAACTCGTCGTCGCCCTTCGTCAGGTAAAGAATGCCCTCGATCAGGCCGATGATGCCCATGATGAAACCGCCGAAACCGAGCGTCAGCACGGTCACCAGCAGCATGATCACGCCTTCCTTGGTGTAACCGAGGATGAACTTGTGGATGCCGAGCGCACCGAGCAGGATGCCCAGGATGCCAGCAGCGATTTTCTTGTCTGCACCAGCGGGTTTGGGGTCACTCATAGAGGTAGTGGGTGTGTGCGGGGATTTCTGTCCGAAGCACCCCCGCTTGTCCAACCAAACCTCCGGGCGACCGGCGGCTACTTTTCTATGAAAAGCGCCCGCTGGTCCCCGATCTGCATCCACGTTTTTGTGAGGGGCACGAAGTTGATCAGCACGCCGTTGCGGCCCATCATCACCCCGCGCTTGCCGTCGAAGAGCAGCAGCCCGCCCTTGTCGCCCTCCAAAGGAACGTAGATGGCGATGTAACTGGTGATGGTCTCCGGCTTGTAGCCTTGCACAAACCCCCGGCCGCGGGCGATCGCCGCCGCCAGCTGCGCTCCCGTCGGCGTGAACGCGCCCTGCACGGTGATCTCGAAGGGTGTTTCCAGCGGCTCGCGGTAAGGCCATGAAATCTTCACGTCCCCGGCCGGTGGAGTTTCCGGTGCCGGCCGCGCCGGCAGCAAGGCCCGCCAGGCCGCCTGATGCGCCACCCACGAGGGCGGGTGCCGGGCCGCGCGCCAGGCGCTGCCCGCAACCAAGCCCGCGGCCAGGACCCAGCTCAGCCCCACGGCCAGCCAGCCGACGGCGTGGCGCGGGGGACGCGGCAAAGGATCGACCGGCTCAGGACGCGCGAGCGCCTTCATCTCGCCGCCGAGCTCGCCGAAAAGCTTCGTTGCCGCACCGAGTGTGTCCGGCAAGCCGTGTTGCCCGGCGAAACTCGCGGCTTCGGTCCGGCAGCGCTCCCGGCCGGCGCGCCAGGTCCAGGCGTCCGCCCCGGGCGCCCATTTGCGCACGACCCGCGCCTGCCACCAGCCGGCACCGAGGCGCAGCAAAGCCAGCGCGCCCACCGGCAGCAGGCCCAGCGCCACTCCGCCCAACCCGGGCTCGTGCACCGCCAGCGTCAGCACCAAGGCCAGCCAGCCAGCCGCGAGCAACCAGCGCCGGCCGAAAAGCAGCGGTCCGGCCCGCAGCACGCGCTCCAGGCGCAGCCAGAAAATCAACTGCGCCAGCCACCGCCCGCGCTCCGCCAGTTGCGCCAGCCGGCGGCGTTTCATCTCGGCATGCGTGAGAAAACCGTGGCGGCCCGGCTCGCGTCCGGCCCACGCCAGCACGACGAGCATGCCGCGCGTCGGTTGCGCCGCGGTGAAAATCTTCTCCAGCGCCGGCACGGTGCTGCAGGCGTAGCCTTCGCGCAGCTTGTCGTGCGCCTTCGCCAGGACGTTCTCCGGCTCGAGCGCCAGCAGCCACAGCTCGGCCGGATCGTGCTTCGCGCCCGCTTTGCCCGGAGCGCTTCGGGCCATGATCCCTTCCGCTTCCATGGCCGTCTTGACGAGCGTTTCCAACAACTGGCCGGCCGCCGGATCCTGCGCGTGCATCAGCGGCAGCACCGGTGGCGCAGCCAGGGCGCCCAGCTCCGCGCGGGTCTGTCCGGCCTGGTCCGCCCGGCCGAGTTGGGCGCGCAACCGCACCGCGCTGAGCGGCAGGCCGCGCCAGAGAAAATCACCCCCGCTCAACGCCTGCAGCGCCAGCGCGGCGATCACGTCGCGCAGGAGCGCTTCGGGAAACACCCGCAGGGTGGGACTCTGGGCCAGCTGCACCAGCGTCTGCACGCGCTCGTGCGCTTGCTTGTGCGCCCGGGTTTCCCGCAGGAAAAACGCCAGCGTATCCTCCCTGCTGTCCTCGAAGATCTGGGCGGCCGCCTCGCGCCAATGCTCCGGTCCGCGAAAGAGCTGGGCCGCCTCCGCCACGGTGTAGCCCTTGCCCCGCCAGCGGAAGAGCCGCTCGGTGCGCGGCAGGTTGTAGCGTTCCTCGGGCGTTTCGCCGGCCAGCCACGCCTGCACCTCGGCGGCGCTCCAGCGCGCATCCCGCGCTCCCGTGAGCAAGCCGCGGAGCAGGAGAGCCGTCGCGGCATCGAGCCCGTCCATCAATTCCACGCCGCCGGGGCGCAGCGTGCCGGTGTCGCGCTCGAACAGCAGCGCCTCGGCCTGCGCGGGCAGGTCGCGGGGCAGCCGGGCCCGATCGGCCGCGGAAAGCAGGGCGATGACGTGGAAGCCGAGGAAGTATTCCTGCAGGATGCGGCCCAGCGACCACCAGTCCCAGGACGCCAGCGCGGCCCCGGGCGTGTGCTTGAACAAACCGGCCGCTTCGGGCGGAGCGAAAAACGGATCGACCGTGATCGGCACGAGCCCCTCCTGCTCGAGCAGTTCGGTCGAGTCGAATCCGCCCAGGATGAACTCCACGCCGGAATCGCCATCCCGCACGAAGAGATTTTCCAGGTTCAAACCAAAGTGTCCCAAGCCGGCGACATGCAGGGCTTCGAGCGCCGGAACGAGCTGCCGCACGAGCGCGGTGATTTCTCCCCGGCCGGGGGCTCCACGGCTTTGCCGGGCGGCGCGCAACGGGATGCCGTCGGGGGCCTCCCACACCTCGACGCGCTCGATGCCATCGTGCGCCTCGAGCGGCCGCTGCAGGCGGGGCGATTTCAACTGGACAAGTTTTTGCCAGACGCGGTCGCGCTCCGCCGCTGTGGCCGCACTGCTGACCCGGAGCCAGACCTCCCGGCTGTCGCGGAGGCGAACCGCCCGGAACCAGCGGCCCGCCGGAGCGCCGAAGGGCGTGACCACCTCGTAGTCACCCCGCCAGACTTCGCCGGCGGTTACGCGCGCAGGCTTCGCCCGGGGAGGCAAAGTCGGGGCACGGGTGGACGCTTCTGCAGCGGTGACATCGGCAGACATGTATCTGCCTGACATCGTCACAGTCGGGTCCGGCCTTGAGGCCGGAAACGCGCCGTGCGCCCAGCCGGAACAATGCGGGAATCGGCGCTTCCGCGCAGAGACTGGAACATTGCGGCGCACTCAGGCGGTCGGACGCGCGCCACCCGCCATTGCCGGATTCCGGCTCAGGTTCGCAACGTGCCGGCGGCTTTCTCGGCCAGGTAACTCCGATACGTCAGCTCGATGCCCTCGCGCACACCGATGCGGGCCTTCCAGCCCAACGCCGTCAGCTTCGAAACATCCACGAGCTTGCGCGGAGTCCCATCGGGCTTGGAGCTGTCCCACGTGATGCGGCCTTGAAAACCCACGACCGACGCGACGATTTCCGTCAGCTCCCGGATGGTGACATCCGTGCCGGTGCCGACGTTGAGCCAATCGGGCGGATTCTCCTGCCGGAGCAGGAAGGCGCAGGCGTCGGCCAGATCGTCGACATGCAGGAACTCGCGCTTCGGCGTCCCCGTGCCCCAGGCCACGACTTCGGGGCGGCCCGCTTCCTTCGCCTCGTGAAACTTCCGGATGAGCGCGGGCAGCACGTGGGAATTCTGCAGGTGGTAGTTGTCGGCCGGACCGTAGAGGTTGGTCGGCATCGCCGAATGGTAGAGCACGCCGTATTGCCGCCGGTAGAACTGCGCGAGCTTGAGGCCGGTGATCTTGGCGATGGCGTAGGCCTCGTTGGTCGGCTCGAGCGACCCGGTCAGCAGGCAGTCTTCCGGCATCGGCTGCGGGGCGTGCTTCGGATAAATGCAGGTGCTGCCGAGGAAAAGGACGCGCTTCACGCCCGCCTGGTACGCGCCGTGGATGCAGTTGGCCGCGATGGCGAGGTTGTCGAAGAGAAACTCCGCCGGGTAGGTGCTGTTGGCGTGGATGCCGCCGACCCGGGCGGCCGCGATGATGGCCACCTCGGGCTTCTCGGCGGCGTAGAACGCTTCGACCGCAGCCTGATTGGTCAGGTCGAGTCCTTCGCGGCGGGAGCGCAGCAGGAGGCTGACGCCGGGCTCGCGCGAGAAACGCCGCACCAGTGCGGCGCCGACCATGCCGTTGTGACCTGCGATGAAGAGTTTCATGCGCCGAAACCGACCGGGCTCAGGGTTTGGGCAGCTTCGCGATCTGGGCCTCGCGCTTGGCCAGATCCAGATCGGCATCGACCATGATCTTCACGAGTTCCTTGAACTTCACCTTGGGCTCCCAGCCGAGCTGCTTCTTGGCCTTGGCGGGATCGCCGATCAGCAAGTCGACCTCGGCGGGGCGCTCGTAGCGGGCGTCGTGCTTGACGTATTTCTGCCAGTCGAGCCCGAGCAGTCCGAACGTCTCCTGAATAAACTCCCGCACGGTGTGCGTCTCGTTGGTGGCCACGACGTAGTCGTCGGGTTTGCCCTGCTGGAGCATCACCCACATCATCTCCACGTATTCCTTGGCGTAACCCCAGTCGCGCTGGGCGTCGAGGTTGCCCATGTAGAGCGCATCCTGGAGTCCGAGCTTGATGCGCGTGGCGGCGCGGGTGATCTTGCGGGTGACGAACGTCTCGCCGCGGCGCGGGCTCTCGTGGTTGAAGAGAATGCCGTTCGACGCGTGCAGATTGTAGCTCTCGCGGTAGTTCACCGTCAGCCAATACGCGTACATCTTGGCGCAACCATAGGGCGAGCGCGGCCAGAACGGCGTCTTCTCCGTCTGGGGCACCTCCTGCACCTTGCCGAACATCTCCGAGGAGGACGCCTGGTAGAAGCGGGTTTTCTTCACCAGCCCGGCCTCGCGGATGGCTTCGAGAATGCGCACGGCACCGAGTCCGTCGACATCGCCGGTGTACTCCGGAATATCGAACGACACGCGCACGTGCGACTGCGCGCCGAGATTGTAGATTTCGTCGGGCTGGAGCTCGTAGAGGAGCTTCACCATCTGCACGGCATCGGCGAGGTCGCCGTAGTGGAGAAAAAGTTTTACGCCGTTGACGTGCGGGTCGCAGTAAAGGTGATCGATCCGGCTCGTGTTGAACGTCGAGGCGCGCCGGATGACGCCGTGCACTTCATATCCCTTGGCGAGCAGCAGTTCGGCCAAATAGGAACCATCCTGTCCGGTGATGCCGGTGATCAGAGCTTTCTTCATGTAAAACCGAGTAAGTAGAGGGAAGTCGCTCTCGCAGGCAAGCGCCGAGGTGCGATCAGCGCTCCGACTCGGCGAGTAGCTTCACCAACTCGTCCTTCCACAGGGCCGCCAGGGTGTGGCTGCCGTGGCCGGCGGTCTTGGCGCTGAGCGGGATGACGATCGCCCGGCCGCGCGCCACACGCTTGATCTCGCGCTCGAGGATGCCGAGCTCGGGCGGATTGATGAGATCGTCGGCCGTGTTGATGGCCAGCAGCGGCGCGGTGATTTTCTCCAAGCCCGGATTCGGGTCGTAGTCCGCCGAGGCCTCCAGGGCGTAAAGGTAGTCGTTGGCGTCGCCGGTCTTGAAATAGTTCGCCACGAACGCATCGAGCGCCGCGTCGGTCTGCGCCAGCGTCGGCAGCGCGGCCTGCCGAAGGACGGGGTTGCTGCTCATCAAAAACAACATCTCCGCACCCGTGCGCAACGACTGCGGCTGCACCTTGTATTCCCCGCCCTGCCACTCGGGGTCGTGGCGGATGGCGTCGATCGCGAGCCGGCGCCAGGCGCGGTTGCGGCCGGCGATCTGCACCGGCAGCGAGGCCAGCGGCAGCAACGCGTCCATCATGTCGGGATAAACCTGCCCCCACAGCCAGGTGTGCATGCCGCCCATCGATGTACCCATGACCAGCCGCAGGTGTCCGACGCCGAGGCCGTCGACCAGCAGCCGGCGCTGCGCCTCGATCATGTCGCGATAGCCGTAATGCGGGAACCGCGCATGCAAGCCGTCGCTGGGCTTGCCCGATTTGCCGTGGCCGATGCCGTCGGGCAGCACGATGAAATACTTCGCCGCGTCCAGCGGCTGGCGGGGTCCGAACAGCTCGCCGGCAAACTCCGGCCGGATGAACTGCGCGCCGCTGCCCGTGGTGCCGTGGGTGATGAGCACGGCATTGCGCACGACGCCGGCGGCATCACGCCGCGGCGTGCCGACCGTGCGGTAGTGGATGCGCAGCTCGGACAGGCTTTCGCCCGAGCGGAACTTGAAATCCCTGAGGACAAAGTCGCCCTCGACCGGCGCGGGATAATCCGCCGCGAAAGCAAACGGGGCCAGCAGCAGTGCGAACAGAACGTGGAGTCGCTTCATGCTCCACTGCTAGCCAGGAGCCTTACGGACGCAACGCGCTAAACACGTAGCTGTGCGCCTCCACCTTCGTGTGGCACTGGAAGCACGCTTTCGGCGCGGCGGCCGGCCCGATGTTGCGCACCGTCTTGCTGTCCTGCGCGAACTGGTCGAAGCCCCAGCCACCCGTGGCGGCGAAGCGCGCATCCTTCACCATCACGTCGGTGCGGTTGTGCGCTCCCTCGTCGAAGCCGCCGGCGTATTTCTGCTTCAGCACGAACCACTCGGCGACGAATACCGCGCCCTCGGGATAGGTGCCGGTGCGGAGCCCCTCCAGCGCCTTCTCGTTGGCGTAGATGTGGTGGATCATGCCGTGCGGCGCGGTCGCCTTGTTTTTCTCGTTGGGCTGATTCATGACGCTGCCCACGTGGCGCCATGCGCGAAACCCCTCGGGATACGGCACGAGCGAAGTCTTCGCGGCGCCCTCCGCCCACGCAAACACCGCCAACCCGAGCGCGATCAAGCCGATCAGAATTCGTTTTTGCATGCGCTGACTTCGCGTAATTCCCTGCGCCCTGTCAAAAGTCCGGCGACCAACACCGCCCACAGTGCCGCCAAGATGCCAGGCCACGCTGTGAGGCGGTCCCCATGCACCGCTGCGATAGGCTGCTCCAGCCCATGCGAACCAATCCCGGATGAGCGTCCGCGAAAATGTGGGAGAGGCTTTATGCCCCGACGAGACATCAGGAGGGGATGCGCCGCCCTCGGCGCGACAGGAGACCGCGGCCGCGGCGGGGGCACCGCGGCTCCAGGGCAGTCGGGGCATAAAGCCCCTCCCACCTATTCGGATCGCGGCACCGCACTCACTGCACGACGCAGCGCGGCGTTCGCTCAGCCCAACCCGGCCAGCAGCCGTTCGACTTCGGCCTGCTTGGCCTGCAGATCGGCGAGCTGCTTCTTCGCGCCCGCGAGCACGGCGGGAGGCGCCTTGCTCACGAACGCCTCGTTCGAAAGGCGCGCCTGCGTGCCGGCGATGTGCTTGCCGAGGGCTTCGAGCTCCTTGGTGAGCCGCGCCTTCTCGGCTCCGGTGTCGCCACCCTTGAGCTGACGGATGAGATTCCACGAACCGTGCGCCGTCACGCACACGGGAGCACTGGGCGACATCGCACCGCGCGTGATCGAATCGGCGCCGACCATGCGCTTGAGCTTGGCCAGGTTCGCTTCGAGCGTGGCCCACTGGCGGTCGGCGGCCTCGACGATGAAGATCGAATCCTTTTTCGCCGCCTCGCCGTTCTCGGCCTTCAGGGCGCGGAGCTGTGAGACGGTCTGCTTGATGCGCTCGATCTCGGCGGCCGCGGTCGTGTTGATGTTCAGGCCGTGCAACACGCCGACGTTGGCGAAGTGCGAGGCGTTCTCCAGCTGGACGTCCTCGATGAACTTCCCCTCCACACCGTAGCCGAGCAGATGCCACAGCTCCTCGGTGATGAACGGCGTGAACGGGTGCAGCAGCAGCAGCGTCTGGCGCAACACGAGGTCCTGGATCGCGAGGCAGTTGGCCTTGGTGGCCGGCTCCTGCAGCTTGGATTTCGAGACCTCGACATACCAGTCGCAGAAATCATTCCAGAAAAACCCGTAGAGCGCCTGCACCGCCGCGCTGAACTCGAACTCCGCAAAGCAGCGGTCGACCTCGCGCGTGGTGCCGAGCAGGCGGTCGAGGATGGCGTGGTCGTCGGCGTCGAACTTCGCCGGCTCGAGCCGCGCCATGATGGCGGAGATGGACGAATTGTTGGCCATCTCGCCGCTCATCTGGCGGAAGCGGCAGGCGTTCCAGAGCTTGTTGCAGAAATTCTTGCCGCCCTCGATGCGGTCTTCCTGGAAGCGGATGTCCTGGCCCTGCGGCGCGATGGAGACGATGCCGAAGCGCAGGCCGTCCGCGCCGTATTTCCCGATCAGGTCGAGCGGATCGGGCGAGTTGCCGAGCGACTTCGACATCTTGCGGCCCTGCGCGTCGCGGATGATGCCGGTGAAATAGACGTCCTTGAACGGGATGCGGCGACGCAGCTCCGCTGCGTCGAGCTGAGAGTTGAGAGCTGAGGGCTGAGAGCCAGAAGGCTGGTCGCCCATATACTCCAGGCCGGCCATGATCATGCGCGCCACCCAGAAGAAGATGATGTCCGGACCGGTGACGAGCGTGCTCGTCGGGTAGAAATACTCGTAGCCGGCCTTGCCCATCGCGGCCTTATCAGGCCAGCCGAGCGTGGCGAACGGCCAGAGCCAGGACGACGCCCACGTATCGAGCACGTCGTCCTCCTGCACCCAGTTCTCCGGGTCGGCGGGGCCGGCGAGCGAGACGTGCACCTTTTGCGGGTCGCGCAGGTCGGCCTCGGTGAGCTTCTCCTTGTCGAGGCCCTTGCGATACCAGACCGGGATGCGGTGGCCCCACCAGAGCTGACGGCTGATGCACCAGTCCTGGATCTTTTCCAGCCAGTGCAGGTAAACCTTCGACCAGCGCTCGGGGTGAAACTTGATGTGGCCGTCGCGCACGGCGGCCTTGGCCTCCTCGACGCGCGGATACTTGAGCCACCACTGCCACGTCAGACGCGGCTCGATCGGCACGTCGGCGCGCTCGGAGTAGCCGACGTTGTTCTCGTAGGGCTCCTCCTTCACCAGCGCGCCGGACTCCTTGAGCAGCTCGGCGGCCTTCTTGCGGCCGGCGAAGCGGTCGAGGCCCGCCAGCGCGGGGCCGGCCAGCTCGTTGAGCGTGCCGTCGGCGTTGAGCACGTCGATCGGCGGCAACGCGTGGCGCTGGCCGATCTCGAAGTCCACCTTGTCGTGCGCCGGCGTGATCTTGAGCGCACCGGAGCCGAACTCCCGGTCGACCGCCGCGTCGGCGATGATCGGGATCTCGGCGGCCGGTCCGAGCGGGCGGCGCACTTTTTTGCCCACGAGATCGGTGTAGCGCGGGTCGTCCGGATGCACGGCAATGGCGACGTCGCCGGGAATCGTCTCCGGGCGGGTCGTCTTGACCTCGATGAACCGGCCGGGCTGGTCGACCAGCTCGTAGCGCACCTGGTAGATGAAGCCCTTCACGGGCTTCATGATCACTTCCTCGTCGGAGAGCGCGGTGAGCGACACCGGGCACCAGTTCACCATGCGCTTGCCGCGGTAGATGTGGCCCTTCGCGAAAAGATCGACGAACACGCCGAGCACCGCCTGCGAGTAGTGCGCGTCCATCGTGAACTGCGTGCGGCTCCAGTCGCACGAGGCGCCGAGCGCCTGCAGCTGCTTGAGGATGATGCCGCCCTTCTCCTCGCGCCAGGCCCAGACCTGCTCGAGGAACTTCTCGCGGCCGAGGTCGCGGCGGTGCTTCTTCTGCTTGCGCAGCTCGCGCTCGACGACGGTCTGCGTGGCGATGCCGGCGTGGTCGGTGCCGGGCACCCAGAGCGCCTCCTTGCCCTCGAGCCGCGCGCGGCGGATGAGGACGTCCTGCAGCGTGTTGTTCAGCACGTGGCCCATCGTCAGCACGCCGGTGACGTTCGGCGGCGGGATCATGATGGTGTAGGGCTGCTTCGCCGGGTTGACCCGGCCCGCGAAGGCGTTCGCCTGCAGCCAGGCGGCATACCACTTCTTTTCGACGTCGCGCGGTTCGTAGCTCTTGGTGATCTGGGCCATGATGGAAATTGGGAGCCGGCCAGTGAAAGCCCCTCCCCCGCCCCTGACAAGCACGGTTCCAGCATCGCAGGCTGCCTTGCCGTCCTCGCCCAGAGGGGCCAAACCCGGCTCCGGCGGGGTTCTTGACCACGGATTGCCCGGATGAACCCGGCTGGATAAATGCCGCGCTCCGTGAAACCCGTGATTCAGCCCGATATCCGGGTGTTGGAAAGTTCACGCAAAGGCGCGAAGGCGGTCGCGTTTCTCAGTCAGGAGTCAAGCCGTAGACCCTCGTCCGTTGGGACCCTGTGTCGAGGGTTCACTATTGCCGTCTGGTGAGTCGGATGTTGCCTGCGGAACATCCCAACGATTATTTCAAGCAAAAGAAGACTCCAATGTTCCCCTTCGAGTCCGACTTCAACAAGCACAAGCCGATCAACCAGGACGAGGCCACGCGACGCCTTTCACTGACGTCCGGTGCCGATTTTTGCTACACTACGCCCACGGGCAGTCTACCGCAAAGCCTGCAACGCCCGAACAATCTTGTCGGAAGCTTTGTTTCGGGTTTCGCACCGGAAGCGCAAAGCTCGGAACAATTTCCCGTCATTTCAGCGACGTGATTCCACTGAGCACCACCTCGTGACCAAAGCACGGAGAAAATGAGCGGCCTCACGCACCTTGAAAAGCAAAAGCTCGAACGAGAGCTCGGGATGAGCAGCGGCTACGTGCTCGAATTTTCAAACCGCACGTTCGATGAATTCTTTCACGAGGTTGTCGGCGTAGAGATCTTCGATCCGCAGTTCAATTGTGGTTCAGGGTCGAAGGCCAATCGTATGCGGGCGTTTTGGCAAAAAGCTACCGACGCCCAGCTCCGTGCGTTGCTCTCCGGCCTGCTCGAGGGTTGGAGTCTCTATGCCAGCGGACCGATACCCGATTCCTCGCGAACGTTGATGCGGGAAATCCTTGCGAGGTTCGGCGGTAGCGTGACTGTGCCGCAGCAGAAGGAAAATCTCAATTTGCTCGATTCCGCCGTGTCGCAAAAGCTCATTTCTCGCCTACTCGAAGTGTCGGCAGCGAATGCACAGCAACGGGGATACGAGTTTGAACGGTTCCTGCGCGAACTGTTCGATGCCTATCATCTTTCGGCTCGAACCTCATTTCGGCTCACCGGGGAGCAAATTGACGGCAGCTTTGTTCTGCACAACGAAACCTACCTCTTGGAAGCCAAATGGCAGAATGCTCCTACGGGCGCAGTCGATTTGCACACCTTTGAAGGCAAACTGGGGCAGAAGGCCAACTGGTCCCGCGGGCTTTTTGTGAGCAACAGCGGCTTCACTCCTGACGGCCTGGAGGCTTTCGGACGTGGCAAGCGAATGGTGTGCATGGACGGCTTTGATCTCTCCGAGATGCTGCGCCTGCGGCGGCACTTCGGTGATGTCATGGATGCGAAAGTGAGAAGAGCCGCAGAAACCGGTAGCCCATTCGTCTCGGTGCGCGACCTGTTCCTACAATAATCCCATTCGCTACCAAGGTGTCAGGCTGAGCCGAAGACCTCTTGGTTCCTAACAGAATGATGGGCCGCGCGCCTCAGCCCCGGTCGCGTTTTTCCTTCAGGTCGAGGCGCTCGGTGGCGCGCTGGCCGGAGGTTTTTTTGTCTCCGGGTTCGTGGCCGCCGGTGGCGTTCTCGTGCGTGTAGTACGAGTAATTGTTCGTGTAGTAGCCGTAGTCCTCGCCGGTGCCGGTGGGCACCTGGTTGAGGATGACGCCGATGACGGGGGCCTTGAGGCTGTCGATGATCTGCTTGGCGCGCTGCACCATGCTGGCGGGGTTGCGGCGGTGCTGGATGAGGAGCACAGTGCCGTCGGCGATGCTGGCGAGCACGGAGGCGTCGCTGACGCCGATGATCGGGGGCGAGTCGAAGAGCACCTTGTCGTAGCGGCCCTTGAACTCGGCGAGCAGCGCGCGGAGTTTGTTGATGTAGAGGAGCGAGAGCGTGACGCCGGGCGAGCCGCCGGCGGGCAGGAAGTCGAGCGCGCCGGAGGCGTCGCGCTTGATGGCGTCGGTCCAGGCGAGCTTGTTGAGCAGCACGTCGGTGAGGCCGGGGTCGCGCGGCAGGCCGGCGAGCTTGTGCTGCGTGGGCCGGCGGACGTCGGAATCGATGAGGAGCACCTTCTCGCCGGCGAGGGCCATGGTGAGCGCGAGCTGGCGGAGCGTGGTGGACTTGCCCTCGCCCGGCCCGGCCGAATAGATGACGAGCGACGTGGGCTGCCCGGCGCGGAGCGCGAGGTTGAGGTTGGTCTGCAGCACGCGGAAGGGTTCGCCCTCGGGTGAGCCGGGCTCGTGGATCGCCGCCGGGTCGCGCACGTGCGGGATGACGCCGAGCACGGGCAGGTTGAGCTTGGTCTCCACGTCGGTGACGTTGCGGAAGGACGTGTCGAAATACTCCACGAGCACCGCGGCGCCGACGCCGAGGATGCCGCCAAAGACGAACGCGAAGAGCATGTTCAGCGTCCAGTTCGGCTTGCTGGCGAAGCGGGCGGGCTCGGCGGTGTTGAGGATCTCGATGGTTTTCTTCGGCACCTGGAAATCGATCTCGCGCTGGCGGAGCGTGAGCTTGAGCGTGGTGAGCAGGCGCTGCTCGTCGTCGAGCTTGGAGGCGGCCTCCTCGAAGGGGCGCATGCGGTCGCGCGCGGAGAGGATCTGGTCGACCTTGGCCTGGCCGAGCTGGCGCTCGAGCTCGGTGACGCGAGCGTCGGCCTCCTTGTAGGCCATCTCGAGCGAGGTCTCGTAGCCGTGGAGCTGGGAATCGAGCTGTTCCTGGATCTTCTCGCGGGCCTCGATGGCGGAGATGAGGTCGGGGTGCGCCGAGCCGAGGCGGCCCTTGAGTCGGGTGACGTTCTGGTCGGCGACGAGGAAGGCCTGGAGGAGGTTCTGGATGTTGGCGTCGGAGATGAGCTCGGAGTTGACGAGGTTGCGGCGCTCGACGACGGGGATGACGCGGAAGCGCTCCCAGCGGGTCTTGCGGCCGATGGCGTCGACGCGGAGCGCGATGAGGGAGTTCTGCATCTGGCGCAGCGTCTCGATCTCCATGTCGGAGTAGCGCTGGTTGAGGTCGACGCCGGAGATGTCGAGGTCCTTGCGGAGTTTCTCGACCTTATCGCGCTGGGCGACGACGACGAGCTCCTGCTTGTCGAGTTCGCCGCGGAGCTTGGCGAGGCCCTCGCGCTGGTCGGAGGTGGCGACGTTGATGCGGTCGTCGGAGTAGACGCGCGCGATGTCGTTGGCCATGTCGGCGGCGAGCTTCGGGTCGCGGGAGAAGACGTTGATCTCGATGAGGGACGTGGAGCGGCGCGACTCGACGCGGAGCATCTTGTCGATCATGTAACGGTAGGTGAGCGCCGAGGGCAGCGCCTGGCCGCCGCTGAGCTGCTTGCCGAGGGTCTGGTTCAGGCCGAGGTTCTCGATGACGCGGTAGAGAATCTTCTCCGACTGGATGATCTCGAACTGGTCCTGGATGAAATACGGATCGTAGTAGGCGCTGCTCTGGTTCTGGAAGAGCTTCACCTCGCTCTCGGGTTTCTCGACGCGGATCTTCGCGGTGGCGAGATACCACTTGGGCAGCAGGGCGGTGACGCCGGCGGTGGTGAGCACCACGAGGCCGAGCACGAGCAGGACGAGCGACTGGCGGAGGCGCAGCAGGCCGACAAAATCACCGAGCGTAGCGCTCTCCTGGGGGGAGGAGTGAGGGGAGGCCATGGACGCGGCGCGGGGCCGGATTAGAAGAGCACGCGGGCCGAGACGCCGATGCGGTTGCGTTGCTGATCGCGGTTCGGATCGTCGGAACTCACGTTGTCGACGTCGTAGGTGCCCGTGACCGTCCAATTCTTGCCGGGCACCCAGCTGAGACCGAGGCCGAAGCGCGTGGTGGTCTCGTCGATGTCGGCGAAGCCGCGGCGGCCCTGCAGCTGCGAGGGTTCGTAGGTGAGCGAGCCGGAAGCGGTGAAGGCGCCGGTCAGGCGGTGCTGCACGTTCACGAAGAAACGATTGACCTTGGTGTCGGTGAAGCGGACGACATCGGACGGCTCCTCCAAGGTGTAGGCATAACCGGCCGCGAGGAACGAACCGTCGGCATACGCGTAACGCGAGCGGAGCTCGAGGTAGGGCACCGTGGTGTCGCGCTCGGCGTCGCGGCTGCGGCTCTCGAAGCCGGCCCGGCCCGTGAGGGTGAGGTTTTCCTTGGCGGTGTAGTCGACGCCGCCGAGGAGGAAATGGGACTGCTTGTCCTTGTTGCCGCCGTTCTGGTCGTAGTTGATGTTCTGGTAGCGGTATTCGCCGACGAGCTTGGTCTCGGGCAGCAGCGCGTAGGAAAGCTCCACGCCGGCCAGCTGCTCCATGCGGTCGAGGCTGGTGGCCAGGGCGTCATTGTCGTAGCTGGACACGACATTGCGGTACTTGACGGTCACACCCGTCTTCTGTCCGGCGGAGGTGGTGAAGCGGGCGTCGAATTCGTTGCGTTTGAACGACTGGTCGGTGTTCAGCGGCACGCCCGCGAGCAGCGACTGGGGATTTTTCGAGATCAGGTAGCTGTCGCTCAGGTCGATGTTGGTCGACTGGTTGAAGGAGTGCGCCACCCGGCCGCTCAAGCTGTGGCTGGTGAGATCCTTGCTGCCGGGCCGGTCGACCATGTGGTCGAGGCTCAGCTCGTAACTGGCGGAAACGAAGGTCTGGTCGCTCACCGAGCTGTTGAAGACGATGGACGGACTGACGTTGTAGACCATGCTGTCGATCTCGTTGGTCGCGGCGCCGAAGATGTTGCTGTCGTGCGAGACCGAGGCGCCGAGGCGGAAACTCAGGGCTTTGCCCTGTTCCTGCTCGGGAATGGGGGCGTAAACAGCCATCGCGGCGGTGGTCAACGTGGCCAGCGTAAGTACCGAAAGGATGAGCTTTTTCATGGTGACGACAGGGCGTTTGTCGTCCCCGACATAGGCGGAACAGTCAGGCACTTGCAAATCAATTTCCCCGTCGGCCGAGTGCGGTGGGATTGACCAACAGCACCATGTTTTCCGTCAGGCGCTGCGGGGTCATATTCAGAGGAAAACCGGCCGGCATCCGGCGCGTCACGAGGCCGGTGTAGACCCCGCCCCACCCGCCCGTGTCGGTCAGCTGGATGGTGTCCTCCCGACGCGCGGCCAACTGGGTGAAAAACGGCTGGTCGAGCGTCACCGGCGTCAGCAGGAGTGCCCCGATGTTCTGCTCCACCGTGATCGCGTAGAAATCCCGCAGCTTGTCCGGTTTCGACCACACGCGCATCTGCCCATACCACGCCGTGCCCGCCGGCACGTCGGTCGCCACCCCGGTGCCGGGCAGGAAGCGCGTCCCGGCGTCCTTGCGCAGCTCCATGAAGAGATTCGGGAAATAGGGCGGGTAATAGAAATGGATTTTGCGCGGCTCCATGCAGTCGCGCACGAGCGGCAGCGCCTGCAGCGCCAGCAGGCCCGCCGCCACCCAGCGCCAGTGCTGGGTCAACTGCGGCTGGCTGTCCACCAGCACGAGGAAAAAGCCCGCACCGAACACGATGATCAGCGGCGCAAGATAATAGGCCGGCAGCCGCGGGCTCTCGCCCGAGCCGAAAAACGCCTGCCCGGCCAGCAAGACCAGCGCCAGCGCGCCGAAGCACCACCGGGCACGGTTCGCCGGTGCGTGGCGGAACTGATACACCAGCCCCGCCACGAAAAACGCCGTCAGCAGCAACCCACCGCCCGACCAGATCCGCTCGCGCAGGTTGAGCTCCATGCCGGTCAGTCCCTTGTTGCCGAGTTTCTTCACGTCGAGCCCGGGCGCTTCGACACTCGCCGTGTTCCGCTGCGCCGAGGGCAACGCCGTGGTGTCGCCGTCCTTGAGCGCCAGATGCTGCCACGCCAGCCCGAGCGGATGGCCCACGACGACGGTGTTGCGCGCCAGCCACGGCGCCACGAGCAACACCGCGACTCCCACAAACACACCCAGCGCCGGCCAGCGCGCCGCGCCGGCGATACGCCAGCCGAGGTAGCCCGCGAGCAACAGCAGCGTCAGCCCGGCGGAGTATTCGGTCAAAAACATCAACGCCCCGAGCGCACCCAGCGCGGCCACGCGCAGCAGGAGCGAACGCGTCAGCGCGGGACGCTCCGGCTCGGTTTCCTCCAGCCCCGCGATGACGTCAAACACCGCCAGCACGAGCGCCATGAGCACGGGCAGGCCGCTGACCACGACGGTCTGCTGCCAGAGCGTGACCGAGACCGCCGTGCCCACCACGGCGACCCACGCCGCCCGCTCGTCGAACAGCCGCTTCGCCAGCCGCCAGACCAGCGCGATCGCCAGCCAGAACAGCACGAGATTCAGCGCCAGCACGGCATAGTCCGGCGCCCAGCCGCCGGGCGGCTCGGGCGTGTGCTGCCAGGCCGCGTCCGGCAGCAGCTTGAACACCGCCGCCATCAGCAGCGGATAAAGCGGCGCATGGTGCAGCTCCGGGTAGGGCCTTTTTTCGTCGAACGGCACGCCTTGCGCCTTCAGCACCGCGTAGGTCTGCGGGTAATTGACCAGCGTCGTGAAGCCCTGCCCGCGCGCCACCTGCCGCGCGAGATCGGCCTGCTGCATCGTCCACTCGGTCGGCAGCCCGTGAAACTGTTTCCAGGAAAACGTCAGCGTCAGCAGCAGTGCACCCAGCGTCACGGCCGCGCGGCGCAGCCAGCGCGCACCGGTGCCCTGCTCCATCCAGTGAATGAATTCCTGCGACGACTTCATGCGGACGCGGCGCGGCTCAACGGTCCACCACGTCCAGCTCGGGCCATTGGGCGATCTTGCGGTGCAGCGTGCGCCGGGAAATGCCGAGGAACTCCGCCGCCTTCGTGCGGTTGCCGTGCGCCTTGATCAGCGCCTCGCGCAGCAGCCGCTTCTCGTTTTCCTCGACCGACAGCGGGTTGGCCGACGCCGGCATCGGTGCCGCCGGGCCCGTCACCGCCTCGCCGCGGAATTTCGGCTCGAGCGCGAACTCGTTCAGTGTGGCGTCGCGCCGCGTGACGACGATGTTTTCCGAAAAATTGCGCAGCTCGCGGATGTTGCCCGGCCACGCGTACGCCTGCAGGTAGCGCATCGCACCGGGCTCGATCTGCACGGGTGTGAAGCCGTTCTCCTGCGCGAACTGCCTGATGAAATGCTCCAGCAGCAGCGGGATGTCCTCCGGACGCTCGCGCAGCGCGGGCGTGGTGAGGCGCACGACGTTGAGCCGGAAAAACAGATCCTCGCGGAATTTGCCCGCCTTGACCATCTCCTCGAGATTGCGGTTCGTGGCGGCGACGAGGCGCACGTCGACCGTCATGGTCTTGGTGCTGCCGATGCGCTCGAAGCTCTTCGTCTCGAGGAAGCGCAGGAGCTTCACCTGGATCTCGGGACCGATCTCGCCGATCTCGTCGAGGAACACCGTGCCGCCGTCCGCCGCCTCGAAACGGCCGATGCGGCGCTCCGTCGCGCCGGTGAACGAACCGCGCTCGTGGCCGAAGAGCTCGCTCTCGAGCAGCGTCGCCGGCAGCGCCGCGCAATGCACGGGCACGAACGGCGCGCGCGCCCGCGCGCTGGCCTGGTGGAGCGCCTGCGCGATCAGTTCCTTGCCGGTGCCGGTCTCGCCCTCGATGAGGATCGTCGCCTTCGACGGCGCCACGAGCTTCACGCGCTCGATGAGTTCCTTGAGCTTCGGCGAGTTGCCCACGATGCCCTCGGGGCTGAACTTCTCGTCCAGCCGCTCGTGCAGCTGCTTCACCTCGACCTCGAGCGTCTTGGTCTTCAGCGCCCGCTGGATGAGGATTTCGAGCCGCTCGATGTTCACCGGCTTGGTCAGAAAATCCACGGCGCCGCGCTTCATCGCCTCGACCGCCGAGTCGATGCTGCCGTAGGCCGTCATCATGATCACCGCCGGCTTGTTGGCCAGCGCCAGGGCCTTGTCGATGACCTTCAGGCCGCTTTTGCCCGGCATGCGCAGGTCGGTCAGGATGACATCGAACTCCTGCGCATCCATCAGGTTGAAGCCCTCGTCCGCGCTCGCGGCCACGGACACATCGTAGTTCTCCTGCAAAGCCTGTTGCAGACCCTCGCGGGTGTGCTTCTCGTCGTCGACGATCAGAACGCTCGGCACCATGCCGCCATCTCACCGGCGTGCTCCCCGCCGGTCAACGGGAAATGAGACGAGGTGGCACACACGGCCGCGGACACGCTCGTGCCGCCCGTGCGGCAAAGTGCACTTCCCCTAGGAAAGCCCGAGCGCATGTCCGGAGCGCACTGGCTCAACCGTTGAGTGGTTGACGCAACGGAACACCAACCGCATCAAATCCCCACACCATGGCAAAGAAGCCCACTCCCAGTGGTTCTGCGCTGAAGTCGACTGAGATCGACCAGTTTCTGGCTACTCTCAGTGCCGACAAGAGATCGGCCCTCGCTAAGCTCAGGAAGGACATCCGGGCGGCCGCCCCGAATCTCGAAGAGTGCATCAGCTACGGGCTGCCCGCTTTCCGCTTGAACGGCAAATTCCTGTTAGCCTTCGGCGCAGGGGCCAATCACTGCGCTTTTTACCCGGGCACAACCGTGCAATCCCTCGAAGCCGACCTGACCGGCTACGATACCAGCAAGGGCACCATTCGCTTCCCGGCCGACACGCCGTTGCCGGCTGCGCTGGTGCGAAAAATCGTGAAAGCCCGGATCGCAGCGAAAGCACCTGCGAAACCGCGACCCACACGGGCCAAGACGAATCGCGCCAAAGCCGGCCCGAAGCGCGCCCAGGCCTCGGCTTCATGAGCGCGACCTCCTCCCTCGTTTCAAAAAAAGCCCGATGGGCGGGTTACACCCTGAGCAGCCTCTCGTGCCTGATGATGTTATTTAGCGCCGGCATAAAATTGGCGCACCCTCCCGGCATCCCCGAACATTTCGCCGAACTCGGCTGGGCGATGCACCACGTGCCGGCCCTGGGGATCATCGAACTCGCCTGCACCATCATCTACCTCATCCCGCGCACCTCGGTGCTGGGCGCGATCCTTCTGACCGGATATCTTGGCGGCGCAGCAGCAGCCCATGTGCGCATCGGACAAGAAGCGGTGGTCTTCCAAGTGGGGCTCGGAGTCGCTCTTTGGGCCGGTCTTTACCTGCGTGAACCACGGTTGCACGCGCTCATCCCGTTCCGCAGTTGAAGCGCGCCAAACGCAGGTTACTGAACCTGTCTGATGCTTGATGCATTGGCCGGCATTCCCTATCTCATTGCCTGTTTTCCTTCCACGGGCCGAAACTCCAAACTCAACGACAAACCATGAAACTCCTCCGCTTGCTTGTTCTCTCCGCCGCCCTGCTGGCCGCCGCCCAGGCGCAGACCGCACAACCGACACCCCAAGTGCCAGCCGCCTTGCCGGAGGTGCATATCGCCAGCCCCGTCGCCGATCTCGCCAAAGGCTACGCCTTCGCCGCCTCGCAGATGTCCGAGTCGCGCGTCGTCATCTACTATCGCAGCGAGGAAAAGACCGTCGCGCTGAAAGGCATCCGCTCCGTCCGCGCCTCGGGCGGCGTGCTGCTCATCAATCTCTCCGGCGGCGACCTCGTCGCCATCAGCGCCGAGCGCATCCTCCTCATCACCGACGGCGGCCGCACACCGTGATCAGCCCGGCGCGCGTCCGCCAGCTCGCGCTGGCCCTGCCCGGGACCGAGGAACTCGCGCACCACGGCACGCCGGATTTCCGGGTGCACGGAAAAATCTTTGCCACGCTTCCGCCCGGCCAAAACCTCGCCGTGGTGAAGCTCGCCCTCGCCGACCAGGCCGACTTGGTACGATCCGACCCGCAAGCGTTCTCGCTGAACGCCTGGTCGAAGCAGGGCTGGACCAACGTCCATCTCGGGCACGTCGCCGCCGCGCAGATGCGGGAGCTGCTCGACGCCGCGTGGCGCCACGTCGCGCCGAAGAAACTGGTGGCGCAGAGCGAGGCTGAGAACGGCTGACGCGGATCAAGTAGTTTCGCGGACGCCTGGCCTGCCCGGGTAGGGCAAACCCTCCGGGTGAGCCGCTCCGCCGGACCCAGGAGCCCGCGCCTGCCAAAGGTCGCGGCTCGCCGGGACGACTCGCCCTACCTGTCACGGCGCCGTGCGAGGAAATCGCTTCCGGCTTCCCCCCACTGCACCGCCGCGGAAAAGCGCCGGGTGTGTCCGCCGCGTCACAGGGCGGTGCTTGAGCTTGGGACGGCCCGGGCCACTGTCGCGGCATGTATTACGCCGCCATCGCCATCGCCATTTTCAGCAGCGCCAGCTATCACCTCGCCATCAAGACGCAACCGGGCGGGGTGAACCCCTTCCTGCCGCTCGCCGTCGCCTACCTCGCGGCGTTCGCCGTCTGCGTGGCGGGCTTGTTCCTCTGGTCTGAAGGTTCGCGCTCGCTCTCGGCGTTGCGCCCGAACGTCCTCTGGCTGGCGCTGAGCGTGGTCGGCATCGAGGTCGGCTTCCTGCTCGCCTACCGCGCGGGCTGGAACGTCGGCTACGCGGCGCTGGCCGTGAACGTCTGCTCGACGCTCGCGCTGCTGCCCATCGCCCTGCTCCTCTTCCGGCAGCAGATCGATCTGGGAAAAATCTCGGGCGTGGGGCTGAGCCTCGCCGGCCTGTTCCTGCTCATGAAAAAATGACCCTTCCCGCCATGACCCCCGCCCCGCTGAAGCCGCAGATTCCCTTCGACCATTTTGCCGCCGTCGACATCCGGCTCGGCACCATCGAGCACGTGAAGGAGGTGCCGTCCTCCCAGAAACTCATGCGGCTCACCGTGAACTTCGGCGATCACACGCGCCGCATCCTCGCCGGCATCCGGCAGGAGCGCGCCAACCCGCAGGAGATCGCCGGCCGCCAGGCGTTGTTCGTCGTCAACCTGCCGCCGCGCCCGATGGCCGGCGAAGTCTCCGAGGGCATGCTGTTCGACCTCGGTTACGCCGACGGGCTCACGCCCTGCCTCGCCGTGCCGGAGAAACCGCTGCCCAACGGCACGCGTGCCGGCTGAAGCCCGGCCCGGCCGGCAAGCTTCCCGGAACTTGCGGCAGCGGGCGATGGTCGTATGGTGGTTCCCGCCGTCGTGTCCGCCTCTCCCTACTTCCTGCGGCTCATCGCCCCGCTGTTCTTCGGCGCAGCGTTGCTGGGCGTGACCGGCTGCTACCACTACGATGAGACGCGCTCCATCTATTCTTCGGGCGGGGCCTATGGTTCCCTCCCGGCCGACCGGCCGGCCACGGCGCTCGTCATCGTCATCCAGGGCGAATGCACCGAGGCGCAGTATCTCGCCTGGCGCGGCCAGGTCGTCAGCTACCTCATCGAGCGCGGCTACATCGCGAGTGAAAGCGAGCTGATCAGCGACCCGGCGCAGGCGCAGCGCGTCATCCGCGCCATCGTCGGCGCGGGCGGCTTCACGCTTTCGGTCTTCAACGCGACCGCGGACGCGAGTCCGCCGCCCGACCTGGAGTTCACGGACATCTATTATCCGGCGGACCCGTATTTCATCTTCGGCTTTTTGTATTTCGGCGAAATCGGTCCGCGGCACCTGCCGCCGCGCCCGCCGGATTACCGGCCGCATCCCCGCGCGCCGGGCGCGCCTCCGCCCCGCTATCCGCGCTACGACCACGACCGCCACTGGCCGCATGCTCCGCGCACCGGCGATCGCGAACATCACCCCCGGCCACCGGGCGCGCCGTCGGACCACGGCCGCTGGAATCCGCCGCCCGCCCAGCCACCGACCGATCAGGCTCCGGTCCCGCCGGCAAACCGTCCCCATCACCGGCCTCCGACGGCTACGCCGCCCAAGTCGACGCCTCCCGCCCAGCCGCCTGCGCACCAGCCGCGCACCTCGCCCGCGGGTCCGCGCGAGCATCCGCGCGAACACAAGCCGGAGCCCGGGCACCACCGGCCGGAGCCGTCCACCCGGGTCTCTCCGTCTGCGCCCTCGAGTCCTTCACCCCCGCCACCCAAAGCGGAGAAAAAGGAGCGGGAGGACGAAGACAAACGCCCGCACCGCCCCGAACCCGAGCGCTGATCCGGAGGAGATTTGACGCTCCCCGCGAAATCCCCGGGCTCGACTCTCCGCCCGAAGCACTTGTCGCGAGCGATTCCAAATTGGATCGTTGTCCCGCGACCGGCAAAGCGTAGGTTGCATACTTGCCGGTTCATCACGGGCGAACCGCAGTGGAGGCTATTGTATGAATTCGACCGAACAACTTCTCCCCGCCCCAGCCCAGCGCGAGCAACTGATTGCCCGGGTGCGGGCCCTCACCGTCGCCTGCCCCTTCTCCCAGGACAACCCGCCCGACTGCCCGCTTTGCAACATCCGCAAGCTCTCCCTCAAGGCCCGGATCGTCTGGGTCAATTCCTTGGCGCCCGAAGTGATGGAGGGATTGCTGCAGTTCCACGCCGACTGTCTCTACGCCAAGGAGCACCACGCCGTTCCCCCGCATGAAGTGCGCTGCGGCTGACGGAGCAGGAACGCCCGCCCCGGCGGCAGGACGCCCGGCTAACTGTTCTGCAGCATCCGCACGCGGCGGTGCTTCTGCGGGAACTGCAGCGTCACGACCGTGCCGATGCCTTCCTTGCTCTCGATGCCGACGTGCCCGCCGTGCTCGCGCATGATGCGCTGCACGATGGTGAGGCCGAGCCCGTGGCCGCCGACCTTCGTCGTGTGATACGGGGAAAACAATTTCGCCAGGTCCTCCGCCCGGATGCCGCTGCCCGTGTCCGCGATGGCGACGTAGACCGAGTCGTCGTCCGCGCGGACCTTCAGGGTCAGCTTTCCGCCCGAGGGCATGGCCTCCATGGCGTTCTTGAGGAGATTGAAGAAGACCTGCTTGAGCTGGTTGCGGTCGGCCATGATCACCGGCATGCTCGCGGGCAGCTCGCCACTGACCTGCAGGCCGCGGTTTTCCAGTTCCTTCGCCTGAAAGCGCAACACGTCCTCGACGACCTCCACGATGTTCGTCTCCGCCAGATCGGGCGGCCGCGGGCGGATGGCCTCGAGGAAATTCCGGATGATGCCGTCGAGCCGCGCGACCTCGTCCTGGCAGATGCGGATCGAATCCTCCAGCGCCCGGGCGTCCTTCGAGCCCTGGAGCTTCTTCAGCCGCCGCTCGATGAGTTGCAGGTGGATGGTGAGCGAGTTGAGCGGGTTGCCCAGCTCGTGCGCCACCCCGGCCGCGAGCAGCAGGATGGAGGAGATTTTTTCATTCTCGATCAGCTCGGCCGTGGATTTCTTCTCGCGGGTGATGTCGGAGAGGATGACGGCGTGGCGCGGCGTATCGTCGTCGTGGAACGGCACCATGTAGAGCCGCACGACGCGGGGCTGCGGGTAGGCCAGCTCGAACTCGCGCGTGACGACCGGGCCCGCGGCGGTGCCGTCGGCGCCGGCGAGCGAGGCGCGCAGGCCGGGCACGAGCCGCCAGAGCGTCGCGCCCACCGCGGAATCCTTCAGGCCGATGAGCCGCGCCGCCGCCTCGTTGGCATAGCCGATGACGCCGTCGGCATCGATGACGAGCACGCCTTCCTGCAGCGTGTTGAACACCGACTCGAGCAGTGTGTGCTCGCGCGCGAGCCGCTGGACGAGCGCCTGCAGGTTCGCGTGGTCCAGCTGGTCCAGCCGGCCGAGAACCTTGTCGAGGGTGCTGTGTTTGGTGACGGACATCGGGGGCGCCGCGGCGCGATTACTCAGAACACGACCTGCAGGCGCGTCAACAGCCGGCCGCCGTCGTTCGTGGCGCCCGGCACGCGGCCGTCGAGCCAGTCGACCATGAGCTTCAGGTCGTCGCCCTTGATGAGATAGTTCAGGCCGAACGTCCAGGTGCGGATCGTGTCGCCGCCGAGCGCCGTGTTCGGATCGAACGCCTCGCGGCGCACGACCGCCTGCAACGTGCGCGGCACCACGAAATACGTCGCCGTCGCGTGCCAGCCCTCGGCGTCGAACGACGCGGCCGGCACGGCGTTCACCGGCTTGAAGGTCGCGCCCAGCCACTCGGCGCTCAGCCCGAGCGGACCGTGCGTCCACTCGGCATCGGCGCCCCATTGGGTGCGCGTGCCGGTGAACAGGTTGCCGGTGAGGCCGAGGTTGCTCTTGGCCAGCCCGGTGTCGTCGGCCCACAGGCCGTTGACGCCGAACACCAGTTTGTCGTCCGGGGTCGCGAGTGGCGTGAAGGCGACGCGGGCGGAGCGCTGGAACTTGCTGTTGTCGTTGCCGCTGACGTTCGCGCCGTTGCCATTGCCGACGACGGCAAGGTAGCTGACTTTTTTATCCAAGAGCTGTCCGCCGACGCTCACGCCCAGCTGGCGGCCGTCGGCGAGCCGGTCGCTCGCGAGGTAACGCTCGATCACCGGGATGTACAGGTCGCTCGCCAGCTGCTCGGCGCCGTAGGCGGGCTTGATCTGGCCGAAGCGCAGGTTGGCGAACGCGTAACGGTGCCAGCCGAGGTAGATCTCGTTCGCGCGCGCGAGCTGGCCGGTGCCGGCGCTGAGCGTGTTGCCCTGCAGGTCGAGCTCGGCCTTGAAGTCGAAATCCGTGGCAATCGTGCCGGCAAGATAGATGCGCGCGCGGCGGAAGAAGAACCGGTCCTTCACCCCCGACCAGCGCGGATCGGGCGCGCGGCCGAATTCCGCGTGACCCTGCAGGAAGCCGCCGACGATGAGCTTGGTCTCCTTGCCGCCCGGCCGCGGGACGACGGGCGGGGTCGCGCCTTCCTTCCAGCCGAGCTCCTTCTTCAGCTCGGTGTTCTCCTGCGAGAGCTTCTGCACCTGCTGTTCCAGCGCCTTCAGCCGCTCTTCCACGGTGGACTCGGCGCGGGCGGCGGCGGCCAGCAGCAACGGAGCGAAAGCGAAAACGAGGGAACGGCGGAGGTTCATCGGAAGGAAACAGGCTAAAGCACAAGACGCACGGCGCTACAGCCTGAAATTTCACCCGCGCGCGCCTTACTCGCCGAAGAACGTCATCTGCCCCTCGAGGTCGCGCGGCTGGGCGAAGAGCTTGCGGAGAAAGCTGTCGCGGTGCGCGGTGCTGCGGCCGATCTTCAGCACGGCGTCGCGGTGCTCCTCGGTGCCGTAGCCCTTGTGCTGGGCGAAGCCGTAGCCGGGATGCACCTTGTCGAGCTCGTCCATCATCCGGTCGCGCGTGACCTTGGCGATGATCGACGCCATCGCCACGCAGAGCGAACGCGCGTCGCCGCTGACCACGCCCTGGTGCGGATACGGGAAATGCCGGAGCGGCAGACCGTCGATGAGGATCTTGCACGACACGGTCGGCTGGAACGCCACCCGCTCCCGCTCGCTGGCAAAAAGGTCCGGCTCCTCCTTCCGCTCGAACGCCGTCGGTGGATAAATGCCCTCGAGCGCGCGGCGCATGGCGAGCTTCGTCGCGCCGAGGATGTTGAACGCCTCGATCTCGGCCACGGTCGACACGCCGTAGTTGGCGTGGATCTGGCCCTGCGCGACCAGTCCCTCGAACTCGTGCCAGAGCTCCTCGCGCTCGGCGGCCGCGAGCTGCTTGGAATCGTTCACCCGGCCGGATTTGGACACCGCCCAGCGGCCCTCCAGGAAAACCGGCGACACCAGCACCGCCGCCGCCACCACCGGCCCGGCCAGCGCGCCGCGCCCGGCCTCGTCCACGCCGATCAGGCCTTCGAGGCCGTAGATCTGCTTGAGGTCGAATCCGCGGAGTTGGCGGCGTTTCACGGGCATGCCGGTTTTGTAGGGGCCGCCCCCGCCGCCACGCAAGCGCAGCCGCAAGGAAACGCCTCCGGCCGGCGCCCTTCCGGGGAACAGGCGCGACCCGCCGCTAGTCTTTTGGGCAAACCGGGATTAGGTTGGGCTTGCCATGAGGCTGCTCGAACAGATGGAACTGCTCAGCTATGTCGTCACGGTCGTGGGCCTGCCGCTCGCGATCGTGACCTACATGCTCGAACAGCGGAAGGAGCGGCGCAACGAGGAGGAGGAAATCTTCCAGCGGCTGTCGGACGAATACCGCGAGTTCCTCAAGCTGGTGCTCGACAACGCCGACCTGCACCTGCTCCGCCGCGAAGTCAGCCCGCAGCAGCTGACCGAAGAGCAGCAGGAGCGCCGGCTGGCGATCTTCGGCATCCTCGTCTCGCTCTTCGAGCGCGCCTACCTGCTCGTCTACGAGGAGCATATGGACAAGCACACCCGCCGCATGTGGCAGTCGTGGGAAGACTACATGCGCGAGTGGGTGTGCCGCGCGGAGTTCCGCGAGACCCTGCCCTCGCTGCTCGAGGGCGAAGACGAGGAGTTCACCCGCTACATCCGGCAGCTCGCGGCCGCGAAGCGGGACCGCCGCTGAGTGTGCGGCCTCGGCCGGCCGCCTGCCCTCGAATACGAAACACCGCGCGGAATGCCGCGCGGCCGATGCCGCCGGGTGTAGGGCGGGGTCGCCGACCCGCCGAGAACTCGCATCATCCACACACGCCGGCGAGGTCAGACCTGCGCTCCGAAGCCTTGGCGAAGGTCGGCGACCCCGCCCTCCAGCGAAGCATCCCGCGCGCTCAGTGCTTCCACTCGGTCTTCTCGCGCGGGACGGGCAGCGGCAGCTCGTCGAGCTTGCCCGCCGCGGCGACGACCTCGTAGGCCGTGCGGAAATGCAGCTTGGCGAAACGGCCGAGCGCGCGGGCGCCGAATTTTTCCACGAGGTGCGCCGCCTGCGCCTTGGCCGACGCGCCGGCGCCCTTCTGCAGCTTGTCGCCGAACTCGCGCGAGAGCTCGTGCATGAGGCGCACGTATTCGGCGCGCGCGACGATGGACGCCGCGGCGACCACCGGGTCGGACTCCGCCTTCGTGCGCATGTCGAGCCGGAACTTCGCCACGCCGCGGCGCACGAGCTCCTGCTGCACGAGCGGCTCCTTGGTGAACTGGTCGAGCAGGCCGCGCGGCACCCACTTTTTCTGCAGCGCCTTTTCCAGCGCGATGGCGTGCTGCCACGCGAGCAGGCGGTTGAGGTTGGCGCGCGGCTTGAGCATGAGCTCGTTGTATTTCGCCATGCCGCAATAGCACGTCTCGGCCACGGCGCCGGGCGTCGCGCGGATGAGCTCGTCGAGCTTGAGGATCTGCGCGTCGACGATCGTCTTGCTGTCGCGCACGCCGGCCGTGAGCCAGGCGTCGATCGCAGGCTTGTCCGCCACGACGGTCGCCGTCACCACCGGGCCGAAGAGGTCGCCCTTGCCGCTCTCGTCGAGCCCCGCGTGCGGCTCGAACCACTCCGGGTGGTGCACCTCGTCGTAGCCGAGCTTGGCCTCGCCGGTGACGGCGGCCTCGATGACGTTCTGCACGAAATCCTCCGTCTCCTTGCCGGCGACGACGACCTTGCCGCTCGTGTAGGCGGTGACGTTGACCTTCGGGCCCTTGAACGCGAACCGCGCATACGGCACCTCGACCTCCTCCCAATACTTCGCCGCGCACGCCGCCTGCAGCTTCTGCATCTGCGCGTCGTCGAGCTTGATCGTGTAGGTCGTCAGCTTCTTGGGTTCGTCGGAGTCTGGGTCCGGCTTTTTGGCCATGCCGGTAGATGGCCACAAAAAGGCGCAAAAACACACCAAAAAGTATCCGCTTCTCCAGAACCCAGGCTTTGGAACCACTAATTCGTTTCGCCAAAGACGAAACTTTAAGTCGCCGCTCCGGCTTATCGCCTTCGCCCAAGATATCGGGCCGGCTAATCGCAGGCTTCAAAGCGCCGGCGATTAGCCGGCCCCAAGTCAATCGTGATGACGATTAGTCACCACGCACTTCAAAGGATTCATCCTTGATGAATCCCATTAGCGGTTTCCCAGCCTGCTGCTCATTTTTGTGTCTCGGGGCTTGTCAGCCGTTACCTTTGGCGAAGGCTGACGTCTGCTCGTGGTCAATCTTCCCCAGCCTATTTCCCGCCGCCCCGCCTTCCAGGCCGCCCTGCACGGCTGGTATCGCACGGCGCAGCGCCGGCTGCCGTGGCGCGAGGCGCCGTCGCTCTACAAGACGGTCGTCAGCGAGTTCATGCTGCAGCAGACGCAGGTCGTCACGGTACTGCCCTACTTCGACCGCTGGCTGCGCGAGTTGCCGGACTTCGCCGCGCTCGCCGCCGCCCCCGAGACGAAGGTCATGAAACTCTGGGAGGGCCTCGGCTACTACTCGCGCGCCCGCAACCTCCACCGGCTCGCGCAAGTCGTCGCCGCCCGCCCGGCCCCGCCGCGCACGCCCGCCGAGTGGCGCGAGCTGCCCGGCATCGGACCCTACACCGCCGCCGCCATCACGAGCATCGCCTTCGACGAACCCGCGGCGTGCGTCGACGGCAATGTCGTGCGCATCCTCGCCCGCCTGACCGGCGAAGGGAAAACGTTCCGCAACGGCTCCGAGGCCGCGAAGCATTTCACGCCGCTCGCCGGCGCGCTCATCCAAGGCTCGCATCCGGGCACGCACAACCAGGCGATGATGGAACTCGGCGCCACCGTCTGCCTGCGCCAGAAGCCCAACTGCGCCGCGTGTCCGGTCGCGTCGTTCTGCGTCGCGCGGCAGGGCGGCACGCCGGAAAAATTCCCGTGCCTGCAGCCGAAGCAGATCGAACAAAAATCCGTCGCCCGCGCCTGGTGCGTGCAAGACGGCAAGCTCCTGCTCCGCCGCGGCCACGCCCAGGCCAGGCGCCTCGCCGGCCTGCACGAGCTGCCGGAGTTGTCCGACCTCGGCGCCAAGCCGAGCCCTAAAACCCTGCTCGCCACGAAGCGCCGCACCATCACGCGCTACGCGATCACGGAGACGATCTACGCCGTGAAGCTTACGCGCGCACTCAAGGCCCGCATCGCCGAGGACGCGTCACTCGAATGGGTACCGCTCAGCGAACTGGAGCACGTCACCCTCTCCGGCCCGCACCGACGGTGGATTCGGGAACTGCTGGAGTCGAAGGGCTGACTCTCCCCTCACTTCATCGTCCACACGTTGGGCAGATCGGGGTGGCGGGTGCGGTAGCGGAGGACGGAGTCGAACGGCTGGCTGGCGATGCTGAAGCGGATGTCCTGGTTCACTCGGCCGTCCTGGTAATAGCTGTGCTCGACGAGGCCGGTGACGATGGGCGAACAGTCGACCTGGTTCACCTTGTTGTGCAGGAGCGCGGGCCGGGCGGCGCCGTTGTGGCCGAGGCGCTCAGGGTTGCCCTTGGTGTAGTCCGACACGTACATGGCGACGTCGCCGCGGTTGTAGTAGACGGTGACCTGCTGGGCCAGCTCGTGCAATGAACCGAGCGGCTGGCCGGGCTCGAGCACGGTGTCGTCGACGTCGGGCGCGCAGAGGAAGATGTGCTCGAACATGCGCGGGAACGTGGAACCGGGCGTGAAGTCCGCCATGCGTTCGAGCGCGCACTGCATGACGTAGTTGCCCATGGAGTGGCAGAGCAGGTGCAGCTCCTGGCCGCAGGCGACGTCGCGGCCGCGCGCGTCGAGCGTGCGCACTTTGAGCAGGAAGTCGCGCGTCTTGAGCAGCGCGCGGCCGACGGCGGCGCCGGACGCGCGGGCCTCGGTGCGGTCGGACTTGTAGGAGACGTAGGGCAGCGCCTGTCCGTCCGAGGGCCAGGTGAAGAGCACGACGAGCACGCTTTGCGCAGGCTTGCTCTCGTCGGGCTGGTTCAGGCTTTCCTGCAGCGCGAGGGCCGAGGCGACGGCGTCGGCCCAGCTGACGTTGAAACCGTGGATGTAGACGAGCACGTCGCTGCTGGCCTTCATGGCGTCCTGCAACTCGGCGAACATGGCCTGCGAGCCGAGCTTCGCCGCCGCCTGCACGGTGTCGGGCTTGGCGGCATCGAGCGCTTCGCGGAAAGGCGCGATGCGCGCCGTGCGCACGCGCGGGGCCAGCGCCTCGGCGAGGCCGTTGCCCCGGCCCGGGCCGAAACCGGAATCGGCCGCCATCTGTTTGGCCAGCAGCGCGGGGTCGATGTCGACATCGAGCCGGCCGAAGCGGAGGTTTTCCGGGCCATCGTCGCTGAACTTGGTGCCGTAGGCGGAGGGCTTCCAACGGTCGGAGCCCACGTGGTTGCGATTCGTCGCATAATACAGCCGGAGGGTTTTCATGGGTGGTGGCGGCCCGTGCCGTCTTGCCTAGCCGCTCCGTCCGGAAGCGCAAGCCCGCGCCTGAAACCCAACGGCGCTCATAGAGCGCCGCTACAGTTGGCCAACCCCGGCCTCGGTCAGGCGCCGAAACGCTGCGCGATCAGCGCCTCGACGCGCTGCTTGGACGTGAGCACGTCCTCGACGGTCAGACGCGGGCTGAACTCGAGCACGAGCTCGTGCTCGGGGCGCCAGAATTCGCTGACCATGTTGAAATCGATCTTGCCCGAGCCCACCGGCTGGTGGTCGTGGCCTTCGGCACTGACGTCATGCAGGTGGAAGCCGAGGGCGCGCGGCGCGTTCTGCGCGAGGTGCTGGCGGTGCTGGAGCAGGCCCATGCTCTCCTTGATGTGCGCGTGGCCGGTATCGTGCCAGTAACCGACCGGGGCGTCGGGCGGGAAGCCCGGCAAAAACTCCGCGAAGTCCGCGTCGAGCGGCAGCTCCTCGAATTTCTCGCGATTCTCCAGGCCCAGCTTCACACCCTTTTGTGCGGCGTAGGGCAGCAGCTCGGCGAGGCCGGCGCGCATGTTTTCCCAGTAGACCGTCTTGCGCGCGCGGACTTTCTCCAAGGCGCGGGCGAGGATCTGCTGGTAGGCGGAATCGTTGGACAGGTCCGCGCCGGGGCGCGCTTCGAGGTAGCGCTCGACCTTGCGGACCGGGTTGAACCAGAAAAATTCCACGCAGCCGAGGTGCATGACGAGGCGCGTGGCGCCAACCTGGTGGGCGAAATCGACCGAGCGCTTGCTGTGCCGGAGCCATTGCTCGCGCTCGCGGCGGTCGGTCGCGGTGGGCATGTAGAGATTGGGCGCGGCGTGCTGGATGCCGGTGGGCAGCGGGCAGAAGTTGTGGCAGGAGGCGACCTTGACGACGCCCTCCTCCACCGCGCGCATGACGCCCGGCACAAGCGTGATCCGGATGCCGTGGCTGAGCTCCACCCACTCGAAGCCGAGACCGGCGATCTCCTGCAGCATCTCGTAGCCGTCCTGATGGCGGCCCGAGCACCAGCAGGTCGAGAGCGCGAGAATGGGCTTCATGGGGTACTCGCCACTAGGACAGGAGAACGACGCCAAATCAAGCCGGGGGGCGGGCGCCTCCGCCGCAGCGGGTTCGCATCCGGGCAAAAGAAAACCGGCGACGCGCACTAGGCACGTCGCCGGTCGAAAGGGAACGCAGACGCTTTAGTTGGCGTAGCGGGCGCGGAGCATCGCGGTGAAAGCCGCGACCTTGTCCTTGCGGCGGCGCTTCTCGCAGGGCTTCTCGTAGTAGCGCTTGGCGCGCACGTCCTTGATGATGTTCTCACGGTCGAGCTTCTTCTTCATGCGGCGCAGCGCACGATCGATCGGCTCGTTTTTGCGCATCTTGATCTCGATAGACATAGGAAAGTGGATTGGTTTGGCGGTCGAAAAGTTCACAAAGAGCCAGCCGCGCGGCCCACCGTCAACAGCAATTTTTCCGGGGGCATTTCCGGGTGCGCGCCGACCCTTTCCGGCCGGGCCCGCGGGGCTGCGTAAAGCCGCGCCGTTAATAACTTTCCGCTTTCGCGCTTGCGGGCGGCAGCGGCGGGGATTCCCATCAAAAACCGTGGCGGCACCCGACCAGAATTTCGTCCATCTCCATGTCCACAGCGACTACAGCCTGCTCGACGGCGCCTGCCGCATCGACCGGTTGATGGACCGGGCCACGGAACTGGGCATGAAGGCCCTCGCGCTCACCGACCACGGCAATCTTTACGGGGCGATCGAGTTCTACAACCAGGCCAAATCGAAGGGCATCAAGCCGCTCGTGGGCTGCGAGCTCTACCTCGCCGCCGGCTCGCGGCTGGAGCGCGCCGGCCGGTCGGACGAGGGCAAGAGCATCTTCCACCTCGGCCTTCTCGCGCGCGACCTCACCGGTTACCAAAACCTCCTCAAGCTCGTCTCCGACGCGCATCTCAAGGGCTTTTATTACAAGCCGCGCACCGACCTCGACACGCTCGCGCAGCACGCGAAGGGTCTCATCGGCTTCACCGGCTGCCTCGCCTCGCTCGTGCCGCAGCACCTGCTCTACGACCGCTTCGAGGACGCGCGGAAGGCCTGCGGACGTTTCGTGGAGATCTTCGGCCGCGAAAATTATTTCGTCGAGATCCAGGACCACGGCATCCCGGAACAGCGCAAGATCATCCCCGGCCTGCTGAAACTCGGCGAGGAGTTCGGCCTGAAGGTCATCTGCTCGAACGACGTTCACTACGTCAACCACACCGACGCCAGCCCGCACGACACGCTGCTCTGCATCCAGACCGGCTCCAAGGTCGCGGACGCGGACCGCATGCGCTTCAGCGGCTCGCAATTCTACCTGAAGTCGCGCGGCGAGATGGAAAAGATCTTCGCCGAGGTGCCCGAGTCGGTCACCAACACCCAGCTCGTGGCCGAGATGTGCGACCTCGCCATCCCCTTCCCCAAGGGCTCCGAGCGCTACCCGAAGTACCCGCTGCCGCCCGAGGTGAAGACCGACCGCCCCGGCTACCTCAAGGAGCTCTGCATCGCCGGCCTCCAACACCGCTACGGCGTCGACTACGCCCAGCCCGGCCAGGCGAAGGATCGTGAGCTGGCGAAGACTCTCGTCGAACGCCTCGACTACGAGCTCTCGATCATCAACAAGACCGGCTTCGTCGACTATTTCCTCGTCGTCTGGGATTTCATCCACTGGGCGCGCGAGCACGGCATCCCCGTCGGCCCGGGCCGCGGCTCCGGCGCCGGCTGCATCGTCGCCTACCTGCTCGGCATCACCAACCTCGACCCGCTGCGCTTCAAGCTGCTCTTCGAGCGCTTCCTCAACCCCGAGCGCGTGTCGCCGCCGGACTTCGACATCGACTTCTGCATGCGCCGCCGCGGCGAGGTCATCGCCTATGTCCGCCAGAAATACGGCGAGCAGTGCGTCGCCAACATCATCACCTACGGCACGCTCGGCGCCAAGATGGTCATCCGCGACGTCTCGCGCGTGCACGACCTGCCCTACGCCGAGGCCGACCGCCTGGCCAAGATGATCCCCGACGAGCTCAACATCGAGCTCCAGACCGCCATCGAGAAATCCGCCGAGCTGCGCAACGAGATCTCCGCCAACCCCGCCGCGAAGAAGATCGTCGACCAGGCGCTCGTGCTCGAGGGCATGGTCCGCAACACCGGCAAGCACGCCGCCGGCATCATCATCACCGACCGGCCGCTCGACGAGTTCGTGCCGCTCACCCTGCAGGAAGGCGACGTCACGGTGCAGTTCGACATGAACGCCGTCGGCAAGCTCGGCCTGCTGAAGATGGACTTCCTCGGCCTCAAGACGCTCACCGTCATCGCCGACGCCGTCGACAACGTCCGCCGCACCGCCGACCCGAAGTTCGACCTCGAGGCCGTCGGCTTCGACGACCCGAAGACCTACGCCCTGCTCAACTCCGGCCGCACCACCGGCGTCTTCCAGCTCGAATCCGGCGGCATGCAGAACCTCTGCCGCCAGATCGGCCTTTCCTCCATCGACGAGATCGTCGCCCTCATCGCGCTCTACCGCCCGGGCCCGATGGACTGGATCCCCGACTACATCCGCGGCAAGAAGGAGCCCAGCACCGTCACCTACCCGCACAAGCTCCTCGAGGACGTCTGCCGCGAGACCTACGGCATCATGGTCTACCAGGAGCAGGTCATGGAGGCCGCCAAGATCATCGCCGGCTACACCCTCGGCGGCGCCGACATGCTTCGCCGCGCCATGGGCAAGAAGGACGCCGACGCCATGGCGAAGGAGCGCGCGAAGTTCGTCGAGGGCGCGAAGAAGGTGAACAACATCGACGCGAAGACCGCCGACTCGATCTTCGACATCCTGAACAAGTTCGCCGGCTACGGTTTCAACAAGTCGCACTCCGCCGCCTACGCGGTGCTCAGCTACCAGACCGGCTACCTCAAGGCGAACTACCCGGTGCAGTTCATGGCCGCCATGCTCAGCTCCGAACTCGGCAACTCGGAAAAAGTCGCCCACTTCGTCGCCGAGTGCGAGGCCATGGGCCTCACCGTCCTCGGCCCCGACGTCAACGAGTCGCGCGAGATGTTCACGCCGGTGTTCCGCGGCGCCAGAGCGCCGCGAGTTGAGAGTTCAGAGTTGAGCGTTGAGGGTTCGGACAAGAACCAAAAAAACGGTCTCTCAACTCCCAACCCTCAACTCTCAACTGCGGATCGCGGAGGCGCCGCGATCCGCTTCGGCCTCGCCGGCATCAAGGGCGTCGGCGAGCAGGCCGCGCAGAAGATCATCGAGGAGCGCGAGGCGCACGGCCCGTTCGCGGACTTCGCCGACTTCGTCGCCCGCGTCGACGCCCGCGCGCTCAACAAGCGCGTGCTCGAGCACCTGATCAAGACCGGTGCCTTCGACTTCAGCGGCGCGTCGCGCAAGGCGCTCTTCGACGGCGTCGACTCCGCCCTCGCCGGCGCCGCCGCCCACGCGCGCGACAAGGCCGCCGGCCAGCACAGCTTCCTCGACATGCTCGCGCCGTCCGGGCCTCCGGCCCGGAATCCCAAATCTGAAATTTCCGATTCCAAATCCGACTCCGCCCCGGCCGGCGACTTCACCTCCGCCGAGCGCCTGCAGTTCGAGAAGGAGCTGCTCGGTTTCTATGTCTCCGGCCACCCGCTCAACGCCTACGCCGGCATCGCCGAGGCGCTCTGCACCTACACCGAGGAGCAGGTGCTCGAACAGGGCGACCGCATCGAGTTCCGCCACTGCGGCATCATGAGCGGCATCACCAAGCGCCTCTCGAAACGCGACAACCGCCCCTGGGCCTTCTTCAACCTCGCCAGCAAGCGTGCCGCCCTCTCCGTCAACATGTATGCCGACGCCTACGAGAGCTACGGCAAGCTGCTCGCGGAAAACCTGCCTGTCGTCGTGCTCGGCTCGGTCATGCGCGGCAACGACGGCGCGCGGCTCAACATCAAGGAGGTCTACCCGCTGGACGCCCATGTGCCGGGCGCGGTACGCAAGGTCACCTGGCTGCTCTCGCCGGAGCACCCCGAGCTGCCCGACTTCCTGAAAAAACTCCGCACCGCCATCGACGACGCCAACGGCGACACGAAGGTCGAGCTGGCGTTCCTGTTCGAGCAGCGCATCGCACCGATCGCCGAGACCTCCTTTGCCCTCAAGTGGCGCGTCACCGGCCCGGCGTTCCAGGCGCTCCGCTCGCACCCCGCCGTCGCCGGCGCGCTCATCGAAGCACGTCCGTTCGAGCTCAAGGAGCAGCGCCGCTGGGGCAAAAAAACATTCTGAGCGGCCGGCAGAACTCGGGTTGACGCTGCACCGCGGCTCGTTTCTGCTCCGGCCGGGCCTAGAAAGAGCACACATGTCCACTGACCTGACGCGACGCACCCTTCGTTGGTTGTTCGCCCTACCCTCCCTGATCATCGGTTTGCAGGCGACTGAGCCACCAGCTCTTCCCGCGCCCACGAACCCCGCCGATATTCCGGTCGAATACTTCTTCCGTTCCGCGGCCGTGGCCGGTGCGGCGCTGAATCCGGCGGGCACCCATGTCGGGATGCGTGTTTACGACGCCAAGCACGATTCCTACGGGCTGATCTTCCTTAATCTCGCCAGTCGCGCGATCACGGGCTCGCGCGGCGATTCGACGTACAATATTTTTTCATTCAACTGGGCCGGCGACGACCGGGTCGTGTTTACGGTCACGCACGACGTGCGCTTCGCACGCGGGCTTTATGCGATGAACCGGGACGATCCGAAAAAGATCACCACGCTGAACGAATATGAAGCCGTGGATGTACTCGGCTCGCCTCGCTCGCGCCCCGAAAATCTCTTCGTGCTCGTGCGCCAATCATGGCGCCACAGCCACAAGCCCACCGGCCTGTTCGAAATCGATCTCCGGAAAAACTTCCGCAACAACTTCGGTGATTTCGGCCGGAACGTCGTCCGCTCGTTCAATCCACCGCCCGGCATTGACGGCGTCATGCACTGGTGGCGCGACCGGCAGGGCGAAATCGCCTACCTGCTCGCGTACCACAAGGGCGTACGGAAGCTCTTCCGCCACGAGACCGACGACCGCTGGACCGCGGTGCAGATCAACGTCGAGCACGATGCGCCGATGGCCATCGACTCCGATCCCGCCGTATTGCTTGTCGGCCACCGGAACGGCCAGGGCCTGCGAGAGCTGCGGCGTTTTAACACCATCGACGGATCGCTGGGGCCGGTGCTGCACACCGACGAAAAATACGACTTCAGCGTCGGTAGCATCCGGTTCTCCACCGATGATCGCGATCTCAGCGGCCTCCTCTATGCCCGCCAGGCGCCGGAGCAAGTCTGGTTCCGCGACGAGGACGCCGCCCTTCAACAGACTCTCGACCGCCTGCTGCCGCCGGAACGGGTGAATCTCATCACGAGCCGCAGCCGTGACGGCCAGCGCGTGCTTGTCGTCGGCTCCTCCGACCGGCACCCCGGTTCGCTCTATCTTTTCGACCGCGGCAGCAAGAAGCTCACCCAACTCGCCGACCTCGCGCCCTGGCTGCCCGAGCGCCTCATGGCACCGGTGCGCCTTATGACTTTCCAGACCCGTGACGGCTTGAAGCTCGACGGCTACGTCACCCTGCCGCTGAGCCACCAGGAAGGCCGGCCGGCCCCGATGGTCGTGCTGCCGCACGGTGGGCCCTGGGTGCGTGATGTCTGGGGCTACGACGCGCAAAGCCAATTCTTCGCCAGCCGGGGCTATCTCGTCTTTCGCCCAAACTACCGCGGCTCATCCGGCTACGACGCCGCCATCAGCCAGGCGCCACGCATGGAGTTCCGCACGATGCACGACGATGTGACCGACGGCGTGCACGCCCTCATCGATGCGAAAATCGCCGACCCGGCGCGTATCGCGATCCTCGGTTCGAGTTTCGGCGGCTATCTCGCAATGTGCGGCGCCGCCTTTGAGCCCGGGCTCTACAAGTGCGCTGTCAGCATCGCGGGTGTATTCGACTGGGCCGAGTTCATGGAAGAAGACCGGGACCTCAACTCGAATACCTACCGCTATGAGTGGTTTCGCCGCGAACTCGGTGACCCCGAAAAGGACCGCGAAAAATTCGTGGCCATGTCACCGCTCCATTCCGTCGCGAAAATCAAGGTTCCTGTCTTTGTCGCCCACGGCAAGGAAGACACCAATGCCGATACCGACCAGTCGCGCCGTCTGGTCAAGGCACTCAAGGATGCCGGTGTCCCCTACGAGGCGCTGTTCATCCCCGGTGAAGCCCATGGCTTCGCCGAGCTGAAGCACCGCATCGATCTCTACACCCGCATCGAAGCGTTCTTGAAGAGGAACCTCTGAGCGGCTCTGCTGCGGGCTGTGCCCAGCTCCGCCATCCTCAACCACGCCGCCCGCATCCTGAAGACCGTCCAGGCCGGCACGCCCGCCGACCAGGCTCTGCGCGAGTCGCTGGTCCGCACGCGCCACTACTCGGCCCCCGCCGAGCGCCGCGCGATCAGCCGTGCCGTCTTCGCCTACTTCCGCTGGTGGCGCTGGCTGGAGCCGAAAGACTCGCTGCAGAAACAGCTCGAGGCCGCCCGCACCCTGCAAGCGCGCTTCGACAAAAACCCGGCGTCGTTCAAGCCCGAGGCGCTCGCCGCCCGCGCCGTGCCGGAGTGGTTTTCCGAGACAATCTTCTGGCCGGAGGTAGGGGCCGTTGCCCCCAACGGCCCAAGGGCGCTTGAGGGCAAGCGCCCCTACCCGACCGAAGTCGCGCTGCTCCGCCAGCTGCAACGCGAACCGGCGCTCTGGATCCGCGCCAAGCAGGGTCTGGCCGCAAAAGTCGCCGCCTCGCTCGGGCACTGCGCTCCGGCAGAGCTCGGAGTGCCACTCTCAGCTCTCAGCTCTCAACTCTCAGCCCGGGCCTACACCGGTCTGACCGACCTTTACCGCACACCCGAGTTTCAAGCCGGCGAGTTCGAGATTCAAGATCTCGCCTCGCAGCTGGTCGGCCTCGCCTGTGCGCCGCAACCCGGCGAGACGTGGTGGGACGCCTGCGCCGGCGAGGGCGGCAAGAGCATGCACCTCTCCGACCTGATGCAGAACAAGGGCCTGCTCTGGGTCAGCGACCGCTCGGAGCGCCGGCTGGCCAAGCTGAAGGAGCGCGCCGCCCGCGCGAAAGTTTTCAATTTCCGCGCGGCTCCGTGGCAGGGCGACGCCAAGCTGCCGACGAAAACCAAATTCGACGGCGTGCTCGTCGACGCCCCCTGCAGCGGCATCGGCACCTGGCAGCGCAACCCGCACGCGCGCTGGACGACCCGGCCCACCGACGTGCACGAACTCGCCGCTGTGCAGGCGCGGCTGCTCGATCACGCCGCCGGTTCGCTCAAGCCCGGCGGCCGGCTCGTCTACGCCGTCTGCACCCTCACCCGCGCGGAGACGACCGCCATCGCCGATGCGTTCACCGCCGCGCATCCCGACTTCGAACCCGCGCTGGTCTTCAGCGCTCAGCACTCGGCGCTCAGCACTCAGTTCTTCCTGTGGCCGCACGAGCTGAACGCGAACGGCATGTTCATCGCCGCATGGCGCCGGAAATAAGTTCTCCCGCCTCCGCTCCGCCGGCGACGCTCAATCGCTGGCTCGTCCGCGCGGGCGTTTGGGCCGCCGTCGCCTTCCTCTGGCTGCGCGTCTCGGACAACACCGTCGACAACGACCTCTGGGGCCACGTGCTCTATGGCCAGCGCATGCTGCAGTTGCGCGGACTCGAAACCACCGACGCGCTCTCCTGGACCGCCGCCGGCCAGCCGTGGATCAACCACGAGGTGCTGGCCGAAGTCGCGCTCGGCCTGACGCACCGCCTCGCGGGCGGCACCGGCCTGTGGCTGCTGATGATCGGGCTCGCCACGGTCACGCTCGGCTGGGCGTGGCGCGAAGGCGCCGGTAACGAGCGCCCGCAGCGCGCGGCGGCTCTCGCCCTGCTCGCACTCTGCGGCAACTTCATCGCCCTCGGCTACGCCGTGCGCCCGCAACTGTTCACCTGGCTCGCGTTCGTCGCGCTGCTGGTGGCCCTGCGCCGGTTTTTCTCCGGCCGCTCGGCGTGGGGCTTCGCGCCACCGCTGCTGTTCGCCCTCTGGGTCAACACCCACGGCGGCTACCTCGCCGGCTGGCTCATCACCCTGCTCGCCGTGGCCACGGAGATGCTTGGCGCTCGCCTGCCCGTGCTCGCACAGAAGCTGCGTTGCTCCGCGCCGAGCGCACGCACCGGCGCCATGCTGGGAATCGCCGCTGCCAGTTCGCTCTGCCTTCTCGTCAATCCCTGGGGCTGGCAGCTCGTGACGTGGACGATTGCAACCCTGCAGCTGCCCCGCCCCAACATCACCGAGTGGCAGCCGATGGGGCTGACGTTCGCCAATGTACCGTTCTATTTCACCATCGGCCTCGGCTTGGCCGCGTGGGGTGCGTCGCGCCAGCCGCGCCGGCTGTGGGAAATGCTGACGTGGGTTTTGCTCGCGGTCATGGCGACGCAACACCAGCGCCACGCACCGCTGTTCGGTTTGGCGACCGTGATTTTTCTGCCACCGCATGTGCTGGCGCTTCTCTCCCGGCTCGGTCCGGCCACGCGGGATTTGCGCGCCGTGCTCGCCCGTCCAGTCGTGAGCGCCGCGCTCGCCCTAGCGCTGCTGCTCGGCGGCGGCTGGTGCTTGCGCTCCAGTGTCGCGGCGCCGCGCCAGCACCCGTTCCGCGTCGACGTGCCGCGGGATGTCTTTCCCGTCGCGGCCATCGAGTTCATGCGAGCGCACGGGCTCACGGGCAACACGCTCTGCTTCTTCGACTGGGGCCAGCAGGTGCTCTGGGAGCTGCCCGACAACCCCGTGTCCTTCGACGGCCGGCTCGACACGGTTTATCCCGCCGCGGTCATGGACGCGCACTGGCTCCTCTATGCCGGGCAAGAGCCGGGGCCCGCCATCGATCTCTCGCGCGCCAAGGTCGCCCTGTTGCCCACCGGCTCGCCCGCGATCGGCCTGTTGTTGCAGCGGCATTGGCGCATCGTCTATGGCGACCCGCTCGCGGCGGTGCTGGTCAACGAGCCGGCTGCCGCGCTGAAATCACAACTCGCGGCCGCCGCTGCCGTGTCGGGACGGACACCGTTCCCCGACGCACCGCCCGTGCTCGCCCGTCGCATTGCCCGATGAACGAGGAACGCGACAACGAGAAAATCTCCTCGGACATCGTCCGGGACGACTTCAATGCCATCGAGGCGGTGCTGCACTACACCCGCGCGGCGCATTTCCTCGGGCTGTGGGAATCTGAGCGCCTGCTCATCACGCGGCACTTCCCCGAAAAATCCGCCGCGCTGCTCGAAGCCGGTTGCGGCGCGGGCCGCGTGGCGGTCGGTCTTTGGCACGAGGGTTACCGGAACATCACGGCTTTCGACTTCGCCGCCGAGATGGTCGAGCAGGCGCAAAACCTCGCCGCCGAGCTGCAGATGAGCGAGCTGACTTTCCTGCAAGCCGACGCGACCCGCCTAGGGGAATGTCACTTAATAAGTGACAAGTCCTACGACGGCGCGCTGTTTCTCTTCAACGGGCTGATGCAGATCCCCGGGCGGGAGAACCGGCGCGCGGCGATGCGCGGGCTGCACCGCGTCTGCCGGCCGGGGGCGAAGTTCATCTTCACCTCGCACGACCGCGACGCCGATCCGGTCGAGCGCGCGGCGTGGGCCAAGGAGGCGGTGCACTGGCAACGCGGGGAGCAGAACCCGCGCCTGCTCGAGTTCGGCGACCGCTACTTCGCGCACGAGCACGGCCAGACCTTCATGCACCTGCCCGACCGGGCCGAGATTCTCGCAGACCTCGCCGCCACCGGATGGACGCACATCGAGGATGCACTGCGCGACGAACTCGCCCGCGAACGCCGCGCCGTGAAGGAATTTTCCGACAACTGCCGGTTCTGGGTCGCGCGCCGGGATTGAGTCTGCGGCCGGCCGCGGCGCAGAATCGCACAACAAGTCAAGCGGCCACCGCACGCGGTCTGCTACTCTCCTCCCGTTGACCATGCCATCGCACTACCACGAAGCCGTCATCCGTGCCGCCGATCTGATCGAGCGGCTCCTGCGCGAGCCGATTTCGCTCGATGCCGTCGCCCGGCGTGCCGGGTTTTCGCTCTGGCATTTCCACCGGATCTTCGCGGAGGCGACCGGCGACTCGCTCGGCTCCTACATCCGCAAGCGCCGGCTCACCGCCGCCGCCGAAGACCTGAAGGACACCCGCCGCTCCATCCTCGAGCTCGCGCTCGACTACCAATTCGAATCGCACGAGGCGTTCACGCGCGCCTTCCGCGCCGCCTTCGCCGTCAGCCCGAGCCAGTTCCGCCGCACCGGCGGGCTCGCGTGGAACCGCACCCGCCCGCGCCTGACGCTGCACCGCCTCAAACGTCTTCCCCGTCAAACCACCATGGAACCGCAAATCATCCAGCTCCCCGCGCTCAATCTCCTCGGACTCTCGACGCGCTTCATCGGCCCGATGTCGCCCGATGCCGACAACACCGACGTCATCCCGCGCCTCTACGGGCGATTCTGCCCGCTGATCGGGACACTCCAGCCCCAACTGGACCAATACGTCTACGGCGCCGCGCGCTGCCCGGGCGACGCGGACCGCCGCCATCCCGACGAGCTTGAATATCTCGCCGGCATCAACGTCGCCCCGTCGCGCCGGGCCGAGCCACCGCTCACGCTCTGGCGCATCCCGGCCGCCACCTACGCATGCTTCACGCACCGCGGCCCCGTGGCCAAGCTCGGTGAGACGATCAACTACGCGTTCGGCTCCTGGCTCCCGCGCTCGAAGTTCGTGCACACGGGCGCGCCCAATCTCGACCGCCAGGACGAGCGTTTCGGCGATGGCGGCGAGAAGTGCGAGTTCGACTTCCTCGTGCCGGTGAAGCCGAAGGCCGGGTAAGAGCCTGGTCGAATAACCGACGCGGGACCGACCAGGGTAGGCAGCGACCTTGGTCGCGCCGGGAGGTGAAGGGCACGGGGCGCGAGCAAGTTCGCCGCCTGCCTCTCGCCTCCAGCCGGTTATTCGGACAGGCTTGAGGCCGGTCCGAGCAGCGCCCCAAACAAAAAAGGCCGCGCATGCTGCGCGGCCTTCGTTTGGGGAGAGGACGCCCGGCTCAGAACCCGGTCTGGAGCGAGAACGAGAACTGGCGGCCGGTGTCGCCGTCGCTGCGCATCTCGGCGCCGCCGCCGAGCGTCCAGCTCCAGCGCTGGCTGAAGGAGCCGCTCAGGTGGGCGCCGACCTTGACGCTGCTGTCGAGGTTGCGGCCGGCGGTGATGCCGGTGGTGGTGGCGAAGGTGTCGGCGAGGCGGCCGGTGATGCGCTGGCCGTTGTCCTCCATGTCGTTTTGGTAGACGCCCGAGACGCCGATCACGATCGGCATGTCGCCGAGGTGCGTGCGCCAGTCGGCGCTGAGGCCGACGAGGGCGGTGAACGACTTGGCGGACTGGTCGTCATAGGAGAAGTTCAGGCCGCCGACGCCGCTCTCGGTGTAGCCGTCGAGGTCGGCGTGCACGAAGCGCAGGCCGACGAACGGCGTGAGGTGCGCGCGGTCGACGTCGAAGCTGGCGCCGATCTTGGCCGAACCGGCCACCACCTTGGCGTCGGTCCTGCCAGTGGTGGTGAGGCCGCCCAGCGCGGTGGCGCGGGTGATTTTCCGGAAATCGTTCGAGCCGTAGCTGCCGCTCAATTCGAGGAAGACGGGACCGTCGTTTTTCCACTGCATGAAGGCGGTGCCGGTCTGGCCCTTCACCTTGAAGGAGCCGGCGGCGGGCTTGAGGTTGGCCGAGACGTCCTCGGCGCTGAAAGCGAAGCCGACCGTGACGACCTTCGTCACCGCCACATCAAAGCCAGCGGTCAGGACGCTGGCCTTGTAGTCGAACTTGCTCATGTAGCCGTCGGCATCGCGGCCGCCTTCCTTGTAATTGTAACCGATGAAACCATCGGCGTGGTGGCGGGCCGTGCTGCCGCGGATCTGATCGAGACGGCTGTCGACGGTGTCGGCGGCGAGGTCGGCGACCATGAGGAGCGCGGTGCTCTGCGTGGCGGCCGTGCCGAGCACGAACTCGGGGTTGAGCGTCTCGTTGAGCGCACTGGCGAGAAGCGCGTGCGTCTTGGTGGTGGGGTGGATGCCGTCCCAGAAGACGTAGCCGTTGATGTCGCCGGGATTGCCGCCGGAGGAGAGGATGCCGACCACTTCCTGGTTGGTGACCGTGAAGCCGAGGCGCGAGCTGTTCGCGAGGATGGTGTTCAGCAGGGCACCGAGGTCGACGAGCGTGAGACGGACGTCCGCGCCGAGGTTCATGGCGCCGAGGCCGCCGCGGAGGGTGCTGTTGAAGGCGAAGGAGCCGTTCTGCGCGAGCGAGGCGGCGGCGGCGGCGGAGCCGGTGGTGAAGCGCGGCGTCTTCGAGATATCGGGCAGGTTCATCACCAAGATGTTCTTCGCCCCTGCGGTGAGGAGGGTCGACACGGCGCCCTTGACGGCATTGGCGGCGGTGTTCGCCGCGGCCTCCACGCCCGCGCCGCTCGGCGTCGGTGTGCTGCCGAGGTAGTTGAGGACGTCGTTGGCGCCGGCGAGCACCACGAACAGATCGGTGCTCTTCGGCGTGAGCGCGCGGCCGCCCGCGGAGGCGGGGCCGGAGAACATGCCGAGCTGCAGACCGAGGTTCGGCACCAGGCTGCCGGGCGCCGCGGTGGCGCCGCCGAAGGCGAAGTTGAGATTGGTCGTCACCGTCGGCGCGGCCGTGGTGTGCTTCTGGAGCGTGGGCACCAGATACTCGGCGTACGTCGGGCCGTTGGAGAAACGGCCGTTGAAATACGGAGCGGGCGGCGAGCCGGTGAGCGTGAAGGTGTTGCCCGAGTCGCTCAGGCTGTCACCGAAGAAGAAAGTGCTGGTGAAGGTGCGCGGTGACGGCTGGGCCAGCAGGCTGGCTGAGACGAATCCGAGCACGGCAATGGCCGTGAAATGACGCAAACGTAGTCCTGTCATAGGGGGATTGGGGTTGTGGCGTGTAGACAATCCGAGACGCCGCACGGAGCAAGCCCGTTCGCGCGCGCCCGGCCGATCGCCTCAGCGCTGCAGAAACCCCTCGAGCCGCGTCTTCGCGCCCGGCCACTCCGCGGCCGTGAGGCTGAACATGACGGTGTCGCGCACGTAGCCGTCGTAGCGGGTCTGATAATTCCGGAGCGTGCCCTCCTCCACCGCGCCGAGCCGGGCGATGGCGGCGCGCGACGCCGCGTTGCGGCGGTCGGTCTTCAACTGCACGCGCACGGCGCCGAGCGTCTCGAAGGCATGGCGGAGCATCAGGTATTTCGCCTCGGTGTTGACGGCGGTGCGCTGGGCCTCGCGCGCGAGCCAGGTGTGGCCGATCTCCAGCGAGCGGTGCGGGCGGCGGATGTCGAGAAACCGTGTCGAGCCCACCACCCGGCCGTCGCTCCGCCGTACCGTGGCGAAGGCCACCTCGGCGCCGGTCGCCTGCACGCGCAGCGCGTCCTCGATCCATTGCGCCACGTCGGCGGGCGTGGTGAGCGCCGCAATCGTCATCCAGCGCCACAGTTCCGGGTCGCAGCCGACGGTGTGGATGGCCGCGGCGTGGCGGCGCTCCAACGGCTCCAGCCGCACGTGGCGGCCCTCGAGGACAACGGGCTGAGGATCAAATTTCATGGTCCGCCACGCTAGCCGGCCGCGGCGGGCGCGCCCAAGCTTCAATCAGCGGGAGACCGGCACAGCGCCCGTGAATCTTATACAACGCCCCGCGCGCTTGCAGCGGCCGGGCCCGGCTGCCAACTTGGCCGCATGACTTCCCTGCTCACCGACCGCGCGATGCTGTGGATCGGCGCCGTGCTTTATCTGGCCGGTTTCGGCGCCGGCATCATCGCGCTGGCGCGGCGGCAGCAGGATGGCGCCCGCACCGTGCTCAACACCCTGCTTGCCGGCGGCCTGCTCCTCCAGACGGCCGGCCTCTACGTGCGCGGCATGGCGGTGGGCGGCTGCCCGCTGGGCAACAAGCTCGAGATCGTCCAGTTCGTCGCGTGGTCGGCGATGGTGCTCTATTTTCTCGTCGGCCCGGCGTTCCGCGTGAGCCTGCTCGGCCTGTTCACCGCCGGCTACGCGGGCTGCCTGGCGTTCTTCTCGCTGCTCATCCCCGAGTGGGATGTGACGCGCGGCGTGAAGATCTTCGGCCACAATCCCTGGATCGAGTTCCATGCGGCGCTCGCGGTGTTCAGCTACGGTGTGTTCGGCATCCTGACGCTGACCTCGATCATGCACCTGCTGCAAAACTGGAACCTCAAGCACAAGCGCCTCGACGGCCTGTTTTGGTTCCTGCCCTCCCTCGTGCAGCTCGACCAGATCAACCTCCGCCTGCTGCTGGCCGGCGTCGGCCTGCTCTCGCTCTCGCTCGGCGTCGGCGCCTCCTGGTGGGTGCGCGACACCGCCTCGGTCGACGGTCCGAAGCTCACGCTCACGGTCGGCATCTGGCTCGCGTACCTCGTCACGTTGCTCCTGCGCTGGCGCCGCCACCTCAACTCCGGACGCTTCGCCTGGCTCTGCCTCGCCCTGTTCACCGCCGCGCTGCTTTCGCTCGGCCCGATCAACGCCAGCCGTCACACCCAGATGACGCTCCCCTCCTCGCGCTGACGATGGAAAATCCCCACGCTTCCCTCGTCCTCCTCGGCGCCAGCCACCACACCGCCCCGCTCGCGGTCCGCGAAAAACTGGCCTTCGACGACGCCCGCGCCGCCGCGCTGGCCGGCCGTCTGCAGCAGACGCCCGGTGTGCGCGAGTTCGCGCTGCTCAACACCTGCGGCCGCGTCGAGCTCTACGGCGTCGCCTCCAGCCCCGCCACCGTCGACGAGCTCCGCCGCGTGCTCTGCGAGGTCACCGGCTGCGCGCCGGCGGACCTCGAGGGCGTCGTCGTGCAACGCGACAATCACGAGGCCATCGCGCATCTGTTCGAAGTCGCCTCCGGGCTCGATTCGCAGATCGTGGGCGAGGTCGAGATCCTCGGCCAGGTCAAGCAGGCCTACGACCGCGCGCTCGACCGCAAGTGGACCGGCCCGGTGCTCAACCGCGTTTTCCAAAAAACCTTCCAAGCCGCGAAGCACATCCGCACCAACACGGCCATCGGCGAGGGCCAGATCAGCATCGCCACCGTGGCCGTCGACCTCGCGGGCAAGATTTTCGGCGACCTCGCGACAGTGAAAATCCTAGTCGTGGGCGCCGGCGACATCGGCCTGAAGACCGTGCAGGCCTTCCAGAGCCGCGGGGCCAAATCCATCACCGTCGCCAGCCGCACGCTGTCGAAAGCCGAGGAAGCGGCGGCGCAAGCCGGCGGCTGGGCCGCGACGCTCGCCGAATTGCCCGATGTGCTGGCCAACTCCGACATCGTCGCCAGCTCCACCTCGGCACCGAACGCCGTCGTCACGCGCGAGCTCGTCGCCGCCGCCATGAAGCGCCGGCCGGCGCGCCCGCTCTTCCTCATCGACCTCGCGCTGCCGCGCGACATCGAGCCCGAGGCCGCCAAGCTGGCCGACGTCTATCTCTACAACCTCGACGACCTCGCCAAGATCGCGGAGTCGAACCTCGCGATGCGCCGCGCCGAGGTGGCCAAGTGCCGCGCGATCCTCGCCGAGCGCACCGTGCAGCTCTGGCCCGCCGTCGCCCATTCGCTCAACTCCGACAGCCGGCCGCGGTAAGCGCTGGCTAGCCCGGCATTCTCCGCGGCAACCGCTGGAAGGTAGGGCGAACCGTCCCGGTGAGCCGAGGCAATCAGATGCGCACCGTTGTTTTTGCGCAGCACCGGATCCCAGTGTTGCAGGGCGAGTTTTGCCGTCGGTGGTCACAGACCACAGACCCAACTTCGTATCCTGTCATTCTGAGCGCAGCGAAGAATCCACGCGTGCGAATCCTGCATCGCGCCCGAGCACGTGGATCCTTCGCTTCGCTCAGGATGACATGCAAAGGAGGACCGAAACGAGTTCTTGTGGGACGGCGGCGGTCACAGACCGCCGCTACAGATTCCCAGACGTCTCAGGCCGACGGATAGCGCAGGCTGAGCCCTGTGCGGGCCCGCTCCACGGCATCGGTGAGGTCGGACATCTTGATGGGCTTGCTGATGTAGTCGTCCATGCCGGCGGCGAGGCACTGCTCGCGGTCACCCTGCATGGCGTTGGCCGTGAGCGCGATCATCCACGGGCGCGAGCCGGGCTTCGGATAGGCCCGCAGGATGTGCCGTGCGACCTCTAGGCCGTCCATTTCCGGCATCTGCACGTCGAGCAGAATGATGTCGTATGGCTGGCGCCGCAGCGCCTCGAGCACCTCGAGGCCGTTGGCCGCCACGTCCGCGCGGAAACCGAGGGAACGCAGCATGTGCTGCGCGACCTTCTGGTTCACGGCGTTGTCCTCGGCCAACAGCACACGCTCGCCCTGGCGCGCCGATCCGACGGCGGCCGGCCCGGGGGCACCCGCAGCCGGCAGCGGCGGAGTGCTGGACGGACGGCCGAGGATCGACACGAGAGCCTCGAGCAGCTGCGCGGGTTTCACCGGCTTGTTCAGGCTGCAGGCGAAAACACCGTCGTTCACGCGCTGGCCGATGGAGGAGAGCAGCAGCAACGGCATCTGCTCCGCCGGCACGAGGCGGCGGAGTTCCTGCGCCAGCGTGTAGCCGTCCATCTCGGGCATCTGCATGTCGAGGACGGCCGCATCGAACCGCCGGCCCGACCGGATGAGGGCGAGCGCGGCCGCGGCGCCGGACACCGTTTCGGGAATCATGCCCCAACCGGTCGTCACCTCGCGGAGAATGCGGCAGTTGGTGGCGTTGTCGTCCACCACGAGCAGGTGGCGGCCTTCGAGTCCGCCGCGCGCGGCGCCGAGGTACGGCCGCGGCTTGCTCGGCACGGCGGGCACCTTGATCGTGAAAAAGAACGTGGTGCCCTGCCCCGGCTGGCTCTCCACCCAGAGCCGGCCGCCCATGAGCTCGACGAGGCGCTTGCTGATCGCGAGGCCGAGGCCGGTGCCGCCGAACTTGCGCGTGGTCGAGGCATCCACCTGGCTGAACGACTGGAACAGCCGCCCCATCGCCTCCGCGGGGATGCCGATGCCGGTGTCGCGCACGCTGAAGAGCAGCTCGACGTCGTCGTCCGCGGTGTTCGTCGGCTTGAGCGTGATGACGATCTCGCCGCGCTCGGTGAACTTCACGGCGTTGCCGAGCAGGTTGACCAGCACCTGGCGCAGGCGCGTCGCATCGCCGACGAGGATGCCCGGGGTGCCGTCGGCCACTTCGTAGAGCAAATCGAGGCGCTTCTCTGAAGCGCGGGTGGCCAGCAGGTCGAGCGCGCCCTCGACGCATTCGCGGACGTTGAATTCCTCGTGTTCCAATTCCAGGCGCCCGGACTCGATCTTCGAAAAGTCGAGGATGTCGTTGATGATGGTCAGGAGCGCGTCGCCGCTGGTGCGGATGGTGTCGGCGTATTCGCGCTGCTCGCGGGTGAGCGGCGAGTCGAGCAGCAGGCTGGTCATGCCGATCACGCCGTTCATGGGCGTGCGGATCTCGTGGCTCATCATCGCGAGGAACTGGCTCTTGGCGAGGCTGGCGCGCTCGGCCGTCTCCTTCGCCTCGCGGAGTTCCTCGGCTTGGCGCTTCTGCTCGGTGATGTCGACCACCAGCGCGACTTCCTGCAGGATTTTGCCCGCCGCGTCACGGTAGACCTGCACCGTGAGGATGACCCAGACGATCCCGCCGTCCGGCTGGTGAAAATAGCGTTTCTCGATGCTGAAGCGGTCGGTCTCGCCGCGGCGCAGACGGGCGGACTCGGCCTCCTGGCGCTTCCAGTCGTCCGGGTGCGTGATGCTCTGGTAGATGCCGGGCTGGCGCGTCTGCTCGCGGGTGAGACCGGTGACGTGCAGCACACCCTCGTTGGAATACTCCTCGAGCTGCTCCCCGTGGTAGGTCCAGGTCACGCCGATCGGCAGGGCGTCGAGGATGAACCGGGACAGCGCCTCGCGCTTGATGAGCTCGGCCTGGGCCTGCTTGCGCGTGGTGATGTCGTTCAACAGCGCCATGTAGCCGGTCACCTTTCCGGCCTCGTCGACCAAGGGCCGGGTCTCGATCTCGGTCCAGAGTTTGCGTCCGCCCTTGGCGTAGGCGACGATCTCGCCTTTGTAGGTCTGGCCGTTCCGGTCCGCTTCCTCCATCGCGCGCAGGGTTTCCCGGCTGGTCTCCGGGCCGCCGAAGCGCTCGCTCGCGCGCTGGCCGCGCACCTCGGTGAGTTCGTAGCCGAACATGCGCACGAAGCCGTCGTTCACCCATTCCACGCCCCAACGGTTGTCCGCCAGCAGCACGGCGCTGGCGGTGTTGCTCGCCACCAGCGCCAGCCGGCGCGCCTCCGCCTCCGTCCGCCGCAGGGTGGCGGTCATCTCATCCGCCATCCGCAGGGCCCGGGAGCGCGCCGTCACCAGCACGCGCACGAGGCCTGCGCCGAGCACGCTGGAAAGCAAGCCGCCCCACAGAATCACCAACGGCAGCAGCCGGCTGCTTTTCTGTTCAAAGCGCGGCAGCGAGCTGACCATCAGCGTCCAGTGGCGGTTGTAGATGTCCAGCGTGGCCGCTTGCCGGAACAGACGGTCACGGAAATCCTGCTCGCCTATCTCGCGATCCTGCTCCGCCGGCGGGCGCAGCGGGATGTGGCCGTCCGCGTCGAACATCATCGTGCTCAGCCGCGGGGTGTCGCCCTCGAAGACCTCCAGATCGATCTGTTGCTCGCCGGCCTGCACCACGCCTGCGAGCAGCTGGTCGATCCGCAGCGACGCATACACCCAGCCGCTCAACGCCGCCTCGCGTTGCGCGGGCGTGGCCGCCGGCTCACCCGCCCGATAGAGCGGCAGCAGCAGCAGCAGGCCGGGAATCTCGTGCGTGCCCTCGATCACCCGCATCCGGTGGGTCAGCGCCAGCTGGCCCGTGCGCATCGCCTCCTCGGCCGCCGTCCGTCGCGTGTTGCCGGATCCGATGTCGAGGCCGAGCGCGTCGGCATTCGTTTCCAGCGGCTCCATCCGCGTCACGACATAGAGCCGGTCGTGACCCGGGGTGCGCTGGACCGTGAAACCCGCAAGACCTTCGGCGCGCAACCGCGCCTCGAGCGCTCCGGCATCCTCGGAGCGGATGCGCTCGACTACGCCCAGCCCGACCATGCCCGATTTCAGGTAGGGATTGAGGGCGTTGACGTAGGTGGCCCATTCGCGGCGCGTCACGTCGTCGCTGGCCTCCAGCAAAGCGCGCGCGCCGTGGACCGCCTGGGCGGCCGAATCGAACCGGCTCCGCGCCACGGAGACCACGCGCTCCACCAGCCGGTCGAACCGCGCCTGCTCCGTCCGATGCACTTCGCGGCTGGCCAGCCACCACGCCGCGAGGGTCAAAATCAGGCCGCAGACCAGCGTAAGCCAGGGCAATACCCGGCTGCGCGACGGACGGGACGGAGTCGCGGTGGTCATAGAAGTTTCAGTAAGACCCAATATCGGCGCACTGACCAACCCGATTTAGCCCTGATTTGCCTCCGCCGCCAATTGCCGCGCCAGCCAATCCGCCGGGGTGCCGCTCGCCGGCTGCGCCAGCAACGCGCGCAACCGCACCGCCTGCGCCTGCGTGCGCGCGCCGCGCGCAGGGTCGCCCAGGCACTCCCTCAACTGCGCCGCGAGCGCCCTGGCCGTCGCCGCGCCCTGGATGAACTCGGGATACATCGCCTCCTTCAGCAGCAGATTCGCGATGCCGATGTAGTCGACCTTCACGAGCAGGCGGCCGAGAAAATACGTCAGCGGGTCGGTGCGATACGTCAGCGCACCGGGGATGCCCGCCAGCGCGCACTCCAGCGACATCGTGCCGCTCACGGTCAACACGGCCGCCGCGCCCACCGGCGCTCCGCCGACCGGCCGCAGTTCGATGCGTGCGCCGACGGGCGACTGATCCTGCCCACGTTGGAGCAGCGCGCGGATCTCCTCGCTCGGATAAAGCGCCACCGCCGGACGGTCTACGCCCGACTGCGCGTAGGCGCCGAGCAAAACGGGAAACACGCGGCTGACCACCTGCCGCCGGCTGCCCGGCAGCAGCAGCACCGGCCCGGCCGGATCGAACGCCACCGGCGCCGCGTAACCCGGCGACATGAACGGATGGCCGACGAACTCCACCGGCAGCGCCGTGTCGGCATAGACCACCGGCTCGAACGGGAAAATCGCCGCGAGCCCGTCGAGGTGCTGCGCCATCTCGAACCGGCGGCCGGCGCGCGACGCCCAGACCTGCGGACTGATGTAATAGAGCGTCTTCGTCGGACCGCCGGCCTTGGCCGAGAATTTTTTAGCGAAGAGTCCGTGCGCGATGCGCAGGTTCAGGCCCGACGAATCCACGAAGCACACCGCCTTCGGCCGGTGCTGCCCCACCCAGCGAATGATCTCAGCGATGAGCGCGCGATAAAAGGAAATCTTGGCCAGCACCGCGAAACCCATGGCCGAGCCCGCCGTGAGGTCGCGCAGCAACTGCGCCCCCGCGGCCGCCAGCTGCGGCCCGCCCAGCGCGCAGACGCGCACCTCCGGGTGCTTCGCCCGTAGCTCGCGCACCATCCGCGCCGCATGGGCGTCGCCCGAATGCTCCGCCGCCACGACCAGCAGGTCGACGGCACCGGCGGCCGGAGAAGGAAGCGCTACACCCGGCGCGGCCTTACTCATGGGTCTCGCCTCCTGTCATTCTGAGCGCAGCGAAGAATCCAGTCGTACGACCGCGGACAGGATTCGTTTTGGATTCTTCGCTGCGCTCAGAATGACACGCACCGAGAATCCCTTTCGTGTCTTTCGTGTGTTTCGTGGTGGCCATCAGTTTTTTTGCGCCCGCTTGATCTGGTCGGTGATCGTGATGGCGACCTCGAGGGCGGACTTGCCGAGCGCGGCGCCGACCTTGGGCTGCGTCGCGGCGCGCACGCTGTCGGTGAAGTGCGCCAGCTCGATGGCCAGCGGTTCGCCCTTCTCGATCGGGATCTCGTGCACGGGGATCGAGGAAGCGTCGCCCGCCTTCGCGAGGCCGATCTTCAGCTTCAGGCCGTAGGCGACGATGTCGCTCTTCTTCACGAGGTGGCCCTTCTGGTTCATGAAATCGAGCGAGAGGTAGGCGTTGTCCTGGAAGACGCGGATCTCGCGGTTTTTCTTCAGGCTCATGCGCGAGGCGCTGAGGTTGGCCACGCAGCCGTTCTCGAACTCGATGCGCGCGTTCGCGATGTCCTCGGTCTTGGAGAGCACGTTGATGCCCACCGAGTCGATCTTGCGGATGGGCGACTTCACCAGCGCGAGCACGATGCCGATGTCGTGGATCATCAGGTCGAGCACGACGCCGACCTCCGTGCCGCGCGTCTGGTAGGGCGCGAGGCGCTCGGTGGTGATGTATTGCGGGTGGCCGGTGTGCTTCTCAAGGTAGCTCATCACCGGGTTGAAATGCTCGATGTGTCCGACCTGCACGATGCGGCCGGACTTCTGCGCGGCGGCGAGCACCTGCTCGGCCTCCTCCAACGACGCGCACAGCGGCTTCTCGATCAGCAGGTGGCAACCCTGCGCCAGCAGCGGCAGCGCGACGAGCGCATGCTTGTCCGTCGGCACGACGACGCTGACGGCCTCGCAGGCCTTGCCGAGCTCCTCGATCGTGGCGAAGCGCCGGCAGTTGTGCTTGGCGCAGATCTCCGCCGCGCGGGCGTCACTCGTCTCGAAGATGCCGACGAACTCGACGCCGGGCAGCGAGGCATAGATGCGCGCGTGGTGCTGCCCGAGCGAACCGACGCCGACGACACCGCATTTGATCTTGGGCTTGGCCATGGGGCAAAAACGTAGCGGCGGAAGGTCAGACAGCCAGACTCTTTTGGCCAAGAGACTTCCTGCCGGTCAACCTGCCGAAGCGAGGAATTCCCCGTCCCACGTTTTTCGCGAAATGGATTCTTCGCTCCGCTCAGAATGACAGAGGGCGCGGGACTGCCCGTGCCATTGATCCCCGACCCCGGCGCGCCAGAGCGCATGTCTTACCGGAACACTCCCTCGTGCAGGAAGAGCTGCCGGGCGCATTTTTTTGCGTGCGCCGGGTTGTGCGTCACGAGCGCGAGGGCGGCCTGTTCCTCGGCGCAGACTTCGAGCAGGAGACTGATGACTTCGTCGCCGGTGCGCTCGTCGAGATTGCCGGTCGGCTCGTCGGCCAGCAGCACCGCGGGACGGTTCATGAGGGCCCGGGCCACGGCCACGCGCTGGCGTTCGCCGCCGGAGAGATGCGCCGGCAGGTGGTGTCCGCGCTCGGCCAGTCCGACGCGCTGGAGCAACGCCGCCGCGCGGTCGCGCTCGGCCGCTCCGATCGAGCCGACCAGACGCGCACCCATCAGGACGTTGGCGAGGGCGTCGATCTCGGGGATGAGATAGTAGGCTTGGAAAACCATGCCGAGGAACCGGCCGCGGCGGGCGGTAAGCTCGCCGAGGCCGAGCCGGTGCGTCGCTTCCGCGCCCCAGAAAAGTTCGCCCGCGTCCGGGCGGTCGAGGCCGGCGAGGATGTTGAGCAATGTGCTTTTGCCGGAGCCGGATTCGCCGCGGATGCTCACGCTCTCGCCCGGCGACACGGCGAGATCGACGCCGCGCAACACCTCGAGTGTGGCGTCGCCGCTGCGGTAGTTTTTGCGCAGGCCGCGGGCGTGGAGGACTGGTGTCGGGTCAGACATGGATCGCTTCCAAATGTAGTGGCGGTCTGTGCCCGTCGGCCCGGCGCTCACAGAGCGCCGCTACAAATGCATTTGCCGCGAGGCCTGCGGGTAGGGCGAACCCTCCGGGTGAGCCGTGGTTTGTGGCGGCTCGGCGGGGACGCCTCGCCCTACCTTTCGTTTTGCTACTCACTTCTGAGCGCCTCCACGGGTTTGAGCCGGGCCGCGCGCCAGGCCGGGATCAGGCCGGCGAGCGTCGAGGCGAGCAGCGAGAAGACCACGATGATGACGACATCCTTCGGGGCCGTGTGCGCCGGCAGCGAGCTGAACTGGTAGAACTTCACAAACGTCTCCTGTCCCATCGTGAACCGGGCGATGAGCTGGACGAGATCGTTGCGGAAGTGCAGCAGCGCGAACCCGAGCACGAGCCCCGCCACGGTGCCGCCGGTGCCGATGACGAGGCCCTGCGTGCAGAAGCAGAGCGCCACATCGCGGGCCTTGCCGCCCATCGCGCCGAGCAGGCCGATCTCGCGGGTCTTGCGCACGACCGTCACGAGCAGCGAGCTGGTGATGGAGAACGCCGCCACGACGATGATGAACGTGAGCAGGAAGAAGATCATGTTGCGCTCGAAGCTCAGCACGGCCTGAAAATCGGCGTTCGACTCGAACCACGTCAGCGCGCGCGTGCCGGGCGGGAGGGCGGCGTTGAGCTTCGCCGCGACGGCGTCGGGGTCGGCACCGGGTTCGAGGCGGACGTTGTAGCCGTGGACCAGTTTGTTGAGCCCATAGAGGTCCTGCATCAGGCGCAGCGAGCAGAGCACGGTGGAGCTGTCGAGCTGCTGGTGGCCGATCTGGAAAATGCCGGCCACGCGCACATCGCGCGGGAGCAGCACCTCGTTGTTGCGGATGCGCTCGAGCATGAGCGGCGTGTAGAGACTGACGGTGTCGCCCACCCGCACGCCGAGCGTGCCGGCGAGGATCGAGCTGAGAATGACGGAATCGTCGTCGAGATCGGCGAGCGAGCCGGCGACGATGTAGCGGTCGAGCGGGATGACCGCCTTCATCCGCTCGTAATCGAAACCCTGGATGGCGGGGAACGCCGGACGGCTGGCGTACTCGAGCATCACCACGCCGGCGGCATACGGTGCGAAGGCGGTCACCTCGGGCACCTTGGCGAGCGCCGCAGCCACGGCGCCGGAAGTCGGCGCGCCGATGGGCGCGGAGCCGCGGATCTGAATCTCGCCCTGCGTGTCGATGATCATCCGCTGGATCTGGTGGCCGAAGCCGCCCATGACGCTCGTCGACACGAGCATCAGTGCCACGCCCAGCCCGACGCCGAGGATGGAGATCAGCGGGAAGAACGACACCCGCCCGGTCGGGAAGAGCTGCTTGAGGGCGAGATAGATCGGCCAGGGCATGGGAAGCGGTAAGCTTTAAGCGATAAGCCGGAAGCTCACGGTGCCAACCTGTTTCTGGCTTGGAGCCTGAGCTTACTGCTTATCGCCGGCCGGGGTCGGCCGCAGTGACGGGAACAGGATCACGTCGCGAATGCTCTCGGCGCCGGTGAGCAGGATGGTGAGGCGGTCGATGCCGACGCCCATGCCGCCGGCGGGCGGCATGCCGTGCTCGAGTGCGAGCAGGAAGTCGTTGTCGAGGTTCTGCGTCTCCTCGCCGACCTGCTTTTCGAACATCTCGCGCTGCACGGCGGGATCGTTCTGCTCGGAGTAGGCCGGTGCGACCTCCATGCCGCCGATGATGAGCTCGAAGACGTCGATGAGGCCGGCGTCCTGCTGGTTGAGCTTGGCGAGCGGGCAGAGTTCCTTGGGCAGGTGCGTGACGAAGGTAGGTTGGATGAGCGTGGGCTCGATCTTCTTGCCGAAAATCTCGTTCACGATCTCGAAGGTCTCCCAGCCATCGTGGATCTCGAGGCCGAGCTGCTTCGCGCCCTCGATGGCCTTGGCGCGGTAGTCGGGCGTGGGGCGGAATTCGCTGAGCTTGAAGCCCACGGCCTCGTCGATCAGGTCGAAATAGCGCGCCTCGCGCCAGTCGCCGGCGAAGTTGATGACCTGGCCGCTGGCGGCGTGCTTGATCTCGGTCGCGCCGAGCACGTCGCGGCAGGCGTTCTGCAGGAGGGCCTTGATCAGGTCCATCATGCCGCGGAAATCCGAGTAGGCCTGGTAGACCTCGAGCATGGTGAACTCGGGGTTGTGCTTGCGCGAGACGCCCTCGTTGCGGAAGACGCGGCCGATCTCGAACACGCGGTCGATGCCGCCGACGAGCAGTCGCTTGAGGCGCAGCTCGAGCGCGATGCGCAGGAAGAAGTCCGCGCCGAGCGCGTTGTGGTGCGTGGTGAACGGCCGCGCGGCGGCGCCGCCGGCCACGCCCTCGAGCACGGGCGTCTCCACCTCGATGAACTTCCGCCCGGCGAGCGTGCGGCGGAGGCTGGCGACGATCTGGCTGCGCTTGAGCAGGCGGTCGCGCGACTCGGGGTTGACCACGAGGTCGAGGTAACGCTGGCGGTAGACCTGCTCGGGATCGGTCAGGCCGTGCCACTTCTCCGGGAGCGGGCGCAGCGCCTTGGCCACGAGCACGAACTTGTCCACGCGCACGGTGATCTCGCCGCTCTTGGACTTGAACAAGGTGCCCTCGACGCCGATGAAATCGCCGAGATCGAGCTTCTTGAAAGCCGCGTAAGGCCCGTCGCCCACGAGATCCTTCTTCACGTAGAGCTGGATCTGGCCCTGCTGGTCGAGGATCTTGACGAACTGGCTCTTGCCCATGTCGCGGATGACGACGAGGCGGCCGGCGACCTTCACCGGCACGGTGTAGTCCTGGCCGTCGACGTAGGCTTTCAGCGCCTCACCCGAAAAGTGCGTCTGCTCGCAGTTGGCGCGGAACGGATCCGAGCCCGCGGCGCGCAGGTCCTGCAGCTTCTTGAGCCGCACGGCATACTGGTCGTGGGAGATGTCCTGGGGGATGTCGCTCATGGAACCGCGCAGAGTGATAACACCCCCGCCCCGGGGCAAACGGAAAGTGGGCGCTAATGCCCACACCCCCTCGGTTCCGGCCGGGGCGACGAAACAGTTGCACCAACGCGGATTCTGTCTGAATTAACCCGCGATGCCCACCACCACCATCTCCGCCACCAGCCTCCCCGTCATCGACTGGGAGCGGACGGATTACGCAGACGCGCTCCGGCGGCAGGAGGAACTCGTCGCCCGCCGCAACGCCGGCGAGGTCGGCGACGCCTTGGTGTTCACCGAGCACAACCCGGTCTTCACGCTGGGTGTCCGACGCGGTGCCGAGCGGAATCTCCTGTGGAACGAAGAGCAGCTCCGCGCGCGTGGCGTCGCCGTGCACGAGACCAACCGCGGCGGCGACATCACCTACCACGGGCCCGGCCAGATCGTCGGCTACCCCATCGTCAATCTCGCCGCGCGCAAGGACCTGCATGCCTACCTGCGTTTCCTCGAGCAGGTGATGATCGACAGCGTCGCGCACTTCGGGCTCACCGCCGGCCGCAACCCCGGCAAGACCGGCATCTGGCTCGGCCCGCGCAAGATCGCCGCCATCGGCGTCGCGGTGAAGAAGTGGACGACGTTCCACGGCTTCGCGCTGAACGTGAACACCGACCTCACGCCCTTCACCGGCATCATCCCCTGCGGCATCAGCGCCGCCGACGGCACCGTCACCTCGATGCACCTCGAGCTCGGCCGCCCCGTGGACATCGCGGAGGTGAAGCGCGTGCTGGCCGCGGAGTTCTGGCGGCAGTTGCCGGAGTTTTTTGCAAACCGCTAATCTGCGCTAATCTCCGCTAATCGGACGAAGCAATCTTCAAGCTAGGCTGGTAATTAGCGAAGATTAGCGTGGATTAGCGGTTAAATCTTCTCAGCTTCGATTCGCTCCATGACGCCTACCAACCGCAAACCCGACTGGCTCCGCGCCAAGCTGCCCTCCGGCCCCGGCTACCAGGCCACGCGCCGCCTCGTCGAGGACAACAAGCTCCACACGGTCTGCCAGAGCGCGCAGTGCCCGAACATCGGCGAGTGCTGGTCCCGCGGCACGGCCACGGTCATGATCCTCGGCAACATCTGCACGCGCTCCTGCAACTTCTGCGCGATCCAGGTCGGCCGCCCCACCGAGGTCGACCTCGGCGAGCCCGCCCGCGTGGCCGACGCCGTCGCCCGCATGGGCCTGCGTCACTGCGTCATCACCTCCGTCTCGCGCGACGACCTGCAGGACGGCGGCGCCAGCGTCTGGGCCGCCACCATCCGCGCCACCAAGTATCGCAGCCCGCAATGCGCCATCGAGGTGCTCGTGCCGGATTTCAAGGGCAACACCACCCACGTCGACACCGTGCTCGACGCCAAGCCCGACATCTTCAACCACAACGTCGAGACCGTCGAGCGCCTGCAGAAGCCCGTGCGCGTGCAGGCCCGCTATGACCGCTCCCGCGGCGTGCTCCGCCACGCCAAGAGCCGCGGCTTCACCACCAAGACCGGCATCATGCTCGGCCTCGGCGAACGCCAGGAGGAGATCGAGCAGTGCCTCCGCGACATCGCGAGCGACCGGACCGACATCCTCACCATCGGCCAGTACCTCCAGCCCACCCCGCAGCATTGGAAAATCGACCGCTGGGTGCCGCCGGAGGAGTTCGCCCACTGGAAAAAATTCGGCCTCGAGCTCGGCATCGGCGTCATCGAATCCGGCCCGCTCATCCGCTCCAGCTACCACGCCGACGAGCAGTCGCAGAAATACACCGGCGTCGAGCACCTGAACACGGCCAACACGCTCGCGAGCGCGTAAGGCACCGGCCCGATAGTCCGCGGGCCGGATAGCGGACTTCGAAGGGACGCTTGTCAGTCTATGCAAAGGCCCACTTTGCATGAAATCAGTCTCCTGTTCCCTGTTTCGTATTCTCGCCCTTCTGCTCGCGCTGAGCCAGAGCGCCCACGCCGCCGCCGATTATGCCACGCCCTACGTCTTCTCCACGCTGGCCGGCGTCTCGAGCATCGGCGACGCCGACGGCACCGGGGCCAGCGCACGTTTCTACAGTCCGAAGGGAGTGGCCACGGATTCCACGGGCAACGTTTTCATCGTCGACGAGGGCAATCACACCATCCGCAAGATGACCCCGGCTGGCGTGGTCAGCACCTTTGTCGGTTCACCGGGAGTGCCCGGAAGTGCAGACGGCACAGGCGCGGAGGCCCGTTTCGACAGTCCCCAGAGCATCGTCGCGGACGCCACCGACAATCTTTACGTCACCGATACCGGCAACCACACCATCCGCAAGATCACGCCCGCGGGAGTCGTCACCACCCTCGCCGGGCTCGCTGGTGTGACGGGCAAGATCGACGGCATCGGCAGCCTCGCCCGTTTCAACCGGCCACTCAATCTCGCCGTGGACGCCACCGGTAACCTCTACGTGACCGAAGCCGGCAACGGCACAATCCGCAAGATCTCACCGTTTGGGAATGTCTCTACATTCGCAGACAGGTTCTCCTTCCCCGAGAAGAGCGACCTCTCCGCCCAAGCCCCTGTCTCCTATGGCGCCATCGCTATCGACACCGCCGGCAATGTCTACGTTTCCACGCATGTGACCACGAACTACAATCTGCATGCGCCAAACTGGGAGGATAACTCCGTCACTTACTTTGGATCCGTCGACCTCGTACCTCCTACCGGCATCCGCACCTCTTTGTGGCAGACCTCCGTGGTGAGCTACGTCAATGGGCGGGTGAATCACGCTGGTGTCAGTGCCCTCGCCGTCGATTCCAACGGCCAGCTCATCGCCGCGTCGGGTTATCGGGTCGTTCGCTACGTGCCGGCCGACCACTCGCTCGCGCCGATCGCCGGGGACGGCTTGATCGGCGGCAGCGATGGCACCGCCGCAACAGCGAAATTCGGCTTCCCTCTCGCCCTGTCCTTCGCGCGTGACGGCACGCTCTACGTCGCCGACACCGGCAACAACGTCGTCCGTAAGCTCAGCCCCGCCGGCGACGTATCCACTCTCGCCGGCCTCGCACTCGAACGCGCCACAGGCATTTCCGATGGCACCGGCTCCACCGCCCGTTTCAACGCACCCACCGGGGCGGCAGTCGACGCCGACGGCAATGTGTTCGTCGCCGATGCGTCAGCTCACTGTATCCGCAAGATCACACCGGCCGGCGTGGTCACGACATTCGCCGGCGCCCCCGGCACCGCCGGATCCGCGGACGGCACCGGCACCGCCGCCCGCTTCAGCCGGCCCACCGGCGTGGCCATCGGTGCCGGCGGGGCGCTATTCGTCACCGACGGCGACAATCATACGATCCGGCGGATCACGCCCACCGGCGAAACCTCGACTTTCGCCGGCTCGCCGGGAACCGCCGGGTATCAGGATGGCCAGGGATCCGCCGCGTTGTTCTGGAATCCGCGTGGCATCGCCATGGATGGGATGGGTTACCTCTACGTGACCAGCGCGAGCACGGTCCGCCGCATCTCTCCCGCCGGCGAGACCACCACCCTCGCCGGCCTCAATAACGAAGCCGGTTATGTAGACGACGTCGGCACCAGCGCCCGTTTCATCGCACCCTCCGGGGTCACGGTCGACGCCAGCGGCAATGTCTATGTCACAGAGGCTCCCTTCAGCCCGGCCATTGCGCGCATTCGCAAAATCACGCCCACCGGCCGCGTTACTACCCTGGCCGGAGCCGAACAGGGTTACGCTGACGGCACGCTCGCGACCGCCCGGTTTCATGAACCGCGCGCCATCGGCACCGACGATCGGGGCAATCTCTATGTCGCGGACAGTTATAACCAGACCATCCGCAAAATCTGGATGACCGGCGACCCGGCCGGCACCGTCACGACGCTGGCCGGTCTCGCCGACGCACCCGGTGGGTCGGACGGCACCGGCCGCGCCGCCCGGTTCTTTTTCCCGCAAGGCATCGCCGTCGACATCCTCGGCCGGCTTTACGTGACCAGTGGCACCACGGTGCGCAAGGGCGAGCGCGCCATTGGACCTTCGTTCACGACCGTCCCGGCCAGCCAGACGGTGAACGCCGGCTCCAGCACGACCTTCAGCGTCACCGCCACCGGCACGCCGGCGCCGACCTACCAATGGCATTTCAACGGCACGGCCATCAGCGGCGCCACGAGCAGCTCGCTCAGCCTTGCCAACGTCCGCGCCTCCGACGCCGGCGACTACACTGTCGTCGCCACCAACGATCTCGGCTCCGTCACCAGCGCCAAGGCTACGCTCACGGTCAACACGCCGGCCCCGCCGCCACCTCCGGCTCCGGGTGGTGGCGGCGGGGGCGCACCGAGTTGGTGGGCGTTGGCCGCCTTGGCCGGTGCCGGTCTGGCGCGGCGCCTGGCGACAGCCTCCAAGAGGCAATCATAGACGACGCGGACCCGTGCTGCCGGATTGCCTTTGCGCCTCCGGCCGCTTTCTTGGCGGCATGAAGCTTCGTTCTCTCGTTGCATTCACGGCTCCGTGGCTGCTCGCCACCCTGCTCCACGCCGCCGGCACCCTTGTGTCGGGCCCGATGCTCGGTTACTCGGCGCACCGCGAGGCGGTGATCTGGGTCGAGACCAAGGACGCCAAGAAGGTCACGCTCGACTACTGGCTCGCAGGCAAACCCGGGACGAAGCAGACGCTCGAGAAGACCGGCCTGCGCAAGACGCCCGCGGGCGGCCAGATCTCGCACTTTCGGCCGGGCCTGCTCGAGTTGGGCGCGACCTACGAATACACCTTGAGCATCGACGGCCGGGCGCAGCCGTTCCCCTACCCGCTCACCTTCAAAACCAAGCCGCTCTGGGAATGGCGCACCCCGCCGCCCGACTTCAAGTTCATCTACGGCTCCTGCGCCTATCTCAACGAGCCGCAGTACGACCGGCCCGGCGAACCCTACGGCAAGGGCACGGAGATTTTCCGGCACATGGCGGAGAGCGGCGCCGACTTCATGCTCTGGGGCGGCGACAACTGGTATTACCGCGAGCCGGACTTCGACTCCCTCAGCGGCCTCTGGTACCGCGCCCAGCACGACCGCGCCACGCCCGACCTTCAGAAGCTGCTCGCCGTGATGCCGAACTACGCGACATGGGACGACCACGACTACGGCTCGAACGACGCCAACAAGAGCTATGAACTCAAGGACGAGACGCTCGACATCTTCAAGTCCTACTGGGCCAACCCGAGCTGGGGCGAGCCCGGCAATCCCGGCGTCTACGGCAAGTTTTTCTGGGGCGACGCCGCGTTCTTCCTGATGGACGACCGCACCTACCGCGACGACGACAAGCTCGATGCCTCGGCCACGAAGGAGATGAAAACCCAATACGGCGCGAAGCAGCGCGAGTGGCTGAAGCAGTCGCTCCTCGCCGCGCAGACACTCAACCACTTCACGTGGAAATTCATCGCCACCGGCGGACAGGTCATCACCGACTTCGGCGGCGCGAGCGAGACCTTCGACAACTACCCCGACGAGCGCGCCGACCTGCTGGAGTTCATCCGGCAGCACAAGATCACCGGCGTGGTCATCCTGAGCGGCGACGTGCACTTCACGGAGCTTGCCCGGAAAAAACTCACCGGCACGCAGTGGATCTACGAGCTGACTTCGTCGCCGTTCTCCTCCAGTTCGTGGCCCGCTGACAAGGGACCGCGCAAGGGCGACCCGCAGCGCATCGAGGGCACGATGGTCACCGACCAGAACTACTGCGTGCTCTCGTTCCGCGGCCCGCGGAACGACCGCGTGCTCACCATCGCCTGCTACGACAAGGCCAACGCCAAGCGCTGGGAGCACGAGATCCGCGCCAGCGAGCTGAAGTAGGCCCGCGGCGGCGAAAGCCAGAATTGCCTCGCGTCGCCCCCGTGCGGCGATATTTTTTTGCGGGCAAAACACCCTGCCATGGACACCAAGAAGCGAATCGTCGAAAACTGGCTGCCGCGCTACACCGGCGTCGCCCTGAAGGACTTCGGGCGCTACATCATCCTCACGAACTTCGACCGTTACGTCGAACTGTTCGCCCGCTGGCACCGCGTGCCCGTGATGGGCCGCGACAAGCCGATGGCCAGCGCCACCGCCGGCGGCATCACCATCATCAACTTCGGCATGGGCAGCGCCACCGCCGCCACGATCATGGACCTGCTCACGGCCATCAACCCGAAGGCTGTCCTCTTCCTCGGCAAATGCGGCGGTCTCAAGCATCGCGCCAAGATCGGCAGCCTCATCCTCCCCATCGCCGCCATCCGCGGCGAGGGCACGAGCAACGACTACTTTCCGCCCGAGGTGCCCGCGCTCCCCGCCTTCGCGCTGCAGAAGGCCATCTCCACCACCATCCGCGACCATCGCCAGGATTACTGGACCGGCACCGTCTACACCACGAATCGCCGCGTCTGGGAGCACGACCAGCAGTTCAAGAAATACCTGAGAAAAATCCGCGCCATCGCCATCGACATGGAGACCGCCACCATCTTCACCACCGGCTTCGCCAACGAGATGGTCGTCGGCGCGCTGCTGCTCGTCTCCGACCAGCCGATGACGCCCGAGGGCGTGAAGACCGCCGCCAGCGACCGCAAGGTCGACGAACGCTACGTGAAGATCCACCTGCAGATCGGCATCGATTCCCTGAAGCAGCTCATCAACAACGGACTCACGGTCAAACACCTGAAGTTCTGAGCAGCCACGGAATCGCAGCCCGCATTGTCCCAGGTAGGGCGGACCGGCCCGGTCCGCCGCGACTTAGATGAAAGCCCCCCTTCCCCAGCGCCGCCATCTGCCCCATGAGATGCCTCCGTGGGTCGAGGCAGGAGCAACGTTCTTTGTCACCGTGTGCTGCCAACCTCGCAGAGCCAATCAGCCTTGCCACCGGACAACCGCCGACACGATCTTCGAGTCCGTGTCGTTCCGGCAGCACCGTCTCGACTGGCATGTTTCGCTGCTGGTACTCATGCCCGACCACTTGCACTTTCTCGTTTCGTTCCCGAACGATGCTTCCCTTCGCAAGACCATCCTGTCTTGGAAAGCGCTCATCGCGCGAAAAACCGGCGTAAGATGGCAACGGGACTTTTTCGACCACCGCCTGCGCTCTGATGAAAGTTTCGAAGAAAAGGCCCAGTATATCCGGCGAAACCCGGTGAGAGCCGGGTTGGTGTCCATCGCAGCCAATTGGGAGTTCATGTGGGAACCTAACATCGGCGGGGCGGGCCGCCCCGCCCTACCTACTTTCTAGCCGATGCTCGTCCGCATCAAAGGCGCGATTTCGAACTGCTACCTGCTCCTCGGTGAGCGGCCGGTGCTGATCGATGCCGGCGCGCCGGGCGACCTCGGGCGCATCCTCGCCGGCCTGAAGGCCAACGGCGTCGAGCCCAAGCAGCTCGCGCTCATCCTGCTCACCCACGGCCACAGCGACCACGCCGGTTGCGCCGCCGAGCTGCGCCGCCGCAGCGAAGCGCAAATCGCTCTGCACATCGGAGACGTCCCGCTGGTCCGCGCGGGTCAGAACGGCGTGCTCGCCGCCCAGGACTTGCTGGGGCGGCTCGTCCGGCCGTTCGTGGACGAGACCTTCGAGGCGTTCGAGCCCGACCTGGCTTTCCGCGAAGGCATATCGCTCGAACCCTACGGCCTGCGCGGGCGCGTGCTGCCGACGCCCGGCCACACCGCCGGCTCGATCTCCGTCGTGCTGGCCAACGGCGAAGCGCTGATCGGCGACGTGTTGCGCGGCAGCTTCGTCTGGCCCCACCGCGCGCGGCCGCACTACTTTTGCCACGACCCCGAGACGAACCAGCGCAGCATCGTGCGCCTCGCGCGCGAGGGCCTGTTGCGCTGCCACCCGGGACAATTCGGGAGTTTTCCCGCCTCGCAGCTCGGCCGCTACTACGACACGGGCGAAGGCGAGGTGCTGGAGTGGTCGGGCAAACCCGTCTGAATCGGCCGTTTGCGCCCGGACTGGAGCGAACCTAGCCGAAAGGCGTAGGCCCGGCCCGTTGACGGAGCCGCGGCGCGGTTTCCAAGGTGACCGTTCCCCCCAGAGGAATGTCGTCACTCGTCAACTCCACCAATCCCTTCACCGCCTCCATGCAAGGCCAGGTCTGGGGTGCACGCGCCCGCGATTGGGTCGATGTCCAGGAACCCGCCGCCCAACCGCTTTATGAGACGGCGCTGCTCGCGCTGGATCTGCCGGCCGAGGCCAGCCTGCTCGACGCCGGCTGCGGCGGCGGATTGTTTTGCGCGCTCGCGGCCAACCGTGGCTACAAGGTCACGGGCGTCGACGCGGCGCCGCGCCTCATCGAAATCGCGCAACGGCGCGTGCCGGGGCGGATGTTCCTGCAGTGCGATCTCGAGGAGCTCCCTTTCGGCGGCAGCACGCACTTCGACGCCGTGCTGGCCTTCAACTCCCTCCAATACACCCGCGCGCCGCTCAAAGCCCTCGGCGAGCTGCACCGCGTGCTCAAGCCCGGCGGCCGTCTCGTCCTCACGACCTGGGCGGAGCCGGCGCACTGCGAAGGCGCCGCCTGCCTGCAGGCGCTCGCCGCGCTCCTGCCGCCCCAGCCCGCCAACGCACCGGGGGCCTTCGCGTTCGCCCCGCCGGGCATCATCGCCGACCTCACCGCGCGCGCCGGCTTCACGCCTGTGACCGAGCTGACCTCGAAAATCGTGTGGGATTATCCCGACGAGGCCACCGCGCTGCGCGGGCTGCTCAGCGCCGGACCGGCCGTGCGCGCCGTGCGGCACGCCGGCGAACCCGCCGCCACCGCCGCCGTGAAGCAGGCCATCGCACCTTTCAAGGAAGCCGACGGCCACTACCGCCTGCGCAACGTCATCCGCTGCGTCATCGTGGCGAAGTGACGCGCGCCTTCACGGCAGGACATCCAGCCAGAACGGAACGAAGGTCTCGCGGCCGTCGAGGTTCACCTGCGCCCAGATTACGTAGCGGCCGGGCTGCGGGATGGTGATCTTGAACGTCAGCTCGGGGTGCAGCGCGTCCGGCGGCTTGGCGAGGTCGACCTCGTTCGGATGGAGATGGGCGAAACCGCTGCGCGCCTCGTCGAACGCCACGAGATGCGCGAACGCGCCCATCACCGGCTGCAGCACCACCGGCCGTTTCTCGGCGCCGGGCGTCTCGATGCGGAATTTCAGGTCGGTGGGCACGCCGGCGCGAAAGAGCGCGGGCATCACCAGCTCGAAGTTGTAGCCGGGAATCTGCGCGGTGACGTTCGTGGTGCGGATGACGCGGGCCACTTCACCGGGCACGTTGAAATCCGCCGAGGCGTAAAGCCCGCGCGCCGTGGCCGCGGGCGTGAAGTCGGCGAACACCCGGTACGTGCCGGGCCGGTCGGGGGTCAGCTTGAAAACCCATTCGCCGGCGCGCTTGCCCGGCTCGGGATGGACGTGCTGGTAATCCTGCAGCGTCGGGTCGGCGACCAGCAGGTGCAGCTTCCGCGTGTGGGTGACGAGCAGATCCTCGGGCGCGATGGGTTTCCCGCTGGCGGTGCGCAGCGTCAGCGTGAAGCCGATCTCCTTGCGCTGGGCGGGCACGATGTCGCTGGTGAGAGTCAGCGTGACAGGCGACTTCGCGGCGACGACCGGGATGAACTGCGGATTGGCCGGGTCGCAGAACTCGATGGCGCCCTTCTCCGCCACGCGAAAGTCCATGTGGCTGAGATTGGTGCCGGTCGGCAGCCACCGCATGGTGAGGTAAAGCCCGGCCGCCACGACCGTGAGGATCACGATGGAGCGCCGCTGCGGTGGCGTGAGGCTGCGCCAGAGGGTCGTCACGTCAGCCTTTCCTCATCTTGCCGAGGAATTCCTGCACGTCCCACGTGCTGCCGTCGACGCGGTGGATGATGCGGCCCTGTTCGTTGAGCAGCAGCGTCGCGAGCGTGTGCTTGATGGTGTCGCCCTCGAACTCGCGGAGTATCCCCAGCTGCGCGAGGAGCTGGCGCACGGCGGTGTCGGGGCCGGTGAGAAAAGTGAAGTTGGCGGTGTCGATGCCGCGCGCCTCGGCATATTCCTTCAGCACGCCGGGCGTGTCGTATTCCGGGTCGAGCGAGATGGAGACGAACTCGACGTTGGCGATGCCGGCCTGTTTCGCGGCGGCTTGCAACGCCATCATGTGCTGCGTGGCGGCGGGGCACATCGTGGCAATCGGGCAGCGCGTGAAGATGAAGTTGAGCATGACCTGCTTGCCGCGGAAATGACCGGCCGTGATGGTGCGGCCCTCCTGGTCGAGCAGCGTGAAATCCGGTGCGACCTCGCCGACCTCGCGGTAGGCCTCCTTGCCGCGCATGGCGGTGTCCTGCGCGAGCGCCTTGGCCGCGGCGTCGAGCTGGCGGGCGGTCTGCGTGTCGTCAGGCCAGATTTTCTCGAGCGAAAGTTCGCCGTTGAAGTAGACCAGCTCGCCCCGGATGCGCTGGCCGGCCTTGGCGTTGGCGACATCACCCCGGCCGACTTTGAACTCCATGGTCATGGCCGGCATGTAGTCCGGGATCGCTTCGTGCTGGACGACGAGGATGTGCTTGTCGGCCTGGACGGCGACGATCTCGCCCTTGAGCGGGTAGCGTTTCTCGCCGGGCCGGGTGGGCGCCGCCGATGCGGTGCCGGTGGCGGCCCTCTCCTGTTTCGCGCAGCCCGGCAGCATCAGTCCGGCCATTAGGGCGCATGCGGCCAACGCGGCGGCGGACGAATAACTGGGCTTCATTCCCCACACCCATTTGCCAACGGCGGAAATTGTCAAAAGGTTTGCGCCGCACCGTGGCCGAGTATCACCTGAACTTTCCCGTCACCACACCCGCCTGATGAACCGCACCTCGACCTACCAACCCGGCCTCGCCTGGTTCGCCGCGCTCGGCAGCGCGTGGGTGTTCGTGCTCGTGACGCTCGGCGCGTTCACGACGACGATCGGCGCCGGCATGGCGTTCGCCGACTGGCCGCTGTCCAACGGCTCCGTCAATCCGCACGGCTGGCTCGACGACATCGCGATGTTCGCCGAGCACTCGCACCGCCTGTCCGGCACGACGATGGGGCTCATCACCCTCGTGCTCGCCGTCTGGCTGCACCGCACGGAGCAGCGCGCGTGGCTGCGTTCGCTCGGCTGGTGGGCGCTCGGCATCGTCGTCGTCCAGGGCGTGCTCGGCGGCACGCGCGTGCTGTTCGACGCGATGCACGTGCCGGGCTTCGAGATGTCGTTCGGCCAGATGCTGCGCATCCCGCACGGCATCCTCGCGCAGGTTTTCGTGTGCCTGCTGTTCGCCATCGCCGCGGGCGTCTCGCGGCCGTGGGTGGAGAACCGGGGCGGCACCGCGGGCCCGCTCGTCCGCCGGCTCGGCTGGTGGTGCGTGGCGCTGCTCTTCGTGCAACTGACCATCGCCGCCACGATGCGGCACAACTACGCCGGCATGGCGATCCCGACCTTCCCGTTTTCCACGGCCGAGGGCGCCGTGCTGCCGGGCGCGTGGGATTATCGCGTGGCGCTGCAATTCGCCCACCGCGTGATGGCGGCCGTGCTCGGCGTCGCGCTTGCCGGTTACGGCCATGTGCTTTGGCGTGAGAAGTCCCTCGCCGCGCCGCTGCGCGCTACGAGCTTCCTGCTCATCGGCCTGATCGCCGTGCAGATCACCCTCGGCGCGGAGATCATCTGGACCGCCCGCAGCGTCGTGGTGACCACGGGCCACGTGGTCGTCGGCGCGCTGACGCTCGCCGCAGTCTTCGTCGTCACCTTCTTCGTCCACCGCGACGCCCTCGAGGCCCGCGCGGCCAAATCCGCATGACCCGCGCCGACGAACCGTTGTCCGCCACGACCGGCGCCGCTCCGCAGGCGAACTGGCGGCATTACCTCGAGCTGACGAAGCCCCGGCTGAGTTTCCTGTCGGTCGTCACGGCGATGGTCGGCTACATGGCGGCGGTGCCCTACTCCATCTGGGACTGGCAGCGCACGGTGTTCGTCGTGGTCGGCACGGCGCTCTGCGCCGGCGGCGTGGCCGCGCTGAACATGTGGATGGAGATCGACACCGACGCGAAGATGAAGCGCACGGCCGATCGCCCGCTGCCCACCGGCCTCGTGCAACCCGGCTCGGCGTTCGTGCTCGGCTGGCTGCTGTGCGTCGCGGGCCTCGCGCTGCTCTTCAAACTGGTCAACGGCCTGTCGGCGTTCCTCGCGCTGGCCACGATCGTCGCCTACCTCGCCATCTACACGCCGGCCAAGCGCTGGTCGCGCTGGAATACCGAGATCGGCGCCATCAGCGGCGCGTTGCCGCCGATGATCGGCTGGGCCGCCGCCGGCCGCTCCAACCCCGCGCTCGGCTGGTCGCTCTTCGCCATCCTCTTCACCTGGCAGATGCCGCACTTCTTCTCGCTGGCGTGGACCTACCGCAAGGACTACGCGGCCGCCGGCATGCCGATGCTCTCCGTGGTCGACCCGACGGGCAACAAGGTCTCGCGCCGCACCTTCATCTGGACGGTGCTGCTCGCCGCGGCGAGCGGGTTGCCGACGCTGCTCGGCTACTGCTCGTGGTATTACTTCGCCGCCGCCGCCGCGCTCGGGCTCTGGATCCTGAGATCAGCCTTCAATTTCCTGAACCCGGAGAAACGCGAGACCGAGGCGCGCCGGCTGTTCTTCATCTCGCTCGGCTACCTGCCGCTCCTGCTCGGCGCGCTCGTGACCGACCGGTTCATCTTCAAACTGTAGGAGCCGTGAACTCCCCTGTTTGTCATTCTGCTTGCGGCGAATCCAACCAGGCAATCGCCAGCGAACACCGCTATGGATTCTTCGCTGCGCTCAGAATGACGGGTGTGGTAATTCCTTCCTCCCTCTCTGTGTGTTCTGTGTATTCAGTGGTTAATCCTGCCTCATGACCATCCAAGACATCCCGACGATCAACGCCGCGCTCAACGCCACCGCCACGGTGCTCATCACGCTCGGCTTCGTCTTCATCAAGCAGGGCCGGCGCGACGCGCATCGCGCCGCCATGATGAGCGCGGCGGTCGTCTCGGCCATCTTCCTCGTCGGCTACGTGACGCACAAGGTGCTCATCCGCGGCGTGCACACGCCGTTCGGCGGCGAGGGTTTCATCCGGACGATCTACTACGTGATGCTCATCTCGCACATCATTCTGGCCATCGCCATCGCCTACCTGGTGCCACGGACGTTCCTGCTGGCGCTAAAGGGCGACTTCGCGCGGCACAAGCGCTGGGCGAAGTTCACCTATCCGATCTGGTATTACGTGTCGGTGACGGGCGTGCTGGTGTATTTCTTCCTCTATCAATGGTGGCCGAAGACCGGCTGAGCGGGTCGAGTTCGCCCTTGCCGCAATCTGCCCGCGGCGCTAGTGATCGGGCGTGAACCGCGCACGACATTTCGCGATGGGCTCCCGGTGGTGGCGTCCGCTGCTTGTCTTGGTTTGCTGCCTCGCGCTCGCACCGCTGGCCCCGGCACAAACCGCCGCTCAGGAGGCCGACGCCCTTCTGGCAAAGGCCATCGCCAACCAGGAAAAGCCCGGCGAGTTGCAGCACGCGCTCGAACAAGTGGAGGCGCTCGCCGCCCGCAGCGCGGCGGATGCGCACATCGAATACGCCCGGGGGTGGATGCAGAGCCACTTGGGGCGCGCGGATGAGGCCATCGCCAGTTACCGGCGCTCCGTGCGGCTCGATCCGGCCTTGAGCGATGCGCACTACAACCTCGGCGTCCTGCTGGCCGGCACCAGCGCCAAGGAGGAGGCCTTGCGGGCGTTCGAAGCGGCGCTGCGGGCGGATCCGAAACATGGCGACGCCGCCTACAACGCCGGGCAATCAAACTACGACCTCGAGCGCTACGGCGCGGCGCTGGAAAAGTGGCGCATCTGCCAGAAGCTGACCCCCGATGACTTCCAGGTCGCGCGAAAAGTCCTGCAAGCCTTGCACGCGCTCGGGCTGCAAGAAGAGGCCGCCGTCGCCCGCGACAACGTCCGGCGCATTCTCCGCGGGCAGCTCGACCCGGCGGCGAAGAGCGTCACGCGCTACTGTTTCGACCAGCTCCCGCTGGAAGGAGGCCGCGTCTTCGCCTACGAATACACGGAAGCCGCCAAAGTGGCGCCGCGCGTCTATCACTTCGTCATCACCGATCTGAGTCAGGCCAAAACGCTGGCCGAGCTGGAACTCGCCAGCGGCGAGGGCTCGGGTCATGTGCTGCGCGTGCTCAAGCCGGCGGACAAGTTCCCGCCCCGTGAATTTGCCGACCGGCCGGCCTGGCGCGAACTCAAGCCGATCGTCCGCGAGCTCGCCCGCGAGCTTCTGCCCGCGCGGCAAAACTGAACCGGCGGGTGACGGCTGCCGGTGCGTCGGCCATTAGCATGAGCATGAAAAAGCCGGGCGCGCGGCCCGGCTTCGTGGTCTGGGTGAAAATCGGGGCGATTGGGCTTACTTGACGACCAGAGTGCCCTTCATGCCGGTGAGGAAGTGCGCCGGGAAGCTGCAGAGGAACGTGTATTCACCCGGTTCGGTGGGGGCCTTGAAGGTGATCTCGTCGCTCTGCTTGGGCCCGAGGAGTTTCGTGTGGGCGATGATCTTGTCGACCATCGACGCCGGGACGTAGTCCGTGGCGGCGGCGGCGACCGCGGCGTCGACGAACGCCTTCGGGTCAGTGCCTTTGTGCAGCAGCACGAAGTTGTGCCCCATGGCCTGCTTCGGCATCGAGCCGATGTTGGTCAGGATCACCTTGATCTCCTGGCCGGGCTTGGCCTCGATGAGGTTCAGGTTGTACTTCATGCTGTCGTTGGCGGTCAGCTCGACCGTGACGATGGCGGAAGCCGCGGTGGAGGCGGTCGTCGCGGTGGCGCCGGCCTCCTCTTTTTTGCCGCAGCCGGCGAGAACGACGCCGAGGGCGAGCAGGGAAACAAGGAATTTGGATTTCATGGGGCGCGGAGTGTCGCACAAGCCGCCGCGCAGCGCAATGACACAGGTCAAGGTTTGCGCCGGGCTAATGCGCCGCCGCGGCCCGTTAATACCCGGCACGGGTCGCAGCGGCCCGCCGGGAAGCTCCGGGGTCGCCCGGGAATGGGTATAAGCAAAATTTTCGCACCGCAAATTTTGCGGATTCTTTCGCGTTTTTTGCGGTTGAAATGACCCGTATTTTGCGAACGCTCGCCGCTTCCTTTCACACTTGGCACCGGCCCACTCCGCAGTGCCGCCCTTGAACTCATGACCCGCACACGTTCTTCCGACCACCGCCTGCTCCACCGCGCCCGCTTCTTCCTGCTCGGTGGAATTCTCCCCCTCCTCTTCGCCGGCTGCAAATGGGCCAATCTCTCCGGCCCCCAGTCGACCTTCGTCACGGGCGGCCCCGTCGCCAAGGCGCAGCTCGATGTGTTCATGGTCACGGTCTATGTGACGACCTTCATCTTCGTCGTGGTCGGCGCCGTGCTGGCCTACGCACAGATCAAGTTCCGCGCGAAATCCTCCGCCGACGAGCATGCCGAGCTGCCGCCCCAGGGCCACGGCAACCCCTTCATCGAGATGGGCCTGATCGTCGCCTCCATCGCCCTGCTCGTCATCATCGCCATCCCCACCCTCCGCAACATCTGGTACACCCACGACGTGCCCGAGGCCGACAAGGCCAACGCCCTGGAGGTCACCGCGACCGGTTACCAGTGGTGGTTCAAGTTCGAGTACACCGGCGAGACCGTGAAGCTCGCCACCGGCGGCGAGGCCCCGCTCACCACGGGCAACGAGCTCGTTGTCCCGGCCGGCGTCCCGATCCGCGTGCACCTGCGCACGATCGACGTCATCCACAGCTTCTGGGTTCCGAAACTGGCCGGCAAGGTGGACATGATCCCCAACCGCGCGAACTTCATCTGGTTCAAGGCCGACAAACCCGGCTACTTCTACGGACAATGCGCGGAGTATTGCGGCGATTCGCACGCCATCATGCGCTTCCGCGTCATCGCCCTCTCGCCGAGCGACTACGTCAAGTGGCTCGACAACCAGAAGACCGGCGCCCGCACCGCCACCGCGGCCAACATCGCCGCCGCCACCGAGCGCCCGCGCGTCGAGTTCGCCTCGCTGCCCTCGACCGCGCCCGGCAGCACGCTGGCCGCCTCGGGTGACTTCGACGCCGACCCGCTCGCCGCCTGGAAGAAGAAGCAGCAGCCGGCCGCCACCGAGGACGCCGCCCTCATCGCCCAAGGCCGCAAGCTCTTCGCCGAGAAAACCTGCATCAGCTGCCACACCGTCCGCGGCCACGAGGGCATCGGCATCACCGGCCCCGAGCTGACGCACGTCGGCTCCCGCTCGACCATCGCCGCCGGCGTGCTCGAGAACTCCCCGGAGCGCATGCACCAGTGGATCAAGGACCCGAACTACTTCAAACCCGGCAACAAGATGTTCAACGGCGGCTACACCGACGCCACCACCGGCAAGCCGCTCTTCACGCTCAGCGATCAGGAGATCGACGCCCTCGTCGCCTACCTGCAGAGCCTGAAGTAATCCTCCCGCCCCCTCTCGCGGCCCCGCCCACCTTTAACAACTGTATTCCTCATGGCTGAAGCACTGGCTAAATCCGACTATATCGGCAAAGAGCACGCCGCCCCCACCAAGGCGTTCGAACTCCTGCCCCGCCCGACCACGAAGACCGGCCTCGTCGGCTGGCTGACCTCGGTCGATCACAAGAAGATCGGCCTGATGTATGGCAGCTTTGCCATCTTCTTCTTCCTCGTCGGCGGCCTCGAGGCGCTGCTGATCCGCACCCAGCTGATCGTGCCGAACAACCGGTTCATCGACGCGACGACGTACAACCAGCTGTTCACGATGCACGGCACCACGATGATCTTCCTCGGGGTCATGCCGTTGAACGCCGCGTTCTTCAATCTGCTCATCCCGATCCAGATCGGCGCGCGCGACGTGGCCTTCCCCCGTCTGAATGCCTTCTCGCTCTGGGCCTTCGTCACCGGCGCCATCCTCCTCAACCTCGGCTGGCTCTCCTACATCAATCCCGACTGGGCCTTCGGCGGCGCGCCGTCCGTCGGCTGGTTCGGCTACGCCCCGCTGACCTCGAAGACTTTCAGCCCGCAGCTCTCGACCGACCTCTGGACTGTGGGCCTGCAGGTGCTCGGCCTCTCCTCGATCGTCGCCTCGCTGAACTTCATCGTCACGATCATCAACCTCCGCGCCCCGGGCCTCACCATGATGCGCCTGCCGGTGTTCTGCTGGATGGCGCTCGTCACGAGCTTCCTGCTCGTGCTCGCGCTGCCCGCCATCGCCATCGCGCTGGTCGAGGTGATGTTCGACCGCAACTTCGGCACGAACTTCTTCGAGGTCTCCAACGGCGGCCAGCCCGTCCTCTGGCAGCACCTCTTCTGGGTGTTCGGCCACCCCGAGGTCTACATCCTCATCCTGCCCCCGATGGGCTACGTCTCGGAGATCCTCCCGACGTTCTCGCGCAAGCCGCTCTTCGGCTACCCGATCATCGTCTTCTCGGGCGCGGCCATCGGCTTCATCGGTTTCGGCGTGTGGAGCCACCACATGTTCACCACCGGCATGGGCAACGTCGCCACGGCGGCCTTCTCCGTCGCTACGATGGCCATCGCCGTCCCGACCGGCGTGAAGATTTTCAACTGGATCGGCACCCTCTGGGGCGGCCGCATCGTCACCCGCACGCCCATGATGTTCGCCCTCGGCTTCATCTGGATGTTCATGCTCGGCGGCTTCTCCGGCATCATGCATTCCGCCGCCCCGGCCGACGCCCAGCAGCAGGACAGCTACTTCGTCATCGCCCACTTTCACTACGTGCTGATCGGCGGCGCCACCTTCGCGCTGCTCGCCGCCATCCACTACTGGTTCCCGAAGTTCTTCGGCCGCCTCGTGCCGGAATTCTGGGGCAAGCTCTCCTTCTGGATCATCTTCGTCGGCTTCAACGTCACGTTCTTCCCGATGCACTTCCTCGGTCTGAACGGCATGCCGCGCCGCACCTGGACCTACGACGCCAACATGGGTTGGAACGAGGGCAACTTCATCGCCACCATGGGCGCCTACACGCTCGGTCTCGGCATCTTCACCTACTTCGCCGTCCTCATCTACACCTACTTCAAGGGCGAGAAGTGCGGCAGCGATCCTTGGGACGGCCGCACGCTCGAGTGGTCCATCCCCTCTCCGCCGCCGGAGTACAACTTCGCCGTCATCCCGACGGCCCACGCCCGCGACGCCTTCTGGTACGAGAAGCACCACCAGGAGGAAATCGCCCAGGAGCAGGCCGAGCACAAGAAGTCCGAGGCCGACCACGGCGGCATCCACATGCCCGACCAGTCGTGGTACCCGTTCCTCGGCTGCATCGGCCTGTTCATCGGCATCTACAACTTCATCCAGTTGAAGGCCCCGGTCGTGTACTTCGGCCACACGATCGCCGCCTCCCACCTGCCCTTCGCCATCGCCGGCGGCGTCATCCTCTTCGTGTGCTGCTACCTCTGGTCGCTCGAAGGCCCCGGCGGCTACCACATCCATCTCGATGCCCACGGCAACGAGACGGTCTCCCGCGAACATTAATCTTCATCGCTCCCTTCACCCATGAGCAGTCACGCTGCCGCCATCGATCACCATCACGATCACACGACCTCGACGGGCATCCCGAACAAGAAGCTCCTTTGGTGGGCCTTCCTCGCCTCGGACTGCATGTTCTTCGGCTCGCTGATCTCGACGCACCTCGTCTACCGCATCAACCCGCCCCCGGGCAACGCCGAGCCCACGCAGGTCTTCAACATCGAGCTCACGTCCTTCTCGACGTTCATCCTGCTCATGTCGTCGCTCCTCATGGCCCTCGCGGTGAACGCCATCCAGCGCGGCCAGATCAAGAGCATGCGCACCATGCTCCTCGGCACGATGTTCTTCGGCTGCATCTTCCTCGGCGGCCAGGTCTTCGAGTTCGCCCACTTCGTCCACGTGAAGAAGATGACGCTCTCGAACAGCCTCTTCGGCTCGACCTTCTACACCCTCACCGGCACGCACGGCACGCACGTCGCCATCGGTGTGCTGCTCCTCGGCCTGATGTACGTCCGCTCCTTCAAGGCCCACGATGCCTCCGGTCTCGGCGAGATTCTCCGCACCGTCGTCCATGTGCTGGCCGTCTGCGCCGCGATGGGCTTTGCGTTCATCTTTCTCGTCCCCGGCTTCCTCGCCATGCTCGAGGACGGCTCCGGCTTCGGCGCCTTCCTGAGCCACAACCTCCTGCCGATCCTCGGCGAGATCGTCTCCTGCGGCGTGCTGGCCTGGTTCGCCAAGACCTCCGGCGGCTCCGACTTCGGCGAGCGCAACGCCATCGACGTCGAGTCCATCGGCCTCTACTGGCACTTCGTCGACATCGTCTGGATCGTCATCTTCACCGCCGTCTATCTCATCGAATACATCAAATAACATGAGCGCTCACGCTGCCACTCCCGCCCACGGCCACGCCGAGCCCAGCAAGCTGCACATCTACGTCCAGATCGCCATGCTCCTTGGCGTCATCACGGGCGTGGAGATCGTGCTGGTCTACCTGCCGCTGGCCCACTGGCTCGTTTTCTCGACCCTCGCGCTGCTCTCCGCCGTGAAGTTCATGTTCGTCATTTTCTACTTCATGCACCTGCGGTGGGATAAGGTGTTTTGCACGATCCTGTTCTTCATCGGTCTCGTGCTTGCCAGCGGCACCATGTGGGCGCTGCTGCACCTCTTCGGCGCCGAGGCCAGCAAGCCGCTCTCCGCGACCGGCCTGCTCCTCTTCTGAAGCAACCCCGCTGCGCCCTCCCCCAGCCGCGACTCCGGTCGCGGCTTTTTGTTTGCCCGCCCGGCGGGAAAACCTCGCGCTGGCGACACACAGGCGGGGGCTCCAGAAACTCCGGCCATCTGTCATTCTGAGCGAAGCGAAGAATCCATAGTGCTCGCCCCGCAGTGGATTCTTCGCTTCGCTCAGAATGACAAGCCGCGAACCGCCTTATCTCCGAGCACATGATCGACTGGACCCACTGGCACAACGAACCCTTCCTCGTCGGCGGGTTGATCATCCTCGGCTGGCTCTACGCCCTGGCCGCCGGTCCGCTGCGCGAGCGCCTCGCCGGGCCCGGCACACCTTATCCGCGACGCCACGCGATCAGTTTCTACGGCGCGCTCGCCGTCTTCTACCTCGCTGTCGGTTCACCACTCGACCAGATCAGCGAACGTTTCCTGCTCAGCGCGCACATGCTGCAGCACCAGCTGATGATCTACCCGGCCGCCATCCTCTTCCTGCTCGGCCTGCCCGATTGGATGGTCCGCCCCGTCACCGCCCACCCGCACCTGCATGGCGTCCTTCGCCTGCTCACCCGCCCCGTCATGTGCGGGCTGATCTTCGTGATCGTCGTCTCCTCCTGGCATGCCCCGCTGCTGTACGACTGGGCCCTGCAGAACCGCCAGATCCACATCCTCGAGCACTTCATGTTCTTCGGCGCCGCCCTGCTCTACTGGTGGCCGCTGCTCAGTCCCTCGCGCGAATTGCCCCCGACCAGCCATGCCTGGCGGATGCTCTACCTGCTCGCGGTCGAGATCGGCATGACGCCCCTCTTCGCCTACATCACCTTCTCGCGCGACATCCTCTATCCCACCTACGAATACGCCCCGCGCCTCACCTGGCTCACGCCCGCCGACGACCAGCTGCTCGCCGGCTCCATGATGAAGCTCATCGGATTCACGGTCGCGATGATCGCCTTCGGCATCAGCTTCTACCGTTGGTACCAGTTGACCGAGAAGAAGCGCGACTGAGCCTCCCCTCGGCCAGAACCTCTTCAGATCGCGAAATCCTCGGTGAAACGGCGGGCGCGGCGCATGCGCAGCAGCACGATGTCGCCGGCGGCCAGCTCCAGCTCGTCAAGCCGCTGGCGGGGAATCTCGGCCTCGATGAACTCGCCCGCGGGGTTCGTCCGCTCGCAGGTGACCCGCGCCACCGGCCCGGCGGTGTGGAGGGAGCGCACGATGGCTGCCTCGCCGTCCGCGCCGGCCGTGTACGGGCTCACGGCCACATCGTGCGGCCGCACATAGGCCACGCGCGCGCCATTGTCGCTGAAGCTGTCCGCCGCCTCGAAGCCGGCCGAGGGCAGCGTCACGCGGTTCACATGGCCGAGGAACTCGTAGACGAAGGGCGAAGCCGGATGGTCGTAGACCTCCTGCGGCGTGCCACGTTGCTCGATGCGCGCCTGGTTCATGATCACCACCTCGTCGGCGATCTCGAGCGCTTCCTCCTGATCGTGCGTGACGAAGAGCGTCGTGAGATGCACCTCCTCGTGCAGGCGGCGCAGCCAGCGGCGCAGCTCCTTGCGCACCTTGGCGTCGAGCGCGCCGAAGGGTTCGTCGAGCAACAGCACCTTCGGCTCGACCGCGAGGGCGCGGGCCAGCGCCACGCGCTGCCGCTGGCCGCCGGAGAGCTGCGTGGGCAGCCGGCCGGCGTATTCCTCGAGCTGCACGAGCTTGAGAAGCTTGTGCACCCGGTCGCGGATCTCGTCACGCGACGGCCGCTCGCGGCGCCGGCGCACCTTCAGGCCGAAGGCGACGTTGTCGAACACCGTCATGTGCCGGAAGAGCGCGTAATGTTGAAAAACAAAGCCCACGCGCCGCTCGCCGGCCGCGGTGTTCGTCACGTCCTCGCCGTGAAAGCTCACCCGCCCCGAACCCGCGTCGGCGAACTCGAGCCCCGCGATGATGCGCAACAGCGTGGTCTTGCCCGAGCCGGACGGGCCGAGCAGCGCCGTGAGCCGGCCGCTGGGCACGTGGAGGCTCACGTTGTCGAGAGCCGTGTAGCGGCCGAAGGTCTTGCGGATGTGGTCGACTTCAACGCTCATGGGAAATCATTCGGTGGCGCGGTGCGCGCGCCATTCGACGAGGCTCTTCAGGGCCAGCGTCACCAGCGCCAGCAGGGCCAGCAGCGACGCGACGGCGAAGGCCGCGACGAAGTTGTATTCGTTGTAGAGAATCTCCACCTGCAACGGGATGGTGTTGGTCTCGCCGCGGATGTGGCCGCTGACGACCGACACTGCGCCGAATTCGCCCATCGCGCGGGCGTTGCAGAGGATGACGCCGTAGAAGAGACCCCAGCGGATGTTCGGCAGCGTCACGTGCCAGAACGTCTGCCAGCCGTTGGCGCCGAGCGTCACGGCGGCCAGTTCCTCGTCGTTGCCCTGCGCCTGCATCAGCGGGATGAGCTCGCGCGCCACGAACGGAAACGTGACGAACACCGTCGCCAGCACGATGCCCGGCACGGCGAAGATGATCTCGATGTCGTGCTCGTGCAGCCAGGGCCCGAGCCAGCCCTGCGCGCCGAACATCAGCACGTAGATCAGGCCCGAGATGACCGGTGACACCGCGAACGGCAGGTCGATGAGCGTGATCAGCACGCTCTTGCCCCGGAAATTGAACTTCGCGATCGCCCACGAGGCGGCCACGCCGAACACGAGATTGCACGGCACGGCGATGCCCGCGGCGAGAAACGTGAGCTTGATGGCTGCCAGCGCGTCGGCGTCGGCAAACGCCGTGAAATACGCCCCGAACCCGCGCCGCAGCGCCTCGGTGAACACCGCCGCCAGCGGCACCACGAGAAACAGCGCGAGGAACGCCAGCGCCACGGTGAGCAGCGTCCATTTCAACCAGACCGGGTCGGACTGGCCGCGCGGCGCGGCGGCGGCGGGACGGGCGGCGAGACTGGTGGCGGGGCCGGCCATGTCAGACGCGATTCCTCCAGCTGCTCCATTTCTGGAGCGTGTTGATGAGCAGCAGCACGCCGAAAGAGGTCACCAGCATCACGACCGCGAGCGCAGTGGCGCCGCGATAGTCGTATTGTTCGAGCTTGGTGATGATGAGCAGCGGCGTGATTTCCGTGCGCATGGGCATGTTGCCCGAGATGAAGACGACCGAGCCGTACTCGCCCAGCGCCCGGGCGAACGCCAGCGAGAACCCCGTGAGGAGCGGCGGCAGCAGCTCCGGAAAAATCACCCGGCGCAACGTCTGCAGGCGCGTGGCCCCGAGGCTGGCCGCGGCCTCCTCCAGCTCCGGCTCGAGACCCTCGATCACCGGCTGCAGCGTGCGCACGACAAAAGGCAGACCGATGAACGTGAGCGCCACGAGCACGCCCCACTCCGTGTAGGCCACCTTGATGCCGTAGGGCTGGAGCAGCCGGCCGATCCAGCCGTTCTCGGCATAAACCGCAGCGAGCGCGATGCCCGCGACGGCGGTCGGCAGCGCAAACGGCAGATCCACCAGCGCGTCGATGATGCGCCGGCCCGGAAACGAATAACGCGCGAGCACCCACGCCACCAGCAGGCCGAACACGGCGTTGACCGCTCCGGCCAGCAACGACGCGCCAAAACTCAGACGGTAGGACGCGAGCACACGCGGCGCCGTGATCGTTGTCCAGAAATCCTCCAATGTCATGCCCGCGGTCTTGAGGAACGCCGCCGACAGGGGGAGCAGCACAATGAGCCCGAGATAGAGCAGCGTGAACCCGAGCGACAGCCCGAAGCCCGGCAGCACGCGGCGCGATGGGCTCGACGGGGCGGCAATAGGGCTGGCGACAGCGGTGCTCATGGTTGGGTTGGAAGAGGAGGCGGGCGCGCGGGTCGCTGGACGGGCGCGTCCGCCGGTGAGTGGTGAGTTTGCTACTGGTAGATCTGGTCGAAGACGCCGCCGTCGGCGAAGTGAATTTTCTGGGCCTTGGCCCAGCCGCCGAAGTCGGCGTCGATGGTCACGAGTTGGAGCTGCGGGAACACGCTGGCGTATTTCGCGGCCACGGTCGGGTTGCGCGGACGATAGAAGTTGCGGCCGGCGATCTCCTGCCCCTCCTCCGAATAAAGGTATTCGAGGTAGGCGCGGGCGACGGCCTCGGTGCCCTTCTTGCGGACGACCTTGTCGACCACGGTCACGGGCGGCTCGGCGAGGATGCTGAGCGACGGCACGACGATCTCGAACTTGTCGGCACCGAACTCCTTCAGCGCGAGGAACGCCTCGTTCTCCCACGCGAGCAGCACGTCGCCGATGCCGCGCTGCACAAAGGTCGAGGTGGAGCCGCGCGCGCCGCTGTCGAGCACCGGCACGTTGCGGTAGAGCGCGCCGACGAACTGCTGCGCGGCGCCCTCGCTGCCCTGCTTGCGCAGCGCGTAGGCCCAGGCGGCGAGATAGTTCCAGCGCGCGCCACCGGAGGTCTTCGGGTTGGGCGTGACGACGGAGACGCCCGGCTTCACGAGGTCGTCCCAGTCGCGGATGCCGCGCGGGTTGCCCTTGCGCACGAGGAACACGATGGTGCTTGTGTAGGGCGTGGAATTGTCCGGCAACCGCTGCTGCCAGTCGCGCGGGATGATCTTGGCGATGTCGTAGAGCGCGTTCACGTCGCCGGCGAGGGCGAGCGTGACCACGTCGGCCGGCAGGCCGTCGATCACGGCGCGGGCCTGCTTGCCGGAGCCGCCGTGGGACTGCTTGATCACGACGTCGTCGCCGGTCTTCGCCTTCCAATGGGCGGCAAACGCCCGGTTGAAATCCGCGTAGAGTTCGCGCGTGGGATCGTAGGAGACGTTGAGCAGCTCGACGGTTTTCGCCGGGGCCAGCGCGCCAGCGGCGAGAGAGAGTGCCGCGAGAAAAAGGGTGGAAAGTTTCATGACTGAATGTCGCGGGAAAAATTTAGAATGAGACTTGGAAACGCGTGATAAGTGCGCGCTCGTCCTGCCGCAGGACCGGCGCATTGGACACGGCGGGAGCGCCGGGCGCGAAGCCAAACTGCGTCTGGTAGAAGTCGAAGGTGAAGCGGACCGTCTTGCTGAGATACCAGTTCAGGCCGAGGCCGAGCGAGGTGGCCTCATTGGCGTTGCTGGCGGCGGAGGCGTAGACCGGGAAGGCGCCGTCATCGATGCGCAGGTTGGCGTAGCGCGCGGCGACCTCGACCGCGCCCCAGGTGCCGGCGGCGAAATCGAAGTTCGAGCGCGGCACCACGCCGTTGTAGGACGAGTCCTCGCCCGTGAGCACGTAGCCCGCGGAGAGCTGCCAGGCTTTGTTCTGCAACTCGCGCTTCGGGCCGGTCGCACTCGGGCGGACGTTCACCGTGGAGACGACATACTCGCCGAGCGCGCCGAAGGAGCCGTAGCGGTAGTTGAATTGCGGCGCGACGCGCCAGTTCTGGCCGTCGGCGATGGTCGTGGTGGCGTAGCTGAAGAACGTCTGCTGGCCGTCGGTCCGGTAGCCGCTGGTACGGCCGGAGGCGGTCTTCGCGCGGCCGGTGCTGACCGCAACACCGAAGGAGAGACCCTGCACGGGCGAGCCGGCGGCGTCCTTGAAGGGCGAGACGAACACGCGCGCGACGGCCTCCTTCTCGTTGTCGAAATCCGTGTTGGTGGTGCTGGCGGCATCGGCCACGCCGCCGAAGAGGCCGACGGAGTAGTTGACGCGCCCGCCGAGCAGGTCACCCGTGGCGAGCACACCGGCGTCGCGGTTGGGCACGAGGTTGGTGACAAGTGAACGCTCGTTGAAGAACGTCCACGAGTCGGACTGGAGCAGCTCGAGGCCGACCGGCGACTTCTGGCGGCCGAACTTGAACTGAAGTTCCTTCGAAACGTTCACGCCGAGCGTGGCGTCGACGAGGCTGACGCTGCTGCCACCGAACTCGGGCACGAGCTGGAAGTTGAAATTCTTGGCGAACGTGCCTTCGGCGATGAGCCGCGCGCGGCGCAGCACAAAGGCATTGTTGGTGATGCCGTTGTCGTTGAAGAAAGTCCGCGCATCGAGCTGCACGAGGCCGCGCAGCCGGAGCGAGTTGGCGCCGTCGGCCGAGGCGAGCGTGAAGCCCTTGTCGTTGACGGTGACCTTCGCGGCGGCCTTGGCGGCGGCGGCGGAGTCATCGTCGCGGAGCTCTTGTTTGCGTTCGAGCACGAGGATCTTCTGTTCGAGGGCGTGGAGCTGCTCGCGCAGCAGTTTCAGATCGTCGCCCTCAGCGGCGCGGAGGAGCGGCGGGAAGACGGACAGGAGCGCCAGTGCGGCCGCGAGCGCCGGGGCGGGTTTCAAGAGTGAGGAGTTCCTCATGGAGGTGGGTCTGGATGGTCGTCATGGGAACTTCCCGTGGTCGGGTCAGTCGGTTGCGATGGGCTGGGTTGGGTCGGTGTGGCCGCCTCCGCGGGTGCGGTGGGCGGAGCGGAAAATCAGTCGGTGTTTTCGCGGCCGCCGGCGCCGGCGAGCCGGGTCTTCTCGGTGCGCTCGATCTGCGTGACGCGCCCGTCGTGGACGACGAGTTGCACCACGCCGAAGCGCAGGGATTCGACCTTTTGCTGGACGACGCGCAGCCACTCCGGCGGCACGGTGTCGGGGGAAGGGGGAACGACTTTGCTCATATGGCGTAATCTCCGAGAAGTTGGTGGACGACCCCTTCGGTGGGACTGGTGAAAGGCTTGCGCGCGCCGGCGGTGCGCGGGCGACGGACGGCGGGCACCGCGGCCGGCTGGCTGAACGGCAGCGGCAGGCCGCTGGTGGTCAGCTTGCGCGTGGTCACCTCGACGACGTCGGCGAGCGTGTAGCGGTCGAGGATGGCGGCGATGGCGTTGCGCACGTCGAGCATGAGCATACGCAGGCCGCAATGCGCCTCGTCCGGGCAGTTGCACGGCTCGTAGGCGGTCTGGCTGACGCAGCCGATGGGCGCCAGCGGGCCATCGATCAGCCGCACGACCGCGCCGATGGTGATCTTGGCCGCGGGCTGGGCGAGGCGGTAGCCGCCGTGCTTGCCGCGGACGCTCTCCACGAAACCGGCCTCGCGGAGCTGCTGCATCACCTGCTCCAGAAACTTGACCGGCAGGTCCTCCGCCTTGGCGAGCTCCGTCACGCGCAAGAGCGGTCGCTGGACCTTGGCGGCGATGCCGAGGTTGATCAGCGAGCGGAGGGCGTATTCGCCGCGTTTGGAGAGCTTCATATACGGATACTGGCTTAATCTACATTAGATTAGTGGGAATTAAGCAAGCGACTTTTCTTCCTTCGGTTAGATATGACGCAAACCGAGGCTGGTACGCGAGGAAGCGACTGGAGCCGGGACGCCCCCATCCCGGTTTCCAAGTGAAAACGCAGCGGGGGCGCCGCGTCTCCGTAAATATCTCCGGGGCATTGGATCGAACCCGCGCCATCTCAACTTGCCTCCCCTTGTTTTCATATTTGTAGGAGCCTGCTTGCAGGCGATTCAGCGCACGATCCGTCGGCGCGCGTCCCCTATCGCCTGCCAGCAGGCTCCTACAACGAGACCAAGCCGGAACGATCTCCGCGGTATCGGACCCACGGTGAATGAAACAATCCGGACCGGCTAGAGCTTCAGGCGCAGGCCGTCGTAGGCGAGCAGCACGCCCGGATGCTCAGTGGCGAGTCGACGGCTCCACGTCTCATGGTCGACGCCGTGCGTGAGGTGCGTGAGGTAGGTCGTCGGCGCGCCGATCTCGGTCGCGGCGGCGCACGCTTCCGCGATGTTCATGTGCGACGGGTGCGGCTCGACCCGCAGGCCGTCGAGCACGACAACCTCGGCGGCCTTGGCCAGCGCGACGGCTTCGGGCGGCACGCACTTGCAGTCGTTGTAATAGACGAACTTTTTCCCCGACGACCGCTCTTCGAAGACCAGCCCGAGCGTGTTGATGCCGCCGTGGGGCAGCAGCGTGGAGCGGATGGTGCCCTGCGGAAATTCGAGCGCGGGCGGCATGTCGGCGAGCTTGAAAGCGGCGTAGCCCTTCGAGACCGGACGCTCGGCGATCGTGTAGGGGAAAACCGACAACACGCGCGCCTTGCCTTCATCGGTCGTGTAAACCGTCAGCGCCTGGCCGCCGATCAGGTCGCAGAAGCGCCGGAGGTCGTCCATGCCGGTGATGTGATCGGCGTGACCGTGTGTCAGGATGAAGACGTCGAGCTGCTCGATCTTCTCCCTCAGGCACTGGACCCGGAATTCCGGCGTGGCGTCGACCTGCACGTGCAGGCCGTCCATCACGACATGGATGCTCGCCCGCGTGCGCCGGTTGCGCGCGTCGGCGGAGGTGCAGACCGCGCAATTGCAGGCGATCATCGGCACGCCCTGCGACGTGCCCGTGCCGAGAAAGACGACTTCCATGCCTCCAGAGAAAACGAAACCCGGCGCCAGCGCCAGCCCGCTTCGTCAGCGGATATGGATCGCGGCATGCAGGCGCTCCACAGTCGCCCGATTGTCGGGCACCGCCAGAAACTCCGCCCAGGCGCGCGCGGCCTCGTCGCTGAGCCCGGGCACGCGCGAGCTCGCCCCGGATGCATCGAGCCAGTCCGCCGTCGCCGCCTGCGACAGCGCCGCGAGGTCGGGAAAACGCCGGGCCACCGCCTTCGCCGACGCCGGCCCCACCCCGGCGACCCCGAGCCCGAGGACGAAGCGCCAATGCTCGCGGGCGCGCCCCTGCGCCGCCGCCGCGAGCAGTTTGGCCGCCGTTTTCTCGCCGACCGTCGTCTTCAAGCGGGCCGGCTCCAGTCCGAACAGATCGGCCGGCTCGCGAACCAGCCGTTGGTCGACCAGCTTCGCAATCACGCCCGGGCCGAAGCCCGCCAGGTCGGCGCAATCATCTGACGCGAAGTATTCGAGTCGCCGCTGCACCTGCGCCGGGCACGCGCGGTTCGGACAGCGCACCGCGCTCACCCCGGCCTCCGCGGCCAGCCGCGTGCGGCAGGACGGACATTCCACGGGAAACACAAACGGGCCCGCGCCGGACGGACGCCGGTCTTTGTCCACGCCGACGACGGCGGGAATGATCTCCCCGGCTTTCTCGATGCGGACAAAATCGCCGACCCGGATGTCGCGCCGGGCGATCTCGTCGCGATTGTGCAGCGACACACGCCGGATCACGGAGCCGCCGAGCTTCACCGGCTCGAGCTCCGCCACCGGCGTGAGCGCACCGGTGCGGCCGATCTGCAAGGTGATGCCGAGCACCCGGGTGACGGCTTGGTCGGGTGGAAACTTGTAGGCGACGGCCCAGCGCGGCACATCGCCGGTCTCGCCCAAGCGGCTGCGCAGCGCGACCGCATCGACCTTCACCACCGCCCCGTCGGTCGGAAACGGCCATTTGGCCCGCTTCGCGCCGAACTCCTGCACGGCCCGCCAGACGGCGTCGTCGGTTTCGCCCAGGCGGGCGTCCTCCACTCCGGGCAGGCCCCACGCGCGGATCAGCCGGTGCAAGTCCTGTTGCGACGCGGGCGCGAGCGCCGCCGGTTCGACGGCGCCCCAGCCGTAGAAAACCACCTCCAACTGCCGGTGCGGACTGCCGGCCGCTTGCTGCTTCAGCGTGCCCGCGGCGAGATTGCGCGGATGGGCGAACGGCTCGCCGCCCGCAGCCGCCGCCTCGGCGTTGATGCGCCGGAACTCGGCGTAGGTCATGAAGACTTCCCCGCGCAGCTCGATGACCTCCGGCACGGCCACCGCGGATGCCAGACGGCGCGGCACGGCGCACAGCGCGAGAAAGTTCGCCGTCACGTCATCGCCCTCGGTGCCGTCGCCGCGCGTGACGGCGCGCACGAGTTGCCCGCGTTCATAGGTGACGCTGATGGCGAGACCGTCGAACTTCGGTTCGATGACAAAGCCGACCGCCGCGGCGCCCGCCTGCCGCCGCGCCTGCGCGAGGAAGGCGCGCAGCTCCGCCTCGGTGTAGGTCTTGGCGAGCCCGAGCATGCGGGTGCGGTGCCGCAGCGTGGGGAAACCGCCCGTGCGGTCGTCGCCCGGCGCCGCATCGCCGGTGGCCAGCGCGGAATACTCCCGCTCCAGCGCCGCAAGCTCGCGCTTCAACCGGTCGTAGGCGGCATCGCTGATCTCCGGGGCGGATCGCTTGAAGTAGAGTTCGTCGTGGTGCGCGATCTCCGCGCGGAGCGACTCCGCCCGGCCGCGGGCCTGCTCCGGCGTGAGACGTTCCTGGGCGGGCAATGCCGCGGCGAACGCGACGCTGAAAAGAAGCGCGCCGAACAGCGCGCGAGACATCGTGGGTTTCATGGGGCCTTTCTTCTGCCCTGGCCCCGGGCAACGGGCGGACGCTAGCCGCGCGTCAAACGGCGTCGACTCAAAAGGCCAACCGCTCAGCGCACCGGGGCTGCAGCGCCCGGCGAACGGCCGCAGCCAAGGCCCACGACCTAATTTCAGGTGATTCGCCCGCTCGGTCGAGGGGCTCCAGGCGCTATACTCGCGCCCTCCCCTCCCCACGCCATGAAACTGCGCATCGCCACGTACAACCTGAACAATCTGTTCCGCCGGCCCAAGCTCCTGCAGCTCGCCGGATTTTCCGCCGAAGCCAAGCCGGTCCTCGAAGACATCGACCAGCTCACCACTCTGCTCGCCCGCGACAACTACACCGGGTCGACCGGCCAGGCCATCGTCGCCCTGCTCACGAAATACGGTTTCGCCAGCGGCAAGGGCAACCCGTGGTTCGACCTGAACCAGGCCAAGGGAAAACTCTTCTCGGTCAGCAAACAGAAGGTTCTCAGCCTGAAAGTGGCGGGCCGCGGCGACTGGATCGGCTGGGTCGAACTCACGAGCGAGAGCGTGGACGACGAGGCGACGCGCAACACCGGCCGTGTCATCGCCGCCGTGCAGGCCGACCTCCTCGGCGTGGTCGAGGCCGAGAGCCGGCCGGCGCTGGAGCGTTTCAACGACCAGGTGCTCAAGCCGCAGCATGGCGATTTCCCGCACACGCTGCTCGTCGACGGCAACGACCCGCGCGGCATCGACGTCGGGCTCTACAGCCGCCACGAAATCCGCTCGGTGCGCAGCCACGTGGACGACAGTTACAAGGACAAGGCCGGCCATGCGCACACGATCTTCAGCCGCGACTGCCCCGAGTACGAGATCGCCCTGCCCGGCAACAAGACGCTCTGGTGGCTCGCCAACCACTTCAAGAGCCAGGGCTACGGCACGCCGCAGGGCAACGACGCCCGCCGCCTCAAGCAGACGACGCGCGTGCGCGAGATCCTCGCCCGCTACGATCTGAAGAAGGACTGGGTGGTGGTCGCGGGCGACTTCAACGCCGACCCGAAGAACGCCTCGCTGAAGCCGCTGCTCGCCGTGCCGCGCCTGCACGACGTGTTCGATTGGGCCGGTTTTGCGAACCAGCCGCGCTGGACCTACCACAGCGGCAAGCAGCAGCTCGACTACCTGCTCGTGTCCGACCCGGTCTTCGCCGCCATCCAGGCCGTCGGCATCGAGCGCCGCGGCATGCTGGTGAAAAACGAGGCGCACTTCTCGCAGGTCACCGGCCCGCAGAACGAAGCCTCCGACCACGCCTGCGTCTGGGCGGACATTTCTCTCCCCTGAACCACGACATGAAAACTCCCACCGTTTCCCGCCGCCTGGCCTCCAACCGCGGCTTTGGTCTGGTCGAACTGGCCATCGTCATCGCGCTGATCGCCTTGGTCGTGGCGATGTTCGCCTGCGCGCCCGACAGCAAAAAATCCGCCGAGCAAACGAAGAAGGCCGTGGAGGAATCGGCCCGCCGCGCCGTGGGCGTGGGGCAGGCCGCCGTCGGAGTCGTCAACGCGTTCCAAGAGCTCAAGCACGGTTTGCAACTCGGCGAGTGCAGCGCCGACGCGATCCTCGGCTTCATGGAAAAACTGCACGCCATCGAGCAGATGATCGACGCGACGGGCAACGGCCTCTTCGGGCCGGGCAAGGGCGGCACGTCGGCCACGGGGCTGTTCGGCAAAGTGCCGCCAAACCTGCGGGAGCCGGTCGAAGACCTGCTCCGCACGCTGAAGGACGACCTCAAGGCGACGGACCCGCGCCTGATGGAGTGCCTCGACCTGCAGCTCAACGACCCCAACCTCGATCAGGAAAAGAAGGACCGCCTGCGGAAGTTCCGCGAATTCTGGCGCGAAGCGATGGACGCCCTGCCGAAGTGACCCCGCTCCTCGACCAAGATCGGACGATTCGCCTCAAATCTTCTTGCCCGCGGATTGCACGGAGGGACACGGATGAAACCCCAAGGCAGGGCAAGTCGGCTGGTTCCGACGAGCCAGTGGCCACCACAAAACACACGAACGACACGAAAGTAGAAACCGAGAGCGCACGGGGGTTCGACTCGGTGGACTCTGTGCCCCTCGGTGCGCTCTGTGACGAGATCGGTCCGCTCCGCCAACTCCCGGTTCCGCGCTTCGACTGTCCGGGTCGATCCGACCGGGCTCAACGCGCCCGGGACATCACCATCCGCGGCCTGACCTGTTTTCTGGGCCCAAAGCGGGGTTGATTTTCCGGGCGCGGTGGATGATGTTCCCGCCATGAAAGCCGCCGAGATCATCGCCGAAATCAAGGGCCTGCCCCCGGAGGGCTTCGCCGAGGTTTCCGCCTTTATGCTCAAAGCCGAGCGGGAGGATCCGGCGCTGCAAGTCGCGCTTGAACGCAAAAAGCAATCCACCACGGGCCAAGTGGTCAGCCGTCCCTACGAGCAGGCGCAAGCCGCCGCCCGGGCCGCGCTGAACCCGGCACGATGAGGGTTGTCCTGCATCCCGAAGCGGAGCGGGAATTCTCCGAGGCCGCCTGTTACCACGAAAACCAGCGCCCGGGCCTGGGCGCGGATTTCATCGCTGCGGTGGACGAAGCGGTCGCCGACCTGCGGCAATTTCCCCATCGCTGGCGGGTGATCGATCAAGATGTCCGCCGAGGGCTGCTCCGCCGCTTCCCCTACGCTTTCTACTATTGGGAAAAGATCGCCGGCGAAGAATTGGAAATTCTGTCCATCAGCCACAGCAAGCGGCACCCACTCTACTGGACCGGCCGGCACGAATAGACCTTGGAGACGCGGCGCCCTCGCCGCGTCCGCCCGGATGAACCCGGATGGCAGAGGCGTAGCTCGTCACGGAGAAAGTCAGGAGGGGCACGGAGCACACAGAGGATGATCTCGGTGGACACTGCGCCATCTCGGTACGCTCTGTGACGAGATCGGTCCGCTCCGCCAACTCCCGGTTCCGCGCTTCGACTGTCCGGGTCGATCCGACCTGGCCCAACGCGGCTGGAACATCAACATCCGCGGCCTGACCCGTTTTCAGTTTCCGCCGGGCGGGCGAGCCGTCTCTTTTGAATAACTGGGCCATGTTGAGCGAAGATATCATCAGCGATTCAGGTGAGATCAAGGGCGTTGGTCTGTGGCTGACTGGATCGGCTCTCCGCTTACGGACGAATCACTAGACCGCCGGACTTTCTGAGGACGGACATACCGAACATAGGCGAAGGCCAGCATGTAAATGAACGAAAACATGAACAGCACCGAGAAAGGCCACATCAGGAATCCCATGCTTTCGCCAATCTTCTTATCGACACCTGCAAACTCGGCCAATCCGCCAAGGATACTGCTCACGATGAAAAAATAGACCGAGAAGCGAAACACGCGCTCACCAATGGTCCGCGGAGGGCGATCCAGATGGACCTCCTTCGCGAACTGATCTCCTACGAGTGAGCGCAGCATCTTCATCTTTCTTCCGCCGATCGTCTATGGTGAGCCACGTCCGGGCGCCAGCCCGGACGTTGGCTCTGACATCTGGATCGGCGCTTTCAGCTCTTTCGCATTCTGCTCAAGCCACGCCAGCGAACGATCAAGCGGCCCGAAGCGATTATCGGGTAAGTCGAAAATTCGAGCACTAGCCCAATCTCGGTCGCTCTTCTTCTTAGCGAATGCCAGATAGCGCCAATACATGCCCTCAAACCCTCCTTTGATTTCCCGACCTACGAAGAAAACCACGAATTCGTGGGTGCCATCGGCGCTCGTCCAAAAGTCCCGCAGGTCGATCTGACTACTTTCTGGGAAAATTTTGCGAGCGGCCGTCATCACCGATGGACCGCCAGTGAACTTGGGATTAACGAAAAATGGAGGATCCTCATTTCTGACCACCGCCTCGGTCGGTGCTTCTTTCTTTGAGCACGCAGGAAGCGCGGCAAGGGCTACGATGAGTATCGGAATGCAATTCATCTTCCGCCGATCGACTGAGGTCAGACACGACCGGGCGCAGCCCGGTCGTTGTCTGTGCCGGCTGGATCGGCCTCTTGGGGAGCCAGCCAACGGAGGCTGATGCTAAATATGCCGCCGAGGATCAGCGGGGAAACCGACGATCCGAATGAAAGCCAGCTATCGTCCAAACCTAGCTCCTCTTTCTTCGGGCTAGTCACTGCCAGCCGCCAAAGTCCAAGCTGAATGGCGACGGTAAGAAGCATGAAGATGCCGACACCCAAGCCCCATGCCTTCGGCCGGCGGAACAGCATCCATGTGAGGAATGACCAGAGCGCGATGGCGAGCACACGACCGACGATCATTCCGGAACCGCCAACGATGACGCTGCGGACCGTGTAGTAGCCGAGACAGGCAAGCGCCAACCAGTAAACAATCTTCGAGATCTTCATCTTTCTTCCGCCGATCGTCACCGATGAGACACGCGCGGGCGAGCGTGGAGTGAGCCCTTTTGAACTGCGGAAAATGCTGAGCGGAGATGGAGCATACGATTTAGGTCACATCCCGCGCGTTGTTCTCTGGCGGTCTGGATCGGCTCTCTTCTGCGAACTGAGATCGGATGTTCGGACCCACAAACTATTCGGGATTCGATTGTGAGCTTCGAGGCCCAATGCCTTCAGATCGTCGTCAAAGCGAACGCACACACGAGCGTCAGGACCAGCATCCGGGAAAGCGCTCCTCTCTTCCGGCGAATCTACAACGGCGCCGGCCCGGCCAACCAAACGCCAATAGTCTTCGGCTGCTAGCACCTTCTTCTTTGAAGCGGCCATGCCATCAAAGGTCTGCAATTGAACTCTTGTGCCTGCTTTCATCTTCCGCCGATCGCTACCGATGAGACACGCGCGGGCGAGCGTGGAGTGAGCCCTTTTGAGCTACGGAAAATGCTGAGCGGAGAAGGCACATACGATTTAGGTCACATCCCGCGCGTTGTTCTCTGGCGGTTTGGTTCGGCTCTCTCCTAATTTCGTGTAGGCGATATTCTGCGCCTCGAGCCCATCCTTAATGCCGAGGCGCTCGCGGATCGCGACGAGAACTTCCATCGCTGAAAACTTGTCGTTCTTCTCTACGAGCTTCGTCGTGATCAGGCAGACCAAATCTTTCGGCAAAACTAGCGCCAGCTCCCAATTCAGCTTTTCGAATTCATACACTTCGTCCGGCTTGTTAAAGCGACGGGAAAACAACTCAGCCACCAACTGCGCTTTCCTTCTTCTCGCGGCAAGCTCCTCCAAATCCATCTGATAGTCGGCAAGCGCCTTCTTCTTCCGATAATCGACGACGGCCTTGATGCTCTCCTTAAAGTAGAGAACAAGACCTGCGACGATCAGGTTCAGGAGGACCGATACGAATAATGCGATAGACATGGGGAGGGTTCCTATTTTCCGCCGAACGTTCAGTGATGAGCCATGGCGGTGCGCAGCACCGCCATTGGCTCTGGCCGCTTGTTCGGCCTCCTTGCTTCTTCGCTAGAGGTCATCCGTCAGAATGGAAACTTCCATGCGAATCCCGAGGCGGGTAAAAATCTCCAGATGCTCCGGGGCAAGGCCAATGCCGCAATGATCATGGTCGCAGCGGTAACTCAGATAAATATCTATGCGTGCGCCGCGGCGAATAAGCCGTCGCAAATATGCAGAGTGTGGTCGCGCGAACTTCGCAATCCACGCAAGGTGCTCACCAATGTCTCGTCTTTCTGGCAACGGGGAATCCTTCATCCAAATATCGTTTGGCCATGGACGCTTGGATGTCGGTGAACGCAGCTCTCCTTTCTTGTGGGACGCTGATGGCGGGCCAAGTCGTGCGCTGATCTCGTCGTGCAGTTCGGGCGCATCATGTATGCGTAGACTCGCACCCGACCAGAACTTTGGCTTTGGAGATTTGGGCATATCTTTTGCCGAACGATTGAGGTCAGACACGACGGGGCGCAGCCCCGGAGTTGTCTGTGCCGGCTGGATCGCCCTTCTGAACGTGAGCAAACGCGGAGAGCGATTCAATCGCTGGCAGTGCGGACGGCGTCTCTGCGCCATCGATGCTCCACAGATCAAGACCGGCGAGATGACCTCGACGCGTGAACAAATAGGCACCGCACAAATTGCCGGCTTTCGTCCTCCACGCGTAATCCCCGATCAAATCCATGGGCTCTTTCTTGTCTTCTTCAGCGCCATCGACGGCGAGATCGATGCTCGCACATCCACAACCGCACCGAGCGGCGACCGTCGCGTGATCAAGCTGTGCCAATAAGTCCGAACCGACACCCGAATTTTGCTCGACCATCCAGCGAAGCAGCGTGCGCTCTTGCTCCGATAGCGGACGAAGTTCGGGAATTCTGGAGGCGTGCGCTGGCATCTGCTTTCTTCCGGCGATCAGTATATTCAGCTCAACTGAGTTGATGATAACAACATTGTGGCCCGCGAGCGAATGAGGCTCGATAAGCCGCTGGAAATCAACACTCGATTTTTGCCGGTTGAGTTTTTTGCGCGTTGATTTTTACCGGCGTAAAGCTCAACTCGACTGGACACACGGGCCGCGTGATGGACAACCGGCCCGTATCATTTCCCGATTGGAAGCAGGCTTTGGCGAAGGCCGGCCTGAGCAGCGCTGGCGAGGTGGCCTACACCCGTGAGGTCATCACTTTTCTGAAACACTGCAAAACGCAGCATGCTCCGGCCACCGTCTTGCTGGCCAAGCAGTATGTCGAAAAACAGGAGCGCTTGCGCACGGGCCCAGTGCGCGAGGCCTTGCGCTGGTTTTTTCGGGCGGCGAAGACGACCGGGAGTCAGACGACCGAGCACCGCAGACTGCGACTGGAGCCCGAAGAACATAGACCGGAAGACCGGCGCGTGCACGCTGGACGCCCTGCCGAAGTGACCCCGCGCCTCGACCAAGATCGGACGATTCGCCTCCAAACATTTTTGACCACGGATTGCACGAAGGGACACGGATGAGACCCCAAGGCAGGGCAAGTCGGCTGGTTCCGACGAGCCAGTGGCCACCACAAAACACACGAACGACACGAAAGAAGAAACCGAGAGAGCACGGGGGTTCGACTCGGTGGACTCTGTGCCCCCTCGGTGCGCTCTGTGACGAGATCGGTCCGCTCCGCCAACTCCCGGTTCCGCGCTTCGACTGTCCGGGTCGATCCGACCTGGCCCAACGCGGCTGGGACATCAACATCCGCGGCCTGACCCGTTTTCAGTTTCCCCCGCTCATGATCTCGGGATCAACCGCGATAACGCTCGGCTTCATGATGGCACCCCACTCCGCGGCCCCTTTCTCGCAAGAATCGATTCGTTCGGGTCCGGCGTGAATCTGACATCCACATCCGCGACCTGCCCCCTTCAGCCCACAGGTAGGGTGAGTCGTCCCGACGAGCCGAGACAGTCGGCCAAGGCAGTCTCGACTCAAAGCAAGACGGGAGAGTGATCGGTTTTTCAATCGGCTAATGGCAAAAGTATGACCCCATTTTCGGCCTCTCCCCTTTTTCGGCCCCGATCACGACGGCTACCCTGAGCCTGCCCCCTTTTCCGGCCCTACATGAGGGCGTTGCGATAGCTATCACAAAGGGCGTGGACCACACTTGGCAGCAGCAACGTGCCACTTTTCCGCCAGCAGAATGAAAGCGGAACGCCCCAAAGAATATTTATGAAGATTGCCAACGCTAAGAAACCTACCTCTCGAGACGGGTAGAGAAAGGTTAATGGCAAATGCCATATCCCCCATAGGAATGATACAAAAATAGCCGAAACCCATGGTTGGAAACTAGTGCCTTGAGCAGGGACTAAGTGACTATCAAGGGCTCCACGGAAAACGACCTCTTCGACGACAAACCCCGCGAGCGTGAGGCAGACTACGTCGGTAAAGAAGATGGGCAGTTTCGCCAGGCCCATACCCGGTGAGCGACCATCCCAGATCGCGAATGAGGCGAACACCGCACATCCGACCACTATTGCCATTCCGAAGCTTGGAAACGCGTGACGTAGCTTCGCAACGTGCTGGTGACGCAACGCGAATGCACAAGGAATCGCTCCAACAGCGATCACCACAAGCATAGATCCATACTGCCGGACTTGAAAAAAGAGCGCCAAAACTGGCACGCTAATCAACGTCAACGCCATCAAGAGCGTCTTAAAGTCCATCCGAAAAGACCCAGGATCGCGCGCCCAGAGTTGGCGGAGGGGACGACGGGCTATCAGCAGCTGAAAGGCGACAACCAGGGGCACACCCAGCAACAAATACCCTGAACCACCGAGTTTGAAAAGCGAGCCAGCCGCCATCCACACCAGCACGAAAATCGAACACTCGATGTAGCGTCGAGTTTCGCCTAGGCCTTTAGACATAAATCTAAACTTAGCTCATTGAAGTTGTTCGAAAAAAGGCGCCTTCCCGTCGGGGAAGGCGCCTCGAAGTTTTAGCTGAGACTGGAGGGTCTCGGGCTCATCGGACTCAGTAGTCCATGCCGCCCATGCCGCCGCCGGGGGGCATGGCGGGGGCCTTTTCCTTCTCAGGAATCTCCGTGATCATGCACTCGGTGGTGAGCAGCAGGCCCGAGATGGACGCGGCGTTCTGCAGGGCGGTGCGGGTGAGTTACCCTGGCCGCCGAGGACTTCCTTGACGACGACGCCGCCGTCGACGCCGGCGTTGAAGCAGAGTTGCTTCAGCGGGTGCTCGATGGCGCGGCGCACGATCTGGGCGCCGATGGCCTCGTCGCCCTCGAGCTTGAGGGCCTCGATGGCCTTGGCGGTGCGGAGGAGCGCGACGCCGCCGCCGGCGACGATACCCTCTTCCACGGCCGCGCGGGTCGCGTGGAGGGCGTCCTCGACGCGGGCCTTCTTCTCCTTCATCTCGGCCTCGGTGGCGGCGCCGACATTGATGACGGCGACACCGCCGGCGAGCTTGGCGAGGCGCTCCTGGAGCTTCTCGCGGTCGTAGTCGCTGGTGGTCTCGTCGATCTGGCGGCGGATCTGCTTCACGCGGCCCTGGATCTCGGACGACTTGCCGCCGCCCTCGACGATGGTGGTGTTCTCCTTGTCGACGGTGATGCGCTTGGCCTTGCCGAGGTC
>JACPIS010000022.1 GCA_016187925.1 Opitutia bacterium | reverse complement strand
AGCAACGGGAAGAGTTGCCGCTGCAATTGCACGAAGATCATCGGGAGCGAAGGCATCCCGCTTGCGACCCCCGGCCCGCGCGAAGTTCCCGCGTTGCCGAATTAAAGTTACCCGCCACTCAGGGGTTTTGAAAGAGCCTCTTACGATACCCCTGGCGAAGGCTGCCGCGCCGACTCGTCACGCCATAGCCCACCGGGCGCCGGCGGTAGCCCGCCAAGGGTAGGCGAGCCCGGCGGCCCCCTCCGCGGGCTTGCACTGCGGCCCTGACGCGGCATTTTGCGGCGATTGGAGCCGGTTACGTCCCCGTAGCTCAGCTGGATAGAGCATCGGTTTTCTAAACCGATGGTCGCGTGTTCGAGTCACGCCGGGGACGCCATCCTTCGCCTGCCCGGAGCAAGGGACGAGGCTGGCCGTGCATGGGCGAGTGAGGGACGGCGTTTCACTCGGGTTGGCGCCGGGCGCTACGGGTGGCACGCCATTTCCGCCAAAGCAGCGCGGCCGCGAGCGCCGCGCCCGCGCCCGTGGTGTCGATCAGCACATCGGTCGGCGAGGCCGTCCGGCTGGGCACGAACGACTGGTGCCACTCGTCCGTTGCCGCATACCCCGCCGCGATCAGCAGCGCCAGGCCGGCCGCCCGGACATGGCGATGGGTTTCCGCGACGCGGAGAGAATGTCCGGCCGCGCGCCGCGCCAGCAGGGCGAGGATCGCATACTCGGTGAAGTGCGCCGCCTTGCGCACGAGGAACTGCACCTGCCGGACCGCCTCCGGGGAGATGTCCGGGATCAGCCAGCGCAGCAGCGGCCCGATGAAGCGCGACGTGTGCTGGTAGCTGCCCAAGTCCGTGGACACGGCGAAAATCACGCCCATCCAGAGGACGACCGGCAGCCAGGGTTTGAGCGCGCGCAGCATGGCCCGAAATTGGCGGCGAAGCCGCCGTCAGGTCAACCCCGGGGCAACTGGATCAACCCGGCCAAGGCAGCAGGTTGCCCACGAAACACACGAAAAACACGAATTGGCGGAACTCACAGCCGGGCACTTGCCCAGTCGGCCAGCTTTCGTGTCATTCGTGTGTTTCGTGGGTAAGCCCTGCCGGGATTTTTTGCCCAAGAAAAGGGCTTGCCTCGCGGCGGGGCATGGGGCTTCTTCGCCCTTCCGATGGATCATCGGGCTGTAGCGTAGCCTGGTAGCGCGCTTGCATGGGGTGCAAGAGGTCGTGAGTTCGAATCTCACCAGCCCGACCACTTTCCCCGAGGTGCACAGGGGCAAATCTGTGTGTGCCCTGCTTAGGCACATTGTGCGAATGGAACACCCTTCTCCTTGAGAACTCCGATGAGTGTTTCAACATGATAGCCTCTGCCCACGTGCATGAACTGGTGTTCGACTACATTCTTGCCGCCTACAACAACCGACGGCGAAAATCCTAAAGGCAAATGCTCTGTCCTACTTTGGATTCCCCAAAGATTGCCATATTGATCGAAAATAGGTCCCCCGCTTTGACCTCTTAATCCAGGCGACGAAGTTTCGATTAGCTTTAGATTCGTGATGCCTGTTGGTGTCTGAATTAGCAAATGTCTGGTGAAGATACCTTCGTTGGGGAATTCTGGTATCGGGAAAACGCTAGCAGCTATCTGAAAGACCTTTTGGGATTCATCGAATACCGCAGTCGCGTTGTGAAACGGGTAGCCCAAACGACACACGCTGGTGCCCGGTTTCATTCCCGTGGGATTCATGAGTTTGGGATACACTTTGTGGTCCGCAGCCTGAAATCCGCCGAGTTGAGCTACAGCGATGTCGGCATTTTTCAGGAAGTGACAAACTTGAATCTTATGCGAGTCCTTCGCCCACCAATAGGCAAGGTCGGTGATCCACTTTGGATCCGGGCGCAAATTTGCCAGCTCTCTAGCCTTCTGCTTGGGGAATAGCTTCGTGTTGCTTTCTATTGCCGCGCGCTTGGCGTTGTATTCCAAAACATCCTTATCGTGCTTCTCCTTTTCCGTGCTTGCGTCGAACAGATGAGCGGCAGTGGCAATCCATCCTTGGTCATTCAATAAAACAAACGCGCCGATTCCACATTCAACGGTCCCGTCGAAACGTCGTATTGAAATAATGACAGGTTTAGTAAATTGCCGAACAGAGGCTAGGGCAGTAGCAAACATGGGGCCGGTTGATTCTGGCGTTGCGTTCAGACTAGCATGCACGTTGGCCCTCGCGCACAATTACTTGCAGGATTTTGGCAAGCGAACTACGGAGGGCAAGCTGCGAAGTTTGAGTGAAAATCTTCATAGTAAGCTTTGGATCTCTGTGCCGCATGAGATGCATGGCACTGCCTACGATACTTCATTTATGGCAAGCATGGTGTAAAACGGCTTTGCATGGCACAGCCGGTCAAGGCGCGGGATGGCGGGCCAGCTCTGACGGGGGGCGCAGCGGTCATTGCAAGATCCGCGAAAATCCCGCCCGAACTGGCTTTGTCTGCCTGAATTTTCTCCGCGACGCGGGGCTTGGTTTCGCTCAACTTGAGGGGGCATGACGCCCTCGGAGGCCAAGAAACGCATCACCGCCCTGCGCGCGCAGGTGGCGCACCACGACGAGCTTTATTACCGGCACGCCCAGCCGGAGATCACCGATTTCGCCTACGACGGACTGAAGCGCGAGCTGGCCGACCTCGAGGCCCGGTTCCCGCAGTTCGCCAGCGCCGAGTCGCCCACGCAGCGCGTTGGCGACGACCGGGCGCAGGGGTTCGTGCAGGTGGCCCACCGGCAGCGGATGCTCAGCCTCGACAACACCTACAACGAGACCGAGCTGCGCGCCTTCCACACCCGCCTCACCAAGCTGCTCGGCCGCGACGACCTGCACTACACGGTCGAGCCCAAGATCGACGGCCTCGCGGTCAGCCTGACCTACGAGCAGGGCCGCCTCGCGCGCGCCGTCACGCGCGGCGACGGCGAGAAGGGCGACGACGTCACGGCGAACGTCCTCACCATCGCCGCGCTGCCGCGCGAGCTGAAGGGCGGGCGCGTGCCCGACAGCGTCGAGATCCGCGGCGAGATTTACCTGACGGCCGCTCAGTTCGAGCGCCTCAACGCCGAGCGCGCCGCCGCCGGCGAGGAGCTCTACGCCAACCCGCGCAACACCGCCGCCGGCACGATCAAGCAGCTCGACACGGCCGAGGTCGCCCGCCGCAAGCTGTCCATCGTCCTCTACGGCCTCGGCCACTGCGAGCCGGCCGTCGTGCGTTCGCAGACCGGGCTGCACGCCCAGCTGCGCGCGTGGAAACTCCCGGTGGTGGAGCGCATCTGGCAGGCGCAGGGCATCGACGCCGCGTGGGCGGCCATCGGCGAGCTCGACCAGCTCCGGCGCTCCTTCGCCTATGGCACCGACGGCGCCGTGGTGAAGCTCGACGACTTCGACCAGCAGCGCGAGGCGGAGACGACCGCCAAGGCGCCGCGCTGGGCCATCGCCTACAAATACAAGCCCGACACCGCCCGCACCCGGCTCAACGCCATCACGATCCAGGTCGGCAAGACCGGCATCCTCAGCCCGGTGGCCGAGCTGGAGCCCGTGTTGCTCGCCGGCAGCACCATCGCGCGCGCCACGCTGCACAACGAGGACGAGATCCGCCGCAAGGACATCCGCGTGGGCGACCTCGTCGAGATCGAGAAAGCCGGCGAGGTCATCCCGGCCGTGCTCCGGTCGTTCCCCGAGGAGCGGCCGAGGGGCGCGAAGGAGTTCGATCTCTCTGCCGCGGTCGGCGGCAAATGTCCCGTGTGCGGCGGCAAGATCGCCCGGGTCGAGGTCGCCGACGAGGAGGAGCAGGGCGTGGCGTGGAAATGCCAGAACTACGACTGCCGCGCCCAGCGCGCGGGCCGGCTGGGATTTTTCTGCAGCCGGCGCGCCCTCGCGATCGACGGCGTCGGCGGCGTGGTGGCGGCCAAGCTCGTCGAGCTCGATCTCGTGAAGGATCCGCCCGATCTCTACGACGTGCCGCTGGAGACGCTCGCCACGCTCAATCTCGGCACAGCCGAGGAGCCGCGCGTTTTCGGCGAGAAGAACGCCACCAAGGTCGTCGCCGCCCGCGAGGCCGCGCGCAGCCTGCCGCTAGAGAAATGGCTCTACGCCCTGAGCGTGCCCGATGTCGGCGAGACCACGGCCCGGGCGCTCGGCCGGCGCCACCGGAATTTTGCCGAACTGACGGAGTCGGTGCTCCTGCGCGCCGTGATCCGGAAGGCCGAGGCCGACGCGGAGCGCACCCGGATCAACCCCCGGGCGCGCAACAACCCGCCCAAGGACGAGGCCGACCGCGCCCGGCGCGAAAAATTGCATGCCGAGCTTTCGGCCGAGATCGCTGCGCTGGACGCGGGCCCGCTGGCCGGAATGCCGGCCGACATCGGCCCGGTGGTGGCGGCGAGCGCGCTGGACTTTTTTGCCAGCACTCCGGGCAAGCGCCTGCTGGCGAAGCTGCGCAAGCTCGGCATCGACCCGCAAGGGACGGTGGCCACGGCCGGCGTGTTCACGGGCAAGATGCTCGTGCTCACCGGCACACTGCCGACGTTGAAGCGCGAGGAGGCGGAGCAGAAGATCCTCGCCGCCGGCGGCAAGGTCAGCGGCAGCGTCAGCAAGAAGACCAGCTACGTGCTGGCCGGCGCCGAGGCGGGCTCGAAGCTCGACAAGGCGCAGGAGCTGGGCGTGCCCGTGATCGACGAGGCCGGGTTCCTAAAAATGCTGGCCGGAGGCTGAGTGGGGATGGCCGTGCGCCGCGTCGTGGTGCACGCCGATCTTGTCACCATCGACCGAGAGAGGGCCGGCTCCGGCGATGAGGATGACGACGAGCAGGAACAGCACGAGAGCGGAGAACTCGAGCGATTGCCCGGCGGTCATGAGGCCCTCCGTGCGGTGGATGAGCAGCACGGCGCCGATCAGCACGGGGACCTGCACGCCCGCGGCGATGCGCGTGAGCAGACCGACGGTCAGCATCGCGCCGCCGACGAAGTGGGCGAGGGCGACGTAGTGCAGCAGAGCGGCCGAGATGAGCCACGACTGTCCGGTGCGCTGGACCATCTCCTGGATGAAGTCGGCGCGCGAGTTGGTTATGATCAGGACTCCGCGGACGAACAGGCCGATCCCGAGATAGATCCGGACGCAATCGAGCCACACCTTGGGGTGCGCCTCGGCCCAGGCAAACGACTGACGCAGCTTTTCCATAAAACCTCCGTGGGGTAAGGGTACGTGGTCCAGCGGGCGTCATGTCCGCCGGTGGGCTGCAGGATACCCGTCGACGAGGGGCCGTCAATGACGGGCGCGGCTCGTCGGTTTCTCATCCCGGCGAAACGGCTCAGCTGGAGCTGAGCCCTCCGGTGGGTAGGGCGAGTCCTTCCGCTGCCCGTAGCTGCCCGTAGGGCTCGACCTCGTGTCGAGCCATCGGATCGAGGCCTCACGCAAGGTGAGGCCCTACGCACTGGAGGGCCAACATCCTTGCGGGCCGTTGCGATTGGAGCCGGGGCGGTCTCGCCCCGGTTACGCATGCGCTGCGGCTCCATGAAATAACCGGGCCAGGCCCTACGGGCTGTGCGGCGCAGCGGGAGCTGCGCCCTCCAAAATGCGCAGGGTGCCGTTCGAGGCGGGATCGGCCGTAGGGCTCGACCTCGTGTCGAGCCATCGGATCGGAGGCCTCACGCAAGGTGAGGCCCTACGCGCTGGAGAGCCCGCGTCTTCGCGGGCCGTTGCTTCTCAAAATCCGTGGCGCTGGAGCTGGACGCTGAGTTCGCGCTGGAAGGTCTGCACGTCGGCGGGGGAGGGCTGGTAGCCCTTCTTGCCGGTGTCGAGCATCAGGCGGCCGTATTGGTCGAGCGCCCACTTGCCGGAGACGCCGTCGCTGAAGGTCACGGAGCCGCTGGCGACCGCGCCGGGGCGGACGATGCGGTCGACGTCCACGGTGAGGCTGCCGGCGCCGGGCGCCGGAGCGGCGGGGATGTCGGCATCGTCCTCGCCGGCGAAATTCTCCTCGCTGGGCAACTCGTCCTCGTCGTCGGCGCCGAGGCCGACCTTCTCCTTCAATTTGTCCATCAGGCCCTTTTTCTCCGCGGCCGGGGCGGTGGGGCGAGCGGCGGGCGCCTTGGTGACGTCGGAGGTGTCGACCTTGGGCGCGGCGTCCTTCAGCTCGAGATTGAGGTCGTCGACGAGGAAGCGCACATCGCGGTAGGTCAGCGAGAGCTTGAACTGCTCGGCGAGCTTCTTCTGGACGGCGGAGAGATTGTCGCCGGCGGCGACCCAGGCGGCGACGGTCTGCTTTTGTTCGGGCGTGAGAGTCATCGGAGGAAAGTTGAGAGTTTTTGCGGAGAGTTGAGAGAGCAAAACAGGCAACCCTCTGGAACCAAGATGCAATAGATGCCTTGGCTCTCAACCCTCAACTCTCATCGCTCAACCGGCGGCGCGGCGCGCGCCGCGCCTTACTTCGAAAGCTGGGCCTTCAGGAAGTCCACGCTGCCGCGCACGGAGTCGTCGGTCTCCATCATGTTTTCCACGGTCTTGATGGCGTGGATGACGGTGCCGTGGTCGCGGCCGCCGAAAGCCTCGCCGATCTCCTGCAGGGAGTGGCGGGTGAGCTGGCGGCAGAGGTACATGGCGATCTGGCGGGGGAACGCGATGGCGTTGGGCCGGCGCTTGCTCGTCATGTCCGAGTGGCGGATCTGGTAATGGTCGGCGACGCGCTTCTGGATGCCCTCGATGTTGAGGCGGTTCTGGGCCTCCTCCATGAGCACGTCCTTGAGCAGGTGCTCCGCGGTGGCGAGGTCGAGCGGCTTGCCGGTGAGGGCGGAGTAGCTGGAAATCTTGATGAGCGCGCCCTCGAGCCGGCGGATGTTCTTGACGATGTGCTGCGCCATGAACTCCAGGACGGAGGCGGGGATGTCGACCTTCAGCGTGGCGGCCTTCGTGCGGAGGATGGCGACGCGGGTCTCGAGGTCGGGCGACTGGATGTCGGCGGCGAGGCCCCACTGGAAGCGGGAGACGAGGCGCGACTCGAGCGTGGCGATCTCCGTGACCGGGCGGTCGCTGGAGAGGATGATCTGTTTACCCGACTCGAAGAGGTCGTTGAAGGTGTGGAAGAACTCCTCCTGGATGCGCTCCTTGCCGGCGAGGAACTGCACGTCGTCGATGAGGAGGATGTCGACGTGGCGGTAGCGCTGGCGGAACTTCGTGAGGGCGTTCTCCTGGATGGCGTGGATGAATTCGTTGGTGAACTTCTCGGTGGAGAGGTAGGCGACCTTGGCCTCGGGGTTGCGCTGGAGGATGCTGTGCCCGATGGCGTGCATCAGGTGGGTCTTGCCCAGCCCGGTGGCGCCGTGGATGAAGAGGGGGTTGTAGGCCTGCGCGGGGGCCTGGGCGACGGCGAGGGCGGCGGCGTGCGCCAGCTGGTTGTTCTGGCCGACGACGAAATTCTCGAAGGTGTTGCGCGGGTTGAGCGAGCTGGCGGCGGCGAGGCGCTCGTCGTAGCGGACGGTGCGGGTCTTGGCCGTGCCGTTGCCGTTGCGGTGGCGCGGGGCGGGCTCGTGGCGCGCGGGCGCCGGGGCGTTGCCGTTCTCGAGCTTCTTGAGGCTGACGTGGACCATGCGGCCGGCGGCGAGGCGCAGGCGCTGCGAAATCAGGTCGAGGTAATTGTCGTGGATCCAGATCGCCGCGAAATCATTCGGCACGCCGAGCGTGATCGTGTCCTCGGTGGCCTCGATGCACGCCATGGGCTCGAACCACATCGCAAACACATCCTCGGGGAAGAGACCTTTGAGGTCGCATTTCACGGTTTCCCAGAGGCTGGCTTGGAGCGAGGCGGAAGGCATGGCGGTCGGTGTGCGAGGGGCGGTTTATTCACACCTCTCGGGCTGAGCATTGCAACAACCTCCGCGACGGAACCGACGGGCCAGGACTCGCAAGGGAAAATGGGTCAATGACCGGAGGGCCGGCGAACGTCGTCAGACGGTTCGCGCAAGTAGCCTAACGGTCAGCGTCTAGTGTAACCCCTAGTCGAGCTGGGACTGATGGTGCGCTGCGGAAGCGGCAAAGAACAGAAGAGAGGAAGGTCTTTAAAAGTGAAAACAACCATAACGTGAATCCCAAAATGCGTTTCAAGGCCAACTTTCCACCAAGTAATTCACAACCAAAGTGGGCATAACTTTCCGAAAAAAATTGTTGCCCAAATCGCACGGGGTGCGGGGAGCGGATTTTCACTCGGAAAACTTAACCAGGGCGCTCCGGCTCACGCGCGCGCGGCGTGATGCGGCTCCGGATCGGCCCACTTGCCGTGCTCGCGGATCAGCGCGATCAATCGCGCGTCGGCCTCGGCCTGCGGGATGTTGTACTGCACGCAGGTCTTGCCGACGTAGAGGTTGATCTTGCCCGGCGCGCCGCCGACGTAGCCGAAATCCGCGTCGGCCATCTCGCCCGGACCGTTCACGATGCAGCCCATGATGGCGATCTTCACACCCTTGAGGTGGCCGGTCTGCGCCCGGATGCGCTGGGTGGTCGTCTGCAGGTCGAACAGCGTGCGCCCGCAGCTCGGGCAGGAGATGAATTCCGTCTTCGAGATGCGCGCACCGGCGCCTTGGAGGACGTTGTAGGCGAGCTTGGTCGCGCGGGTGACGTCGGCCTCGGTTTCGATGCTGATGAAGTCGCCCGCGCCGTCGCACAGCAATCCGCCGGAGAGGAAACTGGCCTCGAGCAGCTTGGACAGGAAACTGGGACCGGGCTGCACCGCGGTCGCGTCGGTGTTGCGGATCCAGATGGGCGCCTGGGAACCGGTGGAGCGCAGAAACTCCAACAACCGCCGGTAGGTGCCGGTGGCGTGGCCCGCGTCGCCGGACTTGGTCGAGCAGGTGAAGACCAGCCGGTCGTCGCCGAGGTCGCGGACGCAGGCCTGCAGGGCCGCGTCCGTCGGGTCGGCGAGATCGATGGCCAGAAAATGCTGCTTCCCGCGCACCAAGGCGGCGAATTCCCGGAGCGTGGCCGCATCCTTCGCGCCGAACCGCCGCACGAGCATCAACCGGCCGCCGTCGGCTTCCAGCATCGGGGCGAAATCCGCCGCGGTGAGCAGCGGGCCGGCCTCGAGCGCGAGGAATTGCACCGGGAGCGGCGTGTCGCGCACCAGCTCCGCCAGATCGGCGAGGTCGCTGGGCGTCTCGACGCGCACGAGCAGACCCTCGGCGGGCGTGTCCTTGAGCTTGGGCGAGGAAAGTTCCTGCGCGGCGGCGGCGAGGAGCTCGACAGAGCCGACCTTCACGATGACGCGCGGCGGCTGCTCGGGGCCGACGATGCATTGCGGGGAGAGTTGCAGCGTCGTCGTGGCGCGGCGCGTGAAGTGGAAAGGATCAATGGCGTCTTGTTCGCCCGCGGATGACGGCGGACCGGGCCGGTCCGCCCGACCTTCGGCGGACGACAGCGGGGGGTAGGGCGGGACCGCTGGGCCCGCCGCGAGCGACATTTCCGGCGCGCCCAGCGGTCGCGCCCTACCTTTCCACAGGCTCATGGCTTTCTCGGCGATGGCGCGGGCGACCGGGATCTCGTAAACCGAATCCTCCGTCAGCGACACGCGGATGGTGTCGCCGAGACCGTCGAGCAACAGGCTGCCGATGCCGATGGCGCTCTTGATGCGGCCGTCCTCGCCATCGCCCGCCTCGGTCACGCCGAGGTGCAGCGGGTAGGGCTGGTGCTTGGCGTCCATGCGCTCGACCAGCAGCCGGTAGGCCTGGATGACGACCTTCGGGTTGCTGGCCTTCATCGACAGCACGATGTCGTGGAAGCCGTGCGCCTCAGCGATGCGGACGAACTCCAGCGCGCTCTCGACCATGCCGAGCGGCGTGTCGCCGTAGCGGTTCATGATGCGGTCGGAGAGGGAGCCGTGGTTGGTGCCGATGCGGAGGGCGCGGCCGAGTTCCTTGGCGCGCTTCACCAGCGGCGTGAAGGAATCGTGGAGCCGCTGCAACTCCTGCTCGTAGTCGGCGTCGGTGTATTCCTTGACCGCGAACTTCTTCTTGTCGGCGTAATTGCCGGGATTCACGCGGACCTTCTCGACGTGCTCGACCGCCTCCATGGCGGCGGCGGGCAGAAAATGGATGTCGGCCACGAGCGGGATGTGGCCGAAGCCCGCGGCAGTGAGCTGCGCGCGGATGTCCTTCAGGCACTTGGCCGCGGGCACGTTCGGCGCGGTGATGCGCACGATCTCGCAACCAACCTCGGCCAGCGCGATGGACTGCTTCACCGTGGCGGCGACATCCTGCGTGTCGCTTGTCGTCATCGACTGCAGCCGGATGGGATGCGCGCCGCCGACGCCGACCGAGCCGACCGGCACCGGGACGGTGCGGCGGCGGAGGGTGTGGAAGCGGGAGGCGCAGTAGGACATGGACGGAAGGGGCTCTCCTTTGTCATTCTGAGCGCAGCGAAGAATCCAGCACAAAACTCGGGCGCTCCGTGGATCCTTCGCTGCGCTCAGGATGACGTGGGGAATTTTTACGGCCGGCCCGGCTGGGGCTGGTCGGCGGCCTTCTTCTGCTGCTCGGCGGCCTCGCGGGCCTGCGCCTCGGCCTTGGAGTCGTTCTTCCAGCGGCGGACGTCGCCGTAGCTGACATAAAGCAGCATCGTGAGCAGCAGCACCATGAACAGGCTTTGCGTGGCGGCGACGAAGTTGGGCGAGAGCGCGCGGCCGCGGAGCCGGGCGATGGTGGCAAACACGACCTGCCCGCCGTCGAGCACGGGGATGGGCAGCAGGTTGAAGATCGCCAGGTTGACGTTCAGCAGGATGGCGATCCAGAGCACGAAGCGGAACCCGGCCTCGGAGGCGTCGAAGATGATGCGCCCGATGCCGATGGGGCCGCTGAGCTTGGAGATGCCGATGTCCGAACTGGGCTGCAACAGGCTCCAGAGCACGCGCCAGGTCATGCGGGCGTGCCCGGCGATCTGCGCGAAGGGATTTTCGTGATTCAGGCTGGTCTTGGTCCGGAAACCGGCGCCGAAAATCGTATTGGACTCCTTCGGGTGGTCGGCGGGCACGGTCAGCGTGATGGCCTGGCCGGCGCGGTCGACCGTCAGGGTGAACGCGACCGGCGTCTTCAGTTGCAACACATCGTAAAGGGTGACGAGGTGCAGCAGCGGCGCGCCATTCAGCGCCACGAGCTGGTCGCCGGGCTGCAGGCCGAGCTTCTGTGCGTAGGATTTCTCCGGCACGGTGGCGACGATCGGCGTGTAGGCGGCGAGGATGCCGACCTTGCGGACCTTTTCCTCGGTGACGAGGCGCGGGTGCACCGTGATGTCCAGCGGCCGGCCGTCGCGCTCGATGGTGAAGATCGTCTGCCGGCGGCCGTCGTCGGTCTTGCCGGCGCTGGTCACGAGCATCTGCAGCAACTCGGGCCAGTTGGCGACCTGCTGGCCGTCGAGCGCGCGGATGGTGTCGCCGACCTTGAGGCCGGCCTCGCGCGCCGGGCTGGGCACGGTGGTGCCGTCGGGCAGGGTGATGGTGTCCGTGATGTAGCCGATGCGCGTGGTGGCGAGTTCCTCGCTGATCTGCTGGCCGGCGAGCCAGAGAATGCAGGCGAGGCCGAAGGCGAAGAGCACATTGAAGCCCGCGCCGGCCACGAACACGATGACCTTGGTCGCGTAGCTGACGGGCGGGAGCTTTTCCACGTCGTCGCCCGCCTCGCCCTCGATCGGGCCGAGGTCGGCGAGCTGGGGCAGCATGACGTAGCCGCCGAGCGGGAACCACGCGAGGCGGTACTCGACGCCGTCCTTGCCCTGCCATTTCCAGATGGCCGGGCCGAAGCCGATGGAGAAGCGCACGACCTTGGCCCCGCGGCGGCGCGCGGCGAGGAAATGCCCGAGTTCGTGCACGAAGATCGAGCCGCCGAAAAAGAGCACGATCAGGAACACGGCCCACGCGTTGCTGAGGAGACTGGAAAGAAAATCCATGCGGTTAGCGTGTCAGCCTGAGCCAGGCGAAGGATCCAGCGGGATGCGGGCGGGCGGGGGTGGAGGGATACTTCACGGCGTTCAGAATGACCGGTTACTTGGGTTGAGGTGCGATCCGGGAGGCGGACTCCCGGGCCTGTTGGTCCACCGCTAGGACTTCAGCGAGAGTGTTTGGTTCAACGGTTTTGATCCGGGACAGAGTGTCCTCCACAATCCGCGGAATCGCAAGAAAGGGCACGCGCCCGGCGAGAAAGGCGGCGACGGCGACCTCGTTGGCGGCGTTGAACACCGCCGGGGCGGTGCCGCCGGCGTGCATGGACTCCTTGGCCAGGCGCAGGCAGGGGAAACGGCCGAGGTCGACGGGCTTGAAATCCAGATTGAGGGCGCGGTCGAGTCCGAGCGGCGGGTCGGTGGGCGTCGGCGCGCGGTCGGGCCAGAGCAGCGCATGCTGGATGGGGAAGGTCATCGACGGCGGGCCGAGCTGGGTGAGCAGCGAGCCGTCGGTGAACTCGACGAGGCAGTGCACGATGCTCTGCGGGTGGAGGACGGCGTCGCACTGCTCCGCGCGCAGGCCGAAGAGCCACTGCGCCTCGATGAGTTCGAGGCCCTTGTTGGCCAGCGTGGCCGAATCGACGGTGATCTTCGGGCCCATCGCCCAGTTCGGGTGCTTGAGCGCGTCGGCCACGGTGGCGGAGGCGAGTTGCTCCACCGGCCAGTCGCGGAACGCCCCGCCGGAAGCGGTCAGCACGATGCGGCGCACCTCGTCGATGCGGCGCCCTTCGAGGCATTGGAAAACGGCGTTGTGCTCGCTGTCGACGGGGAGCAGGCGCACGCCGTGCGCGTGCGCGGCGGCCATGACGAACTTGCCGGCCATCACAAGGATTTCCTTCGAGGCGAGCGCGATGGTCTTCTTCGCCGCGATGGCGGTGAGCGCGGGCTGCAGCCCCGCGGTGCCGACGACGGCGATGAGCACGGTGTCGGCTGCGGCCAGCGTGGCCAGTTCGCTCAGGCCGGCGAGTCCGCCATAGAATTTTGTGCCGGCGGGAAATCCCCCGGAGCTGCGCGCGGCGGCCAGCGCCGACTCGTCGTAGAGGCCCGCGTGGCGCACGCCGAATTGCCGGGCGATTTCCGCGAGCCGCTGGTGGTTGCCGTTGGCGGCGAGGCCGACGAGCTCCAGCCGGTCGGAGTGGGCGGCGACGACCCGCAGGGCGCTCTCACCGATGGAGCCGGTGGCGCCGAGGAGGACGATGCGACGTTTGTGAGGGACGGTAGGCACGAAGTGGGAGGGGTTTTATGCCCCGACGGGGTGGACCCGGCCAGAAAGAAGTCGCGGCGTAAAGCCGCTCCCACCGTTGCGTGGGGCGGCCTCGGATCCGGCTTTCATCAGGTGAGGAACAGGAAAATCAGGTACGCGACCGGCGCCGTCAGGATCAGGCTGTCGGTCAGGTCGAACGCCCCGCCGATGCCCGGGATGAGCGCGCCGGTGTCCTTGATGTCCGCGCGGCGCTTCATCGCCGACTCGATGAGGTCGGACACGATGGTCGTGACCGCCAGCACGGCGCCGACGATGCCGGCGGTGACGAACGTGAGCTTCTCGGGCAAAAGGTCGCCGACGAAGTAATTGATGGCGGCGCCGACCAGCGCCGAGGTGAACACGCCGCCCACGGCGCCCTCCCAGGTTTTCTTCGGGCTGATGTTGGGCGCCATCTTGTGCCGCCCGATGGCGAGTCCGGTCAGCAGCGCGCCGACATCGCAGAACTTGGACACCGCCACCACCCAGAGGCAGAGCACGAGGCCCGGGTCGAGCGCGGGGAAGAACTCGAAGAACTGCTGCGAGCCGCCGTAGGTCAGCAGCATCAGCCGCACGAGGTAGTGCAGCATGAAGGGCACGTAGAGCAGACCGAGCATCGACGAGACCAGCGTCTCGATGCGGTTGCCGTTGTCGCGCTCGCCGAGGATGCGGATGCCGAACACCACGACCGCCACGGCGAGCAGGGCCGGCGTGAAGGAGGCGACGATCTCCTCGTCGAAACCGAACACCCACAGGTAGAACGGCGCGGCGGTCATCAGCACACCGAAGGTCAGGCCGATTTTCCGGAACGGCTTGAATCCCATCTTCTCCGTCAGCGCGTAGAACTCGTGCAGCGTGAGCGCGGACAACAGCGTCAGCAGCGCCACCGCGGCGTGGACGCCGAGCAGCCACAGGCTGCCGATGACAATGCTCCAGAGAAGGACGGTGCTGAGGATGCGGGAAAGCACGGCGCGAGTAAGGTTCGGCGGTTTACTTGGTGCCAGCCTTGATTTGCTCCGTCGTCCGGCCGTAGCGCCGCTCGCGCTTGGCGTATTCGTCGATGGCGGCCTTCAGCTCGGCCTTGCCGAAATCCGGCCAGAGTGTCGGCGTGAACACCATCTCGGCGTAGGCGAGCTGGAGCAGGAGAAAGTTGCTGATGCGCAGCTCGCCCGAGGTGCGGATGAGCAGGTCGGGGTCGGGCAGGTCGGCCGTGTAAAGATAGCGGTGGAAGCGTTCCCACGAGGCGTCCTCGAGCTTCTCCTGCCCGTCGCGCACGGCGGCGGCGTAGGCGCGCGCGGCGTCGGCCGCCTCCGTCTGCGCGCCGTAGTTGAGCGCGAGGATGAAATTCCACTCGGTGAAATGCTTCGTCGCCGCTTCCGTCTCGCGCAGCAGGCGGCGCACGCCAGCGGGCATGTCGTCGATCCGGCCGATGGTGCGGAAGCGCACGCCGTCGCGCACGAAGGTCGACAGTTCCTTCTTCAAATAAAGTTCGAGCAGGCCCATCAGGCCGCCGACCTCCTCCTGCGGGCGCTTCCAATTTTCGACCGAGAAGGCGTAGAGCGTGATGTAGCGGATGCCGAGCTCGCGCGCGGCGTTCATCGTCGTGCGCACGGCCTCGACGCCGCGCCGGTGCCCCTCGAGCCGGGGCAGGCCGCGCTGCTTGGCCCAGCGGCCGTTGCCGTCCATGATGATGGCGACGTGTTGGGGGATTTTGGCGTGACCGTGGGACGGCATGGAAAACGCGAATTGAGGGCGGGGCGGGGGCTTTTGACAAGCCAGTAGGCGGCGGACTTGCCAGCGACGCCGAAACGCTCATCCTGCCGGCATGGCTTCGACCCCGTTGACCCCCGCTGAGATCGCCGCCGCGCTGCCGACGCTGCCCGGCTGGACGCACGAGCGCGACGCGCTGGCGAAGGAATTCAAGTTCGCCGATTTTCGCGCCGCGCTGGCTTTCATGGTGCGCGTCGGTTTCGAAGCCGAGGCGATGGATCATCATCCGGATTGGACCAACGTCTACAATCGCGTCGCCATCCGCCTGAACACGCACGATGCCGGCGGCAAAGTCACGGCCAAGGACGTGGCGCTCGCGCGCCAGATCGAGGGTCTCGCCACAGCGCGTTGAGCTCGGCGGCCCTCGCCGGGAATCCGTTTGCGCCGCCGGGGCGCCTCGCTAGGGTGCGGGCATGAGTGATTTTGCCCCCGCTGCGGAGGTCGCCTCCGCCCGCGACGCCATAGACCGTCTCAAGGCCAACATGCGCCTCACGATCAAGGGCAAGGACGACGTCATCGAGCAGACGCTCGTCTGCCTGCTGGCCGGCGGCCATCTGCTGCTCGAGGACCTGCCGGGCGTCGGCAAGACGACGCTGGCTTACTCGCTGGCGCGCTCGATGGATTGCGCGTTCTCCCGCGTCCAGTTCACCAGCGACCTGCTGCCGACCGACGTCACCGGCGTCTCCATCTACGACGAGACGGTGAAGGAGTTCGTGTTCAAACCCGGCCCGGTCTTCGCCAACATCGTGCTCGCCGACGAGATCAACCGCGCCACGCCCAAGACCCAGTCCGCCCTGCTCGAGGTGATGGATCGCGCCAAGGTCACCGTCGACGGCGCCGCGCACCCCGTTGGCGCGCCGTTCATGGTCGTGGCCACGCAGAACCCGGTCGATTACGAGGGCACGTTCCCGCTGCCCGAGAGCCAGATGGACCGCTTCCTCATGCGCCTGCAGATGGGTTATCCGCAGCCGGGCGACGAACTCGACATCCTCAAGTCGCCCCGCATCGGCTACGACGCTATCACGCTCAACGCCGTCGTCACCCGCGCCGACGTGCTCAAGATGCAGACGCTGGTCGGCCGCGTGTTCGTGGAGGACAGCGTGCTCGACTACATCCTCAAGATCGTCACGGCCACGCGCACCGAGGCGGATTTCAAGGCCGGCGTCAGCGTGCGCGGCGGCCTGGCCCTGCGCACCGGGGCGCAGGCCCGCGCGCTCGTGCGCGGCCGCGACTTCGTCGTGCCCGAGGACGTGCAGGCCATGGCCGGCCCGGTGCTGGCCCACCGCCTGACGCTCGCCCGCCAGACCTCCGACGCGCTCGAGGAACGCCGCACGGTGCTCGCCGCGCTACGCCGGATCGTGGCGGCCGTGCCGGTGCCGGAATGATTCTCGAAAAACTACAAACGCCAAAGATCCAAACGCCAAGGCACGGACATTGGTCGGGCATGATTTTTGATGCTGTCATTCTGAGCGCAGCGAAGAATCCGGAACGTCGCCCACGGCATGTGGTTCGCGGCCGTGGATTCTTCGCTGCGCTCAGAATGACACGACTGTATCCATGAGCACTGCCGCGGTCATCACCACCTTGAGTCCGAGTGCCGAGTGGCACGGCCCCGGTGCGCCCGCGCGGGCGCGCGACTTCGATTGGCGGGCGCTGGTCTGGGCGCTGGTTTTCCCGCCGAAGCGCCACCGCATCTCCGTCACGGTGCCGGGCGTGTTCCTCATCGCCACGGCGATCGGCATCGGCAGCGCCGCGTACAACACCGCGAGCAACATCCTGTTCATCACGCTCTCGCTGCTGCTCGCCTGCCTGCTGCTGAGCGGCCTGCTGTCGTGGTTCAACTTCATGGGCGTATGCTGGCGGCTCCGTCCGCAGGGGCCGTGGCGCGCGGGACACGAGACGCCGGTGACGGTCGAGGTGCAGAACCGGAAGAAATGGCTGCCGACCTACGGGCTCTGGTTGGATTTTGCCACGCATCCGAAGCCGCCGCCGGAGACGGCGGCGAAGAACGAGGAACTCAACGTCCGCGCCGTGCTGAGGGCGTTCGAGCAATCCGTCACGCGCAGCCGCCTTTTCCTGCGCGAGCGGCTCGAAGCGGGCGGCGACACGACGCTCGTGTGGGTGCACCGGCCGGACCGGCGCGGCGAGGCGGTCATCGAGCTGGCGGCCGTGGGTTCGTTTTTCCCCTTCGGGTTTCTGCGGAAGAGCATCGGCACGGGCCTCAAGCGCACGGTGCCCGTCTGGCCCGCGCAGATCGAATACCAGTGGCGCGGCGCGGCGGCGCGCAGCGGCACCGCCTCCGGCCAGCGCACGGTCCGCGCGGGCGTGGGCGACGATTTGCTCGCCTTGCGCCGTTATGCGCTGGGCGATTCGCACCGCCTCATCCATTGGAAGGCCAGCGCGCGGCTCGGCCAGATGATGGTCCGGCAGTTCGCCGCCGAGAGCCTCGATGGCTACGTGCTGCGGGTCGACACGCCCGCGGCGCTCTGGACGCGCCCGGCGCAGTTCGAACTGCTCTGCAGCCTCGCCGGCACGCTGGCGGAGGACCTTTTCGCCGAGGGGCGGCTGCACGGCGTCTGCGTGAACGGCGGACCATTGCTCGACACGCGCCGAGTGCACGACGTCGAGGCGTTTCTCGACCAGCTGGCGCGGCTGCAGCCGGTGCCGGAGGGTGGGGCGGATCCTTCCGCCGTCGCCGAGGCTATGGCGGACAGGCCGGATGAGCCGCGGCCCCTCGACCCGCTCGGGGCCTTGAACTGGTCGAAGCGGCTCGTCGGGGACGACTCGCCCTACCAGTCCCGGACAGGTGCCAACAAAAACGTCATCACCTTTGCGCCCGAAGGAGCGCGCGGAGTCACGGCCTATGCCGACGGCATCCCCACGGCCTCAGCGTAAGGGCCTATCCGAATATCGGCCGGTTTTGCGCGGTAGGGCGCACCGGCCCGGTGCGCCGCGGCGGGGCGGGCCGCCCCGCCCTACCCAGGCGCAGGCCAAAACAGGTGTTATTCGGATAGGCTCTAAGCGGCGAGCGCGCGCCGTAGGGCTCGGCCTCGTGTCGAGCCTGGCGGGCGTGCGTGGCATCGCGCTCGCGGCCTCACGCGAGGTGAGGCCCTACGGAATGGGGGCGTGGCGGGTTCAGCCCGTAGGGCTCGACCTCGTGTCGAGCCTTGGGTGCGACGGCGGCGTGCGCGGCGTTTGCGAACGAGGCCTCGCGCGAGGTGAGGCCCGACCAAAGGGAGGCGTGCAATGAGCGGCGACAATCGGTTGCCGTCCGTCGCGCGGCCACAGCTTAACCTCGACGAGCTGCGCCGCTTCAAGTGGCTGCTCGGCGGGTTGCTCGCGCTCGTCTCGCTCTGGACGGTGTTCTTCCTCGATGTCGAGGCGCTGGCGCTGGTGGGCATCGCGGGCGGGGCCATCCTCGCGGCGCTGGTCTGGCCGCAATTGCCGTCGCGCGTGCCGGCCCTCGTGTGGCGGCTGGCGGTGCCGGGGATCATCGCGGCGATGGTGACGGACTGGTATTTCAGCAAGGAGACGCTGCCGGTGCTCATCCGGCTGGGCGTGCTGCTGGTGCTCTATCGCGGCATCAGCTACCGTCGCCAGCGCGAGGACCTGCAACTGATCGTGCTCGGGCTTTTCCTCATCGTGGTGGCCGGCGTGCTCACGGTGTCGCTCGGCTTCGCGTTCCTGCTGCTGCTGTTCACGGCGTGCGCGCTGGCGTTTTTGTTCGTCATCACGCTGATCGACATGACGGAGAACACGCGCGTGGCGCTGACCTACGCGGAGATGAGCCAGTGCCCGGCGTGGGCGCGCGGCGGCTGGGGCCGGCTGTTCCGGCAGCTGCGCGCGGTGGCCGACTGGCGGCTGCTGACGTTCGCCGCGGGATTGTTCGTCGTGGTCGTGGGGTTTTCGGCGGTGCTGTTCCTCGTGATCCCGCGCTTCGAGTTCGCGAGCGGGTTCTTCCTCGACAGGTACATCACGCGGAAGAGTCACACGGGTTTCACGGAGTCGGTGAAGTTCGGCGACGTGGGCGAGCTCATCCGCGACGAGAGCGTGGCCATGCGCGTGGACGTGACGGACGCCGCCGCGATCCGCGATGTGCCGTACTGGCGGCTGGTGGTGCTCGACGAGTACACGCCGCAGGGTTTCAAGGTTTCCCTCGGCCTCAAGAACAGCCTGCTGCGCACCCAGCGCGTCGCCCAGGTGCTGAAGGGGCGCAACGGCCCGGTGTTCACGTCCCAATCGGTCGGCGGAGTGTGGATCTTCTACGTCGAGCCCGGGGTCAGCCGCTTTCTGCCGCTGCCGGGCTCGTTCGGTGCGCTGCGCCTGCGCGATGTCGTGCCGGTGCAACAGAGTTTTTCCAACCAACTGGTGGCGCTGCGGACGGAGGCGATGACGATGACCGCCTTTCAGCTCGAAGGCGTCGAGCTGGGCGCGAGCGTTCCCGATCTGGGGCTGGCCCGCCGGCTGCCGGACCTGCAGGCTCGCGCGGCGGCGCCGGCGCCGGCCGACGAGCGCACGGCCGATCCGCGGCTGACCCTGCGCGGGCCGCAGGGCGCGGCCAACGAGGCGGCGCTGGCGCGGATGGTGCAGGAGATCTCGGGCGGGGCGAAGCTGGACGCGCTGGAATTCGCCCGCCGCGCGACGACGTGGCTGCACGGCCGGCACGCCTACTCGCTCTCCGTGCGGATCCCGCGCGGCGAGGGCGACGACATCGTCCGCTGGCTCGGCTCGAACGAGCCCGGCTTCTGCGAATACTTCGCCGCCGGCCTGACCGTGCTCTGCCGCGCGGCGGGCCATCCGGCGCGGGTGATCGCCGGTTTCCACGGCGGTGCACGCAATGCCTTCGAGAATTATTTCATGGTCAAGAACGCCGACGCCCACGCGTGGGTGGAGGTGTTCGACGGCACCGGCGCGTGGGTCCGGCAGGATCCGACGCCCGGCTCGCCCGGCGCGACGGAAACAGGCGCGGCGCAGGCCGTGCAGCAGGAGCGGGACAGCAGCTGGTCGGCGCGCTTCGATTCGCTGCGCGTCATCTGGTACCGCCGCATCGTCAACTTCGACGCGCGCCAGCAGGTGCAGATGTTCGATGACGTGAAGTCGTTCACCACCGACACAGGCTCCGCCATGCGCGCGCGGCTGGAGTCACTGGCCAAGCGTTTCCGGGCGTGGCTGGCCGGTCCGTGGAACTGGCAGCGCGCGGCGAAGTCGCTCGGCCTCCTGACCGGCGCCGTCGCACTGGGGTGGATGCTATGGCAATTTGTCCGCTGGGGCTGGCAACGCTGGCAGCTCTGGCGCCACCCGGGCGAACTCGATCCCGTGCGCCGCGAGGCAGGGCGACAGCTCGGGCGATTGCGGGAACAGCGAGCCGAGGACGGAGAGCAGACGCCAGAGGCCAGAGGACGGAGGCCAGAGGACGTGCGCATTCAGGATGAGATTGGGACGATAATCGCCGAGCTGCAGCGGCTGCGCTACGGCCGGCGCGAGACGTGGCCCGAACCCGGCGCGGTCTTCAAGCGCGCCCGCCGCGCGCGGCGGCTGGCCCGGCGCGAGTGAGAGCGAGTTCAGGCCTTGGGCAGCGGGAGCGAGGCTTGGCCGAAGAAGTATTTCCAGCCGGCAGGCGTGCGGACGTAGGTGTCGCTGAACCAGAGTTGGTAGTCGAAAGTGTTGCCAGCCTGGTCGTGGCCCTTGAGCGCGAGCAGCGCGGTGACGACGGCGGTGTCGCCGTGGACGCGGACTTTCTGGGTGCCGGGCACTTCATCCTGCAGCTCGTAGGTGCGCTCGGCGTTCTTGGCGGCGTTTACATGGTCGGCCTTGGTGAAGGTCTTGCCGTTGCCGGTGACGAGGATCATGTCGTCCGCCTGGATGCGGTCGATGGTGGCGGCATCGTTGGCCTTCACCGCGGCTTGGAAGGCGGTGTCGAGGTCGGCGACGGTCTTGGCGTCGTCCTCGGGGGTGGCGCGGGCGATCGTGGCCAGCATCGGCAGGGCGGCCAGCAGGGTAGGGAACAACCGGGAAAGCAAGGTCATGGGGTGGCGGGGTTGGTGGTTGCCGCGAGGTCAGCCGTCTGGGACGGCGGGGTAAACGCAAATGCGACGACCCGTTCCGGTGGTCCGACGATACGGAGGGCGAACGGTGCTTCAGCCGACGGGCCACCCCGCGGCCGCTGCACTCAGTGATTCATCCCGACCTGGAACGTGGCGGTCGGGGTGCGTTCCTGCTTTTCCTTCCAGGCTTCGAGGATGGCCTTGACGATGGGGCCGGAGTGGACGCCGCCGCCGAACGCGGCGTCGAGTTCCTGGCCTTCGAGGCAGATGGCGATGGCGATCTGCGGATTCTCGACCGGGGCAAAGCAGACCATCCAGGCGATCTCGATGCGGCCCTTCTGGGCGGTGCCGGACTTGGTGGCGGCGGAGAGGCCGTCGACGCGGGCGAGGCGGCCGGTGCCGAAGGAGTAGCCCTGCGCCATGCCGTTGACGATGGTCTGATAATCGGCGGCGGGAAGGCCGATGGGCGCCGTGTGCTGGGTCGGGCGGTTCGGGATGTGGATGAGCGTGGGCTTGGTCTCGGTCTCGCCGCGGGCGAAGGAGGCGACCATGCACGCGACCTGCAGCGGGGAAACGAGGGTGTCGCCCTGGCCGATGGAGATGTTGGCGGTGTCGCCGGGGAACCAGCGCTCGTTGAAGAGTTTCATTTTCAGCTCGGGAGTGGCGACGTGCGGGGTGCGGTACTCGCCCAGCAGTTCGATGCCGGTCGGGTGGTCGTAGCCGAAGCGGCGCGCCTCGGCGGCGATGAGTTCGGGGCCGATGTTGAGGCCGGCGGTGTAGAAGAAAATGTTGCAGGAGTCGCGCACGGCGCCGGTGAGGTCGCGCTCGCCGTGGCCGTTGTGGGCGTTGCAGGGGAAGCGGCGGTTGCCGACCATCATGTAGCCCGGACAGGTGGTCCTGGTGTGCTCGCGGTCGATGGCGCCGGAGCGCAGGCCGGCGATGGCGGTGATGATCTTGAAGGTCGAGCCGGGGGGATACTGGCCTTGGATGGCGCGGTTGAGCCAGCCGCCGCTCTCCTCGATCTGCTTGGCGGCGGCGGAGCTGAGGCGCGGGACGAAGGTATTGAGGTCGTAGTCGGGCTTCGAGGCCATGACGAGCACCTCGCCGGTGTGCACGTCGAGCACGACGGCGGAGCCGACCTGGTCGCCCATGGCTTTTTCGGCGGCCTGCTGCAGCTCGATGTCGAGGCTGATGGTCATGTTGTGCCCCTGCACGGGCAGGCGCTTTTCGATGGGCAGGTCGACCTTGTAGCCGGCGGGATCGACGCGGTAGATGGCGCCGCCGGACTCGCCCTGCAGGTGGGCGTCGAATTTCTTCTCGAGACCGTCGCGACCGAACGAGCCCTTCATCTTGAACGTGAGCAGGTCCTCGCCGGGAAAATCCTCGGCGACCGGGTCGTCGTTGACGCCGGTGTAGCCCAGCACGTGCGAGGCGGCGGAACCGAAGGGATAATAGCGGGAGCTGGAGGTGTAGACCTGGAGCGGGGAGTTGACCGGCAGACGCTCGATGAGCCGGGCGTATTCCTCGGGCGAGAGGTCGTCGAGCAGCACGTAGGGCAGGAGCAGGGTCTGGGCGAAATGCCGGTCGAGTTCGCGGGTCTTCACTTGCTCGTTGCGGCTGAGGATGAAGTTGATCCGATCGAGGTAGCGCTGCGCGACAGAGACGCGGGCGATGCGCTCGAGCTGCCCGGAGGTGGGGCGGTCGGCCTTGTCGTAGTCGCGGTAGTTTTTGATGACACGGATGGTCTCAGTGCGCAGTTCGCCACGGAGGTCGGCGAGGTTGAGCACGACGGAGAAACGCGGGCGGTTGCCGACGAGAACCTGGCCGTCGCGGTCGAGGATGTTGCCGCGCGGGCCGGGCACGATGATACGGCGCTGGTTCTGCTGCCGCTCGCGCTCGCTGTAGAGGCCGCTGCGGAAGAGCTGCCGGAAGGCCAGCCCGCCGGTGAGGAGCAACACCATGGCCAGCAGCGCCCCGTAGAAAGTCAGGATGCGGGGGTTGAGGGCGGTATGGGTCTCGATCGTCCGGGTCGACACGACGCAAAAGGGAGTCAGGTGGTGGCGGTAATCAAGTCATCACCCGCCGGCCGGTCTCGGGATGGATGTGGGCGAGCCCGAACAGTTGCGACTGAAACGCCATGAACCACGGCGTGACGAGTCCAAGCACCAGCTGGGAGGCGACGAGGTCGGCGAACAACCGCAGCCACGCCTGGCCGGGCCGGGGGTTGTCGCCCACGAGGATGAAGGAAAGCACAATGAAGAGAAACAGATTGGCCAGCAGCGCGACGACGATGGCGAAGACCGGCTCCTCGCGCGGGAAACGCCGGCGGCCGTAGAGCAGGATCGCGTAGACGAGGCCGAAGAGCACCATGCTCGTGCCGAAGCGCACGGGCTCGGCGGCGTCGACGAGCAGGCCGGTGAGCAGCGTGCTGATGAACCCGTGCTTCAGGTCGAGCCGCAGCCCGGCGTAGACCACGAAAAGTCCGCCGCAGTAAAGATGCAGCGCGTAGGGCGCGAGATGGTGGTTGGCCAGCCCCGCGAGCCACCAGAGCAGCAGGTTGCTGCCGAAAATGATCAGCCAGCGGTAATCGCGGTGCTTCATGGCGCGCTGCCCGCGGTCCTGTAGCGGCGGTCTATGACCACAGACATCCCACAGCGCACACTTCCGGCGCCAACTTCGTATCCTGTCATTCTGAGCGCAGCGAAGAATCCACGCGTGCGAATCCTGCATCGCGCCCGAGCACGTGGATCCTTCGCTTCGCTCAGGATGACATGCAAAGGAGGACCGAAACGAGTTCTTGTAGGACGGCTGTGGTCTATGACCGCCGGAAGCAGGCAACGTCGATCTGCGCGGCGGTCATAGACCGCCGCTACAGGGAGCCGGGTTGGGCGGGACGAGGCGGGGCTCACAGATTCTCCGGGTTGAGCGGCACGAGCACCGTCACCTCGGTGAGCGAGCCGAGCCGCTCGTCGAGTTTCACCTCGCCGGTCTTGAACAAGCCGTCGGTCGAAGGCTCGAGCGTGGTGATCTCGCCGATGGTCAGGCCGGGCGGGAAGACGCCGCCAAGGCCGGACGTGACGAGGCGTTTCGGCTGGTTGCGCGCCGCGGAGATGTCGAGCGGCACGAACTCCACCGTGCCGCGCGGCGCCGCGAAGGTGTCGTTGATGCCGCCCTGGTAGCTGGTCGGGCGGTTGTCGCCCTCGGCGCTGGCGGCGACGCGGAAGGTCGGGCTCGTGACGAGATCGACGACGGCGGTGTAGGCGTGCACCTCGACGATGCGGCCGACGACGCCGCCGGAGAACACGACCGGCGCGCCGACGGTGACGCCGTAGTTGGCGCCCTTGCGGATGATCATGCGCTGCCACCAGCCGGAGAAATCGCGGCGTGCCACGCGCGCGGGCTCGAGCCGGTAGGCGGGCATCGGCGGGAGCTTGAGCAGGTTTTCGAGGCGGAGAATCTCGCCCTTCAGCTGCTCGTTCTCCTGCAGGCGCACCTCGTAGGAAGCGTTGAGGCGGGCGAGGTCGCGGCCCGCCTCGATGACCTCGTTCTTGGGCCGCGTGCGCAGCGCCCAAAATTCCTGCAGGTCCTGCACGTAGGACTGCGCGGCGGCGAACGGCGCCTGCAATTCGAAGAACGTGACGCGCGTGAACATCTTCAGCACCGTCGGCACGAGCAGCCACACGAGCAGCACGACGCCGAGCGTGGCGAACGGACGGGCCTGATCGAAGCGTTTGGGAAGCACGGCGGAGTCGGCGGTTCAGCCGGCGGCGTGGCCGGCCTGGCTCAGAAGTCCGCGGCGACGCGGTAGAGCTCGTCGATGTTGGTCAGGAAGACGCCGGTGCCGTTGGCCACGGCGGAGAGCGGATCGTCGGAGACGGTGACGGGCAGGCCGGTCTTTTCGGAGAGGAGCTTGTCGATGCCGCGGATGAGCGAGCCGCCGCCGGCCATCACGAAGCCGCGGTCGACGAGGTCGGCCGAGAGCTCGGGCGGGCAGCGCTCGAGGGCGGCGCGCACGGCCTCGACGATGGCGGCGATGGTGTCGGCGATGGCCTCGCGGATTTCCTGCGAAGTGATGTGGATCGTCTTGGGCAGGCCGGCGACGGAGTCGCGGCCCTTGACCTCCATGGCCAGCTCGGTCTCGAGCGGGTAGGCGGAGCCGATGGTCATCTTGATCTCTTCCGCCGTGCGCTCGCCGATGAGGAGGTTGTAGGCGCGCTTCATGTAGTTGATGACAGCGGCGTCGATCTCGTCGCCGGCGACGCGGATGGATTTGGAAAACACGATGCCGGAGAGCGAGATGATGGCGATCTCCGTGGTGCCGCCGCCGATGTCGACGATCATGTTGGCCGCGGGCTCGTCGACCGGCAGGCCGACGCCGAGGGCGGCGGCCATGGGTTCGAGGATGGTGATGACCTCGCGGGCGCCCGCGTGCGTGGCGGACTCCTTGACAGCGCGCTTCTCGACCTCGGTGATACCGCTCGGAATGGCGACGACCACGCGGGGGGAAACGACCTTGGAGTTGTTGTGCACCTTCTTGATGAAATAGCGCAGCATCGCCTCGGTGATGTCGAAGTCGGCGATGACGCCGTCCTTCATCGGGCGGATGGCGGTGATGTTGCCGGGCGTGCGGCCGAGCATCTTCTTGGCCTCGTCGCCGACGGCGAGAACCTTGCGGGAGCCAGTGTGCACGGCGACGACAGACGGTTCGCGAAGCACGATGCCCTTGTCCTTGACGTAGACGAGGGTGTTGGCGGTGCCGAGGTCGATGCCGATGTCGTTGGAAAAAAGTCCCAGCAGTTGGTTGAACATGTGGCGGTGACGGGGTTTCCGAATCAAAGCCGCGCCCGAGCGAAATTGTCAAAGCCAAACCCGTTGAATAGCGCGGGTTTGGGCGGGGAGGACGGCGCCGGTGCTGGAACCTGCATTCCGTCGTGATCGTTTAGAGTTTTCTGGCGCGGGATTCGGCCAGTGGCGGGCAGCCCAAGGCGGTTCGCTCATGGTCGCAGATGCCAGCTTCGTCCACAGGCGTGAGCCGGCCGGTCGGGCCGAACTGCGTGCCGAAGCGCTGAGGATGCCCTGCGGATTTCAGCATGCGGTCATAAGTGGCGGCCACCAGCCAGCGGCCGCTTTTCCGGTCTCCGAGCAGCAGCGAGCAGACGGCGAGTTCGTGGGCCAGTTGGTAACCCGCAAACCGATCGCTGTGCTGCAGGACGAGTGAAGCGCGCGCGAAGTCATCGGCGGTGTGGAGCTCGCCAGCCGCGACGATGGCGCGAATGCGCCGGTTGCGTGTGCGATCCTCCTGCATCATACGCTGCATCTGTTCCTGGGTGAGGTTGTTCCAACCCGCCTTTCGGACCGCTTGGTCGGCATCGACGATTTCCTTCACCGAGAGGTTGTCCTGAGCTGTGATCGCAGCCTTTCTCGCGGCTGCCGGGTCGCGCCAGACGCCCTGGATAACGGTGGGCGAAGCTGAGAGTTCGGCGAAATCCGGGTCGCGGGCCACCATGCCATAGATGTCGAAGCGCAGCGGGCGTCCCAAGGTCTGCAGGACATCGTCCCACGCCAGAGGCAGCAGACCCTCGGCCGATACCTCACCGAGCGCAATCGCCGTCAAGGCCAGTTCGTAGCGCACCCGGGTGATGCGATATTCGCCTCCATGCCAGGTGGCCAGTTTTGCCGCGCGAAAGAATTCGTTGCCACTGTTCAGGGTGTTGCTTTCGGCCAAGGCGAGCAAGTCGGCGTGATAGCCCTCGAAAAACTGCAATGCCGGCCATTCCTTGGGGGCGATGGCCTCCAGCTTCGCCAGTGGCGAAGCGACGTCCGACGGAGCCGGGGTGGGTTTGTTTTCCTCGGCCGCCGATGCGGCAAGCGAGACCAGAACAAGGCCGAGGAGAACCCCGGCGGGCAGGTGTTTCATGAGTAGATGATGGTGGGTGGCCCGCGGGGAATGTTTTTGCGCGGACAGAATCGCGGCGGCAAGGCGGATCGTGGCGCTGGAGACTTGACGGAGGCGCAGGTTGCGGCGTCTTACTTGCTGCTGCACCCCATGCACGGCTTCGACTTCATCCAGGATCTGACGGTCGTGATGCTCATCGCGGGCTTCGTCGGCTGGCTGTGTCATCGCGTGGGATTGTCGGTGGTGGTGGGCTATCTGGCGGCCGGCATGGTGATCGGCCCGTACACGCCGCCGTTCTCGCTCGTGTCGAACATCGCGCGCATCGAGACGCTGGCGCAAGTGGGCCTGGTGTTCCTGATGTTCTCCATCGGCATGAAGCTCAGCCTGCGCAAGCTCCGGCGGCTGGGCCTCTCGCTGGTGGTGGCGACCTTCATCGGCGCCATCATCATGTACAACCTCGCCCGCGCCGTTGGCGCCGGGCTGGGCTGGGGCTCCGTGCACACGGCCTTTCTGGCCGCCATGCTGATGGTGTCGTCCTCGGCGATCATCTCGAAGGTGCTGCAGGACGTCGGCGCGACGCACGAGAAGGCCGGCCAGCTGGCCATGGGCGTGTCGGTGCTCGAGGACATCGTCGCCGTGGTGATGCTGACCATCCTCAACTCGCTCACGCAACTCAGCGGGCGCGCGGACACCGGGATGGGCGAGACCCTCGGTCTGCTCGGCGCCTTCGTGGTGGTGGCCGGCATCGCCGGGATGCTCGCGGTGCCGTGGGTTCTCCGCAAAATGAGCCTCACGGCCGATCAGGAACTCTCGACCATCGTGACGGCGGGAATGCTGTTCATGCTGGCGGTGCTCGCGCAGAAGGCCGGGTTCTCACTTGCGCTGGGCGCGTTCCTGCTCGGCGCCATCGTGGCCGAGACGCCGCAGCGCACGCAGATCGACCGAACCTTCGAGGGCATGCGCGACATCTTCAGCGCGGTGTTCTTCGTGGCCATCGGCATGATGATCGATTTCCACGCGGCGCTGCACCTGTGGTGGCTGATCCTGCTGCTGGCCGCCGTCACGCTCGCCGGCCGCACCGTGGCGGTCGGCACCGGTCTGATGCTGACCGGCGCCAAGACGCGCGATGCCGTGCGCGTCGGCCTGACGGTCACGCCCTTGGGTGAATTTTCCTTCATCATCGCCCAGCTTGGCGTGACGGCCCGGGTGCTGCCGGCGGAGTTCCAGGCGGTGGCGGTGGGCCTGTCGCTGCTGACCACCCTGGCGGCTCCGCCGCTCGCCCGGCGCGCGCCGGGAATCGGCGAGGCGGTCGAGTCCTGGCTGCCGGGCTGGCTGCAGAAATGGGTCGAGTACTACCAGTCGCTGCTCCAACGCCTGGTGCAGCGGCAGAAACAAAACGTGCTCTGGCAACTGAGCCGCAAGCGCGTGATCCAGATTGGGGTCGAGATCCTTTTGGTGACCGGCCTGCTGGCGTTTGCCGAGCCGCTCTTTGCGACGGTGAGCCGCTTCCTGCCGGGCGAAAAACTTTTCCCGAGCGCGCCACGGATCGTCTTCTGGAGCAGCCTGACCATCGTCGTGCTGGTGCCGCTGCTGGCCATCTGGCGCAACGTGGGTGCCCTTGCGATGATCGTGGCCGAGGTCAGCACCGCCGATGTGCGCAACGGAGCCCGCCTGCGGCCGATGGTCGAGCGCGGCATCCGGATCGTGGCCGGTGTGCTGCTGTTCATCTGGCTCAGCGCGGTGGTGCCGTTGGGCGGGATGGGCCGCTGGATGCCGCTGCTGGCCGTGGTGCTGGTGGCTGGCGCCCTGGCGTTGATGCGGCACAAGCTGGTCTACTGGCACAGCGTCGTGGAATCGGAGTTGCAGGAGCGCATCGTGCAGAACGAGCAGAAGTTCACCGGCACGACGGCGCCGTGGCTCGCCCAGCACGGCGAGTGGCGGCTGGCGCTCACCGAGTGCGTGCTGCCCGACCTCGCCGACTGCCGCGGCCGCACGCTGGGCGAGCTGGGCTTGCGCGCGAAATTCGGCTGCGTGATCGCCGGCATCGAGCGGCAGGGCGTGATGATCGGCAACCCGCCGCCCGAGACCGCGCTCTACTCGCACGACAAGGTGCTGCTGCTCGGCGATCCGAAGCAGACCGCCGGCGCCAAGGCGTTCCTGCTCGGCGTGCGCGTGGAGGCGCCGGCTTCGAATTTCGACGAGGTGCGGATGGAGACGGTCGAGCTGCCCGCAACCAGCAAGCTGGTGGGCCGTTCGCTGGCCGAGCTGGCGCCGTCGCACCGCTGCGGCGTGCAGGTGGCAGGCATCCACCGCGGCGGCCTGCGCCTGCTCAACCCCGGCGGCGAGGAAAAACTGTTCGCGGGCGACGACGTGCTCGTGCTCGGCAGCCCCGACCAGATCGCGGCCTTCCGCGCCTGGGTGCATGAATGAAAAAGCCGCGTCGGGGGACGCGGCTCTTGGAAAATCGGACGGGGTTTCGCGACGACTTCACGGTCATTTCTTGGGATCCAGGATCTTCTCCAACGACCAGGAATCGTCCGACCAGCTGAATCCCTGGATGCGATACAGCGTGATCGGATTCGCATAATCGCTTTTCTCGAGCGTCCATTGCATGGCACCGTAATAGCGTACGCGAGGCTGGTTCGGTCGCAGGGCAAAAAGGGAAACCCCGTGGAAATCCGTGTGATCCGCCACGGCCGGCACCCGGGGATGGGGGATATTCAGCTCCGCCAGAACCGTGGCGGGGATGTCCACCAAGGAGGCGGGTGCGCGGGAGGTCTTGAGTGCTCCCTTTTCGCCGAAGCGCTTGACGAGCAGGAGCGGTATACCGCGGGCTTTGTCGCGTTGAAAATCCCCATAGGCCGCGGTCCGGTCGAGCTCGGCGATCCGCGGGCTGTCGCCGGGATTGGTGTAAAGCTCGGCCGCGCGGCCGCTGCCGTGATCGCCCAGGATAACGATCATGGAGTTGTCATACACGTTGAGCCGCTTCAGCTCGTCCAGGAAGGCGCCCATGATCATGGCGTACGCCTCCGCCTGTTCGCTGTAGTTGGCGCGGGTGTAGTCGAACACTCCCTTGGTGAAATCCCGCTTCAGTTTGACTGGAACATGCAGGCCGGCGAGGTGGTAGAATTTGAAGACACCGCGCTCGCTTCCGAGGGTGATCGGGCCGGTCCGGGACGGGTCGTGGCCGATGAACCTGAAGAAAATATTATCGAGCACGCCGCCCGGACCGATCTCGGCCGGTTTGGCGGGCTCACCGACACCGACCGGCGCAGCGTGCAGGAGTTGCCGTGCCAGCGTGTCGGTCAGGACAGCCGACAGCCGCCATTTGGAGTCGTTGTAGACATACCGCTTGGCGAACTGAGGCATGCTGCGAAACACGCCCAGGTCGACGAGGTGCACGACGTCCACCAGCTTGTTCATCCAAGGCCGGGGGCGCCGCTTGAAATTGGAGGCGACGGCCTCGTGGTAGTAGATGGATTCGTTGGCGAACCCGCGCCAGGGATACAGGTGGACGGCAAAGCCCGCCTGTTTGAGGGTGGCGGGCAGGGAGTCGCCTAGGAAGGCCTGGCGCAGGAACACGTCGCGGGGAACGCTGTTGTCGTAGATGTTCCCCGTCAGGATCGCAGGCACGGCGAACTCGGTGAAATTGAAGCCCGCCACGGTGTCGGGGAAATAGGAGAAGCCCGTGAAGTGACTCCGGTAGGCGGCGTTCGGCAGAACGGCCTCGGAAAAAATGTCCGATTGAAAGCCATCCAACACGACCACGATGACGTTTTTTCCCTTGGACAGCTCGAAGGCGTGCTCCTTCTCCACGTAGTAGTGCTTGAAGAAATCGAGCGGGGAATCGTAGGTCCGGGCCGCGCTGATGCCGAGGGATGCGAGCTGGATCACGAGCAACCCCAGACAGGCGGAGCCGGCGCGCGGATAGACCCGCGGGGCGAACCACAGCAGCGGGGCAAGCACGAGAAGCCACAGGAGCGCGTCGACGATGTTGCGGCCCGTGTAGCTGGCCCACGGTATGGCGCTGCCGTCCAACGCCCCGTAAGGCCACACCAGACAGTAGGCGTGGAACCAGAGCAGGAAAGACACGCCCAGGATGAGCACGACGATCCTTTGCTGGAGGGCGGCGGGCAGGATCGCCAGCAGGCCGGCCAGCACGAGGCCTGTGCCGGCGGCGAGGATAGTCGTCACGATGATGACGTCGCTGAAAAAGACCAGCACGTCGGACCGGTTGGCCAGATACACATGCGCCGGCACGAACACGAGCAGGGTCAGGGTGAGCAGCGTCGCCGTCAGGAGTGGTGTGGCATCCCGGGAGCGCCGACCGTCCGACCGGGAGACGGGCCGGCTCATGAGGCGGCCTCCAGAAGGTAGAGCACTCTCTCCGAGCCTTGGAGCGGCTGCCGCTCCCGGACGCGGAAGTGCCGGCCGAACGCCCGTTGGAACGAGGCTTCGGTGTAGTCGGCGAAGATATCCGTGCGGTTGCGCAGGAGCGCGTCCACCTTCGAGTCCGTCTTCGGAATCCACTCGATGATGAGCGTGCCGGTCACCTGCCGGAAGAAATCCGCGCAGTGGTCGAGGGGGACGTTGTTGCCGATGGCCAGATGATGTAGCAGAGCCAGCGCGAGGACCAGGTCGGGGCGGCGACGCTCAAAAAGCGACTGCCGTTCCGTCAGATTCCAACCCAGCGCGGGTGATGGGTTGGTGAGGTCCAGCAAGGCGGGGTAAAGGTTTTTCTGCCGGTGGCGGACGGAGTGCCGGTAACATTTTTCGACTGCGGCAGGATCGATGTCCCAAGCCACGGTCGTTGCCCCTTGCTCGACCGCCAGGCGGCTGAAGGTCCCGTCATTCGCGCCGAGATCCCAGACCAAGGCGGGCTGGCACCGCTCTATCCAGGCTTTGACGGCCGCGGCCTTGGCGCGCCCGGCCTCCGGTTCGTAGTTGGTGTGCTCGTAGTAGGCCGCCCATTCGGTGCCGGTGGGTTCCCACCGCAACGCCCGCACGGTGGATTCGAGGTTTTCGAGGATACCGAGCAGACCGTGACGAGTGATGGGGCGGGCGGTGATTTTCCGGTCCTGGTTGCGATACTGCGACTGCGCCCGGGCATGCAGGTGCAGATGGAACAGGAGCCCGGGCTTAAGCCAGGTGCGCTTGGGCAGAAGCGTGCTGGCCAGGTCCAGCGGGATGCCATCGATATGATTGCGCAGGAGCAGTCCGAGCCGCGGATCCCGACAGGCCATCAAGGCCAGCGGCGCCAGGAAGTGCTGGCAAAACTGCCGGTAGCCCATCCACGGCTGCCCTTCGGCGTAAATCTCGAAGGACAGGGTGTCGATCAACACGGGCCGCGCTTCATGGTATTGGATATTGTAGGCGCTGGCATCCTTGAGGGAAAAACCGGCGGCGAGGGCGGCCTGCTGCACCTTCAACGTCAGCAGCGCGGCGTCCTGCAACTGGCCGAAGCTCCATTCGTAAGGGTAGGTGATCACCGGCAGCTGGTCGGGCTCAAGCACGAGCTCCTCGAACCCGGCCGAACCCGCCGGTATCTCCCGGTGCGGTATCAGCCAGCCATTCTCCCAGAGACGGGAGTAGAACCCGCTGGACTTGAGCCTGCCGTGCGTCGGTACATACGCCGGGTTCACCTGGCGCAGCACCTTGCCCTCGTGCTCAAAGACGAAGCCGGCGCCGTCGCGAAAGGAGGAGCGATGTCGTTGGATCATACACCTTGCGACTTGGAAACATGGCCGCGCTGCCCGGAATTGGGCGTGGCGGCGTTCCCTTCTCAGGGAAGGTTCTTGGTGGAGGCCGTATCGTCGGCCGGGTGATCGTCTGGTTTGTCCCGGCGAATGAGGCGAGCAATGCGCCGCCAATAGGTCTTGATCGTGAGGCTCAGGCCAAGAATCCCGGCGAGGAGCATCTGCAAAAGCATGCTGCCGGCACCGAGGTCGAGATAGGCTAGGTATAGGGCCATGGAATTATCCGAAATAACCGTCTGGTCAGTGGGTTGATGACATGAGACGTAGCTGGGAATCTACGGTTACACCGACCACCGAAGTAGGTTTGACGGTCGGAGCTGATGTCAAAACGGCAGTGCGTTGCACTCGTTATTGCACCGACGCCGCGATCGGTGCTCGAGCTGGCCCAATGACATGTTGGGACATGCCGCGCCTTGCGTGCAACAAACAAAAAGCCGCGTCGGGGGACGCGGCTCTTGGAAAATCGGGCGGGAGGGCGGGACTCGGTTCAGTTCTTCCCGTGGCCGTTGCCTTCGGACTTCTTCTCGTCCGCCTTCTTATCGCCGGAGTCATCGTCCTTGGTGGCGTTCTTGAACTCCTTGACCGACTGGCCGAGGCCCTTGGCGAGGGCGGGGAGCTTGGCTCCGCCGAACAGCAGCAGGATGATGAAAAGGATGATCAGGAGCTCCGGACCACCGAGGCCGAACAGGCCGGCGATTGTGAGCGGGATGAGATTCATGGTCGGGTGAGGCTAGATTGGAGGGTGGGCGAGTAAAGGCCGAAAGCGGTCCTCACTCCTGGAAGGGGAACCCCGGCGGACGGCCGCCCATGAGCGGGCCGCCCTGCTTGATGAGATGCGGCGGGATGGCCGGCGGCTTCTTGAGCAGGTTCTGCGGGTTGTCGATCTGCTCGGCGTCGAAGAAGCCGTGCAGCTGGCGGATGCGCGTCGGATGGCGCATCTTGCGGAGCGCCTTGGCCTCGATCTGGCGGATGCGCTCGCGGGTGACCTTGAACTGCTTGCCGACCTCCTCGAGCGTGCGGCTGTAGCCGTCGACCAGGCCGAAGCGCAGCGTGAGCACGCGGCGCTCGCGCTCGGTGAGCGAGTCGAGCACGTCCATGATCTTTTCGCGCAGGAGCGAGAAGGCGGTCATGTCGTAGGGATTCTCGGCGGATTTGTCCTCGATGAAATCGCCGAACGAAGTGTCGTCGCCGTCGCCGACGGGCGACTGGAGCGAGATGGGCTGCTGCGCCATCTTCATGATCTGCTGCACGCGCTCGACGGGCAGGTTCATCTCCTCGGCGACTTCCTCCGGCGTCGGCTCGTGGCCAAATTCCTGGAGGAGCTGCTTCTGGACCTGCATCACCTTGTTCAGCGTCTCGATCATGTGGACCGGGATGCGGATGGTGCGGGCCTGGTCGGCGATGGAGCGGGTGATGGCCTGGCGGATCCACCACGTGGCGTAGGTGGAGAACTTGTAGCCGCGGCGGTACTCGAACTTCTCGACGGCCTTCATCAGGCCCATATTGCCCTCTTGGATGAGGTCGAGGAACGAGAGGCCGCGGTTCGTGTATTTCTTGGCGATGGAGATGACAAGGCGGAGGTTGGCCTCGACCATCTCGGTCTTGGCCTGGTGCGCCTCGCGGATGTGTTTGCGGGCGGTCTTGAGCGTGTCCATCAGCGCCTGGGGCGTGATGCGCAGCTCCTGCTCGAGGTGCTTGAGCTTGAGGTTGACGGCGCGGACGTCGATGGCGGCGTCCTTCTTGGTCTTCGGGTGCTTGGCGCGGTAGAGGTCGGTGAAGCACTTTTCGACGTCGTCGATTTTCGGTCCGAGCTCGATGAGGAAGTCTTCGAAGACCTTCAGCTTGAAGTAGAATTTGACGTAGTTGGCGCGGAGGACGTTGTCGCGCTTCTTGAAGCGGACCATCGCGTTCTTGCGGGCTTTCTCGTCGCGGGCCTTCTGGGCGTCGTTCCACGCCTCGGTGGCGGCGGTGTCGTTGTCGCGCGTGCTGTGGACGAGCTTCTCGAGGTTCTTGAAGTAGACCTCGCGGCTCTCGATCTTCTTGTCGATGACGAGGCGGTCGAAGCGCTCGGTGCGGAGGAGAAGTTTCTCGCCGAGGTCGGCGAGGTATTTGCCGACGGGCCCGAGGGCGAAGAGCGCGGTCTGCGCGTTCATCTCGGCCGTCTCGATGCGCTTGGAAATCTCGACTTCCTGCTCGCGGGTCAGCAGCGGGACCTGGCCCATCTGCTTGAGATACATGCGGACCGGGTCGTCGAGGATGTCGTTGTTCGACGTGCGGGACTCTTCCTCCTCGGCCTCTTCCTGGCGCGCCTTGTAGCCTTCGACTTCCTGCGGATCGAGGATGTCGATCTCGAGGTTTTGGAGGACGGAGATGACGTTCTCGATGTCCTCGGGATTGTCGACGGACTCGGGCAGCGCCTCGTTGATGTCGGCGTAGGTGAGGTAGCCCTGCTCCTTGGCGAGGCGGATCAGGTAGCGGATCTTGTCGTTCAGATCGCCGGACAGATTCTCGAGCGCCTTCTCCTTGAATTCCTTGGCCGCGTCCGAGACGGTCGCGACGGGTTTGCCGGCGGGGGCGGGCTCCACCGGCGAGTGCTTGGCCGGGGCGTGCGGCGCGTGTTTCTCGGCGACATGGTGCTGCTTGTCGTGGCCCTTCGGCTCATGGTGCGCGGCGGCCTTGTGGTTGTGCGCGTGCTCCTTTTCCTTGGCGGATTTGGTGGAATGGGCGGCAGACTTGGATTTGCTCGGCATGATGAAAGGATAGTCAGACTCGGTGAAAGCGACAGCGGGCGGCGCGTGTTTCCGGCAGCGTCAGGAAGCGAGTGTAAGCTTCGGTGGATTAACGAGCTGGCGGGTGATATCGGCGCGTTGCTTCAAGAGGGAAAAGAGGGACGGGTCACCTATCGTGCCTTTGGAGGCTATTTCAAGTTCTATTTGACGCAGTTGCGGCTCGAGAAAACGCCGCTGCATCGCGCGCAGGCCCTCGTTGGCGATTTTGGTCAAATCGTCGTCGCGCGGCGCGTCGAACAGCAGGGTGGCAACGAGCGTCTTTTCCTCCTGCGTCTCAAGGAGTTGGTCGAGGTGGTCGCGGCCCGGCCAGCCGTTGTGCTGCACCTCGGCGAGGAAGCGGTCGAGCAGCCGGCCGGCGAGGCTGGAGGTGTCGATCCACTCGTGTGGCAAGTGCGAACTCAGGGCTGCGAGCATCGGCTCGTGGTGCAGGCAGAGAAAAAGCAGATGCTCGTCCATGCCCTTGGTGTGGGCCTCCGGCGAGACGGCGGCCGCGGGTTGGGACGCGGTTTGCTGGTTCGCGGCCGTGGCGAAGCGCGAACCGGCCTGCCGCGCGAGGTAGGTGCGGAAATCCTTTTCGAGCGCCGACGCCGCGATGCGCAACAATTGCGCGAGCTCCTGCACGAAGCCCGTGCGCGACACATCGCTCTCCGCCTGCGCCACGATCTCGAACAGCGCCTGCGCGGTGCGCGATTTCTGCTCGGCGCCGGCGGACGCGACGTTCGGCAGCAGCGAGCGCACGGCGAACTCCATCGCGCCGAGCGACGCCTTCCGCACCTCCTCGTAGGCGGCGAGGCCGCGCTCGAGGAACAGCAGGTCGGGATCGAGCTTCTCCGCGCCGGCGAGCATCAGGAAGCGCACTTCTAGCCCGGCCTTGAGCGCCATCGGCAGGAAACGCAGCGCGGCTTTCTGGCCGGCGCTGTCGCTGTCGAAGAAGCATTCCACCTGCGAGTGGTAGCGGCGTAACAGCAGCAGCTGCCCGTCGGTGATCGACGTGCCTTGCGGCGCGATGGCGGTCTTCAGGCCGACGCTCCAGCAGCGGAGCGCGTCGAGCTGGCCCTCGACCAGCACGAACGAATGACCCTCGCCAGCCTGCGCGCGCGCGCGATCGAGGTTAAACAGCAGGTTGCTCTTCGTGAAGATCGGCGTCTCGGGCGAGTTGACGTACTTCGCCTCGCGCGCCGGGTCGTCCTGCGGCGTCAGCTCGAGTTGGCGCGCGGTGAACGCCACGACGCGGCCCTGATGGTCGCGGATGGGGATCATCAGCCGGCCGCGGAAGCGCGGACGCAGCGCGCCGATCGTCAGCATCGCGCCGTCGCGCACGAAGAACAGGCCGCACTGCCGCAGCGCGTCCTCGGAGAATTTTTTCTTCATCAGCGCCGCGGCCAGCCCGCTGTCCTCGGGCGGCGCGAAGCCGATCTTGAATTCCTCGGCGAGCTCCGGCGTGAACTTCCGGTTCTTCTCCCAGTACTCGCGGATGAACGCGCCGTGCGGGTTCGGCGCGAGGAACGCCTGCCGGTAGTAGTCGGCCGCGAGGTCGTGGATGTCGAAGATTTCCTGGCGCAGCGAGCGCTCCTCGCGCGACGGGCCGCCGGTGCCTTCCTCGTATTCGAGGTTCACCGCGAAGCGCTTGGCGAGCGTCTCGGCCGCCTCGGTGAACTGCAGGCCCTCCGTCTCCATCACGAAGTTGAGGATGTCGCCCGCCTTGCCGCAGCCGAAGCATTTGTAGAAGCCCTTGTCGGTCGACACGTAGAACGACGGCGTCTTCTCGGTGTGAAAGGGGCAGAGGCCCTTGAAGCGGTTGCCGCCGGCCTTCTTCAACGTCACCGTGCGCGCGACCACGTCGTGGATGTTCACGCGGAGCTTCAGATCGCGGAGGCTGCTGGCTTTGATGACGGGCACGGGAGACAGGCTAGCTGTAGCGGCGGACCCTGACTGCCGCCGAGAACAAAATGATGCCGGCCCCGTCCGCGCCGCCCGGTCCGGCCGGCGGTTGGCCGCAAGCGTTCTGGCCTTGGCCGCAATTCCCGTGTAACTTTGGGCCGCGATCACAGGTTATTGGAGTGTCGGCACGCCGCTTCCTCCCGCGCCGGCCAATTTCGTCGCACCCCTCGTTCCCATGAAATCGATCCTCGCCGACCTGCTGCTCGCCCTGCGCCTCCTCCGCAAGAGCCCCGGATTTTCCGCCACGGTGATCGCCGTACTCGCTCTCGGCGTCGGCGCCAACACCGCCATCTTCAGCGTGGTCAACGCGGTGCTGTTGCACCCGTTCCCTTATCCCGGCTCGGAGCGCATCACGTTCATCGGTTCGACGCGGCAGGGTGAGAACGGGACCATGCCGGTGACCTACCCGGATTTCCTCGACTGGAAAAAGCAGGCGCAGCGCTTCGAGCAGCTGGCTTATTCGCGCAACCGCTCGCTCACACTCACGCAGGTGACCGAGCCGGCGAACCTCGGCGGTGCCGCCGTTTCCGCCTCGGTGTGGCCGCTGCTCGGCTTGCCGCCGTTGCTGGGCCGGACTTTCACCGAGGCCGAAGACCGGCCGGGCGCCACGCCGGTGTGCGTCATCGGCTATGCCCTTTGGCAAAGCCGCTTCGGTGGAGCGCCGGACATCCTCAATCGCACGCTGACACTCGACGGTCAGGCCTACGCGGTGGTGGGCGTCATGCCGCCGACCTTCAAATTCTGGGCCGCGGAGCTCTGGGTGCCCGCCGGACTCGAGGCCGACACGGAGATCATGCGCAACCGGGTGCTGCGGATGAATTCCTGGGTGGTCGGCAAGGTGAAGCCTGGCGTGACGCTCGCCGAGGCCGAGGCGGAGCTCAACGTCATCGCCGGCCGCCTTGCGCAGCAGTACCCCGATTCCAACAAAGGCACGGGGGCCAAGGTCAACCTGCTCTCGGACTCGGTCACCGGTCCGGTGCGCCGGCCGCTGCTCGTGCTGCTCGCGGCCGTGGGCTTCGTGCTGCTCATCGCCTGCGCCAACGTGGCGAACCTCCTGCTCGCGCGTGCGACGACGCGACAGCGCGAGTTCGCGATCCGGGCCGCTCTGGGAGCTTCGCGCCGCCGGCTGGTCGCGCAGATGCTGCTGGAGTGTCTGCCGCTCGGTTTGCTGGGCGCGGGCGCCGGCGTGCTGGCCGGCATCTGGGGGCTCGATGCCCTGCTGCTCGTGCTGCCGCCCGACGCCGTGCCGGCGGAGGCGCAGATCCACGTGAGTGTGCCGGTCATGATTTTCTCCCTGGTGCTCGCGGTGGGCACGATGTTCTTGTTCGCCCTGTTGCCGGCGCTGGAGACATCCCGGCCGGAGTTGAACACCGCGCTGCAGGAAGGCGGGCGCGGCTCCGGCAGCTTGCGGAGCGGCCGGCTGCGGGCGGGCCTCATCGTGGCCGAGGTGAGCCTGTCGCTCGTCCTGCTCGTGGGCGCCGGCCTGCTGATCCGCAGCTTCGCGCGGCTGCAATCGGTCAATCCCGGCTTCAACGCCCAGAATCTTCTCGTGATGCCGCTGCAGCTTCCGGAAGGGCGCTACCGTACCGGCCCGGAGGCGACGCGGTTTTTCCGCGAGTTGGTCGAGCGCGTCCAACATCTGCCCGCCGTCACCGCGGCGGCCGCGACCAGCAACGCACCCTTCATGAACGGCAACGGCATCCCGCTCATCACCGAGGGCAAGACCTACACGGATTTGAACCAGCTGGAAGGCGTGCAGTTCAGCCTTGTGCTGGGCGATTACTTCAAGGCGCAGGGGCTGCGTCTGACGCAGGGCCGGACGTTCACCGACGCCGACCGCGCGGGCTCGGAGCCCGTCATCATCCTGAACGAGGCCGCCGTAAAGAAATTTCTGCCCAACGGCAATCCGATCGGCCAGCGCGTGATGCTGGGCCTGCCGGCGAATCTCATCACGCCCGGCCTGCTGCCGCCGGGGCTCGACAAATTCCAGTGGTCGACCGTCGTCGGCGTCGTGCAAAGCGTCCGCCACTTCGGTTTGCAGTCGGAGCCCCAGCCGGAGGCCTACATTCCCGTCGACCAAAGCTGGGAGGCGCCGCTGCTGCGCAGCAACATGGCGGTGTTGCTCCGCACCGAGGGTGATCCGCTGCGCGTCGCGAGCGCCGCCCGGGCCGCCGTGACCGCGCTGGATCGCGACCAACCCATCGGGCGCATCACCACGATGGAGATCACGATCGGCGAAACGCTGCGTCAGTCGCGTTTCAGCATGCTGCTGCTCGGCATCTTTGCCGGTGTGGCCCTCACGCTCGCCGTGGTCGGCATCTACGGCGTGGTCGCGTGGAACGTCGCCCAGCGCACCCGCGAACTGGGCATCCGCTCGGCGCTCGGCGCCACGCGCCAGGATGTCGTGCGGCTCGTGATCGGGCAGGGCATGCGCGTCGTGCTCCTTGGTCTCGTTGTGGGCCTGGGCGGGTCGCTGGCCCTGAGCCGCACGTTGCAGACCCTCCTTTTTGAAACCAGTGCGTTCGATCCGTGGACCTTCTGCCTGGTCGCCGCGTGCCTGATGGTGGTGGCGCTGCTGGCGTGCCTCCTCCCGGCCCTGCGCGCCACGCGCATCAGCCCGCTCATCGCGCTGCGTTCCGAGTAGCCTGAAGGGCGGCGGGCAGGGAAGTGTTTTCAAATTAAACTTTTCCCGGCCGGTGGGGTCTGTCAACGTGCGCGGCCCGCGAAACGGGCCGGCGCTCCCCGCCGTCTTCCCACCCACATGACATTCCTTTCCGTCCGGATTCTCTGTCTGTCCGCCGTGCTGCTGGCCGGCGCCCTGTCCCTGCCGCTCGCGCTGCGCGCGGTCGAAAAAGCCGCCGCCAAGCCGGCCGCTGAGAAACCCGCGCCCGCGCCGCACCAGCCGGTCTGGGACTACACGCTGCCGGACTTCAGCGACGCCGCGTACCGCTACGCCGTCGAGCAGATGCTGCAGGACTTCGAGCATCGCACCGGCCGCAAGCTCGTGCCGGGCGCCAAGAAAAAGGTCGGCCTGAAAATCTATACCGACTCCGGTCCGGGCCTCGCCACGCCGTTCCCGCTCGTGCGCGCCGTCATCGCCTCGCTCGAAGCGCGCGGCTACAAGACTGGCGACATCTTCCTCGTCGGCCTCAACGCCCTCCGGCTCCGTCTCACGGGATTCCTGCCGTCGTTCGCGACCGGCGAGATGCCGTTCCCCGGCCACCCGCTCTACGTGCTCGAGTCCGGCAAATTCTACGACCCGACCTGGTTCTACGACAGCCCGCTGCCGTCGCGTTTCGACCCCATTACCAACGAGCGCGCGGTCGAGGTGGCCGCCGGGGGCAAAAACACCACGACCACCGAGGAGGACCGCAAAAGCTTCCTCGCCACGCCGCTGTTCATCGACGCCGATTTCTGGATCAACCTGCCCGTCTACACCGACCACCCGGTGCTCGGCATCAACGGCGCGCTGGTCAACGCCACGCTCTGGAACGCGTCGAACACCTTCCGCTTCTTCAAGAGCCCCGCCACCGCGCCCGCCGCCGTCGCCGAGATGGCGGCCATCCCCGAGCTCCGCGAGGGTTGGGCGCTCAACCTCGTCAGCCTGCAGCTCTACCAGTTCATCGGCGGTCCGTACTTCAACTCGCTTTACACTGTCTCCGAGCCGCGGCTCCTGATGAGCGCCGACCCGGTGGTGCTCGACTCGATCATGCTCGACCGCCTCAACGCCGCGCGCAAGCGCACGGGCTTCGATCCCGTCGACAACGAGGAGGCGCGCATGCTCGACTTCGCCGAGCAGCTCGGCGTCGGCTACCGCGACCCGGCCAAGTCCCCGGTGTTCAAGCTCGGGCGGTGAGCGCCCGTTTCAGTCCACCACGAAGAGCTTCGCGCCGGTGGTGGTGAACGAGCGGTGCGGCTCGGCGTGGTCGGCCACTTGGTAGCTCATGCCGGGCTTCAGCGTGAACTTCCGGCCGTCGGCCAGCTCGGTCACGAGCTCGCCCTCGAGGCAGAGCAGGATGTGGCCCTTCACGCACCAGTGGTCGGCGAGGTAGCCGGCGGAGTACTCGAGCAGCCGCACGCGGATCGGCCCGAACTGGCGCACGCGCCACGTGGCGGTGCCGCGCTCACCGGGCTTGGTTTCGGCCGGCACGCTGGCCCAGTCCGTGATGCCGAAAGGCAGGTCGCTGATTTGCATGCGCCACGCTGCCGGCTCCGGCGCCGCGCCGCCAAGGGTATCCGGCGCGTTCGCTCCGATTCGCGGGGCGCTGTGCCGAATGAAAATTCCGCCTTGCTCCGCGCGTGCCCGTGGCAACGCTGGTCGTGATGTCCTCCGCCGCCTACCTGCCCATCCTGATCCAGATCACCCTCGCCCTGCTCATCGCGGGCGGCGTCATCGCGGCCAGCCAGCTGATCGGCCAGAAGTTCCGGCCGAACAAGATCAAGGATACCGCCTACGAGTGCGGCGTGCCCTCCGAGGCCGCCACGCGCACGCGCTTCTCGGTGAAGTTCTACGTCACCGCGATGCTGTTTATCCTTTTCGACATCGAGGTCGTGTTCCTCATCCCGTGGTCGTTCGTCTACCGCGATTTCCTGGCGAACCACATCGCGATCCTCGCCCCGATGCTGTTTTTCCTCGGCGTGCTCGTGCTCGGCCTCTTCTACGAAGTGAAGAAGGGCGCGCTCGAGTGGGAGAAGTGAACCGCGCGGGGCGCGCAAACTCCCATCGCCAAAAATCCAGATTCCAAAATGGCGGGCGGAAACCTCAGGAAACCCGGCGGCGTGATTTGGAGTCCGGGATTTGGCTTTCGGAATTTTGACCCATGCGGCTAGACAAATACATCACCCGCAGCCGCGTCGTCGACCTCGCCAGCGGAGACATGGAGGGCGCGCTCGAGGAGCTGCTCAACCTCACGGTCAACCGTTTCCCGGACCTCGACAAGGACGCGCTGCTGAAGGGGCTGCTGCGCCGCGAGGACACGATGACGACCTACCTCGGTCTCGGCGTCGCCATGCCGCACGTCCGCGCCAAGATGGGCCGCCGCTACCTGCTGGCCGTCGGCCGCAGCCACTACGGCATCCGCTACGACGGCGCGATGGAGAGCGAGCCGGTGCGGCTCGTCATCCTGCTCATCGCCGACGAGAAGGCGCGCGACTACCTGCAGGTGCTCGCCTCGCTCGCCCGCCTGCTGAAGGAACAGGATTTCGTCGACAGCCTCGTGCAGGCGCCGGACCTCGCCGCGCTTTACGAGCGGCTCTTTGCGGGCTTCGGCGGCATTTCGCAAAAGCCGCTCCCCGCGGCGCAGAACCGCGTCAACCGCGTCATCCTGCGCGAGGCGGAGAAGATCGCGCGCGGCAGCGATTGCAAGGCCCTCATGGTGTTCGGCGACACGTTCGCGGGCGGCTTCGAGGCCCCGAAGTGGCCCGCCTCGCTCAAGACCTTCCTCGTCACGCGCAACCTCGCGGAGGCGGACGAACATCCCGGCCGCTACACCGACACGATCCAGGTGCGCTCCTTCTCCAGCCAGCGCCTCGCGCAACTGCGCAGCGCCGTGCTCGTTGGCCTGACGCGCGGCGTCATCGCGTTCACCGACCGCATCTGCTGCGTCGGCGGCCTGGCGGGCAGCAACCAGTTCGACACCGTGGTGGTCGTCGACGTGGAGAAAGAATTCCAAACCATCCTGACCAACCACACCGACCTGCTGCCCGAGGACGTGAAGCCCGAGGTGCTCGAGCGCGTCATCGGCGTGGCGACGGAGCTGGCGGTCGAAGGTCGCGAAGGCCGGCCGGTGGGCTGCCTCTTCGTCATCGGCGACAGCGCCAAGGTCGAGCGCGCCACCAAGCCGCTCGTGCTGAACCCGTTTTACGGCTACAAGGAGGAGGACCGGAACATCCTCAATCCGTTCATGGACGAGACCATCAAGGAATTCTCGTCGATCGACGGCGCGTTCATCATCCGCGGCGATGGTGTCGTGGAAGCGGCCGGCGCGCTCATCCAGGCGGCCGACTACAACCACTCGCTGCCCAGCGGCCTCGGTTCGCGTCACGCCGCCGCGGCGGCCATCTCGGTGGCGACGGATTGCATCGCCATCGTCGTCTCGTCGAGCTCGGGGCAAGTCACCCTCTTCCGCCGGGGCGTGATGATGCCGTTGACGGAAAAGAAAGTTACCGCATAAGTAGTCCCATGCCTCGTCGTCCCGCCGCCGCGCGCAATTTCAAAGCCATCGTCAAAAAGGACGGGCGTTGGTGGATTGGCTGGGTGGAGGAAATGCCGGGGATCAATTCGCAGGGGCGCACCCGGCGCGAGCTGGTGAGCAATTTGCGGTCTGCACTCGCAGAAGCACTGGAAATCAATCGGGCCAACGCAGTTGCCGCCGCCGAGGGCAGCTACGAAGAGCAGGCCCTGATTGTGTGAAACGGCGCGAGTTGATCCGCATTTGCTGGCGCAGGGCTGCGTGTTGCAGCGGGAAGGAGCGCGTCATTCGTGGTGGAATAACCCGTCGCGCGGACTTTATTCGGCCGTGCCGCGGCATTCCGAGGTTAATAACTTCTTGGCCCGCAAGATTTGCCGCGATCTGGGCATTGCCGATCCGTCGGGGTAGAACTTTAGGGTTGCGCGAGGGAGGGTGGCGGCTTTCTCTCGGCCCCTTCAACCCATTTAAGCCATGCAAGAAACCGTCATTCTGGAGTGCACCGAAGCCCGCAAGGAGGGCAAACCCGTCTCGCGCTATCTCACGAAGCGCAACAAGAAGACCGTCACCGAGCGCATCGAGAAGAAGAAGTACAATCCCTTCCTCAAGCGCCACACGCTCCACAAGGAGATCAAGTAAGCCTCCGCTTACTTCGCTGAATTTCGCAGGCCGGTCTCGCGACCGGCCTTTTTGTTTTCCCGCCGCGACCGGCGTGGACTCACTTCTTTGCCGCCTGCGACTGGCTGGCGGTCGCCAGCTGCGCCCGCCGGGCCGCGCGCCAGGCGTCGCGGTGCTTGCGGATCCAGTCCAGCAGCGCCCGCTCGAAGCCGATGTCGTAGCCGAGCCGCTCGGACTCGATCCACTTGTGCTTCAGGATTTCTTCCCGCTCGGCGAGGAACTCCTGGTAGAGGCTCGACTGCTTGACGAACTCCTTGCTGCCTTTCGCGGCGATGGGCGGGGTGGTCGGCATGGCAGTCGGTCGGTTCAGCGACAGCCCAGCCAGGCGCCGGCAGGGGCGCAGATCGGTTGGGGCTGCATCAGGCGGGACATGGGGACGGGTGACCGGCTAAGAAGTAGCGGCGACATTGGCCGGGTGTCAATAGGAGGGCGGGGTGGGGAAATGTAGTAGTTGCGCGGCCGGCGCGGGGACTCAGACCTTCAGCCGGGTGAGCAGGCTCTCGGCGATGCTGCGGAAAACCTGGGCCGGCTTGCTATCCGGCTGGTTGACCACCACGGGCATGCCGCAATCGCCGCCCGCGCGGATCTCGGGAAAGAGCGGCACCTGCCCGAGCAGCGTCGTGCCGAGCAACTCGGCCGTCGTCGCGCCGCCGCCCTCGCCGAAGAGCGCCTGCTTGTTGCCGGCGGCATCCTCGAACCAGCTCATGTTCTCGGCGACGCCGAGCAGCGGGACGTTGACCTTCTGGAACATGATGCCGCCCTTGCGCGCGATGTTGGTCGAGGCGGCCTGCGGCGTGGTGACGATGAGCGCACCGTCGAGCGGCAGTGTCTGCACGAGCGAGAGCTGGGCGTCGCCGGTGCCCGGCGGCAGGTCGACCAGCAGCACGTCGAGCTCGCCCCATTTCACGTTTTGGACGAACTGCTGGATGGTCTTCATGATCATCGGGCCGCGCCAGACGACCGGCGTGTTGTCGTCGACGAGGAAGCCCATGGACATGACCTTCACGCCGTGGCGTTCGAGCGGGACGAGCGACTCGCCGTCGATCTCGGGCCGGCCCTGGATGCCCATCATCAGCGGCACGGACGGTCCGTAGATGTCGCAATCCATCAGGCCGATGCGCCCCGGGCGGCCGCGGGCGATGAGCACTTGGGCGAGCGCGCAGGCGAGGTTGACCGCGAAGGTCGATTTGCCCACGCCGCCCTTGCCCGAGGCGATGGCGACGGAGTGTTTGAGGCCGGCCGGCACCGCGCCGCCGCCGAGGTTGGCCGAGCCGGGCTTCGGCGGAGCCTTGGCGGGCGAGACGGCGAGCTCGATGATGACGTCCTTCACGCCCGGCTGGGCGCGCAGGCATTTTTCGACCTCGGTCTTCAGCATCGTCGGCAACTTCGGGTCCGAGGAAGTGATGGCGAGCGACACCTTGGCCGTGCCGGCGTCGAACGTCGCGGAGCGGAGCAGCCCGAACGACACGATGTCGCGGCTGAACCCGGGATACTTCACCTGCTTGAGGGCTTCCTTGAGGGAGTCGGAGGTCACGTTTTTAAGGGAAAATGGCTTGGAAAAACCGGCCGCTTGACCTTGAGAAGAGCCTGCCGCGAGTAAAACAAAAACCCGCCGCCGGTGTCCGTCATTAATCCCACCTCATTTCCCATGCAGAATGCCTTTCGCTTCCTAATCGGTCTCGCGCTCGCCGCGACGGCCTTCGCGCAACGCGACATCGGCGTCGTCGATGTCCAGGGTGACAAGGATACCTTCTCGGTCACGCTCAGCTCGTCGTCCGCCGAGTTGCAGAACCTTGCGCTGCAGGCATTCGCCACACACGGCCGCTACCGGCCGGTCGCGAGCGGCGGGCAGTTCGGGTTCAATTTTATCCCGGCCGGCGCCAACCAGGTGACCGTCACCATCACCAAGGGCAGCAGCGGCACGCCGGTGCACACCGAGACGGTCAGCGGCACGAGCCTGCGCCACGCGCTGCTCAAGGCCGCCGATGTCGCCGTCGCCCGCACGAGCGGCTTGCGCGGCTACTTCGCCGGCAAACTGGCGTTCGTCTCCGAGCGCGGCGGCCAGCAGACCATCCTCACCGGCGACCTGTTCTTCGGCGACCTCCAGAGCCACCCGGTGCAGGGCAAGCAGATCGTCGGCCCGCGCTGGTCGCCCGACGGCGCGAAGATTTTGTTCACCAGCTACCGCACGGGCTTCCCCGACATCTACGTGCTCGACCTGCGCGCGCGCCAGCTGAACGTCTTTGCGAGTTTCAAGGGCACCAACAGCGGCGCCCGTTTCAGCCCCGACGGCTCGCGCGTCGCGATGGTGCTCTCCGGCGAAGGCAACCCCGAGGTCTACATCGGCAACCCGCAGGGCCGGCAGATCAAGCGCCTGACGAACAACCAGTCCGTCGAGGCCTCGCCCGCGTGGTCGCCCGACGGCGGGCGCCTCGTGTTCACCTCCGACGCGGCGGGCGGCCCGCAGCTCTACGTCATGTCCGCTGCGGGCGGCGCGATGACGCGCCTCGTGACCCAGGTTTCCAAATACTGCGCCGAGCCCGATTGGAGCGCCGCCGACCCGAAGAAGATCGTCTTCACCGCCGGCGTGGGCCGCGGCTATCAGGCGGCCGTCTATGATTTCGGCGCCGGCACGGGCAAGATCGTCTCGAAGGCCCCGATGGACGCCATCGAGCCCGTCTGGCTCGCCGACGGCCGCCACATCGTGTGCACCTTCCGCACCGCCAACTCGCGTGCGCTCTACATCGTCGACACCGAGAGCGGCAAATCCACGCGCCTCAGCCCGACCTCGCTGGGCAACGCCTGGAACGCCAGCTACCTCGCGCCCTGACGCATGAAGCTGCTCTTCATCGGCGACATCGTCGGCAAGCCGGGGCGCGACATCGTCTGTGCCCTCGCGCCGAAGCTGCGCGCCGAGCGGAGCATCGATTTCATCATCGCCAACGCCGAGAACGCCGCGGCGGGCGCCGGCATCACCGGCACCATCGCGCGCACGTTGCTCGACCACGGCGTCGATGCGATCACGCTGGGCGACCACGTGTGGGACCAGAAAGGGTGGGAGAGCGAGATCGGTTCGTTCGACCGCGTCTGCCGTCCGGCCAATCTGCCCGCGAGCTGCCCCGGCCGCGATCACCTGATCGTCGAGCGCAACGGCTTCCGCCTGCTCGTGTTCACCGTGCTCGGCCGGAATTTCATGGGCCCGAAGGTCGATTGCCCGTTCCTTACTTCAGACGCCTTGCTGGCGAAACACGCGGGGAAATTCGACGGCGTGCTGGCCGAGATCCATACCGAGGCGACGTCCGAAAAACAGGCGATGGGCTGGTATCTCGACGGCCGCGCCACGGCCGTGCTCGGCACGCACACGCACGTCGCCACCGCCGACGCCTCGCTGCTGCGCCGGCAGACGGCCTTCCTGTGCGACGTGGGCATGACCGGACCGTACGAGTCGGTGCTCGGTCGCGAGATCGCGCCGGTCATCGGCCGGTTCATCGACGGCATGCCGCGCCGCTTCGAGGTCGCCGAGGGCGATGTCCGCCTCTCCGGCGCGCTCGTCGAGTTCAACGCCGCCGGCCGCGCCGAAAAAGTCGAACTGCTCACCGCCCGTCAGCCATGAAGTTTTCCCGTTCCGAAGCCGATGTCTTCATCCCCGACGGCGCGCCCGCCGCGGCCGCGCTCGCGCGCCCGCCGCACCTGTGCATCGCCGCGCACCAGGACGACATCGAGATCATGGCCTACCACGGCATCGCCGCGTGCCACGGCCGGACCGACAAGGGCTTCACCGGAGTCGTCGTCACCGACGGCGGCGGCAGCCCGCGCGCCGGCAAGTTCGCCAGTTGCACCGACGAGCAGATGAAGGCCATCCGCCGCGAGGAGCAGCGCGCCGCCGCGCGGTTGGGCAGGTTCGCCGCGGCCATCCAGCTCGCGCATCCGAGCGCCGTCGTGAAGGACGCAAAACAGTCCGTCGTGCGCGACGACATCCGGGCGATCCTCTCGGCGATGAATCCGTCGGTGGTTTACCTGCACAATCCGGCCGACAAGCACGACACGCACATCGCCGTGTTCCTGCGCTGCCTCGAGGCGTTGCGCGCGCTGCCGCGCGAGCAGCGCCCGCCGCAGGTCTACGGCTGCGAGGTCTGGCGCGATCTCGACTGGCTCCTCGACGGCTCCGACAAGCAGGTGCTCGACGTCTCGGCCAACCCGAAACTCGCCGCCGAGCTCGTGGCGGTCTTCGAGTCGCAGATCGCCGGCGGCAAGCGCTACGACCTCGCCACGGCCGGCCGCCGTCTGGCCAACGCCACTTTCTTCACCTCGCACACGACCGACCGCTCCACCGCGCTCACCTGGGCGATGGACCTGTCGCCGCTCGTGCAAGACGAGAACCTTTCCGTCGAGGCGTTCACGCTCGGCTACATCGACCGGCTCCGCGCGGATGTCGCGGCGCGGCTGAAGAAGTTCGGATAATTCACTTTTACCGACGGGCGGGCAGCGCCACGTTGCGGTCAGGTGGCGTAGTTTTTTGTGTCTCTCCTGGCTTTTTTCTGACCAAATCCGCCCATGGTCAAAAGCACCGGCACCTATCAAGGCGGATTCAACTGCGAGCTGACGCACGGTCCCTCGGGCAAGTCGATCGAGACCGATGCGCCGAAGGACAACCATGGCCGCGGCGAGGCGTTTTCGCCGACCGACCTCACCACGGCGTCGTTCGCGGCGTGCATGGTCACCACCATGGCCATCGCGGCGAAGAACAAGCTCGGCTTCGACATCCCCGGCGTGCGCTGGGAGATCACCAAGGAGATGTCGGCCGACGCTCCGCGCCGCATCGTCCGCATCGCGACGCAGATCTGGCTGCCGTTCCCCAGGTCGAAGGATCCGCAAGGCGTGCTCGAAGCCGCCGCGCTCAACTGCCCTGTCCACCACAGCCTGCACCCGGCCATCGAGCGCCCGGTGACTTTCCACTGGCAAAGCTAGGCCGGGCAGGTAGTTTCTCGGGCACGGGCCGAGAAACTCAACTTCCCCTTGATATGAAGAAGCTGCTCTTGCTCTGCGTTGCACTCGTGACCACCGGCGGAATGCAGGCCGCCGATTATCTGACCACGACGCCTTACACCGTGATCGCCGAGGTCGTCTCTTACGAACACTACAAGGCATTCCGGCAGATGGGCCAGTTCTCGCTCGACGCACCCTACGGCAACGAATCGACCATCGTGGCGAAGATCATCGCGCCCGCGTCGCTGGCCGGGCGGGAGATCGCGATTCCCTTCGAGTCCGCTGATGAAGATCACGAGCTTTTGGTGCGGAAAGGAACGACTTTTCGCTGGGAGCACCACGCGAACCTCAACGAGCTGCGCGGCCGCACGGAAAGCATTTTCCGCCACGTCCTCCCGTTTCCGCGGCGCGGGATCATCTCGCTGAGGAACGACGGTGAGATCGCCGCCTTTTATCCGGGCTACTCGGTGGCGAGCCGGTAAGTGCCGTTGAAGATCAGCTCGATGCCGTCGACGGTGATGCGGACCTTGATCTTGCCCGTGGTGGCGTCGGCGGGCTGCGCGTAGCCGGTCACGGTGCGGCGCTTGTGCTTCTGGTTGAAACCCTCGCCGGTGAACTCCGCGCGCTGGCCCTGCGCCAGTTTCTGCAGTTCGGCGGCGGGTACCTTGATGGTGATGGTGCCCGACTCGCCCCAGAAGAACCACGGACGCACCTTGGCCTCGTAGGTCGTGGAAAAATTCTCGCCGTCGCGCACGAACGGCCCCGCGGTCAGCGTCACGCTGCCCACGTAGATCGACGTCTTCATCGGCTCGACCGCCACGCGGTTCCACGGAAAGTCCGCGGCGCGCAGCGCCGGCGCGGCGGCGAGCAGCAGGCTGAGGAGCAGGGCGCGCAGTAGCATCGACCGTCACGATGGGGCGGGGGAGCGCCCGGGCAAACCATCTTTCGCGTTGCCAACCCCGACGGTGCGGCGTTGCTTCGCCCCCTATGGCAAAGAAGAAAGCGCAAGCCACGTGGGGCGGACGTTTCTCCGAGAAACCCGCCGAGCTCATGCAGCGGTTCAGCGAGTCCGTCTCGTTCGACTCGCGGCTGGCGCCGTTCGACATCCAGGGCAGCAAGGCCCACTCGGCCATGCTCGCGCACGTCGGCCTCATTTCAAAAAAGGAGCGCGACGCCATCCACCGCGGCCTCGACACCATCCTCGCCGAGATCGCCGCCGGCAAGTTCACCTGGGACGTCCAGCTCGAGGACGTGCACATGAACATCGAGCAGGCGCTGACCAAGCGCGTGCCTGCCGCCGCCAAGCTCCACACCGCGCGCAGCCGCAACGACCAGGTCGCGACCGACATGCGGCTCTACTTCAAGGCCGCCTGCACCGAGATCATCCAGCGCCTCGACGCCGCGCAGCGTGCCATCCTCGGCGTGGCGGAGCAGAACCGCGACGTGCTCATCCCGGGCTACACGCACCTGCAGCGCGCCCAGCCGGTGTTCCTCGCGCACCATCTTTTCGCCTACCTCGAAATGCTGCAGCGTGACGCCGAGCGCTTCGCCGCCGTGGCCGATCACGCCAACTGGTGCCCGCTCGGCTCCGGCGCCATCGCCGGCACCACGCTGCCCATCGACCGCGAGTTCACGGCGAAGACCCTCGGCTTCACCGATGCCGCCGGCCGCCCGCGTGTCACGCAGAACAGCATGGACGCCGTCAGCGACCGCGACCTCTACATCGAGTTCGCCTCGGCCTGCGCGCTCGTCGGCGTGCACCTCTCGCGCATGGCGGAGGACCTGATCCTGTGGATGAGCGCGGAGTTCAAGTTCGTCGACCTGCCCGACATGTTCTGCACCGGCTCGAGCCTGATGCCACAGAAGAAGAACCCGGATTCGATGGAGCTCATCCGCGGCAAGTCCGCGCGCCTGCAGGGCAACCTGCACACGCTGCTGACCCTCGCGAAGGGCCTCCCGCTTACCTACAATCGCGATCTGCAGGAGGACAAGCCGCCGGTGTTCGACAGCCACGACCAGACCGCGATCTGCCTCGAGGTGCTCGCGGGCACGTTCGCCGGCCTGACAGTCCTCCGCGAGCGCTGCGCCGCCGCCGTGGCCGATCCCGCGCTGCTCGCCACTGACCTCGCCGACTACCTCGTGCGCGCGGGCGTGCCGTTCCGCGAGGCGCACCACGCCGTCGGCGCCGTCGTCCGGCTCGCCGAGGAGCGCGGCGTCGCGCTCGACCGGCTCACGCATGCCGACGTCCGCTCGGTGCATCCGAAGTTCGGCCGCGACTGGGTGACGTCCTTCCATCTCGACAAGGCGATGGCCCGCCGCCGCGGCACCGGGATGCCCGGTCCCGCGCAGGTCACCCGCCAGTTCGCCCGCTGGAAGAAACTGCTCGGCTGAACCCGTCGGCAGATCGCGGAAACACGTTTCTCCCGTCATTCCGAGCGCAGCGAAGCAGCGGTGTTTACTGGGCAAGGACAAAGTGGGGATCGGCGAGGAGCCGGTTGAGCACATGAAGCATTTTGCGCATCACCGCGACGAGCGCGACCATGGGGAGTTTGCCCGCGGCAATCAGCCGCGCGT
>JACPIS010000016.1 GCA_016187925.1 Opitutia bacterium | reverse complement strand
CGAGGCCGTGCAGTGGAACGAAGCCCGCCAGCAGTTGCGCGAGGAAGGCTGGGCCGCCCTGCGCAGCGCAACGCAATAACGTCTGCGTGACACATAGAAGCCATCAGGACAACCGGGATTGCAGCGCGAGAATCAAGTCGCTGCGCACCGTAAGCTTTCGTGGGTGGTCCACGAAAACACTGGAGAACTCCAGTATCCATGCATCAAAAAGGAGAAACAAGAATGTTGGTCAAATTTGATGAGTTTGGCGCGTTGGAAATCACCGATGCCGCCGTGTTGGATGTCGTAGCCGGGGCCAGTGCTGTTGATGAGGTGCTCGATGGGCTCAACGCCTATTGTGGCGATGACCTCAGAGTCGTGGTCAACAAGGCGCTCGATTCCGTGGACGGGGCTATCGTATTCGTTGGGGATGTGTTGAAAGATTTGCCGGTTATCAACGTCCACTGTCCACAATAAGTCTGTTCCGTAGCGATCGTGCTTAGGGAGAAGGGGGCTCGCGCCTCCTTCTCCTCAGAATGTCAGACTCACTCATGGCCCTCGTTGGCCAGCTATTAATAATCCGTGGCTGCGGCCCAGCTCGCAGCGGGAACCAGTAAGCGGCCGTAAGAGAGGAGAAGCGCTGTGGCGAAGCACTTATGGGCGGTGTCGCTTACGTCGTTGTTCCTGGCATCTTGCCTCGGCTCGTCCGACGCTCCGCCGACGACGAAATCCAATGGCGATGCCCCTACTCCACGCGCGGGCAACTTCACGCCACAGGTGGTCGCCACCATGGCCGATTCGGGCGTCAATCCTTATCACGAGATTTACTACCGCCCGGACCTCACCGAGCATCCCTGCACCTATGTTCAAGGTTATGACTGCAGCATTCCGGCGCTGCCCTTGAGCATCGGCAAATACGCGACTTGGCAGGAAGCCTTTGAAGCAGATCGCGCCTTATGGGCGAGCGTCAAACCGCATCAGTGGTACTGGATTCCAAAAACGTAAGCGCCCAATGCAGCCACCTGGACTGGCCGCTACCGGAACGGGTGCCCATGCCACGCGCCTCGCGCGCGGGTTCAGGCCGCTTCCGGGATCGGGCCGCGGACTTCTTCTTCGTCGGCGACGTCATGCGAGCGTTCGGCACGTAATGTCGGACGCACGTTCCACGGCAGCAACTGCTGCACCTCGGCGCGGGTCTTGAGCGTGGGCAGGGTGCTCAGGGCTTGGCGCAGGTAGTCGTACGGCGTCAGGCCGTTTTCCCTCGCCGTGATCACCAGACTGTAGAGCACGGCGCTGGCCGTGGCGCCCTGCGGCGTGGCACTGAACATCCAATTATTTCTTCCGATGACGAAGGACTTGATCGCGCGCTCGGAGCGGTTGTTGTCGATCGACAGGCGGCCGTCGTCGACGTAGCGGCCGAGCTTGTCCCACTGGCCGCGGGTGTAGGCCACGGCTTTGCCGAGCAGCGACTTGGGCAGCACCTGCGGGGCCAGCGCGTCGAGCCAGGCCTTGAACGCGTCGAGCAGCGGCCGGGAGCGGAGCTGGCGCACCCGATGACGCGCCTGCGCGTCGGCCTTTGCGTCAATCAGCTCGCGCTCGATGGCATACAGCGCGCCGATGCGCGCGAGGGCCTGCTGGGCGAGGCTGTCCGGGGCCGCGCCGGGCGGCTGGGCCTGGAGCGCTTCGTGGAAGTAACGCCGCGCATGCGCCAGGCAGCCCACCAGCGTCACCGGCAGCCGGTCATACGCGGCATAGCCGTCCACCTGCAGATAGCCCGCGAAGCCCTTGAGAAAGGCTTTCGGGTGCTCGCGCGCGCGCGTCGTCCGGTACTCGAACAGCACGATCGGCGGCCCATCCCAGCCGGAGCGGTACAGCCACATGTACGACGGCGTCTGCGCGGCGCGGCCCGGCTCCTGAAGCACTTGCACCGGCGTTTCGTCGGCGTGAATCACCGGTTGGCCGAGCAGGTGATCCTGCAAGGCCAGATACAAGGGCGTCAACCGGTCGGCGGCCTGGATCATCCAGTGGGCCAGCGTCGTGCGCGACAGCTCGACGCCGTCTTCGCGAAAACCCTCTTCCAGCCGGTACAGCGGCAGCGCGCGCTGGTATTTCTCGGCGATCACGTAGGCCAGCAGATTGGCCGTCGGCAGACCGCCGGGAATCGGCGCCGCCGGCGCCGGGGCGGTCCTGATCCCTTCACTGCAAGCGCGGCAGCCGTACTTGATGCGCACGTGCTCGATGACTTTGAGCTGTCGCGGCACGATGTCGAGCTGCTCGCTCTTGTCCTGGCCGATGCGGTGCAGTGCGCCGCCGCAGCCGCAAACCTTCTGGTCCGCCGGCAGGTCGTGGACGATGGTTTCGCGCGGCAGATTCGCGGGCAGCGGCTTGCGGCCCGGTTTGGCGCGCGGGCTCTTTTGCGCGGCGGGCTTGTCGGCCGACGCAGCGCCTGGCGTCGCCAGCGCTTCGGCTTCGTTGAACAGCGCGGCTTGCGGGGAGGCGGCTTCCGACGAGGCGCCGTACTTCTGGTGCTTGAGCAATCGAAACTGCTCTTCGAACCAGGCGATGCGGGCCTGCTGCAAGACAATCAGCTGATGGGCCTGGGCGAGATTTTCAGGAAGGTTTTTTGCACTCGCCGGCATTCGCGAATTTTACCAAATACCGATCCGCAACAGGCCGATTCCGCAAGGTTTTTTGCTACGCCACGAGGCGCGCCGACACCGCCTTGAACGCCTGCGGCTGGCCCAGGTCCAGCCCTTCCAGCAGCCAGGACAACTCGCGCCGACCCATCACCGTTTCCGCGTGCGGGGACGCATCCGGCCAACGAAACCGGCCACGCTCCAGGCGCTTGTAGTGCAACCAGAATCCGTTGCGGTCGTAGTGCAGCAATTTGATCTTGTCGCGCCCGCGATTGCAGAACGCGAACCAGTGCTCCGACAGCGGGTCCTGCTGGAGCACCTGCGCCACGATCAGCGACAGCCCGTCGATCGAGCGGCGCATGTCGGTTGCGCCCGCCGCCAGAACCACCTTCGCCGGCGCGCCGAACATCAGCGCAGCGCCTCCACTGCTCGGTGCAAGCTCGCCCCGTCAAAATGCCTCGCCAGACTCAGAACGACGCCAGAAGCCAGTCGCACCTCGATGCCGGCGCTGGTCGTCGCCGATTCCATCGCCGGCACCTCATCCTGGATCGTGACCGCAATCAGCCGCACGGCCTCGGGCGCCTTCGCTTCCAGTCGTCGCCGCCAGGAGTGGAAACTCCACGCGCCCACCCCGTGCATCCGGCAGTAGCCGGCAACGCTCAGCCCGCTCGCGCGCTGCGCGTCCACCTGCTGCCGCCAAAACTCCGCCCCGCGTGACTTCGTCATCGCTGCGTCCCTCCGCTTCTGCGTGATTGGACGCGCATCCTGACGGCGCCAGTCCGATCAGAACAGGTGGGGGAATTGGGCGCTTACCGTCGGCAAGTACGCCGATCATCGTGTGCCACGAACACACCGACTGGGAAGGAGGTGTGGAGCTGTGTGAGAGATGAGGGTATGGCCCCTCGCGCTCGGCGATCAGGTGCTGGGTGCAAACCACTGCAAGCTGCTGTCGTT
>JACPIS010000017.1 GCA_016187925.1 Opitutia bacterium | reverse complement strand
CACATACAGCACCGCGTTAAGGAAGTTCAGCGCTTCCATGCTCACGTTGCCTCGCTCCACAGGTAGGCTGTCGCGGATTCGCTTCAGATGCGTTTCGGTCAATTCCATCCCGCTTGCCTACACTCTCGCTCGATCATAGCAATAGTGTTAACAGGCCCTAGGGCGTGTATTCAAACCCGGCTTGTCATCCTGAGCGAAGCGAAGGATCCACGGCATCGCAGGCCAGATCGCGAACGAAAGGATGGATTCTTCACTTCGTTCAGAATGACAGGTGCGTTGATGGGTAGGGTTTTTGAAAACACACCCTAGAACAAATCCAGTTGCTCGGCCGACGGTGACTGGTTCCGCTCGATCGGCCACCCGGCCGGCGCGGGCACGGTGGCGGTCCGCTCGTGCAGCAGTCGCTGAAACTCCCGCGCCACGTGCGGCGCATAAGTGTCGTCCGGATGATGCGCGAAGAAGTACGGCGTCCGGCCGTCCCCGATCCAGCGCGCCACCTGATCGGCCCACTCGCGCAACGCCGGGATATTCTTCGCCACATCCGGATCGCCCACGAAACGCACGAACGGCCGCCGGCCTGTCGCCGTGAAACGCACGGGCGACTTCGGTTTGCGTTTTTGCGCCCCGGCAGTGTTCTCATCCGCCGCGCCGGAGGCGAACAGCCCGCGCGTGTCGAACGTCACCCGGTCCACCCCGAGCCCGCCAAGCAGATCGGTCAGCGCCTGCTCATGCGGGCCGTGGTCGAAGAAGTCGGCGTGCCGCACTTCCACGGCGTAGGTGAACTCCTTCGGCAGCCCACGCAGGTAGGCCTCGAGCGCGGGCAGGCCGCGGGCACCGAACGACTGGTGCAGCTGCAGGAAGAACGTCCCCAGCCGCGCGCCGAGCGGCGCCACCCGCGCGAAAAATTCCGCCGTTTCCGCCCGCGCCTCGACCAACCGCCGGTCGTGGCTGATCGTGCGGGGAAACTTGAAGCAGAAGCGCAGGTGCGCGGGCGCCTCCTCCGTCCATTTGGCAACGGTCTCGGCGGGCGGCAGCGCATAGAACGTCGCGTTGCCCTCCACCGCGGCGAACACGCTGGCGTATTGCGGCAGATAGTCCTCCCGCCGCGCCGTCGCGGTGAAAAATTTTCCGACCCAAGGCGGGTGCGCCCAGCCCTGGCAACCGATCCGGCAACTCGTGCTGACCGCTCCGCTCATGGCATCGTCATAAGCGCCGCAAACGTCTCGATGCCTTCCCAAAGGAAGCGCACCTGCACGTTTTCGTTTTCGGCGTGCTGGTTGTTGTCGTAGTTGACCGCCGGCACCGTGACCACCTTCGCACCGAGCGTCTCCTCGATCACGATGAGCGGCAGGCTGCCGCCCGCCGTGGGCAATTTGATGACCGGCTCGGTGCTGGTCGACTGCACCGCGGCGACGACCGCCTGCGCGATGGGCAGGTTCATCGGCGTGCGCTGGGCGTTGTAGCCGGCGCCGGTCTCGATCTTGATCAGCTTGGCAAACTGCGCGCGCTCGGCGTCGGTCGGTTCGTGGTCGATGACCTGCCAGCCCTGCGCCCGGATGTGCGCGGTGACACGTCCCACCTGGCGCCGCCAATCGGTGCCGAGCACGAGCCGCAGGTCGAGCGTGGCGCGCGCGCTGGTGGGAATGACGTTGGCGGCGACGCGGCCGACGTTGGCGCTGGCAATGCCGTTGATGTTGAGCGTCGGCAGCTCGAACCCTTCGAGCAGCGACCGGCCCGGCACCTCGGGCTCCTTCAGGCCGAGTTCCTCCATCAGCTGCGCATCGGTGAACGACGCCTCCTTGATCGCGAGCTTCTCCGTCTCGGAAAACTGCACGTAGTCGTCGTAAAATCCCGGGATGAGCACGCGGCCGTGGTCGTCCTTCATGCTCGCGAGCAACGTCACGAGCCGCAGCGCGGGGTTGGGCGCCCAGTTGCCGTAGTTGCCGCTGTGCAGCGGGCGCTTCGCGGCGTAGACGGTCAGGTCCATGTTCACGTCGCCGCGCACGCCGAAATCCACGACCTTGCGGCCCGACACGTGGCGGGGGCCGTCGCAGATGATCCACAGATCGCTCTTCACCTTTTCGCGGTGCAGCTCCAGCAGTTCGCCGAGATGCGTCGAGCCCATCTCTTCCTCGCCCTCGAAGAAGAACTTCACGTTCACCGTCGACCGTGCGCCGCTCTTCACCAGCGCGTCGTAGGCGTTGAGGATGCAAAACACGCCCGCTTTGTCGTCCGCCGCGCTGCGACCGCTGATGCGCCAGTCGGGGTTGATGGCGTCGCCGGGCTTCCACGCCTCGATGATTTTGCCGCCGCGCTCGGCCGGAGCGGTGAGGAAAACCGGCTGCCACGGATCGAGACCCGCCGCCCACTGGCGCGGGTTGACCGGCTGACCGTCGTAATGCGCATAGAAAACCACCGTGCGGGTCGCGCCGGGCGTCTTGATCTCGCCGAACACCGCGGGATTGGTCGCCGCGGTTTTGCCCTCCAGCAACTCCCCCGCGATACCGCGCCGCTTCATCATGGCGACGATGAACTCCGCGTTGCGCCGGGCAGCCTCCCGGTCGGAACCGACGTTCGGCAGGCGCAGGAATTCCTGGTATTCCGCGATCACCTCCTGCTCGTGTGCGACGCGCTGCGCGCGGACCTTTTCGAGCAAACTCTCCGCCTGGACGGAGACAACAAGCGCACTCAACGCGAGGGTAACGGACAAACCGGAGGGTTTCATAGGGGTGAGTTGCACCTTGGCGCTGAGTCCATTTTTCGCAATGGGTAATCGGCGTGCCGCACCACCCGCCCACCGCATCGCTCCCCGAGAACACCGGACTCGCCTTCCGCGGCGAGGCGGCGTGGGCACCCGCTGCACTTACCGGACGCGAGGCCGCTGCCCTGCGGCGCGCCCGCAACCCGACCGGCCGGCCCAACGACGATGTGCTGCGGCGCCATGTCGGCGTTTCGGCCGGGCGTGAGGTCCACCGCTGGCAGATCGACTTCCCGGCCCATTTCACGGCGCAAGAAGCCGCGCTCTACGAAAAACCCTTCGCGCGACTGACCGCCCGCGCGGGCGACGGCTGGCGCAATCCCCACGCCAACGCCGCGCTGCGCGCTGCCGTGGCCCGGCTCGAACGCTATCTCGCCACACCAGCCGATGCAGAGGAACCGGCTTTCGTCTGGCTCGATGTGGCCGACCTTCCGGATGACTCGCTGCTGATTGTGGCGCGCGACGACGACTTCACCCAAGGCGTGCTCGACTCGCGCGCGTTTGCCGTCTGGTGGCGCGAGTGCCCCGCAGCCCGCACGCCCACGCGGTTCGTCGAGACCTTCCCGTTTCCCTGGCCGCCGCACACGCCGCTCGGTTCGCTGACCCGCGCGCAGGAGGAACACCGGCACGCCGTGGCCCGGGCGGCACGCAACGGCGATGCCGAGGCGCTCGATGCCGCCGTCGCGGTCGCCTACGGCTGGCCGGCCGACCTCGGGGACGGCGAATTGCTCGCCCGTCTGCGCGAATTGCACACACAGCGCGCCGGAGGCTGACTCTAGCGTCGGTAGGGCGAGTCCTCCGGACGAGCCGCCAAGGAGAATCGCAACGGGCCACGGCTCGTCCGGAGGACTCGCCCTACCGATCAAGGCAGGTTCGCGGCAAACCGCTTCACGGTTTTTCGCCGACGAACTTCCACGAGGCGGCGTAGTCGCGCGGCAGCTTGAGGCCGAGGACGTGCGCGCGGACCATCTCGATCGGCATGATGCCGCCGAGCAGGACGCTGTCGTGAAACTGCTTTTCGGTCATCTTGCCGCCCTTCACCGCGTCGGCGTAGAGCGCGCGGAGCTGGATGGCGCCCATCATGTAGCCGACCTGGTAGAGCGGCGAGTAGTCGCCGTTGAAGGAGCGCCGCACCTCTCCGGTCGCGGTGTGGCGGTCGTGGCCGACCTTCTCGACGAGGAAGTCGATGCACTGCTGCGGCGTCCATTTGCCGAGGTGGAAGTTCAGCGAGAAGATGATGCGGGCGCAGCGATGCGTGCGCCAGAACAGCGCGCCGGCGCGGTCCTCCGGCGACTGGTGGAAGCCGAGATCCCAGAAATGGAACTCCCACCATAGCGCCCAACCTTCGACGTAAAACGGCGTGTAGTAGACGTCGCGGTGCGGGTTGAAACGGTCGGCATACCAGCCTTGCAGATGGTGCCCCGGGATGAGCTCGTGGAAGACCGTCGCGTGGCAGAAGTGCGTGTTGTTGGCGCGCAGGCTGTCGAGCTTCGCCTGCTGGTCCATCGACTCGGTGGGAAACGACACGATGATGCGGTCACCGCCGAGGAAGAAGGGATTCGTTTTCTGGCGCTCGGGCGACATCATCGTCATCAGCCAGTCATCGATCGCGAGCGGCGGCACGGTGATGAGGTCGCGCTGCGTGATGAAGCCGACGGCTTCGTACGCCTGCTTGGCGATGAGCGCGGGCTGGTCGCCGGGCGCGACGGAGTCGTGCTTCACCCGCTCGAGCGCGGCCTTCCAGTCGTCGCCGAGCCCCATGTCGTGCGCGACCTTCTTCCACTCGGCCTCGCACCAGGCGAATTCCTTCTCGGCCACGGCGATCAGTTCGTCCGGCGTGTAGGGCATCATCTCGTGCTCGAGGTCGAGCTTCAGACCCTCGGCGCCGATCGGGTCACCGACGATCGGCTCGTCCTCGCCGGCCTTCACGCCGACGATTTTCTCGCGGAGAAACTTCGCATAGTCGTCGAGCGCAGTAGCGGCCTTCTTGTAGGGCTCGCGCGTCCACCAGCCGAACTGCGGATCGTAATCGTCGTAGAACTCGAACCAGTTCTTGAGCGTCTTGCCCAGCTCGCCGAGGCGGTTGGCCGCGCGGTAGGCGACGATCTTGCCGGGCTTGGCTCCCTCGCCTTCGAGCACCTTGCGGGCGGCCTCGATGTCCTGGCGGATCTTGAGCAGCGCCGCCGCGGCCTGCTCGGGCTTCACCGGCGTGAACTGCCGGCGCGCCTCCTGCAGGCCCGCGATATCCTCGGCGAAACCCATGAATGACGCCATCTCCGCCGCACGCTTCTCCTCGCGCGCCAGCAGGCCGAGTTCGTAGCGCATCTGCAGGCGCATCAGTTGCCAATCGATTCGCCCCTCGACACCGAGCGGCTCATAGGGCATCGCCTCGAGCTTCGCCTGCCAGGCTTGGAAAAACTCCTTCATCCGGCGGAGCTGCAGCGTCGAGCCGGGCACCGAGTAGAATTTCATCAGCGTCTCCTTGTCCGTGCGGTAACGCTCGACCAGCTCGCGCAGCTCGCCCGATGCGGGCTGCGCCATCTTCGCCAGATCGGGCACATACAGGGCGGCGGCGCGCTGGGCCTGCGGAGGCTGGCCGGAGCGAAAATCCTCGGCGCCGGACAGCGCGCTGGCGAGGACGAGGAGACCAAGTGCAAAACCGGAACCGAATCGATAGGTCATGGCGGGGTAATTTTGTCCGCCAGTCTCCCGGCCAAAGAAAAAGCCGCAAGCATCGAGTGCCTGCGGCTGGAGTCGGGTGTAGGGCGGGATCGCTGATCCCGCCGGAGTCAGGCGGGGTCAGGCGACCCCGCCCTACATTTCACCACTTCCACTCCACCCCGCCGAACGCGCCGAAGCCGATCGCGGGGTAGCCGTTCACTTCCTCGTATTTTTCGTTGAGGAGGTTCTCGAGACGCGCCTTCACGGCGAGTCGCGGCGTGATTTGCCACGCGCCGTAGACCCGGACCACGGTGTAATCCTCACCGTCGATGCGGTCGAACGTTGCGGCGTCCACGTCCTCGCGCTGGGCGACGAACACGAGGCCCGTGCCAGCGCTGAAGCCGTGGCCGAAGTCATGCCAGAGATCGGCCGAGCCGCTCTGGCGCGGGCGGCGGAGCAAGCGGTTTTTCTGACTCAGATTGTCGGCGTCGAGGTAAGTGTAGGCCACGCGCGCCTCGATGGCTCCGGGCAGCGTGAACTTGCCGGCCAGCTCGACGCCGCGCGTGCGGGCCCGCTCGACGTTGATGACCGTGCCGGGGAACGACGAGAAATCGAACGTGATGAGATCGTGCAGCTCCGTCTGGAACCACGTGGCGCTGAGCGTGCCCTTGTTGCCGGCGAGATAGTAGTCGGCGCCGGCGTCCCACCCGCGCGCGGTCTCGGCCTTGAGGTTCGGGTTGCCGACGTAGAACGCGCTCTGGCCGTAGAGGTCGAGGAAGCTCGGCGCACGAAAACCCGTGCCGTAGCTCGCGCGGAACTTGAGGCGCGAACCGGCCGTGAGCCACGCCGCGGTGACGCGCCCGGTCGTGGCGCGGCCGAACGTGTCGAAGTCATCGCTGCGCAGGCCGGCGGTCAGAAAAACGTTCGGCACGGGTGTCCATTCGTCCTGCGCGAAGAACGCGAGCAGGCGCTGGTGGCGGTTGATGGCGCCGAAGCCGGTGTTGACGGTGTGGTTGACCTCGCCGGTGAAGCCGCCCGTCACGCGATGCTGCGCGGTCGCGACGTAGGTGCTCTGCCAGTCGAGCACGGCGCGGCGGTTTTTCACGACCGTGATCTGGTGCCCGAACGGGCCGGGGTTGTCCGACACGAAGCGCCGGTCCTGCCCGCCGAGCACGATGTGGCTCGTCAGAGCGGGCGAATGCACGACGTCGGCGAAGACCGTGGCAAGCTGGTTGCTCTCGCGATCCTCGTTGTCGGGATCGTTGGTGTAACGGTCGCCCGGATCGCCGTAAGTGGCATTGAAGCCGCGCCACGTCGCGCCGACGGACACATCGTCGGTGAGCTTGCGGTCGACGCGCAGGGCAAAGGTCGCGCTGTCGAACGCATTGTTCGCGCGCTGATTGTCCGTGTGGCCGCCCGCGGCGGAGAACGTGTAGGCGCTCTCGGCGTCGCCGCGCTGGGCCGCGATCGCGCCCTGCACGGTGCCGAATGAACCGGTCTCGGCCGCCACGCTGCCGCGAGCCGGACCGTTGCCGCGCTGCGCGCGCAGCGCCACGACACCGCCGACCGCCTCGCCGCCGTAGAGCGTGCTCTGCGGACCGTGCGCCACCTCGAGGCTGTCGCACGCACCCAGGCATGCACCGCCGAGGGCCACGGCGTAGTCCGTGTTGGGATCGTTGTACCGGAGGCCGTCGACGAGGAACAGCGTCTGGTTGGAATTGCTCCCGCGCAGGAAGAGCGAGGTCGCCGCGCCGGCGCCGCCGTTGGCGAAGGCGGGCGCACCGGGAATGCTGCTGAGTGCGCCGCGGAGCAGCGGCAACTGCATGCGCGCGAGCTCGGCCGCGCCGAGCGAATCGACGGCGCTGCCGACGGTGTTGACGGCGGCCGGTGTACGGGTCGCCGTGACGACGACCTCGGGGAGCGGGGCGGGCGCCTTTTCCTGCGCGAGCCCGAGAGCCGGCGCGAAGCCGGCGAGGAACAGAAGGCGTCGAAGCGACGCCACAGTGGAGTTGGACATGGTCTGCTGAGGTTGCGGCAAGAGCAGACCGCCGCGAAAGGTGGGCGGGGCTTCGGGCCCCGACAGTCGCGGGGTGAACCCGCTCCCACCGCCGCACGTTTCCACTCCCACCCTTCATTAGTCCCGACGAATCGGGTTTGATGCGATGAAGTTACCGCCGTTGCACGCGTAAGCCCCGGCGGACTGGTGAGTCTCGGCAGCCAGATGTTCGGACTCCGCATTTCCGCGCGCGTCGCGCGCCAAGGATCAAGGGCCAAGGACCAAGTAGCAGGAGGCGTCTCCCGGCACTTGTTACTTGCCACTTACTCCTTTGCGCGCACCGCGCGCACCTCACCCCTCGCCTTCACCCCCGACCGAAGTCGGAGACTGGCTTTGCTCCCGCCCTGCGCGGGATGGGGGTTCGTGATGCGTTACCGCAGCGCTACTGTGGCCGGATCGCACGGCCTTCCCTGGTCATGTCGAGTTGTCAGAAAGAACTTCAGGAACGCGCCACGAAACTCCCCGCGCCCACCATCGCGCAAGCCCAAAGCCTGTGCATCCGTTGCGGAGGTCGACCACTGCGCCGGCGTTCTCGCCTCCGACCCTACCCGGCGACCCCTTCAAACCACGTCATAAACCCGCTCTGCACCCGCCTGAGAAAACCGGGTGTTGCTTTTTTCATATCATCAAATCTTGATACAAAGATACCATAACGCATGTCCGCCCTCAACCAACGCCAGTCCACCGCCGCCGCCGAGCTGCGCCACCTCTTCGCGCAGCGCATCGCCCTGCTCGATGGCGCCATGGGCACGATGATCCAGCAGCGCAAACTGACCGAGGCCGACTTCCGCGGCGACCGCTTCAAGGCCCACCCGCACGACCTGAAGGGCAACAACGACCTGCTCAACCTCACGCGCCCCGACGTCATCGAGGACATTCACCGGCAGTATTTCTTCGCGGGCGCCGACATCGTCGAGACCAACACCTTCAACTCCACCCGCATCTCGCAGGCGGACTACCGGACCGAGCACCTCGTCACCGAGCTCAACGCCGCCGCGGCGCAGATCGCCACCCGCGCCGCCCGCCGCGCCGAGGAGCAACTCAACCGCCGCTGCTTCGTCGCCGGCGCCATCGGCCCGCTCAACCGCACCCTTTCCCTCTCGCCCGATGTCAACCGGCCCGACTACCGCGCCGTCACGTGGGACGAGGTCGTCGCCGCCTACCACGAGCAGGCCCGCGCGCTGGTCGCCGGGGGCGTGGACATCCTGCTTATCGAGACGATCTTCGACACCCTCAACTGCAAGGCGGCCATCTTCGCGTGCCAGCAGCTGTTCGACGAACTCGGCGCACACCTGCCGCTGATGATCTCCGTCACCATCACCGACCAGTCGGGCCGCACGCTCTCGGGCCAGACGGTCGAGGCGTTCTACAATTCCATCCGGCACGCGCACCCGCTGTGCGTCGGCCTCAACTGCGCGCTCGGCGGCGCCCAGATGCGCCCTTACGTCGAAGAGCTCGCCGGTCTCGCCGAGTGCTACACCTCATGCTACCCGAACGCCGGCCTGCCCAACGCCTTTGGCGGCTACGACGAGACGCCCGAGCAGACTGCCGCCATCCTCGGCGACTTTGCCGCGCAGGGCTGGCTCAACCTCGTGGGCGGCTGCTGCGGCACCACGCCGGCGCACATCGCCGCCATCGCCAAGGCCGTCGCGCCGCACAAACCCCGCCACCTGCCCGAGCCGGCCGAGTCCCGTCCGCTCAGCCTCAGCGGCCTCGAACCGCTGTCGATCGGGTGAGCGATCGAGAAGCTAGTATCCCGCAGTTAGAATTTAGAATGCAGCATGCCGCGCTCCCGCTTCTTACTCCTCACTTCCTGTCCTCTGACCTCTGACTTCCGTCCCCTGATCTCCGCTTCGTGACCTCCTCCGCCTCCCAGTTCATCGTCGTCGGTGAGCGCACCAACATCACCGGTTCGCCGAAGTTCGCCAAGGCCATCAAGGCCGGCGACTGGCCGGCCGCGCTCGCCATCGCGCGCCAGCAGGTGGAGAGCGGCGCCAACGTCCTCGACGTCAACGTCGACGAGGCGCTCATCGACGGTGAGGCAACGATGGTGCGCCTGCTCAACTTCATCGCCGCCGAGCCCGAGATCTGCCGCGTGCCCATCATGCTCGACTCCTCCAAGTGGAGCGTACTCGAGGCGGGCCTGCGCTGCCTGCAGGGCAAGGGCATCGTCAACTCCATCTCGCTCAAGGACGGCGAGGCCGAGTTCCTCCGCCGCGCCCGCCTGCTCCAGCGCTACGGCGCGGCCGCGGTCGTCATGGCCTTCGACGAGCAGGGCCAGGCCGCCACGTGCGCCGAGAAGGTCCGCATCTGCACGCGCGCCTACCGCCTCCTCGTCGACCACCTGCACTTCGCGCCGGAGGACATCATCTTCGATCCGAACATCCTCACCGTCGCCACCGGCATCGAGGAGCACAACAACTACGCCGTCGATTTCTTCGAGGCCACGCGGATCATCAAGTCGACCCTGCCGGGCGCCAAGGTCTCGGGCGGCGTCTCCAACGTCTCGTTCTCCTTCCGCGGCAACAATCCCGTGCGCGAGGCGATGCACACGGCGTTTCTCTACCACGCCATCCAGGCCGGCCTCGATATGGCCATCGTCAACGCCGGCATGCTGGGCGTCTACGACGAGATCGAACCGGCACTCCGCGAGCTGGCTGACGACGTCCTCCTCAACCGACGCCCCGACGCCACCGAGCGCCTCATCACCCACGCGGACAAGATCAAGACCGAGCTCGACGCCGCCAAGGGCACCGCTGGAGGGCCCGCGTCCCCGCGGGCCGATTCCGCCGCCGACACCTGGCGCAACGCCCCCGTCGAGGAGCGCCTCAAGCACGCCCTGCTGAAAGGCATCGACGCCTTCGTCGACGCCGACACCGAGGAGTGCCGAAAAAAGTATCCGCGCCCGCTCGACATCATCGAGGGACCGCTCATGGACGGCATGCGCGTCGTCGGCGACCTCTTCGGCCAGGGCAAGATGTTCCTGCCGCAGGTCGTGAAGTCGGCCCGCGTCATGAAGAAGGCCGTCGCCTACCTCCAGCCGTTCATGGAAGAGGAGAAACGCAAGCTCGTCGCCGGCGGCGGCACCGCGCGCGCGCAGGGCCGCGTTGTCATGGCGACCGTCAAGGGCGACGTGCACGACATCGGCAAGAACATCGTGGGCGTCGTGCTGGCCTGCAATAATTACGAGGTCATCGACCTCGGCGTCATGGTGCCGTGCGAGAAGATCCTCCAGGCCGCGCGCGACCACCACGCCGACGTCATCGGCCTCTCCGGCCTCATCACGCCGTCGCTCGACGAGATGGTGCACGTCGCGAAGGAGATGAAGCGCGAGGGCCTCGCCCTGCCGCTGCTCATCGGCGGCGCCACCACCTCCGCCGCACACACCGCCGTCAAGGTCGCGCCGGAATACGCCGAACCCGTCGTGCATGTGCTCGACGCCTCGCGCGTCATCGGCGTCGTCTCCTCGCTGCTCAGCGCGGAGAACAAGCCCGCCTTCGCCGCCGACAACCGCACCAGGCAGGAGCGGCAGCGCACCGAGTTCGCCGAGCGCCGCGGCGCCCGCAAGCTCCTCCCGCTCGCCGCCGCGCGCGCCCGCCATCAGCCGACCGACTGGGCCAAGGTCGACATCCCGCGCCCCGAGTTCCTCGGCACGCGCGTCTTCGATCCCGTGCCGCTCGACCAGATCGTGCCGTTCATCGACTGGGGTCCATTCTTCTCCGCGTGGGAGCTCCACGGCCGCTATCCCGACATCCTGCAGGATCCCGTCGTGGGCGAGGAGGCCACCCGCCTGTTCGCCGACGCGCAGGCCCTGCTCCAGCGCATCGTCGACGAGGAGCACTTCGTCGCCAAGGCCGTCATCGGCTTCTGGCCCGCCAACGCCGTGGGCGACAGCGTCGAAGTCTACGCCGACGAGTCCCGCTCGCGCGTCGTGCAGCAGTTCCATTTCCTCCGCCAGCAAAACGAGAAGCCGGCCGACCAGTTCAATCACTGCCTCGCCGACTACGTCGCGCCGAAGTACAGCGGCCGGCTCGACTACATCGGCGGCTTCGCCGTCACGTCCGGCCACGGCGTCGATGCCTTCGCCAAGGAATTCGAGGCGAAGCACGACGATTACTCCGCCATCATGGCCAAGGCGCTAGGCGACCGCCTCGCCGAGGCGCTGGCCGAGCTCGTGCACAAGCGCGCGCGCGACGCCTCCGGCTACGGCAAGACGGAGAACCTAGCGATGAAGGACATCATCCGCGAGAAATACCGTGGCATCCGTCCCGCCCCCGGCTACCCGGCCTCGCCCGACCACACCGAAAAGCGCACGCTCTTCGACCTGCTCGACGCCGAGAAGGCCACCGGCATCCGACTCACGGAAAGTTTCGCCATGACGCCGCCCAGCGCCGTCAGCGGCCTCTACCTGAACCACCCCGAATCGAAATACTTCGCCGTCGGCAAACTCTCCCAGGAACAGGTCGCCGACTACGCCGCCCGCAAAGGCCAGACCCTCGCGGAGGCGGAAAAGTGGCTGTCTCCGTATTTGGATTATTAAGGGAGGGCGAGTCGTCCCCGACGAGCCGCTCCGGCCCAACCGAATCAAGGCCCTGTCATCCTGAGCGCAGCGTAGGACCCACGCCCGCGAACATCCTTCCACGAGCGAAAGCATGGATTCTTCATTTCGTTCAGAATGACAGAAACGAAATAATCGTTGGCTTTGCGAAACACCCGTTCACGCCGTTTTTTGACCACGGATTGCACGAATCGTCACGGATACGAACCCGTTGCTCGTTTTATCCGTGCCTCTCCGCGTCATCTATGACGGCAGATAGACCCGCACCGTTCCATTACCCATGAACCCCGCCCAAAAACATTACGACCAGCTGCTCGGCGCCGTCTACACCTGGATGGCCGGCGGTCTCGACGCCTCCCTCGCCCGCAACCGCCAGATGCTCGACGCCCTCGGCCTCGCCTCCTGGCCCCGCGGCCTCGCCGTCGACCTCGGCTGCGGCTCGGGTTTCCAATCCATCCCGCTCGCCGAGGCGGGCTACCAGGTGCTCGGCGTCGATCTCTGCGAACCGCTGCTCGCCGAGCTGCGCGCCCGCGCCGGCCTGCTGCCGATCCGGACCGTACGCGACGACCTGCTCAATTTCCCCGCGCACCTCGAGGCCGCACCGAGCCTCGTGGTTTGCATGGGCGACACCCTGCCCCACCTGTCGTCGCTCGACGCCGTCCAGACGCTCGTTTCCACCATCGCCCGCCGGCTCGCGCCCGGCGGCCGCGCCGTGCTCGGTTTCCGCGACCTCGCCACGCACGAGCTGCAAGGCACCCAGCGCTTCATCCCCGTGCGCAGCGAGCCGGACCGCGTCTTCACGTGCTTCCTCGATTACCAGCCCGGCCGCGTCGAAGTGCACGACCTGCTCTACACGCGCGAAGGCGACAGCTGGAAGTTCAACGCCAGCTCCTACACCAAGCTGCGGCTCAACGCCGCCTCGGTCGCCGCCCTGCTGACCGCAGCCGGCCTCACCGTCGAACTCGCCAGCACCGAGCAAGGCCTCGTGCGCCTCATCGCCCGCGCGGGCTGACGCTCTTTCCAGTTACCGCATTGACTGGCCCGTCATTCGGGCAATCCTCTCCGGCATGCCCGCCAACCCGCAACAGATCACCGAGGACGCGTTGAAGCTTCCCAAACGTGACCGTCTGCGGGTAGCCACGGCGATTTGGAAGAGCATGGGCGCGTCGGACGAGGCATTGCACGACCTCGCCGCGCTCGTCCGCTCACACGAACTTGACTCCGGCAAGGTCACGCCGAAGTCACAGGCGGAGGTTTTCAAAAATGCCCGGGCCGCGACCTGATGCATCGCTGGTTCCACCCGGAATTTGAAACCGACCTGATCGACGCCGCCCGCTACTACCAGTCCCAACGCCCCCGGCTGGGCGGAGAATTTCTGGACGAAGCGGAACGTGCCGTGGAGGAAATCATGCACGCGCCCGAGCGTTGGCCCGTCCGATTGGGTGGCGTCCGCCGCTACCTCGTCCCGCGCTTTCCCTACCTCGTCCGCTACCGCGTAACAGGCGACACCGTGCAATTCCTGAGCATCCTGCACGCTGCCCGCCATCCCGACACGGGCGGCACTCGAATTTAACCGGGCCCGCCTCGCCCGCCGGCGCATCACTCGCCAACCACCGTGGGCTCGATCTCCACGGTGAAGTTTACGGAGCGGGCGATGAAGCAGTAACGATGCGCCTCCTCGTGCAGGGCGACGGCCTTCGCGCGGTCGCTGCCGGGCGCGATCCGCACGGCGGGCCGCAGCACGACGCGCGTGAATTGCCCGGAGCCGTCGGCGTTCCCCTCCATCTCGCCGGTGGCCGTGTCGCGATAGTCCACCACGACCACGCCGTTGACCGCGCAGAGATGGAGATACCAGAGCATGTGGCAGCTCGACAAGCTCGCGACCAGCAGGACCTCGGGGTTGTAGCGGGTGGGATCGCCGCGGAAGGCCGGATCGCTGGACGCCGCGATCGGCGCCTTGCCGGCGGCGGTGATTTCGTGGTCGCGCCGGTAACTGCGGTAGGTTTTGGTTCCCCCGCCGTCGTTGCCGGTCCAGGTCACGCCGACTTCATAGGCATGGAGTTTCATGACGCGCTCCTTTCCGTCGTGCGTTCGCGCATCCACGCGTCCGCCACCGCGCGGCCCTTGGCCGGGTCGTCCACGACGAGGATCAGCTGATGATCGTGATCGCTGTAGAGCACCTCGATGTTGACGCCCGCCTGCGCCATGCGCCGCGAGAGCTGGCCGAGCTGGCCGGGCACGCCTTGGTGCAGGCGCTGCACCACGACCTCGCGCACCGCCGCGACGCGGATGCCCGCCGCCTCGAGCGCGCGGCGCGCGGCCTCGCCGTCGGCCATGAGAAAATGGGCCACACCCTCCCCTTGCACCACCCAGGCGCCGCCGCCCTCGACGCTCACGCCGGCACGCCCCAAGGCCTCGCCCATGTCGGCCAGCGCGCCCGGCCGGTTTTCCAGAAGAATGGTAACATCTTTCATCCGTCCACCGTGGCGCGGCGGCTTGCCCCTTGCACGCCCGGACGATTTGGCCACCGTCGAAGCATGCTTGCCGAGCCCGATGTCGCCCGCGTTGCCCGCACGATCGGCGATCCCACCCGCATCCGCATGCTCACGCTGCTGATGGAGGGGCGCGCGCTCACCGCCAAGGAGCTGGCCTACGGCGCCGGCGTCGAGCCCGCCACGGCCACCGCCCACCTCCGCCGCCTCCTCGGTGACGAACTCGTCGTCGTGCGCGCACAGGGCCGGCACAAGTATTTCCAACTCGCGTCGCCCCACGTCGCCCGCTGCGTGGAATCGCTGCTCGTGCTCGCGCCGTCCGGCCCGGCCGCCCCGCCACGCAGCGAACATCCGCTGCGCGAAGCCCGCTACTGCTACGACCACCTCGCCGGACGCCTCGCCATCCGGCTCACGCACGCGCTGCTGGAGCGCAAGCACCTCGTGCAACGCGACGCGGAGTTCGTGCCCACGCCCGCCGGCGAACGCTGGTTCGCGGCCTTCGGCATCGATCTCGCCGCGCTCGCCCGGTCGCGGAGAAAATTCGCCCCCGTCTGCATGGATTGGAGCGAGCGGCAGGATCACATCGGCGGCGCACTCGGTGCCGCCCTCGCCCAGCGCCTGCAGGAAGCCCGGTGGCTGAAACGAAAACCCGGCACCCGCGCCGTGACCGTGTCACCCGCCGGCCACCAAGCCCTCGCGAGGCATTTCGGATTCGAGGGGAGTTGAGAGAATATCCGTCCTAGGTGTTGATTACTCAGCATAGCGCCCTGCCAGTCATGCAGAATTCACTTGGCGAGACTGTGCGACCGAACATTTTCCCGCGAATGAAGCGATTGCTTTGGTTTGGCGCGACGCTGTTGACCACGCTGTCGGTGTGGGGCGCATTTGACCGACCGTCGCAAAACGAGCGACTGAGCGCACTCGGTAATCTTTATGAGGAGTCTGATATTCTGAGACGCTTGCTGACTTCGAGTGACGACTTCTCACCTATTCGCCTACCTGGCCCAAACGACTGGCTCTCGCAGCATCACGAAGACGGAGAAACATTCGAGCAGTATAAAAATTCCGAGCCCAACCGGCCCGATAGCATTCGCCGTGTGCTTTATCTTTTGCCGCTTGGCCGTTTTCCCGAAGAGGCGAGTCCCCCGCTCGAAGATATCCGCGCCTATGCCGCCGCTTACTTCCAGTTGGAGACGCGTATACTTCCCGCCTACCTGCCAACCGACGAGCAATTCGTGCCACGCCAGAATCGACATACCGGGCAACGCCAGGTACTCGCGACCAGCGTGTTGGAATTCTTGAAAACTCGTTTACCGGCCGATGCCTACTGTCTACTGGGCGTGACGATGGAAGACCTCTACCCTGCTCCGTCATGGAACTACGTCTTCGGTCAGGCATCGCTTGGCGAACGCGTGGGTGTGTATAGCTTTGTTCGCTATGACCCAGCTTTCTGGGATGAGGAACGGGGTAAGGATTACCGTGACGTCATCTTGCGCCGAAGCTGCAAAGTGCTCGCGCATGAGACCGGACACATGTTCGGGCTGCAACATTGCATATTCTACGATTGCGTGCTCAACGGTTCGAACCACTTGGTTGAAGCCGATTCTCGGCCGCAGCAACTCTGTCCGCTTTGCCTGCGAAAGTTACACTACGCCGGCAATTTCGACGCCGTGAAACGCTACGAACAACTGCGCGAGTTCTACCGTAAGCACGGTTGGTTTGAGGACGCAGACTGGGTCGAGCGCCAGTTAGCCAAACTTCAATCACCCTAAGCGCCCTCACCCGCTCGATTCGACGGCGGCGCGGAGTTCCTGGAGGGTCTGCAGGGCCTTGCCGAGGCGCTTGGCGAGTTCGGTGAAGTCCTCCTCGGTGGCGGGCTGATCCTCGAGCTGGGTCTTGAGGTCCTTGATGGCGTTGACCGCGGTGGTGACGGAGTTGACGACCGCCGTGGCTTTCTCGAGGCGGATGGATTTGGCGGCCTTCTCGTTGGCGGCGGTCTGGGCGGCGACCTTCTTCGCCAGCCCGGCGAGTTCGGCGGAGCGGCTGGCGATGGCGGACACGCGGTCCTCGACCACGGCGAGCAGCAGGGCGTCGTGCGCCTTGCCGGCGATGTCGTCCATCTCGCGGAACACTGCGGTGTCTGGCTCGTCGTCGAGGGCGGGCGGGTTGTCCATGATGAAGGCCTGGAGGTCCTTCGCCACGGCGCGGCGGACGTTGAGGTCGGGGTTGGCGGCGGCCGCATCGGCGCGAGAGAGAAGCGCGGCGAGAGCGTCGCGCCATTTCCTGATGATTTTTTCGTCCATGACGGGAGTGGGGTTGGGGGTCAGAGTTTGCGGTAACGATCGACGAGTTCCTGGATGCGTTTCGCGGCGGCGGTGAGCTCGGCCATGCTCGGGAGGCGCTTGGCGCGGACGGCGGCGAGCAGGCGGGCGTGCGCGGCGGTCCAGTCGGCGAAGGCGGCCTGCGCGGCGCCGAGCATCTCGGCGGCGAGCCGGCCGCGCTCCGCGATGGCGGCCTGCTGCGCAGCGTAGGCGGTGTGCCACGCCTCGTTGGCGGCGAGCAGTTCGTCGGCGCGCTTCAGGTCGTCGCTCCCCGCGAGCGCGGTCGGCTTGACCTGCTCGTCGAGCTGGCTGGCGGCCTTGGCCATGAGGCTGCGCCGCGCGGCGAGAAGGCGGCGACGGTAATTGATCTCGGATTGGTTGTCCCGCTCGAGCCTGTCGCGCTGGGCGTCGATGGTCGTCTGCACGAGGGTGTCGAGGTCGGTGAGGTCGGCGGCGAACAGCTCGGCGATGCGCTCGATGGCGGGCTGCATCTCGGCGAGCGCGGCCTCGAGCGACTTGGCGGCGCGGGCGCGGGCGATCTGACCATTGGCGAACTTGAAGGTGTCGATCGCGAGCGAAGCGCCGGCGCTGGCGGCGAGGTTGGCGGCGCCGAGCGTCTGGACGAGCGTGGTGGCGGCGTCGGCGAGTTTCTGGGCGGACTCCTCGCCCTTGCGCCCGGAGTCGGCGATGGCCTGGAGCGAATTGGCGTAGTCGACGAGGGCCGACATGGCCTTCGTGCGCACCTGCCAGGCTTTCTCGAGGCTGGCGCCCTGCGCCGCCATGCCGTCGACGGGATTGCGTTTCAGCTCGGCGACGACCGCGGTGCCGCTCGCGGCGACGGCGCTGCGCAGGCCGACGGTGGCATCGGTAAAGGGCTGCGTGTCGGGCAGACTCGGGCAGCCGGCGAGCAGCAATGCTGCCGCGAGGAAAGGAACACTGGTGAGACGGGCCATAACCTGCGTGGGTCGAGGGTGGAGCGCCCCCGCTGGCCCGGCGGGGACGGCCGGATGCTTCACCTTTTCGCCCTCACGAGCAACGCCAATCCGGTCGCCCGGCCGTTGAGGCCGTTGCTCAAGGCGTACGATTCAGGGCTTCGAGCGCGGCGACGAGCTGGTCGATTTCGGCGAACGTGGTGGCCAGGCCGGGCGTGACGCGGACGCCGGCCACGCGGGGGCCTTGGATCACGTTCACATAGATCCGGTGCTCGCGCATGAGCCGCTCCGCCACCGCGGCGGGAGCGAGACCGTCGACGGCGAACGTGCCTAGGCTGCCATGCCGCGCGGGGTCGCGCGGCGTGAGCAGCCGGAGGCGCGGCAACGCCCGCGCGGCCTCCATCCAGCGGCGTTGCAGCGCGAGCAACCGCGCGCGTTTCACGGCCGCGCCCCCCATCGCCCCGTGCCAGCGGATCGCCTCGCGCAGACCGATATGGGCGGAGTCCGGCCGGTTGCCAAAATGTTCCAGGCGGCGGATGTCGCCGGCCGGCAGGCGCGCGTCGCCGAAGAGCGGGTGCAAGCCGGCGATGCGGTCGCGCCGCACGTACAGCATCCCGAGCCCGAGCGGCGCGGCCAGCCACTTGTGCAGGCTCGCGCCGAGAAAATCACAGTCGATCTCCGCGGGCGTGAACGGCACCTGCGCGAAGGAGTGGGCGGCATCCACCACGACCAGCAGCCCGCGCTCGCGGCCGAGCTGGCAGAGCCGGCGGACCGGCAGGAGGTGGCCGGTGAAGTGCACCAGGTGCGTGATGTACAGCACCCGCGTGCGCGGCGTGATGGCGGCGGCGAAGCATTGCACGATCTCGTCGTCCGAGCGCGGGTCGAACGGCAGCTCCACCGCGCGCAGCGCGATGCCCTCCTGCCGCACGCGCTGTTCCCAGGCCTCGACCATGCTCCCGTAGTCCAACTCGGCACCGACGACCTCGTCGCCCGGCGCGAGCGGGATGCCGCGGATGATGATGTTCATCGACTCGGAGGCGTTGCGCGTGATCGCCACCTCCTCCGGTGCGGCGCCGACGAGCTGCGCCAACTCCGCGCGTGCGGCCTCGTAGTCGGCGCGCATTTCGTTGCGCTTGTAGTGTGCGGCGCAGATTTGGCTCTGGCGCATCGCCGCCACTTCCGCCTCGAACACCGCGCGGCACACCGGGTGATAGAAACCGTATTCCAGGTGCACGAAATCGGCCGGCTTCGCAAACTCCGCGGCGACGCGCGTCCAAAACGTGTCGTCGTGCGCGAGCGCCTCGGGCGCCGAGCGCGCCGAGCTGGCGGCCAGTTGTTCGCGTATCAGGGTGTTGGATGGATTGTCCATGGCGCTCACAAAAAACGGCCGAAGCGGCGACGCCAGCGGAAGCTCGCTGTTTCGCAGCAAAACGAGTGTCACTGGGCGGTTCGCCGGAGATCCGGCTTGGGCGCGCGCAAACTGCGGGCGCCCCCGTGAATAAAGGCATCGACCATCGGCCTGGCGGTGGGCTTTCTGTGGGCGCGGGTGGATTGGCACCGACCGCACGGGTTGTCCGCCCGGCGCTGGTACCGAAAGGCACGGAGTGCGGGCCATGCCGCGCCGCAAGTGTGATCCGACTGCGACGGTCGCACAGCAACGTCACTGTGCCGCCGTTGTTACGGATCCATTCTCGCATCGGGACCAAGCAGCCGGCAAAAACCCGCATGCTCGAACTCCGACCCACCTGCGAAAACTGCCACAAGCCGTTGCCGCCGGCCTCGACCGAGGCGCGCATCTGCACCTACGAGTGCACGTTTTGCGCGCACTGCGCCGTGGTCCTGCTCGTCAACGTCTGCCCGAACTGCGGCGGCGGCTTCACGCCGCGCCCGATCCGCCCGGCGCGGCATTGGAAGGGCAACAACTATCTCGGCGCCGATCCGGCGAGCACGACGATCCGGCACCGCCCGGTCGATCCCGCCGCGCACGCCGTCTTCGCGGCGGAGATCAGAATCCTCCGGCCCGAGCAGCGGTAGCACGCGGCGCGAATGGATGCCATGGATTGCATCGCAAGGCCTCGCATCGCGTGAGACCGAGGCTCGACCCAAGGTCGAGCCCTACGGAACTCAGTTGGAACGGGCCAGCTCCTGCAAAGCCTCGAGCATGTGCCGGTGAATCTCCGGCACGCGCCAGCGCACCATCTCGTCGAGCGGGTGGGTCTTGGCCAGCTCGCGGGCGACGGCGAGCCCGAGCCAGTAGCCGCAGCGGCTGGGCAGATCAGCGCGCACCTTGGACTCGCCAGCGGAGAACCATTGGTTGAAAGCCAGCGAACCGTGTTCGTCGACAGCCTTCCCTCCGGCCACCTTCAGAAACTCGGCGGCCAGCCAGCGCCGCTCCGAGGCGGCGACACGGCCAAGGCTGGCGTCCATCAGCAATTCGCCATCGGGTTTATCGGGATTGAGCAACCCGCTGACGTAGGTCGCGAAACCCTCCATCCACAGCGGCAACGTGAGCCGGCCCTGCTCTGCGAAGACCTTTTCGTCGATCCCGGCGGCCTTGCCGTGATAGATGTGGAACAGCTCGTGCGCATAGAGGATGTCGACGTCGTCGTTTCGCTCGGAGATGAGATCGATCCCGAACGCGAGCGTCAGCTCACCGCTGCCGTCCGCCGAGCCGCCCTCGCCGCCCTTGCCGTTGAAGCTCGCCACCGGCGCCGCGTAGATCGGCCCGGTGAACACCGCGTCGGGGAACGACCGCCGGAAGCGCGCCACCTGCGTGGCAATCGTCGCCGGGAAACGCTCGAAGTTCGCGATCATCGCGGGGTAAAGCGCCGGATACTTCGCGAACATTTTGCCCAGCAGGCGGCGCTTGCGCTCCTGCCAGCGAGGGTTGGCCGCCTTGTCCCAGACAAATATCTCGTAGAAGTCCCGGTGCCGCGCCTCCACGAGCCGGTCCCACACCTGCAACTGCTGCTCGATGGGTTTGCCCTGCGCCTCGGCCCAGAACGCCTTGAACTCCGGCTCCAATACCGAGAGTCGCAGCGGGACCGGTTGTGGCTCCGTGACTGGAGCGCCCGATGCTCCGGCCGTGCAAAGCCCCGCAATGAGGCAGATCAGGGCGGTCAACCGAAGCAACCGGGCCGCGGCGGGAAACCAATGGAGGCGCATGCGCGACGAACAAATAAGCAAACAGACCCGAGTCAAATGTCGCAGAGTAAAACAGCCCATCCGCTGCCCCGACAACCGAGACAGCGGAAATTGACGCAGCCCCCCTCCATGCTCGCGCTAAGCAGGCAGCCCGAAGATGGACATGATCACGTCGTGACGAAGTCGAGCACGGTGGGCTGCACGAGCTGCTCGAAGTCGGCGTAGGTCATCTTGATGACCTCGGTGTGCGTGCCGGCGTTGAAGGCGATCTCCTGTTCCTCGGCGAGCAGGCCGCTGACGTAGGTTTTCATGCCGTAAAGATTGCCGAGCGGCGGCATGGCACCGAGCTCGCAGTCGGGGAAGCGATCCTTGAACTCGGCCTCGCTCGCGAGGCGCACGTGCGAACTCTCGAGCATTTCGCGCAGGTCGCTGAGCAGGAGCCGGCGGCTGGCCGGCAGCACGATCATGGCCATCTCGTCTTGGAGCATCACGATGACGGTCTTGGCGAAATCACGGCCCGAGACGTGGGCCGACTCGGCGATCTCCGGCGCGGTGAAGGCGGGGGAATGCTGGATGCTCACGTATTTGATCCCGCGGCTGTCCAGGTAGGCTTTAACTTTCGCGGCAGGCATAAGTCCTCCTCGTTGGATTTGGGTTTGGACGGAGACCGGCACCCCACGGTGCCCGAGGCCGACCAGCCACAGTTTACTCCCGTCCGCCTCGGAAACAAAGCGCGAAGCCGGGAGCGATCATGTCAGATAAGGCCGCACATCGTTTGGCGCCAAGCGCCGAACTCGTCATGGCGAGGAGCGCAGCGACGAAGCAATCCAGCTGGATGGTGGATGGATCGCCACGCCCGGTTTCACCGGGCTCGCGATGGCAAGACGGAGTTTCGAAATGAACTCCTAATCAGCTCTGGCAGCTGTAGGGCCTCACCTCGTGTGAAGCCGAGGCTCGACGCAAGGTCGAGCCCTACGGGGCGTCTCGGTTCAGAGCGTCTTCGCCAGGGCCTCGAGCTGGTTGGTGGCGATGCCCCAGCCTTCGCGGAAGCCCATCTTCTCGTGCGCCTCGCGGTCGGCGACGGTCCAGTGGCGCACGCGCGCCGTATACTTGGTCTTGCCGGGGCCGGCATCCTCGAACGTGAGAATGACGGTGATGAAAGGCTTCTCCGAAGGAACCCACGCGCTCGTGTAGGCATCGGTGATGACGAGCCGCTCGTCTGGCACGACTTCGAGGTAGACGCCGGGGTTGGGGAATTCCTGTCCCTCCGGCGACAGCATCGTGATGCAAGTCGCCCCGCCCGGCCGCACGTCCATTACGGCGCGCGCGGTCTTCCACGGCAGCGGCGTGAACCATTGCGTGATGAGCGACGGTGTGGTCCAGCAACGGTAGATTTTCTCGCGCGGGGCATCGAGCACGCGCTCGATGACGAGTTCGCGGTCGGCGAGGAACGAGGCTTGGGCGGCGGTGGATTTCATGGCGTGGAGAGGGACGAGGTTGGAATGGCTTTCATCAGGAGCAACGAACGAGCCTGCGCGGACCGGACACGCCCGGCAGAGATTTTCGCCCGGGCCGGGTCGCGCGCGCTCTCGGCCCAGACGGCCGGCTCACGGGTTCACCGCGATGAGTTCGACCTCGAAGATGAGTCCGGAGAACGGCGGAATGTTGCCCGCGCGCAGGCCACCGTAGCCGAGATGCGGCGGGATGTAGAACTCCGCCTTGCCGCCCGGCTTGAGCGACGACATCGCCGCGGCCCAGCCGGTGATGAGGCGGTTGACGGTGAAGTCGGCCGGCTGGCCCTTGGCGCGGGTGTCGTCGAACACCGTGCCGTTCTTCAGCCGGCCCGTGTAGTGGACGCGCACGACATCGGTCGGCTTCGGCGCGACGCCTTCGCCCGGCGTGATGACACGGATGCCGAGTCCGCTGTTGCGCCACTCGACGCCGGGCAGCGCGGCGATTTTCTCGCCGAAGTATTGCTCGCGGCGCAGTTCCGCCTCGCTCTTCTCCGGTACGGGCGGAGCGGGCGGCTCCTTCGGGCCGCAGCCGGCGAGACCGAGGAGGAGTGCGACCGTGAGCCAACCCAACGCGCGTTTCATGCTGCCGACAGGACTAAACGTCCGCGCGCCCGAGCCAAGCCGGGAGTTGGCGCGGGCAATGCCGCTTCACTCCGCGGCGCAGGAGACTCGGGTGTGTCTTCAAATCCCACCAATCAACTCAACCTGTCATTCTGAACGAAGTGAAGAATCCCTGCTCTCGCTCGCGATATGGCCTGCGATGCCGTGGTGGATCCTTCGCTTCGCTCAGAATGACAAACCGGGTTTGAATACACGCCCTTAATTCCCGAACGGCAGGCAGCGCAGCAGGGGCGCGGCGTGGCCCGGCGCGACGAGCTTGTCCTTCGAGGCGCGGCGTTTGGATTTCGTGCTCTTGGCGGCGAGCAGATGGCGAAACCCCGGGGTGCGGCGCAGGAGCTTGCCCGTGCCGGAGATCTTGAAACGTTTGGCGACGGACTTCTTGGTCTTTTGCATAAATTCGGGAGGGCAGCCGCGGCGGGACTACTTGCGGTGTGGCGGGGAGGAGGCCCGGCCGGATGTGCGCTCGATCTCAGCCGTGGTGGCCAACGCGTAGTTGATCTTGCCCTCGGCGATCTCGCGCAGCGCGGTGTCCTCGAGAGTCATTTTCTCGAGCGACTCGACGAGCGGGCGGAAGCCGCGCCGCAACTGCTTGACGCGCCGGGAGACGACGTTGACCAGAATGTAGGGGTCGTCGATGACCTTGGCGGCGGCGAGCAGGTAGTCGTTTCTCATGGGAGCTGGCGGAAGTGCGGTTGGAGGGATGGAGCGAAGGGCGTGTCCGGCGGAGGATGTCCCGGCGACCGGGAGAATCTAAAAAGACCGCCATGAACGCGACGCATATCGCCTCCCGCCGCGGCGCAACCGGGCAATTCGCTCGCGGGCCAGCCGGTTGCGGGAATAATAGGCCGGCCGACGCGGCGCGATTCTCCCGCGCCGGGGAATGCTTCGCTATTTGGCCGCAGGAGCGTATCATTCATCGATGAACCCCGCCCAGCCGCTCACCGCCGTCCGTTGCTGGATGCAGGGCCGCCGCGTTTACCTCGACATGGGCGACTCGCGCTGGATCAGTTTTCCGACGAGCAAATTCGAGAAACTCGCCTACGCCCCGCAGGTGGAGCTGGAGAAAATCCACCTGCACAACCGCGGCCGGACCGTGTGCTGGGAATCGATCGACGAGGAGATCCAAGTCGAGGACGTGGCGCACCAGCGGTTCGTGCACACGCCGCGCTCCACGCCTTCCACCGGGGCGGAGACGTGAGGCGGTGACTCAGGCCAGCGACTCGCGTCGCGTGACCGGAATGAGGTTGAGGCGGACGAACGCGTCGAGCGCGATCAGATTCTCCACCTCCGCCGCGTCGGCATGGAAACCCTTCACCGCCGAGCGGAGAAGAAATTCAGTGAGCCAGCGCGCGAGGTCGTCGCGGCGCGGCAGGAAGACATCGGTCGCAGACTGGATGTCGGCGAGGAGGGACGTGGCGTAGAGATGGTATTTGGAAGCGAGGCTCATGGTGCAGGATCAGAGAAAACGCGGGAGAGCGCGGGCGCGCGGCGGGAGCGCCCGGGTGGTGACGATGGGGTCCGACGGCTCGAAGGAGAGGCGGCCGCGCTGCGCGACCGCGCGCTGGCGGCGCAACGGGAGCATCTTGCCGGCGAGCACGAGACGGGTGAGAGGCGGACCGGCCGCCACCAGGGAAGCTGCAGACCGGATGGCGGGAGTTTTCATGCCCCACCCTATCCGTGAATCCCGGTGATTGCACCTGCGGCGGACGCCGGAGCGGGTGATAGGAGCCCGGCTACTGACCGCCCCATGCCGCTGGCCGGCGGCGGGTTAACCTGCCACCGGCCGACGCCGGACAAAAACAGGGGACGCGTTCAGCGCTTCACCATCGCATTGGCCTTCAGAACTGCGCGCAGATCCACCGGATGGGCAACGGTAAGTTTATCGACCCGGGATTTGAGGTCCAGTGCCGCCGGGGACTTGGGGTCGAGCGTCAGCGCCTGATCGAGGGTCTGTTTGCTCGCATCGACATTGCCGAGCAGCGTCTGGGCGCGGGCCACGGTGACCAGAGCCTCGGGACTGGTGGCGGCGCGCTCCTTGAACTCATCCAGCTTGACCTTGAGCTCTTCCTTTTCGGCCGGCGTCGTCGCGTGCGCCGACTGATCGACCAAGCGGGCCAGCTCCTTCTCAATCTCGAGGCCGTCCTTGTCGAACTTGATCTTCTGGATCGAGGGGAAGGCGATCATCACGACGGGCAGGAGGAAGAACAGCAGCAGCCCCGTGATGGAGCGGTTCATTTTCACGTAGTAGAACATGACACCCAGCAGGGCAAAAAACAGCACCACGCCGAGCGTGAGCAGGATGATTTCGTAGAGCAGCAGACCTTCGAAGAGTTTCATGGGGTTCCTAGGGGGTAGGCGCGGGCAGCCCTGAGTCCAGCCGGCGGGAGCGGCGAACAGATCGGTCGGAGGGGGCTGCGGGTCGTGGTTGCATTGTGTCGGTCGCGTGGAACGACCGATAGCCCGTGGCGATGGCAATGACCCCAATCCCATCGGTGCTCAAGAGCATTTCGGGAAAACGGCCGCGCCAGCCGGCACCGACTCCGCTAGCCGGTCGGCCCCCCGCGCTGGGCCGGGCGGCCAGATGCGCGACAACGGCGGTTCGGCTAAGGTGGCGACGCGGCGCCAAGGCCGCACCCAACCGATAACCACGCCATGTTATTCAACTCCCTGACCTTCGTCGTCTTTTTCGTCGTCGTCCTGACGGCGTATTGGACGCTCCGTTCCTGGGAAGCCCGCAAGAACCTGCTGCTCGCCGCGAGCTACCTGTTCTACGGCACCTGGAATCCGCCGTTCGCGCTGCTGCTCTTCGCGACCACCACGCTCGACTTCTGGCTCGGTGCGCGCATCGCCGCCGCCGGCAGCCCGCGCGCCCGCCGGAGCTGGCTCGTCGCCAGCCTCGTGTCGAACCTGAGCATGCTCGGGTTCTTCAAGTACGGAAACTTCCTCCTCGAAAACACCCGGGCGCTGCTCGCGCTCGGCGGCATCAGCTACCAGCCGCCGCACCTCGACCTGTTCCTGCCGATCGGCATCTCGTTCTACACGTTCCACTCGCTGTCCTACACGCTCGACGTCTACCGCGGCACCACGCAGCCGACGCGCTCGCTGCGCGACTTCGTGCTGGCGGTGTCGTTCTTCCCGCAGCTGGTGGCCGGCCCGATCGTGCGCGCCGCGGACTTCCTGCCGCAAGCCGTGCAGCCGCCCAAGCCCGACACCCGCCGCTTCATCTGGGGCCTGCTGCTGATGACGCTCGGTCTCTTCGAAAAGACCGTGCTGGCCGACACGCTGCTGTCCAACTCCGCCGAGAAGGTCTTCGGCTACCACGGCCCGCTGGCCAGCCTCGACGCCTGGACGGGCGTGCTGGCGTTCTCCGGCCAGATCTTCTTCGACTTCGCCGGCTACTCGACCACCGCCATCGGCGCGGCGCTCACGCTCGGCTTTCATCTGAAGGACAACTTCCGTTTCCCGTACGCCGCGGTGGGCTTCTCGGACTTCTGGCGCCGCTGGCACATCTCGCTCTCCACGTTCCTGCGCGATTATCTCTACATCCCGCTCGGCGGCAACCGCGCCGGCGTGGTGCGCGCGGCCATCAACCTGATGATCGTGATGTTCATCGGCGGCCTCTGGCACGGCGCCGCCTGGACGTTCGTCGTGTGGGGCGTCATTCACGGCCTTTGCCTCGTGCTGGAGCGCGTGCTCCGCGCGGTGTTCAAGGAGGCGACGTGGACCGAGGCGCTCGGCGTGCAGATCCTGCTCGGCCTCGGCACCTACGCGGCCGTGTGCTTCGCTTGGGTGTTTTTCCGCGCCGGGGATTTCGGCTCGGCCCTGCGCCTTGTCATGGCCATGACCGGCCGGCTGCCGGTCGCGGGCGATGCCATCCTGCCCACGCGCGACATCCTGCAGGTCGCGCTCGTGACCGCCGGCCTGCTCACCGCGCACTGGCTGCTGCGCCACACCTCCATGGAGGCCGCCGTCGCGCGCACGCCCCGCTGGCTGCTCACCGGCGTTTGGACCGTCATGCTCTGCACCATCATTCTCACCCAAGGTAACGGCAATGCATTCATCTACTTCCAATTCTGATCTCGAGTTCACCCGCGCGATCCCCGCCGTGCCGTGGAAGGCCGTCGTGGCCACGGTCGCGCTGCTCACGCTCGCCGCCACGGCCGCCTGGGAAATCCATGCCCGCGCCGCCGGCTACGCGCCATCGCTCAACGACACGCCCGACCTCTGGGCGCAGCAACGCGCCGCCGTGCAACCCGACTCGATCGTGCTGCTCGGCACCTCGCGCATGCTCTTCGATGCCGACCTCGACGTGCTCGAGAAATCCCTCGGCCAGCGGCCGGTGCAGCTCGCCCTCGTCGGCAGCTCGCCCTTTCCCATCCTGGCCGACCTCGCGGCCGACCGGAGCTTCCACGGCACGGTTATCGTCGACATCGTGCCCGCGATGTTCCTCGCGCCGCCCGGCAGCCCGCCGTTCGAGACCTCGCAAAAGGCGCTCAACCGCAAGCGCGACTGGAACTACTCCCAGCAGTGGGGCCACCGCCTCGGCATGCTGCTCGAGGAGCACGTCGCCTTCCTCAAGCAGGAGGACCTGACGCTCGGCCAGCTGCTCAAGCGCCTGCCGATCCCCGACCGCGCCAACGCCCAGATCGGGCCGGCCCTTCCCCCGTATTTCTACACGATCGACCGCGAACGCCGCGGCCGGATGTTCGAGGAGACCGCGGTGATCGGCTCGCCGCTGCAACAGCGCGTGGCCCACGGCTGGCTGCCGCTCTTCACGCTGCCGCCGCCACCGTCGTTCATTCCCGCCGACAAGTTTCGCGAGATGATGGGCCAGGCCGCCGAGCAGCGTTTCAAGGACACCGCGCGGCACGTCGTCGCCCTGCGGGCCCGCGGCGCCAAGGTGGTGTTCGTCCGCCTGCCGGTCGACCCGATCCTCATCGACAAGGAGGAGAAGATGATCCCGCTCGCCGCCGGCTGGGACCGCCTCGTCGCCGAGAACGGAGTGCCCGCGATCAACTTCGCGGATCACCCGGAACTCACCACGTTCGTACTCCCCGAGTGGTCGCACCTCTCCGCGCCCGACTCCGTGGAGTTCACCCGCCGGCTCGCCCCGCACCTGCAGGGCGCGCTCGCCCGCGAGGACCGGCGCATCGCGCAGATCTCCGGTCCGGCCGCCGCCGGCTCGCCCTGAGCCGCGCCGGGACGGAGCGCCCTGCCCGCCGGGACCTGCACGGGTCCCGGTTTTTTTATTTTTCTCTTGCTTAATTAAGTGAGCGCTTAACCTTCGCGGCATGCAAAGCCTCGAAGCCATCGCCGACCCGACCCGCCGTCGCATCGTGGAGCTCCTCGCCCAGCGCGAGCGCACGACCGGCGAGATCGTCGCCGAGTTCGCGCTGAGCGCTCCGGCGATTTCCCAGCACCTGAACGTGCTGCGTGAGGCGGGCCTCATCACCACCCGCGCCGAGGGCCAGTCGCGCATCCAGTCGCTCAACGGCGACGGGCTCGACGACCTCGCCCGCTGGCTCGAGCGCACCCGCAGCGCCTGGAGCCGCCGCCTCGATGCCCTCGAGCGCGAACTCCGCGCCGACGACGCCAAGAAGAAAACTTCCAAATGACCACGCCCAACAACGACTCCTACGCCGAGTTCCCCGCCCGCGGTGAACTTCGCATCGTCCGTCTCCTCCCCGGCCCCATCGAGCGGGTCTGGGAGTTCCTCACCGATCCCGAAAAACGCAGCCGCTGGTTCTCCGGCGGTGCCACCGGACGGAAGGCCGGCGACAAGGTCGTGTTCGCGATGCACCACGCCAAGATCTCGCCCGGCGAGACGCCCCCGCCGGAATACGCCCAAGCCCACGACCCCGGCGTGACATTCGAGGGCCGCGTGCTGCGCTGCGAGCCGCCGCGGGTGCTGGCGTACACCTTCGGTGGTGACGACTCGGAAGTCACCTTCGAACTGACGCCGCAAGGCCGGCAGGTCCTGCTCGTCCTGACGCACCGCGCCACCGGCGAGGATCTCAAGGACCTCTCCAACTTCGCCGGCGGCTGGCACACGCACTTCGCGATCCTCATCGCCCTGCTCGAAGGCACGACGCCTCCGAAGTTCTGGGCCACGCATGCGCGCCTCCGCGCGCATTACGAGAAAGTCATGCCACGCTGAGCGCCACCCGCCATGCCCGCGTCCGCCACCGCCAGCATCCACAAGCGCTTCGCCGTGTCCGCCGAGCGCGTCTACGACGCCTGGCTCGACTCGCAGTGGCTTGCCCGCTGGATGTTTGGCCCGGCCGTGCGCGACGAGAAAATCGTCCGCCTCACGACCGATCCACGGGTCGGCGGGAAGTTTTCCTTCGTCGTCGACCGCGGCGGCACCGTGGTCGACCACGTCGGCGAATACCTGGCGCTCGAGCGCCCGCACCGCCTCGTCTTCACGTGGGCGACGCGCGACACGCTGCCCGCCACCAGCAAAGTCACCGTGCTGATCGAGCCGCTTGGGGAAACCGCCTGCCAGCTTGTCCTCCACCATGAGATGGCCGCCGACTGGACCGCCTTCGTCGATCGCGCCGCCGCTTCCTGGCAGAAGATGGCCGACGCGCTCGAACGGGCGCTGATCGCGTAGCCGCACCACCACCTCGCCTCATTCCCGCCGACGTGCCCGCACGTCCCCAGCTACCGCTTTGCCCGATTTTCCCATCATGAAAACCACGACTGCCTCCCCCCGCATCGTCTCACCCGCCGAGTGGCTCGCCGCCCGGCTCGAACTGCTCCTTGCCGAAAAGGAATTCACGCGCCAGCGCGACGCGCTCGCCGCCCGCCGGCGCGCACTCCCCTGGACCAGGCTGACCAAGCCCTACACCTTCGACTCGCCCAATGGCCGCGTGGCGCTGGCCGACTTGTTCGACGGCCGCAGCCAGCTGATCGTCCAGCATTTCATGTTCGGTCCCGGCTGGGAGGAAGGCTGCAAGAGCTGCTCCTTCATGATGGATCACATCAACCCGGCCGTCCCACACCTGAAAGCCCGGGATGTCTCCTTCGCCGCCGTCTCCCATGCCCCGCTGGCCGAAATCCTGCCGTTCAAGGCGCGGATGGGCTGGGCGGTGAACTGGGTCTCGTCGCACGGCACCGACTTCAACCACGATTTCCACGTGTCCTTCACGCCCGAGGAGACCGCTGATGGCAAAAAGGTGAACTACAACTTCGGGCTCACCGCGGTTCCGATCGAGGAACTGCCGGGCATCAGCGTCTTCACCCGCGATGCCGCCGGCACCGTGTATCATGCCTACTCCACCTATGGCCGCGGAGTGGAAGTGGCCATTGGCACGTACAACCTGCTCGACCTCGTGCCGAAGGGCCGCGACGAGGACGACTTGGAATATAGCATGGAGTGGGTGCGGCATCACGACCGCTATGAGCCGGCCTCCGTCACCGCCTGAGTCGCGCGCGCCGGCGCTATGGCGCTGGCGCAACCTCGCGCCTATCGCCTTCCTCACCCTCGCGCCGAAATGCGTGCTGTGTGTGCTCGGCTATGTCGTCGGCGGCACCGCGCTGTTTTCCGGTGGAGTCGAACTCTGCGGCGGCCGTGAAAGCTCCCCCGCGCTCGCGCTCGGCCTGCTCGGTGCCGGCGCGGGTTCCGTGATCGTCCTCTTGCGCTCCCGCCGCAAATAGGGCTGGAGCAAGAGTTCCCAGTCTTCGCCAGCGGCGGACAACTCAACCATACCGCCCGCTTTCTGTAAAAAAGCGGGCGTGCAATTTGCAAATCTCCTGCATACGTTGAAAAGGAGATGAACGGTCCGGTTCCCAGTTCCACTTCAAATCCGCCGCAAGCGGCCAGGAAGTCGCTGCACATCGTGCATGTCGATGACCTCAAGGAGCTCTGCGACATCGTGCGCACGTCGTTGGAGCGCGAAGGGCACGTGGTCGAGAGCTACGCCGACGGCGCCTCCGGTCTCGCCCGCATCAAGCAGAACCCGGCAGCCATCGACGTGTTCATCAGCGACCACCACATGCCGAAGATGAACGGCCTCGAGGTGGTGCGCGAACTGCGCCACATCAATTTCCGCGGGCGCATCTTCATCTTCAGCTCCGAGGTCGACGAGGACGTGAACAACATCTACCTGCAGCTCAAGGTCGACCACGTCCTGCCGAAGCCCATCGTCCTGCCCGAGCTCAAGCAGCTCCTCGCCGAGGGCTGAGCGCCGCTCACGCCGGTCATCATGCGCTTCGTCTTTCTCGCCGAAGGCAATCTCTACCTGAAGGCCGGCCCAGGCCCGGCCGTCGAGATCGAGAGTCAGTTCGCCCAGGAAGCGGTCGACCGCTCCTCCACGCGCAACTCCCGCCATGCCTGGAAAGCCGAGGAGCGCGGCGGCCCGGGCAATCCCTACTCGGCCACGACCGTCTGGGGCCGCCAAGCCGGCAACACTCCCGACGATCATCCGACCATGCGGCATGTCGCGCGCGGCGCCCGACCCGATGAGCTGCTCTACGTGCTGGCGATGTCGGCGAGTTCGGGGCTGTTCCGCTACAACCTCGCCACGCGCGAGGAGTGGCGCTTGTTCCACCGCCAGGATTTCGACGCCTGTGGCCTGTCCAGCGACGCCGTCAACGGTCAGATCGTGGTCGCCTCGCGGGACAAGGAATCGCTGGGCAAGCTGGAGCTGATCGACGAGCCCACGCGCCGGCGCGACCGCATCACGGCCGGCGACGGACACGACTCGAATCCCAGTCACGACCCCGCCGCGCGCGGCGTTGTCTACCTGCAATCGAGCGGGATTGGCCGCAACGAGCGCGGGGAGATCGCCGCCCTCGGGCCGGCCGCGGTCTGCCGGCTCGACCAAAGCTCCGGTGAACTTTCCACGGTGCTCGAGGACGAACATTGGGACTATCTCCTGCCCAAGGCCGGCCTCGACGGCAGCCTCTACTATATCCGGCGGCCCTACGCGGCGCGCGAAGACCTGCCGCTGGGCGAAAAACTCAAGGCGTTCGTCCTCGTGCCGTTTCATCTCGCAGGCGCCGTCTTTGAATTTCTAGACGCGTTCTCCCGGATGTTCGGCAAGAAGCCGCTCCGCCCCGCGCGCAACGGGCCCGAGGTCCCGGTGACGCAAAACCGCTACGCGACCTTCCACAACACCACGATCGAGCTCGAGCGCGTCCTCAACCGCCGCACCAAGCCCGGCCAGGACGTGCAACTCGTGCCGAAAACCTGGGAACTCGTCCGTCGCGACCGCGTCGGCGTCGAGACCGTGCTCGCCCAACATGCCGTCAGCTACGATCTCGGCCCCGCGGGCGAAGTGTTGTACTCGGATGGATTGCGCGTGTGGCTGGCCGGAGCCACCCCGACCAAGCTGCACGAAGGCCACATCATCCAGTCGGTCGTGCTCGTCTAACCGCCCTGTTCGCGCCGGCGCTAGGTGAGACTCAGCGCGTGTTCTCGGTCAGCTGCGCCAACACCTCCGGCAGCGCCTTGCGCAACCGCGAGCCTTCGAGATAGAGGGCAGCCTTGTCCTTGTGGCCGCGGGCGCGGAGGCTGGCGTAGACGTGCAGCTCGAACTGCACGCGGAGCGCGTCGTGGGTTTCTCTCAGCCCCAGCGCGTCGAGCAGGAACAGCAGCGCCTCGACCGTCGAGAAACGCCCCGGGCCCGCCTGCGTGCGCAGCCAGTAACGGCTCTCGCCCGTCATGGGCAGGCTGACCCGCCGGCCCCACGGGCCGACCCGGTGGGCCATTTCCGTGGCCTGCACCCACGTGCCGTCGAGCAGCACGACCTGCAGCTTCGCAGGATCGGCGCCCGCCGGCGGCGGCTCGCCCTGCGGGTGGAGAATCCACAGCTCGCGGCCCGGTTGCACGATATCCTCCCGGACGGGCGGCTGCTCCTTGCGGTAGAGGTGCAGGCCGGCGGCGGGCATGACGCGCTTGATGAGATGCCCGGTGCTGCTCGGCCGGTAGCTCTCCATGAAATGCATGAGCACGTCGACGCGCAGCGGGCTGTCGATCGCCCGGAGACCGGCGCACACGCACCAGCGCGGCGTCAGCTGGCAGCGGACGCAGCGCGGGGTGGCCCGGAGCACGACACTGCGCGACATGCGCCCAGCCCGACGGGTTTGCCCGGCACGGTCAAACCCTGAAGGAGCCGCTCAGGCCGCGGCGAGACGCGAGACCTGTTGGAGCCACGCGCTGCGTTTCTCCACGCTGGCGGTGCGCACCGGCCCGAGCAGCGTCACCCGCACGGGCTTGATGCCGCAAAAGCCGAGGATGCCGTCCTTCACCTGCGCGATGCCCGGCGCGCGCATGAGCCAGCGGTAGATCAGCGGCGGCGTGTCCATCGTGACGATGAGGTCCGCCGAGCGGCCGGCGAGCAACCGGTCCCAGAACATCGAGTCCTGGCGGTATTTGAAGGCGAAGCCCGGCAGCATCACCCGGTCGAGGAATCCCTTGAGCAGCGCGGGCATGCTGCCCCACCAGTTCGGGTAGACCAGCACGATGTGCTCCGCCCAGCGGATCGCCTCCTGGGCGGCCTGCAGGTCGGGCTCGAGCGCCTGATCGGCACGGTTGCCCATCGCGAGCACGGGATCGAACTTCAACTGGCCGAGCCGGAGTTCGCGCACTTCGGTCCCTTGGGCCCGCGCGGCGAGCGCATAGGAATCCGCCAGCGCGGCACAGAGGCTGTCGTTCTGGGAATGTCCGAGGATAAGGAGGATTTTATTTTTCATGGGGAAAACTGCGTGGTGGTGCGCCCGGTCACTTCTTCGTCCGCGCCGTCGTCCGCCCGGCGGGCCGCGCCTTGGCGCCCCAGCCCTGCTTGAGCAATGTCTGGCTGGCGACGACGAGCCCCTCCATCGGGGTTTTCTCATCCGGCGCGCATGGGGCGAAGAAACCCGCGTTCGCCAGCGTGGAGAATCCGTGGCTGAAGGACCAGACGGCCATCGCCAGCGTCGACGGATCCACGGTGGCGTCCACCGAGCCCGCCTTCTGCTCTGTGACGATCGTGTCCATGAGCGCCGCAAACGCCCCCTCACCGGCCTGCCGCAACGGATCGTCGGGGAGTTCCGCCTCGGGGCGGACATGCCCGGAAAACATCAGCTGGAGGTGATGCGGATTGGCCGCGGCGAAACGGTAGTAGCCCAGCCCCGCGCGCTCGAGCGGCGACAGCGCGGCCAGCGCCGGATCCCCCAGCGCCGCCAGCGTCGCCTCCCGCAGGAGCTGGAAGCCGTCCGCCGCGATCGCCTTGGCCAGGTCCCGCGCCGTCGGGAAATGCCGGTAGGGCGCCGCCGGGCTCACCCCGGCCTGCCGCGCGAGCTTGCGCAGGCTCAGCCCCGCCAGTCCCTCCTTCGCCAGCAGCCGGACGCCATGGGAGAGGAGTGCCGCCCGCAGCTTGCCGTGGTGATAGCTCTTCCGTTTCATATGTGAGCACTGATTACTTTGGATGTATTCAGCGTCAACATTAATTTTCTTCTCCGGAGAGAGCCGCCGCCCGCCGGCCCTTTCCGGCCCCGCGGGCAAAACCCATTTGTATTTTCTCGCGGCCTGCATCCCGTAGGCTCGCCCCAACAACAACAACTCCCCCACGCATGCCCGCCTCCTACCCCTTCCGGCGCCGTTGCATCGCGATTTTATTCCTGCCCACGCTGCTCTTCGCCTCGCCGAAAGAGACCCTCGACCTGCTCTTTGCCACGCAGCATTTCCATGGCACCGCCCTCGCGCCCGACGGCGGACGGCTGGCATGGGTCGAGGAGCGGCCGAATGCCGACCGCACGCCCTCACGCCACACGGAGCTCTTCGTGCTCGATGCCCCCGGTGCGGCGCCGCGCCGCGTGACCGCCGGCGACGGCCGGGCCGTGCACGCCGAGACCGATCCGGCCTGGTCGCCCGACGGCCGCCAGCTGGCCTTCCTCTCGGATGCCGTGCAAGGCGGACAACCCCAGCTTTGCCTCGTGTCCGCCGCGGGCGGCCCGGTGCGGCCGCTCACCCACCTCAACGGCTACGCCGCCGAGCCGAAGTGGTCGCCCGACGGGAAGACCCTCGCGCTGCTCCACATCGCCGGCTCGACCGCCCAGGCCGGCGCAGTCGAGGCCGCGCCGCGCGAGTCCGGCGAGATCGCCGAGAAAATCGACGAGCAGCGCCTGCTGCTGGTCGACGTGGCGACGGGTGCGACGCGCTTCGTCACGCCCGACGACACCTACGTCTATGAATTCGATTGGGCGCCGGACGGCCGGCAGATCGCCTTCACCGCCGCGAAGGGCTCGGGCGACAACAACTGGTGGATCGCCCGGCTGCACGCCGTCGAGGTCGCGAGCGGCGCCGTCCGCGAACTCTTCAAGCCCGCGACGCAGATCGCCGTGCCGCGTTGGTCGCCCGACGGGAAGGAGATCGCCTTCGTCCAAGGCCTGATGAGCGACCAAGGCTCGACCGGCGGCGACATCTGGGTCGTGCCCGCGGCCGGCGGCGCCGCGCGCAACGTCACGCCAAACCGCGACGCCTCGCCCGCGTGGCTCAAGTGGATTGCGCCGGGCCGGTTGCTTTTCACGGAGTGGCGCCAGGGTGGCGCCGCCATCGCGCAACTCGACGCGGCCGGCGGGCAAGCCGAGCTGCTCTGGCAGGGCGACGAGGCCCTCGAGGCCGGCAACGACAACCTCAGTCTTGCGATGGCATCCGACGGCATCACCTCCGCCCTGATTCGCTCGTCGTTCAACCGCGCCCCGGAGGTCTGGGCCGGCCGCATCGGCGCCTGGCGGCAGATCACGCACGCCAACGACGGCCGCGAAGCTCCGTGGGGCCGGGCGGAAAAAATCACATGGTCCAACGAAGGCCACATGGTGCAGGGCTGGCTGGTGTCGCCGCGGCAGGCCGACCCCGCAAAGAAGCACCCGCTCATCGTCGCCGTGCACGGCGGCCCCGCCAGTCAGCTCACGCCGCGCTGGCCGCGCGCGGGGTTCAACCTCACGATGATGGCGGCCGAGGGCTATTTCGTGTTTTTCCCCAATCCCCGCGGCAGCTATGGCCAGGGCGAGGCGTTCACCGCCGCCAACGTCCGCGACATCGGCCGCGGCGACCTGCGCGACATCCTCGCCGGCCTCGACGCCGTGCTGAAGACCGCCCCGGTCGACGAGCAGCGGCTCGGCGTCGCGGGCTGGAGCTACGGCGGCTACATGGCGATGTGGGCGCTCACGCAGACCAACCGCTTCCGCGCGGCGGTGGCCGGCGCCGGCATCGCCAACTGGCAGAGTTACTACGGCCAGAATCTCATCGACCTGTGGATGATCCCGTATTTCGGCGCGTCGGTCTACGACGACCCGGCCGTCTACGCCCAGAGCGCGCCGATCAACTTCATCAAGAACGTCCGCACGCCCACGCTCATCGCGGTCGGCGACAGCGACAAGGAGTGCCCCGCGCCGCAATCCTACGAATACTGGCACGCGCTGCGGGCGCAGGGCGTGCCGACCTCGCTCGTCGTCTACGAAAACGAGGGCCACCGCTTCCGCAACCCCGCCCACGTGCAGGATCTGCTCACGCGCACGGCCAACTGGTTCGACGACCATCTGCGACGCTGAGCCGGGCGCCGGCACGCGGCATCCGCCGCGCATTCCGGAGCGGTGAACGCCACACTCGTCGCTTTCCCCCGGGCATCCTTGCAATCGCCTCCGCCCGGGGCAAAGTGCGTGTCCTATGCGTTCCGTGTTACCCTCCCTCCCCAAGTCCGTCTTGACGTTCGCGCTGCCGCTGGCGTGCCTCGCGGTGCCCATGTCCGCCTCCGACGCCACCGCTCCCTCCGCCCCCAACCCGCTCCTGACCGAGAGTCCGCTGCCGTTCCATTATCCGCAGTTCGATCTCATCAAGAACGAGCACTTCCTGCCCGCCTTCGAGCAAGGTATGGCCGAGAACCTGAAGGAGGTCGCCGTCATCGCCGACCATCCCGCGCAGCCGACGTTCGAGAACACCATCGTCGCCCTCGAGAAATCCGGCGATCTGCTCAACCGCTCCGCCCGCGTCTTCTTCAACCTCAACGGCGCGAACACGAACCCCGAGATGCAGAAGATCGCCCGCGCGCTCGCCCCGAAACTCGCCGCGCACGGCGACGCCATCAGCCTCAACCCCGTGCTCTTCGCCCGCGTCAAGGCCCTCTACGACGCACGCGACACCCTCGGCCTCGACCCCGAGTCGAAGCGCCTGCTCTGGCGTTACTACAAGGACTTCGTCCGCGCCGGCGCCCTGCTCTCGCCCGCCGACAAGGAGAAGCTCAAGGCCATGAACGCCGAGCTCGCCACGCTCTCCACCACCTTCGCGCAGAACGTCCTCAAGGAGCGCGACGCCTCCGCCGTCATCGTCGACACGCGCGAGGAGCTCGCCGGCCTGAGCGACGCGCAGATCGCCACCATGGCCGCGGCCGCGAAGAAGGCCGGCCAGGACGGCAAGTTCCTCATCGCCCTGCAGAACACCACCGGCCAGCCGTCGCTCACCGACCTGACGCACCGCGTCACCCGCGAGAAGCTCCTCGCCGCCTCGCTCGCCCGCGGCAGCCACGGCGGCGAGTTCGACAACCGCGCTGTCGTCGCCCGCCTCGCCCGGCTCCGCGCCGAGCGCGCCCAGCTGCTCGGCTACGCCAACCACGCCGCGTTCCAGCTCGAGGAGCAGACCGCCGGCTCCGTCGACGTCGTGAACAAGCTCCTCGCCCAGCTCGCGCCGCCCGCCGTGGCCAACGCCCGCAAGGAGGCCGCCGACATGCAGGCCCTCGTCGACACCGAAAAGGGCGGCTTCGCCCTCGGCGCGGCCGATTGGCCAATGTATTCCGAAAAAGTCCGGCAGGCGCGCTTCGCTTTCGACGAGTCGCAGCTCAAGCCCTACTACGAACTCAACCACGTGCTGGTCGACGGCGTGTTCTTCGCCGCGCAGAAACTCTACGGCGTCACGTTCCGGGAGCGCCATGACCTGCCCGTCTACGAGCCGACCGTGCGCGTGTTCGACGTGTTCAACGAGGACGGCTCGCGCCTCGGCCTCTTCCTCGCCGACTACTACGCCCGCCCGAACAAGAACGGCGGCGCGTGGGCCAGCGCCTACGTCGGCCAGTCCGGCCTGCGCGGCACGGTGCCCGTCATCGCCAACCATCTCAACATCCCGCAGCCGCCCGCCGGCCAGCCGACGCTGCTCACGCACGACTTCGTGCGCACGATGTTCCATGAGTTCGGTCACGCGCTGCACGGCCTGTTCTCCAAGGTGGAATACCCGCGCTTCGCCGGCACGAGCGTCCCGCGCGACTTCGTCGAGTATCCTTCGCAGGTGAACGAGATGTGGGCCGACTGGCCCGAGGTGCTGCGCAACTACGCCAAGCACTACCAGACCGGCGAGCCCATCCCGCAGGCGCTGCTCGACAAGGTCGAGGCCGCCGGAAAGTTCAACCAAGGTTTCGCCACCACCGAGTATCTGGCCGCCACGCTGCTCGACCAAGCCTGGCACCAGCTCAAGCCCGACGAGGTGCCCGGCGCCGACGGCGTGCTGGCCTTCGAGGAAGCGGCGCTGAAGAAATACGGCGTGGACTTCCCGCTCGTGCCGCCGCGCTACCGCACGACGTACTTCTCGCACACCTTCGCCGGCGGCTACTCCGGCGGCTACTACTCCTACATCTGGAGCGAGGTGCTCGACGCCGACAGCGTCGAGTGGATGAAGGCCCACGGCGGTCTCAAGCGCGAGAACGGCGACCACTTCCGCGCCACCCTTCTCTCCCGCGGCGGCAGCGACGACGCCATGGTGCTCTTCCGCAACTTCACCGGCCGCGATCCTTACCTCGAGCCGCTGCTCAAGCGCCGCGGCCTCGACCAAGCCGCCGCGCCCACCGCGAAGTAAGCGCCACGCACAGACCGTTTTCACCCAACCCGCGGGGTCCGCCCTGCGGGTTTTTTCGTGTGAGTTGATGACGGCCTGCGCGGGGGTTTTACCCGGACCATCATGGGGGCATCCGCCTCTGTCGCCGCGAATTCTTTCGCAGGTTTTTCGCAGAACAAAGCGTGCATTTCACGGGTCGAAGCGTACCGTGAAAATCACCACCATGAGCCAGCCCGGATCCACCGCCGGGGATGCCGCTCAGTCCCGGAAGACTTTCCGCATCCTCTATGCCGATGACATGCGCGAGTTGCGCGAGCTGGCCCGGTTGTCCCTCCCGCGCGACGGGCACAGCGTCGAATGCGTGGCCAACGGCCGCGAAGCCTTGGAAAAACTCGCGACCAATCCCAGCGCGTTCGATCTCGTCATCACCGATCACCACATGCCGGAGATGAACGGGCTGGAGCTCGTGCGCGTGCTGCGCGAGGAATCCGTCTATCGCGGCAAGGTGCTTGTGTTCTGCTCTGAACTCAGCCGCGAAGTGCGCGAGGCCTACCGCGCGCTCGCCGTCGACGAGGTGCTCTACAAGCCCGTCGTACCCGCCGAGCTGCGCCAGGTGCTGAAGCGCATCTGAAAACGAAATCCGCGGCAAGTTGCCGCGGGTCGCCGGCGGCCGCGGCCCTCCCGTCACTTCTTCCAGGGCGCGAGCACGACCTTGTAGCCCTCCGGCGTCTTGCGGAAGTACACGTCGTCGCACTCGAAATACTCGATGTCCTGATACCAGACGCTCTTCGCGTCCTGCGGCAGCGTCTTGGTGACGGCCCCGACCGGCGCCTCGGCCCAGACGAGCCCGTCGGCCGTCTTCTTGAAAAACTGCCCGTCCTTGAACTGATATTGGACGTCGCCGACCCACACGGTCTGGTAATCGTCATTGGCCGGAGCCACCGGAGCCGGGGCGGGCGCGGCGGGAGGAGGAGTGGGAGCCTGCGTCACCACCACAGTCGAGGGCTGAGCCGCCACCATGAGCGGCGAGTCCACGACGACGTATCCGTCGGGGCACGATTGATAGAAGATATCGCCGTAACGGTAGTAGACCGTGCTGCCCACGTAGACCCGCGAGTGGAACGGCGGCAGCTCGCGCACGATCGCGCCCCGCGGGGCGCGCACCACGACGTAGCCGTGGCGGCCGGGCCGGTAGAAGACGCCCCGATGGTAGTAGTATCGGTCCGGGCCCACCGACACGACCGCGTAGCCGTGGCGGAACGGCACCCCGATGGAAACGCCGACATCGACATGCGTGTCAGCCCGGACAGCGGGGACTGCGGCGGCGCCGGCACCGGCCAGCGCGAGCAAAAGCAAACGGGACGAAACCGAGGAGAGCGCGTTCATAGTCATGATGACAGTTAATCCTTGTGACGCTCATCCGCAAAAAATGTTTCAGCCGCGCCCGCGACACCCGGCCAGGCCCCTCCGGCCGCCGGAGCGGGCGCAGCACTTCGGCATTGGCGCACGGCATCCGCCCCGCAACACTGCGCGCATGCCCTTCGATTCCGCCGACCTCCTCGAGCGTTTCCTGCGCTACGTGCAAATCGACACCCGCTCCGACGCCGCCTCGGCCACCTGTCCCAGCACTCCCGGCCAGTGGAACCTGCTCCGCCTCCTCGAGCGCGAGTTGCGGGAACTGGGCGCGGCCGACGTCGAGCTGACAGAGCACGGCTACGTCCTTGCCACTCTCCCCGCCACGACGCCGGCCCCCGCCCCGGTCATCGGCTGGTGCGCGCACGTCGACACCGCCACCAATCTCCCCGGCGCCGCCCGACCCATCGTCCACCGCGCCTACGACGGCCGCCCGCTCGTGCTGCCCGACGATCCGTCGCAGCGCCTCACCGTCGAGAGCATCCCGTTCCTGCGCGAGTCGATCGGCCAGGACGTCATCACCGCCAGCGGGACGACGCTGCTCGGCGCCGACGACAAGGCCGGCGTCGCCATCGTGATGAGCGTCGCCCGCCACCTCTTGCGCCACCCCGGCATCCCGCACGGCAAGATCCGCCTCTGCTTCAATCCCGACGAGGAAATCGCCCGCGGCATGGCCCGGCTCGACCTCGCGCGATTCGGCGCGCAGTTCGCCTACACGCTCGACGGCGCCGAGCGCGGCGAGATTTGCTGCGAGACGTTCTCCGCCGACGCCGCAAAGGTGGAGATCCACGGCATCGCCTCGCATCCCGGCTGGGCGAAGGACGTCATGGTAAACGCGCTGCGCCTCGCCGGCCGGTTCCTCGCCGCTCTCCCGATGGCCCGGTCACCCGAGCGCACGAGCGGCCAGGAAGGCTTCATCCATCCGCTCGAGTGCACCGGCTCGGCCGAGCATGCCACGCTGCGGTTCATCCTGCGCGACTTCGAGCTGGCCGGCCTCGCCGCCCACCGCGCCACGCTGGAAAAAATCGCCGCCGAGCTCCGCGCCGCCGAGCCGAAGGCGCGCATCGAGGTCACCTTCACCGAGCAATACCGCAACATGCGCTACTGGCTCGAAAAGGACATGCGCCCCGTCCGCCTCGCCGAGGAAGCCGCGCGCCGCGCCGGCGTCACGCCCTTCGCCCAGCCGATCCGCGGCGGCACCGACGGCTCCAACCTCACGCAGCGCGGCCTGCCCACGCCGAACATCTTCACCGGCATGCACGAGGTGCACAGCCAGCGCGAGTGGGTCACCCTGCAGGACATGGAAAAATCCGCCGAGACACTCCTCCATCTCGCGCAGCTCTGGGCGACCGCCTGACCGGCACCCGGTCCGAATCCGTCATCCGTCCCGCCGCACCGGGCTTCTGTCCCGGCCCGACCACTGAAGGTCGCCGCAGCCTTGAGCCGCCACGGCGCCCCGTCACGCTGCGGACATGCTTCGGACTGCCTTCGCACTGCCTGGCTGGATCCTTGCCGGACGGATCTGCCGCGCCCTGCTCGCCGCCGCCCTGCTCGGGACGCTCGCGGCCTCCGCCGCCGAAGAGCCGGCCAAGACCCTGCCGGCCGGCCCCGCGGTCGCAGACCCGATCGAAGGCGTGTGGCTCGGCACCATCACGGCCCCGCAAGGCACGGTGGCGGACATCGGGTTCGAGTTTTTCCGCACGAAACACGGCACACTCGTTTTCCGGATGAATTTCCCGGGCATGTTCACCTACGCCGTGCCGTTCATGATCCCCGTCGAAACCGATGGCCACGGCAGCTACGCCATCACCCCCGCGTTCAACATCCGCCTGCGGCTGGATGGCGCACGATTGTCCGGCACCTTCGGGCTCGGGCAACTGCCGCTCGAACTCAAGCGCGGCGGCCAATTCCCGCCGAAGCCGGTCGCCCCGCAATATCCCGCCGCGCCCACGCCGCTCTGGAAGTTCGCGCTCGGCGCCGGCACCTGGGCGCCGCCCGTCGTGGCTGACAACACGATTTACCTCGGCACGTCCGCCGGGCAGTTCCATGCCGTGCATGCGGCCGACGGCACCGCCGCGTGGACGTGGCAGGGCGCCCACGGCATCGACGGCCGGGCGGTCGTCAACGCCGACACCGTCTACTTCGTCGACACCCGGATGAACCTCATCGCGTTGAACCGCACCGACGGCACGCTGTGCTGGCAAACCCCATTGCACGACGAGCAGCTCGCCGGCCAACCCGCGCCGGACAATCCGACCTTCAACCACCGCGCGGCCACGCCGCTGATACTCGACGGCGTCATCTACTGCGGCTCGAGCGACGGCGGGCTTTACGCGCTCGACGCCGTCACCGGCGCGAAGCTCTGGCGGCACGACGCCCGAGCGCCCGTCTTCTCCGGCGTCGGACGCCACGGCGCCGACACGCTCATGTTCGGCACGATGGACGGCTCCGTCGTGCTGCTCGACCGCCGCACGCGGCGGGAAACGCTGCGTGTGAAAACCGGCGGCGGCGTGGTGACGACTCCCGTCGTCGCCGCGGGCCGGCTCGTCGTCGGCAGCCGCGACTACCTGCTCTACGGCTTCAACCTCGCGGACGGATCGCTCGCGTGGAAATTCTCCTACTGGTTTTCGTGGATCGAATCGACGCCGGTGCCGGCGGACGACGGCCTGCTCTACGTCGGCGCGTCCGACTACAGCCGCGTCACCGCGCTCGACCCCGCGACCGGCCGCGCGCGCTGGGCCACGCCGGTCCATGGCATGAACTGGGGTTCGCCGCTCGTGATCGCCGACCGCGTCTTCACTGGCACGGCCTCGCAGAACATCGAGGGCACCGCCATCGCGCACACCGGCGGCATCATGGCGCTCGACCGGGCCACCGGCGCGGTGCTGTGGCAATTGCCCGCGGCCCCGGCGCCCGCGGGCGGCTTCGGCGGCTACGCCGGCTCGCTCGCCCTCGCGGGCGACAAGGTCATCGCCGCCGGCTTCGACGGCCAGCTCATCGCGCTGCCGGCCCGCTGACGCCGGTCGGCTTCTCGTTCTTGTTTTCGCGATGCAATGCCGCCAGCCGGCAACTTTTCACTCGCCAACCAGCCCGGCAATTTTCATCGATAGAGCAGAATTCTCCCATGGGCCTGGGAGAACCACCCCTCATGTCTCCTCGCGTCCTCCCCGTCCTGGCTGCCTTTTTGTTGGCAGTTTCCTTCCTGTTCACTGGCTGCGCCACCGCACCGGCCACTTACCGCACGCGCGCCGACACGGTGAGCCGGCTCCCCGGGCCGACCCGTATCGCGATCGCCCCGCCCGACGTGGAAGTATACGAGATCTCCGCCGGTGGAGTGACCGAGCTGCGCGACGAGTGGACCCGCACGGTCGAGCAGCATCTGCGCAACGAACTCGGACATAGCACGGGCTTCAAACCCGCCCCGGCGCTCGAGCCGGAATTGCAGAAGGAGTTCGGCGAAGTCTCCTCCCTGCTCCGCGCCATTTCGCTGAACCAGGCCATGAGCATCTTCGGCCCGCGCGAGTTGCAACCCGCGCAGCGCCCCCTCGACTATCAGGTGGGGTCCATCGCCCGGCTCGCCGACGCCTGCAATGCGGACGCGCTCCTCTTCATCTTTGTCCGCGACAGCTATGCCACCGCTGGGCGCAAGGCGCTCGCCGTCCTCGGCGCGCTGACCGGCGCCGTCACCGGCATCGTGATCGTGCCGCAACTCGGCACGACGGCGGGCAGCGCCGCACTCGTCCAGCGCGACGGCACTGTGCTGTGGTTCAACGTGCATGGCGCCGCCTCCGGCGACCTGCGTGAGCCGGCGGGCGCCGCCGGCACCGTGCACGCCCTGCTGGCCGGCCTGCCGAAAGCGTGATCTCCCGCTCTGCCATGCGCACCGGCCTGCCCGCGCTGTTGCTCGGCTTGCTCTTGGCCGGCTGCCAGACGACCGATGTCGCCCCCGCATCCAGCTCCACGGCCGCGTTGGATGACGACGAGCACCGTCTCTGGCTGCGCGCTCGCGAGGAACAGGAAGCCATCGAACGCAGCGGTTTTCTGGTCCGTCTGCCGTCGCTCGACGCCTATCTCGACGGCTTGCTCACCCGACTCCAAACCCGGCCGCTCGGAGCCGGCGGCCGGCTGCACGCCCACGTGGTGGTCGATCCCACGCTCAACGCCTTTGCCCTCCCCGACGGCGCCATCTATATTCACACGGGCCTGTTGACCCGGCTCGACAACGAAGCGCAGCTGGCGACCGTGCTGGCCCACGAACTCACCCACTCGACGCACCGGCATGGCGTGAGAAACCTCCGCAATCTGAAGAACCAGACCGGATTCTACGCCTCGCTGACCTTGAGCACGGGCGGCATGGGCGGCTTGCTCGGCCTGCTCGGTGCCTCCTCCGCCATCTCCGGTTACTCACGTGAACTGGAACATGAGGCCGACGAGGTGGGATTTCGCCAGCTGATGCAGGTCGGTTACGATCCGCGGGAAAGCCTGAAGGTCTTCCGCATCCTGCTCGCCGAAAGCCGCCGCTCGAAAATCAAGGAACCCTATTTCTTCGGCAGCCACCCCCGGCTGGAGGAGCGCATTGCCAGTTACGAACAGCTCGTCGCCGCGCTTGCGCCGGGTCAGAAACAGGGTCTGACCGGTGAAGCGGAATTCCGCACCGCCATCGCCCCGGTCTACGTTCTCAACGCCAATGCAGCACTGCACGCGGGAGACTTCGACGCCGCGCTCGACAGTGCTCGTCGCCGTCTGGCACACGCGGCCGATGACACCCCCGCCCAACTCGTGTTGGCAGAAACCTACCGCCGACGGGCCCAAGGCAAGGACTTGACCGAGGCGCTCCGCCTCTACCAAACCCTGGCCACCCGGCCCGACGCACCAGCCGAGTCCCACCGCGGTCTCGGTTTGCTGCTGTTCAAAACGGATAAAACCGCCGCCGCTGCCGCTTTCCGCCGCTATCTCCAAGCCCAACCCGACGCCGCCGATCGCGGCCACATCGAAACCTACCTCCACCAATGCGAAAGCAACTCCTCCTCCTGATCTCCGCCGGCACCCTGCTGCTCTCCGGCTGCGTCACTTGGCAGCAAGGCGGCCAGCGCTACACCGCCGGCAGCGGCGCCTACTCGTTCACTCCGCCCGCCGGCTGGATGTTCATCGAGCAACCCGCCGGCGAGATCCGCGCTACTCGCGACGGGCTCATCCTCCAGCAGGTGACCGTGCAGAGCCGCGCACTCAAGGATCCCTTGCCCGGTTCCAAGCGAGTGCTGACCGCCGGACTGACACCCTTCGAACTGGCCGAAGCCTTGGCCGACGACCTGCGGGCGGATCACTCTTTGCTCGGCATCGAGATCCTGAAAAACGAACCCGCGAAGTTCGGCCAACGCGACGGGTTCAAGCTCGTCGTCCACTACCAGACCAAGGATCGGTTGCGCATCACCCAATCCATTTACGGGTGCATCGACCAATCCAAGCTCTACCTGATTCGCTTCGCCGCTCCGAGCCGCCACTACTACGAGCGCGACCTGGCGAGCTTCGAAGCCGCCGTGCAAAGCTTCCAGTTCAGCAAGAGCTGAGCCCCGCATCCTGATTTAGCCTCCCGGGCGGCTTCGGCGGCTACGCCGGCTCGCTCGCCCTCGCGGGCGACAAGGTCATCGCCGCCGGCTTCGACGGCCAGCTCATCGCGCTGCCGGCCCGCTGAGCCTTGGGGCGGCCGGGGCGGGTTTGCAAAAGCGCGCGCGATGGGTTTCGCTTGGCGGAGCGTCGACCGTGGTCTCCCCCAACCCCTCCTCCGCATGCTCGTCATCCGCCCCATCCGTGAAAACGACCTGCCCGGCCTCGTCGCGCTCGCCCGCTCCACCGGCGGCGGGCTCACGACGCTGCCGCCGGACGAGGAATTTCTCGCCGACCGGATCGACAGCTCGCTGCGCGCGTTCAGCCCGCGTGTGCGCTCGCCGCGCGGCGAGTTCTACCTGTTCGCCCTCGAGGACGACGCGACGGGCGAGCTCGTCGGCGTGTCCGGCATCGCATCGCGCGTCGGCGGCTTCGAGCCGTGGTACAGCTACGAGATCCGGCCCGAGCGTTTCACGCACAAGCCGCTGAAGGTCGACAAGGAGATACCCGTGCTCCACCTGAAGGAGGAACACCGCGGGCCGTCGGAAATCTGTTCGCTGTTCCTCCGCGCCGACCGCCGGCGTGGCGGCGCGGGCCGCCTGCTCTCGCTATGCCGTTTCCTCTTCATCGGCGCGCAGCCGAAGCGCTTCACGCCCTCGATCATCGCCGAGATGCGCGGCTACATCGACCAGACGGGCAGGTCGCCGTTCTGGGAGGCGGTGGGCCGGCATTTCTTTCCGGTCGATTTCTACGCGGCCGACGTGCTGAGCGGTCTCGGCAACAAGGATTTCATCGCCGATCTCATGCCGCGCCACCCGATCTACCTGCCGCTGCTCGGCGCGGACGTGCAGGCCGTGGTCGGACGCGTGCACCACGACACCGAGCCGGCGCTCGCGCTGCTGCTCGCCGAGGGTTTTGCGCTGACCAACGAGGTCGACATCTTCGACGCCGGTCCGCTGCTGCGCGCCGAGACGGCCCAGCTGCGCACGCTCCGCACCGCCCGCACCGCGAAGTTGAAGAGCGCCGCGGCCGCCCTGCCCGCGGATGCTCCGCAACTGCTGCTCGCGAACGCCACGGTCGACTTCCGCGCCACGCTCGGCGCCGTGCAGGAAAACCCGGACGGCACCGTTTCGCTCGCCCACGAAGCCGCCACGGCTCTCAACCTCGAGCCCGGCGACCGGCTCACCTACGCCCCGCTGAAATGACCACCGTCACCTTCACCTCCATCAACCCCGCCACGGGCGAGACCGTCTGGATCGGCGACGCCGCCGATGCCGCCGCGGTGGATCGCGCCGTGGCCGTCGCGCGCGCGGCGTTCCCGGCTTGGTCGCGCCGGCCCCACGCCGAGCGCGAGGCGGTGCTGCGCGCCTTCGCCGCCCAGTTGACGCAAAACAAAGACGCTCTCGCCGAACTCATCTCACGCGAGGTCGGCAAGCCGCTCTGGGAGGCGCTGACCGAGGTGCAGTCGATGATCGGCAAGATCGAACTCTCCATCGAGGCGCATGCGAAGCGCTGCGCGGAGTTCAAGAACCCGCTCGGCGTGACGCGCTTCAAGCCGCACGGCGTCGTGGCCGTGCTCGGGCCGTTCAACTTCCCCGGCCACCTGCCCAACGGCCACATCGCGCCGGCGTTGCTCGCCGGCAACACCGCGGTCTTCAAGCCGAGCGAGTTCGCGCCCGCCGTCGCCGAGCTGACCGCCAAGCTCTGGACCGCCGCCGGCCTGCCGGACGGCGCGCTCAATCTCGTGCAGGGCGACCGCGAAACCGGCGCCGCCCTCGCCGCGCATGCCGGCCTCGACGGGTTGTTCTTCACCGGCAGCGCCCGCGCCGGGCTGGCGCTCAACGAACTCTTCGCCAAGACCCCCGAGAAAATCCTCGCGCTCGAGATGGGGGGCAACAACCCGCTCATCGTCCACCGCGCCGCCGACCTCAAGGCCGCTGCCGTGCTCACCGTGCAGTCGGCTTTTCTCAGCGCCGGGCAGCGCTGCACCTGCGCGCGCCGGCTCATCGTGCCCGACGGAGACGACGGCGAACTGTTCATCGCCGAGCTGGTGCGGATGATCGCGAGCCTTCGCGTCGGCGCACCCGCCGACCGGCCCGAACCGTTCATGGGCCCGGTGATTTCCGCCGAGGCCGCCAAGCGCCTGCTCGCGGCGCAGAAAAATCTGCTCGGGCGCGGCGCGGAGCTGCTCGTGGCCATGCACCACCTCCAGCCGCACACCGGACTCGTCTCGCCCGCGTTGATCGACGTCACCGCCGTGACGCCGCGCGACGACGAGGAGTTCTTCGGGCCGTTGCTGCAGCTCATCCGCGTGCCCGACTTCGACGCCGCGCTGCGCGAGGCGAACGCCACCGCCTACGGCCTCGCCGCCGGCCTGATTTCCGACGACGCGGCGCTCTACGCGCGGTTCCGCGCGGAAGTGCGCGCCGGCCTCATCAACTGGAACCAGCAGCTCACGGGCGCGAGCAGCGGCGCGCCGTTCGGTGGCGTCGGCCGCAGCGGCAACCACCGGCCGAGCGCGTATTTCGCCGCCGATTATTGCTCCTATCCTGTCGCCTCCATCGAGGTGCCGGTGCTCAAGCTCCCCGCGCAACTGCCGCCGGGGCTCGATATTTCCTAGACGAATGAAGTCCTCTGGCTGGCCGCGGCTCACCGGGACGGTTCGCCCTACCTCATCCACTCTCCATGAAAACCCATGAAGTGAACTTCGACGGGCTCGTCGGTCCGACGCACAACTACGCCGGGCTGTCGCACGGCAATGTCGCCTCGATGACGCACGGCGGCGCCGCCTCGAACCCGCGCGAAGCCGCGCTGCAGGGGCTGGCGAAGATGAAATTCCTCGCCGACCTCGGCCTGCCCCAGGCCGTGCTGCCGCCGCACGAGCGCCCGGCGCTCGAGACCTTGCGCGCGCTGGGCTTCGCCGGCTCCGATGCCGACGTGCTCCGCGCCGCGGCGAAGCACGTGCCCCAGCTGCTCGTCGCCTGCTCGTCCGCCTCGAACATGTGGGTGGCCAACGCCGCGACCGTCGCGCCGTCGGCCGACACCGCGGACGGCCGCGTGCACTTCACGCCGGCGAATCTCGTCTCGAAGTTTCACCGCTCCATCGAGCCGCCGCAGACGGCGCGCACGCTCCGCGCGATCTTCCGCGACGAGGCACGCTTCGCCGTGCACGAGCCCGTGCCCGGCGGCCAGGCGCTGGGCGACGAGGGCGCGGCCAATCACACGCGCCTCGCGCCGACGCACGGGCATTACGGCCTGCACTTCTTCGTCTACGGCCACAGCGCGCTCGGCGCACCGGAAGTGAAGGCGAAGCCGGGAAAATTTTCCTCCCGCCAGGCGCTGGAAGCCAGCGCGGCCGTCGCCCGGCGGCACGAGCTCGGCGAGGACAACACCGTCTTCGCCCAGCAGGCGCCCGCGGCGATCGATGCGGGCGTCTTCCACAACGACGTCATCGCCGTCGGCAACGAGAACGTGCTGTTCTACCACGAGCAGGCCTTCGTCGGCACTGCGGCCGTCGTGGCCGGCCTGAGCCGCCGCTACGAAAAACTGAATCCCGGCGACGGCTTGGTCGCACTCCGCGTGCCGTCGCGCCGCGTGCCGCTGCCGGACGCCGTGAAATCCTACCTGTTCAACAGCCAGCTGGTGACCCTGCCCGGCGGCGAGATGGCGCTGATCGCCCCGCGCGACTGCGCCGAGGCGCCGCGCGTGCGCGATTTCCTGCGCGAGCTGGTCGACCGCGGCGACACGCCGGTGCAGCAGGTGCATTATTTCGATCTCAAGCAGTCGATGCGCAACGGCGGCGGCCCCGCCTGCCTGCGGCTGCGCGTGGTGCTCACCGACGCCGAGCGCGCCGCGCTGCCGCCGAGCGTGTTCCTCGACGACCGCAGCCACGCCAGGCTCGCGGCGTGGGTGAAGAAGCATTATCGGGAAAAACTCACTCACGCCGACCTCGCTGATCCGCAGCTGCTGGAGGAATCGCGCCGCGCACTCGACGAGCTCACGCGGATGCTCGGCCTGGGCTGCATCTATCCGTTCCAACGAGAAGCGGGCCGCTGAAACGCTAAGCCCGCAAAGATCGCGGGGGATTTTTTGGCCACGGATTCCACGGATGAGCACGCATAGTCCGTTATGTTCTCGTGGTCGTCCTTGTTCTTTCTCGGGCAAATCGGCCCTTCCTGCGTAGGGCACGACCTTGCGTCGCGCCTAAAACGAAAGCGCAGCCGGAAAATTGAAACGCGAAGGACGCAAAGAGCGCAGAGATATGACCAGTCGCAGCCGTAGACGGCCGCTCCCAGGCCGCCTCTGTTTCCTCAGCGCCCTTCTGTGAGAGCGAATCCCTCCTGCCCGAAAACTTCTTGCAGGAATTCCCCGGCGCCGGCTCAGGCGTAACGATTCATTCGGCGGTGGAGCGCGTTGACCTCAACGCGCTTTCTGCGAGCGAAAGTTTGACCGCGCGTCGGGGTCAACGCGCTCCACCCGTCCAAGGACACGGTTGCTAGCGGAAGATGCTTCAACTGCATCGATACGGCTCAGGCCGGGCGCGGCAGGACGTAGCCGTAGACGGCGGCCCAATGGCAGACGCTGCCGCCCAGCACCCACACGTGCCAGACCGCGTGATTGTAGGGCAGCCGTTCCCAAAGATAAAAGAGCGCGCCGACCGTGTAGCATACGCCGCCGGCCACCAGCCAGCCGAGGCCGCTTCCCGGCAATGCTGCGACCAGAGGCTTCAGCGCGATGAGGACGAGCCAGCCCATGACGACGTAGAGGACGGTCGACAGCACGTCGCGCCGGCCGACGGCGCGCAACTTGAGCACGACGCCGATCAGCGCCAGGCCCCAGATGACACCGAAGAGGCTCCACCCCCACGGTCCGCGCAGGGTCACGAGCGTGAACGGCGTGTAGGTGCCGGCGATGAGCAGATAGATGGCGGCGTGGTCGAATTTCTGCAGCAGGCGCTTGGCGCGCTCACCCGGCAGGCTGTGGTAAAGCGTGGAGGCGGTGTAGAGCAAAACCAGCGTGGCGCCGTAGATGGCCGCGCTCGTGACGTGCCAGGCATCGCCCCGCTGCACGGCGGCCACGACCAGCAGCACGAGCCCCGCCACGCACAGCACGGCCCCGATGCCGTGGGTGACGGCATGGGCGATTTCCTCACGAACGGTGTAGCGGGTGGAACTCATCCGCGCAGTATCGCGCCGTACGCCGGGAGGGCGCGAGGCCAATCATCACGCGTGGCCCGGGAAATATGCCGCTCCAAGCGAAACGCGTCCGGAAAAGAAATTTCTCAGCGCCCGACTTTCGCCCGCTCCAGCGCTGCAATGATTTCTTCGTCCCCCGGCAGCGCTCGCGCCGCCGCTTCCAGATGTGGCCGGGCCTCGGCGAAACGGCCGAAGTGAGCCAACAGCAGCCCCAGTGTACGGCGAGGTTCGAGGTAATCGGGCAGGAGTTGCAGGGCCTGTTCGTAGTGCGCGATGGCTTCGGCCGGGCGATCGAGTTCGAGGAGCGCATTGCCGGCATTGTTATGCGCCGCCGCGTAATCCGGACGCAGTCGCAGAGCCTGCTCGTAGTGCGCGAGGGCCTCGGCGAAACGACCGAGCGCGGCGCAGGCGTTGCCGGTGTTGTAGTGCGCGTCGGCCAGTCCGGGATCGAGCTGGAGCGCCTCCTCACCGTGCCGGAGCGCCTCCGCCGGCCGGCCGGACTCGAGCAGGAGGTTGGCGAGATTGCTGTGGGCCTCGGCGAAGGCGGGGTTGGTGCGCACGGCGGCTTCGTAGTGGCGGAGCGCCTCCGCCGGCCGGCCCGTCGCCAGCAGGGCGTTGCCGAGGTTGTTGTGCGCCTCGGGGTAATCCGGACGCAGGGCCAGCGCCTGCTCGTAACGCGCGATGGCTTCGGGGTAACGCTGCAGACTGGCCAGTGCCAGACCGAGATTGTAGGGCGGCTCGGAGAACTGCGGACCGCGGCGCACCGCCTCCTCATAGTGCACAATGGCCGCAGCCACATGGCCGCGTTTGAATTCGGCCAGGCCGAGATTGTTGTGGGCGCGCGAGTTGGCCGGACGCTTGGCAACGGTATCGGTCCAGAGGGAAAGTTCGGAGGCGTAGTCGAGATTGCGGTTCATCGTCAGCACCACGCATCCGCCGGCGAGCACCAACGCGGGGAGAAATCCACGCCGCTCCAGGCCAGCGCGCAGGCCTGCCATCACCAAAATCACTGGAACGGCCAGCGGCAGATACATCCGGTGCTCGGCCATGGTTTGCGAAGCCACGGGCACGAAGCTCGAGCTCGGCGCCAGGATGGCGAAGAACCATGCGCCGAGAAACCCCCAGACCGGCTTCCGCACCAGAGCCCAGGCCGTTCCCGCCAGCAAGGCAAGCAGCAGCAACACCTGCCACCAGACCTCCCCTGGCACGGCAACCGCCGCCGTGCCGTAATCAAAGACCAGCGGATGCGGCCAGACGGCCAGTTGGAGGTAGCGGACGATCGCCCCGCACTGCGTGAGCAGGTATTGCCCCGGCGTGACCACGGTGTCGAAACCCGCCGTACCGCCGCGGCTGGCATTTCCGGCGACCAGCAAGACGAGCAACGCCCAAGTCCCCGCCAGCCCGAGATAATACCCGCGTCGCTGGCGCCAAGCACCGCCGAAACTACCTGCCACAAACGTGCGGTCGTAGAGCAACACCAGCAGTGGCGCCGAGACCATCACCTCCTTGGTGGCCATGCCCAGCGCACAGGCGAGAACCGACAGGCCAAACCAGCGGGCGGGCCGAGACGCCCCGACCCCACGCACGAAGGTATAAAGCGTCAGCAGATAAAACAGCCCCATCAGTGCCTCCGTCCGTTGCACGACATAGGTCACAGATTCGGTTTGGAGCGGATGCACCGCCCAAAGCAGGGCCGAGAGCGCCGCCCAAGGCACGGCATCCGCACTCCAGCGCTCCCGTAGCGCCGGACTGAACAGCGTCCGCCGCACGAGACCGAACAGCATCAGCCCGGCCAGGGTATGGATCAGGAGATTGAACGCGTGGTAACTCCACACCACTTCGCCGGACAGGGCATGATTAAGCGCCAGAGTCAGGTTTACCACCGGCCGGCCGCTGGTCGTCAGACCGCCGGGATTTTGCGGCCACAACACCTCGCCCGGCCGGCCGAGATCACGGAGTGAGGCGTTGTCGACGATGGCCGGGATGTCGTCGAACACGAACGGACCCGAAAAACTGTTGTGATAGGCGGCGAACACCGTCGCCACGAGTCCCGCACCAGCCCAGAGCACAGCCCGGCGGATGACGAGCGAGACGGAAGGCGGGGCGGGACTCACGCGCCCCATGCAGAACGCCAATTCGCGCCGAGGGAATCAAAATTTTCCCGACGCACGGTTACGCTCCGGTTACGGGAAGGTTTCATTTGGTTTAAAGCCGCTTCCCCGAGTGAAACCGGGCCTGCTTGCGGCTTGACTCAGGTTGGGAGCGCGCGTTCGCTACCCCATCCCAAAAATCCGCAGGCCTCCTGCGAATTTATACCTACACAACAACTGCATCTGCACCATGCATAAATCGTTATTCAAGTCGCTGCTCCTGGCAGCTCTCGCGGCAGTAGCCGTCATGTTCGCGCCGCATTCGTTCGCGCAAGTCGTGACGGCCGGCATGACCGGCACTGTTCGCGGCACCGATGGCAAAGCCGTCAGCGGTGCCACTGTCACTGCGGTCCACACGCCCACCAACGCCAGCTTCCGCGCCGTCACCAACGCGGAAGGCCGGTTCAACTTCCGCGGCCTCCCGGTCGGCGGCCCCTACACGGTCACCACCCAAGCCGATGGCTACGCCCCCGGCACGCAAGGCGACATTACGACCGAGCTGGGCAACGATATCGCCCTCGATGTCACGCTGAACTCGGACGTGGTGAAGCTTGAGCAATTTGTTGTTAGCGCCGACAAGAACGCCCTCGACGCGAGCGCCACCGGCGCCGGCAGCGTGCTGAGCAACCAGCGCCTTTCGACCAAGCCCAGCTCCGAGCGCTCGCTCGCTGACATGATCAGCGCCTCGCCGCTCGTGACTCTACGTTCGACCTTTGGTGACCGCGAAGAGTCCCAGCTCACCGCCGTGGGCCAGAACAACCGCTACAACTCCATCCAGATTGACGGTGCGCGCATCAACGACCAGTTCGGCCTCAACGGCACCGGCCTCGCCTCGTTCTTCAATCCTCTTTCGCTCGACACCATCGAGCAGCTCTCGGTGCAGATCTCGCCCTACGACGTGCGCCTCGCCGGCTTCACCGGCGCCTCGATCAACGCCGTGACCAAGAGCGGCACCAACCAGTTCCACGGTTCCGCCTATTACTATTTCCGCGGCGATCATCTCTCCGGCCAGTATCTGCAAGGCCCCAACCGCCGGGAGCAGACCCTCACCGGCGCCAAGGTCACCCCGAAGCTCGATCGTTCCACTTGGGGCGCCACGTTGGGCGGCCCCATTATCCGCGATCGCCTGTTCTTCTTCCTGAATTACGAAAAGTTCGAGAGCACCAGCGCCGGCCGCGATCCGCGCTTCTCCACGCCGCTCGAGAGCGCGATCCTTGCCCGCTATCAGCAATATGCCACCGCCGCCGGTAAGACGATCAACTGGGGCAATCCCGTGACCGGCGCCACCACGAACGCCGCCAACGACAAGAAGATCATCGGCAAGATCGACTGGAACATCACCAACGACCACCGTCTGAGCGTCCGCTACTCCAAGACCGACGGCCTGGTGCCCCAGTTCGGCAATTTCGCCGGCAGCTCCTCCAGCAACGCCGGCATCAACGGCGGCGTCTCTACTTCCTCGGACGGCCACTTCTACGAGCAGACTCGCATCGAGAAGTCCTACGCCGCCCAGCTCTTCAGCCAGTGGACCCCGGATTTCAAGACCGAGCTGAAGTATTCCTCGACCACGCAAGACCAACTCACGCCGGTCCACACCATCGCCCCGATGACCTACGTCTTCGGCGTCAGCGGCACTGACCTGCTCAACAACACCAGCGTCACCAACGGCGCCTACATCGTCGGTACCGAGCGTTTCCGCCAGGGCAACGTGATCAATGTCGATACCAAGCAGATGAGCGCCGTGGGCGACTACTTCTGGAAAAAATTCGTCTTCACCTTCGGCGCCGAGCGCGAACAGTCTGATTTCTACAATCTCTTCCGGGAAGGCTCGTACGGCCTGGTCGCCTTTCCGACCTACAACGACTTCCTGAACGACACCAATGTCCGCATCACCCGTAATTACTACGATCCCGCGGTCCGCAACGTCGCCGACATCTCGAAGTTCGCCACCACCGGCGTCTTCGGTCAGGTCAAGTGGGACGTCAACTCCCGCCTGACTGTCAACGGCGGCGTCCGCTACGAATTCGCCGAGAGCGGTCTCCGCCCGCCGCTCAACCAGGCATTCCTCACCGCCACCGGCTTCCGCAACGACGGCTCGCTCGACGGGGTCACCACGTTCTCGCCCCGCGTCGGCTTCAACTACACGCTTGACGACGAACGCACTACGCAGCTGCGCGGTGGCGTCGGCCACTTCCTCGGCCGCGCCCCTTGGGTGTTCTTCTCGAATTCCTTCGGTAATACGGGTGTCGGCACCTTCAGCCGTTCCTCCACCGACTCGGTCAGCCCGTTGCCCAACAGCTTCACCGCCTACCTGAAGGATCACTTCGATCCGACCAACCCCGTCGGCACCGGTGTCGACAATCCGAGCCTGCGCCGTGCGGTGAACTGGAACGACGACGGCCTCAAGCTGCCTTCCGCCTGGCGCGCCAACCTCGCTCTTGATCACAAGCTGGCCTTCCTCTCCTCGACCATCTCCTTCGAATACGTTTACAGCAAGATCGACGCCGCGCTGCGCACGACCGACGAGAATCTGAGGCCCACCACCCTTGGCGCCGATGGCCGCCAGCGTTTCGCCGGCAATCCCACCACACAAGCCAATGCCCGCTATTCGGCCTTCACCAACCTCTACCGGGTGAGCAATACCGACGTCGGCCAGTCGACTTACATCAGCTTGTCGTGGGACCGTCCGATGAAGAACAAGTGGGGCTTCAATCTCGCTTACACCCGCGGTCGCTCCACCGAAGCGCAATCCAACGGTCAGACCACGGCCGGCGGCCAGTTCAACCGCAACGTGGTGTTCAACCAGAACACGGTCGAGGTCGGCACCGCCGACTTCGAGATCAAGGACCGCATTCAGCTCAGCCTCACCCGCGAGTTCGAGGTCATCAAGAAATGGAAGACCACCGCCTCGCTCTACTACGAAGGCCGCTCCGGCAACCCCTACAGCTGGGTCTTCGGCGGCGACCTCAATAGTGATGGCGTTCAATTCAACGACGCCGTAGCCGTGCCCTCTGGCATCGACGATGCTCGCTTCGACTTCTCCGGCATGACCTCCGCGCAGCGCGATTCCTTCTTCGCGTTCATCCAGAGCAGCGGCCTGTCGAAGTACGCCGGTGGCATCGCTCCGAAGAACTCCTTCATCGAACCGTGGGTCAACCGCCTCGACCTCAAACTCGTGCAGGATATCCCCCTCGGAACGATGGGTAGCTTCAAGCCGAAGGTGCAGCTGTTCTTCGACTTCATCAACTTCGGCTCCTTCATCAGCAAGGATATGTTCGGCTACACCGAGATCGCGCCGTTCCTCTCGAACGACGTGTTCCGCACCCGCACGCTCACGAACGCCACCACCTACGGCACGGATGGTCGGATCAAACCGACCTTCACCAGCCAGCCCTCCGGCTTCGGTATCGACAACGGCATGTCCCGTTGGCGCATCCAGCTCGGCGCCAAGGTGCTCTTCTAAAAAACCGCCGAGTTAAACAATCTCGCTTTATCCAGGCGCCCTGCTTCGCGGCAGGGCGCCTTTTTCTTTGCGTGATTTCTCTGCCCAGCCGAACGCGCGCTCAAAGCAAAGGTGGGAGCGGCTTTACGCCGCGACATCGCCCGCTCAGCCGAAACGTGGATCGTTGGTGGGAGCGGGCTTCATGCCCCGACTGCTTCGCGGCCTGGCATCCGGAGCGGCATGGAGTTGCTCCCACTTTCGCTTCACTCCACTGGAGCCGCGGCGAGGGCGCCGCGAATCCAGTGACGCGACGATACGCACGCTAATCCGTCGGGGCATGAAGCCCCTCCCACATCTGCGTCCACGCACGCAGATTTTGGCGGGCCCGGGTTCCATCGGGCCGCGGCTCGACACGAGGTCGAGCCCTACACCGTTTCGCTGGAGCCACGGCTCAGCAGGAGCTGAGCCCACCAGTCCCGCAGTCCATCCACCACAGCCGAAACCCGGCTCGCTTGTGGGAGGGGCTTTAGGCCCCGACTGCTTCGCGGGTTTCCATCCGGCGCGACGCGCCGTCGCCTCCGCGGGCGTCCCGCGCCGATGAAAAATCGCCGCGACGTGCGCCGTTTTCACTCGGGAAATCGCGGCGGCGGCAGCATGCCGCGAGAAATCGTTGCGGCGCGGTGCGCGCCCAACGTCGCGCACCGCGCGATCAAACTCGCGCCACATCGTGCGAATCGTCACGCGCGACTTTCTCCTCTGAGAAAACGGCCACGAGTCGCTCCGCAAACGGTCAAGAGAATTTTTCTCCACCCACGCATGCGCCGTGCCGGCCGCATTTTCAGAGGAGAAACGCGGTCTTTTGAATTTTGGGGCGAAAAATCCGGCACGCGAAAAACAGGGTGGGGTTTGTCCACAAAAAAAGTCGCACAAAAGTTGCCTTTAAAAAATTGACGGAGCTCCGGCCGATACCATTAGTTGTGGCCAAGGTTCCGGGCAGCCACATCCTGTGGTGGTCAACAACGTGTGGGAAAGTTTTGGCAACTTAGGTTCGCCAGGGCTCTTTCGCCGTCGCAAGACCACGGGCCTGGACTGTTTTTCCTCACACACTTCCGTCCCAGTTCCGTCATGCAGAAATCTTTCACCGTCGGGTCCAAGACCTTCACCCTCGACGAAGCCAAGGCCGAGGCCGCATTCGCCGGCAAGAAGGTCATCAACGGCCGCCAAGTCCCCTACTTCAACCTCCTCCCCCTGAAATACCAGTGGGCCTACGATCTCTACAAAAAGATGAAGGCCAACCACTGGGAGCCCGAGGACATCCCGATGGGCAAGGACATCGAGCAGTGGCGCGATCCGAAGCTCGTCACCGACCAGGAGCGCTGGATCATCCGCATGGGCGTCGGCTATTTCTCCGCCGCCGAGGGCATCGTCGGCGACAACATCCAGCACGTCATCCGCGAGGTCGTCACCGCCCCCGAGCTGAAGCTCGTGCTCGGCCGCCACGCCCACGAGGAGAACATCCACGCCGACTCGCTGCTCTACATGATCTCGTCGCTCGCCGTGAACCCGCACGAGTGCGAGGCCATGTTCGACGACATTTCGTCTTCGGCCAGTGCATGGAGGGCACGCAGTTCTACGGCCTGTTCGGCATGATCCTCTCGCTCTACCGCCAGAACAAGTTCCCGGGCATCGGCCAGATGTTCCGCTACACCCTGCGCGACGAGTCGAACCACATCGAGCTCCTCCGCAACCTCTTCATGGACCTCATGGAGGAGAACCGCGAAATCTGGACCCCGGAGTTCAAGGAGGAGCTGCGCCAGACCATGGCCGAGGCCATCGCCCTCGAGAAGGACTTCATCCGCGACTGCCTGCCCGTCAACGCCGTGGGCCTCGCGATCGACGAGTTTCTGACCTACATCGACTTCATCGCGGACCGCCGCCTTGAAGGCTGCGGCCTCGCCCCGCTCAACCCCGGCGCCAAGAACCCCCTGCCGTGGCTCGCGGAGATGATGGACATCAAGAAGGAGCAAAACTTCTTCGAAGGCCGCGTCACCGAGTACCAGAAGGCGTCCGCCCTCCAGGTCGCCAGCGACGACGAGCTCTGAGTTTCCCCGGGCCGTCGTCCGCCCCCTCCCTCCGTTTTTCCCTCTTAGTCCCACACACACTCACGCCATCAGCTTTATCGCCATGAACAACTCATCGGTGCACCAGGATCTCGCCCTCAAGAAATTCGCCGGCACTCCCCAGGACCAGAAACCCAACTACAACTGGCGCGACGTCCTCAAGGAGGACGTCTCCGTCCCCGAAGTCGAAGTCCTCTGCCCCCACGGCGCCGAGCGCTTCGACCTCGCCGAGGTCGCCGACACCGTCGGCAAGTCCCTCGCCAACCTCATGCTCGCCAAGGGCGAGAAGGACATCTTCAACGACAAGAACCAGCGCTTCGTCGCCGACGTCACCCGCGAAGTCGCCTCGAACCTCACCCAGCAAGCCCTGAGCCGCGGCCCGCTCCGCGTCTCCCTCAACGACCTTTACGTGCTCATCGAGAAAACCCTCGTCGACAACAACGCCCACGACGTCGCCAAGAGCCTCCTGCTCAAGCGCGCCCAGAAGATCAGCGTCGACCGCGACACCCACGGCGTCACCGTCCGCCTCATCCGCCGCAACAACCAGGTCGTGCCCTGGAACGAGGCCAAGATCGAGATCGCCGTCCGCAAGGCCTTCCTCTCCCTCAAGAAGGACCCGACGCCCGCCACCGCCATCACCCGCGCCGTCACCGCCCGCGCCGCCGCCCTCAAGCAGACCTTCCTCCACATCGAGGAGGTCCAGGACATGGTCCAGGAAGAGCTCATGAAGTCCGGCCACTTCAAGGTCGCCGAGGACTACATCCTCTACCGCGCCGCCCGCCACGCCGCCCGCGGCACCTCCGACACCGCCGAGATCGCCACCCCGGCGGCCGCCGACGGCGCCGCGCCCGCCCCCGCCCCCGCCCCGCAGGGCCAGAACTCCATGATCGTCGTCCAGCGCGCCGACGGCTCCACCTACCTCTGGGACGGCCTCGACCTCAAGAAGCGCATCGAGTTCGCCTCCATCGGCCTGAAGCTCTGCGTCACCCCCGAGATCATCGAGGCCGAGCTCCGCCGCTCCACCTTCGACAACATCGCGCAGGGCGACCTCAACAACACCATCGTCCTCAACGCCAAGACCCTCATCGAGAAGGACGCCGACTTCGCCAAGTTCGCCGGCCGCATCCAGCTCACCTACATCTACGAGGAAGTCCTCGGCTGGGACATCGTCCGCGACGGCGTGGGCGCCCTCAGGAAGTTCCACCAGCAGGCCTTCGCCAAGTACGTCGAGCACGGCGTCGCCATCAAGCGCCTCAGCCCCCGCCTCAAGGAGTACGATCTCGCCCGCATCGCCGCCGCCATCGACCCGACGGCCGACCTCGAGCTCGACTTCCTCGGCGTCCAGACCGTTTACGACCGCTACCTCATCATCGACAAGACCGGCAAGCGCTCCCGCCGCCTCGAGACGCCCCAGTTCTTCTGGATGCGCGTCTCGATGGGCCTCTTCCTCGACGAGAAGTCCGACCGCGAGGGCTGGGCCATCAAGCTCTACGGCCTCTACAAGAGCCGCCGCTTCTGCTCCTCCACGCCCACCCTCTTCAACTCCGGCACGCTCCACTCCCAGCTCTCGTCCTGCTACCTCTACTACGTCGACGACAGCCTCGAGGGCATCATGTACCGCGGCATCGCCGAAAACGCCCAGCTCTCCAAGTGGGCCGGCGGCCTCGGCGGCTCCTGGACCGCCGTCCGCGGCACCGGCGCGCACATCGCCGGCACCAACGGCGAGTCGCAGGGCGTCATCCCCTTCCTCAAGCTCCACAACGACCAGCTCGTCGCCGTCAACCAGGGCGGCAAGCGCAAGGGCTCCGGCTGCGCCTACCTCGAGACCTGGCACAACGACATTTTCGAGTTCCTCGAGCTCCGCCGCAACACGGGTGACGACCGCCGCCGCACCCACGACATGAACACGGCCAACTGGATCCCCGACCTCTTCATGAAGCGCATGGAGTCCCGCGGCACCTGGACCCTCTTCCGCTCCAACGAGACGCCCGACCTCCACGAGACCTTCGGCCGCAAGTTCGAGGAGCGCTACGCCCACTACGAGAAGCTCGCCGAGGAGGGCAAGATCCAGGGCCACAAGGTCGAGGCCCTCGAGCTCTGGAAAAAGATGCTCTCGATGCTCTTCGAGACCGGCCACCCTTGGATCACCTTCAAGGACCCCTGCAACCTCCGCTCCCCGCAGGACCACGCCGGCGTCATCCACTCCTCCAACCTCTGCACGGAGATCACCCTCAACACCTCGAACGACGAGACCGCCGTCTGCAACCTCGGCTCCGTCATCCTCGACTCCCACCTCAAGCCCGACGGCTCCCTCGACCACGAGAAGCTGCGCGACACCATCTCCGTCGCTCTCCGCGCGCTCGACAACGTCATCGACATCAACTTCTACCCCACCGAGGCCGCCAAGCGCTCCAATCTCCGCCACCGCCCCGTCGGCCTCGGCATCATGGGCCTCGCCAACGCCCTTTACCTGAAGGGCATCGCTTTCGCCTCCCACGAGGCTGTCGAGTTCAACGACGAGTTCATGGAGGCCATCGCCTACTACGCCTACGAGGCCAGCAGCGACCTCGCGGCCGAGCGCGGCACCTACTCCAGCTACAAGGGCTCGAAGTGGGACCGCGGCCTCCTCCCGCAGGACACCCTCGACCTGCTCGAGCAGGAGCGCGGCGTGCCCGTCGACGTCCCCCGCGGCGGCAAGATGAACTGGGAGCCCCTGCGCGCCAAGATCGCCAAGCACGGCATGCGCAACTCCAACTGCCTCGCCATCGCCCCCACGGCCACCATCTCGAACATCACCAACACCTCGCCCTGCATCGAGCCGTACTACAAGAACCTCTACGTCAAATCCAACCTCTCGGGCGAATTCGTCGTCATCAACACCTTCCTCGTCGAGGACCTCAAGGCCCGCGGCCTCTGGAACCAGGAGATGATCGACAACCTCAAGTACTACGACGGCGACCTCCGCGACATCGAGGCCGTGCCCGCCGACCTGAAGGAGAAATACCTCACCGCGTTCGACATCGACCACAAGTGGGTGGTCGACGCCGCCGCCCGCCGGCAGAAGTGGATCGACCAGTCGCAGTCCGTCAACCTCTGGCTCAAGACGCCCGACCTCAAGACGCTCTCGCACATGTACCGCCACGCCTGGCGCGCCGGCCTCAAGACCACGTACTACCTCCGCACCCTCGGCGCCTCCACCATCGAGAAGGCCACCGTCTCTGTGAAGAAGGAAATGCGCGGCGCCACCGGCGAGACCACCGCGGAAACGGCGACCAGAGATGCCGCCACCCTCTCGTCTCTAGCCTCTAGCTCCTCGCCTTCCGCGAAGCGGTCCTACACCGAAGCCGAGAAAAACGCCTGCAGCATTGAGGCGATGCGCAACGGCGGCACATGCGAAGCCTGTCAATAAACCAATCCCCATCACATACCCGCCGCTGGCGGGCTTGCCAGTGAGCTAACTCAAATAGTTCCCTCCACTTCCGGGCCGCCGGCGACAAATGTCGCCCGCGGCCTTTTTATTCCTCTCCAGCAAGTCATATGAAAAAAGAATTCCCCGGATACTTTCCGCCTTCAGAAGCCGATATCGAAAATCGTTGGTCAACTGCTATTGTAGCCTTGGACGCCAGTTTTTTACTGGGACTATATACCCTTACGCCAACGACTCGCGGACAAATTATCGCTGCCCTGAAAACCATCAAGAGTCGGCTATTTCTTCCAAACCAAGCGTCCAAGGAGTTTCACAAAAACAGATTCGGCGTAATCAAAAAGCTACGGGATGAACATGACCAATTAGTGAAGGAACTAGACCGGGTAGTAGATTTGCTCACCAAGCGCGGGCACAAAAATCCGACACTAAGTCGAAGCATTAGGAAACAACTGATCGATTCCTCTACTGCCGCAAAAGACGCAATCGCGAGGAGTAAGAGCAAAGCTGAAGCGCTCCTTAAGAAGGACGATATCCTAGAAGAATTACTTTCCATACTAGATGGAAAGTCCGGAAAGCCATTCGACGACAAGGAACTCAAGGAAATTTATAAAGATGGCCAACAACGCTACAGCCAAAAAATCCCTCCCGGCTATAAGGATGAACAGAAACCTGAACCTGATCGCTACGGCGATTTGGTTATTTGGAAGGAAATCCTTAAGAAAGGCCACAAGCATCATATGTTCTTTGTAACTCGGGATGAAAAAGACGATTGGTGGTGGATCTTTGAAGAAAAGAAAATTGGGCCAAGACCCGAATTAGTCGCAGAAGCCTTGGCCAAGAATGTTTTGAGTTTTCATCTATATACTGGGGATCGTTTCCTCGATAGTGCTCGGCGTTATGGGAACGCAAAGATTACTTCCTCTTCGATTAAGGAAATAAAGGAATCTCAGGTGCAGCCTCAAATTGCCCTACAGCAAATTCTCGGTTCGGCGATGCAGCAACCTGGAGTTAGCTCCTATTTGACAGAAGCGTCCGCTCAGACCGGGAATTGGGGAAATCTACTTGCATCGACACCGCAAGCGGCGGCGACCAGTTTCCCGAATTTGGCGAACCCTTACATAACTAGTATCGCTTCGCCATGGATTACGGCAGCAACTCCTTCCCCAAATATCGCAGCCACACCATGGCCTTATGTAAGCAATGCGAATTTCACGCCTGCTCAGCAGTTGATCAACGCACTTTCTACGCCTCAGACTACATACTCTAGTCCGTCAGGCGCCAATCAATCGAAGGTGTGAACCGACCCGGTGAACCGAGCGAAGGGAGGCCGAAGAGGCCGGAAAAGGGTCTGGTTGCGGATGTTGATGTCTCGGTCGCGTCGAGGGAATCAAGGCGGGGATCAGGTTTTAATGTCGGCACCGAGCAGGATACCGCTGACCGCATCCGGCACCCCGCGGTTGAACCGCCGCGCACACTCCGGGCTCAGCCTTGCCTCCCGCGGGCCGGTGCGCTTGGCTCCCGGCCGCACGGGCTGCAACACTCAACCCCTCCACGCCATGCATGTCGTGCTTGCCTTCACGCTCATCGAGATCGGTATCGCCATCGTCATCATCGCCGTCGCCGCCGCCATCCTTTTCAGCATTTTCAGCGACGCCAAGGACAAGCTGAACCAGACGCAGCAGACCACCTACACCAGCGGCTGGCAGAGCTCCCCGGCCACTATCCCTGCCGCGCCGGCCACCGGCACGTTCACTTACAAGGTCAATCAGCAGACCGGCTCGCAACCCGTCCAGCCCGCGCCCGACCGGTCGGTGCTGTTCACGTTCGAACTTTCCTCCTCCGGCTCCGGCGAACTGGTCTCCGTCTCCTCCAGCGGCAGCCCGTTCAACATCCCGGCCACCACTCCGCCGACGCTGGCCTTCACCGGCCTCTCCGACACCTACGGCCTGATCCAAGTGGTGGTGAAGCTGGAGCAAGGCATGAGCGGCAAACTCACCGCCTCCGATCCCAAAACCGGCAAAGCCGACCCGCCGATCAGCTTTACCGCCCAGTAAGCGAAAAGCTGGAAGCAGTCAGCGGTCAGTCAGCAGCCCGCTCTCCGCCCTCCGCCTTCCGCCTTCCGTCCTCCGTCATTAGCGCCCATTAGCGCAGATTAGTGGTTTCCTCCGTTTCTGTGTCTTCCGTGTATTCCGTCGTTCCTCCTGAGCTTTACGCTCCAAGTGGTAAGCGAAAAGCGTTCAGCAGTCAGTCCGCCTTCTGGCTTCTGTCCTCTAGCCTCTGGCCTCTGCCTCCGTCTACCGGTGCTCCTCGTAAGTGATCTCGATCTTGGCGGCGAAGGCCTGCTGCTTGGCGGCACCTTGGAAGCGGATGCTGTGCGTCCGCTCGTCGTAGACGAAACCGTTCTGCGGATCGGCTGACACCGGCTGCCCGTCGACGAGCACGCGCAGGGACTTCTTCGCCAAGGTGGCGCCGGGATCGACGGGGTCGAGCGCGACGGCGACGGTGTCGGCAATCCGATCGCCGAGCGCCGCGAGCGGCGCGGAGAAATCGCCATCGATGTCCAGCACGCTGCCGCCGGTGAGCTCGGCCGCGCGGCGGTGCGAAAGATTGTGCGCGGAGACGACGGCGTGCATCTCGATCTTCCCGCGCTGATTGCCCTTCACGATGATGAACGGGCGCAACACCCAGAAGTTGATGTAGCTGTCGAGCGTCTGCCGCTGGTCGGGATGGCGCGCGTTGTAGGCCTGGATCAGCTCGGGGAGTTTGCCGTCCTCCACCCACTCCGCCCGGCGGGCGCCGCCGGGCTGCTCCCGCCAGGTGGCCATGCGGGTCTCCTCCTCGTCCATGAAATAGACCACGATCGTCGTGGCTTCGGGCCGGAGCAGCGTGTGCCGGCCCGCCTGGGCGTCGGCAACGAAGTTGTAGACCGCGGTGAAGGCGGTGCGATTGCTGTCGCCGTTGGTGCCCACCTGCACGAGCTCGGCAAAGACCCCGTCGGGCGTCTGCGGGGTCACCCACGGCTGGGGCATGCCCGGCAGCGTCACGAGCTGGCCGTTGCTCGCCACCTCCTTGGTCGTCCGCTTCGGCTTCTGCTTGCGATCGAGCACCGGGCGGCCCGCGGCGTCGAGCTGCACGCTACCGACGGTCTTGGCGTAGCGCTCACCCTCGTTGACGAAATCGGTCGTCAGCACGCCGATGCGGTAGTCGAGCTGGCGCTCGTCGAACAACCGACGGAAGCGGCGGAGATTCTCCGCGATCCGCTGCTGGTGCGGAGCCATCGAGCGCGAATTGTTGATCACGAACACGAGGTCGACCTGCCGGCTCTTGCTGCGGTCGGCGATTTTCTGCTTCGGAGTGCGGATCGGCTCGACGGTGACCGTGATGACGTTCTCCACGCCGAGCGCGGGATTGTTTTCATCCGTGGTGTAGTAATTGAAGCGGTCCTCGCCGATGAAGCCGGGGTTCGGCGCGTAGGCGAGTTCACCGGTGTGTGCGTCGAGTTTCGCGGTGCCGTGCTGCGGCCGGGCCTTGTCATCGAGGGCATAGACGACCTTCGCATTGGCGATGCCGACCCGGTCGGCCTCGCGCATGAAGTCCTGGTGGTTGGGGATTTTCTTCACGACCGGCGTGTTCGGCCGGGTGCTGAGCGCGACGGGCGCGGCGGTCAGGGTGCGCTCGCGTGAGCCCTGGACCACGAATTTATCGAGCACCACCGGCGGCGGCGGGCGGACCTGGATCACGACCCGATTCTCGAAGACGAGGCCGGAAGTCGTGTTGCGCACGGTGTAGCTGAACTCATCCTCGCCCGTGTAGTCCTCCCGCGCCTCGTAGACGAAATAGCCCAGGCGCGAAGTCTGGTTGACAAAGAAATCCGCCTCGTCGCCCTCCCCCGCCAGACCCACGCGCCCGAACCTCGGCTCGCCCGTGATCGTGTAGACCAGATCGGCGTACATGTCCGCGCTGAGAATCTCCGGGGCGACGGTCAGGCGGCCGGACAATCTCCGGCCCTCGACCTCCATCCGCGTGGGCGCCGACGCCACGATCTTTTCCGCGCCCACCGAGGCCGCGGGGCTGGCGGGGCTGGCCGCGGCGTCGGAATTCACGGCACCGTGGACGCACAGCGTCACGGCGAGAAAAAGGAAAACCATTCGCGTCCAGTTGGGCATTTTGATGGAGCAGGTCATCGTGTGGAGAGGGATACCCGCCTTAGTCCCAGACCGCCAGAACTAGTTCCGCGCCAGGCCGGGCCGAAGGCACTGGGGCGTGCATTCAAACCCGGTTTGTCATCCTGAGCGAAGCGAAGGATCCACGGCATCGAAGGGCCATAGCGCGAGCGAAAGCATGGATTCTTCACTTCGTTCAGAATGACAGGTTGAGTTGATTGATAGGGTGGAAGACACAACCTAGAGCGTATCTTCAAGATGTCGTTGCGAGGAGCCGCGCTTTGGCGGCGACGCAGCAATCCATCTGAAATATAGCTGGATCGCCACGCTCCGCTTCGCGGACCTCGCGATGACAAGGCATTTTGAAAACACGCCTGTGGCGGGGAGCGATCAGTGTTCAGCGCTCCGCCTTCCGACCTCAGCCTTCCGTCCTCTGTCCTCTGCCTTCCGACCTCTAGCCTCTGGGCTCTGGCCTCCGCCTCTCCCCACTCTTTCAACTTTCAACGCTCAACTTTCAACTTCCCCGGGCCGCGTGACTCGTCGGGCCGCGTATAAAATTGGTCATGCGCGAGCAGTTTGAGCCGGTGCACGGCGAGGCTGAGATCGGCGAAGATCGCCAGCGCGGCTTGGTCGCCCGGGTCCGCTTCCAAGCGCTCTTGCATACGGTGGAAACGTTCGCCGAGAGAGCGGTGCTCCTCGGTATCGCCCAACCGGAGCAGGAGCCGCCGCACCCGGTCGGCCTGGTGCCGGGCCTTTTTGACCAGGCGCAGCGCGGTGGCGGAGTCGATCTCCCCGGCTTTGGCCCGCTTGAACACCCCGCACTCGAAGATGCGGCATTGCCGCGGCCGGTCTGCGTAGACCCGGCAGGTGCGATTCGCACACAGGGCGGCGCACGGCTGGGCAAAGCGGGCGATGGGATTCCGGCCGCGCGAAACCTTCACCGGCAGCCCCAGCTCCTTCAGGTGCTGCCGGTCGTCCGCAGCTTCGAGTTGCACGCCGTCGAAGAGCGTGCCGTCGCAGCACAACCCGCAGGCGAGGCAAAGTTGTTCGAGGGAGGTCATGCGCCCGCATCCGGTAGCCGGAAGGTCGAGGGCAGGGCTGGTGCTGGATGGTGCATGGGAAGGTCAGAAGATCGGCGGCGTCCCCAGATTTCCACCTTCGCGGCGGCAGGCAAATGGAAAGCAATCAGCGCATCCCGCAGCGAGATTCCCTGATCCGATTTCTTGCCATTTCCCAATCCCCGTGTCTCCACGCCTCAGCTCTCAGCCTGCCATCCGGCTTCCGTTCTCGGCTGTGCCACCGGCTGCGCCAATTGGTTCGCTTTTCGCCCCGGCCCCGTGACGCTTGATCTCCCATCCCTGCCCGCTTCCCAGTCTCCCAGCGCCTCGAGTTGTTCGACCGCACCATCGCCGAGCTCGCTCCGCGCCTGCAACGCCTGCGCTCCCCGCACCAGCTCATGGCGGCGCTCCGGTGGGGCATGGACGAACTCGACCGCACGCTCGCCGAGTCGCCCGCCGGCATCCGGGCCAGCATCGCCTGCCGCTCCGGATGCAGTTCCTGCTGCCATGTGCCGGTGGACGTCATGGCCCACGAGGTGCTCTTCGCGGCCGACCACATCCTGACGCATTTCCCGGCCGCCGAACTGGAGCTCGTCATCGCCCGGCTCGCGGCGCACCGCGGGCGGGTTACGGCCTTTGCCCCCGGCGAACGGGATGCCAGCCGCCAGCCGTGCGCGCTCCTGCAGGCGGACACCTGCTCCATCTACGCCGGTAGGCCCGAGCCCTGCCGTACGCACCACACGAGTGACGCCGCCGTCTGCGCCGCCCACCTCGCCAATCCCGCCGTCGACATCACCCAGGTCTACATCCCCGCGCTGCGCGCCCGGATGTTTGCCGTGACGTACGGCATCGACGAGGCAATCGAAGCCGCCGGGTACGACGAGCGCTCCTACGATTTCGGCTCCGCCCTGCACGAGGCCCTCACCAACAGTTTCTGCCTCGACGCCTGGCTCCGTCACCAATCCGCCTTCCCCGACTCCTGTCTCTCCGACCGCAGCAGCTGAAAGCTTTAAGCGGGAAGCGAAAAGCGGGAAGCACTCTCCGCTCGGAGTGAGAAACCACGAATCCACACTCATGCGGCACTAATCCGATCGGTGTCTCATCAGTGTGCATCAGCGGTTCGTCCCTTTTCTGTGCCTTCCGTGTATTCTGTGGTCCGTCCTCCGCCCTTCCGTGTATTCCGCGGGCAACCCTGACTTTGCATTTTACCCCGGGCGCCTGCGGCGACATCGTCCCGGGCATGTTGCGCTGGCTCGTCGTCGTGGTCTTGCTCGGCACCCTTCTGGGCTGTGCCAAGCAGGCCTTGCCGGACATCATCGTCCGCGCGGGGTCGGAGGAAGAACTCGCGGCGTTCCGCGCCGAGCTCGTCGAACGCTTTGGCACGGAGCCCCTCGTCGCCTACGACACCGCCCTGCGGGAGCTTCAGCTCGCCGGCATGGAGCGTTTCCCCTCCGCCGCCGAGCGCGCCGCGGCGATGCGCGCGGCGGTGAACGGCCAGACCGTCCGCGCCGCGGAAATCCTCGGTTGGCAGGCCCGCCGCGCCCGTCTCCTCGCCGAGATCAAGCCGATGGCCGAAACTCTCGAACGCGACCTCCAGACCCGCGAACGCTACGGCGCCGGCACGCCGGTGATCGTCGCCAACCGCATCCAAAACGTACAGGACATCCTCGCCCGCCTCCGCGGCGATCTGCTCACCGCCGAGCAGCAGCTGGAAGCGTTAAGCGGAAAGCAGTAAGCGAAAAACCGGAAGAGATCAGCGGTCAGTTTTCAGCAGTCGGTATTCAGTAATCAGTGCTCTGTCCTCCGTCTTCCACCCTCAGCCGGACTCATGCAGTCGAGGTCGAGATAATCTGATTTTTTCCGGCTCTGGCGGCGAGGGCGGCAACTGCATAGCAGGGATCCGCGTCGCTCAATTGGCGGAGGAGGACGCGCCACCAGTGGCGGTGTTTTTCCGTGCG
>JACPIS010000015.1 GCA_016187925.1 Opitutia bacterium | reverse complement strand
GGGCCGGCATCGCGCATGACGTCCGAAAAACCGGAGACGCAGGAGGGGATCCCCAAGAACCGCGGCAAAGGCCAGCAGCCAAGCAGTCGCCAGTTGCCACCGGACGGTATCGCGCTGGCGACAAGGATCAGACCCGCCGCCAGCGCGAGGTCCGCGACATTGAGCCAAAACCACGGGACTCAGCATGGAGCGGGAGCCAGTCCCTCCGGCGCCACGCCGAGCAAGGTGTCCGGCGGCAACGGGATGATTTACCAGCTCGAGCTGCCGGCAGACGGGACAGTGAGTGCGGAAGGGCGGGCGATCGTTTGGAACGTGCCGTCCAGCAGATTGACCAACTGGGTGCGCTGCGCGGCCTCGCCCTCGATTCCAAGCAGTATCTTCAACGCCTCGGCGGCTTGCATCACGCCGAGGACCCCCGCCGCCGGAGCGAAAACCGGAGCGCCCGCGCAGTTGCCCGCGGCGTCGAACTCCCCGGCGGCGCGGCCCGGCCACTGGTCGTGGAGGCAGCCGCCCGCGCCGCGGCGGAATACATCCAGCGTGCCCTCGAAGCGATGCACCGCCGCCGACACCAGCGGCACGCCGAGCGCCAGGCACGCATCATGCATGAGAAAGCGCGTGGAGAAATTGTTGGTGCCGTCGAGCACGACATCGTGGCCGGCGACCAGCGCGCGGGCGTTGCGAACCGAAAATTCCGTGTCGTGGACGGTGATTTCAATCGTCGGGCTTTGGGCCCGCAGCCGGGCGGCCGCGACCAGAGCTTTGGATGCGCCGATGTCGTGGGCGGCAAACAAGACCTGCCGGTGCAGGTTGGACAGCTCGATCCGACCGCGGTCCACGAGCGTGAGTCGGCCGATGCCGGCGCCGGTGAGATAGAGCGCCGCGGGACAGCCGAGCCCGCCCAGGCCGACGATGAGCACGTGCGCGGCAGTCAACCGCGCCTGTCCGGTGGCGCCGACTTCGGGCAAGGCCCTCTGGCGCGAGTGATAGTCCTCGTCGATGCGAGCGGCCGCCTCGGCGGTGCAGTTCACCCACTCGGCCGCGCCACCGGGATGGTGCTCCTTTTTCCAGATGGGCAGCCGCCGTTTGATTTCCTCGATGACCTGGCGGCAGGCGGCAAAACCCGCCTGACGGTGCGCCGAGGCCACCCCGATCCACAGCGCCGTCTCGCCGATGCGCAGCGCGCCCGTGCGATGCACGCACAGCACGGTGACGCCCGGATAGAGCCGCTGAGTCTCTTCCACGATGGCGGCGCCTTCAGCGATCGCCAACTCGTCGAAGGCTTCGTATTCCAGATGGGTGACCGGGGCGCCGAGATGATGATTGCGCACACGCCCCTCAAAGACGGCAAGCGCTCCGGCCTCGGGCCGGGAGAGCCGGGCCGACAGGGCCGTGGCATCGATGGGGGCGGCGGTGAGTTCGAACATGCTCGTCAGCCTCCCGCCACGGGTGGAATGAACACCACCCGGTCTCCTCCGGCGAGCGGCGTGGTCAGGTCCGCATACCGCTCGTTCACCGCCACACGGAGAAGCCGGAGAGGAAACGTGAGCGCGTAGCGCGCCTGCAACTCCGCATAGAGGGTGCCGGGCGTCACCGCGCCGGTCACGACATCGAGTGCCGAAAGCCCGGCTTGCTCGCGGAGAATCGCGAACAGACGGACATGGATTTTTCGCGACGCGGACATGAATCAACCACCAATTTCAGACATGCCGCGCGACGCGGGGATGAGGTGTTGGGCGAGCCCGTGCCCCCACGGCTTTTCGTGGACGGCCTGTCGGATGCAGGCTTCGAGCTCGCTGTTGGTCGCGCCCGAACGCAGAAGCATGAGCAAGTTGACCTCGTGGTCGCGGAGCAGGCACAGCCGCAAAACGCCGTCAGCGGTCAGGCGCACGCGGTTGCAATCGGCGCAGAACGGCCGCGACACGGGGCTGATGAAGCCGACCGTGCCGCGCGCGCCGGGCAGACGGTAGAGGCGCGCCTCGCCTTCGAGCCGCCCGCCGTTGACGGGTTCGAGTGGCCCGAACGCCCCGGCCAGCCGGGTGCGCAGATCGGACTCGCGCACGACGCCTCTGGTCTGGAACGCGGCGTTGTTGCCGAAGGGCATCTGCTCGATGAAGCGCACCTGCCAGGCGCGCTCGAGCGTGAGGCGGGCCAGCGCGATCACGTCCTCCCCGTCGTTGATGCCCCGGCTGACAACCGCATTGAGTTTCACACCGAGCCCGGCGGCCGTGGCCGCGGCGAGGCCGGCCAGCACGTCACGCAGGTTGCCCCAGCGGGTGAGTCGCCGGAACCTCGCCTCGTCAAGGCTATCGAGGGAGAGGTTCACCGACGAGAGCCCGGCGGCGCGCAACGGCCGGGCCAGTTGATCGAGCAGGACGCCGTTGGTGGTGAGGCCCACGTGCGCGATGCCAGGCGTGCCGGCGGCGTGGCGCACGAGCTCGGCGAGACTTGGGCGCAACGTGGGCTCGCCACCGGTGAAACGGATTTTTCGAAATCCGATCCGCCCTAGAAGCGTGATAAGGCGCCGCAGTTCGTCGTCGGACAGCAACTCATGCCGCGCGCGAAACTTCATGTTCTCCGGCATGCAATACACGCACCGCAGGTTGCAGGCATCCGTCAGGGAGATGCGCACATAGTCGATGTCGCGCTGGTATTGATCGAGTGGCATGGCGGACTGGAGCCGGCGTGCGGGAGTGCGTCAGGGTGCGGCGGCGGCGTGCACCGTCCGTTCCGGCCTGCGTGCGAGTGGCGTGCGCTCGGGGCCGGGCTGCGGCGCACGGGCAGGCACTTCGCGGTGCGCCTCTGGGACGGCGAGCGCGGTGCCGGACTGACGCCGGCTCATGAACTTGCTTTGGCGAGTTGCGCCTCGAGTTCGGCGATGCGCGCCTGCAAGGGTGCCGTCAGCCCCGCGACCTCCTCCCGCGTGAAGCGCGGGGTGATGTATTTGGGGCAGTTCCAGTCGTAAGAAACCACGTCGATGAAGTAGAGCCGCTCGACCTGGGGGCGCAGGGCGGGCTCCGCCAGCAGGGCCAGAGCCTCGGGGTCTTCCCGGGCGTCGACCACCCGCGCCTGGCCGAGGACCTTGAGGCGCTGGCGTTGCGGGTAGTCCATCAGGAAGAGCGACACGCGAGCATCCTCCGCCAGATGACCGGTGGTGATCATCTGCCGGTTGCCCTTGTAGTCGGCGAAGGCCAACCGCAACGGATCGAGCACGCGCAGGAAGCCCGGCGCGCCGCCCCGGTGCTGGATGTAAGGCCAGCCGGACGGCGACACCGAGCCGAGATAAAAACTGTCCCGCGCTCCGATGAAGCCGATCTCGTCCGCCGTCAGCGCGTCGCGCTCGGCTTGCGGCGGCAGCACCATGCTGCGTCCGTAATAGCGCTGCTGGGCCGCATGCACGGGCGGCGTGAACATGAGTTCGAGATAGCGGCCGGCCATCGGAGTGGGGAGGGAGGGTTAGAACAGGAGCGTGGACCAGCCTTCGGCAAGGTAGCGACGGAAGCTCGCGAGGCCCGGCGTGCCGGGGAGCGCGTGGTCCTTGATCTCGGGGAGACCGCAGCCCTTCACATCAGCCGTGCTGCCGAACACCGCGGCGCAGCCGCAGGAGGCGCCGACGACGGCCGGGCGCACCGCGTTGTAGAGACCGTTGGCCGGGTGGCTGAGCTGGGTGAGTTCCTTCGGCCAGCGGGTGCCGGCGCCTTGGAACACGATTTCGACCTGGTCGCCGGCCTTGAGGGCCTCGGCGGCCGTCGCTAGGGCGTTGAAGACGCGGCCGGTGGCCTCGTCGCCGTTTTTCGGGTCGGAGAGGATGAAGATAGCGAGTTTCATTTGGAGGGTTGGATTTTTTGGTAGGTTTGAGTTGCGCCGTTCCAGAAGTGGAGCGGTGCCGCAATAGACAGACTGGTCTGTCGTATGGCAAGCGAAAACTAGACCCGTCTGTCTTTTTCTTTGCCTGCTTCCCGTTTGCCCATCACCGTGCGGTCATGAATCCCTCCGCCGAACCGTCCGCCCCAGCCTCTGCGAAACGGGAGCATTTGCTCGACACGGCCTGGGAACTGTTCTGTCAGAGCGGCTACCGCGCGGTGGGTATCGATACATTGCTCGCCAAGGCCGGCGTAGCGAAGATGACGCTCTACAATCACTTCGGCTCGAAAGAGGACCTGATCGCTGCGGCGATGGAAAAGAAGGGGGAGGAGATCCTCGCCGGCTTCGATGCGACGATTGCCGCCGCCGGCAAGAGCCCGACCAAGCGCCTGTCGGCCGTGTTCGACTGGCTGGAAGGGTGGTTCAGCTCGGCGGATTTCGCCGGCTGCGCCTTCGTCAAGGCCATCGGTGAATACCGGCTCGACTCGGACAAGCCGCGGCGCGCCGCGACGGCCTTCAAGCAGGCGCTGCAACAGCGGATCGAAGCGCTTTGCGGTGAGGCGGAGTTGCGCAACGCACCCGCCCTGGCCCGTCAATTCATGCTGCTGATCGACGGTGCCACCGTGCACGCCGATCTGCACCGCCGCTCGGCCTATGCCCAGGATGCGCGGGCCGCGGCCCGTGCTTTGATCGAGTCCGCCAGCCGCGTCTGAGCCCCCCGCCCCCTTTCGGCTCAGCCGGCCGGGTTTCTCGCGGCGGCGGGGGAAATCCCGTGATGATGGCTGAACGCTTGGGAAAAGTGGCTGCGGCTGGAGAAGCCGACCCGCTTCGCGACCGCGTCCATCGTCAGATTTCTGTCGTTCAGCAAACGGGCCGCGAGGTTCATGCGTAATTCGTGGAGAAAGGCCATCGGGGTGTTCCCGAAGGCCTTCGTGAAACGCTCGGCAAAGGCGGAACGGCTCATGCCGGCAACATCGGCCAGCGTCTCCAAGCTCCAGGGGCGCCCGCAGTCCAGCAGCATCGCATCCACGGCCCGTCCCAGCCGCGGATCTTGTAGTGCGCGGAGCCACGGAAGCGCGTCGGTGTCACCCTTCCCAACTCTCCTGAGGAAATAGACCATCACCGCCGTCATGCAGGCTCCGGTCAGCGCGTTGCTGCCTTCTTTAGGCTGCGCCTGCTCTTCCAAGATGGCCGCGAACAGCTCTCTCACCGGAGCGAGATCGGCGAGTGGAACAACGAGCACCCCGGACAGGTGATTGAAGAGGCCCAGCGACTCGCCGAATTTCGCCGAAATCATCCCGCACGCGATGGTGAGATCGGCCTGGTCCTCGGAGCCGGCCACGATGCGGTAGAGCGGCGGCCCCGCGTTCTCGAGGTCGAATGCCTTCTCATGCCGGACGGGGGCATGCGATTCCAGCGCGTGCGCTGCCCCCTGTGGCACAATCGCCAGGGAGAGCGGTTCCAGGTGATGAGCCTGCCGATCGGGCCCGACGATTTTTCCTCGGCCTTTGAGGACAAAATGCAGCAGCGGACCGGTGGGCTGGGGCAGTCTCAGGCGCCAGCCACCGCTGAGAATGCAAAGTGAAAACGGCTGCACCGCTATCTCCACATGGGCGAGTAGGCGATCAAGTGACATGCTTGGGGTGAGACAGTGGATTGGGCAAGTGGACGAATTCGGACGCGATCCGGACCATAACGCACGCGCTTTGTGGAATAGTTGAGTCAACGAAGGCAATCCCGCCTGCACAAAAACACAACTCCTCGCATTCATGAAAATCCGCCATCTCCTGTCGATCGTCGCGACCGCCGCGATCTTCGTCGCGGCGCAAGCCGCCAATAACGCTCCGGTCGCCCCGAAGCGTCTCGATCCTGCGCGCACCGCGCTCCTCGTCACTGATCCGCAAAACGACTTCCTCAGTCCCCAAGGTGTCACCTGGGGCCTGGTCGGCGGCAGTGTCACCGAAAACAAGACCGTCGAGCACATCGACGCCCTGTTCAAGGCGGCGAAGGAGAATTCGTTCCCGGTCTTCGTCTCGCCCCACTACTACTTCCCGACGGATGGCCAGTGGAAGTTCGGCGGCACGCTGGAGAAAGTCATGCACGACATCCACATGTTCCACCGCGCCGGCGCGTTGAACCTCGACGGCTTTGCCGGTTCCGGCGCCGATTGGCTCGAGCGCTACAAGGGCTATATCAACGACGGCGCCACGGTCGTCTCGAGCCCGCACAAGGTTTACGGGCCCGAGTCCAACGACCTCGTACTTCAGCTCCGCAAGCGCCGCGTCGAGACCGTCATCCTCGCCGGCATGTCCGCCAACCTTTGCGTCGAGAGCCACCTGCGCGAGCTGCTTGAGCAGGGCTTCGAAGTCATCGTCGTCAAGGATGCCACCGCCGCCGCGGTCTCGCCCGATCTGGGCGACGGCTACAAGACGGCCGTGACGAACTTCGGCTTCATTGCCAACGAAGTCGTCACGACGGATGCCATTGTCTCGCGCATGGCTGCCGCGCGCTAAGCGCGCGACCTGAATTGCTGCACCAAGCAACCAAGGTCCGGCCGTCCCGAAGTGCGTGTTCCGGGGCGGCCGGACCCCATCCTCGTCTTCTCGCTCTCCTCCGCGCGATTGCCGCAGGAAATCTCCATGAAGAATTATCTCGCCAAACTCAGCGGCCAGGGTGCCGCGCTGCCACCTCGTTTTGCCTTGCGCCGGATCGCGCTCGCCGGACTCGGAGCCGCGTCAGCGATCGGGCTGGTCAGCCTGCTGGCAGCGAAGACCCATCAGCCGCTGCTGCTCGGCTCGCTCGGCGCGAGTTGCGTATTCCTCTTCGGGCTTCCCGAGGCGCCGTTTTCGCAGCCGCGCAACGTGATCGCCGGCCACCTCCTCTGCTCGCTCATCGGATTGGTGTGTTTGAAACTGTTCGGCCCGGCGCCGTGGGCGCTCGGTCTGGCCCTGGGTCTTTCCGTGGTCGCGATGTTTGCGACCCGCACGGTGCATGCGCCGGCCGGCTCCAATCCGGTCATCGTTTTTCTGGCGCGCCCCGACTGGGGTTTCTTGCTCGCGCCCACGCTGCTCGGCGCCGTGGGCGTGGTCGCTGTGGCGCTCCTGTTCAACAACGCCGTCCATCCGGGGCGCTATCCGCTCTACTGGCTGGGGCGCGATGACGCCTGACGCCCATTCCGCTCCCGCAGCACATCATCTTCCAACCCAGCCTACCAGCCATCACCATCATGAAAACCGTCCCTCCGATCCTCTACACCAAACCCGGCTGCCCGTGGTGCTCGCAGGCGCGGGAAGTCCTTGTGCGCCGCGGCGTCGCCTTCGTGGAGAAAAACGTCCACGCAGATATGTCCGCGTTCAACGCCATGCGACGGATTTCCGGCCAGACCAAGGCCCCCGTCCTGGACCTTGCCGGCGAAATCCTCTCCGACTTCGGGGCAGCGGAGTTGGAGCCGTTTCTGGATGCCCGTCCGCAGACGCGCTGACGCATGCGCTCTCGACCGGCGACCTGCTCTTGAAAACTGCACCTATTGCCGGTGGCTCCACCGGCCCCGGGCCATTGTCCCGCCTCAGCGCGACCGGTGCCCACCCGCGCCGACCGGGCCGGCGCCATGGATTCCACTCCCTGCGCCCGCTGGGCCTTTCGTTCCTTGTCCTGCTCTCCACTGGCGTCTCAGCCGCCGCCGCCCCGGAGCGACTGGAACCTTTCACGGTGAAAGGTAAAGTCGTGCCGCGGAGCTATCCCTATAACGCCTTCCTTGGTCTCGCTGCGTTTCACGCCAAGACCGGGTCGCGGCGCTTCGAGTTCGCCGGATTCGGATTCACGAAGTCTTCTCATTCGACCTTTGCGCAACCACTGCGGGTCTACGTCAACAAGGACGACGAAGAGCCGCGCGAAATCACGAGCGCCGACGGATTGTATTCGGCCGCGGCAGAGCTGAAGGGCTTCAAGATATGGACCAACCAACCGATCGGCACGGTGCGCGCACACGCGGTGTTGCGTTTGAAGCCAGGGTGGCGCGACGAGGCCTGGTCCGGCCGAGACCTTCAGGCGCTGATGACGGAATTCAACCGGCTGGCCAGGAAGCAAAACCTCGGCACCCTGCGGAATCCGCTGGGTATGCTGGCCGACGCGGCCAAGGCACCGTTCTTGGGCGCGAATGAAGTGGTCATCGAGGTCGCGGACGCCGCTGCGTGGGAATCTTTGCAGAAGCAGGTCGGAGGAGTGGTGCAGGGTGGGGGCGTCCACCTGAACAGCTCCGACCTCAAGAAGCTGCCTGCGGCCTGGCGACTGGACACGGGCAAGGTGGATCGGCTCTACCCCTGGCGGGCAGGGGTGACGCCCTCGTATTTTTCCCAGGCGGATGCGATCTGGTATCCCTTGAAATTCTCTCCGCGGTTTTCCGTGGTGCCCGGAGCGGCGCTCGCGGTGGCCAACGGGGACCTGAGCCGGCTGAGCCTGTATGCCAGCTGCTCGCTCGATGACTGGGACAAGGTGTGGGACTGATCAATCGCGCGCCTGATGTGGGAGACCGGCCGATCGTGGGGTCGGTATCCCCCGTCTGCTTCGCCCGGCCAGGCGCGGGTGGATGATTTCAGACCTCTTCCGGACCAATTCGCACACCCACTGTGCGATTATCACCGTCTGCCAAAATACCATCAGGCTGTTCTCTCCTTCACCTCTATCATGAAAACCGCACTCATCATCGGTGGCTCCACCGGTATCGGATTGGCCACCGCCCAGCGCCTCGGCGCGCGCGGCGTGGCCGTCACCATCACCGGACGCGACTCCGCCAAGCTCAACGCGGCTGCCGTAGCCATCCGCCAGGCCGGTTCGCCCCGGGTTTCCACGCACTCCGTGGATCTCTATCAGCGCGCGCAGGTCGACGACCTCGTGCGAGACGTCGCGTCCGCGCCCGCGTTCGACCACCTCGTCAACTCCGCCGGGTATTTTTTCCCGACGCCGTTTCTCAATCATACGCGGGAGAACTACCAGCAATACCACGCGCTCAACGAGGCGTTCTTCTTCCTCACGCAAGGCGTGGCCCGGCGGATGGTCGAGCAGGGGCGCAAGGGCAGCATCGTGAACATCGGCTCCATGTGGGCCCGGCAGGCGATCAAGGCGACCCCCTCGTCGGCCTACTCGATGGCCAAGGCCGGCCTGCATTCGCTGACCCAGCACCTCGCGATGGAGTTGGCGGAGCACGGCATCCGAGTGAACGCCGTCTCACCGGCGGTCGTGGAGACGCCGATCTACGGTGCGTTCATCAAGCCGGAGGAAATCAGCAAGACACTGGCCGGCTTCAACGGCTTCCACCCGATCGGGCGCATCGGCACCCCGGCCGATGTCGGCGCGGTCATCGACTTCCTGCTCAGCGACGAGGCCGGCTGGGTCACCGGTGCGATCTGGGACGTCGACGGCGGCGTGATGTCCGGCCGCAACTGAGTGTCTATGGAACCCTCGGCGCATGCCACCGCAGGGTTCCTGTCCCGCCCGGTGCGGCGGCTTGCGCCCGCAAGGGCAGGGGGCCGCTCCGGGTGCCTGGCCCGGTTAGCGGATTTCCCAGGCGTCGATCTGGGTGCGGGCGGCGGCGGCCATGGCGGCGACGTCGTCCTTCGACACGCCGGCTCGGGCTGCGACACTGATGCCCAATACCAGCGTCATCATCAGTTCGGCTCTGGCGTCCACGCTGCGCGGAGCGATCTCGCCGGTGTCGGCCGCCCGTTGCAGTGTCGTGACGATCGCGCTCCGCAAGCGCTGAAAATGCCGGGCGGTATGTTTGGCTACGGCGGCGTCCGCTCCTGCGAATTCGATCATGGTGTTGACCATCAGGCAGCCGCCGGGGCACTTGGGCTGCGCGAACATCTGCCGCATGGATTCCAGGAATACCCGCAGGTCGGCGAGGCCTTGCGACCCCTTCTCGAGCGGCTCGCACATCTGCTGGCCCATCGCCTCCCGGTAGCGCTCCAGCGCCTGCTCGAAAACCTTCTGCTTGGAACCAAAACTGTTGTAGAGACTGGAGCGCGACAGTCCCGTGCGCTTTTCCAAATCCGGCAGGGAAACGCCCAGAAAGCCCTTTTCCCAGAACAGGCGCATGATGGTTTCCTGGGCTTTCTCGAGATCGAATTCGAGCGGGCGACCGGTGGCGGGTGTATTTTGCACTGGGCGATACATAACTCGCTTGACAGGCCGCGCAAGCCTGGATTGGTTCTGGACCGTGCGGTCCAATTCTACCACCCCTCCCACCACCACCCCAGATACTGATATGAAACAACAAGGTACCATGAATGCGAAAGTAACCATCGTCATCTCCGCCGTTTTCAATCCCGCAGGCATGGCCTCGGCGCAGGAATACATGCAGCGGGCCATACCGATGCTCATTGAACACGGAGGAGAAATAGTTCGTCGGGTTAAGGCCGAACGGGCCATCGTCGGAGCGCAGAAGTGTGACGCCTATCTCGTGATGGACTTCCCATCGGAACGCGCGGTGGACGCCGTCTTTGGCAGCGATGCTTACGCTGAAATTGTTCCCCTGCGCGATACCGGATTCAAGTCTATGGACATCGTTGTTGCTCGTTCGATGTAGCAGACAGGCAAGCCCCAAGAGGTGACATCGGATATGTCGCCGAGTGGAGCCTGCTTGTTCAGCTGAACCACTGTGTGCGCCCAGCGTCCGGCCTCTTCCTCGAAATCGTTCGCCAACATCTGCAACCCGAACCGTCGCACTGCGCCGACTCCGCGCCGCGCGCTCCCAACGCCTCCCCTCCCATGAGCCTGCTCAAATCCGTTTTCATCAGCACCTACATGATGCTGGCCTCCGCCCTGACCGCCTACGCGGGCTGGCGATTCTACCAGGAGAACTTCGCCGACCGCTGGTTCGGCGTGCTGCTGACCACCGTGCCCATCCTGTTCGTGCTGGGCCGGCTCATGCTGCTCCGCCCGACGGCCCGCACCAGCGCCCGGTTTCCCATGATCAATCTGGCCGCCGCGATCGGCTTTGGCATCACCGTGAAGGCCGGCCTCCTCGGTGCCGGACTCGCTTTGCCCGCGATGGGCGCGGCCGGTTGGGCCGGCCTCCTGCTCTACATCCACTGGTATTCCAAGCTCGAGCGTCCGGAAAGCCCGCTCCTGAAACCGGGCGCCACGCTGCCCAAGTTTGTCCTGAAGGACACAAACCTTCTTCCGGTCGGCTCCGCCGAACTGCTCGGCAAGACGGCGATTTGGCTCTTCTATCGCGGCAACTGGTGCCCCTTGTGCATGGCCCAGATCAAAGAGCTGGTTGAGGCGCGCCGGGATATCTCCGCGGTGGGCGCCCGCGTCATCCTGGTCTCCCCGCAACCCGCCACGCACACCGCCGCACTCGCGGACAAATACGACGCCGACTTCGATTTTCTCGTGGATGAGGGCAACGCAGTCGCGCGCCTCCTCCGCATCAACGATCCGTTCGGCGTGCCGATGGGCATGCAGATGCTCGGCTATGCGAGCGAAACGGTCCTGCCGACCGTCATCATCACGGACCCACAGGGCAAGGTGCTCTGGACCGACCAAACCGAGAATTATCGGGTGCGCCCCGAACCCGCCGCCTACCTCGAGGTTATCCGCCAGCACGGTCTGGTGCCCCAGATCGCCTAATCCCGTCCAAGCCTTCGGCCCTGTTCACATGTCCAAGCCCAGAGAATACGATCACGTCTGCGTTGGCGCGGCCTGGAGCAGTGACGACGCGCTCGCTCCCGACTGTATCCCACGGAGAGTCACCGTTCTCAGCGGCGTCGTTGCCGGCGAATGGGGGCAATACCTCCGCCGTGTCGCGCGGGCGGAAATCCTGACCTGCCCGCTCGAGGAGATCGCGGGGAAGCTCGGCTGAGCGCCGCCCGGAATGCCATCAGCCGGATGCCGCGTCTTAATTTTGGACCAGACGGTCCATTAATAAACCACCAACCCATAAAACAACATGCCACTCGTGCAAATCAAGGGAGTCGGGGACTACCTGACCCTCCAACAGAAACAGGAAATCATCCGCAAAGTCACCGATGCCGTCGTCTCCGTCGAAGGCGAAGGCCTCCGACCCGTCACCTGGGTCATCGTCGAAGAAGTCACCCCCGGCGCCTGGGGCGTGGGCGGTCAGCCGGTCTCGGCCGATATGCTCCGCCAGATGGCGAAGGGCTCCTGATCTCGCCTCCATCCAGCCAAATCATGCAATTCACGATCCAAACCAGGGACACCGCCGCGGCGGAACTGAAGCCGGTCTTCGACCGGGTGCAGAAAGCCTACGGGTTCATTCCGAATCTCTATGGCATCTTCGCCAACTCGCCGCTGGCGCTCCACACCTACCTCGGCGTGCTCGATCTGATCGACAAGCACTCGGCGCTGACTCCCCAGGAGCAGCAGCTCGCGATGCTCGCGATCAGCGCCGAGAACGGCTGCGACTACTGCGTGGCCGCACACTCTGCGGTTGCCGCGATGGTCAAGGCCCCGGCCGAGGACATCCAGGCGATCCGCGACAACACGCTGCCGCCCACGCCGAAGCACGCCGCGCTCGTCCGCTTCGCGCGCTCGACCGTCGCCGCGCGCGGCTTCACGCCCGCGGAGGACATCGAGGCGTTTTTCGCCGCCGGCTATGCGCAGCGACACGTTCTCGACGTGCTCACCATCGCGGCACTGAAGACGCTCAGCAACTACACCAATCACCTGGCCCACACGCCGGTGGATGCGGCCTTCGGCGGCCAACGCTGACGCGCGTCCGGCAACACGCAAAACGAGGGACGCCCCGAGCCACGCTCCGGGGCGTCCCCCTAGGGCCTGTTAACACTATTGCTATGATCGGGCGAGGGTGTAGGCAAGCGGGATGGAATTGACCGAAACGCATCTGAAGCGAATCCGCGACAGCCTACCTGTGGAGCGAGGCAACGTGAGCATGGAAGCGCTGAACTTCC
>JACPIS010000013.1 GCA_016187925.1 Opitutia bacterium | reverse complement strand
TCATCGAGCCGCTCGTGCCCGTCGACCTCGTCGTCGATCACTCGGTGCAGGTCGACTTCGCCGGCACGGCGGATTCGATGCAGAAGAATCTCGACCTCGAGTTCACCCGCAACCGCGAGCGCTACCAGTTCCTCAAGTGGGGCATGCAGGCGTTCGACACCTTCAAGGTCGTGCCGCCCGGCATCGGCATCGTCCACCAGGTCAACCTCGAGTATCTCGCCAAGGGCGTGCTCTCCACGAAAGCTCAAAGCTCAAATTCAGAATCCGAGATCTATTACCCCGACACGCTCGTCGGCACCGACTCGCACACGACGATGATCAACGGCATCGGCATCGTGGGCTGGGGCGTCGGCGGCATCGAGGCCGAGGCCGGCATGCTCGGCCAGCCCGTCTATTTCCTCACGCCCGACGTCGTCGGCGTGCACCTGACCGGCGCGCTCAAGGAAGGCGTCACCGCCACCGACCTCGCGCTCACGGTCACGCAGCTCATGCGCAAGACGAAGGTCGTCGGCAAATTCGTGGAGTTCTTCGGCCCCGGTGCCGCCGCGCTGCCGGTCGTCGACCGCGCGACCATCGCCAACATGGCGCCTGAGTACGGCGCGACCATGGGCTTCTTCCCGATCGACGCCGAGTGTTCCAACTACCTCCGCGCCACCGGCCGCGACGAGAAGCTCGTGGCCACTTACGAGGCCTACTACCAGGCGCAGGGCCTGTGGGGCATCCCGCAGCTGGGTCAGATCGATTACTCGCAGGTCGTCGAACTCGACCTCTCCACGGTCGTCCCGAGCGTCGCCGGTCCGAAGCGCCCGCAGGACCGCATTGAGCTGCAGAACCTCCAGCGCGAGTTCTTCAAGGCATTCCAGCGCCCCGTCACCGAGAACGGTTTCGGCAAGACGCGCGCCGACTTCGCCAAGTCCGTGAAGGTCGAGACCGCCGCCAAGAAGAAGGCCAAGGTCGGCACCGGCTCCGTCCTCATCGCCGCCATCACGAGCTGCACCAACACGTCCAACCCGAGCGTCATGCTCGCCGCCGGCCTGCTCGCCAAGAAGGCCGTCGAGAAGGGCCTGAAGGTCAACCCGGCCGTCAAGGCCTCGCTCGCCCCCGGCTCCCGCGTCGTCACCGATTACCTCAAGAAGACCGGCCTGCAGCCCTACCTGAACAAGCTCCGGTTCAACACCGTCGGCTACGGCTGCACGACCTGCATCGGCAACTCCGGCCCGCTCGACGCCAACATCGAGGACGCCGTCGTGAAGAACGATCTCGTCACCGCCTCGGTACTCTCCGGCAACCGCAACTTCGAGGCCCGCGTCCATCAGAACATCAAGAGCAACTTCCTCATGTCGCCGCCGCTCGTCGTCGCCTTCGCGCTCGCCGGCCGCGTCGACCTCGACCTGAGCTGCGAGCCGATCGGCAACGGCAAGGACGGCGCGCCCGTCTACCTCGCCGACCTCTGGCCGACGCTCGCCGAGGTGCGCGATGCCATGCAGTCCGCGCTCAAGCCCGAAGTCTTCCGCAAACTCTACAAGAACTTCGCCGCGCAGAACCCGAAGTGGAACGAGATCCCGGCCACGGTCGGCAACGTCTATGCCTTCGAGGCGAATTCCACCTACATCCAGGAGCCGCCGTTCTTCACGAACTTCGGCCTGCAGCCCGGCACCATCGCCGAGATCAAGGGCGCCCGCGCGCTCGGCATCTTCGGCGACTCGGTGACGACCGACCACATCTCGCCCGCCGGCGCCATCAAGAAGAGTTCGCCCGCCGGCAAGTTCCTCCTCGAGAGCGGCGTCGCGTTCGAGGACTTCAACTCCTACGGCTCCCGCCGCGGCAACGACCGCATCATGACCCGCGGCACCTTTGCCAATGTCCGCATCAAAAACCTGATGCTCGGCGGCGAAGAGGGCGGCAATACGATCGGGCCCGACGGCCAGAAGACGTCCATCTACGACGCGTCGATGGCCTACCAGGCCAAGGGCACGCCGCTTATCATTCTCGCCGGCCAGGAATACGGCACCGGCTCCTCGCGCGACTGGGCCGCCAAGGGCACCAACCTCCTCGGCGTGAAGGTCGTCGTCGCCCAGAGCTTCGAGCGCATCCACCGCTCCAACCTCGTCGGCATGGGCGTGCTGCCGCTGCAGTTCAAGGAAGGCACCACCGCGCAGACGCTCAAGCTCGACGGCACCGAGACCTACGACGTCGTCGGCCTCAGCCCGGCCGTGAAGCCGCAGCAGGACCTGACGCTGCGCATCACGCGCCCGGACGGCTCGAAGCAGGATGTGTCCGTCACGTGCCGCATCGATACGCCCATCGAGATCGATTACTACCAGCACGGCGGCATTCTGCCCTACGTCCTGCGCCAGATTGTGACGAAGAGCTGATTGACATCCACCGGGGACGCGCCGGTCAATGACTGCGCGTCTCCTCCCGCTCTTGCCATGGCCGAACCCGCGAAACCCGTCTTCCTCGTCGATGCCTACGCCGATCCCGTGCTCGTGCGCATTGACGGGCGGGCGTCGTTCATGAACAGCGGCGGCCTGAAGGATTTCTTCGGCGAGATGGCCCGGCAGGGCAAGACGCGCTTCGTGGTGGATTTCTTCCAGTGCACGAGCATGGACAGCACCTTCCTCGGGGTGATCGCCGGCGCCGCGCTCGATCTGCGCAGGCTCACGCCGCCCGGCACGCTGACGCTCGCGCGGGTGGGGGAGCGCAACCTCGAGCTCATCCGCAACCTCGGCCTGCACCGGCTGGCCGTGGTCGATGCCGGCAATTTCCCCATGGAGTTCGGCGGCGGGGCGCAATCGCTCACCGACAAGGCCCGCAGCGAGATCGAGAGCGCCCGGCTCGTGCTCGAGGCGCACGAGAACCTGATCAGCGCCGACGCGACCAACGCCGCGAAGTTCCAGGACGTGCTGGCCTTCTTGCGCAACCGCGTGGAATCCCGCTAAGCTGCGGCCGTATGATGCTTTTCCTGCTCGGCGGCTTTTTCGGCGCGCTCATCGCCTACGGTTTCTACTGGCGGGCGCAGCGCGAGGCGGCGCGCGTCGAGGAGGAGAAACACTCGTTGCTCGAGGAGCGTCAGATCGTGCTCGATTTCATGCACAGCATGGTGGATGCCGTCGGCGAACGCCTGTCGCGCGACGAGCTGTTCCAGCGCATCGTGCACGCCTCCATCCTTAGCACCGGGGCGCTCAGCGCCTGCATCTTCGAGAAAGGCGCGGACGACATGATGCGCGGCGTCGCGGTCGAGGGTCTGTTCCCGCCGCACCGGCCGATCCCGGACCTCCAGCGGATGCGGATGGGCTCGCGCGCCAAGTTCATCGAGCAGGTGCTCAAGTCGGAGGAATTCCCCGTCGGCGAAGGCGTCGTCGGCCGCGTGGCGGCCACGGGCCGCGGCGAGCTGGTCGTCAACGCCCCGTCCGATCCCCGCATCGTCAAGCACGACGATCCCGCGCTCGTCGTCCGCTCGGTCATCGCCGCGCCGATCACGGTGCGCGGGCGGCTCATCGGTGTCCTGTGCGTGTGCAACGCGGCCGACGGCCTGCCGTTCACCGAGACGGACTATTCGCTGGTGGCCGCGCTGGCCGAGCAGGCGGGCCTGGCGGTGCACAACGCCGATTTCATCAACCTGCAGGTGGAGAAACAGCGGCTGGATATCGACCTGGCGCTGGCGAGCGACGTGCAGTCGATGCTGCTGCCGAGCACCATGCCGCAGGTTGCCGGGCTCGACGTGGACGCGCGCTACCTCGCGGCGCAAAAGGTCACGGGCGATCTCTACGATGTTTTCAAACTCAGCGACACCAAGCTCGGCGTCGCCGTGGCCGACGTGTCCGGCAAGGGCGTGTCGGCCTCGCTGCTCATGGCGATTTGCCGCACGCTGCTGCACCAGCTCGCGCCCCGGCACGAATCGCCCGCCGCCGTCCTCAACGAGCTGAACCGCACGCTGGCGGGCGACATCCGCGAGGGCATGTACATCACGATGACCTACGCCGTGGTCGATACGGCCGCGCGGCAGGTGACTTTCGCGCGCGCCGGGCACGAGCTGCCGCTGCTGTCGCGCTGGGATGCCGGCGCCCGCGCGCACCTGGGCGAGTTCATCGGCTCCGAGGGCATGCCCATCGGCTTGGTCGACGCGCAACTGTTCGATGAGGTCATCACCGACAAGGTCGTGCCGTTCGAGAACGGCGACGTTTTGGTGCTCTACACCGACGGTCTGACCGAGGCGCCCAACGCCGAGGACAAGGAATTCGGCGGCGCCCGCCTGGCCGACGCCCTGCGCGCCGCGCGCGACGGCGACGCCCGCGCCATCAACGATTCCGTGCTGAATGCCGTGCAACGCTTTACCGGCACGGACCAATTGCGCGACGATTTCACGCTGCTGACCATCAAGCGCGTCTGACGGGAGAGGCGGCCTCTGTCCTAGAGGGAAAACGTATTTGCGTCCCGCTTCGGGGCGTCTACCTCTGGAAGGGATGTCTGCCGCCAAACCCGCCTCCGTTCCCAGTCACCCCATGCCCGCCGCCGGCCCGGCGCGTCTGCCGGATATCGCCGGGCATTTCGGGCGTTACGGCGGCGTGTTCGTGCCGGAGACGCTCATGACCGCCCTCGAAGAGCTGACCAAGGCCTACGAGCAGGCGCAGCAGGATCCGGCGTTTCAGCAGGAGTTGAAGCAGCACCTGAAGGAATTCGCCGGACGCCCGACCGAGCTCTATTTTGCCGAGCGGCTCACGCAGCACTGCGGCGGGGCGAAGATCTATTTCAAGCGCGAGGACCTGCTCCACACCGGGGCGCACAAGATCAACAACGCCCTCGGCCAGGCGTTGCTCGCGCGCCGCATGGGCAAGCAGCGCATCATCGCCGAGACGGGCGCCGGCCAGCACGGCGTCGCGACCGCGGCGGTCTGCGCGAAGTTCGGCCTCGATTGCACGGTCTACATGGGCGCGGTCGACATGGAGCGGCAGGCATTGAACGTCTTTCGCATGCGCCTGATGGGCGCCAAGGTCGTCGCCGTCGAGTCCGGCCAGAAGACGCTCAAGGACGCCGTGAACGAAGCGATGCGCGACTGGGTGACCAATGTGCGCAACACGCACTACATCCTCGGCTCCGCGCTCGGCTCGCACCCGTATCCGATGATGGTGCGCGATTTTCACCGCGTCATCGGCCAGGAGCTGCGCGAGCAGATTCTCGCCCGCGAGGGCCGGCTGCCCGACGAGATCGTCGCCTGCGTGGGCGGCGGCTCCAACGCCATCGGCGCGTTCTTCGAGTTTTTGCCCGACACCTCGGTCAAGCTGACCGGCGTGGAAGCCGGCGGCCGCGGCATCAAGCGCGGCGAGCACGCGGCCCGCTTCGAGGGCGGCAAGCTCGGCGTGCTGCAAGGCGCCAAGACGTACATCTTGCAGGACCCCGACGGGCAGATCGAACTCACGCACTCCGTCAGCGCCGGCCTCGACTACGCCGCCATCGGGCCGGAGCACGCCTATTACCGCGACCTCGGCCGCATCCAGTTCGCCTATGCGACGGACGACGAGGTGCTGGAGACCTTCCAACTCTGCTCGCGATTGGAGGGCATCATCCCCGCGCTCGAGTCCACCCACGCGCTCGTCCAAGCCGTGAAGCGCGCCAAGCAGATGCGCCCCGACCAGCTGCTCGTCGTCAACCTCAGCGGCCGCGGCGACAAGGATGTGCAGCAGGTCGCGGCGATTCTCGCCGCGACCGAAGGCTCAAGTTTTAAGTAGCAAGTGCCAAGATATGTCCGAGCCGGCGCGAGACTTGGTTAAACGGACCTTCGAATTCGCCGCGGCGAGCAGGCGCTTTGTGAACCGCGTGCCTAAATCCATCGCGAATTTCGAAGATGCGAAGCAGTTGGTGCGCGCTTCCGGGTCGGTAGCGGCTAATTATCTGGAAGCGCAGGAAGGCCTGAGCCGCAAAGACTTCTTTTACCGCATCAAGGTCTGCCGCAAGGAGGCCCGCGAGTCGGCCTTGTGGCTGCAGTTGCTCGATGTGGGGTCGGATGACGCCTTATTGGCGGATAGAAACCAGCTGGTGCTGGAAGCGGGCGAACTGAAACGCATTTTCTCATCCATCGCCGGGAAGGACGACACCGGGGAATAGAGCGGAAGGATCGTGCCTGCTCTTGCCACTTGTCCCTTGGTACTTGTTACTTCTGCCCTATGAATTCCATGACCGGTTACGGCCGCGCGACTGCGGCGCTTGGCTCCCACACCCTGACGGTGCAGGTGAACTCCGTGAACCGGAAGTCGCTCGACCTGACTGTCGCCCTGCCGGACGCCTGGGAGGGACTTGAGCCCGCCGTGCTTGAGGCCGTCCGCAAGGCGGTCCTGCGCGGCAAGGTGCACGTCTCCGTGGAAGTGACCGGTGACGCCGGAGTGCTCGACTGGGATGCCGACGCCGTGGCCGACACGCTCGACCGGCTCGCCAGCCTCGCGCGGGCGCGTGGCATGAAGTTCGAGCCGACGACGGAGCTGCTCTGGCAGGTGGTCAGCGCGCAGCAGGAGAATTCCGGGCTGCCGCCGCTGGAAACGGCGCAGACGGCGGTGCTGCATGCCGTGCAGGCCGCGCTGCGCGGGCTGTCCGCCATGCGGGCGAAGGAGGGCGAAACGCTGCTGATCGATTTCCTCGGCCGGCTCGAAAAACTTCGCGGACATACCGAAGTCATCGCGGGCCGTGCGCCGCACGTGCCGACCGCGTATCGGGAGCAGCTGCTGCAGCGGCTGCGCGCCGCCGGGCTCGAACTCGACGTGAACGACGAGCGCGTGCTGAAGGAGATCGCGCTGTTCGCGGACCGTTGCGACGTGACGGAGGAGCTGACGCGCCTGCGCAGCCATCTGGGGCAATTGACCGAACTGCTGCGCGGCGACGGAGAGGTGGGCCGCAAGGCCGAGTTCATCCTGCAGGAGGTCGGCCGCGAGATTCACACCATCGGCAGCAAGGCGAACGACCTGCAGATTTCGCAGCGCGTCATCGAGTTCAAGAACGAGCTCGAACGCGTGCGCGAGCAGGTGGCGAACGTGGAGTGAGCGCCGCTCACTCCACGAAGTAACAAGGGACAAAGGCCAGGTATCAAGCGGCGCATCGCCAGTCTTGTGACTTGGGTGTGCCTTCAAACCCCACCAAACAACTCACCCTGTCATTCTGAACGAAGTGAAGAATCCATACTTTCGCTCGCGATAGGGCCTTCGATGCCGTGGATCCTTCGCTTCGCTCAGGATGACAAACGGGTCTGAAGACACACCCTGGTTGCTTTCAGGGCGCGCCCTGTGCGCGCCCGGGCGTGGTCGAGCCACGCCCCTGCAGTTGTGTCCGTCAAGTTCTGCAAAAGTGGATCGGTGGTTTGGTGGCTTGGCGGGATAAAGAGGTTTATGGGATGGGGTGCAGGGGAAGGGGCGTCAGCCCCTTCC
>JACPIS010000014.1 GCA_016187925.1 Opitutia bacterium | reverse complement strand
CGGTCCCCGAGGTCGATTCCGATCGTGACGTTGTTCGTGGTCATAAGGCGGAGAGTATCCACCTCACACTTCCGTGCGAGGCGCTCTACGCCTTCTCATTCCTACTGGTCAGAGCGCGGTCATCACCTTCGGCGTGCAAATCGACCAGTGATTCATCGCCCATAACCCAACCATCAACCCGGACGGGCGGAGGGATCCGCCCGTCCATTTTTGGTCGGCTTTCACCCGTGTCCTTCTTCTTCCAGTTTCTGGCGCGCGCCGCGCTCGTGTTTCTCTCGCTCGGTGTCCCGGCCCGCGCCGTCACCCTCATCGAGACCGATGCCGATGTGCTCTTTGCGTGGCCCGGCGATGCGACCCGCACCGCGATGCGTAGCAACGCTGTCGTGGCCACCATGCTCGACTCGCTGGACTTCGCGCTGATGGATGAGTGGAGTGTCCGCCTGCCCGTCGGCACGTCCGCGGAGTTGTCGCACCGCATCGTCAACCGCGGCCCGGTTCCGCTGCGCTTCCGTCTCACCGCCCGCAACCAGTCGGCCGACGGCTTCGATCTGGGCGAACTGGCCCTCTTCGCCGATACCAACGCGAACGCCCGCCCCGACTCCGGCGAACGGGAAATCGCCCCGGACACCGTCATCACGCTCCAGCCCGGCGAGCAGCTCGACCTGGTCGCGTGCGGCACGGTGCCGATGGCCGCCACGGCGGAGAAAGTGGCGATCGTCGTCATCATGGCCGAGCACCTCGACGGCAACGGTCTGCTCGTCCGCGTGAACACCGTCGCTGCAATGGAGCATGCCGGCACCGGCCTGCTCGTGGAAAAGACCGCCTCGCGCCGGGAGGCGGAGATTGGTGAAACCGTCGATTACACGGTGCGCGTGCGCAACGCCGTCGGCGCCACACTGCCGGCCGTCATCCTCAACGACCGGCTGCCGGCCGGGTTCACCTATGTGCCGGGCAGCCTGCGGCGAAACAACGAGACCGCGTTCGATCCGCTCGCGGCCGTCACGGGTGGATTCGTGCTGCCGCTCGGTTCGCTTGCGGCCAACGCCACGATGACGCTGCGTTATCGCGCCCGCCTCGGTCCGGGCGCGCTCGGTGGCGACGGCGTCAATCACGCGCAGGCCGTCGCGCCCGGCTACGAGAGCAACACCGCCTCCGTCCGCGTGAAGGTCCGCGAGGGCGTGTTCACCGACAAGGGCATCATGATCGGCCGGGTCTTTCTCGACACCAACCGCGACGGCCGCCCGCAGCCGGACGAACCCGGCGTGCCGGGCGTGCGGCTTTACCTCGAGGACGGCACCTACGCCGTCACCGATCCCGACGGCAAATACAGCTTCTACGGCCTGTCGCCGCGCACGCACATCCTGAAACCCGACCCGCTCACGCTGCCGCGCGACACTGAATTGCTCGCGACCACCACGCGTCAGGCCGGCGATGCGGCCAGCCGCTTTGTCGATCTGAAGCGCTATGAGCTGCACCAAGCGAACCTCGCGCTCGTGGCGACGTCGGCCGCAGCGGTGGCCGAAATCGACGCTCGCCGCGCCCGGGCCCGCCGCAGCAGCGGTGAGATGAAACGGGAACTCGACACCCGGCTCACGCCCGACGGCCAGCCCGCGCCCATCGCCGACCCGAAAGCCCGACCGGCGACCGGCGTAGTTGCCGAGGAAAGGTGGAGCGACTTGACCCCTAGGCGCTTCGAGCGCGTTGAGGTCAACGCGCTCCACCCAGCGGTCCCCGATCCCACCGACGCCGAACTGGCCTCGCTCGACGCCGAGCCAGGCTTTGTCGGTCTGCATGACGGCGACATTCTGCCGACGCCGCAGACCGACCTGCGCGTGAAGGGACGGGCCGGCGCAAAGTTCTCCGTGGCGGTCAACGGCCGGCTCATCGGCCCCGACCAGGTCGGCAGCATCACGCACGTCGGAACCGGTGTGGAGGTCTGGACTTTCATCGGAGTCGATCTGGCCGGCGGCCAGAATCGCCTGCGCCTGCTCGTGGCCGACTCGTTCGGCAATCCGCGCGAAGGCGCGGCCCTGCGGGTGACGGCTCCGGGTGGCCTCGCGCAGATCAAGCTCACCGCGCCGGCCGAGGCGCCGGCCGACGCGGCCACCGTGACGAACATCACGGTGGAGTTGCAGGACGCCCGCGGCACGCCGGTCACCACCCGCACCGCGCTGACGCTCGAGTCCACGCAGGGCCGGTGGCTGGCTGACGATCTCGATCCCGCCCAACCGGGACTGCAGACCTTCGTCGAGGGCGGCCGCGCCATCTTCGGGCTCGTGGCGCCGTCCGACCCGGGCGAGTGCGACTTCACGGCCGCCAGCGGCGTGGTGCGGGGCGAGGCGACTTTGTCCTTCACGCCCGACCTGCGTCCGCTCATCGCCGCGGGTGTCGTCGAGGGCGTGATCCACCTCGGCTCAGGTGGCGGTGGCGGGCTGGAACCAGCGAGCACCCGCGACGGGTTCGAGGAGGAATTGCGCACCTGGTCCGCTGCGGGCGACGCTGGCCGGCTCGGCGCCGGCGGGCGCGCGGCGTTTTTTCTGAAGGGCAAGGTGCGCGGCGACACCCTCCTCACCGCGGCCTACGATTCCGAGAAGGACGGCGGCAAGAAACTCTTCCGCGACATCCAGCCGGGCGAATACTATCCGGTTTACGGCGACGCCTCGGTGCGTGGCTACGAGGCCCAGTCCACCGGCCGGCTTTATGTGCGCCTCGACCGGAACCGCAGCTACCTGCTCCTGGGCGACTTCACGACGCAGACCGCCGACCCCGACGCCGCGCGCGGGCTCGCCACCTACCAGCGCAGCCTGAACGGCGTGAAGGAACATTTTGAAAACGACCGGCTGAGCGCGAACGCCTGGGCGAGCCAGGATTCGTCGCGGCAGGTGGTCGAGGAGATGTCCGCCAACGGCACGTCGGGTCCCTACCCGTTCGCCCCGCGGTCGGTGCGCGTGAACAGCGAGCGCGTGGAGATCCTGACCCGGGATCGCGACCAGCCGGCCCGGATCATCAGCGTGCGGACGATGAGCCGGTTTTTTGATTACGAGTTCGAGCCGTTCACCGGCCGGCTGCTCCTGCGCGCGCCGCTTCGCTCGCTCGATGCGGATCTCAATCCCGTGTCGCTCCGCATCACCTACGAGGTCGATGAGGGCGGACCGAGTTTCTGGACCTACGGGGCGGACGCGCAATACCGGCTGACCGACCGGCTCACGCTCAGCGGCACCTATGCGCGCGACGAAAATCCCACCGCCGCCTACGAACTGGCGGGCGGCGGCGCGCTCTGGCGGTTCGGACCCAAGACGACGCTGGCCGCCGAGGCGGCCCGGAGCGACTCGGTCGAGCCCGGTCCCGGCCTGGCGGGCCGCGTGGAGTTACGTCACCACGACGAGAAGACCGACGCGCGCATTTTCTACGGGGAGACCGATCCGGCGTTCCGCAATCCGGCCTCGCTGCTGCTGCCCGGCCGGGTGGAGGCGGGCTTCAAGGTGACGCACAAGCTCCGGCCCACGACCTCGCTCATGGCGCAGGGATTGCTGACCGAGGACACCGCGCGCCACGCCCGCCGTGAAGGCGTGCGGATGGACGTGGCGCAGTCTGTCGGCGCCTGGCGGTTCGAGCTCGGCGCACGGCACAGCGAGCAGACCGCCGCTTCGCCCAACGGCGCGGCGCGCGCCGCCGGTCCCTCCACCGTCAACAGCTTGCGCGCCAGGATCACCGCGCCGTTGCCGCTGCTGTCCGGCGCCACGGCTTACACCGAATACGAGCGCGATGTCTCGACCTCACGGCGTGAGCTGGCGGCGGTGGGTTTCGACGCGACGCTGCAACGCGGCGGACGGCTCTACGGCCGGCACGAGTTCATCACCTCGCTCGGCGGGGCCTTCGAGCTCAACGAGGTCGAGCGCAACCACAACACGGTCGTCGGCCTGGAGACGGGCTACATGAAGGGCGGACAGGTCTTCAGCGAATACCGCGCCGGGCAGGAAATCTACGGCCCGGAGGCCGAGGCGGCCCTCGGGTTGCGCAACCTTTTCACGCTGGCCGAGGGTGTGCGGCTGAACACGTCCGTCGAGCGCGTGACGCCGGTCAGCGGCAGCGGACGCAACGAGTCCACCGCGCTGGCCGGCGCCATCGAGTTCGAGCGCGTCCGCTGGCGGTCCAACGCACGGCTGGAGCTGCGCGCAAGCACCTCGACCGACAGTCTGCTCAACACGCTCGGCTATGCGCGGCGGCTGGGCGACGAGTGGACTTTCCTCGGCAAGAGCATCCTGCTGCTGACCCGGACCAAGGGCGCGGCGGGCGGCGATGCGCTCCAGTCCCGCGTGCAGACCGGCTTCGCGTGGCGGCCCGCGCGCGACGACCGTTGGAACCTGCTGGGCAAATACGAGGTGCGCTACGAGACCGACGACCGCGCCGCCGCCACGGTTTCCCGCCGGCTCACCCACATCCTGGCTGCCGACGCGGCGTTCACCGCCCGCGGCGGCTGGACCCTGAGCGGCCACTACGCCGGCAAGCTGACCGCGGAAAACGGCGTGACGGCGGAGACCGCGCATTTGGTCGGCGGACGCTGGCGGCGCGAATTCGGCCGCCGGTGGGACGCGGGCCTGAACGCGTGGGCGCTCCTCGCCGGCGACGGCGGACAACTGCGCGGCGCGGTCGGACCGGAGGCGGGCGTCACCCTGCGGGACAACCTGCGGCTCGGTCTCGGCTACAACTTCACCGGCTTCCGCGACCGCGACCTGGCCAGCGACGGCACCACTGCGCAGGGCGTGTTCCTGCGGCTGGCCTTCAAGTTCGACGAAAAACTGCTCCGCGGCTGGAAGGAGAAAAAGTCCCCATGAAAAACCACCGGATGAAATATTTGCCGCTCCTGCTGGGATTGTGGCTTGCGCCTGTCCTGCTCCGCGCCGCCTGCCAAAACACGGCCTGCGTGGAGATTGGCAGCAAGACCGTGACGGTGGACAACAAGCGCAGCGCGCTCTTCAACGCCATGAGCGAGCAGCTCACCGGCGCGCCGGTGAACCTGACCCCGGCGGAGTGGCAGACGCTGGCCAATGCGCGCGTGACGCTGGAGGATGTCGCAACGGCCCTGCGGGAGAGCACCGGCGCGGCGACCAACGAGGAGGTCATCGGCACGCGCTTCACGCTGCGTCAGTTGTTCGACGCCGCGGCCACGGCGGCCGCCGCGCAGAGCGACACGGCTGCGGCCTCCGCGCTCACCGCCTTCCCCGCGGACAGCGTTACCGGCACGGTGAGCCTGGGCGACCTCGTGCAGGGGACCGCGGCGGAGGACGCCTCATTGAGCACATTGGACCTGGCGAACAGCCTGCTGGCGCTGAACGCGTATCAGAACGGAATCACTCCCGCCGCCCCGACCACGTTGACCGGCAGCGAACTTGGCCTCGGCAGCAGCGTCGAGACGGTGCAGTTCAGCGCCATCGTGGCGGAGCCGCCCGTGCTGGTATGCGGCCCGGCGGGCACGCAGTTTCGCTCGGCGGGCCTGCGGATGAAGCTGGGCGTTGATCTGGCCGATCAGGATTTGTCGGGGCAACTCGCCGCCAATCTCACGGTCAACGGCGTCGTGTTGCCCGCTGGGGTCGGCATGCCCAGCGTTTCGCTATCGCGGCTTGAGTTCTACGCCGTGTCCGGGCGGGCGGACGGTTCCATCACCGCCGTGGACGCGCTGGCGCAGACGGTGACATTGCGCGCGCGGCCCGGGGTGGTGGATCTTTATCTCGGGCACATCGACGATGCGGTGTTCTTCGACCGCAACCGGCAGATCAGCCCGGCGACCGACCTGCAATATACCGAGGTCGGCACCATGCAGGTGGACGTCGCGGGCACGCCGGTGACGGCTTCGATCCGGCTGCGGTCGCACGCCAGCGGGGCGCCGTCCGGCTACGAGACGCTTTACTACACCGGACCCTATCCCGAGACGCAGACAGTCGCGCCCGACGCGTTCTTTGTCGAAAACCTGACGGCCTCGCTGGTGGACAACATGGAATTCGAGATCGTCGCCGTGGACCCGGTCATGCTCGATCCGGCGACGCAGGCGGCCTTTGACCAGACGGTCGCAGCAATCCAGCCCACGCTCAGCCAGACCTACCAGACCGCGATGAAGCCGGTGGTCGAATCGCTCGTGACCAACGCCGTCGGCCCGGCGCTCGAATCCTCCGGCACGCGGCTGGGGGAGGCGGACATCACCGTGATGGGCGTGCATCTCGCGTGCGGCCCCGGCCCGCACGCGCGGCTGCAACCCGACCACGCCCGGGGCGCGGCGCCCGGCTCCGTGGTGTTTTATCCGCACACTCTCATCGCCGACGCACCCGGCCGCGTGACGTTCGCCGCCGCGCATACGGCGGGCTGGTCGCATGTGCTCTACCGCGACACGAATGCCAACGGCCAGATCGACGCCGGTGAGGCGGTGCTGAGCGGGGCGACCGCGCTGGCCGAGGGCGAAAGGCTGGCGCTTATCGCCAAGGTCTTCGTGCCCGCGGATGCGCCTTTCGGCGCACGCGACGTGCTGACGGTGCGCGCCGACTTCATCCTGACGGGCGACACGACGGTCGAGACGCTCACGCGGACGGACACCACCACGGTGGGCGCGGCGGGCTCGGCCGGACTCACGTTGGTCAAGCAGGTGGACAAGGCCAGCGCCCGACCCGGTGACACTCTGACCTACACGCTCACTTATACGAACCAGGGCGCAGATGTTCTGCGCGAGGTCGTGATTTACGATGCGACTCCGGCTTACACCCACTTGGTGTCCGCTGCCGCCGGTCCCTTGCCGGCAGGTTTTTCCAACGTGACCGTCGTTGCTCCCGTCGCCGGTGCGTCCGGGGCGATCCGCTGGGAATTCGCCGGCGAGCTGGCCCCCGGGGCGAACGGCGCGGTGACGTTCTCCGTCCGCGTCGACCAATAGAACCCATGAATCTGCGCCACGCGGGACGCATTCCGCAGCTCAAGCGACGGCTGGCCGTGTTGGCGATCGCGCTGGGCTGTCTGCCGCTGCCGGCGGCTGCGGCGTTTGACGTCAACGACGAGATCGTGCCCCACGCTGAGGGATGGCGGCCGGCCTACACCACGGTGCCGCGTGTTCCCGCGTTCACCGCCGCGGTGTCGGCGCGTGGCGGTCCCGTCGTGCTCACACTTGATCAGATCCGGGCGCAGTTCATCGCGGCCGGGGCGAACTGGCCGGTGATGTGGCATCGGAGTTCCGACTTTCTGGTGGCCGACCACGACTGGCTCCGCCGTTTCCTCGAATGGCAGCGTTATTTCCATTGGCGATCCGATGATCGCTACCGGCGGGAGGTCTTCGATTGCGATGATTTCACCGTGCGCATGATGGCCTTTGCCGATCTCGCCCTGCTCCGTGCCGGAGCTCCGGCGCGGCCCGTGCTGATCGGTCGGCTGGTCGTGCGGTCGCGGCATGTCTGGGCCAACATCCGCGCAGGCGGCCTGCACGAGGTCATCCTTTGCGCCACCGACCGCGGCCTGCACGTCGTGGAACCGCAAAACGGGACGATCATCCCGCTGGCGGATTATCCGAACCGCACCGGTTTCCGGATGCTGGTTTTGAACTGAGCCACCGCCATGCCTAAACGCCTTTTTACCCCGTGCTTGATTGTTGGAATGTTGTTTGCCGGCGGTTGCGCCGCGCCCTTCAAGGAAACAGTCGCTTGGCCGGTCCTGCCGGTGATAGGCTCGTCCGCCACAGCCTCCGACAGCCAGCCCTTGCTACTGACCAAGCGGGAGTTGCAGGCGGAGCTGGCCGGGGCCGGCGTGCATTTCCCGATGATGTCCGATGATCTCTACGTCCGGATCCGCCATGCCTCGCTGCCGGTGCTGTTGGACTGGCACGAGGCGATGACCGCCGTTTATGGATTCAGTCCCGGCGAGTTGCAGGCGGGCGGATTCGCCCGCGACCGCTCCGTGCGGCTGCTCCGGATGGCCGTCTCCACCTCCCTGATGCGGGAGCCTGCGGCGGTCGAGGCCGCACCGGCGATCGGGATGGTGCTGGTCAAGCTGCGGCAGCCGTGGGGGAACATCGCCGCCGGCGAATCCCGCGATTTTGTCGCGGTGTCCACCGACCGGGGGCTGTTTCTGCTGGACCCGGTCAGCCGGCGCATCCGTCCGCTGGTCCACGATCCGGCCTTCGGGCGGTTCGACTTCGCGCGTTTTTAGGGCGGTTTGATCTGAAGTGCAGCCGCATTCGCCGTGCAGCTCCAAACCGCAAAAATGTGCTTTGCTCCGGACGGGAAGAAACCGGGCTGACAATGTAGGCGAGGTTGCAGACCCCGGCGGTCGAACCGGCCTCAAAACAAAGCTTCGGTCCCAACCCCTGAGTTGGTTTTTACCGCTAAAGGGATTCATCAAAGATGAATCCTACAAGGACAGGCTCCGACTGATCGTCTCCGCCGCTGGATTACGGGGACCGGCTAATCGCCGGTGGCCCATCACGGTCTGCGATAAGCAGCCCCCCGGGCTAAATCCGGAGCCGATCAGGCGGAGGGGCACACTGTGAGTTTCGCCCCTTGGCGAAACTGATTAGTGGTTACTCAAAACAAAGCTTCGGTTTAGTCATCACCCACTGAAAACAGCGAGGCTCCTACGTTCCATCCAGGCCGGCGCCAGCGGTTGAATGAAACTACCCAGCCGCGTTTGGGGCGCCGTGTTCATGGTGAACTTCACGCCGGTCCGGTAATCTCGCTGCATGTCCGATTCACTGCTCCGCCAACGCCTTCATGTCCACCGGCCGCTCGCCCGCGACTTCGGCGCCTTTCTCCGGCGCGGCAACGTCGCCGACCTGGCCATCGGCGTCGTGATCGGCGCCGCCTTCGGCAAGATCGTGTCGTCGTTCGTGGGCGACATCATCACGCCACCCCTCGGTCTTCTGATCGACGAGGTCAATTTCTCCGCCCTCCGGCTTCGGATTGGCGGCACGGCAGTCGCGCCCGTGACGATCAACTACGGAATGTTCCTGCAGACGCTGCTGGACTTCGCCATCATTGGCGTTGCCCTGTTCGGGCTTTCGCGGTTAATCAACCGGTTCCGCCGTGGCCGAACCGCCGCCCTGACCAAGGATCAGGAATTGCTGGCCGAGATTCGCGATCTGCTGCGCCCCGGTCGGACCAACCCCGCCGTCACGTCCGCCCCCACCACCGACTGACCGCCATGCCCGGACGCCAGCTTCAGATGCTCAACGCGATCGCCGCCGCCGCCAACGCGGCGACCTCGGTGGATTCGGCGTTGCAGACCACCGTCGACGAATTGTGCCGGCACCTGGGCTGGCCGGTCGGGCACGCTTATTTGCAGCAGGAAAGCACGCCGCCGTTCCTGGCCTCGGCCCGGATCTGGCATCTGGACGACGCGGCGCGTTTCGCCTCCTTCCGCGCCGAGTCCGAACAGATCAGCTTCACCGCCGGGGTCGGGATGCCGGGGCGCGTGTGGCAGGCCCATCAGCCCGTGTGGCTCGGCGATCTCAGCGCGGACAATAATTTTCTGCGGAGCGCCTGTGCCCGCGAGGCGGGGCTGCACGCCGGGTTTGCCTTTCCGGTGCTGACGGGAGGGCAGGTTACCGCCGTGCTCGAGTTTTTCGCCCCGGTCCGCACCCCGCCGGACGAGGCGATGCTGGAGCTTTGCAGCCAGATCGGGGCGATGCTGGGCCGGGTGTTCGAACGGCAGCGGCTGGAGCACAACCTCTCCGAGCTCAACCGCGACCTCGAACGGCGGGTCGCGCAGCGGACGATCGAGCTCACCGAGAGCCGCGCCGCGTTGCAGGACTTTTTGGACAACGCCAACGATCTCATCCAAAGCGTGGACATGGAGGGGCGCTACCGCTTCGTCAACCGGGCGTGGTGCGAGACGCTGGGCTACACGCAGGAGGAGGCCGCCGCGCTCAGCATGTTCGACGTGATCGATCCGGCCTGGCACGAGCATTGCCAGACGCTCTTCAAGGAATTGCTCAAGACCGCCCGCCCGCTGCGGATGGAGACGGTGTTCCGCACCAAGGATGGGCGCCCGGTCCAGGTTGAAGGCAACATCAACCTCCGCCACGAGGCCGGCCGGCCCGATGTCACGCGGGGTGTCTTTCGCGACATCACCCAGCGCAAGCAGACGGAGCAGGCCCTGCAGGTCAGCCAGGCCCGCTGGAAGCTGGCGGTGACCGCCAGCAAGGACGGCATCTGGGACTGGGACATGGTGGGCCGGCAGGTGTATGTGTCCCCGCAGGCCAAGGCCCTGATCGGCTACGCCGACGACGAATTGCGCAACGGCATGGATGTCTGGAGCGAGCTGGTTCATCCCGAGGACCGCCCGCGACTGGCCCGGGCGCTCAAGCGGCACTTGCGGCGCGAAACCCCCGTGTTCGAATGCGAGCACCGCATGCGCGCCAAGGACGGCGGCTACCGCTGGATCCTCGCGCGCGGTGCGGCGCTCTTCGACGACCGTGGCCGACCCCAGCGCATGCTCGGGGCGTTCATCGACGTGACTCCCCGGCGTCTGGCCGAAGAGCAAATGATCGCCAATCTGGCTCGTGAGAAGGAACTCGGCGAAATGAAGACCCGCTTCGTCGCCATGGCCAGCCACGAACTGCGGACCCCGCTGGCCACGTTCTCCCTCGCGGTCGATTTTTTCCGCCAGCACTGGAGCCGGCTACAGCCCGTCCAGGTCGAGGAGAACCTGCAGACCATCGCCGCAGGCGTGCAACAGCTCCGACACGTTCTCGATCACCTGCTGCTGGCCGGCCAGGACGACGAAGGACAGATGCGCTGCCATCCCGCTCCGTTGGAACTGACGGGCTTCTGCCGCCAACTGGCGGACGAGGTCAAGGCCACGCACCGCGCGCCTCATCTGATCGAGTGGGTATTTTCCCGGCGGGAGTGGGTGGTGCGGCTCGATCCGCGTCTGCTCCGGCACATTCTGACCAACCTGCTCGGCAACGCCTGCAAGTATTCGCCCGGCGGCGGATCCGTGCGCTGCGGCGTCGCAGAGGCGTCGGGCGGGATCGTGCTGACGGTCGCGGACGAGGGCATCGGCATCCCGCCGGAGGATCAGCTCCGGCTCTTCGATTTCTTCTTCCGGGCCGGCAACGTCGGCGGGATTCCCGGCACCGGCCTGGGCCTGCTTGTCGTGCAGCGGTGCGTGGCGGCGCACGGTGGCCGCATCGAATTCACCTCTACCCCGGGCGCAGGCACCTGTTTCACGGTGTGTTTGCCGCAGGCGCAAGGGTAAGCGGCCGCGGCGTTTCCGGACATGTCTTCAAATACGATCCAGGGTTTGATCATCTGCCGGAATGTGGGAGGGGCTTTACGCCCCGACCTCAGGCGACGTCGCTATTCCGTCGGGGCGTAAAGTCCCTCCCGCACATTTGCAGATCGGTCCTAAAACGGCGGCTTGGTTGCCGGCACGATCAACCCCAGCTCGAACGCCACCCGCGTCAGGTCCGCCGCGTTGCGGGCGTCCAGCTTGGTCATCAACCGATGGCGGTGGTTCTCGGCGGTCTTGAGGCTGATGCCCAGTTGCGCGGCCACCTCCTTGTTGCTGCGGCCCGAGGCCACCTGCTGCAGGACCTCGCGTTCGCGCGGGGTGAGGCGGTTGGCTCCCTTGGGTTCCGCGTGCTTTTGCAAAGATTGCTGGACCGCTTGCGTGATGGTGGCGCCGAAGAAGGGCCGGCCCGCCGCTACGGCCGCGATCGCCTCGAGCAGCGTCTCGAACGGGGCGCTTTTCTCCACCATGCCCGTCGCGCCCGCCTCGAGAACCTCGCGCACGATGGCGGGTTCGTGATGGCTGCTGAACACGAGGATGCGCGTGGTGGCACCCGCCTGCCGGAGCTGGCCGATGACCTCCAGCCCGCTCGTGCCCGGCAGACCGAGATCGAGGACGAGCAGTCCGGGTTTCAGCCGGAGGCACTCCCGCACGGCCGTGGCTCCGTCGTCAGTTTCGCCCACGATCTGGTAATCCGGCAGCATTTGCAGGTGATTGCGGAGCAATCCGCGGATGGCCACATGGTCTTCCGCGAGATAGACCGTGACAGGCTTGCCGGGGTGCTTGGCCGTCGAGGGAATGAGGCCATGCTGCCGCCTTCGACCGTTCACACAAGCCGCGATAATCGCAGATCAGGCCCCGGCTCCCGGCTGCAACGGAGCCGGGATCATGTCCAGAGAGCGGATCCTGGGTTTTTCAAATATGGCCGGATGATTTTTTTGCGCGGGAGTAGATTAAGCTCTCATTGCTCCAGGCGCGGGAACGTCAGGGACACAGTATGAGGTAAAGGTCTCCACGGCGTATTTCTGCAGACTTCGGTAGAGCGGGCCCGCACGGACGTCGGATCGGACAGTATCTCGATTTCTGAGTCGAATGCCGACGCACGTTTTAGATGACCACTTGTCTTTGGAGAACCTGACATCCCGATAGATCCGGGAAAGCGAACCACCTACATAGGGATCGGCGTAAACATCGGGCGAAACTCCCTTCAGTTCCTGCCCGAGCGCTGTGGCAAATGCCAGCGCTGGGCTGACTATCGCTACCTCGTGGATGGATTTTTGGGAATTGAACCAAGAGCGGTTGTTGTCCGCCTCGAGGTTTGCCAGAAATTTGAACGCGCCCGGAGGGAAGCGGAAGCCGGCAAATTCGTGAGCGTTTCGCTTGTTCATTATACCCTCCGGTTCCCGTTACACCGAAATGTCTCCCGCCATGGCTACGAATTCCGGGTTGGGCACGGCACCTGCGACATGGTTGCAGTAGTTGGTCAGGGTTTTGAGTGTGACTCCGACAATGCACTCGAACACATGCGCCCTGGTGAATCCTGCGGCCAGGAAGGTCTCAACTTCGTCGACCTTGACCCACCCCTTGGAGTCGACGAGGGCGTGAACGAAATTTCTTAAGGCATTTTCGCGGATGCCGGGAAGTGGGGCTGCAGCGAGCACGGCGCGGATGGTGTCTGCGTCAACCCCACTTTTCCGGGCAAGAGCGACATGCACGGTCTGACAATACTGGCACTGATTGAAACGACTGACCGTGAGCAGGACTATTTGCTGCTCACGGACCGATAATGTCGTCCGCTCAAACGCCGAAGTTAAATCGAGGACGGCGGCGAGCGTGGTCGGAGACTCCGCAACGTACGCTGCGAGGTTCGGAATGAATCCGTAACGCTCATTTACCTTTCCAAGGACTTGGGCTGCGGCCTCGGGGGCCGTCACTGCATCATGTTTGGTGAAGAGGGTCATGGCTATAGACTATTCAAATATTGGTACTGTGGTCCCGTGAGGCACGTGTCCCACGGAGCTTCATGAATGATTACTTTTTGGATTTCGGAGGGAGCGCTAAGATAAAGTGGCTGACCTGCAATTTGTTCAGCGCTTCGTCACGCTCATGAAAATGAGCAGCGGCGACCGGATCCTTTATGAACCCGTCGAACTGCTGCAGACTGTCCCACTGGGTCAGACCAACCATGTGGGCATCAAGATGTCCGAATTTCGGCCGCAGGCCCTGCATTCCGCACACCGTCGAGCACCCGTGCTTCGTGTGGGCGAGTGGCTTGACGAAGTCGAAATACTTCTGGAGTTGCTCGCCCATGCCTTCCTTTACCCACAGGAACGCGAACTCGTAGATCTTTCCTTCGGAAAAAGTGTACTCTCCGGGAGGGATCGCAGAGGTGTGCGAGACCTCCATCCTTGAGACCGCGCCGTCGCGAAGCGGGAACAGTGCTTGCGCGTCAGGGTCGTTCAAAAAGGCCTCGAATGCCTCCTCGCTTGGCCATTCCGCAAGTCCGAGTTGCGAGGGGTCGAAGTCACCGATCGACGCCCGCGCCAGAGAGAAACCGACTAGCGGCCGCGCTCCGTGCTTTAACGCAAGCGGCATCGCTTGCTTGAAGTATCCCTGAAGTTGCACCCGCATATCCGGGCGAACCCAGAGGGCTGCGATTTCGTAAACCTTGCCTTGCCTGATCTCGATGGTCACCGAGCGGGCTTCCTCCGCGCAGGCGGAGACGGCGGTGACCAGGGTGAGTATGGCGAGCAGCTTGCGGCCAAGGCCGGACAAGAACGAATGGTGAGGCGCCACGGTACTTTGATGAGCAGATTTCATTTGTTATATTTATGATGTGAGTGGGAGCAGCACGTACTGCCACCGTGTTTTGTACAGAAGTGACCAATAATCATAGGTCAAATAATATTTTGCAGTTCTGTCCAAAAAAGTAACCGTTTCCGGAATGGCCCGGTCGACCAAGTCACCCAAATCAAGAATCACCCCGCGGAGCTCTTCGACCGGGCGCGGTCCGGGACGTCCGGCGAAGTTCAATCGCGAGACGGCTCTGGAAACTGCGCTGCAAACGCTCTGGAAGCGGGGCTATGTGGGCGCGTCTGCGAGCGCCCTTTCTGATGCGATGGGCATCGAGCGATCCAGCTTCTACAACACTTTCCTCGGCCGAGAGGCTTTATTCCGAGAGATACTCAAGCTCTATGGCCAAATCACCCCGGATCGTCCACTGGGCCAAATTACACTCGGTCAAGCCGTGACCCCGGTTGTCGAAAAAGTGTTCAGAGACGTCTGTCGAGTTCGGGCTGCCGATCCCGAGAGCAAGGGCTGCCTCATGGTAAATTCGATCGTAATGCTTGTCGGGAACGACCCGGCTCTGGCTCCAGAGATTGTTGGTGCCGTGCAACGGCAAATCCAGGTTTTTGAGGCATTGCTCCAACAGGCCGCAAGGCAGGGCGAAATCCCGGTGCCCAAGGATATGCGGGCGGCCGCATACACCTTAACAATCTTTCTGATCGGCCTAAACGTCATTTCAAAAGTTGAAAACAAGGAGGCGGTTCTTTGGGCGTCCTGCAGACACCAGCTATCGAACCTAGGCTTTCAGATAAAAAAATAGAAATCGTTACCAAGGAAGACATGAAACACTATCTTGCGTCTATACCGACAATCCGGCCGAGACGGGCCATGCTCGGTTTGTAAGGTTCAACCTCCGTTGCCCGGCGAGCCGATCTGCGGCGCACTCGTGGCAGGAGCCGTGAGTAGGGTGGAGAGCTGATCGATCGAGAACGGTTTGCGCAGCACGGGCACTCTGGCGGCCTCCGCCGCGTCAAGGGACTGCCCGCTGGCGTAACCCGTCATCAGCACGAGGCGCGGCGGGGTGCCCGTGTCCGCCACTCGGCGCAGAAATTCCGCGAGCGACATCCCGGGCATGACCACGTCGCTGAGCACCGCATCGAACGGCAAACCCCGCGAGAGCCACTCCAGTGCCGCCTCCCGTTCGGTGCAACCGGTGCAGAGATATCCACGGGCCTCGAGGAGGCCGCAAAGGGACTCCAATAGTGCGGGCTCGTCTTCCACGACCAGGAGCCGCTGTTGCCGGCTGACCGCAGCGGACGCAGGGGCCTCCGACTCATCCGTCGATTCCGGCGGGCCGACGTAGCGCGGAAAATACAGGGAGAAGCGAGCTCCCTGTCCCGGTGCACTCCGCAATTCGATGTGGCCGCCGTGCTGCTGGACGATGCCTTGCACGGAGGCTAGACCCAGGCCGGTGCCGCGGCCGACCTCCTTGGTCGTGAAGAACGGCTCGAATATCCGGTCCTGGATTTCCGGCGCGATGCCCGGGCCCGTATCTTCGACCTCAAGGCACACGCAGTCGGAGAGCAGACAGCGATTGTTGTCCCCGCTTTCCGAGCCGGCGGGCACGTTGCGGGAACGCAAGTAAAGCCGGCCCTGGCCGCTCATCGCATCGCGTGCATTGATCGCGAGATTGAGGAGCGTCTGCTCGAACTGCGTCGGGTCGATGTGCAGCGACCACGGGGCGGTGCCGTGCTCCGCCGTGATCCCGATGCCCTCGCCGAGCACGCGCTCGAGCACTTTGCGGCCTTCGTCAATCAGCTCCGGCAACCGGGCGACCTGCGGTTCGAGCACCTGCTTGCGACTGAAGGCGAGCAACTGCTGGCTGAGCTGGCCGGCGCGCCGACACGCCGCGACCGCTTGATCGAGACGCTCCCGCACCGCGGGCTCGCTGCTTTGCAGCCGGGCGATCTCGGCAAAACCCATGATTGCGGCGAGCAGGTTGTTGAAATCGTGCGCCACGCCGCCGGCGAGTTGACCAACCGCCTCCATCTTCTGCGCCTGCAGGAACTCTCGCTCGAGGGTCTTCAGCTCGGTGACATCCTGCACCACGAACAACGCCTCTTGTTCCGCGGCGAGCTGGATGACGCGTGTGAACACCTGCAAATCCCGCATCGCGCCGCCGCCCGGCGCCAGTTTCGCTTCGCGGATCCGCAGGCCGTCGCCATTGACCGGCTTCGCCCTCCCGGCGGGCGACTCCACCCAGCGCCACAGCGTGTCGATCTGCAAGCCGATGATCTCGGCCAGCGGACGCGCCGTCAGGCGGAGGGCATGCTGGTTGGCGCTGCGGATGCCCCCGCCCGTGTCGCAGATGAAAAGGGCGCTCGGCGCGGCATCGATGATCTGACGGAAGTAGACCGAGGTGTGCGCGAGCTCCGCGGTGCGCTGTTGCACCTTTTGCTCGAGGGAATGATTCGCCTCCTCGATGCAGCGCTCATAGCGCCGGCCCACCAACCGCGCCGCGATCGTCCCGAGCACGATGAAGCCGACGAAGATGGGCAGTGCCGCCAGCGTCACCTGATGCCGGAGCGCCCCCACGCGCTGCTGGGTCGCCCGGTAGTTGGCATGCACGGACACCTGCCACGGCGCCCCCTTCACCGCGTGCCGGACCACCAGGTGGGTGTCGCCCGCGTAGTTTTGGCCGACGATCCACTCGCCCGCGCCCGGCCCGCCGCCGGCCACCATCGCCGTGCTCGCGAAGGGCACTTTCATCCCCAATACGCCGGGGTCGGGATGGCAAAGCACGGTCGCCTGTTCGTCGAGCAGACACAGAAAGCCGGTCTCGTCATACGGATTGCGGCTGAGGCCTTCCTGGAGATGGCGCTGGACCGTGGGCGCCGCAACGCCGGCGGCGAGTTCCTGCTCGAGCAACTGGGCGATGCGGCGCGCCTGGTCTGCCGAGGTGCGCCGCTGCACCTCGAGGTAGGTGCTCTCGATGCGCGCGAAAACGTAGTGGCGGCCCCACAGCGCGAGCAGCAGCGTGACGGCGCCCAGTCCGAGTCCGGTCCACAGGGTCAGGCGCGCCAGCCGGCCGCCAGCCTCCACGGTCTGCGCCCATTTCCGGCCGCGCAGCAAGTCCACGCCGGCCTGCAGCAGGGATTTTGACCAGGAGCGGGAAGCGGAGGGCATGGCACCAGCAGTGGTGGAGGCCGGCGAAGCTCACCGTTGCCGCGCCAGCCACCAGCCGAACAGGCGTTTCACGAGCGGTGTGAGCCGCGTCCGGTTGTAGAGGTCGCCAAGCCTGCGGATGGCCTCCGCCTGGGTCGGGTAGGGATGGATCGCGGCGCCGAGCGTGCGGAGGCCAAGCCCGCCCTTCATCGCCACCGTGAATTCCGAGATCATATCCCCCGCGTGCTCCGCCACGATGGTGGCGCCGAGGATCTCGTCGGAGCCCCGGCGCACGTGCACCCGCACGAAGCCCGCGTCCTCGCCGTCGAGGATAGCCCGGTCCACTTGGGCGAGCGGCTGGGTGTAGGTGTCGAGTGCGATCCCGCGGGAGGCCGCCTCCGTTTCGTAGAGGCCCACGTGGGCGATCTCCGGCGAAGTGTAGGTAGTCCAGGGGATCGTGAGCGCGCTGGCCTTCGCCCGGCCGTGGAACAGCGCGTTTTGGATGACGATGCGGGCCATGAAATCGGCCGCATGCGTGAACTGAAACCGCGAGCAGACGTCGCCGCAGGCAAAGATGCGCGGGTTCGTTGTGCGCAGGCGGTCGTCCACCCGGATGCCCTTGCGGTCGAACTCAACGCCGACCTTCTCGAGGCCGAGGCCCTCGGTGTTCGGGGCCCGCCCGACGGCGACGAGCAGCTGGTCCACCACGAGATCATAGCCCTGTCCGTGCGAAGTGACCTGCAGGCGGACGCCCGCCGGATCACGGCTCAGTTTAAGGTCCTGGCCGCAGCAGAGCAGCTTCACGCCATCGCGCGACAAGGCCGCCTGCACGATCTCCGCCGCTTCCCGCTCCTCGCGGGGCAGGATGCCGTGCTCGGCCTCGACGAGGAAAACCTCCGTGCCGAAGCGGGCGAAGCTTTGCGCCATCTCGCAGCCGATCGGACCGGCGCCGACGACGGCGAGCCGCCGGGGCAATTCCGTGAGCGTGAAAATCGTTTCGTTCGTGTGGAAGGGCACCTCCTTCAGGCCGGGGATCGGCGGGGCGGACGCCCGCGCGCCGGTGGCGATGACGGCCTTGCTGAACCGCAAGACCTGATCGCCGACGGTGACCTCGTCCTTCCCCGTGAACCGGGCGCCACCGAGGAACACATCGACCCCGAGCTCGGCAAAGCGGCGGGCCGAATCGTGCGGGCTGAGGTCGGCGCGCAGCCGGCGGAGCCGCTCCATCACCGCGGCGAAATCGACTTCCGTCCCGGCCGGCACGCGCACGCCGAAGTCGCCGGCCGCGCGGACAGCCGCGACGGCACGTCCGGCGCGGATCAGCGCCTTCGAGGGCACGCAGCCGACGTTGAGACAATCGCCACCGAGAAAATGTCTTTCGACCAGTGCGACCTTGGCGCCCAGGCCGGCCGCGCCCGCCGCGGTGACGAGGCCCGCCGTGCCGCCGCCGATCACGACGAGGTTGTAACGCGAGGCCGGAACGGGATTTTGCCAGTCGTCCGGACGGACCTGCGCCGCGAGCCGGCGGTTGTGTTCATCCCAAGGCAGGATTGAGGGGGGATTTTCGGACATGAAGAGATGCCGGAACTCAAGCGGTGAGCCGGGAATTCAGCGCCCGCCGGGCGATGCGCGTGATGAAGATGGTGACGCCGAGCGTGGCGAGCAGGCCGGCGCCATAGAACAACCACTCGCCCGTCGAGCGGGTGTGAGGCCCGCCAGCGGCCTTGGCGAGCGAGCCGAGGTAGACGTAGAGCACCGTGCCCGGCAGCATGCCCGCCCAGGAGGCGAGCACATAGTCCCGCAGCGACACGCGCGTCAGGCCAAACGCGTAGTTCAGCAGCGCGAAGGGGAAGAGGGGCGACAGCCGCGTCAGGCCGACGATCTTCCAGCCCTCCTGCGCCACCGCGCGATCGATGGCGGCGAAGCGCGCATCGCCCTCGATCTTCCGCGCGATGGCATCGCGGGCGAAATAACGTCCCACGATGAATGCTCCCGTCGCCCCCAAGGTGGAGGCGAGGGAGACATACACCGTGCCCCAGACGACACCAAAGAGCACGCCGGCGCCCAAAGTCAGGATCGATCCCGGCATAAAGAGAATCGCGGCGCCGGCATACAGCACCACAAACAGCACGGGCCCCCACGGTCCCATCTCGGCGAGCCATCCCAGGGCGGCATGCAGCCACGCCTGCACGGGGAGCAGTTTCACGCTCGCGACCAGCGCCACGAGCGCGCTGGCAAGCAGAAGCCACTTCAACGATCGCTCAAGCGGGGAGGGCGAAGTGGGCGGCGTAGTCATGCGGAGGTTCACATGGGACGCGGTCGGACAGGTTTTCTTCCCGCCGCGGGGAGGGTTTTTCGCCGCTCTCCGCCGCACCGGGGTGCCAGGCTCCGGAGAACAATGGGTGCAACTGGCGGCGTCCAGCCGTGTTCTCCCGGGAGCCCACACACCCATGAGCACCTTCCTGCACGACCTGAAATTTTCACTCCGTCTGCTCGTCAAGTCACCGGGCTTCACCGCCAGCGCCATCGTCGTGCTCGCCCTCGGCATCGGCCTGAACACGGGGATGTTCACCGTCGTTTACGGCCTGGCTTTCAGCCCGCGACCCTTCGCGGAGCCGGACCGTATCGTCCAGGTCTACACCCAAGACCGCCAGCAGCCCGACAGCTACCGGCTCTTCTCCTACCCGCTCTGGCGGGAGCTCAACGAACGCCGCGATCTCTTTGCCCGTGTGCTCGGTTTCAACCAAACCGTGGTCGGCCTGCACGAGGGCCCCGCCACCCGGCGCGCCTTCGCCTCGATTATCACGGCGAACTACTTCGACACGCTCGGCATCCGCCTCGCCCGTGGTCGCACGTTCACGGCGGAGGAGGAGCGCCCCGGGGCCGCCGTGCCCGTGGTCATCGTGAGCCACGCCCACTGGCGCAAGACCGGCCTCGACCCCGCCCTGATCGGCCGCACGTTGCGCATCAACGAGCGCCCCTACACCGTTGTCGGCATCGCGCCCGAGGACTTCAGCGGCACGACCGCGCTCCTCGGGCCGGAGTTCTATTTTCCGCTCGGCAGCTTCGACCTGCTCGAAAACTTCCTGATCGGTGAGGAACGACTCAGCCTGGACCGACCCGATGCCTACAAACTCTTTGTCGTGGCCCGGCTGGCTCCCGGGATCGAGCCAGGCAGCGCCCAGGCGGCGCTCGGTGCCCTGGGCGCCAATTTGGAGCGCGCCTTTCCCACCGAGTTCAAGGACCAGACCGTGGCCTTGGGGCCGCTGCCGCGCCTCGGCACGAGTTCCTCGCCGCGCTCGGAGGCCGCAATCATGGTCTTCAGCGCCGTGCTCATGGCGCTGGCGGGTGCCGTGCTGCTCATCGTCTGCCTCAACCTCGCCGGCCTTCTGCTCGCCCGCGGACAGGCCCGCCGCAAGGAGTTCGCCATCCGCCTCGCCCTCGGCGGCAGTCGCGCGCAATTGATCCGGCAGTTGTGCCTGGAGGGATTGCTGCTGGCGCTTGTCGGTGGCGCCCTGGGGATGCTGGCGGCCGACGCCACTCTCGGCGTCATCACCCGGTCGCTGGAGGCCCGCCTGCCCGTCACCCTGCTCCTCGCGCCCGCCGGTTCCTCCGTGGTGCTCGCGGCCACGGCCGTCATCTGCATCGGAGCCACGCTGGCTTTCTCCCTCGGACCGGCGCTCAATCTTTCCCGGGCCGACGTGCTCACCGATCTCAAGCAACAGGCGGGCGAAGACGTCGCCGGACCGCGCCGGGCGTGGTGGTGGCCACGCCACCCGCTCGTGGTCACCCAGATCGCCCTGTCGCTCGCCCTGTTGATCGTCGCCGGACTTTTTCTCCGCCTGACCTTCAACGCCATGACGACGGACCAGGGTTTTCGCGCCGACAACACCGTCGTCGCGGAGCTCGACGCCAACCTCGGCGGCCTCGGCGAGGCGCGCAGTCTCGATCTTTTTCGCGCCACGCAGGAACGTCTCGCCGCCCTCCCGGGTGTGCAGGCCGCCGCCCTCGGCGCCATCGTGCCCTACGGTTATATTGGCATGAGTCGCGCCGTGCGGCGTGACGGGCCTCCGCCCGCGCCCGACGCCTCGCCCGCCACCGCCGCCGAAGGCCGGGCCTACACGGGGCGCTGGAATTCCGTCGGAGCCGACTACTTTAGCGTCATGGGCCTGCCCCTGAAGGACGGCCGCGCCTTCACGGTCGCAGAGGCCACCGCGCCGGGGGCCCCGCGGGTCGCCATCATCGACGAGATCCTCGCCCGACAACTCTGGCCCGAGGGAGGTGCCGTGGGTCAGTTCATCCGGTTCTCCGGCTCGGAGGACGAGAAGACCGGCGCCATGCAGGTCGTCGGCATCGTTGCCTTCTCTTCGGTCGATTTCTTTGAGGAGTCGCCCGCCGGCGCGGTATACGTGCCCTTCGCTCAGGGTTATTCTGGCAACGCCCACCTCCACGTCCGGCCCGTCGTCGACACCGCGGAGGCCGCGCTTGCCCTCGTGCCCCAGGTGCGCGCGCAGATCCGTGAGACCGCCGTCGGCGTGCCGGTCTTCAAGGTCAGCACCTTCAAGCAGCACGCGGAGACTTCCGTGGAAGTCTGGGCCGCCGGTCTCGGCGTGGTGCTGCTCGCCGTGTTCGCCGGTTTCGCCATGGTCGTGGCCGTGGTGGGCATCTACTCGATCAAAGCCTATCAAGTCTCCCGGCGCACGCGCGAGATCGGCATCCGCATGGCGCTCGGCGCGGTGCCGGGTGCGATCCAAGCGCTCGTCCTTCGCGAAGGGCTCGCCACGGCCGCGCTCGGCATCGGCGCCGGGCTGCTGCTCGGGCTGGGGGTCAATCGCTTCATCGGTTCGGTCGTGCACGGCGTCCACCCCTTCGAGCCGTTGGTGCTGCTGGCGGCGACCGGCGCGTTCCTGCTCTCTGCGACGCTTGCTTCCTGGATCCCGGCGCGCCGCGCCACCCGCGTCAATCCGCTCGAGGCGCTGCGCGCCGAGTGATCCTCGCGGACGTCGGCGCGGCTGCGGTCGGCCCCTGCGCCGTTCGCCTCAATCGAACCGATAGACGAAGTTTGAGAAACGAAAACCTTCGGCCGGCTCCGCCAGTTCCCTCAGCAGCAGGCGAAACGCCGCGGTCGCGCGCGTGAGATTGGCTTTCAAGGTTTCGGGCGGGGTGGGGACGTCCGTGACGCCGTTGGCATGATCGACGCCGAAGGCCGCGAGCGCGTAGGGCAGCTCGAGTTCGTTCGCGAGGACGGACTCCGGGCCGCAGGTTTGCGAAATGAAATCCACTCCGGCCGCCCGGAGGGCGCGGACCTCGGACTTCGTGTTCAGCCGGGGTCCATCGACATGGCCATAGGTGCCGGTGAGGGGCGCCAGTCCTTCCCGCCGCCAGATCCGTTCGATCGCGGCAGTGAGCGTGGGTTCGACCAACGACCCGGCGATCAAGTGTCCGCGGCCTAGCTCCGCCGGCTCGGTGAACACCGAGCAAAGGCTGCCATCGGGCAACCGGTTGCTCGGAAAGAAAACTTCCGAAGCCAGCAAAGGATGCCCCAGAGGCCAATCCGGGCGCAGCACGCCGCAGACCGAACACGACACCACGGCGCGCGCGCCGAGTTTCTTTAGCGCCAGCAGATTCGCCCGGTAATCGACCTGGTGCGACAGCCGCGCGTGTCCCGGCCCATGTCGCGAGATGAGCGCCACCGGGCTTTCGCCGCGCCGCCCCAACAGGACCGTGACGCGACCGAAGCGGGTCGCCACGTCCTGGGCGGTGAAGCCCGGTTGTTCATAGAAGCCCGAACCGACGAGATAACCGATCATAGGGATTTTTCCGGTGTCACCGCCGTGCCGCCATTGCTCTGGGCGGCGATGAAGCGCACGGCCGTGCGAAGATCCGACCACGTCTGCCGCACCGGCCCCCTCCGCAGGAAACGCCGCCCGGACGTCACGATCGCCGGGTGCAGCAGGCGGGTGCGGCCATGCCGGGCCAGACGCAGCGAAAAGTCCAGATCCTCGCACTGGCTGAGATAGCGGAAACCGCCGAGCGACCAGAAGGCCGCGGCGCGGACGAACATGGCCTGGTCGCCGAAGAAGAGCCCGAACGCGCGGCCCCGCCAGTCGGCCAGCGCGCAGGTGGCGCGCAGCCACAGCGAAGGATGGTCGAAGCGCCGTTGGAAAGCGCCGCCGGCCACGCGCGGGTCGCGGTCGAGCGCCCGGGCGATCTGCGCGCGCCACGAGCGCGGCAGCGAAGTGTCGGCATGCAGAAAGAGCAGAGCCTCGCCCGTCGCTTCCTGCACCGCGAGATTGAGCTGGGCTGCGCGCTGCCGCACGGGCGAGATCACGACCTTCGCCCCGGCCGCGCGGGCGATTTCGACCGTGCGATCGGTGCTCCCGCCATCGGCGACGATCAGCTCCATTCCCGCGTGGGAATCCCCGACCGACCGCAAGCAGGCCGGCAGCTGAGCCTCCTCGTTCCAAGTTGGCACGATCACGGACACACGAGTGATCCTTGGGAGTTTGGGCTGAGCCGGCGTTGACATGCGGTCGGTGGAGACGGGTGTGACGTGCTCAGGCGAGAGATATTCCCCATCATGGCCGCAAAGAATTTTCCCGGAATACGACGACGCCCAAGCCGTCATATCCTCACTATGTGGAAAATCACCGGTTACGCCCTTTCGATCCTCTCCCTCGGCCTTGGGGCGATCATGTTTGCGCGCCAAAGCGAACCATCCGCCCAGCCCGGCGACGGAAGAGACAACCTCGCGCCGCGCTGGGAGCTGCGCGACCTCGACGGCAAGGTCGTCTCCTCCGACCAATTCAAAGGCAAAGTGGTGATTCTCGACTTCTGGGCGACTTGGTGCCCGCCCTGCCGCGCGGAGATTCCGGGCTTCGTCGAGCTGCAGAAGACTTACGGTGAAAAGGGGCTGGTGGTCGTGGGCGTCTCCTTCGACCGCGACGAGCCGGCGGCGGTAAAGAAGTTCGTCGAGCGTTTCGGGATGAATTACCCGGTTTTGCGCGGCACCGGCCAATTCGCCGAAACCTTCGGCGGAGTCAGTGCGCTGCCGACCACCTTCATCATCGACCGCCAGGGACGGATCGTGGCGACTCATGTGGGCTTTACCGAAAGGCAAGAATTCGAAGACGCCATCAAGCCGCTGCTCTGAACGACCGTCCCGGTTGCACAGTCGACCGCACGCGGCATCATCCGCCCATGTCCCACTTCCAAGGCTTGCCCGCCGACGCGCGTCTGCTCGACGTCTTCAAGCAATATCCCCGGCTCTTCGAGCCGCTGCTCGAATACCACCAGCGCCTGCTGCGCGAGGACTCTCCCTTCACCGTCGCCGAACGCGAGCTGCTCGCCGCCTACGTCTCTGCGGTCAACGCCTGCCGCTACTGTGCCGGAATCCACGAAGCCACGGCGCGCCGCTTCGGAGTGGACGAGCATCTGCTCGCCCGCCTGCTCGACGATCCCGCCACGGCACCGGTGCCGGACCGGATGAGACCGGTGTTCTGCTATGTCCGCAAACTCACCGAGACGCCGACGAAGCTCACCGAGGCGGATGTGGCCGCGTTTTTCGCCGCCGGATGGGACGACCGGGCCCTGCACGACGCCGTGGCCGTCTGTGCGCTCTTCAACTGCATGAATCGTCTCGTCGAAGGCTTCGGCATTTCCGTCACACCGGAGTATTTCGAGGTTTCCTCGGCCCGGCTGGCCTCGGACCGCGGCTACGCGACGTTGACCGAAAGGCTGTGCAGTCGGCCGCCGCCAACCGGCCAGTGATCGGGTTCAGCGCTTGAGCTTCTCCTTGAACTGGTCGGCCGGGCAGCCGCAGTCACCACGGCACCCCGGTTTTTTCTTCGCGCCCAGAAAGTGCCTGACAAGCCAAACGAGCGCAGCGAGGACGAGACCGAGGGCGATGTAGGTTTGCAGTCTGGCGCTCACTCCAGATGGGACGAGCGGCCGCCTTGATTATTCCCACTTGGGCGGGACGATCGGCGCTACCGACCATTAACGGTGTGAGGCGGCCCACTCACGAATCTGCAGCGGGCCGGCATCGCGCATGACGTCCGAAAAACCGGAGACGCAGGAGGGGATCCCCAAGAACCGCGGCAAAGGCCAGCAGCCAAGCAGTCGCCAGTTGCCACCGGACGGTATCGCGCTGGCGACAAGGATCAGACCCGCCGCCGGCGCGAGGTCCGCGACATTGAGCCAAAACCACGGGACTCAGCATGGAGCGGGAGCCAGTCCCTCCGGCGTCACACCGAGCAAAGCGCGCACACCGGAAAATCCTGACGAGATGGTTTGAGGACAGTGCGCGGACGAAGCCGTCTTGCTGATATTCGCTCACCCGAGGAATGCGTGTCAGCCATCCGTCCGCGTCGTCTGATGGAAACGGAGGGCGGACAGCCGTATCCGATTGAGACGGCTTGAACTTCCAATGAGCCAGAAATCTTGCGCTTCAGACCCGGACTGAGCTTGAGCTTGCAGGTGTTGCGTTCACAGGCGAATATCAGGCCATGAAAAACCGAGGCATCGAAGCGGCGGAGACATTCGCCTGCAAAATCCTGCTGGCGTCCCGGGAGATCAATGAATGTGCCGACCGCTTGCTGCGGGAGCATGCCGTTACTCCCAGCCAGTCACTGTTTATCTATTACCTGAGAAAGGGAGAACTCTACCCTTCGCAGATCGCAAAAAAAATGGGCATCGATGCCTCCAATCTTTCCCGCATGATTCGGCTTCTTGAGCAAAAGGGAGTGATTGAACGTCGGGTGGACGATTCCAACCGCTCCCGGGTGGAGATTTTGCTGACCAAGAAAGGTCGCGGCTTTGCGCCCAAGCTCGATACGCATGCTGATGTGATTCAGGACAAGATCATGGAAGTGCTGACGGCAGATGAGCAGGCCACGCTCAGCCGTGCCTTGGCGAAGATCGAAGCGGCCCTGAGCCAGGTTGGTTGAATTTGTGAAAGGATAGGCCGACTCCGGTTTCGATCAGACGGCGCAGCGAGGAGGTGCGGCTGAGCTGCCGCCTGTCGGGGCGGGAGGAACAAGGCAGGCTTTCGTTGCGCGGACATAAGGGAATGCGCTTAAGGCGCAAAGGGGCGACCGATCCCCAAGGGACATTTGCTACAATAACATTTGACAGAGCAAGTGTTGCTATTCCATTACCGACGTCGAGCAGACTCCGCCGTGGCTTGGACCCAACGTCCCTCCGCTCAAAACGACCCGATAACACTTATGAAATATCTGAAATCCATCTTCATTAGTTCCTATATGATGCTGCTTATGGCTCTGGCCAGCTACGCGGCATGGAATCTCCGCAGTGGAAACACGTCGCTCGCCTGGAGCGGAGTGCTTTTGACCTCAGCACCCCTGCTTATGGTGATTGGCCGGCTTGTGCTATTGCGGAATGTGGCTCGCACCAGCGCTCATTTCCCGCTGTTGCATCTATTGTGCGCCGTTGGTGCCGCTCTGGCTGCCTGGGCATGGCGAACCGGCGGCGCTGGCTCCCTGCCACTGTTCCTCGCGGGCGTCGCTTGGGCGGGCTTTGCCTTGTATGTCTACTGGTATTCGCATTTCAGCCGGTCGGCCAACCCGAGGATCGCCATAGGTTCGATGCTGCCCGCCTTCACGCTCAAAGATACAAACGGCAATTCGATCCGATCGAGCCAGCTCACCGAGCGACCGGCGATAATCCTGTTTTATCGCGGCAACTGGTGCCCACTGTGTATGGCCCAGATCAAGGAATTGGCCGAGCGCCACGAGGAGTTCACGAACATGGGTGTCAGGATCGTTCTAATCTCTCCGCAGCCACCTGCAAAAACGACGGCGCTGGCTCGCAAATACGGTGTTGCTGGTGATTTCCTGATCGACGCGGACAACAGTGCGGCACGAACCCTCGGGATCGCCGATCCGGCCGGTCTCCCGATGGGTATGCAGATGCTCGGCTACGCAAACGAGACCGTTTTACCAACGATCCTCATCTGCAACCAACAAGGGAAAGTTGTCTGGACGCACGCGACGGACAATTACCGGCTCCGGCCAGAGCCGGATGTGTATTTGGAGGTTCTGCGCCGGCATAGCTTGGTTCCGCAGGTCGCATGAAGGGGTTATCCAAACCCGATATCCAATCACCGCCTGAGGCCATGAGCTCCATCGAGCTCTCCATCGGAACCTGGCGCTTCTCGGCCGGCCGTGTCCCGCCCAGCCCGGCGGACTTGCACCGTATCTACGATGCCGCCTGGCAATGGCATCCCATTGTCTCCCTTCTGGGTTATCACCGGGCCTATGTGCAACTCTTCGAGGATCTGGTGGATGATGGCTGGCTGGCGCCCGGCCCGACGAAAATGCGCGTGCTTGACTGCGGAATTGGCACGGCTGGATTCAGTCTCGCCTTGAGCCGGTGCATCCCACACGGACTCGAAATTCACGGGGTGGACATTTCACCCCGGATGGTCGGACGAGCGCGAGCCAATCTTCGCCGCTGGCGCCCGACCCAGCAATCGGAAGTCCGTTATGGTGACATCCACCGCCTTTCCTATCCTGAAGGGATGTTCGATCTGGTCATGGGTGCCCATGTGATCGAACACAGCAACGACCCGATCGAGGCACTTGGAGAATTGGTCCGCGTTTCGCGACCCGGCGCCCCCGTGCTTTTCGTCACCAGCCGAAGCCATCGCCTGAATATGTTGCATGCCTTGCGTTGGCGCTACCACCCCATCGGGGCCGGCCGGCTCGCCGCGCTGATGGAACAATGCGGCGTCACCGGCATCCGCGAATACCGCCTTGGCCCCCATCGATCGCTTCCGGGCCTTTGCAGCGAAGCCGTAATCGGCCGGAAAACTTGGCTCCAAACCCATTACGCGGCGCAGTGCGACCATCGCCGGTGACGACCACGACACGCCAACGCATCCTCGGGTCCGGCCCGCACCCAAGCCCAATATTTTTCCGTTAACCAAACGTCCAACAACCATGAAAAAACTAATCATAACGCTGACCGCTATTGCACTGCTTTCCCTGCGCGCCTCCGCTGCACCCTTGGAGGGCTCGGAGCCTCGCTACACCTCGCACTACCGGCACACGGATCAACAAATCGGTGACTTCGTTGTCGATCAATCCACCACGGCCCCATTGCAAATCGTGCTGATGGCTCGCTTGAATGTGCCACCCGTCCAGGCGTTCGATCTGGTCTCCCGTCAGCTGACCGCCTGGGTGGCGCAGATTCCCCATGTCGAATGGGACCACAAGAACTCCGCCGCCGCGGGCGAATGCGGCAAGGGTTCGGTACGCGTTTGTGATTTTGGCAAAGACAAGATCGTTGAGAACATCGCCTATTGGAAGGAGGGTTCCATCTACGCCTACAAGGTTGCCAGTGAACATTCGACCGCGCCTTTTCCGATAAAAAACCACCTCGGTATCTTCATCGTAGAGAGCGACGGCAGCGGCGGCTCGCTCATCACTTGGCGCCAATACTTCAACCGAAAGTTCAGTCTGATGGCCCCCATGGTGCGCTGGGGTATGCGCGCGAAAGTCATGGAACCCGGCTTACGCAAACTGATCGAGCAACACGGCGGAGAATTGGTTAAGGCGAACTTTTGAATCTCCACAGGATCCCAGCCTGCGGCCGCTCCTTGCGGTTGCAGGCCCTGGGCCAATCCCAGGCAAACGGTTGCTTATGTCGAGTCGCGCTGCAGCCGGCGGCGGCTCCGGCGATGATGTGGTCGGCGAGATTGCGCGGAAGGATTGCCTCGGGCCGGCATCGCGCATGACGTCCGAAAAACCGGAGACGCAGGAGGGGATCCCCAAGAACCGCGGCAAAGGCCAGCAGCCAAGCAGTC
>JACPIS010000018.1 GCA_016187925.1 Opitutia bacterium | reverse complement strand
TGCTGCGCCTGCGGCAGGTCTGCTGCGACCCGCGGCTGGTGGACAAGGCGCGGCCCGCGGGGGACGGTTCGCTCTACCCCGACTCCGCCAAGCTCGAGGCATTCCGCGAGCTGCTGGCCGAGAGCATCGACGAGGGCCACCGCATGCTGGTGTTCTCGCAGTTCACCTCGCTGCTCGCGTTGCTGCGCGAGGAACTCGTCGCGCAGGACGTGGCGCATTGCTACCTCGACGGTTCGATGACCGCCAAGGCCCGGCAGGCCGAGGTCGACCGCTTCCAAGGCGACGACGAGGTGCCGGTGTTTCTCATCTCGCTCAAGGCCGGCGGCACGGGACTCAATCTGACCGGAGCGGATGTCGTCGTGCATTACGATCCGTGGTGGAATCCGGCCGTCGAGGCGCAGGCGGCGGACCGTGCGCACCGCATCGGCCAGACGCGGGTCGTCACGAGCTACCGGCTGATCTGCGCCGGGACGGTCGAGGAGAAGGTCATGGCGCTGCAGGACGCCAAGCGCGCGCTGCTCGCCGGCGTGTTCGAGGCCAGCGACGAGGCGGCGGCCAAGCTCAGCCTCGCCGACCTGCGCGGGCTGCTGCAGTAGGGCGGCGGACAGTCATTGACCTGTTGCACCAATCTCGCGCGCGTGCCGAATCCCTCCCGGAGACGCAGTAGGGTCCTGTCCGGCAATCGGGATGACAGTTACGCCATTCAAGTCGTCTTTGCCGAGGAATACTTTTATATCGCAAGAAAATCCCCGCCATAGTCGCGCAAAATGCGGGCTTCACCTTCTCCCGGACGCGACGCGACGACCCGGACTTGCTCCCGGCCTTTTTTGCAACTGCTTGAGCGCATGCTCTCCAAACCCCTCTTGCGCCTCCTTGCTTCCGCCCTGCTCCTGTTGTCCGCCGCCACCGCCCTGTCCGCCGCCGACGACTATGTGAAGTCGATCGAGAAGTGGCGTGCCGAACGCGTCGCGGAATTGACCACCGTGGATTCGTGGCTGACGCTCATCGGACGTCATGAACTCAGCCACGGCCGGCACACGCTCGGCAGCGCGGCCGGCAACGACATCCGGCTGGCCGCAGGACCCGGCCGCCTTGGCGTCATCACGTATGCGGAGGATGGCCGCGTCACCCTCGACCTCGCCGACGGCGTTGGTGCAAAGATCGACGGCACCGAGGCCCGCTCCGCCGAGCTGATCTACCAGAGCGAGAAACCGACCTATGTCCGCTTTGGCACAGCAAATTTCTACATCCTCTCGCGCGACGGTAAACTCTACGTGCGCGTGCGGGACAGCGAATCACCACATCGGAAGAATTTTGCCGGCATCGACTATTTTCCCATCGACCCCGCGTGGCGCATTGAAGCGCAGTGGGTGCCCTTCAATCCACCGCACCAAACAAACATCACCTATACGGCCGGCCAGACCCTGCCGGCACCGGTGCCGGGCAAGGCGGTTTTTACGCACGAGGGGCACACGATCGAGCTGATCCCGATCGGCGATAATGGCGATCTGCTGTTTTTCGTGATCTCAGATCAAACCAGCGGGATCGAAACCTACGGGGCATCCCGCTTTGTCTACGCCAGCATGCCAAAGAGCGGCGAGAAGGTCATCCTCGATTTCAACCAAGCGCATAATCCGCCGTGCGTCTTCACAGTTTTCTCTGTCTGCCCGCTGCCGCCGAAGGAGAATCGCATGCCGTTCCCCATCCGGGCCGGCGAAAAGATCTACCGCGACGGGCCGCATTGAGCCCTTCCCCGCGCGCCCTTGCGACGTCCGTCCCCGGGGCACCGCCTCGCTGACGAGCCCCGTGCCCTGTCCGCCGCGTGTGCGAGGTTGCGGCCTCACTGACCACGGCAGCGATCCGGCGTTTCCAGGATTTGCCAGCGAACCGATTTCGTGACTAGTTGGGCGCATGCTTTCCCGCCGCCTGAGCCGTCGGCTCGCTTCCACCCTCCTGCTGGTGTCTTTCGCCTCGTCGCTGTTTGCCGCGGACGACTATGCGAAATCGATCGAAACGTGGCGCACCGAGCGCACGGCGCGCCTCACCGCGGCGGACTCGTGGCTGGCGCTCGTCGGTCGGCATGAGCTGACCCGCGGCCGCCACACGCTCGGTAGCGCGGCCGGCAGCGACATCCGGCTGGCGGCCGGCCCGGCGCAGCTCGGTGTCATCACCTATGCCGAGGACGACCGCGTCACGCTCGAGCTCGCGGCCGGCGTGGACGCGAAGATCGACGGCACCGAGGCCCGCTCCGCCGAACTGGTGTACAAGGGAGAGAAGCCGGCCTACGTCCATTTCGGCACGGCGAATTTCTACGTGATGGTGCGGGGCGACAAACTCTTCCTCCGCGTGCGCGACAGCGAGTCGCCGCGCCGGAGGAATTTCGTCGGGATCGACTACTTCCCGATCGATCCGGCGTGGCGCATCGAGGCGCAGTGGGTGCCGTTCGACCCGCCGCACCAGGTGAACATCACGAACATGATCGGCCAGACCTCGCCGGCGCCGGTGCCCGGCAAGGCCGTCTTCACGCACGAGGGCCGCACGGTCGAGCTGATTCCCATCGACGAGGGCGACGAGGAGCTGTTCTTCGTGATCTCCGATGCGACCAGCGGCGACGAGACCTACGGTGCCTCGCGCTTCCTCTATGCCGCGCGGCCGAAGGACGGGAAGGTCGTCCTCGATTTCAACCGCGCGCAGAACCCGCCGTGCGCGTTCACGCCGTTCGCCACCTGCCCGCTGCCGCCGAAGGAGAACCGGATGAAGTTCCCCGTCCGCGCCGGCGAAAAGGGCTACCGCGGCGAACACCATTGAGCCTTTCCCCATGAAAAAACTGATCTCCCTCCTCGTGGCGTGCGCCCTCGCCGGCCTCGCGCCGCTGGCGGCCCGCGCGGCCGCCACCAAGGGCGCCGAGCCCCTCGTCATCTCGCACGGCGCCTCCGTCAACCTGGCCGACTACCTCGTGCCCGGCAAAACCACCGTCGTCGACTTCACCAGCAAGTATTGCGGCCCCTGCCAGTACTACAACGAACCGCTGCACCGCCTGCATCAGGAGCGCGCGGATATCGCCGTCGTGAAGGTCGACATCAACCGGTCCGAGGTGAAGGGCATCGACTGGAAATCACCCGTGGCGACCCAGTTCGAGCTGCACTCCATCCCCCATTTCAAGGTCTTCGGCCCCGACGGCAAACTGATCGCGGAGGACAAGATCGTATTCGGCTCGGACGGCCGTCCGGTGAAACAGGACGCCGCGGCCCGCGCACTGGTCGACGGCTGGATCAAGCGGAGCGGAGACTAGGCCCCGCGCGACCGGGCGGTCACCGCCCCCTTTTCTTCCGCCGCCCACCCGGCGGCGGCGCCGCTCAGCGCGGCGTGCTTGCTAGGCGCCGGGACAAACGCTAACTGCAACGGCCATGACGACCACGCCCGCCCGCGCTCCCGCCGTGGGCTTTATCTTCGTAACGCTGGTGCTCGCGATCGTGGGCTTCGGCCTGCTGATCCCCGTGCTGCCGAAACTCATCGTGCAGTTCCAGAGCGGCGACATCGCCGCCGGCTCGCACGCCTACGGCTGGATCGTCAGCAGCTACGCGCTGATGCAGTTCTTCGGTTCGCCGATCCTCGGGGCGTTGTCCGACCGGTTCGGCCGGCGGCGCATCATTCTCATCGCCACGGCGGGCTCCGCGCTCGACTACATCATCATGGCGAACGCCCCGAGCCTGGCGTGGCTGTTCGTCGCGCGCCTGATCGCCGGCTTCACCGGCGGCGTGCTCTCGACCGCCAACGCCTACATCGCCGACGTCACGCCACCCGAAAAGCGCGCCCAAAGCTTCGGCCTGCTCGGCGCGGCCTTCGGCATCGGCTTCATCATCGGGCCGGTCGTGGGCGGACTGCTGGGCAACATCGACCTGCGCCTGCCGTTCTGGGTCGCCGCCGGCTGCTCGGCCACGAACTGGCTGTGGGGCTATTTCGTGCTGCCCGAGTCGCTCAAGCCGGAGAACCGCCGGGAATTTTCCTGGGGCCGCGCGAACCCGGTCGGCGCGCTGATCGCCTTGAAACGCTTCCCCGCCGTGCTCGGGCTGGCGGAGAGCTACTTCATCCTGATGCTCGCCCAGACGATGCTGCAGTCGATCTGGGCGCTCTACACCGACCACCGCTACCAATGGGGACCGCTGGAGATCGGGCTTTCCCTGATGTTTACCGGCGTCCTGACGGGGCTGGTACAAGCCGTGCTGGTGAAAAAGATCGTGCCCGCGCTCGGCGACACGCGCGCCGTGATCGTCGGCTTCGTCATCTCGATCACCGCCCAGATTTGCTACGGCCTCGCGAGCCACGGCTGGATGATCTACGCCATCATGTGCGCCGGCGCCTTTGCGGGACTCTCCGGGCCGGCGCTGCAGTCCTACATCACCAAGCATGTCCCGGCCAACGAGCAGGGTGGCGTGCAGGGCGTCTTCGCCGGGCTGGCGAGTTTTGCCGGCATCCCCGGGCCGTTCATCTCCACCTGGAGCTTCGGCTGGGCCGTGGGTCCGGGCAAACCCGGCTGGCTGGCGGGCACGCCGTTTTTCGTGGGGGCGGCTTTCACGCTGCTCTCGCTGGTGCTGGCGCAGCGCTCGTTCCGGCGGGATTACACCGCGCAGGTGCCCGCCGCGGCCTGAACCAAAGAGCCCGCACGGGGCGGGCTCGGGGAAGAAGGGACTGCGGGCGATTTACTGCCAGGTGCCGCGCACGTAGACATAGCCGCCATGCTGGTGGCGCGCCCAGTGCGGCGGCACGTAATAGCGGTAATGCCGCGGCGGCACTTCCCAATGGCCGGCAATCCACACATAGCCGCGCGGCTCGTATTCCCAATAACCCTGCACCCAGATCGCCTCGGGATCGGGTTGCACGACGACGACTTCCTGCCGCGGCGCCGGCATCGCCGGCACGGACTGCACCACCGTCGTGCTGGCGGACGCGGTCTCGCCGCCACCATAAACCGTGCCGCGCTCGTGGTCGGCCGCGTTGCCCATGGTGCCGCCCATGATGGCGCCTGCGGCCGCGCCGATGGCGGCGCCCGAGGCGCCGTTGCCACCGCTGTTGTTGCCGATGATGGCGCCCGCCAGCGCCCCCAAGGCCGCGCCGCTCACGGCGCCCTGCTGGGTGTTCGGCCCGGTGCCCACGCACCCGCTGCTGCCCAGAGCGAAGGCCGCCAGGAGTGGAAGAATGATGGTTCGCGTTTTCATAGGTCAAGACGTTGGTCCGGCCGACAGGTTCGCCGGTTCCAAGTGAGCCGGGGCCGGCAAAAGATTTTTTGCGGAACAAATCCCCATCGGCGGGCAGCGGCTTGTAAAATTCCTGTTCAGCCCGCGCGCTTCACCCCGGACGCCGCTCCGGCGGCGGCGCGTGAAGAACTTTCCCGTCGGGGCGCTTGACCAAGCCCGCGCACGCGGCAATCATCCGCCCGCGCCCGAGACGCTTACCGGGCTCCGCAAATGCGGCGTCCGGCGGACCAAGCGCCTTGTCAACGACGCGAGAGCTTCAACTCGCTTGCTCCCATGACATGGAAAATTGAAATCACCCAGCCGCACAGCGGCGAACTCGGCGAGGCCATCGAGCATGCCGACCACCAGTTGGCGATGGAGGAATACTCCTACGAGAAGGGTCGCGTCCTCGAAGTCTTCGTGCACACGGCCGACCACGGTCCCTGGCACATCTTCACGGACCTCGACTCCGGCCACCGGTTCAAGATCCCGCCGGAGAGTTACCGCAAGATCGCCTGAGATCCCCGCCGCGGGATCGCGCCCGCCGCTGACGACGCCCGGGCGCGGGGCGGAGCATTGCACCCCGCCCCGCCGGCATGCGGTGTCACTGCATCCGGCTTTCCAAAAAACAAGGCGGGCTCCACGCAGCCCGCCCTGTTTATTTTGGGGCGTTTGGGTCACCCCAAACTCCCGTCAAAATCTCCAACCGAAGCCGATCGAGTAGAGCAGCGGATCGAGCTTGGCCGTCGTGAGGCTCGCGCCCCCGGCGATCACGTCGCTGCGGATGTAGACCTTCTTGATGTCCACGTTGAGGTATTTGCCGCCGCCGAGTTCGTAATCGAAGCCCACCTGGCCGGCGAGGCCGACGCTGGAGCTCTCGAGGTCGAGCGGCACGGTCGCCACCTGCAGCTTCACGCTGGAAATGAGCGTGAGGTTCACGCCGGCACCGACGTAGGGACGGAAATTGTCCGATGGCGTGCTGAAATGATATTTGGCCAGCAGGGTCGGCGGCAGGTGCTTGAACGTGCCAAGGTGGCCGACGCCCGCGAGCGAGACGTTGTGCTTCTGCGGGATGGTGAGCACCAGCTCCGCGGAAAAATTCTCGGTGATCCAATAGGAGAAATCGATCTCCGGGATGGTCTTGTCGCTCACATGCACCGCGCCCGACGGGAAGTTCGTCGCAAGCGCGGTAAACGCGTCGGACTTGTTCGCCATGTCCAGGTAGGTGACGCCCAGGCGGGCCGACCAGGTGCCGGCGGGCGCGGAGCGCACCGTCGGGACAACGATAAGGAGCGCCGCGAGCGCGGCACCGAATACGGATTTGTATTTCATACAGTTCATTCAGGTTTGCGGCCTGATGCTAGCCGAAGCCCTGCGCGTCACCTCCGCATGCGTTGGTGAAATTCGCGCGGCCCTTGGCTGTGCATGGATTGTCCCGCCGATCGCGCGCGCCGCGGCGGCGCAAGATATGCGCAGCCGTCAGGCGGGCGGAGCGCCGTGGTGCGCGCGGTGCGCGCGGTGCGCGGCATAGGCCGCCGTGTCGGCCAGCATCGTGTCGATCGTGGCCGCGAGCGGCTCGATCCGCACGAGCCCGGAGAACACGGCCTTGTCGCCGATGGCATCCTCCAGCACGAAGGCCGGGCGCTGGTTGATCTGGTGCGCAAAAAACTCCGCCGTGCCCGCCGCCACGCGGTGCTTCACCGGAGCCGATTCCGCGGCGGCGCGCAGCTTTTTCGCGTCGAGCCGGCCGGCCCGCGCGGCGATTTTCACCGCCGTGGCCAGATCGCCGATCTTCGCGCCCTCGCGCAGCGCCGCGTGCGTGAGCGCCAGCCGGAGCTCGTCGCCGGTGAAGCCGAAATCCTTGCCGGCCTCCGCCACGTGATTCGGCGCCTCGCAGCGCCCTTGCCGTTCCGGCTGGAGCCAGCCCGAATCGAGCATGAAGGGCGACTGCATCACCGTGCCGCCGCTGCGCCGGTAGAACCAGTCGCATTGCGCCCGCGACGCGGGGAAATCCTCCGGGCGCATCTGCGCGATTTTCCAGTGGAACTCCGCGCGCCCGGCGTAGCGCCGCTTCAGCTCGGCCCAGACCGGCTCCACCCAGAAACACCATGACGACGTGACCTCAAGGTAATACGTGACCTTCATGCGCGGAGGCTTCCCGTCGCGGGCAACGACGTCAACCCCGCCGGACCGGCCGCACTGGCACAGCGAAAAATAAAAAAGGCGCGGCACATGGCCGCGCCTCGCGAGGAAAATCCCGGATGATCAATTGCCCTTATCCACGGCGCGGCCGGGACGCAGGCTGCGGGCGAACTCATCCTTGTCCACCTGCTGGGCATTGCCGGCATCCGGCACCTTGCCGGCGAGCAGGTCGGACTTCTTCACGCGGCGCGGCAGGTTGCTGCCGGTCGCCGGAGGGAGCGTGACGTATTCCTCTTTCTCCTCCTTCTTGCCGCCATCGACCGAGGCTGTGGTGGACTTCGTGGCGCAGCCGGCCAGGAGCGCGAGGAAGAGGACGCTGAACAGGGTAATGAGGCGTAGTTTCATTGGTTTTGAGCGGGCAGATAAGTAAAGGTCCGCCGCGCGGTCAACGGATGAAATCCCCTAACCGAAACAATTCGCCGCATCCGTGCGAAGCAGGTGTAGCGCCTGTCTGCCCCCCGGCTCAACCGAAACCCCCTGCCGCCGCCGCGCTCAGCCGCGTGGTCCGCGCTCGGGCGTGCGGCCGGGCGGCACACGGATCAGATCCTCGGCGTCGTAGGTCTCGGTCTGCGACTTCTTCGTGCGATCGCCGGAGATGAGATCCTTCGCCTTCACCTTGCGCGGGATGTTGCTGCCGGTCGTCGGCCGGAGCGTGATCGTCTCTTCCGGGTCGATGTTGAGCGTCACCGTCTCCGGCGGTTTTTTCTGCGCCGTCTGGTCCGAGGCGCAGCCGCTCATCAGCGGCAGGGCGGAAACCAACAGGACCGGACACCAGCGCGCGATGATCGAGTGCATGCCGCCAAGCTGTCCGACGGACCGCGGACGGCCACCCGCGAGCGACGAGCCGCCGGAAGTTTTCGACAGATCCGCCGCAGAATGCGATGCGCCCCGCCCGCGGTCGTCGGGTTTTCGCCCGGCCTTCGGAGCGGAATTGCGCTTGTCAGGCCGCGCCGCGGGCCTCTTCTAGGTTCCGGGCCCGCCGCCGGGCCCGGTTTCTCCCACGACACACCACATGGCCTCCAACTACACCGAAGCCAGCATCAAGACCCTCAGCTCCCTCGAGCACATCCGCCTCCGCCCGGGCATGTACATCGGGCGGCTCGGCAACGGCACCCACGCCGAGGACGGCATCTACGTCCTGCTCAAGGAGACCATCGACAACTCCATCGACGAATTCACGATGGGCGCGGGCCGGAAGATCGAGGTCGAGCTCGCCGAGCGCAGCGTGCGCGTGCGCGACTTCGGCCGCGGCATCCCGCTGGGCAAGCTCGTCGACTGCGTCTCGATCATCAACACCGGCGCCAAGTACGACTCCGAAACCTTCCAAAAGGCCGTCGGCCTGAACGGCGTCGGCCAGAAGGCCGTCAACGCCCTCTCGCTCAATTACCGCGCCCAGGCCATCCGCGACGGCGAGACCAAGGTCGTCGAGTTCGCCCAGGGCAGGCTGAAGTCGCAGACGAAGGTCACCAAGACCGACGAGCGCAACGGCACCCTGATCGAGTTCACGCCCGACGAGGCGCTGTTCGGCAAGGACTTCAAGTTCCGCACGGAGTTCATCGAGGACATGCTGTGGAACTACGCCTTCCTCAACCGCGGCCTCACGCTCACGCTCAACGGCAAGCCCTTCAAGTCCGAGAACGGCCTGAAGGACCTGCTCACCAAGGAGCTCTCGGGCGAGCCGCTCTACCCCATCGTCCACCTCGAGGGCGAGGACATCGAGGTGGCCTTCACGCACGGCAACCACTACGGCGAGGAATACTGGTCGTTCGTCAACGGCCAGCACACCACGATGGGTGGCACGCACCTCGCGGCCTTCCGCGAGGCGCTCGTCGAGACCATCCGCAACCATTTCAAGAAGGATTACGACGCCGCCGACGTCCGCCAGTCGATCGACGCCGCCGTCGCCGTCCGCGTGCAGGAGCCGGTCTTCGAGTCGCAGACCAAGACCAAGCTCGGCTCCGCCGACCTCGGCCCCAAGGGCCCGTCGCTGAAGGAATTCGTCGGCAAGTTCATGCAGCAGTCGCTCGACACCTGGCTGCACAAGAACCGCGAGGCCGCCGAGACCATCCGGCGCAAGATCGAGGAGAACGAGCACGAGCGCAAGGAACTCGCCGGCATCCGCAACATCGCCCGCGAGCGCGCGAAGAAAGCCTCGCTGCACAACCGCAAGCTCCGCGACTGCCGCCTCCACCTCGGCGACCGCAACGAGCGCGCCGAGGACAGCACACTCTTCATCGTCGAGGGCGACTCCGCCGCCGGCTCCCTCACCGCCACGCGCGACGTGCAGACGCAGGCCGTCTTCGCCCTCAAGGGCAAGCCGCTCAACACCTACGGCCTCTCCAAAAAGGTTATCTACGAGAACGAGGAGTTCCACCTGCTCCAGTCCGCCCTCAACATCGAGGAGGGCATGGACGGCCTGCGCTACAACCGGATCGTCATCGCCACCGACGCCGACGTCGACGGCATGCACATCCGGCTGCTGCTGATCTCGTTTTTCCTGCAGTTCTTCCCCGACCTCATCCGCAACGGCCACCTCTTCATCCTCGAGACGCCGCTCTTCCGCGTCCGCAACAAGAAGCAGACGATCTATTGCTACTCGGAGCAGGAGAAGCAGGCCGCCATGGTGAAGCTCGGCGCCAGCCACGAGATCACCCGCTTCAAGGGCCTCGGCGAGATCTCCGCCGGCGAGTTCAAGGACTTCATCGGCGAGAACATCCGCCTCGAACCGGTGAACCTCCACCACCTCTACAGCTCCGACGAGCTCCTCGCCTTCTTCATGGGCAAGAACACGCCCGAGCGGCAGGACTTCATCATCGACAACCTCCGCGTCGAAAAGGACCTGGTGGAAGCCTGACGGCTTCAAGTGCCAAGTCCCAAGGTCCAAACACCAAGAGCCCGAACCACCCTTTGTCATTCTGAGCAAAGCGAAGAATCCAGACTTTCCTTCCTGTTACTTGCTACCTGTAACTTGAAACTTCTCCTCTCCTAGATGCCCAAGCGCAAGAAACCCAACAACGACCAACCCGAGCTGCCGCTCGATGCCACGGCGACGCCGGCGGCAAGTGAGAAGGGCCAAGGGCCAAGTGACAAGGCCAGCCCTGACGCTGCCGAGCCTTCAACTCCCGGCGTTCAACCCGCGACTCCCGCGGCGGAGGCTCCGCCCCCGCCCAAGCGTCCGAAGGGCGAAAAGGTCCAGGATGACCACGCCCCGCTCGCCCAGCATTACCGCAACTGGTTCCTCGACTACGCCAGCTACGTCATCCTCGACCGCGCCGTCCCGCACATCGACGACGGCCTGAAGCCCGTCCAGCGCCGCGTGCTCCACACCCTTTGGGACATGGACGACGGCCGCTTCCACAAGGTCGCCAACGTCGTCGGCGCCACGATGAAGCTCCACCCGCACGGCGACGCCTCCATCGGCGCCGCGCTCGTGGCCATCGGCCAGCGCGGCTGGCTCATCGAGCCGCAGGGCAACTACGGCAACATGCTCACGGGCGACGAGGCCGCCGCGCCCCGCTACATCGAGGCCCGCCTGACCAACTTCGCCAAGGACGTCCTCTTCAACCCGAAGACCACCGCCTGGCAGCTCTCCTACGACGGCCGCAACAAGGAGCCCATCACGCTCCCCGCCAAGTTCCCCATCGTCCTCCTCGAGGGCGCCGACGGCATCGCGGTCGGCCTCTCCACGAAGATCCTTCCGCACAATTTCAACGACCTCTGTCGCGCGGCGGTAAACCACCTGCAGGGAAAAACCTTCCGCATCCTCCCCGATTTTCCCACCGGCGGCACCGCCGACTTCGCCGAATACAACGACGGCGAACGCGGCGGCAAGGTGAAGGTCCGCGCCCAGATCGAGGCGCGCTCCAAGTATCTGCTCGCCGTCACCGAGCTGCCTTACGGCGTCACCACCGAGTCCCTCATCGAGTCCGTCCTCGCCGCCAACGCCAAGGGCAAGATCAAGATCAAGCACGTCGACGACAACACCGCCGACAAGGTCGAGATCCTTATCCACCTCCCGCAGGGCTCCGAGCCCGAGAAGGTCATCCAGCAGCTCTACGTTTTCACCAGCTGCCAGATCCAGCTCTCGCCCGCCGCCTGCGTCATCGTCCGCGACCCCAAGACCGGCGAGGACAAGCCCCAGTTCCTCGGCGTGCGCGACATCCTCAAGCAGAGCGCCGACGCCACCAAGGCCCTCCTCAAGCGCGAACTCGAGATCAAGCTCGAGGAGCTCGAGCAGCAGTGGCACTGGGATTCCCTCGAACGCATCTTCATCGAGGAGCGCATCTATCGCGACATCGAGAAGTGCAAGACTTGGGAAGCCGTCCTCACCGCCATCCGCGACGGCCTCAAGCCCCACCTCAAGAAACTCCGCCGCGAGGTCACCGACGACGACATCGTCCGCCTCACCGAGATCCGCATCAAACGCATCTCCGCCTACAACCGTTTCCAAGCCGACGAGGCCATCGCCAAGATCGAGGACGGCATCAGGGAGACCAAGGGCCACCTCAGGAATCTCACCGCCTACGCCGTCGCCTGGTTCGAGATGCTCGCCGAGAAATACGGCAAGGGCATCAAGCGCCGCACCAGCTACGACGAGATCGAGCAGATCGACGCCTCCGCGGTCGTCTCCGCCAACCAGCGCCTCTACGTCAACCGCGAGGACGGCTTCATCGGCCTCAACTGGCGCCAGCACGAGTTCGTCACCGAGTGCACCATCCTCGACTCCGTGCTCACCATCATGCGCGACGGCTCGCTCAAGGTCACCAAGGTCGCCGACAAGGTTTTCATGGGCCGCGACATCCTCCACATCGCCATCTGGCCCAAGGACGGCGACACGGCCTTCTACACGATGATCTACCAGGACGGGGAGTCCGGCAAGGCCTTCGCCAAGAAATTCCAGATCGGCGGCCTCTCCCGCGACAAGCTCTACCCCCTCGCCAAGTCCGAGAACTCCAAGATCGTCTACCTCGAAGTCTCCGCCAAGGAGAAGGACATGCCGAAATCAGTCCACGTCTCCCTCGACGGCCGCTCGGGAGCGAGAAACAGGGAGATTGATTTTGATCTGACACCCGTCCCGGTTTCGACACGAACCGCCAAAGGATTAACGGTCACCAAGTGGACGATCAAAGAGGTCAAAAGAAACGACCTCGCGCTGAAGTGATGTAGGGCGGGATCGCCGATCCCGCCTTCTTCATTACGGAGGGCCCGCGTCCCCGCGGGCCGGGTGCGCCCATCCCGCTCGCTCCGCATAGCCTCGCGCGAAGGCGGGGCCCTCACCCCAGCCGGCGCCGCGTCCTCACGCGATACAGCCGCTCCGTGAATCCACCCTCTCGTTCGAAGTCTGCCGCCAGCCGCTCGATCTGGCGGTCCAGCAGCGCACACGCCACCCCGACTAACACATGCGCCGCGTTCGCCGCGATCTCGGCATAGCTCATGGACTGGATGGACTTCATGGACGCCCGCTCCGCCGCGCTCTGTCCATTCCGTCCATAGCGTCCATTCCTCACCTCCCTCACCCACGCCGCCACCTCCTCTGCCGTGCAGCACCGCCGGGCCACCAGTGCCTTTCGGCGCGGGTCATTCTCCGGCCAGAGCGGCAGCCCGCGCTGCCTTAGAAAATCCTCATAGTCCAGTTTCAGTTCCTCCAAGCTCGCACGCGCCACGTTCGTGAGCTTCAACTCCATCTTCTTCGAGGTGCCGCTGGCCTTGCTGCCCTCCGCGATGTTTTGTACGCCGCTTCGCGCCGCCTGCACCATCTGATCATGCGTCCGGCTGCGCGGACTGATGTAGCGATCACAGAACCGCACTGTCACATCGAACGCCAGTTGCCCAATCTGAAAGCTCTTCAGGTGCCGGTAGCCGCCATGCACCGGAATCAACGATTCCTCCGCTGTCTTCCGAACTCGGCTCTCTGTCTTCTGTGGATTGGGCGCGGCCATACGACAAGTGGCGGCCCGTGGCCCGGAAAGCTACGCCCCGCCCCCATCGAGCCAAGCCCCAAAAGACCAGCCACCCCGTCCACGAGCTCCACCCCGCCCATGCCGCCCATTCAGCTTGCCGCGCCATCTTGTCCGTCGAAGCCTCGGCGAAGTCGGAAGCCCGGCGAGCGGCGGCGGGGCCATTGGATCCATTTCCCCTGAATTGTGACTCATCGTCCGTGGCCTGATAGTCGACATTCCGCTAGGCTCCGCAGGTGCCAGTCACCGAACTCGCCCTCAGGGAATTTGGAGAGAATGTCCGCTCGCGCCGGGAGGTGCAGGCCTACTCCCACAGAACACTAAGTGTCTAACATCTCCCGCAATTCCTACTATTCTCGTTTGACTTACTTTTGTCTTTCCGTCAGTTTTTGACTGTGCAAACCAACCTCCTGTCAGAAACAGTTCAATTCACGACCAAGGGCCAGGTCGTGATCCCTGCGAAATTTCGCAAGGAGTTCGAGATCGAGGAAGGCACAAAGGCGTCGGTCACCATGACCCCGGAAGGCATCCTCCTCCGGCCCATCACCCGCTCTTACATCAAGAGCCTGCGCGGTTCCCTCAGGGGCCGCGGCGTTATGAAATCCATGATGGCAGATCGTAAACACGAGAGGGCTCTCTGACATGGCCAATCGTGTTCTAGACAGCTGGGCGTTGATGGCCTTCTTCGAGGATGAACCAGCGGCGGAAGCCGTGGAGGAACTCCTCGACCAAGCCAGTCGGGAAAAGCATCGGCTCTACATGACGTCCGTCAACTGGGCTGAGGTCTACTACAGCACCATGCGCGAAGTGTCCCAAGAGGCCGCCGAACAACACGCCCAGATCATCGCCAGCCTGCCCATCGATATCGTTGGCATCGGCGACGACCTCAAACTCGCCCGCCAAGCCGCCATCTATAAGGCAAACCACCGTCTGAGCCTAGCTGATGCATTCGCCGCGGCACTTGCGAAAGAAAAGAAGGCCGAACTGGTAACTGGCGACACCGAATTTAAGCAGCTTACTGACGAAATAAAAATCCACTGGCTTACAACGTAAAGGTATAATCAACGATGAACTGGGAATTTCAGCAGCGCTCTCCGGCCGGCGATAGTGACGCAGCCTCGAAATCCAGAATCATTATCGAAGGCGATCATACGATCTCCCCATATGAGGTTTTTGTTCGAGAAGTGCTTCAGAACTCACTGGACGCCGCATTAAATGGAAAACCTGCGCAAGTTCACTTCAAGCTCCACAGTATTTCTAGTTCTGGAACCAGGGACAATTTTTTAAAGGCATTGGGTTGGCAGGACCTATGTGCCCGTGTTGAGGCCGCGAATCGAATTCGCTTGGCAAGAGAAGAACCGGCTGAGTTCGGCGACCCAAAATTTCTTGTCTCCCAGCCCATTCAGGTAATGGAAATAACCGAATGTGGAACCACAGGGTTGGTTGGCCCGGAAGCCGTAAAAAACGAGGAAGAAGAGCGCCGTTGGCCAGGGCAGCCGCCGAAAGCCTATATTGCGTTAGCCAGAGACGACGCTCGCCGCGAAAAGCAGGGCCTCGGATCTGGTGGAACCTATGGTTTGGGAAAGGCCGTCTTGTGGGCGGCGTCAAGCGTGCAGACCGTCGTGTTCTTTTCTCGTCTTTCTATCCCTCATGAGAAAACCATCCATCGCCTAGCAGCACAGGCACGTCTCGGCCCACATTTTAGTCAGAACAAACCTTTCCGCGGTTTAGGATACGGGGGAGATACTCAAGATGGTTGGTGCCGCCCGATCATAAATGAGAAGGCACAAATGATTGCGGCCAAACTGGGCTTAGACCAGCGCACCAATGCAAATGATACAGGCACCTCAATTCTCATTCCCTTCTGGCAAGAACCAGAAAGCGAGGAAGATGAGGCGATCCCGGCTCATGTGAAAATTGCTCGTTATGCTGCTCGATATTTTTGGCCTGCAATTACTGATGGGCGACTGGAAGTAACGACAGAAGGTCCTACAGGGAAAAGTCAGAATGCCAAAGAGCACTTACACCATTACCAACCGTTCATTGCTCTCTACGCGCGCATGAATAGCGGTAAGCCCATCCCAAGCGATGTCTCGCCGGAAAAGATACATTTCTTGGTCCCTCACGGACCACCGCCCCAGAAGACGAAGGAGAAGCAAACCCACGTAATCGCAGGCATGTCTTTCACAACAGACGAAGACAGCGTGAGAGAAGATTTCAGCCACAAGGTCGCCTGCATCCGCGGGCAGGGCATGGTTGTCGGATACGCAAAGATGACAGGCAGCACACTTGTCCGCCCCTTCGTCGGATTGGCCCTTGGGGGGCGAGCTGGCGATAATTCAGAGAGCGGTGTTCGCGGGGACGTGTTACTGGGGTATTCAGAATACGTAACCCATACCAGGTGGGACGAAAAGTCCGCCAGCCTGCGACACTGGCCAACTGCCCGGCCTGTAGTTCGCGAACTGCTCCAGAAATTAAGAGATTATTTCGAACGCAATAGCCGCATCGAACAACCAGATGCAAACAATGACCTAACACCCCTTGAAGAGGGACTCCGCTTCCCCGGACCCGGTAAGATTGGCTCCGATACTGAACCAATTGATGGACAGCCGAAATTGCGCCTTCAATCATTCAAGCGGGGTAAAAACAAATACTTGTTCGAAATACGAGTTAGAGTGGAAGCCGATAAACCGCCGACTGCAGTCGATCTATGGATAGAACCAGCCGTTGAGACCGGGACCGCCAGTCGTGAGGATCGATTTGGGCTAGAGAAAATCCGAATAGTCCCTGCCCATTTACCTAGTTCAACACTACCGAATGGGAAACTGCACATCGAAATCCCTAAACTCACCAGCGACACTCTAGTCAGCATCTCCGGGTCCACCGAAGAGCTTCCGTCAAAGATTTTCGAAGTGAGTGAAGGTCTTTTAAAGGCAACCATGACTTCGGATAATGCGTCGCAAGAATCGGCGCCTGGAGAGGAGGACAATCATGATTAAAGCATTCGCATGGCCTCACACGGTTTTCGAGAATGCCCAATTCCATATCGACGATGTTCGCTTCGGCGGAATAGAACTCGCCGTTAGTGAATCGGCAAAGGCCCTAGTTGTGGATTGCGGTTCACTACAAAATCGCTCCGAAGGAGAAATCACCCTGAACGTGAGCATTCAAACGGCTATCAAACAAGTTCGCGATTATACGATCCCAACAGAAAACATTTCGAAGATTAAGACTGGGCTACGCTTATTGTGCAAAGAGACCAAATTTCGTAAGTTCTACCCTGCGAACAAAGACGGTATGGTGTCCGCTGTTGTGCCCCTCAATCGCCTTCGTGGCGTGGCTACGTTGGATGTGCTCTTCCTCGCTACCGAGCAAGTTGTCACCAATGACGATCTGCAATTATCGCAAGGCTCAGTTATCGGTCTTGCCGCCAAGCCCATCATCTTGGCTCTAGACGAAGACTGGACAGGCGTAACAATTCCTGTGGACTGGCTGGCTTTTGATCAAAACGAGTTACCGCCCCAAGGATTCGTTCATGTGGAGTTCTCTGGTGGCAGCCAAATACCTAAGGTTTGGCTAAACACACGCTTTCGTGCGCACATAGAGACTACATTCCTAAGAACAGGTGACAATTCCCCGGTTGCTTTGGCTGGTGCAGCACTGCGCGAGTTGTTCTGGCTCCAAATATGGGAAAAGGTTCTTGTCTGGTCTATTCGGAATGAGAACACACAAGAGGAGAACTGGCCCGCAACGCGCATCGCGGGAATGTGGCGCAAGCGCTTCTCTGAACACGAGTGGCAACTTCCAAACGTAGACAACCTAGAGGCCGATGACTTGGATGTGCTCTCAATGCGCATTCAACACTGCATACTTACCGGGCAGAATTTATCTCGTGTGCATGGAATTTTGCGATTCCAGCCTGAAGCGAAGGGGGGCTCATGAGTTTCAAACTTACAAATCGTAGCGCGCTTAAAAGCGCCGAATGGCTGATCACCACAGCTTCAATCCCTTGGAGAGAGGCAAAAGGCGCACCACGCGCAGAACTTAAGATACAACAATTCGATTTAATTTCCCACCTTAACTTGGACCTCATAGGACAGCACATTCAAGATGCCCTGCTGTGCATCGTAGATGATGTGGGTGAATCGCCATCCATGAACGCTCGTGTTTCGAGCGATGGACAAATGGCTGTTGCGATTCATCGGGCTCTAGAAGGTCTTACATGGCGTGAAGCCACAGAGCCTGATTTCTGGGCTTATCTGACCTGTGTGGCGTGCCCTCAATACACTCGATGGCGCTGGCAAACCCAAAAGCCTTCAGCTCTTTGGACGCGCTATGCCGGCAATATTCGCCGAAACGCAATTTCGAGGCTGTGGTGGTGGGCTGAAATAACCTGCGACCACGCAAAACCTGCAGGAGACCCGAAACGTTATACTGTAACCAAGAACATTAGCGGTCGCCAAACCCTCATGCTTTGGTTCATCGATTGCGCTTTTTCGGGAAATCCCCTCATTGCCCAAGAGCTAACTTCGATTCAAGAGATGCAAAAACTCAATGATACTGCGCAAAAGACCATTTGCAGGACTATGAATCGCCTGGCGCGAGTGACTTGCTTAGACTCCGTATCGACATCAATCGAGTCGCGGACTCTTTGTGAACGGGCTCACAAGGTGAGCCAACTGCTCCAAGCGTGAGTGTATCACCCGTTCCTGTCATTGATCTTTTTGCAGGCCCAGGTGGATTGGGCGAGGGTTTCTCTTCTTTGAGCTCCGTCAATGAACGTGCTTTCAAAATCAAGCTCTCCATCGAGATGAATGAGCACGCGCACCGCACCTTGGAGCTGCGGGCGTTTGTTAGAGAATTTCCGCCGGGGAAAGCTCCTGCTGAATATTACGACTATCTGGCAGGAAATCTGATCCGAGAAGCGTTGTTCGCCCAATATCCCGCAGAAGCCGCTAGTGCTGCCAAAGAAGCATGGTGCGCCGAACTGGGCGGAAAGTCGGCCCCCGAAGATATTTTAGATCGGCGTATCAAAGAGGCTTTAGGACCAAGGACCAAAAACTGGGTTTTGATCGGTGGTCCGCCATGCCAAGCATACTCCATGGCCGGTCGGTCGCGTGTGATTGGCGGTGAGGGTCGCGCCAAATACGACGCCGACCCAAGGCATCACCTCTACAAACACTATCTGCGAATCATCGCCGAACATCGCCCGCCGGTTTTTGTGATGGAGAACGTCAAAGGCCTTCTTTCGGCCAAAGTGAAGGAGGAGCGGATCTTCGACCGCATTCTGGATGACCTGCGCAACCCCCGTGTCGCAGTTAACTCGTCAGTCAAAGGCAAGACCGATGAATACCGTCTGATGCCATTGGTTCCGACTGAAGGTGAGCTGCTCGGTGGATTCTACGCCCCCGAAGACTTCATCATCCGCTCCGAACAATTCGGCATTCCCCAGGCCAGGCATCGCTTGATCATACTTGGCATCCGGTCCGACATCGCAACACAACCGGACCTCTTGGCGACAACTCCTGAAGTTTCCGTCGATAGCGTCATCGGCGATCTGCCGCGCCTGCGCAGCGGTTTGTCCAAGGAAGACGACTCTCCCACCGCTTGGCAGCAGGCCGTGCAGGAACTCGGCGACGCTGCTTGGCTGCAAAACAGCAGTATAGCGCCCGAGGTCCGAGAAGCTGTGCTCTCTGCAATTAAGCGGATCAGTCCCAATTTAAACCGTGGCCAAAATTATATCCCCGGGGCAACCAAACCCAAACGTCATGCTGATTGGTTTTGCGATCCAAGGCTGACCGGTATCTGCAATCACGAGACCCGAGGCCACATTCGGAAAGACCTCCACCGCTATCTATTCGCTGCCTCATTCGCCAAATCCAAAAACCGCTCACCCCTGCTGGAGGATCTGCCAAAGCAGCTTCTGCCCAAGCACGAAAATGTCCAAGCAGCTCTGAAAGAAACCAAGTTTAACGACCGCTTCCGTGTCCAATTGGCCAACCGCCCCTCTACGACAGTGGTCTCCCATATTTCCAAGGACGGCCATTACTTTATCCATTACGACCCGACCCAGTGCCGCAGCCTGACGGTGCGCGAAGCCGCCCGTCTGCAAACCTTCCCGGACAACTACCTCTTCGAAGGCCCGAGAACCGAGCAATACCGTCAAGTCGGCAACGCCGTTCCTCCTCTGCTCGCCAAACAAATCGCCAAGATCGTCGCCGATCTACTGAAGTGATTTTCTCCCTGGCAAAGCGCGGAAGACCCACTAGAACTCAGCCATGAAAGCTACGGATTCACTGGAAGGCCACCGTGTCTTGATTCTGACCGGTGTTCATCAGGGTGAAGAGGGAGTTTGCTTAGGGAAAGTTACGCAGCGTAACTTTTGGGCCGTTTCGCCCGACTCCTCTAACGATGTGCTCGAGCTTACGTTCGAACGGGAATTTGCCTTGCTTCAGGATCTATCTGCCAATCCGTTGAGAAACTGAACCCGCCGATGCCAGACATCTTCACCAAGAAGAAACGCTCGGCGGTGATGTCTCTGATTCGTGGTGCCGGCAACAAGGGCACCGAACTGCGGCTGATTCAGGTTTTCCGGGCGAATGACATCACGGGCTGGAGACGGGGCCAGATGATCCGGTTCAACCTTCAACCCTCAACCTCCAACTCTGAACGTTCAAAGTTGGGCGTTGGGCGTTCAAAGTTGTCCCGCGGCGTCCGCCCCGACTTCGTCTTCCCCCGCCTCCACGTCGCCGTCTTCGTCGACGGTTGTTTCTGGCACGGCTGCCCGCAGCACGGCACGAAGCCCAAGACGAACGCTGCCTTCTGGCGCGAGAAGATCGCCCGCAACAGGGTCCGCGACAAAGAGGTGAACCGCCTGCTCCGCGCCAAGGGCTGGAAGGTGATTCGCGTTTGGGAACACGAACTGCGCCGTCGGGTTGAGGCAAAGCTCGTCCGACGGCTATCGCGTTTGTGTCCTCGCCGCCCACCGGGCACCCGCTGCGTCCACCCTTCCGCCTTGCTCCAGGGCCAGCCCTTGACGCAAACCACGGGCTGACCATCTCCGCGCTGCCGCGCTCCGTGGGCACACGAACTGCGCCGCCGGGATGAAGCAAAGCTCGTCCGTCGCCTGCAAAAGCTCCTCCTCACCTGACGCGCAGCGTCTGGACGAGCCTCGCCGAAGCCCGCTGGGCGAAGGCGGGCCCAACCACCTGCCACCGATTGCGTGAGCCCAATCCGCTCCCCGTCCTCTGCGTCCCGCATCGTTGCCGCGCGCGAAGGCCGACCGAAGGCGCTCAGCCCGGGTTTCTTTGCGCCCTTTTGCGCCTCTTTGTGGCCAACCCTTCGGCCCTGCCCTCCGAGATTAGTGCCGATCAGTGCCCATCAGTGGTTAAAAAATCTCCTCCCGGTTTCCTGGCTTCTGAATTCTGCCTTCCGTTCTCCGTCCTCTGTTCTCCGTCCCCTGCCCTCTGTTCTCCGTCCCCTGCCCTCTAGCCTTTAGCCTCCAGCCTCTAGCCTCAAGTCTCTCGCCTTCGCCCTCCATCAATTCTCGTCTTCCGCCCGGCGGCAAAATCCTTCACATTGGCCGTCCCCGTTTCCGGTCCCGCCGGAATCACCGCCCCATGAACAAGCCTTTCCTCCGTTGGCTGCCCGCCCTGCTCGCGCTGGCGCTCTTTGGCTGCTCCTCCGCGCCGGCCTCCCGCGAGCCGCAGAACCTCTACCTGCTCAAGCAGGAGATCAAAGCCTACATCGACCAAGGCTATTACGAGCAGGACCTGGCGCACGATGCCGCCGTGGCGGAGGCGTGGATCCTCCAGCGCACGGCCCAACGCGGGCAGAAACTCGCCCTCGTGTTCGACATCGACGAGACGACGCTCTCCAACCTGCCGCACATGCGCGCCCAGGACTTCGGCTACGTGCCCGACCATTGGGACGCCTGGGTGGCCGAGGCGCGGGCCCCGGTCATCGAGCCCGTGCGCCGCATCTACCAGGCCGCGCGCGCGCGCGGCGTGGCCGTCATCTTCCTGACCGGTCGCAAGGAGTCCGACCGCCCCGGCACGGAGAAAAACCTGCACGCCGACGGCTTCACCGATTACCTCGCCATCCATTTCAAGCCGGTGGAGCCGGCGCAGACCACCGAGGCGTTCAAGACCGCGATGCGCAAGAAATACACCGAGGAAGGCTGGACGATCATCGCCAACATCGGCGACCAGCGGAGCGACCTGAACGGCGGCTACGCCGAGCGAACGTTCAAGCTCCCGAATCCGTTCTACATCACGAAGTGAGCGCGGGCGGCACGCGCCGTGGGTAACCACCAGGGTGCGTCTTCTAACCCCACCAATCAACTCAACCTGTCATTCTGAACGAAGTGAAGAATCCCTATTTTCGCTCGCGATATGGCCTTCGATGCCGTGGATCCTTCGCGTCGCTCAGGATGACAAACCGGGTTTGAACACGCGCCCTGATCTGCGCTGATCCTCGCTCATGGAATTGCAGGGGCGCACCTCGTGCGCGCCCGGGCGCGGTCGAGCCACGCCCCGGTACCGCGGCTCGGCGGGACGCCTCGCCCTACCTTTTCCTCTGCATCACGAAGTGAGCGCGGGCGCAGACAGAAGAACTCCGCGGATCACGCGAATGAACGCGGATTTTCGGAGATAAATCCGATTCCAAGAAGACAGGACCAGGGAAACAGAATGGCGTAGGAGCGCACCTCGCGCGCCCCCGGTGCGGGCGAGACACGCCCCGGTACCGCGGCTCGGCGGGACGCCTCGCCCTACCTTCCGAAGTGAGCGCGGGTGGAACGCGTTGACCTCAACGCGTTCTGCGCGGATATCCGATGTCGCCTCCGGCTCGGTGGAGGTCAATCCGCTCCACCTTTTCGGAAGCGCGCCGGGGCTTCAGGGTTTCGCCGGCTCGGTGGCGGGGGTCGCGACCTGCACGGCGGGCGCGGGGCGTTCCTGCCAGAAGTAGCGCGGCTTGCCGTCGGCGCCGGGATGCCGGGTGGCGTCCCAGCGGATCCACGCGGCGGCGGCGAGGGCGGCGAGGAGGAGTCCCCCGAGGATGATCTGCCGGCGGCGGCGCGCGGCCGCCTTGTCCTCGTAGGGGTCCTCGAGCGAGAGCTTCGCGCCGGCGGGCTTCTTCGCCATGTCGGTGAGGGCGGAACCGAACGGGATGTTGATGGCCACGCGGCCGTTGATGGCCCAGCCGTTGGCCTCGAGCAGCGGCCCGAGCGTGCGCTGGCGGAGCTTGAGCCACGCGATGGCCATCGAGGGCAGCGAAATGATGAGCATCAGGCCGAGCACGACGAGCGGCAGCTGCCAGACGGCGAGCTTGGCGAGACCGGTGGCGATGGCGCCGAGCGCACCGCCGATGGCGCCGACGGCGACGCCCAGGGCGGCGACCGTGCCGACGTCGATTTTCTTCGGCGGGGCGGCGGCGGCCTTGTCGGCGTTGGCCGTCTTTTCCGCGGCGGTGGCGAGCTTGCCGGAGGACTCGGCCTCGGCGGCGGCGGCGCGCTTGGCCACCTGCTCCTCGATCAGGCGGATGAATTTCTTGTACGGCGACCAGAACGCCTGGCCGATGCTGATGGGGTTGTCGACGATGCTGGTGACGACGGCGTCCCAATCGTCGCCCGCGCGGTCGTAGAAGACGCCGTGGCGGCCGGTGAAGAGATAATCGCTGTCGCCCTGCGTGAAGCACGCGGCGATGGCCATCGTCTTGCCGCCGGCGCGGGTGCAGGTGCAGTAGGCGATGTAGGTCTTGCTCATGGCGGCGAGCGGGCTGGCGCCGTCAACCCGGATGCACAGCTCGGTGCTGCGGCTGTCGAGGTAGAGCGTGCCGGCCTGGAAGACGGCCCACTTGTCGCGCGAGTAGAAGTCGGCGAAATTGACGAAATTGTGGAGCAGTGCGCCGAGGTCGCGGTGGTAGTGCGTGAGGCGGTCGACGTCGCTGATGGCCTTGAACTCGGGCTCGAGCGCCTTGTCCTGCGCGACGAGCGGGGCGAGCGCGTCGAGGCCGCGGCCCTCGAGGATTTCGCGGATGCGGGGCAGGCCGAGTTTTTCAACGGCGCTGCCGGGCTTGCCGCCGAGCCAGGTCTCGTAGGCGGCGAACCGGGCGTTGAGCGCGGCCCAGTAGGCCTCGCTGAGCGCGGTCTTGTCCGCGCCGAGCACGGGCGAGACGGCGGAACGCTGGAGATTGGCCAGCGCGGCGGCCCACGCGGGGTTGACGCCCTCGGCCAGCGGCAGCGGCCGGCCCGCCTCGATGCGCGCGAGTGGAAAGCCGACGACCTCGTCGGCCGTGATGCGCAGGTCCTTGGCGGCGATGGCGAGGTACTCGGCCTCGCTGCGGTTGAGCGCGGCGGCGGCGCGGCCGTCGAAGGCGGCCAGCCGGCAGCGGCCGAAATAATCCTCCACCTTCGGGCGCACGGCCCGGAGCGCGGCGACCGCGGCGTCGGTGTCCTCGCCGAGCACGGCGATGTCCTTGGCGCCGCTCTGCCCCACCCATGCGTTGTAGGCGGTGAGCTCGGTGAAGAAGGCGTCGATCTTCTCGGAGGTGACGCCGATGGAGCCGGTGCGGTCGGGCGTGCCGCCCATGCAGGCGACGATGTCCTTGATGAGCGCCTGCACGGCGGGGTCGTCGGTCGCCTCGGGCGGGATGACGCCGTCGCCGTTGAGCGCACTGGCGGCGAAGATCTGGGCGGTGTTGCCGCTGTCGGCGACGGAGATGGCGGCTTCGCCCTTCTTGCCGAGGTTGCCAAGGATCTGGCGCGCGGAAGCGAGCAGGATGCGGCCTTCGGGCGTGGCGTCGTTGATGGCCGTGAGCGGCAGGGCGCCGCCGCCCGGGAGCAGGGTGCCCGCGTCTTTCAGGCGGGCGGCGGCCCACTTGACGGCGGCGAGCAGCTCGGGCACGCGGATGCGCCCGTCGCCGTCGGTGTCGATGAGCGCGAGCGTGCGCTCGTCGAGTTCCAGCCCCTTGACGGGGCAGCTCAGCGCGACCCAGAGCTTCGGGTCGAGTTGCTCCAGGTTGAGCAGATCGGCCGCGGTCTCGAGGGAAACCTGGTCGAGCCCGCCGGTGCGAAAGAACTTCCAGACGTGCGAAGGGAACGGTGTGTGCGCCATAAGGGAAAGGAACGCCGCCATGCTCCCGTTTGGCGGCGAAGTTGGCAAACGCGAAGACGTCGCCGCGGGCAAATACTGCACAGCGTTGGGCAAGGTCTGCGCTGGCCTCGGACCTGCCGGAGTCTATACTTTCATCATGAAAACATTCCTCGTGCCGGTCGATTTCTCCCCGGTCACCGACGAGGTGATCGATTCCGCGGTCGGTTTCGCGCGCGCCTTCGGCGGCAAGGTGATTCTTGTCCACGTGGTGCAGCCGCCCGTCGTCGCCACGGCCGAGTATGCCCTGCCGGTCGAGGTCATCCAGGAGGCCATGGACGCCAATGAAAAGGCGGCCAAGACCAAGCTCACCGCCTTCAGCGAGATGTTCCGCACGGCCAACATCGCCTGCGAGGTGAAGGTCCTCATCGGCCCGCCGGTGACGCTCATCCGCGAGGAAGCCGAGAAAAACAAGGTCGACTACATCCTCATGGGTTCGCACGGCCACGGGAAGCTCTACGACTTCCTCGTCGGCAGCACGGCGAGCGGCATCATCAAGCGCGCCAAGTGCGGCGTGATCATCATCCCGCCCGCCGACAAGCACCTGATCTGAGCGCGCGCTCCCGGCGACGTACCGCCGCGCGGCGGCCCAGCCCGCCCGGGGCGCCGCGCGCCCGGCGTGGTGCATGAGCGCAGCGTGCACGTTGCGCCCTCCGGGCTTGCTGCGCCGCATCGTCTCCGCTTCCCTGCCCCCGTCGCCGGACGCGGTTCCCCCTCCGCCCGCCGATCGCCCTTATTCCATGAACCGCGAAATCCATCAGTGGCACTCGCCGCGCCTCAACAAGAACATGGAGATCGCCGTGTACGGCCACTACGGCTTCGCGCTGCTCATGTTCCCCACCGCCGCGGCGGATTACCTCGAGTATGAGCGCTTCCAAGTGATCGACGCCCTCGCGCCGTTCATCGACGCGGGCAAGGTGAAGGTTTTCTCGATCAACTCCATCAACAGCGAGAGCTGGCTGAACGACGCCGTGGAGCCGCGCCAGAAATCCGTCCGCCACCAGCAGTTCAACGGCTACGTGTGCGACGAGGTCGCGCCCTTCATCCACCACCACTGCCAGGGCCGCGTGCCGATCATCACCGCCGGCGCCTCCTTCGGCGCGCTCCACGCCGCCAACACCCTCTTCCGCCGCCCCGACCTCATCGACGGCTGCATCGCGATGTCCGGCAGCTACGACCTCAAGGACTACACCCAGGGCTACTGGGACGAGGACGTCTATTTCAACTCCCCGCTCGACTACCTCCCCAACCTCACCGACGAGACCCAGCTCGGCCAGCTCCGCGCGAAGCGGCACATCCACTTCGTCTCCGGCCAGGGCGCCTACGAGAAGCCCTCGTCGTCCGTCGCGATCGACCACGTGCTTTCCCTCAAGCAGATCCCGCACACCATCGACCTCTGGGGCCACGACGTGAACCACGACTGGCCTTGGTGGCGCAAGATGCTCCCGCACTATCTCGGGACGAAGTTTTGACGTTCGGATGCCGCCGGCGTGGCGCACCGGAAGGATCGAGCCGGGATTTTCCGCGGATACCGCCGATCGACGCGGATAAAGCCCTTGGACGTGCAAGGACGTGGCTTGCCCACGCCCGGGCGCGCACAAGGCGCGCCCCTACGAGGGAGCAAGGTTTTGAAATGCGTTCCAAAATTCGTCTGAGAATTGGGCTTCTCAGCCAAAATCCGCGTGCCATCCGCGTGATCAGCGGGGTTTTCCGCCTGAAACCGGCGCCCCGCCGCCCGAAGCGGGAGGCTCCTGAAGGCGCGTTGGGGAATCGAACCCCAGCGGGCTATCATCCGCCGGCTACCTCGCGCGGACGCGCCATGCTCAGGAATCTGCCCCGAGGATAGCGGCGCGCCCCCCGGTCTCAACGCCGCCGCCGGCCTCTGCCCCACTCTGCAGCCGATCTGTTTGCGCCGATGAAAATGCTTACTGCGCCGAAAGTGATCCGCATCCCGTTGCTGCGGGCTGAGCTGCAATCCCTGCTCCCGGGCTTGCGTTCCCGAAGCAGAAGAAAACCATGCCGGGTACCCGAACGGACCTCCTTTTTCACCCTTAACCCATGCGCTACTTCGAGGACTTGCAGGTCGGTGACCAGTATCGCACCGGCTCCGTCACCGTGACCGAGGCCGAGCTCATCGCTTTTGCCCGGCAGTATGATCCGCAGCCTTTTCACACGGATCCCGCCGCGGCGCCGCACAGCGTTTTCGGCCGGCTGGTGGCGAGCGGCTGGCACACCGCGGCGCTGACGATGCGCCTGATGGTGCAAGGCGAGTTGCAGCTGGCCGGCGGCTCCATCGGCCTCGGCGTGGACAAGATCGAATGGCCGCGGCCCGTCCTGCCCGGTGACACGCTCACCGTCGTCAGCGAGATCGTGGAGAAGCGTCCCTCACGCTCAAAACCCGACCGCGGCCTCGTGCGGGTGCGCAGCACGACTTTCAACCAACGCGACGAAGCGGTCGAAGTCATGACCTCGCTGCAGTTGGTGTTGCGCCGGCCCGCCGCGGCGAACGCGCCGCGGCTCTAAAATCGCTGGCCTCCGCCCTGGAGGGCTCACGTCCTCGTGAGCCGTGCTCCGCTGGCTCCGTCCTGGAGGGCTCACGTCCTCGTGAGCCGCGATCGGCAGCTCCCGCAAAGAAAAGGCCCGCCGGTTTCGGCGGGCCTGGTTTCGGGTGATTCGTATTCTTCGTGGTGGCGACTCGACCGGTCTCAGTGGCCGAACTTGATGCCTTGCGCGAGCGGGAGGGCGTCGGAGTAGTTCACCGTGACGGTCTGGCGGCGCATGTAGGCCTTCCAGGCGTCGGAGCCGCTCTCGCGGCCGCCGCCGGTCTCCTTCTCGCCGCCGAACGCGCCGCCGATCTCGGCGCCGCTGGTGCCGATGTTGACGTTGGCGATGCCGCAGTCACTGCCGCGGGCGCAGAGGAACTGCTCGGCCTCGTGCAGATCGGTGGTGAAGATGGCGGAGCTGAGGCCCTGCGGCACCTCGTTGTGCCACGCGAGCGCGTCGGAGAATTTCCGGTAGCCCATGACGTAGAGGATCGGGGCGAAGGTCTCCTCGTGCACCATCCGCATGTCGTGGCGCGCCTCGACGATGCAGGGGCGCACATAGCAGCCGCCGGGATATTTTTTGCCCTTCAACGGCTGGCCGCCGTAGAGGATCCTGCCGCCCTCGGCCTGCACGGCCTTGAGCGCGGCCTGCATGTCGGCGACGCCCTGCGCGTTGATGAGCGGGCCCATGAGCGTGCCGGCGTCGGCGGGGTTGCCCACCTGCACCTGCTCGTAGGCGGCGATGAGGCGCTTCAGGAGCTTCGCGCGGATCGACTCGTGGACGATGATGCGGCGTGTCGTCGTGCAACGCTGGCCGGCGGTGCCGACGGCGCCGAAGAGAATGGCGCGGGCCGCGAGGTCGAGGTCGGCGCTGGGCGCGACGAGGATGGCGTTGTTGCCGCCGAGCTCGAGGATGGTGCGGCCGAGGCGCTCGCCCACGACGGCGCCGACGTGGCGGCCCATCTTGGTGGAACCGGTGGCGGAGAGGAGCGGCACGCGCTTGTCGTGCAGCAGGCGCTCGCCCACGACGGCGCCGTCGCCGACGAGCAGCGTGAAGAGCGCGGGGTCGACGTTATTGGCGCGCGCGACCTTCTCCGCGATCTTGATGACGGCGATGGCGCAGAGCGGCGTGAAGCTGGAGGGCTTCCAGACGGAGGCGTCGCCGCAGACGGCGGCCAGCGCGGTGTTCCAGGCCCAGACGGCCACGGGGAAGTTGAAGGCGGTGACGACGCCCACGACGCCGAGCGGGTGCCACTGCTCCATCATGCGGTGGCCGGGGCGCTCGGAGGCGATGGTCAGGCCGTAGAGCTGGCGCGAGAGGCCGGTGGCGAAATCGCAGATGTCGATCATCTCCTGCACCTCGCCCTGACCCTCGGCAACGATCTTGCCCGCCTCGAGCGTGACGAGGGCGCCGAGGTCGGCCTTGGCCGCGCGCAGGGCGTTGCCCAGCTGGCGGATGACCTCGCCGCGCGCGGGCGCGGGCACGGTGCGCCATTGCGCGAAGGCGGCGGCGGCGCGGCGGAGGGCGCGCTCGTATTCCTCGGGCGTGGCGGTGCGGATCTGCGCGAGCAGCGAGCCGTCGATCGGCGAGTAGCTGGAGAGCAGCTTGCCGGAGCCGGACCACTCGCCGTCGAAGACGCCCCGGTTGATCTTTCGGCTGAGGCCGAGGCGGGGGAAGATGGATTTTGCGAGAGCGGCGGGAGACTTGGTTTTCTGGGAGGCCATGGGGATGGTAGGAGGTGCTGGGGTTATTGGGGTGGAGGGCTCGGCTCCGGCCGAGCCGCGGCCCAGCAGGAGCTGGGCCCTCCAGGTCACAGATGCTTATTCGCCGTAGACCTGGCCGCCCCACTGGGTGCCGAGGAAGTCCTTCAGCGAAACGGATTCCTGCTTCACGAAGCCGGGCCCGAGTTTCTTTTTGGCGAACAGCTCGAGCACGCCGACGATGCCGGCGGCGGTCGTGAGCTGGATGGCGTTGAGCTTGCGGCCCTGGATGACGGCGCCGTGCAGCTTCTTGATGAAACTGCGCTGCTTCAGGCCGCCCGCGGCGTCGCGGCCGATGACGTTCACGTAGAACACCACGACGTCGTTCTCGGTGAGCGGCACCTCCTGGTCGAAGATCTGGGTGACGAGCTCCTGGCGCGGCGCGAGGTTGAGATCGTGCAGGAGGAACTTCATCAGGTCGCGGTGGCCGGGATAGCGCATGGTCTTGTAGTTCAGTTCCTGCACCTTGCCGGCGAAGGTCTCGCACATCGTCGCGACGCCGCCGGAGGTGTTGAACGCCTCGTACTCGGTGCCGTCGATGGTGATGCGCTCCATGCCGTCGAGCGGCATGGTGGCGACGTGCTTGCCGCCGAAGAGCGCCTCGCCGACCTGGCAGTATTCGTTGATGAGGCCGGCCGTGCTCCAGCTGAGGTAATACTTCATCTGGTTGCTGGCGTCGCCGGGCAGCGCGCCGACGCGCATCTCGCAGAGGCGCACCTGCTCGAGTGAGGAGGCCAGCGAGCCGCCCACGATGTTGATGGCGCCGGGGGCGAGGCCGCACTGCGGCATGAAGGTCGCCTTCGAGGTCTTCGCGAGCCCGCGGATGAAGTTCGTCGTCTCGACGTCCTCCGTGAGGTCGAAGTAGCTGACGCCGGCCTTGGCGCACGCGGCGGCGATGGACTTGTTCAGGAAATACGGCGCGGCGCTCACGATGGCGTCGACGCCCTGCACGAACCCGGCGAGCTGCGCGGTGTGCTTCACGTCGACCTGCTTGAACTTGGATTTCTTGAGGCCCTTCAGGTCGATGTTGGCGCGCGCGTCGGCGAGGACGACGCCCGTGCAGAATTTGCAGGACTCGAGGAGGGTGGCGATGGTGGCGCCGACTTTGCCGGCACCGACGATTCCGATCTTCATGGGGGAGTGAGGTGGGTTGGCCGGCGCGGTGGGGGCGCGGCGGCGGTCAAGGTAAGGGCGGAGTTAACCGACCCCTGCGCGGCTATCCAAGCCTCTTCTGTCATAAACGCCGGTCATTACCGGCACAGCGGCCCGCGTTAAGACACCTTAACTTGCTCCCGTCGCATGCGCAGGCTCGCCAAACCGCCCGCCGCGGCCTACGAAAAACCCGATTATCCGATGAGCGCAGCGCCCAGCAGCACCGCCCCGCAACGCAACACCGCCGATCTCGCCGATCTCGCCGGCCTCGCCGCCCGCCTGACGGGCGAACTGCACTTCGACGCCAAGATGCGGACGCTCTACGCGACCGACGCCTCCGAGTATCAGGAGCTGCCGCTGGCCGTCGCCCTGCCCCGCTCCGAGGCCGACGTGCGCGAGCTCATCGCCTTCGCCCACCGCCATCACGTCGGACTCGTCCCGCGCGCCGCCGGCACCTCCCTCGCCGGCCAGGTCGTCGGCCACGGCATCGTGGTCGACATCGGCCGCCACCTGAACCGCATCGGCGCACTCGACGCCGCCGGCCGCCGCGTGCGCGTGCAGCCGGGCGTCGTCCGCAACGAGCTCAACCTCTTCCTCAAGCCCCACGGCCTGTTCTTCACGCCCGAGACCTCCACCGCCAACCGTGCGATGGTCGGCGGCATGGTGGGCAACAACTCCTGCGGCGCCAACTCCATCGTCTACGGCACCACGCGCGAGCATCTCGTCTCCACCCGCGGCTTCCTCAGCGACGGCTCCGAGGCCACTTTCGGCCCGCTCACGCGCGAGCAGTTCGCCGCCAAGTGCGCGGGCCCGGAAACCTCGCTCGAGACGAAAATCTACCGCACCGTGCGCGACCTGCTGGGCGACGCCGCCAACCGCCGGCTCATCCGCGACAACTACCCGAAGCCCGAGGTCACACGCCGCAACACCGGCTACGCGCTCGACCGGCTGATGGAGTGCAGCGTCTTCGATCCGGCCTCCGACCAGCCGTTCAACCTCTGCCGCCTCATCGCCGGCTCCGAGGGCACGCTGTTCTTCGGCGTCGAGTTCGAGCTGAACGTCGAGCCGCTGCCGCCTCCGGGGGCGCTGCTCTGTGCGCATTTCGCCAGCATCCAGGATTCGCTCAAGGCCACGCTCATCGCGATGCGCCACCGGCCGTTCAGTTGCGAGCTGATCGACCGTCACATCCTCGAGTGCACCAAGAGCAACCTCGAGCACGCCAAGAACCGTTTCTTCGTGCAGGGCGACCCCGGCGCCGTGCTCGTCATCGAGGTCCGCCACGAGCAGCGCGCGACCATCGAGGCCACGTGCCGCATGATCGAGCAGGAGTGCCGCGCCGCCGGCCTCGGCTACGCCTTCCCCGTGCTCTGGGGCGACGACTGCAACAAGGTCTGGGACCTGCGCAAGGCCGGCCAGGGCCTCATGATGAACGTCCCCGGCGACGCCAAGCCGCGCGAGGTCGTGGAGGACACTGCCGTCGCCGTCGCCGACCTGCCCGCCTACATCGCGGAGTTCGACGCACTGCTGAAGTCGAAATACGGCGTGAGCACCGTCTACTACGCGCACGCCGGCGCCGGCGAGCTGCACACCCGTCCGCTCTTCAACCTGAAAACGCCCGAGGGCCTCGCGATGTTCCGCGGCATCGCCACCGACATCGCCGCGCTCGTGAAGAAATACCGCGGCTCGCTCTCCGGCGAGCATGGCGACGGCCGCCTGCGCGGCGAGTTCATCCGGTTCATGGTCGGCCCCGAGTGCTACGCGATGATGCGCCGCGTGAAGGAGACGTTCGACCCGCACGGCGTCTTCAACCCCGGCAAGATCATCGACACGCCGCCGATGGACAGCTCGCTGCGCCACGCGCCCGACCACCCGACGCCGGACTACGAGACGATCTTCGACTTCAGCGCCACGCAGGGCGTGCTCCGCGCCGCCGAGAAATGCACCGGCGTCGGCGAGTGCCGCAAGACCCACCTCATGGGCGGCACCATGTGCCCGAGCTACATGGCCACGCGCGACGAGGAACACTCCACGCGCGCCCGCGCCAACCTGCTCCGCCAGGTCCTCACCCACTCGCACGCCTCCGCCAACCCGTGGGCGAACGAGCAGGTCGCCGAGGTCATGGACCTCTGCCTCTCCTGCAAGGGCTGCAAGGCCGAGTGCCCGTCGAACGTCGACGTCGCCCGCCTCAAGGCCGAGTGGCAGCAGCATTATTACGACGCCCACGGCGTGCCGCTGCGCTCGCGGCTCGTGGCCGGCTTCGCCTCGTCCATGCGCCTCGCCGCGCTCGCCCCGTCGCTCTACAACTGGGCCGTCAGCGCGCCGGATGTGTCGCGCTGGATCAAGCAATTCTCCGGCTTCGCCCGGAAGCGCAGCCTGCCGCCGCTGCACAAGACCACGCTCGCCGCGTGGCACGCGAAGCACGCCAATCAATTCGGCCCGGAAGGCAGGGCGCGACCGCTGGGCGCGCCGCAAGGACACTCGCAAACGAACGGCCGGCCCGGCGGCGATGAGTGCGCCAGCCTCGGCGGTCCGGCCCTACCCCTGTTCCCCCACGGCCGCGTTTATCTCTTCTGCGACGAGTTCACGAACTACAACGACACGCCCGTCGGCATCAAGGCCGTCGAGCTGCTCAACCGCCTCGGCTACGAGGTCGTCATCCCCGCGCACGTCGAGAGCGGCCGCGCGCATTTCTCCAAGGGCCTCATCCGCGAGGCGCGCACATTCGCCGTGCGCAACGTCGAGCTGCTGAAGGACGTCGTCACGACCGACGCCCCGCTCATCGGCCTCGAGCCGTCGGCGCTGCTCGGCTTCCGCGACGAGTATCCCGACCTCGTGCCGGCCAACCTCAAGGACGCCGCCCGCGCTCTGGCGAAGAACGCGCTGCTGATCGACGAGTTCATCGCCCGCGAGGCGGACCTGGGTCGCATCAAGCGCGAGTCGTTCGTCGCGCGACCGCAGGCCATCAAGCTGCACGGCCATTGCCACCAGAAGGCGCTCTCGTCGCTCGTGCCGACGGTGAAGATGCTCGAGCTGCCCGCCGGCCACAAGGTGTCCCTCATCCCCAGCGGCTGCTGCGGCATGGCCGGCTCGTTCGGCTACGAGGAGGAGCATTTCGAGATTTCCCAGCAGATCGGCGAACTCGTGCTGTTGCCCGCGGTGCGCACCGCGCCGGCCGATACGCTCATCGCCGCGCCCGGCACCAGTTGCCGCCACCAGATCAAGGACGGCACCGGCCGCACCGCGCTGCACCCGGTGGAAATCCTCCACGCCGCACTCGCCTAGCCGTCCATTTCTTCACAGACTGGCGGCATGCAACACCATCTCCTGCTGGCTGCCGCTGTGTTGCTCACGTTTGTGGGCTGCATGCACAGTTACCTCGGCGAGCGCTACGTCCTCGGCCCCCTGCTGGCGCTCCCCAATCTGCCTACACTCGGGGGCAGCCGTGCTTACATGGGCGCTGTGCTGCGCTTTGCGTGGCATCTGACCAGCATCGCGTGGTGGGGTACCGCCGCCACCTTGGTAGTCATGTGGGACGGTCGTGGTCAGACTGTCATTGGAGTCGTGCTGTCGGTCACGTTCCTGCTCCACGGCTTGATCAGCCTCGTCAAATCCGGCGGGCGACACCCGGCGTGGATGTTCTTTTTTCTCACGGCAGCAGCCATCTGGTTCGGCACACGCTGAGCTCCCATGCCATGACCTGGGCATGACTTTTCTCCTATTCCCCGGGCGGGCCTGACCTGCTAGGGTTCCGGCTGTGCGCACCCGCCCGTCCCACCGCGAGCCTTACCAGGTCAATTTCTACAGCATCTTCGCGTTCGCGAGTGTCATCCTCTCGTGCTTCTCGCAGTTTGTGTTCGCGCGCCGCCTCTACGGCGAGACCTGGCAGGTGCTCGTGACCTTTCTGCTCGGCGGAATCTACGCAATCTTCGCGGTGACGAGCCACCGCTTCGTATATCGGTTCGGCCAGCAATGGCGCCTGCCGCTCTATCTGCTCAACACCGTCGTCGTCACGGTAATGGTCTACGTCAGTCCCGCCCGCGGCTTCTTCGGCATCATCGCGCTGCCGATGATCAGCCAGGCCATCATGGAATTCCGGCCGCTCTGGGCGGGGTTGTTCTCGCTCTACTACTTCGCCGCCAGCGTCGGGGTCTTCGCCTTCTACTACGGCGCCGCCGCGGGCCTCGAGGGCGCCATCAGCTACGTCGCCGCCTTCGCCTTCACCATCGTCTTCACCGCCATCACCAAGAAGGCGCTCGATGCCCGCGAGCTCTCCGAGCACTTCCGCCGCGAGCTGGAGGAGGCCAACCACCAGTTGCGCGAACACGCCCGGCAGGCCGAGGAACTCGCCACCACCCGCGAGCGCAACCGCCTCGCCCGCGAAATCCACGACGGCGTCGGCCATTACCTGACCGTGGTGAAGACCCAGCTCGACGCCGCCGCCGCGCTCATGCCCACGCAACCCGACAAGGCACGCGACGCGGTGGAGAAGGCCGCCAAGCTCTCCGCCGAGGCGCTCGACGACGTCCGCCGCTCCGTCGGCACCCTGCGCACCGACGCCGCGCGCCCGCCGCTGGCCGACTCGCTCCGGCAACTCGCCGCCCATGCCGAACCCGCGATGCTCTTCGAGGTGCTGGGCACGCCGCGCGAACTCTCCGCGGCCGCCGAGCACACGCTTTTCCGCGCCGCGCAGGAGGCGCTGACCAACATCCGCAAGCACGCTCACGCCACTACCGCGAGCCTCACCCTCGATTTCCGCGAACCCGTGCGGGTGCGGCTCGCCGTCACCGACGACGGCCGTGGCCCGCAGCCGGCTCTCACGACCTGCGGCCTAACCGAGACCGGCTACGGCCTGCGCGGCCTGCGCGAGCGCACCGAGATCCTCGGCGGCCGGTTCGCCGCCGGCGCGCGCCCCGGCGGCGGCGGCTTCGAAGTCACCGTGGAGGTGCCGGCATGAAACGACTCCGCCTCCTCCTCGTCGACGACCAGTCGCTCTTTCGCGAAGCGCTGCGCACGCTGCTCGCGCTGCAACCGGATTTCGAGATCGTGGCCGAGGCCGAGAACGGCGAGCGCGCCGTCGCCCTCGCCAAGGTCCACCGGCCCGACGTCATCCTGATGGACCTGCGCATGCCGGTCATGGGCGGCGTCGAGGCCACGCGCCGCATCGCGCAGGCCGCGCCGGCGGCCCGCGTCGTGGTGCTGACGACGTTCGACGAGGACGAGGAGATTTTCGAGGCGATGCGGGCCGGCGCGCTGGGTTATCTGCTCAAGGCCTGCTCGGCGGACAAACTCTGCGAGTCCGTCCGCGCCGCCGCCAAGGGCGCCTCCGTGCTCGAGCCGTCCGTCGCCGCCAAGATGATGGCCGAGCTCAACCGCCTCTCCGCCCGCGAGGGCAAAAAGGTCTCCCAGCCGCTGGCCGAGCCGCTCTCGGCGCGCGAGCTCGACGTGCTCCGGCTGCTCGCCGCCGGCCGCAGCAACAAGGAGATCGGCTCCGAGCTACACATCACCGAGGGCACCGTGAAGAACCACATGACGAACGTCCTCGGCAAACTCGGCGTGCTCGACCGCACGCAGGCCGCGCTCCGCGCCCGCGAGCTGGGATTGTTCTGAGGCGGCCCCGCCGCGTGCTCACTTCCCCCCTGTCCCGGCGGACTTGGCCCTTAGAGCTCATTTCAAAAACCGTGTTCGCTCGTAGGGGCGCGCCTTGTGCGCGCCCGGGCGTGGTCGAGCCACGCCCCTACACAAAGATGAGTTTTGCAATGAGGCCTCATTGAAAATCACCCCTTAAAGTTACCACGGCCGACCCTGCGGTAGGGCGAGTCGTCCCCGACGAGCCGCTCCGGAGCACGGCTCATCCGGAGGATTCGCCCCACCCGCTTGTCACTTATTACGTGAGGCTCTTTCAAAACCCCTGAGTGGCGGGTAACTTTAATTCGGCAACGCGGGAACTTCGCGCGGGCCGGGGGTCGCAAGCGGGATGCCTTCGCTCCCGATGATCTTCGGCAATTGCAGCGGCAACTCTTCCCGTTGCTCGAGGATGAGCTCGGGCCGCTGAGTGCGCTCGACCGGCAGTTCAGCGAGACCCTCGCCCTCGCCGACCTCGGACGCTTCGTCCGTCCCTATGCGTGGTGCGGCAACGGCGC
>JACPIS010000009.1 GCA_016187925.1 Opitutia bacterium | reverse complement strand
AGAGTTGCCGCTGCAATTGCACGAAGATCATCGGGAGCGAAGGCATCCCGCTTGCGACCCCCGGCCCGCGCGAAGTTCCCGCGTTGCCGAATTAAAGTTACCCGCCACTCAGGGGTTTTGAAAGAGCCTCACGTGACAAGTCCTTCTGGCGGCAGTGACAGACAGGCAATTCTGCGCCCACCTGAATTTAGGTGGTTTGGCCGTTTCAACTCCGGCAAAACGCCATTATATTGCAGGCATGAGCCTCCTCGAATCCATGCCGGTACAGGCACCGCGGAGTTTCTCCCGCAGTCCGCAACCGGCCCAGCTGGGGGTCGAACTGTTTGCGACGCGACAGGAGGCGGAGGCGCGGATCGAGCACTGGCTGCGGCTGGGTCAGCGCAACGTCTGGCTGCACGAGGTGACCGAGGTCACGACCGCCGATTGCCGGATTGAGGGCCGCCGGGAAACCAGTTTCCCGCCGTTTCCCGGCAGCGTGATCTACGCGCTGGTCAAGGTCGGCTGACGCCGCCGGCCGCGTGGGTCACTTCTGCGCGCGGCGCAGGTTGTCACAGACGATGGCGGCGGCGACGGCGGCGTTCAGCGACTCGGCGCCGCCGTGGCGCGGGATGGTGACGCGCCGGGTGAGACGCGCCGCGACCGCCGCGGAAAGCCCGCGCCCTTCGCTGCCGATGACGACGATGGCGTCGCGCAACACCGGCAACGCATGCACATCGTCGCCCTGCAGGTCGCAGCCGAGCACGGGGGCGGTGCAGCCGGCGAGCACGTCGGCCAGCGGTGCGGTGTGCACGGCGACGCGCGCGAAAGAGCCCATGCTGGCATTGATGACCTTTTGGGAAAACAAGTCCGCGCAGTCCGGCGAGAGCACCACGCGGTCGAACGCAAACCAGTCGGCGATGCGCAGCAGCGTGCCGACGTTGCCGGGGTCCTGGATGCCATCGAGCGCGAGAGTCAGGCCGTGATCGAGCGTCCCGGCCGGCAGCGGGCGGCGGGCGATTTGCCCGACGGCGAGCACGCTGGCCGGATTGGGGTAGTGGCTCACGCGCGCCATTTCGGCGGCGGAGATGGCGGTTGTCTGCGGGTAGGGCGAACCGTCCCCGGTGAGCCGCGGCTCGTCAGGACGACTCACCCTACCTGACCACGCGTCGGTCGCGTAGATCTCCACGAAGGGGAAACCGGCCGCGAGCAGTTCGCCCACGACCTTCTCGCCCTCGACCACGAAGAGGCCGAGCGCCTCGCGGTGCTTCTTCTCCTGCAGCGAGCGCAGGCGGGTGATCTCGGCCTTGGTGAGCGGCATGCCGGCACGAGAACAGGCGCGCGGGCATTTGGCAAAACCCGCTTTTTTCCGCCGCGGTGTGACGGCGGCGTGTCCGCCGGGTAACGATTGGGTGACGCGCCCGCTCGCGCGTTGACCGGGCCCGGCGCGCGGCCTCAGGTGGAGGTGTTCATTCAGTGTGTGTCAGGGTTAGTGTGCTAGTAGTGTGCTGCTTGGTTACTCCGCCGAGTGGGCGCGTCCGGCCAAGGGGTTGGTCGGAGCGCGCCCACCGGCACCCCGGCACTCGGGGCTTTTCAAAACGCGGCGCCGTCCTATGGTGGCGGCATGAAGCGCTTCGCCCCGGTGGTCGCCTTGCTCTGCGTCATGTCGTGGCTGAGCCTGTCGCTGGGTGCGGCCGAGCCGGCGAAAAAGGGCAAGGACGGCGAAGTGCCGAGCGCCGGTCTCGAGCTGGCCAAGACCGCCACGCAGATCACGGGCATCGCCATCTCGCCGTTGCTCGGCGTGAGCGCCGTCGGCGCCTATCAGTGGCTCGGCGCGCACACCGAGGCCGAGAAGGCCGCGCTGCCGTGGTTTTCCAACCCGCTCGTCTGGGTGAGCGGCCTCCTGCTCGTGGGCGCGTGCGCGTTCAAGGATAGTTTCGGCGCGATGATCCCGCCGGGCATGAAGAAACCCTTCGACGTGCTGGAGACCATCGAGAACAAGGCCACGGGTCTCGTCGCCAGCGGCGCGGTCATCCCGTTGCTCGTGGGCGCGGCCTCGAAATTCATGGCGCACGGCGCGCCGTCGGCCGCGATCGACCTGCACCCCAACCTCGGCGGCCTGGCCATGATTCACTTCGGGGCCATCGATACGTCTTGGCTGCTCAACATCCTCATGGTGCCGCTCGCGGTGGCGGTCTACGCCGTCGTCTGGGTCGCCTCGCACGCCATCAACGTCCTCATCCTCCTCAGCCCGTGGGGCGCGGTCGACGCCGTGCTCAAGACCGCGCGCACCTCGCTGCTCGGCCTCGTGACGGCGACGGCGTGGATCGACCCGGTGGTCGGTGCGACGCTGTCGGTGGTCATCATCCTCGTCGCCTCCCTCGTGGCCGGCTGGGCGTTCCGGCTCACGGTGTTCGGCTCGGTGTTCTGCTGGGATTTCTTCACCCGCCGGCGTCGGCGCTTCCAGTTGCTCGCGGACGGCAACAAGGTCTTCACCGCGCGCGAAATCGCCGGCGTGCCGGTGCGCACCTACGGCCGCCTGCACATGGCGGCGGATGGTGCGCTCACGCTCAAGTTCCGGCCGTGGCTGGTGCTGCCCGGGCGCGAGATGGCGGTCCCGCGCGAGGGTCTCGTGGTCGGACGCGGCGTGTTCTATTCGGAAGTGCTCGGGCACGACCCGAAGGCCGACAAGGCCACCCCGCTGCTGCTCCTCCCGCCGCGCTATCTCGGGCACGAGGAATTGTTCGCCCGCACCTATCGCATTTCCGGCACCTGCGAGGTCGGCTTGCGCCGCGCGTGGAGCTGGCTGAAGGAAGCGCTCGGTTTCAGCGTCCGAAAAACCGCCGCCGCCTAGCGGTCCCACCGATGCACCGGACGCCCGCCCTCGTTTTGCTGACCATGCTGCTGGCGGTGGCGGGGCAGGGCGCGACGGCGGCTCCACTGACGGCCGGGCAGAAGGCGGCCCTGCGCGCGGCCAAGACCGTGGCGGTGGAAATCAAGCAAAGCTATTCTTGGCGGGAGGAAGAAAGAGTCGCCGCCGAAGCGGAAAAGGCGAAAGACGGGGAGGCCGGCGAGCCGGGGAAAAAGCCGGTGTCCGACATTCTGCCGCTGACGGAACTCACGACCGCGGCGCTCGCCCATGCGGGCTGGCAACCGGCGGCGCCCGGCGAGGCCGCCGAGGTGCGGCTGGTGATCGAGGTCTACGGCGAGGCGCGCGGCGGGGACTACATGGGCACGGTCAGCGGCCACCAATACAGTGGCGCGCAATTGAGCGGCGACGCCACCCTGCTCTGGAAAGGCGAGGAGGTGCTCCGCGAGACTTTTTCCGGCGACGTCGCTCCGCCGCACCAAATCAACCGCTACTACACGCAGCCGTGGGACGCGCCGTTCCAGGCGCTGCTGCCGGATATCCTTGTGTCAATATACCGCATCGAGGAGTCCGTGCACGGCTTCGCGCCGGTGCTCGCCTGCTTGCAAAAGGAACAAGACCCGCAATCCACCGCGGCGGCCCGGGTGCTGTTTGCCCGGGGTGATGCCACGGTCCAGCCGCCGCTGCTGGAAGCCCTGCGGTCGGAGGAGGAGCCGCGCGGCGCGGTGGCCGCGGCCGGGCTGGGCGTGTTTGGCGATGCGAGCGTGCTGCCCGCGCTGTTGGAGGCGCTGCGCCGGGACCAGGCTTCCGTGGCGGTTCCGACCGCGGAGGAGGAATACAGGCTCTCCGAGCTGACCACCTTCGAATACGATCCCGAGGAACGCTCCGCGCGAGCGGACCAGGCGCGCCACATCTCGTATCTTGGTCGCGCCGAGGCGCTCGCCTGGGCGCTGTTGCAAAATCCGGCGCCCGACAAGGTCCGCCAATTGGCGGCGGCGATGCGTGATCGGCACTATCCGGCGCTGGCGCGCTGCCGGGTGGCGCTGGTGCTCGGCCGGCTCCGGGACGCGGCGGCGGACGAAGCGCTGCTCGCAGCGTTGCAGGACGAGGACATGATCGTCCGCGCCGCGGCGATTTCGGCTTTGGACAATCCCCAACGACCGAGCAGCCGGCGCGTGGCGGAGGCCCTGCTCGCGCGGGCGACGGATCCGCAGCCCTTCATCCGGCGCCGGGTTCGCACCGCGCTGGCGCAGGTAGCCCCGGGAATTCTGGAGGAGTTTTTGCACACCAAGTACGGCCGGAACGCGCCGCTCTCTTCGCACATCGCGGAAGGTCTGGCGCATTCCGATGTCCTCGTCCGGCTCGGAACGGTGCACATCGTGAGCCTCTTTGACCGCAACGACGCCGGGTTGGGCAAACTGTACCAGTCCGAGCCCTCGCCCGTCGTACGCGAAGCCATCGTGGAGTTACTGGCCCAGAACTCCGGATACGATGCGCTGCTCGCCTTGGCCTTGGCTGATACCGACGAAGCCACCCGCTTGCGCGCGCTCACGGCGCTGGATGCCGGGAGCGAGACCGGCGAGACGGGGAACGAAAAGAAACCGCCGTTGCCGGAAGCCGCGCTCGCGCCGTTGCTGGCGATGCTGGATCAGGACAAACCGCCGGAGCCGGCCCACCGGGTGCTGTCGCGCGTGCAGGGCGCCGGAGTGGACGCCGGGTTGCTGAAGACTGCCCGGCGCGAGAACGCCCGGCCGGAGCTTCGGGAAATCGTCCTCATCGAACTCGGGCGGCGCGGGGTCCGTTCCGCGGCGCCGCTGCTCGTCGCGCAGCTGGCGCGGCCGGTTTCACCGATGTGGGAAACCCCGCTGGTCGAAGCCGCGGCACATCTGGACGACCCGGCCATGCTCGACCCGTTGATCGCCTTGCTGCGGCAGGGTTCGCCCGCGGCCCGCGCGCTGGCGGCACGCGTCCTCGGCGGCATGAGCCACACCAAGTCGGTCGGCCCGCTCATCGCCGCGCTGCGCCAGGCCGAGGCCGACGGGTCGGGTGAAACGCTGATCACTGCCGCGGGCGAAGCGCTGCACAATCTCACCGGCAAGGACCTTGGCCGCAGCGATGCGTGGTTGCGCTGGTGGAAGGAAAACGCCGGCAAACCGATCGTGCGCCCTCCACCCCAGCCGCCGGCGGAGGAACCCCCGTCCGAAAAATCGACCGGGGACGAACCGCACGAGCCCTAGCCGGTTCAGGCCCGGACAATCGTTACGGGTCCGCAATTCGGGCGCACGTTCAACCCGGCGGAGCGCGGCGCACCGCCAGCCAGTTGAGGGTGCCGATGGTGGCGATGACGCTGATGACGACCGCGTGCGTGGCGTTCATCTGCCACACGAGCGCGAGGCACAAGGCGATGCCGGCGAGCGCGACCAGCCGGCCGGCCGGCAGGCGGAACGCATCGGCCTGCGGCCGGAGCTGGCGCAACCGGATGAGCGCGGCGCAGGCCACGGCGTAGGTCATCAGCCGCGCGCCGGCCGAGATGATGGCGTTCCAGAGGAAGTTGCCGTAGATGGCCAGCGCCAGCACCAGCACGCCCCAGATCAGGATCGAGACGTACGGCGTGCGAAACCGCGGATGCACGTTGCCGAAGCTCCGGGGAAAATCGCCGCGTTCGGCCATCGCGTAGGTCTGGCGCGGCACGCCGACAAGCTGGGCGCTCAGGTAGCCGGACGTGGAGACCATCGCGCCCACCGCGATGAAGCCGGCGCCGAGCGGACCGAGCAACGCGCGCGCGGCGTCGGCCAGCGGGCGCTCGCTGCCGGCGAGATCCGGCACCGTGCGCATGGCGACGAGCTGGGTGAGGAGATAGCAGCCCGCGATGACCAGCAGGCCGGAGAAAAGTGCGAAGGGGATGTCGCGCCGCGGATTCTTGCCCTCGGCCAGCGGCATCAGCGCGGCCTCGAAGCCGCCAAAGGCGAACAGGAGCGCCAGCACGGCGTTCATCCAGCTGGCAGGCGTGGCCGCGACGTGCGGCTGGACGACGGCCGGGCCGCTCCAGAGAAAACCGACGACAACCAGCACCGTGATCGGCAGCAGTTTCGCGGCGGTCAGAATGTTCGAGAGCCGCGCGCCGCTGCCGACGCCCCGGATGTTCGTGAGCACCAGCCCGCCGAGGAGAAGCACGAGCAGTGCGATGCGCGGCGCCGGAGCCGTGGCGCCGGGCCAGAATTCACCAAGATAAACCACGAAGAGGTTCGCGTTGGCCGCGGCGGCGGTCAGCCGCACGAGCCAGATGAACCAGCCCATCTGGATGCCCCAGAACCGCCCGCAGCCCTCGCGGGCGAAGAGGTAGGGCCCGCCGGCATCGCGGAACTGCGAGCCGAGCTCGGCGAAGACACCCATGAAGATCGCGATGCCCGCCGCCGCGAACACGTAGGCCCACGGCGCGGCGGCGCCGACGAAGCGCACCATGTCGTCGGGCAGGCCGAAGATGCCGCTGCCGATGACGCCGTTGACCACGAGCGCGGTCAGCGTCCAGCGGCCGAGCGCGCGCACGAGCTGGGGTTTCTCCGGGCCGGCCATGCTCAGCGGTCGCGGGTACGGGGTTTGCCTGCGGCCGGCGGCGGCACGGCGTGGGGAACGCGCGCGGCTCTCACGGTTTCTTTTCGAGGAAGAGGCGGAGCGCCTCGAGCTTGTCGGACCAGTAGGTCTTCATCTTCTCCGCGAGGGCGGCGGTCGTGAGCTTGCCGTGCTGCGGCACGACCTGGCACTTGATCGGGCCCTTGGGCCAGAAATTGACGGAGAGATTGGTGTCGTCGCTCCACGTGATGCGGATGGATTTGTGCGGGGTCGCCTTGCGCACGGTGAGCGGCGTGCCGGGCAGCCACTGCTCGCGCAGCGCGGCGTCCTTCCACGCCTCGAAGGCCTGCGCGACGGGCGCGGCGATCGTCTTGCTGACGCTGATCTCGAAGCCGTCGGGCTTCTGGTGCTTCACGCGCCGGCCGCTGGCCTGCTCGTAACCGGCCGTGACCATCTGGCACCACCAGTCCGCCACCTTGTGTTTCTTGTGCAACCAGAGCGCGATCTCGGCGTGCGGCCAGGATTTGGCGCCGGCCTTGTCGAGCAGGCCGACCCACTCGATCCACGTGCGGCCCGTGGCCTTTTTCACGGCGGCGCTACCGATGCCGTTGAGCTTGGCGGGCAGTCGCTTCATGGGGGTGACGGGAGGGCTTCGAGGCCGGAACCGTGGCGGGCGAGATGCGGGCAGCGGTCGGCGAGTTCTCTTATGAACGATTCTTGGTCGTCTGGCGAGACGAGTGTGAAGGAGCCGTCGGCGTTGTCCAGCCGCACGCGCCGGAGCGACCACGCGGGTGCCGTGAGGGGATTGCGCGAGGGGGCGACACGGCGCAGCGCGGCGTAGGGCACGTCCCAATGCAGCCAGCCGGACTGGATGTGCAGCGCGTCCGCGCGCAGCGTGTAGCGCAGCGGGAAACTCAGCACACCCACCATGAGGCTCATCACCGCGCCCCAGCCGGTCAACAGCACGACGCCGGCATGGGCGCCGCGCACGAACAGGAATCCACCGAGCAACAGGGGCAGCGCGGCGGCGGTGAAAACCGCCACAACCAGCCAGGTGTCGATGCGGGAGCGAAAAATGCGGTCCGGAGGCACGAAGGCCGACATTGCGGGCGCGACGGGATTTTGTCACGCCGGCAGCATCTTTTTGTTTCCGCCCCCGGGGGGAAAGTGTTAACGCTCGGGTATGAGTGACGAGAACGTCCCGAAGCTCCGGCTCAAGCCGCGCCTGGCCGGAGAGGCTCCCGCGGTGCCTGCCACGCCCGCCACTCCTCCCCCCGAGCCGCCCGCGCCCCCGGCGGCCCAACCGCCGGAGCCTGCTCCGCCACCGGCGGCGGAAGTTCCCAAAACCGTGCGGTTGAAGCCGCGCCTGTCCGCCGAGCCTGCCGCTACTCCGTCCGCTGCGCCGATGCCCGAACCCGAGCCGGCCCCGCGAGTGCCGCTCGCCGAAATGCCTTTTGCGCCTCCGCCGCCTCCGCCGGAAGAGGAGCCCGCTCCTGCGGCGCCGGAGCCGCCGCCGCTCGCTCCGGAACCCTCGGTCCCGCTGCCGACATTCAAGCCCAAGGTTTCCCTGAAACCGCGCAGCGAATCGGCCGTACCGATTCCCGTTCCTGTTCCCACCACCGCTGTGGAGCCCCAGCCGCTGCCGGGCACGGAGCCGGTGCCCGTGCCGGATCTCCCGCCGCCGGGCGATGCCCCGCGCTTCCCGCCGCCTCCGGGCTTGGCGCCACCGCCGGGCGGGGCCCCCAAGGCTTCGGGCATGCCATTCCCGCCTCCGGTGGGCACGCCCAAGTTCCCGCCGCCGAGCGCCGCGGCTTTCCCGCCACCGGCGAAGACCGGCCGGCCCGGCGGCAAAAAAAAGCTCGTCGTGCTGGGCGGCGTGGCCGTGATCGTTCTCGGGCTCGGCGCCGGAGCGTTTTTCTATTTCACCAAGACGCCACCGCCACCTCCGCCCAAACCGGTCGCCAAGAAACCGGTCACGCCCCCCGCGGCGTCCGCCCAGCAGGTGGTGGAGAAGGTCAAGCAGGAGCAGCTCGCACCGATCAACGAGGTGGTAAGCGCCGAGCAGACGGCGAAGCCGGCCGCGACCACCGCCCCGGTGGAAGCAAAGCCTGCGGAAACCGCCCCGGCGACCACGACTGCCGCGGTGGCGAAACCCGTCATTGCCCCCGCCGTGGTACCCGCGGCTCCGCCCAAGCCCGCCCCGCCCCCGCCGGCGAACCTGCAGTTCAAGGCGTGGGTCGAAAACCTGAAGATCGCCGGTGTGCGCTCCGGGGCGAATCCGCGCGTCTTCATCGGACGCACCGCCTACGCGCCGGGTGATATGGTGAATCCGCAGCTGGGCATCAGCTTCAAGGGCTACGATCCGGAGACGCGCATGCTCAGCTTCACCGACAACACCGGCGCGATCGTCGAGCGCCGCAACTGAGCGGCGGTCACGACTGGAAAAACGAAAAGCGCGGAGCAATCCGCGCTTTTTTTGTTTTCGGGTGCGGCTCAGGCGCCGACGGTCCGGTGCTCCGGGGCGAGCCACTCGCCGCCCGTTTTCCCGGTGATCGAAAAAACCTTCATCGTCTTCAGCGGAGGCGAGTAGATGTGCAGCGTCACGAGGCACTGGCCCTCGGGCTGCAGATTGGAGACCTGGTGCGTCTCGCTGTCGTGCGAGGCGACGATTTCGCCCGCCGGCCGGTCCCGGGTTTGCACGGGCACGACCTGCCCGCAGGGCGAGAACGCGTAGACGGTCTCGCTGCACACGCCGGTCAGGACCTTGAAGGCGCAGACGGAGGCCGCGTGGTCGTGGATGGGCGAGCGTTGGCCGCTTTTCCAGCAAAGTACGAGCAGGTTGAACCACGGGCTCTCGGCCACGAGGTTCCGGCAATAGCAGTCGTCCTGGTAGACGAGGTAGTCGCGCACGTCGGCGAGCGTGACCTTGGACTCCACGAGCAGCCGCTCCAGCATGGCGAGATCGGCGCGCTCGTGCTGCAGGCCGTGCAGGTAATCGAGGATGGGCGCAAGGACTGCCGGGGGTGTGCGGTCAGGCGCGGGCATGGCGTGGGGGATGCGCTTTTTTGGCAGCAGGCCGCGGCCGAGACAAGCCCGCGCGCCTAACCCGTTCGGCGTAATTGCGCGCCGCTCAATGCCCGGTGACGACGGCCTTGATGCCGCGCAGCAGCTCGGGGTCGGTGGCGATGCCGAGGATGCCGTTCACCACGAATTGCACGCCGATGCACATGATGAGGAAGCCCATGATCTTCGTCACCGCGTTCATGCCAACGGGGCCGATGAAGTTCACCACGCGGCCGGACACGCGCAGCACGAGGTAGCTGATGATGGCGACGACGATGATGCCCGCGATCAGCGCGATGTAGTCGTACCAACTGGTGGCGAGCGAAGTGAACCCCAGCGTGACGGCGATCGAGCCGGGGCCGCTGAGCATCGGCATGGCGAGCGGGGAGAACGAGATGTCGACCTTCCGGCGCGCCGCCTCGCGTTCCTCGGCGTCCTCGTGGTTGCCCGGCTTGTGCGCGGTGAGCATGCCCATGCCGATGCCGGTCATCAGGATGCCGCCGGCGATGCGCAGGCCGGGGATCGAGATGCCGAAGAAATTCATGATGAAGGTGCCGCCGATAAGAAAACTCACGAGGATGCCCACCATGTAGAGGCAGCCCTTGCGCGCCTGCTCGCGGCGGCGGGCGTCGCTGTCGCCCTCGGTGATGGCGAGAAACGTGGGCGCCGCGGCGAGCGGGTTGATGATCGGCAGCAGGCCGATCACCGTGCCGAGGAAAATGGCCCAGAGATGCGTGAGGTTGGACATCGACGGCACGAAGGTTGGGCGCGCGGGCAGGGCTTGGCGAGCCTCGGCTCACCAGACGTCGACCGGCCCCTTCGGCACGGGGATGCTGTCGCGCCGCACGGCGGCCGGGTCGTCCGCGTCGTCGCGCATGAAGGAGGCGACCAGCGGGTCGGGACGGAAGCGCGGGAGCAGTTCGCCGCGCTCGTCGCAGAACGGCGCACGCCACTTCTCGTAGTTCGCGATGATCTCCTCGAACTCCGCGCGCGTCTTCAGGCCGACGACGGCGCGCTTGAACTCCTTGGCCGGGCCGAGGCGCTTGGCGTACCACGCGGCGGGTTTGCGGAAGAGCCGGCAGCCGAGCTCCTCGCCGAAGACTTCCACGCCGAGGTCGAGGTGGCGGCGCATCACGCGGATGCGCTCGGCGTAAGCGGGCTCGGGCGGCAGCACGCCGGTCTGCAGGTAGTCGAGCGTGTGGCGGAAAATCCACGGATTGTAGAAGGCGCCGCGGCCGATGCTCACGCCGGCGCAACCGGTCTCGGCGAACATCCTCTGGGCGGCGTCGGGCGTGGTGATGTCGCCGTTGCCGATGACCGGGATGGTCTTCACCGCCGCGACGACCGCGCGGATGCCGGCGAGGTTGACCGTGCCGCTGAAACCCTGGGCGCGCGTCCGGCCGTGGACGAAGATGGCGGCGACGCCGACGTCCTCCAGCGCGCGGGCGAGATCGGGCGCGGTGAGATTGTTCTCGTCCCAGCCGAGGCGCATCTTGGCGGTGATCGGGATTTTCACGGCGTCGATCATGCCGCGCACGAGCGCCTGCGTCTTCTTGAGTTCGGTCATCATCGCCGAGCCGCCGCCGATGCCGACGACCTTCTTGACCGGGCAACCCATGTTGATGTCGACGGCGGCGATGCCCATCGACTCGACCAGCGCGGCGGCGTCGCGCATTTCCTCCGGCACGGAGCCGAACAGCTGCACGGAGAGGATTTTCTCGGCCGGGCTGGTCTGGACGAGCTGCCGGGCCTTGGGGTTGCGCTCGAGCAGCGAGCGGGCGTTCACGAGGTCGGTCGTCACCCAGTCGAGCCCGCCCACCTCGCGCACCACGAGCCGGAAGGGCAGGTTGGTGTAGCCCGCCAGCGGCGAGAGAAAGAGGGGGGAGTCGAACTGGAGCGAACCGATGCGCACGTCCGCAAGATTGCCCCTGCCGGGGCCGGGGCAAACCCGAAACGGACTCAGCGCGCGGCGAGGGCGCGCTGCAGGCGGGCCAGCGCTTCGACGAGCGTGGCGCGCGGGCAGCCGAAGTTGAGGCGCACGAAGGAACCCTTCGGCACACCGAAGGGTGTGCCGTCCGACAGCGCGACACCGTGCTGCAGGAAAAACCCGGCCGGGTCCTCCAGTTTCAGCGCGGACACATCCAGCCACGACAGGTAGGTCGCCTCCACGTGCGTTGTCGTGACTCCGGGCAGTTCGCGGGCGACGAAGTTCTGCACGTAATCGCGGTTGCCGCGCAGGTAGGCGAGCAGTTGCTGGCGCCACGGCTCGCCCTCGCGGAACGCGGCCTCGCAGGCGGCGAAACCGAGGACGTTCACATCCGGCACGATGCTGCCGCGTGCGGGTTCGAAGCGCTTCCGCAGCACCGGATCGGACACGATCGCGAAGGAACAGCCGAGGCCGGGCACGTTGTAGGTCTTGCTCGGCGCCATGAGCGTCACCGTGCGGGCGGCGAGGGCGGGCGAGAGGCTGGCGAAGGGAAGGTGGGGAACCGGATCGAGGATCAGGTCGCAGTGGATCTCGTCGGACGTGACGATCAGGTTGTGTTTTTCGCAGAACGCCGCGAGCGGCTCGAGCTCGGCGCGGGTGAAGGTGCGGCCGACCGGGTTGTGCGGGTGGCAGAGGAAGAACTGGCGCGTGCGCGGCGTGACGGCTTTTTCGAGCGCGGCGAAATCGAACTCCCAGCGGTTGCCGCGCTGGGCCAGCGGCACGGCCACGGTGCGGCGGCGCTGGTGTTTCGGCGCCGCGAGAAAGGGCGGGTAAACCGGTGTGCAGCACAGCACCTCGTCGCCATCCTCGCCAAACGCGGCCGCGGCGACATTCAGGCCGGTCACGAGGCCGGGCAGCCAGACGATCCATTCCGGTTCGATTTTCCAGCCGTAGCGCTGGGCGCAGTGCGCGACCACGGCCTCGATGGCGCCGGCAGGGTGCATCCCGTAGCCGAAAACCCCGTGCTCGACCCGGCGGTGCAGGGCCGCGATCACGGCGGGCGGCGCCGGGAAGTCCATGTCAGCGACCCACAGCGGCAGCACGCCGGCAGGGTAGGCGTTCCATTTGCGGCTGTCGCTGGCGCAGCGATCGACCACGGTATCGAAATCAAAATTCATGACGGAGGGTCATGATGCCGTCGGCCCGGGAACGACGCTATGGAAATCTCCGGCCTATGACGTGGTGCTGTGACGCGCGCCCGCGTGCCGGATTTTCCCAAGCGCGACGTCCCACCGGCGGACATAATTTCCCGGCCGCCGGTGCGGGCGGAAACTAAGTTGCGGCTTCGTCGCGTCTTGTGCGCGACCGGAGGGCGGCACGCGGGCTGCACTCGGCGGGCACACTCATTGCAAACGGAGACCACTACCATGTATCGCATCATTCGCTATGCCCATCCCCGCACCGCGCGCTCCTTTCCGGCGTTCGCGGCTCGCAGTCCCTGGTCCGGCTTGGAGTCGGAAATCGATCATCTCTTCTCGACCGCTCTGGCGGATTTCGCCGCGCCGGCTGCGCCGCGCTTCCCGGTCGATTTCCACGAGGACAAGGACAGTTTCTACGTCCGCGCCGAGCTCCCGGGCGTGAGCCGCGAGGCCATCAACCTCGAGGTGGTCGACGGCTATCTCACCATCACGGCCACGCGCAAGGACGGCGAGGAAGCGTCCAGCCGCACTCGCACCGTCGCGCTTCCCGCCAAGGTCCAGGCCGACAAGATCAGCGCCAGCCTCGAGAACGGCGTGCTCACGGTCACGCTTCCGAAGCAGGAGCAGGTCAAGCCGCGCCAGATAGTCATCAACTGAAGAACTTTCAGGGGTAAGGGATCCGGCTGGCTGGGAAAGCCGGCCGGACACCAACCGCCGGGAGCCCGCTTAGCGGGCCCCGGCGGATTATTTTTCCGGAGCGACCGACGGCGGGTTCGCGCTCGCGCCGCGGCGGAAGGCTGGGTTGAATCCGGCTGTGCAAGCTCTGCCGATAGTGATCGGTCTTCTGCTATTCCTCGGCTTGATCATCTGGCTCAACTGGTGGACGCAGAAAAAGACCCTGGCCAACCTGCGGGCGCTGGCCGGACGGCTCGGGTTGCAGCTGACCGCGCCGCCGAGCGCGCTCGGCGGAGGCGGCATGGTCAGCGGTGCGCAGCAGGGCCGCGCGGTGCGGTTCTGGACCTACACGACCGGCAGCGGCAAATCCCGCCAGACGTGGTGCGCGGTCGGCGTGCGGCCGCGGGCAGTCGGTGGCCTGCAGTTCGAGCTCCAGCGGCAGAATTTCGGCACAAAGGTGATGGAGTGGTTCGGGGCGAAGGAAATCCAGGTGGGTGACGCGGGGTTTGACGCCGCCTGGTTCGTGCAGACCAACCAGCCGGAGTTTCTGGCGGCGGCGCTGGTGCCGGAGATCCGCGAAAAGCTCATGGCGGACGCGGCGGACGCGCGGGAAGGCGGCTACAAGCTCGCCGACGGCGAGGTGCGCTTCGCCTTGCGGGACAACTTCACCAGCGAGAAGGCCATTGCGCGACTCGAGGCGCGCCTGCCGGTGCTGCACGATCTGGCCGACGTGGCCGAGGTGTTTGCGGCGGATCAGCCGGCGCGATGACCGCCGCCGGATTCAGGATTTCTTGCCGTCTTCGGGCAGGAGCAGCGACGCGATGACCGAGATGGCCAGCACGGCGCCGATGACGCCGAGCGAGAGCTTGATCGGGATGTCGAGGTAGTGCGACGCGAGCATCTTCACGCCCACGAAGACGAGGATGACGGCGAGTCCGACGTTGAGGAAGCGGAAGAGCTGCATGATGCCGGACACCGCAAAGTAGAGCGAGCGCAGGCCGAGGATCGCGAAGATGTTCGACGTGAAAACGATGAACTCGTTGCGCGTGATCGCGATCACGGCCGGGATGGAATCGAGCGCGAACATCACGTCGGTCGTCTCGACGACGAGCAGCACGATGAACAGCGGCGTGGCGTGCAGCCGGCCGTGCGGATGGACGAAGAACCGGCCGCCCTCGAAGTGCGGGGTCACGGGCAGGGCGCGGCGGGCGAGCTTGATGAGCGGGTTCTTCTCCGGGGTGAAGCCGTCCTCTTTCTTCGGCAGCGCGAGCTTGATGCCGGTATAGACGAGGAAGGCGCCGAAGACGTAGATGATCCAGTGGAAGGCGTTGATGAGCGAGATGCCCGCGAAGATGAACAGCGCGCGCATCACCACCGCGCCGAGGATGCCCCAGAACAGCACCCGGTGCTGGAAGCGCGGCTCGACGCGGAAGTATTGGAAAATGACGATGAAGACGAAGACGTTGTCGACGCTCAGGCACAGCTCGACGATGTAGCCGGTGAAAAACTCCAGCGCCGGCTGCGGTCCGAGCTTGAAGCTGATCAGCAGGTCGAAACCCATCGCCAGCGCGAACCACACGCCGCACCACACCAGCGCCTCCCTGACCGAAACCTCGTGCGAACGCCGGTTGAACACACCCAGATCGAGCGCCAGCATGGCGGCGATGAAGGCCAGAAATCCGGTCCACGCCCACCAGGGCATGGAGCTGAAGAGCGCGATCGGCAGGGTCATGTGCGCCGCAGTCTGGGCCGGGCCGCGCGACCGGGGCAAGCGGGGAGTGGGTGGAAGAGGCGGGGGTCGTTTGTAGATGGGACAAGTGCGGGACCGGCAAACCCTTTGACTTTGGCCGGGGCCGGCTTTCATAAAGAGCCGCAAGCCATGAATCGTTTACGGCAATTTTCCCTTGGATGGCTCCTGCTCGGCGTCATGGGCGCCGCGCTGGCGCAGGATCAGGCGGCCGAGGCCGCTCAGCAGGCCAGCACCACGGCCGCCGCCGCCGCGGTCGCCACCGATCAAGTGCCGCCGGTGCCCGATTTCCTCGAGCATCTGGTGGACGCTACGCTGGAGATCTTCGATATACGGAGCACCGACAACACCGTGGCGCACTACGTCATCGCCGCGCTCTTCCTGGTGGCGGCCGTGCTCCTGCGGCGAGTGGTGACGACGCTGATCTTCGGTTTCCTGAAAAAATTCGCGGCGCGGACCAAGACGACCCTCGACGACAAGCTGTTTCCCGCGTTGGAGACTCCGGTGGCGTCCTTCATCATGCTCACCGGCATCTTCGCCGCGCTGAAGGTTCTGAAACTGACCGTCGCGACCGACCGGTTCATCGGCTACGGCTCCACAGTGGCGTTTTCCCTCGTCGTGTTCTGGGGCCTGCTCCGGGCGTTCGACGCCGTGCTCGACCATATGCAGGAGATCGCCCTGGCGAAACAGCTGGGCGTGGCGGCGTTCATGCCGTGGATCAAGAAGTCGCTGGTCACGATTTTTGTCGTGTTCGGCGTGCTGATGGTGGTGCAGAGCCTCGGCTTCGACGTGAAGGCGCTGCTCGCCGGCCTCGGCATCGGCGGCCTGGCCTTCGCCCTCGCGGCGCAGGACACCATTGCTAATCTCTTCGGCTCCATCGTCGTGGCCATCGACCAGCCCTTCAAGCTGGGCGAGGTCATCAAGATTCAGGGCAACGTCGGCATCGTTGAGGACATCGGCCTGCGCTCGACCAAGCTGCGGCTCATCGACAAGTCGCTCATCGTGATGCCGAACAAGATGGTCGCCGCGGAAACCATCGTCAACCTGTCCCGCTTCACCGGCCGCCGCGTCGAGCAGGTCATCGGCCTGACTTACGACACCACGGCGACGCAGATGGAGGAGATCGTGGCGGAGTTCAAGCGACTCATCCTCGCGGAGCCGGAGGTCGACCCGAACTCGGTCATCTGCTACTTCCGCGATTACAACGCCTCGTCGCTCGACATTTGGATGGTCTTCAACGTCACCGACCCCGACTTCCACAGGCACATGGCGTTGCGCCAGCGCATCAACCTCGCCGTCATGCACGCCGTCGAGGCGCGCGGCCTGTCCTTCGCCTTCCCGACGCAGACGCTGCACGTCGCCTCGCTGCCGGCGGGCAAAAGCGGCGGCTGACGCCTCGGTGCCCTGCTTACGGCTGTGCGCCGGTGGCGCGGTCGAAGGCGGCGCGTGCCGTCAGGTAATCCCAGCGCGCGGCCGCCAGCGACGCCTCGGCCCGCGCCAACGCGGTCTGCGTGTCGAGCAGGTCGGTGACGACGGCCGCGCCGTTCTCGTAGCGCTCCTGCACGACGCGCAGGCTCTCCGTGCTGGCGCGCACGCTCGCTTCGTTGGCGGTGATGGAGGCCCGGGTGCGGTCGAGATCGGCCGCGGCGGCCCAGACCTCCTGGCGGATCTGCAGCCGGCGGTTTTCCAGATTGGCCTCCTCGCGCGTCAGTTCCGCCCGCGAGCGGGCCACCCGGTGCGCGCGGCTGCCGGCGTCGAAGACGGGCAGGTCGACGGACACCCCCGCCTGCCACTCGCGGGTCTCGGGCAGCCAGGCGGTGTCGTTCCAGCCGAACAAGCCGTCGGCGCGCAGCTTTGGCGCGCGGGCGGCGCGGGCGGCGGCGACGCTGGCGCGCGCGGCGACGGTTCGCTGCTCGGCGGAGTGAAGCTCGGGACGGCGGGCCAGCGCGCGGTCGATCGCGGTGGCGAGATCGGCGGCCTCGGGCGGAGGCGGCGCGGCCTCGGGCGCGGCGATGGCCAGCGGCGTCTCGGCCGGCCGGCCCATGGCGGTGTTCAACCGGCCGGTGGCGATGCGCGCGGCGCTCTGCGCGCTGATGAGCTGCAGTTGCGCTGCAGCGACCTCGGCCTGCAGGCGCAGCACGTCGGCCTGCGGGGCGGCGCCGGTTTGGTGGCGCACCTCCGCCATGCGCAGGTGACGCTGGGTGCGCGCGAGGTTCTTCTCCGCCACGGCCTGCAGGTCCTGCGCCGCGGCGAGCGCGTAGAACGCCGCCTGCACGGCAAGGCGCACGTCAGCCTGGGCGGCCGTCGCCTCGGCCTCGGCCGCGCCGCGGCGGGCGACAGCGGCGTCGAGCCCGGCGCGGCGTTCACCGAAATCATACAGCGTGACGCGCGAGGAAAGTCCGCCGGTCCAGTCGTCGAGCGGCCCGATCTGGTCGGGCGCGGCCCGCCCGGGCAGTGCCAGGCCGGAGGGGAGGAAGGCGCGCCGCTGGAAACGGTGGTAACCGGCGTTGAGGTCGACCTGCGGATAATACGGCGCGCGCGCTTCGCCCACGGCTTCGCCCGCCGCGGCGACACCGGCCTCGGCGGCGGTGAGCGCCGGGTGTTTTTCCGCGGAGAGCCGGAGGCAGTCTTCGAGCGTGAGGGGCGCTGCGGCGAGGCGGACGGCAGCGAGGGCGAGGAGGGCGGCGAGGTGTTTCATGGCGGGGCGGGACGTGGATCAGGCAAGGGTTTTGTGGAAACGGGAGACGGCGAAGCCCATCACGACGGTGCCGAGGGCGAGCAGAGCGGCGATCTGCGTCCAGAGCACGTCGAGTCCGGCGCCCTTGAGGAACACGCTGCGGATGATGACGAGGAAGTAGCGCAGCGGGTTGAGGAACGTCAGCCATTGCACCACCTCCGGCATGTTGGCGATGGGGTAGACGAAGCCGGAGAGCAGCATGGCGGGGAAGAAGAAGAAAAAGGTCGTCATCATCGCCTGTTGCTGGGTCTGGCTGACCGTGGAGATGAAGAGCCCGATGCCGAGGGTGCTGAGCAGGAAACAGGTGGCGCCGAGCAGGAGCAGGCCGAGATTGCCGCGGAGAGGGATGTCGAACCAGAGCACGCCGAGGAGCGTCACCATGAAGACATTGATGTAGCCGATGACCGCGAACGGCGCGCACTTGCCGAGGATGAACTCCACCGGGCGGATGGGCGTGACCATGATCTGCTCAATGGTGCCGACCTCCTTTTCGCGGACGATCGCCATGCTGGTCAGCATGAGGGAGACGAGCATCACGAGGGTGGCGATGATGCCGGGCACGTAGAAATTCCGGCTCTCGAGGTCGGCGTTGAACCAGGCGCGGGGCTGGAGCTCGACCCTGCCGACGGGGCGGACGACCGGGACAAGGCCGGCGTTGAACGAGCGGGCGATCACCGCGGCGTAGTTGAGCACGAAGCGCGCGTTGTTGGAGTCGGAGCCGTCCACGATCAGCTGGGCGGCGGCCGGGCGGCCGGCGGCGAGATCGGCTTGGAAACCGGCGTTGATGCGCAGGATGGCGGCCGCCCGGGCGTCGTCGATGGCGGCGCTCGCCGCGGCCTCGTCCAGCGTGCGGCTCACGACGTCAAAATACCCGGAGGCGGTGAAGCCCGCCGCCAGCGCGCGGCTGGCGGGAGTGTTGTCGCGGTCGACCAGCACCATCCGCACATGGCGGACGTCGAGCGTGACGGCATAGCCGAAGATGAGCGTCTGGAGCACCGGCAGTCCGATGATGACGATCCGCATGCGCGGGTCGCGGAGGACGGAGCGGAATTCCTTGCGCAGGATGGTGAAGATGCGTTCCCACATGGTCGTCAGGTGTTGCCGGGGCCGGGCGGCCGGGTCGGAGTGGGCAGGAGGGGAGTGACCGGGGGCGGTTTCATCCGAGGGTTTTCCGGGTCTTGCGGATGGTCACGCCGATCACGGCGACGGCGAAGACCGCGAGGAAGAGCACATCGGGCCAGAGGGCGCCGAGGCCGACGCCGCGGAGGAAGATGCCCTTGACCAGCGCCACAAAGTAACGGGCGGGCACGATGAACGTGATCCCCTGCACCGGCAGGGGCATGTTGGCGATGGCGAAGGTGAAACCCGAAAGCAGAAACGCGGGCAGAAAAGTCGACACCATGGCAAACTGGCTGGCGAGCAGCTGCCGCCGCGCGAGCGTGCTGATGAGGAGGCCCTGCGCGAGCGTCCCGATCACGAACAGGGTCGCGACGCTGAAGAGCAGCACTACGCTTCCGCGCAGGGGCACATGGAAAAGAAACACCGCCATCAGGACCGCAATGAGCACGTCGAACAAACCGACGGCCAGATAGGGCAGGAGCTTGCCCAGCACGAGTTCCGGGGCGCGCACGGGAGTGGAGAGGAGCTGCTCCATCGTGCCCGTCTCCCACTCCCGGGCGATCGTCAGCGAAGTCAGCAGCGCGGCGATCAGGCCCATGATGACGGCGATGATCCCGGGGATGATGTAGTTTCTCGATTCCAGGTCGGGGTTGAACCAGACACGCGGTTCCAGCGCCAGGCCCGCGGGCCCGCCGGAGCGCACCGTGTGCGCGAGCGCCACCTGTCCGTTGAACGCGAGGGTGATGTTCTGGGCGTAGCCCAGCACGATGCCGGCGGTGTTCGAGTCCGACCCGTCGATGATGGCCTGGACGGTGCTCGGCCGGCCGGCAGCCAGGTCGCGCCCGAACCCGGAGGGGACGATCAGAGCGATCCACGCGCGGCGGGTGTCGATGGCCCGCTCCAGGGCGGCATAGCGGTCGATGGTGCCTTGGAACGAGAAATACCGTGAATGCGTGAACTCCGCGAGGAACGCGCGGCTGGCCGGGGTGCCGCTCTGGTCCCAGACGACCAGCGGCACGCGGTCGACATCGAGCGTGAGCGCATAGCCGAAGAGGATCAGCATCAGCATCGGAATCCCGATGGAGAGGATGAGGCTGCGCGGGTCGCGGCGGATGTGGAGCGACTCCTTGCGGGCCACGGCCCAGAGGCGGCGGAGATTCATCGGCGCACCTCCGTCAAAGCGCCGGCCACCCGGTCGCGCGCCTCGATGAGCGAGACGAACACGTCTTCCAGCGTCGGCACGATGCGTTCGAGCCGGCCGAGCCGGAAGCCGCCCGCGGCGAGCGCGGTGCGGATGGCGGCCTCCGCAGCGGCGGGATCGGCGGCGACCGCGTGCAGGCCCTTGCCGAAGAGCGCGACTTCCTTGACGGCCGGCAGGCGCTCGAGCGCGAGCATGGCCTCGTTGGGCCGGTCGCAATCGAGCTCGAGCACGGCCTCGGGCATGTGTTGCGTCTTGAGCTCGCGCGGCGTGCCGAGCGCGATGAGTTCGCCGCGGTAGACGATGCCGAGCCGGTCGCAGTATTCGGATTCCTCCATGTAGTGTGTCGTCACGAACACCGTGACGCCCTGCCCGGAGAGCGAGTAGATGAGGTCCCAGAACCGGCGGCGGCTGTTCGGGTCGACGCCGGAGGTCGGCTCGTCGAGGAAGAGGACGGGCGGCTCGTGCAGCACGGCGCAGCCGAGGGCGAGGCGCTGCTTCCAGCCGCCGGAGAGCTCGGCGGTGCGCGCGCGGCGGTGCTCCCGCAGGCCGGCCATGGTGAGCACCCAGTCCTTGCGCTCGGCCTTCTTCGCGGCGGACAGGCAGTAGATGCCGCTGTAGAAATCGATGTTCTCCTCGACGGTGAGCTCGTCGTAGAGGGAGAACTTCTGGCTCATGTAGCCGATGCGGGTCTTGATTTTCTCCGTGTCGCGCACGATGTCGAAGCCCGCAACGCGGCCGCTGCCGGCGGTGGGCGCGAGCAGGCCGCAGAGCATGCGGATGGTGGTCGACTTGCCCGCGCCGTTGGGGCCGAGGAAGCCGAAGATCTCTCCGCGGCGCACGGCGAACGAGACGCCCGCGACGGCCTTGAACGCACCGAAGTGCTTCTCGAGGTTCTGGACCTCGACGATGTTTTCGGTGGTGGCGGGCGCCGGGGGCATGGACGGGGGACGGACGGTCAATCGCGGTCGGACTCGGTGGCGACGAGCACGGTGAGCAGGGCGAGCACAATGACGGCGGTGATCATGACGACGGGGCGCGGTGCGCGAGCACGGCGACGAACACGTCCTCGAGCGACGGCTCGATAGGACGGAGGGAGATGAGCGCGAGGCCGGCCCCGGCCACGAGCGCGCGGGCGCGAGCCTCGGTGGCGGCGGTGTCGCGCGTGGTGAGGTGCACGCGGTCGCCGAACAGCCCGACGGTGACGCCGGCGAGCTGCTCGCGGAGCAGCGCGGCGGTGCGGCGCGGGTCGGACGTGCGCAGCTCGAGCAGCGCGCCGGGCATCATGGCCTTGACCTCGTCGGGCGTGCCGAGGCCGAGCAGCCGGCCCTCGTGCAGGAGCGCGAGGCGGTTGCAGCGCTCCGCCTCGTCGAGGTAGGCGGTGGAGACGAAGAGCGTCACGCCCTCGCGGACGAGCTGGTAGAGGATGCGCCAGAAGTCGCGGCGCGAGACGGGATCGACGCCGTTGGTCGGTTCGTCGAGGAAGAGCACGCGCGGGGTGTGGATGAGCGCGCAGGCGAGGCCGAGCTTCTGCTTCATGCCTCCGGAGAGGTGGCCGGCGAGACGCTGCTGGAAGGGCGTGAGGCTGCTGAACGCGAGCAGGCGCTCGGTGCGCGCGGCGCGCTCACGTCGCGGCACGCTGTAGATGTCGGCGTAGAAATCGATGTTCTCGATGACGGTCAGGTACGGGTAGAGACCGAAGCGCTGGCTCATGTAGCCGATGTGCTCCTTGAGGCGCTCGCTGTCGCGCGCGACGTCGCAGCCGGCGACCTGCGCCGTGCCGGCAGTGGGCGGCAAAATGCCCGTGAGCATGCGCATCGTGGTCGTCTTGCCTGCGCCGTCGGGGCCGACGAGCCCGAAGATCTCGCCCTCGCGCACGGCGAGGTCGAGCGCGTCGACGGCGACGAGCTCGCCGAAGGTGCGGCGGAGTCCGGTGGCGTGGATGGCGGTCATGGTGGCAAAAGCGTGTCATTCTGAGCGGAGCGAAGAATCCATTTGGACGGTCGCAACGCTGGGGCGGTTGGTTGATGGAATTCTTCGCTCCGCTCAGAATGAAAGAGGCAGGGCGTTTGCTTGTTCGCTTACTGCGCCGCCGGAATGATGACGTCGGCGGGCATGCCGGGTTTGAGTTCGTCCTGCGGGTTGGCGACGGCGACCTTGAGGCGGAAGACGAGCTTCACGCGCTCCTTGGGCGTCTGCACGGTCTTCGGGGTGAACTCGGCTTCGGAGGCGATGAAACCGATGATGCCCTCGAAATCGCGGCCGGGGAAGCTGTCGGTGCGCACGATGACCTTCTGGCCGTGGCGCACGCGGCCGAGGTCGGGCTGGTTGAGGTAGGCGCGCACCCAGACGTGCGCCGTGTCGGCGACCGTGACGATGGAAGTGCCGGGAGAAACAAATTCGCCCGGCTCGATGTTGTGCGACAGCACGGTGCCGGTGAGCGGTGAAACGAGGCGGGTGTTTTCCAGCAGGCTGGCGGCGAGCGCGACGGCGGCGCGGGCCTGCTCGGTGCGGGCGCGAGCCTGGCGGATGGTCTCGGCGCGCGGACCCTCCTGCGCGAGCTTCAGGCGCTCGGCGGCCTCGGCGGCGCGGGCCTCGGCGACCTTGAGCTGGGCCTGCACCGCCTCGAAATCGCGGTCGGAGATGACCTCCTTCGTGCGCAGTTCCTGCTGGCGCGTGAAGTCGAGACGCACGCGGTCGCGCTCGGCATCGGCGCTGCGCAGGGCGGCGGCGACGGCGGCGATTTCCTGCGGACGCGAGCCGGCCTCGAGTTCCGCGAGCGCGGCCTCGGCGGCGGCGAGCTCGGCGCGACGGACGGACAGCTGGGCCTGCTGCTCGGCGTCGTCGAGCCGGGCGACGAGCTGGCCGGCGGTGACGCGCTCGCCCTCGGCGACGGAGCGTTCGACGACACGGCCGGCGGCCTTGAAGCCGAGCTGGGCGTCGTTGACCTCGAGGTTGCCCGAGAGCACGAGTTCGCCGGCGGGGCCGGCGCCATGGCGGTTGCAGGCGGGCAGGAGGAGGGCCGAGGCGGCGATGACCGCGAGGCAGGCTCGGCGGCGGACGAGATCAGGGAACGAAGTGTTTTTCATAGTCTTTGCGGCCGGCGGGGGTGAGGAGTCCGCCGAAAAAGAGGTTGATGGCGCGGCTGAACACCTGGTCGGGGTTGAGCTGGAGGCGATCGAGCGTGTCGGGGTGCATCAGGGCTTGAATGGCGGGACGCCAGAACTCGATCGCGAACGCGGGATCGAGGTCGGCGCGGACCATGCCGGCAGCCTGCCCCTCGCGCAGGAGCTGGCCGAAGACGTGGGGGATGTTCTTGTGGCGGAGCTCTTCGACCAGACGGAAGAGGTGCGGGGCGGAACGCTGCAGATCGCGGAAGATGTGGGGATTGACCCGCAGGCGCTTCACCATCGTCTCGCTGAAGCGGTGGAGCTTGACGGTGAAACTCAACGAGGTGTCGGCGAAAAGCGCGTCGGCCGAAGAGCGGACGTCGGCCACGAAGGCGCGGAGGATATCCGTGACGAGCGCGTCCTTGCTCGGGAAATGCACGTAGAGGGTCTTCTTGCTCAGGCCGAGTTCAGCCGCGAGGCCGTCCATGGTCAGCGCGGTGTAGCCGTAGGCGAAAAGGTGCGTGCGCGCAGCCTGCAGGATGCGATCCCGCGGAGAAGGCGGCGCGGAGTTTGGGGTAGGGAAAGCGGGAGAGGGCATGGAATCGAAGGAAACTAGAAAGGTATTTTAAGTTTCCATGCAAGCCCAAATCTTTTTCCCTGTCCGTGCGGGGCGAGTTCTCCGCCGGGGTCATGGAGGCAGTGCGGCGCGCCGGGAGTTGCCAACGGGTTGGCCGCCAGTAGCGTGCGGGGCATGTCCACTCAGGCCACGCTCAAGGCGGAGATCTCCACGCTGATCGCGAACAAGGACTTCGCGGGCCTGAAGCTCAAGCTGGCGCCGTGGCTCTCCTCGGACATCGCGCCCATCCTGTCGGAGCTGCCGGTCGAGCAGCTGGCCATGCTGTTCCGCGGTTGCTCGAAGGAGCTGGCGGCCGCGACCTTCTCGTACCTGGAGCACGCCGCGAAGCACAAGCTGCTCAAGACGCTGACGCAGGCGCAGGCCGCCGCGCTGCTCAATGAACTGCCACCGGACGACCGCACGGCCTTCCTCAACGAGCTGCCGCTCGACCTCGCCATGCAGTTGCTCGGCCTGCTGACTCCGGAGGAGCGCAAGGTCGCGCAGGATCTGCTCGCCTACCCGGAACACAGCGTCGGCCGGATGATGACGCTCGACTACGTGACCGTGCAGGCCGACTGGACGGTGCGCGAGGCGCTCGATTACATCCGCACCCACGGCTACGACCGCGAGACGTTGAACATGGTCTACGTGACGGACGCGGCGGGCCGGCTGCTCGACGACATCCGCGTGCGCCGTTTCCTGCTGGCCGACTTCGACACGCCGGTGCGGAACCTGATGGACGGCAACTACACCTCGCTCTCGCCGAACGACGACCGCGAGAAGGCGCTCGTGGTCTTCCGCAAATACGACCGCACGGCCCTGCCGGTCACCGATCCCGACGGCCGGATCATCGGCATCGTGACGGCGGACGACATGCTCGACGTGGCGGCGGAGGAGGCGACCGAGGACATCCAGAAGCTCGGCGGCACCGAGGCGCTCGACGAGCCCTACACGACCATCGCCCTCTCCAAGATGGTGCGGAAGCGCGCGAGCTGGCTGGTCGTGCTGTTCCTCGGCGAAATGCTGACGGCGACGGCGATGAGTTATTTCGAGGACGAGCTTTCGCGGGCCATCGTGCTCTCGCTGTTCATCCCGCTCGTCATCAGCTCGGGCGGCAACGCCGGCTCGCAGGCGGCCACGCTCGTCATCCGCGCCCTGGCGCTGGGCGAGTTCAAGCTGCGCGACTGGTGGCGGATCATGCGGCGCGAACTGGCCGCGGGCTTCGCGCTGGGCTGCATCCTGGGCGCCATCGGATTTCTGCGCATCGCGATCTGGTCGATGTTTTCCAGCATCTACGGTGCGCACTGGCCGCTGGTCGGCCTGACGGTGGGCGTGGCGCTCGTGGGCATCGTGCTCTGGGGCTCGCTGATGGGTTCGATGCTGCCGCTCTTGCTGAAGAAACTCGGCTTCGATCCGGCGACCTCCAGCGCGCCGTTCGTGGCCACGCTCGTCGACGTGACCGGCCTGATCATTTACTTCAGCGTGGCGTTCCTCATCATGCGCGGGACGCTGCTCTGAGCCGCGCCCGCCGCCCATGAACGTCCCGGCCCGCCCCGTTCTCCTCTACGATGGCGAGTGCGGCCTGTGCCACCGGATCGTCCGCGCGCTGCTGCGCGCCGACCGCGCGGGCCGGTTGCACTACGCGCCACTCCAGAGTGCGCCGGCGCAGGCCTACCTCCGCGCGCAGGGTCTGCCGGCGGAGGATTTCGACAGCTTGGTGTTCGTGCCGGACTGGAGCAACCCCGCGCCCGGGGCGTATCGGCTGCGCACGGACGGAGCGCTGGCGGCCGCCGCGGTGGTCGGCGGCGGATGGAGCGCCCTGGCGTGGCTGCGCGTCGTACCGCGTTTTTTGCGCGACCCTTTCTACCGATGCATTGCGCGGACGCGCCGCGGGCTGTTCGGGCAATACCGGCCGGCGCCGCTGCCCGATCCGGAATGGGAGAAGCGCTTTCTCGCGCGTTGACGGTGGACAAAGAAAAAGGCCGGACGCGAAGTCCGGCCCGAAATGCAAACTTGGGCGCGAGGCGAAATCACTCGCGGCCGTAGCCGCCACGGTCACCGCCCCCGCGGTCGCCGCCGCGATCACCACGGAAGCCGCCGCCACCCCCGCGATAACCACCACCGCCACCGCGACCGCCGCGGAAGCCGCCGCCACCACCACCGCCGCCGAAGCCGCGGCGCTCACCTCCGAAGCCGCCGGAACGCGGCGGACGCTCCTCGCGCGGACGGGCGATGTTGACCGAAAGGGCGCGGCCTTCGATCTGGTGGCCGTGGAATTTCTCCACGGCTTTCTGCGCCTCTTCGGCGCTGCCCATCGTCACAAACGCGAAACCACGGGAACGGCCGGTGAACTTGTCGAAGATGATCTCGACGACGCTGACGGTACCGACCTGGCCGAACAGGGCCTCGAGGTCCTGCGCGGTGCTGGCGAAGGGAAGGTTCCCCACGTAGAGCTTTGAGTTGTCTGACATGTGATGATCCGAGCTGAGTGCTGCCGCCTTGCCGCCCGTTCCCGACTGCCGGGATACAAATCATCACTGAACACCTGCGCTCACCTGATAATTCTCCGTGGCGGTAGAATCTAACAAACAACCAACCCAACGCCGCCAAGGCTGGCGTCGCGCCGCCCCAGCGCAAGCGTGGAGTCGCCCGCGCTCCCGGGTGAATTCCTCAGGCCGGGAAGCCCGGCGGACCGAGACGGACGGTTGCGTCTGCTCCGGTCTTTTGCCGCGCGACCACCACGCACCGCAGGCGTCGCGGCCGGCCGCCGGCGGGATTTTTCGTCCGGAGATTTTGCGAAAAAATTCGCCGCGCAGACGGAACCGCGGCGACGATTGCCGCGCGCGGCGGGGAAACTCAAGCGATTTCTCCTCTGAAAAATGTGATTTCCCCTCTAGAAAATCGTTGCATCGCGCCCGGCGGGTTCTAATACGAGAGTCACTATGGCAAAGAAATCTGCTCGTAAACCCAACGCAAAATTCATGGCCCCGGTTCAGCCGGACGCCACTCTCGCCGCCGTCGTCGGCTCCGCTCCGCTGCCCCGCACGGAGATGACCAAGAAACTCTGGGCCTACATCAAGAAGAACGGTCTCCAGGACAAGAAGAACAGGCGCATGATCAATGCGGACGACAAGCTCAAGGCCGTCTTCGGCGGCAAGGGTCAGGTCAGCATGTTCGACATGACCAAGCTGGTCAGCAAGCACGTGTCCTGATTCTAGCGCACCGCTAAATCACACTTTGAACCGCCGCGGAGCAATCCGCGGCGGTTTTGTTTTTTGCGGGGCTGCTTCGCGCTTGCGCGTCCGCACCGCCGCGCAACGCTGCGCTTTCCGTCCGCCATGACCGCGCCGCGCCACGAGCACTCTCGAGCCCTGCTGGGGCTGCTACTCGCCACCCTGTTCTGGGGCGTGAGCTTCCCGCTCATCAAGGCCATGGCGCTGACCCAGCAGGCGGTCGTGCCGGCGAGCGGCAACTGGTTCATTACCGCGATGACCGTGGCGCCGCGCTTTCTCATCGCGACCGTCGTCCTCGCCGTGCTGGCGCGCAAGCAGCTGCTCGGCGGTGTCACCGCGAGCGAGCGCCGCCAGGGCCTGGTGCTCGGCGTCTCCGCCTCGGTGGGCATGCTTTTTCAGAACGACGGACTGCAGTTCACCAGCGCGTCGACCTCGGCGTTCCTCACGCAGTTCTACGCGCTGATGATTCCCGTCTGGCTGGCCGTGCGCTCGCGCCGCCTGCCGGCGCCGGTCGTGTGGCTGTGCAGCGTGCTCGTGCTGGCGGGCGACGGCATCCTCGGGCGTTTCGACCTCCGCACGATGCACCTCGGGCGCGGCGAACTCGAGACGCTGCTCAGTTCGGTGTTTTTCATGTGGCAGATCTTCACCCTCGAGGACCGGCGCTACCACGGCAACCGCGTGCTGCCGGTGACGGTGACGATGTTCGCCATCCAGGCGGTGCTCTTCACGGTCATGGCGTTCGGCACCGCGCCGCGCGCCGCGGATTTTCTCACCCCGTGGAGTTCGGCACCGTGGCTGGGATTCACGCTGCTGCTCACGCTGTTTTGCACGCTCGGCTCCTACACGCTCATGAACAAGTGGCAGCCGAAGATCACGGCGACCGAGGCCGGGTTGATCTACTGCGCCGAGCCGGTTTTCACCGCGGTGATGGCGTTGTTTCTCCCGGCGGTGTTCTCGCGCTGGGCCGGCGTGGATTATCCGAACGAGCGGGTGACGTGGCATCTGCTGGTCGGCGGCGGACTCATCACGCTCGCCAACATCCTCATTCAGCTCAAGCCGCCGACGAAGCCCCAGCCGGCGTAGGCCGCGCGAACTTTCCGTCGCGCAGGAACGCGCCCACCTGCGCCAGCACGTCGCGCCGCCAGAGCATCAACGTGTGCGAGCGCGGCAGCGCGAGGAAATCCTTCATGCCCTCGAGCCGGGCCGACTCGACCGTGACCGTGCCGTCGTTCTCGCCCTGCAGGACGCGGGCAAACAATCCGTGGATGCTCCGCGTGCCCGCGATGATGCCGACGTCGAAATCGGCGACGGGTAATTTCCGGGTGACCGCCGCGCCGCCCGTACCGAGCGCGGACAGGTTGATGCCACCCACCCAGCGCAACAGGCGGCGTGACGCCGCGTAGTCGGCGGCCGCGCTGCCGTGGTTGGGCGGCCCGAGCAGCACGACGCGGCCGAGGTTGGCCGGGCGGTTTTCCGACAGATAAAACCGCAGCACGAGGCTGCCCATCGAGTGCGTGACGAAATGCACGCGCGGCGCGGCACCGATGCCATGCGCCGCCAGTTGCGCCGGCAGATAGTTGCGGGCGATCTCTTCGATCGGCATCGTGCGCGAGGGATAGCCAAGGTTGACGACGCGATAGCCTTCGCTCCGCAACGCGGCCGCGGCCCGCAGCATGATGAACGGCCGCATCGCCACGCCGTGCAACAGCACGACGGTTTCGCGGGAGTCAGGAGCGGCAGAGGCAGGCACGCCGGCAGCCAAGCCGAACAGGAAAAGAAGGGCGAGCCTGCGCATCAGCCCTTTGACCGTGAATCAGGCCGCCGGTGCCGCGGCACCGCGCGGCCCGCGGATCGAGGCGAGCGCGCGCCACGTCACCGCCCCGATGACGATGGCGCCGCCAAACAGCGCGAGCTGGCTGGGTTTTTCCCCGAGCACGAGCATGACCCAGAGAGGATTCAGGATCGGTTCGATGATGGGAATCAGCACCGCCTCGAGAGCCGTGACGTGCTTGATGGCGCGGGCGTAGAGCAGGTACGAGACGCCCAGCTGCACGAGGCCGAGCAGACCAAGCGCCACCCAGCCGTCGGCCGGCAAAGCGGGCGCGCGAGCGAGCCACGGCAACCCGATGAGAAACGCCAGCGCGTTGCCGAGGATGATGGATTCGATCGGCGAGCCGTCCTTCTGCTTGCGCAACAGCAACACGAGCGCAGCGAAAGCCACACCGCTGCCGAGGGCGAAGAGGTTGCCCGCCAGGCCGCTGAAATGCAGGCCGTCGTAGAGGAAGATGCCCATGCCGGCAAAAACGAGCGCCATGACGAACCAGTCGCTGCGCTGCGGATGCTCCTGCAGAAACCCCGCGCCGAGCAGCGCCACCCACACGGGCGCCGTGTACTGGATGAGGATCGCGTTGGCCGCGGTCGTGAGCTTGGTCGCCGTGACGAACAGGACGGTCGTCAGCGCATACGCCACGGCGGCGCCGAGCTGCACGGGCGACCAGGTGAACCGCAGCGTCCGCGCGCACGCCGCGCCGAGGAACAGCGTCGCGATGAGGCCGCGGCCGCTCGCGACCGCCAGCGGCGGCCATTGCACCCACTTGATGAGCACACCGCCGAGACTCCAGCAAAGCGCCGCCAGCAGCAGCAGGACGACGGAGCGGTTGTGCGCGGGGTCATTCACAAGCCGCCACGCATGAGGCAAGACAGGCGGGTTGGAAACAAGAAATCAACGCGGGTTGCATCCACCGGGGAACAGGCGCAACCTGTCGCTGTAACCTTTGACCTGCTCCGGCATCCGATTCCCTGATGAGCCTCGCCCAGATCGACATCAACGACCTCCATCCTGAGATCACCGATCTACAGGCCATCGACGAAGTGAACCGCGGCAACCGCGAGATGTTCGAGGTGCTCGTGCGGCGCTACAATCGCCAGCTTTTCCGCGTCGGCCTCAGCTACCTGCGACGACACGATCAGGCGGAGGACGCGATGCAGAACACCTATCTCAAGGCCTTCGTGCACTTGGGGAATTTCCAGCGCAACGCCTCCTTCTCCACCTGGCTGACCCGCATCATGATCAACGAGTGCCTCATGATCCTCCGTCGCCGTCGCGGAGCCCGGGAGGAAGCTTTGCTGGAAGACACCGAACTGCCGGTGACCACCGCCCCGCAAGGAGCGGCGGGTTTGAATCTCAAGGAGACGAAGACACTTTTGGAAAACGCCATTGGCGCGCTGCCGCGCAACCTGCGCACGGTCTATGTGCTGCGGGAGATCCAGCGTCTGACGACCGCCGAGACCGCCGCTTGTCTCGGCGTCACGCCCGGGAGCGTCAAGGTCAGCCTGCATCGCGCCCGCGAGCGGCTGAAGTCGATCCTGCTCGCCAGCGCTGCGGGCCTAGAGCTGTTCCAATACCGGGCCGAGTTCTGCGATCCGCTGACCGCGCGGGTCATGGGCGCGATCCTGCAGGGCCGCTGAGGGGACGGGCGCGCCGGTCGCGAGGAAGAATCGTCCAGCCGGGGCGGCGGACTGTAACCCCGGAGGAGTCGCCGCATCCAAGGGATGTACGCTCTCTCTCAACCTCAATCCTCCCTCGTCATGCTCATTCTCAGTATCGCCTTCTTCCTGTTCGCGGCCGTGCTCGGCCTCATCGTCGCGCTCGCGCTGCTCAAGAAACAAACGACTTCCAAGCCGGTTGTGCTGGCCCACGGCGCGGTCGGCGCCGCGGGGCTGGTTACGCTGATCCTCTACACGGTCAAAAATCCCAACAACCTGCTCTTCGCGGCGATCGCACTGCTCGTGGTCGCCGCCCTCGGTGGCGCGGTGCTGTTCGCCAACGATCTGCGCCAGAAGGCGGGGCCGCTTTTTCTGGTGGTGATCCATGTCGTCGCGGCACTGGCTGCGGTCGGCATGGTGGCCGTGGTGGCCTTGCGGTAAGGCGTCCGTATGCGCTTCCGCGGGCATCCGCTGCACGTGATGCTGATCCACTTCCCGGTGGCGTTGTGGCCCGCGCATGCCGCGCTGCACCTTTTCAGCCGGCAGCTGCCAGCCGGTGTGCCGGGCATCGCCGGCTTCTGGAGCCTGGTGGCCGGCACCGGGCTCGGCTGGCTGGCGGCCGGCTGCGGCGCGATGGATTTGCTCCGCTTGCAGCGAGAAGGTAACGCCCGCCGTCTGACGGTCGGTCTATGGCATGCCTTGCTCAACGGCACGGCGCTCGGCGGGTTCACCGCGATCCTCGCCGTCGAGCTGCCGCACTATCCCGCCATCGCGCACCCCCCGGCGCTCCTCGGTGCGGAGTGCGGGTTGCTGCTGGCGCTGGGCGCGGGCAATTTCCTGGGCGGTGAGATTGTTTGGCGCAAAGACTGAGCCGAACTCATGCAGTTGAACGCCGTTTGCCTCGATTGAGGCAAAACTGAAAAGTGAACTGCATAGCAGTTGAGTTTTCGTCCAATTGGATATGGGCCTTCAATTAGTTGCATCGGACTTCGTCGGTTTGAACTGCATGAGTCCGGCTGAGCCGCCGCCGCGATTTATGTAACCTGCCGCATGCGGCTGCATCCAATGGGCTGTACGCAACTTCAACATTAACCACCAACCAATGACAGTGTTCCCTATGAAAACCACCCAGTGTCTCGCCCTCGCCCTAGTCGCCTCGCTTGTCACCCTACCGGCCGTCGCCCACGCACAGCCGAACGACGCACAGATCGCCGCCATCGTCGTGGTGGCCAACCAAGTCGATGTCGACGCCGGCAAGCTGGTCGCGGCGACCTCGCAGAGTTCCGCTGTGCGGGATTTCGCCACGAAGATGGTCACCGACCACACGGCAGTGAATCAGAGCGCCGTCGCGCTGGTTACGAAGCTCAACGTCGCGCCCGAGACCAATGACACCAGCAAGGCCCTGCAGGCCGGTGGCGACAAGAACCTCGCCCACCTCCGCACGCTGAGCGGCGCGGCCCTCGACCGGGCCTACGTCGACCACGAGGTTGCCTATCACGAGCAGGTCATCCAGGCACTCGACACCGCGCTCATCCCCAACGCGCAGAACGCCGAGCTTAAGGCCCTGCTCGTCCAAGTGCGTCCGGCCTTCATCGAGCACCTCGGCCATGCCCAGCATCTGCAGGCGACCCTCAAATAAGCGAGGAGTCCCATGAAGCGGCTCAGCATCACGCTATCCGCCGTCGCACTCCTCTCAATCCTTGCCTATGGTTTGGGGTTGGCCGCCGAACCGGCCGGCCCCAAAACCTACATCGTCCGGATTGAGAGCATGAAATTCATGCCCAATATGATTTCAGTACGGCCCGGCGACACGGTGGAGTTTTTTAACACCGACCTGGTGCCGCATACCGTGACCGAACGGAGCACCCGGGCCTTTGACTCCGGCATGATCAACGCGAAGGCAACCTGGAAGCTCGTGACCGACGAGGAAGGCACGCTCCTTTACCGGTGCATCTACCACCCGGACATGATGGGCACGATTGTCGTCGAAACGGCCGCGAAGAACGCCGCCCGCAACACTCCCGCGGCGGTGGAACTGTGTGGCGCTCCGTGAGCGCAATCGCCCCGCCGATTCAAAAAGTGGCCCGCGGCTTTGGGTGAAATCAGTGCTGCAGCCCTAGATGGACCTTTCCAGACGAGCCGCACAGGCTTATTTTGCGGCTTCGGCGAAGCCGGCGAGCACGCGGTCGGGGGTGAGCAGCTCGGGGAGCTGCACCGGGTCGGCCTTGCCGGGGGCGTAGATGAGGTTGAACGGCACGGCGGAGCGGTGCCAGCGCGCGAGCTCGGCGGTGATGAGCGGATCCTTGTTGGTCCAGTCGCCGCGGAGCAGCACGACGTTGCGCTTGGCCAGCTCGGTGAGCACGGCGTCGTTGTGGAAAATGGCGGCCTTGTTGGTCTGGCAGGTGGCGCACCAGCGGGCGGTGAAGTCGACGTAGACGAAATGGCCCGCCTTCTGCGCGGCGGCGATGGCCTCGGGGCTCCATTTCTCCCAGGCGACTTGGTACGCGGCGGTGCCGTTGGCATTGGTCGCGGCCTGGGCGTCCTTGGGCCAGCCGGTGTAGAGGCCGGCGGCGAAGAGCGCCGCGGCGGCGATGTAGCCGAAGCGCTGGCGGCCGGGCTTGCCGTGCGCCTGGCCGAAGCGGCCGTAGACCCACGCGGCCATCGCGACGAGCACGAAGCCGAACAGGATCATGAGCAGCGCGTAGTCGTCGCCCGCGGTCTGGCCGGCGAGCACCCAGAGCAGCCAACCGACGGTGGCGTAGAGCGGGAAGGCCATCAGCTGCTTGAACGTCTCCATCCACGCACCGGGGCGCGGCAGCATCTTGATCGCCTGCGGGAAGATCGAGAGCAGCAGGTAAGGCATCGACAGGCCGACGGCGATGGTGGTGAACACGAGCAGCGATTCGAGCGGCGAGAGCGTCAGCGCGGCGCCGAGCGCAGGCGCGAGGAACGGCGCGCTGCAAGGCGTGGCGACGAGGGTGGCGAGCGCGCCGGTGAAGAACGAGCCGGAGAAGCCCTCCTTCATCTGGAGGTTGGCGCCGGCGCCGGTGGCGGCGAGGCCGACTTCGAAGAGACCGCTCATGTTGAGCGCGAAAATCAGCAGGAACGCCGCCATGCCGAACACGAAGGCGGAGGACTGCAGCTGGAAGCCCCAGCCGAGCTGCGCTCCGCCGGCCCGCAGCGCCAGCAGCACGCCCGCGAGCGTCCAGAACGAGATCAGCACGCCGAGCGCGAACACCACGCCGTGCTTCACGACGATCGACTTGTCGTTCCCCGACTGGTTGACGAAGCCCATGATCTTGATGCCGAGCACGGGGAAGACGCAGGGCATGAGGTTGAGGATCAGGCCGCCGACGAAGGCGAGGGCGAGCGTGCCGAGCAGGCTGGTGGCGGCGGGCGCGGCCGGAGCGGCGGCGGTCGTGGTGCCGGCGACCGCGGCGACCTTCGCGGCGGCGAGCGGTACGTCGAGTGTCGCGCCGGCGTAGCCGGAGCCGGGGGCCCAGCCGTTACCGGAGGCGAGCACGCCGGCGAGGTGATTAACGTCGGGCTTGGCGTCGGCGGAAAGGGCCATCTCGATCACGAAGCCGCCGTTCTCCTCGCGGATTTTCTGCGGGGCGGCGTAGTCGAGCAGACCGTCGAGATCGAAGAAGTGCAGGTCGGCCGGGCGATGCGAAGCCGCGCCGCTCGGTGTGACGCGGAGCGTGACGGACTTGGCGCCACGCTCGGCGGTGGCGGTCCAGCCGGCGAGCGGCTGGGGCAGGGCGGAGAAATATTTGCTGAAGAGTGCGGCGTTGGCCGAGTCGTGCGGTTGGGTGGTGACGGGCAGCACGAGTTCGATCTGCGCCTCGCCGGGCATGCAGACGTCCTTGCACATGAGCCATTCGGCGGCGGCCGAGAGCGTGACGTTGGAGCCGGGAGCGAGATTCGCCGGCGGGGTGATCTGCACGAAGAGCAGCGACTCGTCCACGTAGCCGTAGCCGGTGATTTTGCCGGAGGTGTCCTGCACGACATGCGGCGTCGGCCAGACGATGTCACCGGCCTTGAAGCCCTCGGGGAGTTTCCACTTGAGCGAGGTGGCGTAGCCGGTGCCCGGGTTGATCCAGTAGCTGTGCCAGTGCTCGTCGTGGTTCATCTTGAGCGCGATCCAGAACGGCTGGCCGGGCTGAATGCCAGCCTGTGCGGCGACGAGTTCGGCCACGACGTTGCCATTGCGGACCGGACCGGCCGCCTGGGCAACGGCGGACAATCCGAGAAGGGTGACGAGGAACAGGGCGAGGAGGCGGCGGAGGTGCATGAACGGAGGTTAGAGTAGGCCGAAGGCCGGTTATTTCAAATGGCGGTGCTAAATGCTACGCGGGAGAGGAGGGGGAGGATTCCGCGAAAAGCCTGGTCGAGTAGTAACGCTCGGCGCGGTCGCACAGGATGGTGACGATGCGCGCGCCCGCGGGCAGCCGGGCGGCGGTGCGCAGCGCGGCGACGATGTTGGCGCCGGACGAGGTGCCGACGAGCAGGCCGAACTCGCGGGCCAGCCGGCGGGTCATGGTGAGCGCGTCGGCGCTGGAGACTTTTTCCGGCCAGTCGACCTTCACGCCGTGCAGCAACGGCGGCAGGTAGCCGCCGGCCACGCCCTCGATCGAGTGGCAGCACGGCATCTCGCCCGACAGCATCGCGGCCTCGGCCGGCTCCATCGCGACGATGCGCACGGCGGGGCAGGCGGCGCGCAGGGCGCGGCTGACGCCGTTGAGCGTACCGCCCGTGCCGTAGCCGCTGACGAAGGCGTCCACGCGGCCGTCCATCTGTTGCAGGATTTCCGCGCCGGTGTGCGCGACGTGGTCCTCGGCGTTGAGCGGATTGGCGAACTGGCGCGTGAGGAAATAGCGCGAATCGGCCAAGGCCATCCGCTCGGCGAGGTCGATGCCCGTGGCGTAGCCGCGGTCGGTGTGGAAGAGCTGCAGCTCGGCGCCGAAGTGGCGCATGAGGTGGCGGCGCTCGATGCTCGCCGTGTCGGACATCAGGATCTTCACGCGCACGCCGAGGGCGGCGCCGACCATGGCGAGGGCGATGCCGGTGTTGCCGCTGGTGCACTCGAGCACGACGGAGTCAGGCCGCAGCAGGCCGCGCCGGCGCGCGTCGGTGAGCAGGTGGAGCGCGAGGCGGTCCTTGATCGAGCCGCTGGGGTTGAGGAACTCCGCCTTGGCGAACAGCGTGACGCCCTCCGCGGCGAAGCGCAGCGGGAGGAGCGGCGTGCGGCCGATCAGGTCGAGCAGCGGCGGCAGGTCGCCGGGGACAGGAGACGGGAGGGCGGAGGAATTCAACGGAGGCATGACTTTAGCACGGCGGTCCGGCGCGAACCATAGGCCGTTGGAGCCATGGTCCGCGGGATCACCGCTGGTTGGGACGGACGGTGAGGTGGGAGAACAGGATGACCCAAAAGCAATTCACGACGCTGTTCAACGGCAGTTGCAGGGCCAGCGGCAGGGCGTAGACGCAGCACACCGTCGGGATCCACACCGCCCACACGGCGATCATGACCGGCAGCACGCGCCGGTAATACCACCGGCCGGCCCGCAGGTCGGCCCGTGCCGGCGCCCAGCGCCAGCCCGCGTCCTTGCACGCGTAGAGCAGCACGCCGTAGGGCGCGGCGAAGAGCGGGTTGTAGATGAACTGGTCGACGAGCATTTTCTCCGCCACCGGGCCCAAGCACACGCAGGAGCCGAACAGGCGGTCCTGCAGCCGGTAGAGCAGGTCGATCTCGATGCCCTTGTAGCCCCAGAACAGCGTGAAGAACGCCAGGTGCGGCCACGGGTGCTTGGCGCGCGTGGCCGGGTCGAAGTGCAGGTAAAGAAATGGAATCGCGCCGGCCAGCAGCGCGGTCGAGCCCGCCGAGTAGGCGAAGCCGCCTCGCATGCGCCACTCCGCCAGCTGCTCGAGCGCCCCGCGCGCGGCCGGCACCTGATAATACGCGAACACGACGCCGCACGCGGTGGCGAACAGCGCCAGGCCGGGCACCGCCAGGGCGCGGGCGCAGTCGAGGCCGGCGCGCCAAGGCGCTTCGGGTTGGGGCGGGATAGCGGACATGAAGCCGCCTAGCGAACCACGCGCCGCCCCGGGCGCGAGCGGGAAAATGTATCAAAGCGGCCAGAGCTTGCCAGACGGCGTCTCGGCAAGGCGTCATGGAGGGCTCGCGTCCTCGCGAGCCGTGGCCCGCGGGGACGCGGGCCCTCCAACGCAGCGGTCTACGCGGTGGCGCCGGCGTCATACCGCAATTGCCTCGTTGCGGCGCCGCCGGAGACTGTCCACGCTGCCGGCCCATGCTCAGCCGATTCTTCCACCTCGACCGGCACGGGACGACCGTCGGCCGCGAACTGCAGGCCGGCCTCACGACCTTCGCGGCGATGGCCTACATTCTCGCCGTCAACCCCGCCATCCTCGCCAACGCCGGCATGGACCGCGCCGCGCTCGTCACCGTCACGGCGTTGACGGCCGCGGTGGCGACGGCGCTGATGGCGCTGCTGACCAATTATCCCATCGCGCTGGCGCCGGGCATGGGCATCAACGCGTTTTTCACGTTCAGCATCTGCCTCGGCAAGGGCGTGCCGTGGCCCGAGGCGCTCGGCATGGTCTTCGTGAACGGCCTCATTTTCCTCATCCTCTCGGTCACCGGCGTGCGCGAGAAGATCATCGCGGCCATCCCCGTGTCGCTGAAGATCGCGATCACGTGCGGCATCGGCATGTTCATCGCCTTCATCGGCCTGAAGAACGGCGGCGTGATCGTGGCGAATCCCGCGACCTACGTCGGCCCGGGCGATTTCACGGGCGGCCAAGTCTGGCTCTGCCTGGCCGGCATCGCGCTCACCGCCGTGCTCGTGGCGCGGCAGGTGCCCGCGGCCATCGTGCTCGGCATGGCGGCGATCACGCTGCTCGGGCTCGTCGTGCCGAACGGCCAGGGCAGCACGGTGACGCCGCATCCGGCGGCGCTCTTCTCGCTGCCGGCGTCGGTCGACCCGGTGTTCCTCAAGCTCAGTTTCAACTTCCTCAAGAGCGGTGAGGGGATGCTCGCGGCGCTGCCGCTGATCCTCACGCTGCTGCTCGTCGACATGTTCGACAACCTCGGCACGCTCATCGCGGTGACGAAGCGCGCCGGGCTGGTCGACGCCGAGGGCCGGCTGCCGAACGCGGGCCGCGCGCTGCTGGCGGACTCCATCGCCACGCTGCTCAGCGCGCTCAGCGGCACGTCGACGGTGGTCAGCTACATCGAGTCGGCGTCGGGCGTGGCAGCCGGCGGCCGCACGGGCCTGACGTCGCTGACGACGGCCGGGCTGATGCTGCTCGCACTCTTCCTCACGCCGCTGATCCTGATCGTGCCCGCCGCGGCCACCGCGCCGGCGCTCGTGATCGTGGGCGTGTTCATGATGCAGTCGGTGGTCGAGATCAAGATGGACGATTTCGCCACCGCCGCGCCCGCGGTGCTCACGATCTTTGCGATCCCGCTCACGTTCAGCATCGCGTCGGGCATCGGCCTCGGGCTGATCCTCGCCGCCGCGCTGGCCCTCGCGCTCGGCCGCCCGCGGTCGTTCACCCCCGTCGGCTACGTTGTCGCCGCGGTGTTCTTCCTCGAGTTCTTCAAGATCTGGCCGTTCCGGGGGTGAGGGAGCGCACTTGAGGTCTCCGCAAGCTGGCGCTAGGTGAAAGCAATGCGCTCATTTGCCATCATCTCGCTCGGGGTGGTGATTTTGACGGTCGCGGTATGGTTCGGCTATCGAATGGGCCGGGGCGACGCACCGAGGGCACCGGGAGTCGTCGCACAGGTTTCGCCAGCCGAGACGAAGCAACCTGAAACCCAAGCTTCCGCGCGCGCCCGCAGCGGGGTCGCCACGCCGGGGAGTGGGCCAAAGGAAAGCGTCGAACAAACCCTCCCGCAGCAAATCCTCGCGAAGCACCGGCTCGCTGAAGCCTCGTTCAACGAGATCGTCACGCGGAACGTCGCACTCGACTACGGGGCTTTCTTCGCGGAGCTGAATCTCCCGGACGAGGTGCGCGATCTCGCGCTGATGGCGCTGGGCGATCAATTCGGCGCCGCGACCGGCGCCGAGAAAGCCGAATACGATGAGCTGCTGAAAAAGCTGCTCGGCCCGGATGGGTTCGAGCGTTTGGCAAAATACCGGGAACGCTTGCCGGCGGAGAAGCAGGTCAACGCAGGGTTGTCGGCCTTGGACGCGGCGCATCCGGGGGTCAGCGCCGATGAGCGGGCCGCGGTACGCACCGGTTTGGCGGCGATTCCGCCGAGAAATCCCGTGGCGCTGGCGGTCGTGGTGCAGCCGGAAATCACGGATCAGGATATCGCCCGGGTGCGCGCTTCCTACGAGGAGTTGTTCAACAAGGCGTTCGCCGGCGTAGCAGCGAGCCCGGCGACCATCGCGGCGTTGCGAGCGTGGTATCTGGACGAGCAGATTACCGCCCAGATGAGCGTGATCCTGATCCAGCAACAGATGCTGCGCGAGAAGAAGCCTGCCCAGCCGAGCGGACCGTGAAACCGAGTTTAGCCGGACTCAGGCAGAAGAACTCCGCGGATTACGCAGATAAACGCGGATTTTCGAAAAGAAACCCGATGCCAAGACAGAGTTTAGTGCCACTCTATCGAGTGGTATTGGGAAAGTGCGGGATTCCCCAGAACCTTTATCCGCGTCAATCTGCGAAATCCGCGGAGAATTCTGACTGAATCGTTCCGGTTCACGGTGCGCGGGTGACTTGGACGGTCCAGCCGGAGCCGGAGGAGAGGCCGTGCTTTTTGGAGAAGCTGTCCATGTTCAGGGCGAAGGCGACGTCGAGGAGGCTGTTGAGGTAAAGCAGCGGCGCGCCCTCGGGGACCTCGCCGAAGGTGTGCGCGTAGGGCATCACGCCTGAGTAAACTTGGGTGCCGTGGTGGAGGATGGTGACTTGGAACTTGTCGCCGGGCTGCGGCTTGAGTTCGGCGAAGAGGGCGTCGGGGATGTTGGTCCAGACGTTGCCGTAGTGGAAATCGATGAGCGGGATGGTGCCGTGCAGCGTGGCGCCGTCGCGCGCGGCTTTCTGGTAGGGCAGGCTGACGACTTTGGGCTCGAGCAGCGGGCCGACCTGCTCGAAGGTGATGACGCCGGCGGCGAGGCGCGCGCCGGTGTAGGCGTAGATGTCGCGGCCGTGGAAGGTGTAGCTTTTCTCGGAGCCGGCGCGGCGGTTGAGTTGCTCGTCGATGCGGCGGACGGCGGCGATGCCGAGGTCCTCGGCGATGAGCGTCCACGTGCCGTTGTCGGGGCCGACGAAGTAATGGCCGGTCTTGGTCTGGAGCACGACGGAGGCGCGCTCGGTGCCGACGCCGGGGTCGACCACGGAGATGAACACGGTGCCGGCAGGCCAGTAGGGCGCGGTCTGCTTCAGACGGTAGGCGGCCTCCCAGATGTCGAACGGCGTGTTCTCGTGGCTGAGGTCGAAGATGGGCAGGCGCGGATCGACGCCGACGGCGACGCCCTTCATGGCGGCGACGGCGCCGTCCTTGGTGCCGAAATCGGTTTGGATCACGAGGGCGGCAGCCCGTGCCGGAGCGACCGGAGCGGAATCAGCGGCGACGGCGAACACGGGGAGGGCGAGCAGGAGGAGCAGCAGGCGTTTCATGCGGGGAAAGGGATAGGCGGTGAGGCTGTGGCCGTAAAGCGAGGGTTTTGAGGAAGTCGGGGTATTCCGCCTTCGCTGAAGTTTCGGCGGACAAGCAGGCTCCTCCCCCAGGGAGGCGCGAGGCGGCTTGCGACGGGTCGGTTGTAGGGCTCGACCTGGCGTCGAGCCGAGGCAGGCCTGACGCGAGGTCAGGCCCTACGCTGTGATCGAGCAACTACGTTGTGATCGAGCGACGGGCGGTCTATCCAGCCTGTCCGCCACGGCTTCAGCGACGGCGGAAAGATTCGCCCTGCCTGTTTGAGGCGGGCCAAAAAAACGCCGCCCGGCGGCGAGGCCGGGCGGCGCGGAATCAGACGACGCGGGGGGGCGTCAGAATTTGTATTTGAAGGTCAGCTCGGCGTGGATGGGGAGCTCGGCGACGATCGACTCGTTGCCGTAGACCGCGTTGGGCGCGCCCCAGTTTTCCTGGTCGGTGGCGTTCAGCACGGCGAGGCGGACCTCGTACTTCTTGGTGGAGTAGAAGCCGGTGAGGTCGAGCGTGTATTGGGACGGGATGACGAGGGTGCCGGCGACATTGTTGAGGATGTTGCTGGTCCACACGAAGCCGCCGGTGAGGCCGAAGCCGTTGTTCCACTTGTAGGTGGCGAGGGAGCTGAAGAGGTTCTTCGGCACGCCCTGGCGGCGGAAGCTGTCGCCGGAGAGGATGAAGAAGCGCTGCAGCGGCGAGACGAGCGAGGTGTTGCCGACGTCGAACTCGGGCTGGTTGACGGTGGCGTCGAGGTAGGAGTAGCCGGCCGTGAAGTAGAAGTTCTTGTTCGGCTGGTAATTCACTTCGAGCTCGATGCCCTTGGTTTGGTATTTGCGCAGCGTGCGGTCCTGCTGGAGCGAGTCGCGGTCCTGCTGGAAGACGGCGAGGGTGACGAAGCCCTTGCCGCCGAGGTAGGTGTGTTTCAGGCCGGCTTCATAGAGCTTGGCTTCGTTGCGCAGGCTGCCGTTGGAGAACGCGGCCGTGCCGCCCGTGGTGATGCCGCCGCCGTTGCCGGTGGCGCCGACGGGGTTCTGGCTGTAGTTGTACGTGGCGTAGAGGCTGAAGTCCTTGCTGACCGAATACTGGAGCGAGGCGTTGTAGTTGGGCAGGCCGACGGTGACCTTGTCGCCGAGGTGCTGGGGCCCGATGATGGTGTTGACCCAGTCGATGTGGTAATCGGCGTGCATGATGTCGACGCGGCCGCCGAAGAGGAGCGAGAGCGAGTTGGTGAGCTTCCAGTCGTGCTGGTAGAACGGCGCGATGGTGGTGACCTTCGAGATGCCGGAGTCGCCGTTGTCGGGCGTGTAGACGCGGCCGGGCCAGCCGGGGACGGCGACCTGGGTGAAGGGATTCGGGTAATTGACCGAATTGGCGTAGTTGGCGAAGTTGAGGTCGCGGGTGAGATCCCAGACGCCGGCGGGCTCGTTGAAGAAATCGTTGTAGGCCTCGACGTACTGGTAGCGGAGCGAGACGCCCATGTTGATGTTGTGCTTCTCGCGGTTGAGGCGCAGCTCGGTGCGGTTCTCGAGGCTCCAGCTCGGGTCGATGATCTCGGAGTAGGAGTAGGACGAGAGGGTGTTGCGGCTGACGTAGCGGAGGAAGGTGTTGTTGCCGACCTCGACCTCGGCGGAAGTGCGGCGGGTGAAGATCAGCTGGGCGTTGTAGCTGAGGCCCTCGGAGTCGTCGCCGGGGCGGAGGAGGCGGTGGCTGCGGTCGAGCTTCACCTCGGGGCCGGCGACGATGCGGTTGACGGCGGGGAAGCCGGAGACGACCCAGCGGGAGTTTTGCGCATCGGACACCGGGGCCGGAGTGCCGGCGACGACGTTGATGTTGCCGAAGTCGATGGGCGTGCCCGTGGAGTCGACATAGCCCGTGACCGGAGCGATGCCGAAGTTCGGCGCGGGGTTGTTGTTCACGCCGGTCTGGTAGAGGCCGTGGTCGATCAGGTTTTGCGTGACGCGGTTGACGCCGAAATTCTCGGTGTAGTCGGCGTAGAAAATCTCGTTGTTGAAGAACCACTCGGTGTCCTTGTCGGGCCGGTGGGTGAGCGCGAAGTAGAGGGCCTCGGTGTTCTTTTTGCCGTTGTCGTAGAAACCCTTCGATTGCTCGCCGGAGTAGCTGAAGCGGTAGGCGGTCTTGTCGGAGATCGGGGCGCCGTAGTCGAAGGTCCAGCGGTAGACGTCATACATGCCGACGGTGACGGAGGCGCTGCCCTCGGCGCGCTCGAAGTAGGGGCGCTTGGAGATGAGGTCCGCGTAGCCGCCGACGTACTGGGAGGCGCCGTAGACGACGGTGGCCGGGCCCTTGACGATGTTGATCGACTCGACGGAGTTGAAGTTGATGGGCAGGCCGTTGCCGTTGCTCGAGAGGCCGATGCGCATGCCGTTGAGGAACATGTCGCCGATCTGCGAGCGGATGTCGGGCGTGCTCGGCGCGCCGAAGTTCGTGCGAGTGTACGAGCTGGCGGTGAGCTTGGTGAAGTCGCGCACGTCCTGGATGCTGATGGCGTTCATCTGCTCGCGGGAGAAGATGGTGACGTTACGCGGCGTCTCGAGGATGCTGCGGTCCGTGCCATAGACGGAGTTGAACGGGCGGGACTGCGGCAGCACGACCTCGCGGATCGGCACGTCGTTGACCTCGAATTTTTCCATTTTCACCACTTCGTCTTTCGGCGGCGTGGTGGTCTGGTCGGTGGCGGCGGTCTGAGCGTGCAGACCCGCGGCGAGCAGGAGGGCGGAGGCCCAACCGAGCGTGGAGCGGAGGGTTCTTGGGTACGTTTGCATGGTGGTGTGCGAAAACTGGCCGCACTGGTGCAGCGCGGCAACGCCATTATGAGTGATGCGGGGCATAAAGCAGACTTGGGGCCAACAGAGCTTAGGATTTGCAGTTTGTGCACGGGTCTTGCTTCAGTCACGCATGCTCTCCCTGCCGCGCCGCCTCCCGTTTTTGTTTCATTTCCTCGCCGGCTTGCTGGCCGTGCTTGCGCCGGGCCGTGCCCCGGCGGCCGCCCCCGCCGCGGAGCCGCTGCGCCCCAAGGTCGTCGTCGTGGCGATGTTCGAGGTGGGCAAGGACACCGGCGACACTCCCGGCGAGTACCAGTTCTGGGTGGAGCGCGAGAAGCTCGACCGCGTCATCCCGCTGCCCGCCGGTTTCCGTGACGTGCGGACGAATGCCGACGGCTCCGTCCTCGGCATCCTGACCGGCGTGGGCAACACCAGCTCCGCCACCTCGATCATGGCGCTCGGCCTGGACCCGCGTTTCGATCTTTCCAAGAGCTATTGGCTCGTCGCCGGCATCGCCGGCATCGACCCGGCCGACGGCTCCATCGGCGCCGCGGCCTGGGCGGACTTCGTCGTCGAGGGCGACCTCGGGCATGAGATCGACGCCCGCGAGATCCCCGCGGACTGGCCGACGGGCTACGTGCCACTGCGGGCCCACCGGCCGTATGAAGCCGCCGCCCCCGACCAGCCGACCACGCCGGGCCAGGTTTTTGAGTTGAACCCCGGCCTCGTCGAGTGGGCGTTCCAGCTCACCAAGGACATGCCGCTGGCCGACAACCCCCAGATGCAGGCCCGGCGCGCGACCTACACCGGGTTTCCCGCCGCGCAGCTGCCGCCGCGCGTGCAGAAGGGTGCCACGATTTCCTCCAGCACCTACTGGCACGGCCGCCTGCTCGACCAGTGGGCCAACGACTGGGTCCGCTACCACACCGGCGGCCGCGGCAACTACGTCACCACCGCCATGGAAGACACCGGCACGCTGCACGCGCTGACCGCGCTCACCCGCGCGGGCCGCGCCGACGTGCGCCGCGTCCTCGTGCTGCGCACGGCGAGCAATTTCGACATGCAATGGCCCGGCGGCACCGCCGCCGAGAGCATGAACGGCGAGAAACTCGGCCTCTACTCCGCCTACCTGCCGTCGCTCGAGGCGGCGTACGGCGTCGGCTCGCGCGTCGTCCACACCCTGCTCGCCGACTGGGCGCGTTACGAAGCGGAGCCGCCCGCGGCCAAGCCCTGAAGCATCCGGTTGCTGGACGATGTGGAGCACATTGCCCGGTGTGCATCGGCCGAAGGTAGGGTGAGGCGTCCCGCCGAGCCGCGAACGTGCATGCCGGCTCATCCGGCCTGTCCGCCACAGCCTCGGCGACGGCGGAAGGATTCGCCCTACCAATAGGAAACCATCCGAATGTCCGGTCCGCGTCGTCCCGTGCTGGAGCGGCGGTCTATGACCGCCGTCGAAGACCAAATGCCTCGTATCCTGTCATTCTGAGCGCAGCGAAGAATCCACGCGTGCGAATCCTGCATCGCGCCCGAGCACGTGGATCCTTCGCTTCGCTCAGGATGACATGCAAAAGAGGACCGAAACGAGTTCTTGTGGGACGGCTGTGGTCATAGACCGCCACTACAGGGGCCGGAGCCCGGAGCGGGCGGGATGCTTCCAGCTTGGTGCCGCTACGCCTCGCCGAGGTTTTTGCGCAGCATGCCGGCGAGCGTGCCGGGGTGGTGCACCGTGATCGTCTTCGCGGCGACGGTGATGAGCTGCTGGTCGCGCAGGCGTGCGAGCGTGCGGGAGAGCGTTTCGCTGCTGGTGCCCAGCTCGGCCGCGAGCACGCGCTTGGTGCCGGGCAGCTTGATGACCATACCCGCGCTGCCGGCGGCCGCAGGGCGGCCATGCTTCACCAGCCAGTTGAGCAGGCGCGTCTCGACGTCCTTGAGCGTGAGGTCGTCGAGCATGCCGACGAGCACGCGCAGGTGCGCGCTCATCGAGCCGAGCATGCGCACGGCGAGATCGGGCCGCCGGCCGATGAGATCGAGGATGGGCGCCTTCGGGATGACGAGCACGGTGCTCGGCTCGACGGCGCGGGCGTCGGCCGGGTAGCCGGTGGGCGAGGCGAGGGCGGCCTCGGCGAAGGATTCGCCGGAGCGGAAGACATGGATCACCTGCTCCTTGCCGGTGGCGTTGACGCGGTGGACGTTGATGGCGCCGCTCTGCACGAGGTAGAAGCCGCGCGACGGCTCGCCCTCGTGGAAGAGATAGTCGTCCTTCGCAAGCGATTGCACCTGGGCGAAGGCGGCGATGGTGGCGAGGTCCTCGGCGGAGAGGCCGGTGAAGAGCTGGCAGCAGCGCAGCGTGCCGATGAGTCCGGTGAGCTTGAGATCGGCGGTTCGCGGCGTGGTGGGCATCGCGCGGCCATTGATAGACGCCCGTCGCGCGGAGTCGCGCCGAAAATTTTCCCGTTCGGCCGCGGAAAACAATTTATGCGCAAAGAAAAGCGCTTTTGCGCAACCGATGGTTAGCGCCCGCGCGCACGCTTCGATATGGTGGGGCCTGTCTTTCCCGTCATGACACACGCCACCGCTTCTTTATTGGCCAGATTCAACCCTCACTCCGCCCCTCTCGTCATCGCTCCCGCCGACCGCCGCGTCGTCAAGCGCGACGGCTCCACCGTCCCGTGGGATGCCGAGAAAATCACCCGCGCCATCGCGCTCGCGTTCTACGACGTGAAGCACGACGGCGCCGCGAATCCCTACCGCGACGACCCCGCGGCGCACTTCGGGCTCGACCTCGACACCTTCCACCGCGCGCACCACATCTCCGGCCGCGTCGCGCGCATGCTGGAGCTCTACTACCGCTCCGGCCGCCACCCGACGATCGAGCAGATCCAGGACAACGTCGAGAAGGCCATCGCCGCCGAGGGCGAGTGGGCCGTCGCGCGCTCGTTCATCATCTACCGCGAGCACAAGGCCGCGCACCGGCTCAATCATTATCCCGAAAACGGCCTGAGTGACTACATCGCCTGCGCCAAGTACGCCCGCTACCGCCGCGATCTCGGCCGGCGCGAAACCTTCGCCGAGGCCGCGCGCCGCGTGCTCGGCATGCACCTGCAGCATTTCCACGACAAGCTTCCCCAGCGCCTGCCCCCGGCGGGCGATGATTCCCCGGCCACTCCGGCCGACCGGCGTCTGCTCACCGAGTGGCTGGCCGGCGGCACGCTGTCCGACGCCATGCACCGCGCGTTCGGCGCCGTGGGCCAGAAGCGCGTGCTGCCCTCGATGCGCTCGCTGCAGTTCGGCGGCGAGGCCATCCTTCGCAACCACGCGCGGCTCTTCAACTGCTCCTTCAGCCCGGTCGACCGGCTCGAGTTTTTCCGCGAATACCTCTACCTGCTGCTCGCGGGCACCGGCTGCGGTTTCTCCGTCCAGCGCCACCACACCGAGCGGCTGCCGGCGCTGCCCGTGCGCGGCGAGGAGATGGAGCTGTCGGTCGTGCACCACACGGTGGGCGACACCATCGAGGGTTGGGCCGATGCGCTGCACATGCTCGCGCGCAGCCACTACGAGCGCTTCAAGGTCGAGTTCAACTTTTCCCAGGTCCGCCCGCGCGGCAGCGCGCTCCAGACCTCGGGCGGCAAGGCCCCCGGCCACCTGCCGCTCAAGCAGGCCCTGATCGACGTCGAGGCGGTCCTCACCGGCGCGTCCGGCCGCCGCCTCCGTCCGATCGAGGTCTACGACATCTGCATGTTTGCCGCCCGCTCGGTGCTCAGCGGCGGCATCCGCCGCTCGGCCACCATCTGCCTGTTCTCGCCCGATGACGAGGAGATGATGGCGGCCAAGACCGGCAACTGGTTCGAGAAAAACCCGCAGCGCTCCGCCTCGAACAACTCCGCCGTGCTGCCGCGCGCGCTGCCGGACGACACGCTCTTCCGCCGGCTCTTCGCCGCGCAGAAGGAGTATGGCGAACCGGGCTTCTACTTCGCCGACCACCCCGACTACGGCTGCAATCCCTGCTGCGAGATCGGCCTGCATCCCGTGGTCGAGGGCCCGCTCGACGAGGCCGAGACCGCGAAACTCCGCGCGCTCGGCTATGACGGCCCGCTCACGCCGGAGACGCGGCTCAGCGGCTGGCAGATGTGCAATCTCAGCACGATCAACGGCGCGATCATCCAGACGGTCGACGACTTCCTCGTCGCCTGCATCCACGCGGCCGTCATCGGCACGCTGCAGGCCGCCTACACCCACATCCCGTATCTCGGGCCGGTGACGCGCTACCTCAACGAGCGCGACGCGCTGCTCGGCGTCTCAGTCTGCGGGTTCATGGACAACCCCGAGATCCTCTTCAACCCCGAGGTGCTCCAGCGCGGCGCCCGGCTCTGCCGCGCCGCCAACCAGATCGTTGCCCGCGCCATCGGCATCCGCCCCGCTGCGCGCGTCACCTGCGTGAAGCCCGAGGGCACGGCCTCGCTGCTGCTCGGTGCCGCCTCCGGCATCCACCCGCACCACGCCCGCCACTACTTCCGCCGCGTGCAGGCCAACCGCCGCGACGCCATCTACCGCCACTTCCGCAGCATCAACCCGCACCTGACCGAGGCCTCGGTCTACCGGCCTGACACGGACGACGTCATCACGTTCGCCGTCGAGGCGCCGCCGCACGCCATCCTGCGCGATGAGGTCAACGCCGTGGAGTTCCTGCAGTTCGTCCAGCTCGTGCAGCAGCACTGGGTGCTCAACGGCGAGGCCCCGGGTTCCCGCTCGGCCGGCCTGCACCACAACGTCTCCAACACCTGCACGGTCAAGGCCAGTGAGTGGGACGCCGTCGCCGATTTCATCTGGAAAAACCGCGAGAACTTCACCGGCGTCGCGTTGCTTGGCTACGACGGCGACAAGCGCTACGCCCAGGCGCCGCGCGAGGCCGTCAGCACCGATGACGACGTGGCGAAGTGGAACCGCCTCAAGTACGCGATGGTGAACTACACCGCGCTCGTGGAGAACTCCGACGAGACCGCGCTCAAGGAAGTCGCCGCCTGCGCCGGCGGCACCTGCGAACTGACGTAGCGTCCCCCGGGACTCCGTTCGCCCAGGGGCCGGCTTGGCACCTTGGGCGGCTGCCCTCCGGCGTGGCGGCGATAGGCTGTGCATTTTTTGTCCTGCCCAGAAGCAGGATTTCTTCTGCGCGGCCGGTTCCTCGAAAATCGCTAATAGCGGGGCTTCGCCGCAAAAAGCGCCAAGGAAATGTCAATCGGTGCACAGTCGCACCCGGCTGGTTCTCGCCAAGATGCGGGTGATGCAGGATGTCACCCTCCACGCTTTGCGAGCGCGGCGCGCCGAGATATTTTCCCGATGGGAAGCGCTGCTGCGTGCCGAGCCGACGACCAGCCCGCTGGGCACGCCGGACGCCTTGGTGTATATGCTCGGGCAGACCTTCGACGAGCTGCTCACGGCCCTCGCGGAGCCGAAGCGCAAGCTGGCGTTGAAGGACCACCATTGCCTGTGCGGCTGCAACCCCTTGCTGGCGTATTTTCGCTCGGCCGAGCAGGCGTTGCTCGAGGCGCTGGTCCTGATCCAGGCCGGCCGCCCGCAAATGACGACGCGTCAACGCCAGGCCGAACTGGAGGAATTGCAGCGCGTCGTGAAAACCATCGGCGAGCAGGAGACGAGCGTGATCTGCAGCATCTGCCAGCGCTGCGCCGGCAAACGGGCCGGAGCGGCGCGCTGACGGCAATTTCAGAAACCCCCGTCGCGGTGTTAAGCGGCGGGGCCTGGGATCCTTCGCTGCGCTCAGGATGACACGCTTCGAGCGGAGATAGTATTTTCTGTCATTCCGAACGCAGTGAAGAATCCAGCCGAACTCCGCCCCCGGACGGCGGCAGTTCAACCTTATCGAGCCTCGCGTATCAGACTGCCAGGTAGGGCGCACCGCCAAGGCTGACGCACTTGTCGCCGGCCCGGTGCGCCGGGAAGGTGATATCACCCTCGCGGCGGAGCGGGCCGCTCCGCCCTACCTTTCGTTTCGCGGGCGTCAGTCTGCTGCGCGAGCCTCAATTATGCCCTATTCCTTCGGCGGCATGCCCTGGATGACAAGCAGCGTCATGTCCTCCAGCGCACGCACGGCGTGCGGGGTGCTGGGTGGCAGGTGGAGCAGTTCGCCCGGGGTCAGCACGCGCGGCTGGCCCTCGATGCTGAACTCGCAGCGTCCACTCATGACCTGCACGAGCACGCGGGCCGTGCTGGTGTGCTCGGAGAGTTCCTGGCCGGCGGCAAAATTAAAGAGCGTGGCGCGCAGGCCCGGCGCGCTGAGCAGCGCCTGGCTGACGATGCCGTGCGGCACCGTCTGTCCGGTGATCTGCAGCGGGCAGGCGCCGGCCTGATCGGAGGCGAGGAGAGCGGCGGCGCTCATGTTTCCACCTCGCGCCAGAAATTCACCGCCCAAGCGCCGTCGTGCCGGTGCTCGAGGGTCGATTGAAAGCCTTCGCTCTTGAGCAGCTCGATGAGCGGCGCGGGCATGAAGGGGGCGAGGATGGTGACGCCCTCGCCGGCCTTGAGCGCGTCCACCCGGCCACGAATCAGCGGAAAAGGTTCTTCGCCCCGGGCGAGATTGGGGCGGACGTCAAAAATCTTGAATGAGATTGGTTTCATGGCGGTCGGAAATATGGCTCCAAGATGACCGGACCCGGCAGCGGATGCCTTGATGCAGGTCAATGGGAGTGGAAACAGCCGGCGCCTTTCTGACTCAGGGCGCAAACTCAAAACCGCGGTTGCCGTCAAGGGACAGCACCGCCAGGCGGCCGGATTGGGCGTCGATCTCCGCGGACCAGGTCTGGCGGGCCGCGGCAGGATCGCGGAGCGTGGCGACGCGCACGGCGATCCGGTGCCGGCCGGGGGTGAGCAACACCCGCAGCTCGCCGACGGAGGCTCCGTCAGATTTGAAGCCCTTGGGCTGGTAGGTGTGTTCCTCGCTGCGGCCATCGATCTCCAGCCACACGATGACGGGTGACCGGGTGCGCTCCGCGGGCTGGGCAGTGCGCATATGCACCGGCCGCTTGTCGTGCGCAGGGTCGGGCAGGGCGCCCGCCTGACCGGAAACCCATTCACCGTAGGCGCGGAAGGTGAAGACGAATTCCGGGCCGGCCGGCGCCGGATTGCGGAAAGGAGCGTCGCTGCCGAACAGCAGGACGGTGAATGCAATGAGGGTCAGCACGAGGCCGGCAGTCACGGCTTGCGGCCAGGCTCGGGCCGGCGGCGCCGGCTTGGACTCCAAACGCAGCAGGCGTGCGGCCGTTTCCGTCAGCCGCTGCGGCCGGAGCGGGTCGAAGTTCACATGTGCGACCTTGCGCGGGTCGGCGCGGTTGGGCCGGAACTCGGGTTCACGCGTGCCGTTCAGCCGGGCGGGGAGCCATTGGTTGCCCTCCTTGCAGAATGCCTCGCTCGACCCGCAGCCCACGATGAGCACGGCGACCGCGCCCTTGCTGATCAGCCGCTCGACCAGCTTGGGTTCGACCCAGCCGGCGCAGGGTATGGGGCGCACCGTATAACCCGGCAACCGCAACTGCCACGCCCGGGCGGCGAACAGCTCCCAACCGCCATCGGACTGGGCGCAGACCAGCGCCAGGGCCGGCGGCGCACCGCGGGCGGTCTCGGCCAGGACAAAACCCTCCAGCTCCCGCGTGACCTGCTGGGCGTCGAACCAGGCGAGGCCGATGCCCTGCGTGTCGCAGGCGCCGGCGCACACGCCGCAGCCGATGCAGCGGTCGGGGTCGATCTGCGCCTGCGAGGGAAACGGTTTGCCGTCGGTGCGCGGCACCATGGTGATCGCGCCGAACGGACAGTCGTGCGAGCAAAGTGTGCAGGAGAAGCAGCGCGAGACATTGACCGTGGCCTGGTAGACCGGCCGCGGCCGGCGCCGGGCGAGCCACCACGGCACGGTCATCAACCCGGCGGTGGCCAAAAAAGCGGCCAGCCACACGCCGCCGCCCGACAGACGCGCGGTGATGGTCAGCGGCCAGAGATACCACCAGTCCATGGTAAACGCGCCGGGTTTCACGGCCATGTGGGCTGTGGCGGCATTGGCGGCGGGATATACCACGCTGGCCACCACCACGGCGCCCGTGAGCCAGGCGGTCAGCCGCCAGTCGGGCAGCAGCTTCGAGCGGCTCAGCCGCGCGAGGTGCAGGCACAGGCCGCCGGCGATGCCCAGCGGCAGCACCATGTGCAGAAAGAATACCACAAAGAACAGCAGCGACGGCACCGTCGCGTCCGAGGTGAACAGGCGCAGCATCGGTTCGCCGAACACCGGGAGCACATCCACCGCCTTCATCGTGTCGAGCGCGAGCAGTTGGGCGCGCACATCCCACACCAGCCAGTAGCCGGTCCAGCCGATGAACCAAACCAGGCCAAGCAGCGCGATGCCGCTGACCCACGCGAGCCAGCGCGCATCGGCGAACTTGCGCGCCAGGAAAGTGCGCACGGCGTGCGCCAGCACGAGCAACATGGTCAGGTCGGAGGAATACCGGTGCACGCTGCGCACGAGACCGCCGAGCGAGCGCGGACCGAGGTCGGCCAGCGAATGCCAGGCGGATTGCACGCTCGGCGAATACCAGACGAGCAGCAGCACGCCCGACAGCGTGGCGAGCAGCAGCATGGCGTTGGCGGCGGAGCCAAGCTGCGCCGGCGGATTCAGTTCGCGTGGCAGCCAGCGCTCCAGCCATGCGTCCAACCGCGTGCCGACACTGTCCAGCGCGGCAATAATCCGCGCGGCGCGGACCGGGGGCGGCGGTGGTTTGCTGCCCGGAGCGTCCAATGACGGCCCCATGGCATCGGCCAGCACCTCGCAATCCACGTCAGGATGCTGGTGCGGCGGCATGGGGTTCGCAGAGAAGGGCGCGCAGGGCCTCGCGGAGCCACGCGCGGTGGCGGGGTTCCAGCGTGAAGCGGTAGGCGATGTGCCCGGAGCGGTCGACGAGGAGGAACAGGTTGGTGTGGTCGATGACGCCCGTCTGCGGATTGCGCGTGGCGGAGAATTGCAGCCGCGTCAGCACGTCATGCATCTCGGCCGGTTTCTCGCCGTTGACGTAGCGGAACTCGGGATGCGTGAACCCGCGTCCCTCCGCCACGAGGTTCATCAGCTCCGCTGTCTCGTACTCCGGATTGAGCGATAGTGCGACGACGCTCAGGCCGGCCCGGTCGGCGGTGGGCAGTTCGCCGAGGAGCTTGTTCATCTCGAGGAAAATTTCCGGACAGGCGGTCGAGCAGGTCGCGTAGACGCCGGTGACGAGCACCACCCGGCCGCGCAGGTCGGCGAACCGGAAAGCCGCGCCCTTCTGGTCGATGAACATTTCACCGGGCAGATCGAGCCGGACGCGGATGCGTTCGCCGGGAAAAGGCGGCAACACCTGCGTCTTGGCCGCGTCGATGCGGGCATACCAGACCAGCCCGGCGACGCACACGGTGATCACGCCGAGCCCGGTGGCGGCCGCCCGGACCTGCGCGCGCCAGACGCGCCAGTCGCCCAGCTGCACGATGACCCTGCGCCACAACAGCGCGGCCACCGCGACGATGAAGATCGGCTCAAGCATCATCACCGAGACCGCCAGCCACGAGATGCCGCCGGTGCGCGGGTCACCGCGGTAGCACCAGAGCTGGAAGTCGCGCACGAAATCGCCGAGCAATCCGCCTCCGGTCGGACCAAAGATCGTGAGCAGGAGGAAACCCTCGTAGGCGGCGAGCGCGGTGAGCAGGAACACCAGCAGGCCCGGCCCGGTCAGAAAGCGTTCCCCCGCCGAATCACGCCGGACGGCGGGTTCCGGCAGCGGACCAGGTTCAGGGGCGTGGACCGGGATGAGCATGGGAGGTTGGAGCTTCGCAGTGGCGGACTACCGGCGCGGACATTTCATGTCCAAGACCCAACCAACACACCCCGCCCTATCGGGCACCCCTCTTGATAGAGGGGACTTCGGCTGCTTGGCTTTGTGATCCCCTCTATGAAGAGGGGTGGCGCGCAGCGCCGGGGTGTGTAGGGGGGCTCAGTCGAGATGGGCATTTCGAATGACGGTTCAGCGCACCGGCCAGACGTCGGCGAGCGCCTTCCAGTTGGCGAAGTAGTAGACCGCGAAGCAGGCGAGGAAGACGAGCGTGAGGACGATCGTGCCCTTGGTGGCGTAGTGGTCGTGGGCGAGCGAACCGGCCTTGCTGCCGGCGAGCGCCGGGGGCGTGCCCCAGTCGGTCATGGCGCGACCTTCAATCTTCTTGCCGAAGAACAGCGTGCCGACGCAGAGCAGGGCAAAGATCAGCAGGCCGGTGAAGGCCAGCACGCCGCCGATGCCCAGCACGCCGAGCCAGAGGTGCGCGGCCGGACCATAAACGCCTTGGGCGTCGATATCCCAGCTGCGGCGGGAGACGCCCATCGAACCGGCGAACGACATGCCGAAGGAAAGCAGCGTGATCCCAAGGCCGAACAGCCACGGCTGCACCCGGGCGACCCCGCGGAAGATGAAGTCGCGCTGGAAGATCAGCGGCACGACGTAGTAGGCGAGGCCCATGAAGGCGAGCGTGGTGCCGCCGACCACGGTGACGTGGAAGTGGCCGGGGATCCGCAGCGTGTTGTGCGCGATGATATTGATCTGCTGCGTGCCGAGGGTGACGCCGGTGATGCCGCCGAGGAAGCCGAAGATCACGAGCGAGAGCGCGGTGGCGGAGAACGCCGGGTTTTTCCACGGCAGCGCCGTCACCCAGCCGAAGATGCCGCTGGTGTAGCCTTTTTCCCGCATGGCGATCTCGACGCCCGCCGGCACGGTGAAGCCGTGGACCATCGAGGCCAGCACCGCCAGATACATGGCGTAGGAGGTGTTCCAGATCTTCCAGGTGGCGCCGACGCCCGGGTCCACCAGCAGATGATGCGCCGAGGCGAGGTTGATGAACAGGATGTAGAGCACAAAGGCCGTGCGGCACACCGCCTCGTTGATCGGACGGGCGCCGACGGTGATGTGCGAAAGCAGATACCAGACGGCGACCATGGCGCAGACGTTGACCTGCTGCGACTGGTGGCCGAGGCCCCACCAGATGAGGCGATACCACGCCGGGTCGGGCTGGGCCGTCCAGCCCATCGAGTAGGTGAAGGTCGGGATCATGACCACGGCGCCGTGCAACAGGGTCACGACGGCGATGATGGCGGCTGCGAGCGCGCCGAAGGTCACGATCGGCATCGAGCCGGTGTAGGCCCCGTCGCGCCTGGCCACGTAGAGCGTGGCGAAGAAGTTGAACACGCCGACCAGCGTGCCGAGGGCGACGAGGATGATGCCGAGGTAGAACAGCGGATGCGCCAGCAGCGGCAGGTAGGATGTCATCATCACGTCGGCCTGGCCGGCGAGGATGATGTAGTCCACCATGAGCGCGCCGGTGAGCATCATGCCGAACGAGACCCAGGCGACCGTGCGCGAGAAGAGCCGGGCGTTGAGCGGCGTGGTGCAGGCGAAGTACAGGATGGCGACCTCGAAGAAGAGGATCCACAGGATCAGCATGTTGATGCCGTGGAAGGTCAGGATGCGGTAGAACCAGTCGACCGGCAGCAGGTGTACGGTTTGCCAGCGCGTGAGCGCCAGCAGCAGCGCGGCGATGCCGCCGAGGAGCAGGAAGACGATGCCGCAGACGGCGTTCAGCTTGATGAAGCGCTGGGCGTCGAGGCAGACACCGAGGCCGGTGGTGCCGCACACGCGGCCGGGCGTGCCGGGGGCGGCGAGGGAATGGGAGGGGGTGGACATGGGAGTCATTCGACGAAGATTTTCCCGGACATGGCGTGGTGGCCGGCGCCACAGAATTCATTGCAGACGATGGTGAACTCGCCCTTGGAGGCCGGGGTGATGGTGAGCACATGGTCGTAGCCGGGCAGGACTTGGAAATTCATGTTGAGCGGCTGCAGCGAGAAGCCGTGCTGCAGGTCGAGCGACGAGAGATGCAGCCGGTAGGTCTCGCCCATGCGCAGGCGCAGCGCGGGATACCACGACCACATGCGGCCGATCAGGTAGGCGTCGCCGCCGGCCGGAGGCTCGACGAGGGGCAGCTCCTGCATCAACGGGTTGGCGGTGCTGGCATTCTTGAAGGTGCCGACGCGGTTGGACGCGACGAACTTCTCGGTCCGAGCCAGGTAGTCGGCGGGCCGGACCGTGTAGGCCTCGCCGGTGCTGTTCTGTTTGCCGCGGAAATGCCAGTAAGGCATCATCAGCGACATCACGAAGCACCAGAGGAGGGCGCAACCGAGCCAGATTTTCTCGTGGCCGGCCGGACCGTGGAACCAGGGGGCGGTTAGTGGGCGAAGGCTCATGGGCGGGGATTGGCTCAGGGCAGCAGGGAGGGTTTGGCGAGCAGGAGCTCGATCCAGCCCCACGCGGTGTAGGACAGGACGGGGATGAGGACGCCGAGGACGAGAAGCAGCCAGGGGTTGTCGAGCACCTTCTGCCAGGGGTGGATCTTGGGTTCGTTGTTCATGGAATTAGGCCGGTTGGATCAAGGAGCGGCGCCACGTGCCGATGACGCGCAGCATGACTGCGAGGAAAAAGATACCGCCGGCCACCGCCGCCAGGCCCCCGAGGCCCATGACGCTCAGGCCGAGGTGTTCGCCGAGGGAGCGGACGTGCTGCTCGGTGCCGTATTGTTTGCGCCCGAGCCCATAGGCCCCGGCCAGGGCAAAACCGAGGCCGAAGATCGCCTGCCCGAGGCCGAAGAGCAGGAGCTGCGACCGCGCACGGCGGGGGTGGGCCGGCGCCGGGCCGGCCGGAGCCACATCGGTGCAGAAATCGTAGGCGGCGGCCATCAGCGCAATCGTCACCGCGCCGATGGCGCAATGGTAGTGCCCCGGCACGAGGGTGCTCGAACCGCGGATCAGCGCACCGAGGACGAAGCCCAGCACCGTCAGCGCGGCGCTGCCCGCGAGCCCGACGAACCGGTGATCGCGCCAGTTCAACTCCGCGCGGAGCCGCCCCGCCTGGACCGCGGCCGCGCCCAGCACGACCAGCACCACGGGGAAAAGCGTCCAGCGCATCAGATGCGTCGCCATCGGGAAGTAATGCGTCGCCGTCGTGCCGCCGAAGGCCAGCGGGGGCATGACGGTCTGCGGCAGCACGAGAGCGACGAGCAGCGCGGTGACCACGGCCGGCGGCAGCGCGGCGCGGCTCGTCCAACGGTGGAGCAGGTGCAGCCACAGCGCGAGCATGGCCGCGACATTGGCCGCCTGCAGCACATGTCCGCCGCCCCAGAAGACGAGCTCGTAATAAACGGACGGCACCGCGTCGGGCGTGGTGCGCCACGCGCCCAGGAAGGTCGCGATCGCCAGCAGATTGGCGGCGGCCGAGGCGCGCAGGGCGGTCACGGCGCCGGGTGTCAGCGCCTGGGCGTCCGTGCGCGCGGGGGTGGCCAGCGCCAGGGCGAAGAAAAGTCCCGCGCCGGCGAACCAGCTCACCAGCCCCGTGAAGAACACCGGGTGATCGATCACCGGCACATAGTTGGAGAGGACGGGTTGCGCTCCGGGCATGAGCGCCCCGACCAGCAGGCCGGTGACACCGGCCGCCGCCAGGGTGAGGGCGGCGGCTGACGCCCCGCGGTGCAGCCGCGGGCCGAGGGCCAGGCCGAGAAAGGCAAGCGTGCCGGCCTGAAACCAAACGACGATCGCCAGGTCGACGTGGACGACGAGCGCGCGCTTGAAAAACAGCGGGTCGGTGAACAACGGGGCGAGGAACGGCAGCCGGCCGAGCACGAGCAGGAGCGAGAGCACGCCCGCCAGCACGAGGCTGCCGATGGCGATGAGGAACCAGCCCCGCGCCGGCCACAGGCCGGCCGGCCCGGCGAGGGAAACCGGGTGCGCCGCCACGGGACCCGGAGTGACCCGGGGGCCGGGGGAAAGAGTGGCTGCAGGCAGGGGCATGGCGCAGTTGTAGCGCAAACCCGCGCCCGCCGCCTTGACGGGCGTCAAGGTCTGGGCAGGGAGAAACCCGGGAACGGTGCGCGGGCACCTGCCGGGTCAGGGCATGCCTCTGGAGAAGCGGCGCATGGGCCGGGCCCCGTCAGCGGCCGGCCGGACCGGCGCGGCCGTCGTCGCCGCGGGAATCCCTACTTGCCGCCACCGGCAGCCGCCACGGGCTTGGTGTCGCGGGCGACGGCGAGTTCGCCCTGGCGGGCGTAGTCGATGGCCTCGGCAAGGATGCGCGCGGCCTCCTGCGGGGCGTGGAAACCCATGGAATTCTCGGCGGAGATGAAGTCGAGGCGCCACTGGGCCTTGCGGTGCAGGTCGCGCGCGGACTTGAGCTGCTCATCGGGCGCGCCGGATTTCTGCGCGGCGACCAGCGCGTCGAGCAGCCCGACGACCGCTTGTTCGCCCCGTGTGAGCAAGGCGGCGTTGCGGTCCTGCACGAGCAGGGCGCGGGCGGTGATTTCCTTTTCCGGCACGCGATGACAGGTCTGGCAGGCCTGCGCGACATTCAGCAGCGGGGAGCGGACATGGTGGTTGCTGACTTTGATCGCGCCCTCCCGGACGTAGGGCATGTGGCAGTCGGCGCAAGCCACGCCGCTGCGCGCGTGGATGCCCTGGCTCCACATTTCAAACTCGGGGTGCTGGGCCTTGAGAATGGGGGCGCCGCTTTCCTTGTTCTTGAAGTCGGTGTGCTTCACCTCGTCGTAGTAGGCCTCGATCTGCTCGACCTTGAGACCCTTGTCCCACGGGTAGGTGACGAGCTTCTTGTCGCCCTTGAAGTAGTACTCGACATGGCACTGGGCGCAGACCATCGAGCGCATCTCCTGGCGGGTGGCGTCCGTGTTAGGCTGATACTGGCCCTTGCGGCCGTCCTTGCGCCAGCGTTCGATGCTCGGCAGGTGCGGCGTGGGGTAATCGGAGTTCGCGAGCGCGCGGATGCCGTTGAGGAAGCCGGGGCGGTTCACGCGCAGGTTCATCGTATCGGCTTCGTGGCAGTCGATGCAGGAGACGGGGTGTTCGACGAGCTTGGTGGCCTCGCTGTAGGGCATGGCGCAGACGACCTCGAAACCCTTCTGGATCTGCGCTTCCCAGTTGGCCTTGCCGGCGGGGACCCCGGCCTTGAGGCCTTCGTTGATATAAAGGTTGAGCGTCGAGGCATGGCATTGGAGACAGGCGCCGGGCTGCTTGAAGTTCTTCACCCGCTCGGTCTCACGCTGGTCGAGCAGCATGTAAGCGTGGCCGCGTTCCTCGCGGTAATCGACGCCGAAGGCGTAGCCCGCGAAGAGCCGGCGCCACACCGGGTCCTCGTCAAGGTGCTGGAACGCCTCGCTGCCGCCGTGGTTGGTGCGCTCCGTGTCCACGGTGCGCCGGTAGCTGTCGTACTGGCGCGGATAATTTTTCCCCCAGACGGCGGGATCGACGGTCTGGTCGCTAACCTCGACCACGCGGAAGATGTCCTGCCTCGCTTCGGCTTTCCGGTCGACGATGTTCTGGTAGAACACCAGGGCGACATAAGCGGCGACGCCCAGGACGACCAGGGTGACGAGGTAGGTCCAGGTGGCGAAACCACGGTTACGGGCAGACGGGCAGGAGGCGGAGTTCATGGGCGGGAGGATTGAAAAGGAGAGAACGGGAATGATCCAGGGGAGGAGGACGAGGCTAGCGGATCGGGCCGTGACCGACTTCGCGGTGGCAGTGAAGGCAATCGAGCATTTTCCGCGGATCACCGGGGTGGGTGTTGATGCCGTCCACGATCTGCGCATGGCAGGCGACGCAGTTCTGCTGGAGCACGGCGACGTTCTTCGGCCGGATCATGATCGGCTCGTGAAAATCCTGCAGTGTGAAGCCCTTCGAATGCCAGAAGCCGTTCTCGGCCTTGCTGAGGTATTTGTTGATGAAGCCGTGCGGGGTGTGGCAGTCGTTGCAGGAGGCGACGGCGTGATGCGGGGACTTCTGCCAGCCGTCGAACTGGTCGCGCATGATGTGGCAGTTCATGCAGGCGCGGGGATCGTTGGAGAAATACGAAAAGCCGCGCGCGTAGGTGAAGGTGTAGGTGCAGAAACCGGCCACCACGCCGAACAACGCAATGATCGCCAGCAGCAGCACCGGATGCTTCCGGAGGGTGCGGGTTGGGGTGGGTGTTTTCATCCGGATCTTAGCCTGCAATACCAAGGCAAGGTTGCGGAAAACGCCCTTGCTGCCAAGTGCAACCGCCAAGGGGTCCGATCGTCGGGTCGGAACTGATTGCGTCCATAAGCCCGGGTGGCGGCGGATCAGTGGGCGAAATCAAGCTGCAGCCAGAGCTTGCGGACATTGGGGAAGGCGGGGCTGTCGCGGCGGAAGTCGGCGTACTTGGCGGTGGCGGTGAAACGCTGCGCGAACTTGCGCGCGAGCTGCACATCGAACTCTTCGCCGAAGCCGGCGCCCCCGCGGGCGGCGGCGAACTGGTGGTAGAAGGCGAGGAGGGAGACTTCACCGGGCAGCGTGGCGCTGGCTTTCATGTAGATGTCGCGCAAACCGGCGGCCGGCGTCGCGAGGAAGAGATCCGCCCAGCCGTTGAAGGCGTGCAGGGTGGCCAGCGGGGTCTTGAAGCCGACGTTGCGACCGGAGCCGAGGACTTCATAGCCCAACGTGAGCCCGCTGGTTTTCGCGTTGAGGCCGGCTTCGAGCACGTAATAATCCGCGGAATAATTCAAGGCACTCGGGGCGTGGTCCGACTGTCGCGCGTATTCCACCCGGTAGGCGAATTTGAGGGTTTCGCCCACCGGTCGTTTGCCGGCGAAGGAAACGCCGTACGTGGCGCAGGAGTTGGCGGCGGAGTTGGCGAAATCCAGCAGGTAAGCATAACCCGTGAGCGTGCCGGCGGCGTAACCGGTGTAGACGGCGTTGAACAGGTGCGAGTCGGACTCCCACTTGCCTTGGGCATGCTCGTGACCGAAGACACGGTTGACCTGGTCGACATAGGCGTAGGTGAGGACGGTCTGGTCGAGGGATTTGTCCTGCACCATCACGGCGTCAAAGGTCTGCATGTTCTGGCGCCAGCCGACGTCGCCGATGAAACGGGCGGTGTCGAACACGAGGCGCTGGCGACCGACAGCCAGCATGGACTTGTCCACGGTGCAGGCGAGCCAGGCTTGGTTGAGCTCGGTCGTTTCGGGATCGGCAATGACGGCTTTGCCGGCGCCACCGGGATTGAGGCCGGCCTGGCTATAGCTGTCGCCGTCGGCGGCGGTGATATTTTCCGCCTCGAGCATGACCTTCCAGCCGTGGAAAGATGCGGTGGTATAGCCGAGGCGCGTTCGCAGCGTGAGCGCGGCGGCGTCCCGCAGGCCGGTTTGCGCCACGCTTTCGTGGCGGAGCCGGGCGTTGAGGGAGACCTGGCCTTGGGCAAGGGCCTCGTTCAGCGAGGCGGGTTCGGTGGCAACAAGTGCGCCGGCGGAGCCCAGACCCAGCAGGACGGGAAGCAGGTGACGGATTTGCATGATGGAAAATGAAGGCACCCGGCCCACGGAATACGGTGTTGCGCCGGCTTATGGGGTGTTGGCCGCCAGCGCAGCGGCGGCTTCGTCGAGCCCGCCCTTGAGGCCGAGGCGCTGGTGGACGATCTCGCCTTCGCGGTTGAGCACGGTGAAGAGGTTCGAGTGCGAGAAGGCCCCGTCGGCCTCCTGCTTGAACTTCACGCCGACCAGCGCCGCGAGTTCGCGCACGGAATCGTCGCTGCCGCGCAGGAGGATCCACTGCCCGTCGAGTCCGCGTTGGGCGCGATACTTCGCCAGCACCTCGGTGGTATCGCGCGCGACGTCGAACGAGACGAGGACGAACACCGCCCGGCCGCGCAACTCGGCGGGCAGGCGGTCCTGCAGGGCGAGCAGGTCGGTGACCGTGAGCGGGCAGGCGTAGCCGCAGGAGGCAAAGAACAGGTCGAGCACCACCGGCCGGCCGCGGAGCGAGCCGAGCGCGAAGGCCTTGCCCGTGTCGTCGGTGAACGTGGCGTCACTCTGGTAGAGGGATTCTTTCGTGAAGGACTGCCCGCCTTCGCTCGCTGGCGAAACGACGGGTTGATCCGCGCAACACGCATCCTTCTTCGGCGCAGGTTGCTTCTCCTCCTGGCAGCAGGCGCACGACTCGTCCTTCGCGGTGTTGGCGGGTGCGGGTTGCTCGGCGGCAAAGGCAGTCGTGGCGGCGAGGCAGAGCAGAAGGGGGAACGAGGTGCGGGTTTTCATGGCGGAAATTGCAGTGGTGCGCCGTGACGGCGATCATAGACCGCCGCTACAGTTATTCGTGTTCGGGTGGCAGGCTTTGCGCGCAGCGGAAGCCGAGCGAGGACGTGGTGTTGTTGCCCTTGAGGGAGGAGCGAAGCGCCATGCGCATGAACGCGGCGTAGTCGCTCGTGTCCTTGGCGCCGACGGAGCCGGCGCCGCAAAAGAGGTCGCGGTCGAGACCGGAGTCGGCGCGCGACTCGCCGGTGACCATGGCGGTGTTGAAATCGTCGACCCATTCCCAGACGAGCCCGTGCAGGCCACGGACGCCGTGGAAATTCGGCTTGGCGGTGGCGACGTCGGCTTGGACGGCGGGCACGGGGCGGGCGAGCCAGGCGTAAAGATCGCGGTTGAGCGCCTCGTCGTTCTTGCCGTCGGGGCGCGTGTAACCGGCGCCGGCGGCGAGCTCCCACTCGGCGGTCATGGGCAGGCGCTTGCCGGCCCAGCGGGCGTAGGCGCGCGCGGCGAACCACGAGACGCGGACGACGGGCGCGTGGAGCGGCGCGCGATCGCCAGGCTGCAGATCGCCGGCCCAGTTCTCCAGATAGGACGAGTCGGCGAACAGAGGGCTCACCTGCGAGCGGCGCCACTTCGGGTTGGCGGTGACGAAGGCGAGGAACTCCGCGTTGGTGACGGGCTGCGCGTCGAGCAGGAAGGCGGCGACGTTGACCTGCGCCGGATCCTTCGTGGTGCGGAACAGCGGCACGTAAACGCCGGCCGGGATGCGGACCATGCCCGCAGCCGGTTGAGCGCTGGGAGTTGAGCGTTGCGCGCCGGAAGCAGCCGGAGGCGCGTCACTCGCAACCACGCCCGCCGGCGCCGTCAACACGAGCGCCGCCGCGAGCAGTCCCGCCCGGAAAGTGTCATCTATTATATGACACTTTCCGGGATGACCCTGTGGGCGCACTGGCCGTGGCGCGAGCGAGCGCGTGTGGCGGGTGACAGCGGCGGGGTTCATGGCGGGAGAAGGGGTAGGGCGAACCGTCTCGGTGAGCCGCGGCTCGGCGGGGACGCCTCGCCCTGCCTCGGTTTCGATGGATCTCGTTGCGGATGGCCTTCACCTGCGCGGCGGTGAACGCGTCGCCGGAGTTGCCCCAGGTGTTGAAGACGTAGGTGAGCACGTCGGCGATCTGCGCGTCGGTGAGGACGGCTTCCTGCGGCGGCATCGCGCTGTTGAGGGTGACGCCGTTGACGGTGATCGGGCCGGTGAGGCCCTTGAGCACGATGCGGACGGCGCGCTCGCGGTCGGCGAGCATGAAGTCGGAACCGGCGAGCGGCGGGAAGGCCAAGGGGAGGCCCTTGCCGTCGGGCTGGTGGCAGGCGAAGCAGAGGCCCATGTAGACCTGCTTGCCCTTCTCGATCTGGGCTTCCTTGGTGAGGCCGGCGATGGTCGGGTTGGATTTGATCTCGGCGAGGATCTGCGCCTTCAGCTCGGCCTCGCGCTTGGCGGATTCGGAACCGGCCTCGGCCTGCGCGCCGAGATAGACGGCGTCGATCTCCTTGCCGGAGTAGATGACGCGATCCTCGGGGCCGGCGACCTTGAGCATGCCGAGCGCGCCCTTGTTGAACGCGCGGGTGAGCGAGTGGTCGACGAGGATGAAGGTGCCGGGGACATCGACCTTGAACTCGACGACGGTCGCGCCGCCGGAGGGCACGAGCGTGGTCTGCACGTTGCGGTTGGGCAGGCTCAGGCCGGCCTCCGGATAAACCCGGTCGAAGATCTCGCCGATGATGTGGAAGGACGAAGTGACGTTCGGGCCGCCCACGCCGAAGTAGAGGCGCACGTGCTCGCCGATGTTCGCCGTGATGGCCTTGTCGCCGACGAGCGAGCCGACGGCGCCGTTGAACACGATGTAGGGCGGGCGCTCATCGATGGCCTTGGCCATGTCGAACGACTGCAGGCCTTCCTCGCCGAATTTGCCCGTGGTGTAGAACTCGCCCTGCATCACGTAGTATTCCTTGTCGACGGGCGGCAGGCCGTCCTTGGGCTCGACGAGGATGAGGCCGTACATGCCGTTGCCGATGTGCATCGGCACGGGCGCGGTGGCGCAGTGGTAGACGTAGAGGCCGGGATTGAGCGCCTGGAAGGTGAACTGCGAGCTGTGGCCCGGCGCGGTGAACGTCGAGGCCGCGCCGCCGCCGGGGCCGGTGACGGCGTGCAGGTCGATGTTGTGCGGCAGCTTCGAGGACGGGTGGTTGTTCAGGTGGAACTCCACGACGTCGCCCTCGCGGATGCGGATGAACGAGCCGGGCACGCTGCCGCCGTAGGTCCAGAAGGTGTACTCGACGCCGTCGGCGAGCTGCTTGACGACCTCGCGCACCTCGAGGTTCACGACGACGCGCGCGGCGTGCTTGCGCTTAATGGGCGGCGGCACGTGCGGCGGCGCGGTGAGGATCGCCTGCTCGACGGGCAGGGCGACAACCTCGGGCGGGAGGACGACGGGGCCCTTGGCGTCAGTCGGGCCTTCGTTGGCGCGGACCAGTGTGGTCGTGGCGAGAGCGGCGGCCAAAGCGAAGCCGGCCACCGCGAGAGCGGGGAGGGTGCGTGGGGTATTCATGACGGTCGATTGCATGAGATAGCGGCAGTTGAGGGGTTTGTCGGTCTTGAAATGGAGTCCGGGTGACGACTGCAGGATAGGCGTAACCGGGGCGTGGCGCCTTGACGCGGGTCAAGGCCGGCCGGCATGAGGGTTCTCACTGCACCCGATAAGCGAGGACGGTGAGACCGAGATGGAGACCGCCGAGTGCAGCCTCGAAGATCCCGATCCGCCGCGCCGGCCAAGCCGGACGAAAAACCGAGGCGAACCACAGCGTGCGCCCAAGCAGCAGTCCCGCAGGCAAAACGGCGAACGGCGGCACGAGGCCGCGCGTGGCGAGGGTCGCCAGCGTCGCGACGCCGAGCGTAGCGGCGGACACGGGGAGCCAGGTTCCGACCGTCGTGCCCTTGCTGACGCGCAAAGCGGTGCGGACGGTCAGCACCGTCGGCACGCTCCGCGCAAGCGCCACGGCCGCGAGGGCCAGGGCGGGTGCGAACGTCCATCCGGCGAGCGTGGCCAACGCCACCGGCAGGACCGCGAAGGCGGCGCTGCCCGCGATCTCCGCCGCCACGGCACGCGCCTCGCCCTGCGCATCGAAGCGGGCGAACATCAGCCCGAGTGGCGCGGCGAACAGCAACGGCCAGAGTGCTGTCCACCCGCCGAGAACGACGACCTCGAGTCCACCCGCCAACCCCAGTACGGCGAGCATCACCAGCGTTTCGCGGGCGGTCACGCGCCGCGCGGAGTGGACCGGCCCGAACGCCGCCTTCAGCGGCCGGCGCGCAAAGAATCCCGCCAGCGCCGCCGCGGCGAGCGCCACGCCGGCAAACGAGGGCGCAACCAGCAGGCCGAGCGCGAGCGGTTCAAGTGCCAGCGACCACGAACCGTGCTCCTTCGGCAGGAACACGGAGGTCGGTGCGACCGCAGCGGGTTGGGCGTCCGCAGGAAGCGGCGCATTGGCGGGGACGGTGTGGAGAAGAGCCTGGCCTTGCATGCCCGCATTATCGCCGAAGTCCGCCCCGGACACCTTGAGCTGCGTCAACCCGGATGCAAAAATCCACCCCGGACAGCGCCGCGAACTGTCGCCGATTATTGAAAATTTCCCATCGAAGTTACAACGGTCGACTCGGTGGCAGGGCGAGCCGTCCCCGACGAGCCGTTCCGGGCGCGGCTCATCCGGAGGATTCGCCCTACCCGTCTCTCCGCCTCGTCTTTGAGCAATCCTCGATAGGTGGCAACCAGACGGGCTGCGTGCGAGGGGGCGTGCGAATTCAGCTTTGCACGGCTGCGCCCGGCGGGTTTGCTTCGCGCGTGGTCAACCCTTGGTCCGCGCGCCCCGCTCCGCTGTCCGTGTCCCGCCTGGGATGGCTGGTGGCGGCGCTGACGCTGTGGGGTGCGGTGTTCACCGCGCTCACCTTGCTGGCCGACGACACGGACGCGACGAAGCCGCCGGTGCTCTCCGGCGCCAAGCCGGGCAACCGGCCGGCCGCGGTCCGCGGCGCGGGTTACGTGTCGTCCGATGCCTGCCGCTCGTGCCACCCGGGCAACTACGCGAGCTGGCACGCGTCGTTCCATCGCACGATGACGCAGGTCGCGCGGCCGGAGAACGTGCGCGCGAACATGGATGGCCTCGCGCTGAGTTTCGACGGCTGGGACTACGAGGTTGCGCGGCGCGAGCGAGCCTACTTCGTGCGCAAGCGGCCCGCCGGCTCCGGTGCGGGCGGCTGGCTGGAGCCGCAGGAGATCGTGCTGCTCACCGGCTCGCACAACCTGCAGATCCTCTGGCTCGAGACGGGCGACGGCCGGACGCTCGTGCAGTTCCCTTTCGCCTACATCGCCGCGGAAAAAATGTGGGCGCCGGTCACGCAGACGTTCCTGCTGCCGCCGGAGTTCAAGACCTTCTACGCCGAGGGCGAGTGGAACGGCGCGTGCATGGATTGCCACGTCACGCAGGGCCGCTCGCGTTTCATCGAGGGCAACCGGTTCGACTCGCTCGTCACGGAGTTCGGCATCTCCTGCGAGGCCTGCCACAGCGAGGGCGCGGAGCACGTGGCGAAGAACCACAATCCGCTGCGCCGCTACGCGCTTCATCTCGGCGGCGGCGAGGATCCCACCGTGGCCAACCCCGGCAAGCTCGCCGGCCCCGCGGCGGCGCTGGCGTGCGGCCAGTGCCACAGCGTCTGGGCGTTCAACGACATGGAGGCGAAGATCGGCTGGAATCGCGCGGGCGGGAAATTCCGCCCCGGCGAGAGCGACCTGCGCCAGCGCTTCGTCGTCCAGCCCGGCGGCGACGATCACGCGCCGCAGAAGCAGATGATCCGCGAGAACAACCCGCATTACTTCGAGGACCGCTTCTGGGGCGACGGCATGATCCGCGTGACCGGCCGCGAACTCAACGGCGTGCAGGCCTCGCCCTGCTTCCGCGGCGGGCAATTTTCCTGTGTCTCCTGCCACGAGATGCATCCCGACCGCGCCGAGCCCGCGAATCTGGCGGCGTGGCGCGCCAATCAGATAAAGCCCGCGATGGAGTCCGACGCCGCCTGCCTGCAGTGCCACGAGGACAAAAAGGCGAACCTCGCCGCGCACACGCACCATGCCGCCGGCTCGGCGGGCAGCGCCTGCTACAACTGCCACATGCCACACACGACCTTCGGCCTGTTGCGCGCCATCCGCAGCCACCAGGTCTCGTCGCCCACCGTGCGCGAGAGCACCGAGCACGGCCGGCCCAACGCCTGCAACCTCTGCCACCTCGACCGCCCGCTCGCGTGGACCGCGGAAAAACTATCGGCCTGGTACGGCCAGAAGCCGCCCGCGCTCGCGGACGACGAGCGCGGCATCGCCGCCGGCGCGCTGTGGCTGTTGAAGGGCGACGCCGGGCAGCGCGCGCTCATCGCCTGGAGCATGGGCTGGGCGCCGGCGCAGCAGGCCGCGGGGCGCGACTGGCTTTACCCGTATCTCTTCACGGGCATGAGCGACCCGTATGCGGCGGTGCGTTTCGTCGCGTGGCGTTCGCTGAAGACGCTGCCCGGTTTTGCGGACTTCAAGTTCACCTACACCGCGGACGAGCAGGTGCTGGCGGCGGCGGTGGACGCCGGTTACCAGCAATGGCGGGGCACGGTGCGCTCGCCGACGGCCGTGTTTCCCGGCGCGACGCTGTTGCAGGCCGACGGGCGTTTCCGCATGGATGTCTTCCGCCGGCTGCTCGGGCAGCGCAACCAACGCCAGGTTTTCCTCGCCGAATGATTTCTAGAGCCCATTTCAAAACCTGTCATTGCGAGGAGTGAAACGACGAAGCAATCCAGCTGGATCGCCACGACGCGCTGCGCGCTCCTCGCGATGACAAACAGGCTCGAAATGACCTTTTAAAGCAATCCTCCCATGAACTCCTCCGATCGACATCTCCGCTTTGGCTGGTGGTCCCTGTTTTTCTGGCTGGCGCTCGGCCTCGGGCTCGAGGCGCTGCACGGCTTCAAGGCCGGCTGGTATCTCGACGTCGGCCAGGAGATGCGGCGGTTGATGCTCACGCTGGCGCACGCGCACGGCACGCTGCTGGCGCTGGTCAATCTCGCGGCCGGTTTCACGCTGCGGACGGTGAAGGGCGCCGAGGTTTCGCGCCCGGCTTCGTGGTCGCTGCTCGGCGCGGGCGTGCTGCTGCCGCTGGGTTTCCTGCTCGGCGGGCTGCAGATCTACGGCGGCGATCCGGGCGTAGGCGTGTTGCTCGTGCCGGTGGGCGGCCTGCTGCTGCTCTACGGCGTGGCGGCGATGGCGCGGGCGGTGCAGCGCGCGACCAGGGCGGCGAAGTAAATTCGGGCGGCTGGCCGCCGTCGCTCGCGTCAGCGGAGCGGCAGGGTGGTCTCGTCGCCGTCGAGCTCGAAGGTCACGTGGGTGCTCGTGATCTGCTTGATGCGGACGCGATGGACGGTCTCGCCCTCGCGGATCGGGAGGATGTCGCCTTCGCGATACGCGGCGGAGTTGATGATGAGGCTCGGCTTGTCGCCGCGCTGGATGACGCCGCCGATCCTGAACGACTGGGCGAGGCGGGTGAGCAGGTCGACGGGCGCCGCCGGAGGGCCGGCGGGAGTGTTGGAGCCAGGGTCGGGCGCGGGTGCGGCCGTGACCGAGAAGGGATTGGGCAGAACGGCGGGCAGCGGCACGGCCTTCTGCCGCGGGCCGAGCAATTCCGTGATGCGCGCCTTGGTGCGCTCGAAGCCGGCGACCGCGGATTTCGCGGGGGCCTTGGCCGGAGTCGCCGGGGCGCCGGCCACGAGCGTGGCGGCGAACAGGGCGGCGAGGGCGGTGAGGAGGCGGCGGGACATGGGGTTCACGGGTGGCCGAGCATTTCGATGCTCAGGTCGAGGGCGAGGTTGCCGCTGAGGGGATCGGCCCGGTTGAAGCCGAAGGTGCGCACGCGCACCAGGCGCGGGCCGCCTTCGAGCTCGCGGAGGAAGCGGATGAGTTGCGGGTAGGTGCCGGAGACGTGGAGGGAGAACGGGATCGTCTTGTACGGGCTGCCCTCGACGGCGGGTTGCGAGCTGAGCTGCCCGAGCTGGCCCAGCCGGACGCGGCTGATGGACTCCATCTGGTAGAAATAGCCGAGGTTTTCCGCGAGGTCGCCCTCGTTGATGAGATTCTGGTCGATGAACGTCACGGCCTCCCGCGTGGTGGCGAGGTGGGCGGTCAGGCGCGCGTGCTCGGAAATGGCCTGCTGCATGGCCTCGCCCTTGCGGCGGGTTTCCTCGTGGGTGCGCGCGAGGGTCTCATGCCGGCGCCAGAGCCAGTAATTCGCCCCGCCGAGCAGCAGGATGACGACGATGCTGGCGACCACCACCGGGTAGCGGCGGACGAAACCGAGAAAGTTTTCGAGCAGCGCGTTCATGGCTGGGCCGCCTTCCGGCGGAAGGTGATCTCGAAGGCGAGCGAGTTGGTGTTGGCCTCGCGCTCCAGCGAGGTGAGCGCGATGGTGGCGAACAGCGGGCCGATGGCCGGATCGCGCCGGAGCTCCTCGACGTAGCCGCGCAGGTCGCGGCTGGCCTGCTGGGAGGATTCCTTGAAGGTGCCGCGGAGATTGACGCCGTTGTCGATGCTGGTGATGGCGTCGATCTGCATGGCGGCGGGGCGAGTGCGGCCGAGATTAAGCATGAACTCCGACACCGGGAAAGGCATGGCGGCGAGCTCGTAGGCGGCGTCGAGCCGGGCGGTCTGAGTGGCGAGGTCGCGCGTGAGCTGGCTGACCTCGGCGAAGGGCCGGCGATCGTCCGCCATGCGCTGCTCCCAGAAGGCGATGTCGGTGGCCAGCGAGTAGCCGGCGTAGAACTGCCAGACCGTGGCCATCAGCGCGGCGGAGGCGACCGTGACAGCGATCACGTTGGCGAGGAAACGGCGGCGGACGAGATCGCCGCTCGGCAGCTCGGCGGAGATGCGGTAATCGACATGCCACGGCGCGGGGTGGATGGCGCTCTCGCGGGCGGCCTTCTCCGGCTTGGGGCCGGGGATGTCGGCCATGAGGCTGAGGGCGCCCATCCAGTGCGGGCCGAACGGCGGCACTTCGGGGGCGGTCTGCAGGCTCACGGAGGGCAGCCAGGCCGCGCAATCGAGATTCAGCGTCGTGCGGCCGACGACCTGCGTCAGCGGCTCGGCGATCCACGCGAGCTGCGGCGGCAGGTAGGCGCAGTAGAGTTCGCCGATGGGCTGGCCGGTGGTCATCTCGAACGAGTCGACGACCGGCTTGAGGTCGCGGCCGATGGCGCGGACGAACTTCGTGGCGCGCAGCAGCAGCTCCTCGTCGGCGAGGTGCAGCCGCTCGCGGACGGACTGGGCGTCGTTGAGGTCGAATTCCTTGCGGGCGGCCTGCACGATGGAGGAGAAGCCGTGCCGCACGGGCGCGGGCGTCTGCACGCCTTCCTTGCCGAGGATGTAGGCGGCGGTGTGCTCCTGCTCGATGACGACGATGACGACCGCGCGCTTATCGCCCTGCTGGGCCTTGTAGTGGGCGATGGCGCCGAAGAGGGGCAGCAGGCTCAGCTCCAGCCGGTAGGGGAGCAGGCGATGGTCGAGCAGCCGTTGCTGGATCTGATGCACGTCGCTGTGCGAGACGCCGCAGATGAGGGCGGGGCGCTGCGTGCCCTCGGGCGCGATGGGCGTGCCCTCGAGCGGGCTGAGGGTCTGGAGCTTCCAGGCGCCGGGGCTCTCGACCTTGTACTGCTCGAGCAGCATCTCCTCGAGGTAGCCGGCCTCGGCGAGCTTGCGGGGCAGGATGCTCTCGCGCTGCAGCAGGCCGTCGGGCGGGGTGAAGCCGCCGATGGCGGGCACCCAGTTCTTCTGCTTGTCGAAATGCTCGTCGAGCCAGCGACGCAGGCCGGCATCGTCCTCGCGCTCGAATTCCGCGGCACAGTCGATCAGGGCGGGGCCGGTCTGGTCGGTCCGGCTGATGCCCGCGGCCAGAATCTGATAGGGGTTGACCTCTATCAGCAGGCTGCGCGGTGAGCTGCGGTTGAACATGGCGGGAGACTTACGGGAGGAAGGGTGACTTAAGTCGCTACTATTCAGGCCGGGCGCCCGGCGTCAAGGTGTCCGCCGCCGGCATGCTCAAGGCATGGTGGCGAGTTCGGTGGCGTCGGTGAGCTCCCGCCATTGGGCGATCGCATAAGGTTGGTCGACTCCGGGGAGCGTGGCGTGACGCAGCCAGGGGGCGCCTTTAATAGGTGGCGATGGTGAGGCCGGGCACCCGCGAAAAGTGGCGGACGTTGCGGCTGACCAAAGGCAGGCCATAGGCCAGGGCGGTCGCGGCGATCCAGACGTCATTGTCGCCGATATGGAGGCCGGCGGGCTTCAACAACCGGGCCAGGCGCGATGCCTCCCATGCCACCGGTTCGGATATTTCAACGATGGTGAAACGAGCGGTGCCTTGATTGGTCTCGGCCTGGCTAACGCACCCCTCGGCGAACTCGGCCCAGCAAATGCGGGAAGTATAAAGCGGGGCATCGAGGTGGGCGCGCAGAAAAGCCTCAGCGCGAGCCCAGCGCGGGGCGCCGCGCTGACCGGAGGCGGCAATGAGAAACTCGCTGTCAAACAGCATATCAAGCGGGTCGCAGATCGCGTGACCGGCGGCGACCGGCCACCGCCCGCTTGATCGCCTTCCAGTCCACGCCGCGGCCAAACTTGCCGGATTTCATATCGGCAAGCAGATCACGAGCGGTGGCCTTGGGCGGGGGGAGGGTGATGCGGCGGACAACGGCGGAAAAGGATTCGCCGGTGCGGCGGGTGGCCTTGAGGCGTTCGTAAGCGTCGGTCTCGAGGGAAATGGTTTTGCGGGCCATGAAAACAGCATGCGCAGACGGTCTGGGTGGTCAACCCTCCGGTCGGCAACCGGGACAGAGGGCGGAGACAGTGAGCGGTAGACGGAGGACGGGATGCTCAGGGGAGCACGGCGAGTTCGGTCGCGTCGGTGAGCTCCCGCCACTCGGCGATGGCCCAGGGCTGGTCGACGCTGGGGATCGTGACGGAGCGAGGGGGGACGCTACAAACCGAGCTGCCGGACGAGGTCTTCCACGGTGAGCTTATGATGGGCAGCGACAGGTTTGAGCACGCCGCCGACCAAGGTTCCGGTCTTCAGCGGTTTGTGCGCCGGCACTGTGACGTGGTGGGTGCCGTTGACCTGGGTGGTCAGGCGGATATGCGAGCCCTCCTGCCGCACCCGTTCGTAGCCGAGTGCGCGCAGGGCCCGGGCCAGATCAACTCCGTGAACATCGCGCGGGATTTTCACACGGCGAGCACTTCATCACGGACAAAGTGGAGGCGGATGACCTGAGGCATCTCGCCCGGGACGCCGTCGCCGAAATGGCATTGAACCGCTTCGCGCACCATTTCCCGCAACTCTTCGAGGGTGTCACCTTGGGTGGCGATGGCATGTCCCAGAGCCAAGGCATTGTAGCCGCCGTCCGCCTCATCTTCGCGCACTTCAAAAATGATCTCTTTCATGACGGCAAGCTACGGAGCGGAGTTCTTTCTGCAAGCATGGCTTGCGGCTTGGGCGCCTGGCTACGGCATGGTGGCGAGTTCGGTGGCGTCGGTGAGCTCCCGCCATTGGGCGATCGCATAAGGTTGGTCGACTCCGGGAATCGTGGCGTAGCGCAGCGAGGTGTCGTAGTGGACGTTCGCGTCCGCAGTAAAGGTGACTTTCTTGGCCGAGATGGCGCCGTAGATATGGGCGCTGTTGCGGATCTCGAAGCCAAGCGAGGCCGTGGTGTTGGGTGCGTAGATTACGCCATAGAGTGGTGTGGACGAGGCGTAGTATTGCGACGAGGTGGAGCTGACGTCGCTGATCAATGCCAATTTCTTCGGATCCAAGGTTTGATTGTCGATGCCGTTGGAGGTGGATTCGGTGCGAATGGAACCGTCGGCATGTATTTCCGCGGAGCCGGTTTCCTTGACGACGATGCCGCCGCCGCCGCGCACGCGGAGACCGCCGTTGATGTACAGGATGACGGGGCCGACGACGTTGAGCGTGGTGCATTCATTGGAAGAGTCGTAGGCGGAACTGGCGATATCGAGGGTGCCATTCCAATAATATCGCGCGGGGGTGACGGCACCGGGTGTTCCGATCGTGACAATGCCGTTGTTGTTCGTAGGCAGGACCGTGCCGTAGGGAAAATTCCACGAGCTGAACGCGGACGAAAGACTGGGACTGGGTTGCGGGCTGAACACAGGAACGTAGGGGCTGCGGCTGACGCGGGATTTGTCGTCGCTATATGGCACCCCATTTATGGTGGTGTTGTTATTGATGCCAGAAGGAGGCGATGGCCAGGTGAGATAACCGCTGATCGCCGGGGTGCCACTGATGGTCAGGCTGGAGCCGGCGGCAAGGACTGCGGAAGAGCCCTTGATGATGGCGGTGGGATCGGAAATCGAATCATAGCTATCAATAGTGCCGCCACCGTTGATGGTGATAGTCGTCGCCGAGCCCACGGCGTTGGGAAAGAGGGGAGCGGGGGCAAGAGTGGCACGGAGTTGGGTCTTGGTCGTGGAGCCGTCACCGAGCGTGACCGTGCTTTCCGCATAGGCCACCGAGGCACCGGTGGTGACACCGGAGGAGTTGGGCCAAGAGGCGGTCCAGTAGGTCGTGTTATTGGGCGACTGACCGGTATTGCCGACGAGACATTTGTACCAAACGCCACCGTAGCTACGGTAGGTGCCCGCACTGTATGGTGTGGCGGAGTTCCATTGGCGGGCGGTGTAGTCGGTGCTGTACCAATAGGAATCACTGGTGGCGCTGGTCGGGGGAATATGGCTGGAATTGTTGTCCACGTAGCTGAGATACCAGGTGCCGTTGTAGAAAACTGTATCGTTCGCGCTGTACTGGCGTGAGGCGTCCCAGGCATTGGACAGTTTTGGCGAGGTGGACCAATAGGCCGAGGTACTGGAGGGCGTCTGGTTGGAATTGGCCACAACGCAACGATACCAGCTGCTGGTGCCGCTGTGGTAAACCGCGGCGCCGACGTTGTAATTGTAGTTGGAATTCCAGGCCCACATCGGACCGCTCAACACATTTTCCCAGTAGGTGGTGTTGGTCGGATAGATGGAAGCGCTGCTGGTGTGCGCCAGGATGCAGCGATACCAGACGTTGCTGTAACAGACGATGTCGTTGGACGCATACCCGTATCCGCTCCGCCAACGCCAGAAGATCGGTGGAGAACTGTCCCAGTACCCGCCAACGTTCCAACGATACCAAGTGCCAAACCAATTCACGACCGCCTCGGGTACTAAGTAGACACCCGTGGTGTCGTTTTGCTTGATGGCCGGGATTACGGTCCAATAGGTGACATTTGGTGGGGCGTGTCCGGAGTGCGCTTGTATACAGCGGTACCAAATGCCGTTGTAATTGATAACATCTTCGACGCGGTAAGAGATGGTGTTGCTCCATTTCCAACTGATGCCCTCGGGCGCCCAGTAGGCGAGGTTGGCTATACCGCTAGGTGTCTGGTTCGAGTGATTCTGCACAGCACGATACCAAGTGCCGTTGTAGCCGACAAGGTCTTCGATGCGGTAGTTCGCCGTGGTGCCGTTCCACGTGGAGGGCAGCTGGGCGTCGTCGTAGTTGTCCACCCGGATTTTCACGGAGGCGTTTTTGACGGAGGTGCCGAACTTCGAGGAGGGGGACGAGAAAGTGACATTGGCCGTCGCGCGCTTGTTGGTGGTGTCGAGCGTCCAGTCGACCGTGATGCCGTTGGCGCTCCAGTCGGCCAGGCCGGCGCTGGTCGAGGTGCCGCTGAGATAATTGCCATTGAAGGCGCGCAGGGCTTCCTCGAGCCCGAGCTCGGCGAGCTGCTTGCTGAGCCCGCTCTGCACGGAGCGTCCGCTGAGGGTCATGGCGCGCGAGCAGACTGTGATGTAGCTGGCCAACACGATTCCGATCACCGCGACAAAGCAGAGCGTCACGAGAATGACCGTGCCCTTTTGCGAACGAATGGAACGGCGCGGCTTCATGGGAGCAGGGACCGGTTGCGCAGGATCAGGCGCGACGAGGCGAACTGGTACACGGGTGTCTGGGTGCCGTTGCTGTTAAGGCCGGTTTGGGTGCTGAACTGGAGGGCCAGCCGTTTGATCCCGGTGAGGTAATCGGTGTAGCTCGTGTAAACGTTCTCGGATGAATCGTAGTAGGTGAAGGAGAGGCTGTTGGTGGTGATGTATCGCAGCAGGGTGAGGGAAGTGACGCTGCTGCCGTTGTAGACACAGCGCGTCAGGGCGTTTGCCTTCATCGTGACGCTGGTGCCGTTGACCGTCACCGATGCGTCCGAGGCTGTATTGTTGTAGTAATAGGTGATGGTATTCGTGCCGGTGCCGGTGGGAATCGTCAGGGCAACCGTGCTGCTGCTCGGCGTACCGGAGAGACCGCTCGCCATGCGCACGTCTTGGGCGAAAAACGCGAGTGTACGCCGAGCCTCGGACTCGAGAGTCTGCTGGTTGGCCAGCCGGGCCAGGCTGCGGCCGAGAAAAATATAGCTGGTGAGCACGGCGGTCATGACCGTCAGCGCCAGACTCATGCCGATGAGCAGTTCGACGAGGGTAAACCCCTTCAACAAGCTCAGGGCGGGCGAGCAGCGGGTAGCGAGCAGGGCAGGGCCGGCAGAGATTGAACTGGAGCCACGGAAAGTCACGGGAAGGGTAACCACTAATTCACACGAAGAGGACACTAATGCCGGACCAGACAGAGGGATTTAACCACGAAACACACGAAAGACACGAAAAGGACAGCTTGTTGGAATGAAGGAAGCAGTCCGGAGATTCACTGATCAGTGACCGGGAAAATACTGTTTGGGGTTTGCTTAGGCTTTTCACATTTCGTGTCTTTCGTGTGTTTCGTGGTGACCATTTCACGAGCGTTGGTAGGAAAGGTTGAGCCCGTACTTGCCGAAGAAGGCCGAGCCCTTGCGCACGTAGGTGCGTCGGATCGGGGCGCTGCCGGAGAAGCTCAGTTGCTCCAACCACGAGCCGCTGGCAGTGGTGGCCGCCGTCGTGGTGCCGCTCTTCTGCCAGGTCACGGTGAAGCCGACCTCGCACAAACTGCCGCTGACTACATCCGTGACCGTGCGCTCGAGCTTGATATAGGGATTGGTGCTGACCGAGGTATCGGTGGTCAGGCCGCAGGACGTGATGGCGGAGCTGAACTGGTTGTCGATGGAGACGGTGGTCGGGCCGGCGGCGTAAGCGTCGATGGTGGCGAAGTCGACGAAGCGCAGTTTTTCCAATTCGTGGTTGATGATTTGCGCCGCGAGGGTCTGCCGCCGGGCGGTGGCCAGCATCTCGGAGCCTATGGTCACGGCTTGGATCATGCCCATGAACGCCACCACGAGGATGGCCGAAGCCATCATGACTTCGACGATAGTGAAGCCGCGGGCGGGACTGCTGGCGGGGGCTGTTTTCAACGGGAGTGCGTAGGGTAAAACCTGCAACCCCAGACTAGGGTGGGTCGGAAGGCCGACAAGCGATTAAGCGCCTATCCGAATAACACCTGTTTTGGCCTGCGCCTGGGTAGGGCGGGGCGGCCCGCCCCGCCGCGGCGCACCGGGCCGGTACGCCCTACCGCGCAAGCCGGCCGATATTCGGATAGGCTCTAAGCAAGCGCCGGCGGCTTCGGTCGCCGCGATGCGGCGGACGGCCGGGCGGCGGGTCAGGACCGGTGGCGGCGATAGGTGGTGCGGTAGAGCACCACGGTATCGGCGTCCTTGATGACGAGCACGGAGGGGTCGCTGGTGATGAGCGAGGCCCGGCCGTCGACCAGGGCCGGGCGGGCGGTCTTGGTCCGCTCTTCGGTGAGATTGCGCTGCGCGCCGAATTTCGCGAGGTGGAGCGTGCCGTCGACGTCGATGATGAGGCGGCGGTCGCCCTCGTGGTTGCCGGTCTCGTATTCGCCGGCGACCTTCGCGAGCAGGGCCCGCGACTCGGTCTCGGGCAGCAGGGTGTGCGCGGGCACGGTGGAGGTCGGCGGCCGGAAGAGCATCCAGGCCGTGAAGACATTGAGGCCGATGATGAGCGCCGCGAGCAGGCCGATCTTGCCCCAGCGCGGCAGATGGAAACCCGCCGCCGGCGGGGCGTGGACGTGGGTGGCGGGCGCGGTGTGGTGGACGGGCTCGACCTTCGGGGTCGACTTGATCAGCTCCATCGTGCCCGTGATCGTGGAAAGGATGAAGCCGACGGTGTGCTCCTCGCCGCGCATGCTCGTTTCCCAGCCCACGAGGCACAGCTGGCGGTAACGCGTGCGGATGACATACACGGATTGGTCGGTCTTCACCCGGATTTCGGGCGCGGAGGGCTCGTAGATCGTCAGGTGCGCGGCGACGGCGCTGAACGCGTTGAGCAGCTCGCGCAACTGCGGCGGCGTGACGGTGGCCAGCTGCACGTCGGCATAAGCCAGGCCCGCGGCGGTCGCGCCGGGGGCGAGGTTGTGCAGGGTGACGCTGTAATTCGAGGAGGCCATCAGTTTTCGAGAATGAACAGCGGGCAATCGTTCTCGCCCAAGCGGAAGTTGCCGGTCTCCAGGTTGCCATCGTCGAGCGCCTCGTCGATGAGGCGGAACATCTCGAGGTCGATCAGGAGCGGGGCGTTGGCGGTGTCGGTGATGGCCAGCGCGGCGGCGTAGCGGGTGCCGTTGTGCATCTGCCCCTTTTCCCAGTCGAAGTGTCCGCCGATGGCGGTCACGCGCTCCCAGTCCTTGGTCTTCAGTTCCATGTTGGTCATGCCGGCCGGCACGACGCCGGCGGGGGTCTCGACCGGCCAGCCGCCGGTCTCGTGTGTATGGGCCTGGAAGGACGAGGCGAAGACGCGGAAATCGTTGGCGATGGCGCTCGCGCGGGCCTTGCGCTGCACGCGCTGGTAGACAGGCGTCACGCCGGCGATCAGGAAGCTGATGATCGCCACCACCACCATGAGCTCCACCAAGCCCATCACGCCCGCGATCGAGCGCGGGATGCGCTGCCGGCCGATCAGACGGCTGGGGGTGAGGGGCGCTGCCATGCACCCATTTCTGGGGAGCGCGCGGCGCGAGGCAAGGGGGAATCGGCACGGCGCGCCGGCGCCGAGATCAGGGCGAACCGTCCCGGCGAGCCGAGGCCAAGGATGTCGCGAACGAGAGGCGGCTCAGCCAGCCTCAGGCAGGAGAAATCCGCGGATTACGCGGATGAACACGGATTTTCGGAGAGCAAACCCAGTGCCAAGGCTCATTGCAGCGCCGTGCGTTGAGAAAGTGCCGGATTTCGCCTTCAAGCCCTGAGAACCTATCCGAATAACGGCGTTCTTGGGTGGGTCAGCGTGCTGGCACGCGCCGCGCTCCCCTCGGAGCGCGACCAAGGTCGCTGGCCCACGTTAATGAAAAGCCGGGGTTATTCGGATAGGTTCTTATCCGCGTCGATCGGCGAAATCCGCGGAGAATTCCGACTGACTCGTTCCCGCTCAGAGTAACTGGCGCTCTTTCGCCCAGCGCACGAACTCGCTTTCGAGCTGGTCGAACGAGTCGATGACGAAGAGCGGATCCTGGTAATGCCAGATGTCGTACGGCTGCGCGGCGAGCGTCTCGGGCCGGTAGGGCACCTTGCGGACCTTGTCGGTGAGCGAGTGCTGCGTCTCGCCGGAGGAGGAGATGATGCCGTTGCCGTAGATGCGCAGACCGCCGGGATTCCGGATGAGGCCGAACTCGACCGTGAACCAGTAGATGCGCGTCAGGCCCTCCTCGGTGGCGGCGTCCTTGCAGTTCAGGGCGGCCTGCCCGATCTTCTGATAAAAGTCGGCGAAGCGCGGGTGCACGATCATCGGCGTGTGGCCGAAGATGTCGTGGAAGCAGTCGGGCGCGGGCGTGTAGTCGAGCTCGCGGCGCGCGCGGATGTAGTCGGTCGAGGGGAAAACGCGGCGCGCGAGGTAGGAGAAGAAGTCGTGCGCGTCGAGCAGGCCGGGCGTGCGGCAGACCTGCCAGCCGGTCGCGCGCTGGAGTTTGCGCGAGACGTCGGCCAGCGCGGGGATGCGGTCACGCTCGAGGTCGAGCGCCTTCAACCCGGTGAGAAACTCGTCCGCGGCGCGGCCGGGCAGCAGCGTTTCCATGCGGGCGTAGAGCGTTTTCCAGACATCCTGTTCCTCGGCGGAGTAGTCGGGATACGGGCACTCGGCGCCGATGGGGAGCGGCGCCGTGAGCTTGTGGGGGACGCAGCGGGGGTCGCTGCCGTCCGGCGTGGTGGTCTCGGGATGGACGTGCGGGGATTCGGCCATGGGGTAATCGGGTTGTTTCCCATGTAGCCGTTTTTGCGGGCTTCGCTACCGCAAAGCGCTCGATTACCTCGAAAGGAGTAGGGCGCGACACCCAGCCGCGGTCAGGCGGCGGGCGGGGCGCGGGGCTTGCGCCGCTCGATGCCGTCCCACGGCTTCGGCTTGAAAGCGAGGTCCTCCGCGAGGCGGAGGGGAACCTTGGCCCCGAGCAACAGGAAGGGTGCGGCGGCGAGCAGCGCGAGCGCGGAGGTGTTGGGCGTGAACACGCCGCCGAGCAGCGCGCCGAGCGACATCGCCACGATGGCGAGCCAGACGAGTGCGCTGGCGAGGACCGGCCAGACGAGCAGCTTCAGCCCGCGGCGCGCGGGCCGGTGCGACTGCCACAACGCCACCGCCGCGAACGCCAGCACGGCGCAGAAAAGCAGCGCGCTCATGATGCCGCCGGCCACGATGTGTCGCGCCGTATGGAGGAGCGCGTCGGGCAGGCCGAGGAGCTTCGTCACCACCTGGCCGAGTTCGGCGTTGGCGTCGGGCGGGCTGAACACATCCGTACCGCCGTAGACGCGCATGAAACGGTGCGACTCGATCTGCCGGTAGAGCGCGAGGTAATCCGCCGCGCGTTTCGCCTGCGTTTCCTGGTGCTGCGCATCACCGCGCTTCAACAGCGAAGTGTGCCGCGTCACGACCTCGCCGTCGCGCACGCCGATGAACTCCGGGTAGCGGCTGCGCAGCTCCGCGCCGGCGGCGGTGACGTTGAAGGGCTCCGCCCAGGCGAGCACGCCCCAGCCGTATTCGCTGGCGCCGAGGCGCGTGCCGAAGGTGCGGACGAGCGCCAGCGGGTGCTGTTCCAACGCGGTGTGCGTGAGCTGGTAGTTCATCCGCTGCCACGGCGCCGAGAAACCCGGCCAGCACGCGTCGAGGGTATAAACCAGCGCGAGGCCCGCGGCCAGCAGCCCGGCGCCGAGCTTCAGTGCGTGCCAGGACTCCCGCCGCAGCCACGCGCCGAATTTCTCGGCCGGGCCGGGCGATGGGGTGGAGTCGCTCATGGGAAAAATCGTGCAGATTCGCGGGCGGTTGTCACGCCGGGTGTGTGTCGTTCAGCGGTTGAGCAGGGCGGCGACGCGGGTGCGGCCGCGCACGCCGAGCTTGGCGAAGATGGCGGCGAGCTGGGTCTTGATGGTGAGCGGACTGCGGCGCAGCTCGGTGGCGATCTCCGCGGTGCGCAGGCCCTCGCGCACGCGCATGGCGACCTCGCGCTCGCGCTCGGAGAGGCGGGCGAGCAACGCGACGGCGCCGGGCGAGAGCGGGCGGTGGCGGTCGCCGCGCGGCCGGCGGTAGTCGAGCTGGATGTGGTAGGCCGGGCCGGACTCGGGCGCGCCGGCGTGGTTGGAGTGGGCCTGCTGGAACTTGATGCGCGCGTGCAGGCCGCGGGCGTTGTCGCTCACGACCTTCACCGGCTCGGCCGGGTCGGCGTGCAGCTCGCGGCAGGCGGCGGCGAGTGCGGGGGGCACGCGGAAGGCCTTGCGCACGCGCAGGGCCGCGGCATGGCGCTCGCCGTGGTTCCACACGGCGCAGGCACGCGCCGCCTCTTCGTTGAACCACAGCGGGCGGCATTCGGCGTCGAGCAGCAGCAGGCCGACGGGCACGTCTTCCAGCATGGCGAGGACATGGGCGAGCAGGGCGGGGGAGGCTTCGGGCATGGGGCTGAGAGCTGAGAGCTGAGAGCTGAGAGCTGAGAGTGGGGCGAGAGGTGGTTAGCGGGGCGATTCCGGGACGGCAAGCGGCGATTACTCCCTTCGGCGTATAGACCCGAGCCGGGGTTATGGCTAGATTGTGTCATACCGATCCACGCTCCGCTTCCCCGCGGCCACCCACGCACCCCCATGAGCAGGACTTTCTTCGACAAACCCGTTGAGCGCAAAACCGGCGTCAATCCGCTCGGCCTGAAAGGATTCGACCACGTCGAATTCTGGGTCGATAACGCCGACCAGTGGCGCGACTTCTTCGTGCAGAAATACGGCATGGTCGCCCGCGCCTACGGCGACGCCTCGACCGGCCTCGCGGGCCGGCGCGCCCACGTCGTCGGCCAGGGCCGCGTGAACTTCGTCGTCAGCGAGCCGCAGGGCTCCGGCCCCGAGGCCGACGCGGTCCGCGCGCACCTCGAGAAACACGGCTGCGGCGTGCGCGACGTGGCCTTCCGCGTGCAGGACGCCAAGCGCGCGTTCGCCGAGGCCCAGCGCCGCGGCGCCCACGGCGTGCGCGAGCTGCGCGAGGACGCCGACACCGCCAACGCCGCCATCGCGGCCTACGGCGACACGCTCCACACCTTCGTCGAGCGCAAGCGGCACGGCGAGTTCCTGCCGGGTTTCCGCAACGTCGCCGGGGGCATCGACGACCGCGACATCAATTTCGCGATGATCGACCACATCGTCGCCAACGTCGAACGCATGGACGAGTGGGTGACGTTCTACGAGCAGGTGTTCGGCCTCGACCTGTTCATGCACTTCGACATCAACACCGGCCGCTCCGCGCTGATGTCGAAGGTCGTCAGCTCCACCGACGGCTGGATCAAGATGCCGATCAACGAGCCGTCCTCCGCCAACTCGCAGATCCAGGAGTTTCTCGACCGGTACAACGGCCCGGGCGTCCAGCACATCGCGCTGCTCACGCCCAACATCATCACCACCATCGGCGAGATGCGCCGCATGGGGCAGGAGTTCCTCGAGGTGCCCGACAGCTATTACGACGAGAACTTCGAGGAGCGCGTCGGCGCCATCGACGAGGACAAGGAGGAGCTGCGCAAGCTCCGCATCCTCGTCGACCGCGACAACGAGACGGGTTACCTGCTGCAACTCTTCACGCAGTGCGTCTTCACCCGCCCGACGCTTTTCTTCGAGGTCATCCAGCGCAAGGGCAAGTCGATCGGCTTCGGCGAGGGCAACTTCCGCGCGCTCTTCGAGGCCATCGAGCGCGAGCAGGCCCGCCGCGGCACGCTCTGACGCGCATCCCTCTCTCGACTTCGCGGACTGGAGCCGGTTCACTTAGTTCTACCCCAAGCAAGCCGCATCCGAACCGGCCCCAGTCCGCGCCAATTTCCTCCGCCATGCCTTTCTACCGCACCCTCGGGGCGATGCCCCGCAAGCACCACATCAGGTTCCCCCGCGAGCAGGCGAAGAGCTTCAAGGGCGAGGGCCTGCACTACGAACACATCATCACGACCGAGGGCTTCGACCGCGCCTACAGCATCGTCTACCACCTGAAACCGCCGACGCGCGTGAAGTCCGTCGAGCTGTTCCGCGAGCAGCCGCTTCAGGCCGCCACGCACACGCCGCTCCGCCACCATCACCTCAAGTCCGCGTCGCTCGCCCGCGCGGGCGACCCCTATACCGGCCGCGTGCCGCTGATGTTCAACAGCGACATTGTCTGCTCGCGCTGCCGCCCCGCCACCACGATGGAGAGCGGTTACGACTTCTACCGCAACGGCCAGAACGACGACGTCATCTTCGTCTGGTCCGGCGGCGGCTGGCTCGAGTCGAACTACGGCCGGCTCCGCTACAAGCAGGACGACTACATCGTCATCCCGCGCGGCACCATCTACCGCCTCGTGCCGGACGACGTGAAGCAGGAGGACTACCTCATCCTCGAGTCGACCTGGCCGGTGCGCATCCCCGCGCGCTACCGTCACCCCGAGGGCCAGATCCGCCTCGGCGCACCCTACAGCGAGCGCGATTTCCACGGCCCGACCGAGATACTCGCCGAGGACAAAGAGGGCGATTTCGCCGTGCTCGTGAAGGACCGCGGCGCGCGTTTCACCCGCAATGTCATGGCGGGGCACCCGTTCGACGTCGTCGGCTGGGACGGTTACCTGTATCCCTTCACTTTCAACGCGAACGATTTCGAGCCCATCACCGGCACGGTGCACCTGCCGCCGCCGATCCACCAGACCTTCGAGATCAAGGGCTACGTCATCTGCACGTTCGCGCCGCGCTGGCTCGACCACCATCCCGAGGCCGTCAAGGTCCCGTGGTCGCACGACAACGCCGAGGCCGACGAGGTGCTCTTCTATGTCCGCGGCAACTTCAGCTCGCGCAAGGGCGTCGAGCCCGGCTCGTTCACGCTCCACCCGCAGGGCATCCCGCACGGCCCGCACCCGGGCACGACGATGAAAAGTTTCGAGCACCAGCGCACCGAGGAGCTCGCGGTCATGTTCGACACGCAGTTCCCGCTCGAACTCACCGAGCAGGCGCTCGCCCTCGACGACCCGAACTACCCGCTGAGCTGGCTGGGTTGAGGCCGGAGGACAGAGGTCGGAGGACAGAGAGCAGACATTGCTCGCTCTTTCCGTTCTCCGTCTTCAATTTTCCAACCTCCGACATGACCCTCGATTTCGCCACCCTCCCGCCCCGCGACGCCTACGCGTGGATGGTCTCCGCCATCACGCCGCGCCCCATCGCGTGGGTCTCCACCATCAATGCCGCCGGTCAGACCAATCTCGCGCCGTTCTCCTTTTTCCAAGGCGTGTGCGCCGTGCCGCCGACGCTCCTTTTCACCGGTGCGAACGACCGCGCGGGCAAGAAGAAGGACACCGTCCTCAACGTCGAGGCGGTGCCGGAGTTCGTCGTCAACATCGTGCCCTTTGCCCTGGCCGAGCCGATGAACGCCACCGCCACGCCGCTGCCGCACGGCGAGAGCGAGTTCGAGAAGTTCAACATCGCCACCGCGCCGTCCCTCAAGGTCCGGCCGCCGCGCGTCGCCGCCGCTCCCGTGGCCTTCGAGTGCGTGCTCGACCGCATCGTCCGCGTGGGCGACGGTCCGCTCGGCGCCAACGTCGTCTTCGGCCGCATCGTCTGCGCGCACGTCGCCGAGACCGTGCTCGGGGCCAACGGCGCCATCGATCCCGCCAAGCTCGACACCATCGGGCGCATGGGCGGCGACCTCTACACGCGCACCGGCGGATTTTTCAGCATCACCCGCCCCGTCGGCGGGGCGGCGCTGCGGTCATAAGCTGGCCGCAGCGGCCCGCCACCGCTGCTCATTTTCGTTCGGCCCGCGCGTTCTCGCTTTGCGGATGAAACGGGAGTGATTATGTCATAACGCAACCCCGTCCCTTACCCCGCATGAAAGACATCGTCATCCTTTCCGCCACGCGCACGCCGATCGGCGCCTTCCAGGGCGCGTTCGCCAATTTTCCCGCCGCCAAGCTCGGCGCGACTGCCATCAAGGGCGCGCTCGCCCGCGCCGGCGTGAGCCCCGCCGACGTCACCGACTGCCTCATGGGCAACGTGCTCCAGGCCGGCCAGGGCCAGGCGCCCGCCCGCCAGGCCGCGCTCGCCGCCGGTCTCCCGCCGTCCGTGCGCGCCGTCACCGTCCACAAGGTCTGCGGCTCCGGCATGCAGACCGTCATGGGCGCCGCGCATTTCCTCGCGGGCGGCATGGGCAGCATCGTCGTCGCCGGCGGCATGGAGAACATGACGCTCGCGCCCTACCTCCTGCCCAAGGCGCGCGACGGCTACCGCATCGGCCATCAGCAGGTGATCGACTCGATGATCACCGACGGCCTGTGGGATCCCTACAACAACATCCACATGGGCAACTGCGCCGAGAAGTGCGCCGCCAAATACACCTTCACCCGCGAGCAGCAGGACGCCTACGCTATCGAGAGTTTCAAGCGCGCCAACGCCGCGCAGAAGGACGGCCGCTTCGCGCAGGAGATCACGCCCGTCGAGCTTACCGACGCCAAGGGCAATGTCACCAAGGTCGAGCTCGACGAAGGCCCGGCCAAGGTGAAATACGACAAGATCCCCGCGCTGAAGCCGTCGTTCCAGAAGGACGGCACCATCACGCCCGCCAATGCCTCGTCGCTCAACGACGGCGCCGCGGCGCTCGTGCTGACGACCGCCGACACCGCCAAGGCGAAGGGCCTGAAACCCATCGCGCGGATCAAGGGCTTCGGCGGCCACGCGCAGGATCCGGTGTGGTTCACCACCGCGCCCGTGCCGGCCACGCAGTCCGCGCTCGCGCAGGCCGGCTGGTCCGTCGCCGACATCGACCTCTGGGAGGTCAACGAAGCGTTCGCCGTCGTGCCCATGGCCTACATGAAGGAACTCGGCGTGCCGCACGAGAAGCTCAACGTCCGCGGCGGCGCCATCTCGCTCGGCCACCCCATCGGCTGCTCCGGCGCCCGCATCCTCGTCACGCTCATCCACGCCCTGCAGGAACGCGGCCTCAAGCGCGGCGTCGCCGCCATCTGCATCGGCGGCGGCGAAGGCCTGGCCACGTGCGTGGAACTGGTGTGAACTCCGGCGCCTTTTGACCGCGGATTACACGGATGAGCACGGATGATTTTCGCACCCTGTCATTCTGAGCGCAGCGAAGAATCCAGCCATGTGCGCACCGTGTATCGTTCTGGATTCTTCGCTGCGCTCAGAATGACAGGCATCATGAATCCGCCGTCATCCGCGCCAATCCGTGAAATCCGTGGTCAACTGAACCGATCCCGCGCGGCATGAGCTCCACTCGCCGACTCGACATCCACCCGATGCGCGCCCCCGACCGCGCTTGGGCTGCCGGTGTCATGGCCGCCTCCGAGCCGTGGCTCACGCTCGGACGTGGCCGCGCCGATGCGTTGAAGCTCCTCCGCAATCGTCGCAAGCTCTGTTTCATCGTCCGCTCCGGCGGCGCGCGGGCCGGGTTTCTCGTGCTCGACCTCAACGGCCCGCTCGGCGGCTACATCCAGACCATCGGCGTCGCGCCGGAAATGCGCGGGCGCGGCATCGGCACGGCGGCCTTGCGTTGGGCCGAGGCGCACATTTTCCAAAAACACCGCAACGTCCTGCTCTGCGTCTCGTCCTTCAACCGCGGCGCGCTGCGGCTCTACCGGCGCGCGGGCTACGCCGTCGTCGGCCGCCTGCGCGATTACGTCATCGCCGGCCACGCCGAGATCCTCCTGCGCAAAACCCTCGGCCCGCTTTCCCGATCCACGACACAGAGAACACGGAGAGCCACAGAGAAAACCCCGAGACAGAAAAAGTCTCTGTGATCTCTGTGTCTCCTCCTGCCTTTCCTCTGTGTCTCCATTCTTCTCCGCGTCCACCCCCATCGTTCCTCCTTCCCCATGAGCAAAGTCTACCCCTCCGCCAAGGCGGCCCTCGCCGGCCTGCTCCACGATAACATGACCATCGCCGCCGGCGGCTTCGGCCTCTGCGGCATCCCGGAAAACCTCATCGTCGCGCTGCGCGACAGCGGCGCGAAGGGCCTGACCATCGTCGGCAACAACGCCGGCGTCGACGGCTTCGGCATGGGCATCCTGCTCACGACGCGCCAGGTGAAAAAGGTCATGGCCTCCTACGTGGGCGAGAACAAGGAGTTCGAGCGCCAGGTGCTGGCCGGCGAGCTCGAGCTCGAGCTCATCCCGCAGGGCACGCTCGCCGAGCGGCTGCGCGCGGGTGGCGCGGGCATCCCGGGTTTCTACACGCGCACCGCGTTCGGCACGAAGCTGGCCGAGGGCAAGGAGACGAAGGTGTTCGACGGCAAGGAATACGTGCTCGAGCCCGGTATCCGCGCCGAGGTCGCGCTCGTCAAGGCGTGGAAGGGCGACAAGTCCGGCAACCTCGTCTTCCGGAAAACCGCGCGGAACTTCAACCCGATGATCGCCACCTGCGCGAAGGTCTGCGTCGCCGAGGTCGAGGAGCTCGTCGAGGTCGGCCAGCTCGACCCCGACTCGATCCACACGCCGGGCATCTACGTCGACCGCATCAACCAGGGCGTGAATTACGAGAAGCGCATCGAGTTCCGCACCGTGCAGGGCGCCGCCGCGTCGAAGAAGGAGACGCCCATCCGCGAACTCATGGCCCGTCGCGCCGCGCAGGAGTTGCGCGACGGCTACTACGTCAACCTCGGCATCGGCATTCCGACGCTCGTCGCCAACTTCATCCCCGCCGGCATGAACGTCACGCTTCAGTCCGAGAACGGCCTGCTCGGCATCGGGCCGTTCCCGGCGGACGACCAGGTCGATCCCGACCTCATCAACGCCGGCAAGCAGACGATCACGACGATCCCCGGCTCGGCGTTCTTCTCCAGCGCCGACTCGTTTGCGATGATCCGCGGCGGACACATCGACTTGTCCATTCTCGGTGCGCTCGAAGTCGCCGACAACGGCGACATCGCGAACTGGATGGTCCCGGGCAAGATGGTCAAAGGCCCCGGCGGCGCGATGGACCTCGTCGCTGGCGTGCGGCGCGTCGTCGCCGTCATGGAGCACACCGCCAAGGACGGCAGCCCGAAGATTCTGCAACAGTGCACGCTGCCGATCACCGGCAAGGGCGTCGTCAGCCTCATCATCACCGACCTCTGCGTGTTCGAGGTGAAACCCGGAGGCGGACAGGGCGGCAGCGCGTCCGGCGGTCTCGTGCTCACCGAGCTGCACCCCGGTGTCTCGCTCGACGACGTGAAGGCCAAGACCGGCGCACCCTTCGCGGTGGCGTTGAAATAGGGTAGGGCGAGTCGTCCCAACGAGCCGCTTCAGGCCTCACGCAAAGTGAGGCCTGAGGCGCGACACAAGGTCGCGCCCTACGAAGAGAAGCCTCGCACGCGGCGAGGCCCTGCGGCCAACGTTTCGTCTTCCGCCCGCTCCGGCTTTCGTCGCGCTGATTCCGCCGCTCATCATGGCATTATTGCCATCCGCCCAACCTCCGCCTTAGCTGGCTTCTCCTATGAAATACCCCCGCTCCCTCCTGCCGATGCTCTGCCTTTGTGCCGCCGCGTGGCCTTTGCTCCGCGCCGCCGAGCCGGCCAAGCCCGTGGCGCCGCGTTTCAGTGCGGCCAACATGGACCCGACCGTCGACCCGCGCGTCGATTTCGCGCACTACGCGTTCGGCAACTGGCAGAAAAACAATCCCGTGCCGGTCGACAAGTCGCGCTGGGGCGCGTTCAACGAGCTCGACCAGTTCAACCAGTCGGCGCTGCGCGGCCTCCTCGAGGCCGCCGCCGCGCGCCCGCACGAGCCCGGCTCCGTCGAGCAGAAGGTCGGCGACTTCTACGCCACCGCGATGGACACGAAGGCCATCGCCGCCGCCGGCATCCAGCCCGTCCAAGCCGATCTCGCGCGGGTGGCGGCCATCGTCTCGCCCGAGGACCTCGCGCACACCCTGGCCTACCTGCACAACAGCGGGGTCGGGGGATTTTTCCGGGTCGATGTGCAGGCCGACGAGAAGAACAGCACGGTCTACGCGCTCTACGCCAACCAGGGCGGCCTGAGCCTGCCGAGCAGGGATTTCTACTTTGCGGAGCAGCATGAGAAATTCCGCACGGCGTTCGTCGAGCACGTGGCCAAGATGCTGACCCTGGCGGGCGATACTCCCGAGGCCGCCGCCGCCGGCGCCAAGACGGTGTTCGAGGTCGAGAAGGCGCTCGCGACCAACGCGCGCACGCCCGTTGAACTGCGCGACTCGCTCGCGAACTACAACAAGATGCCCACGACCGAGCTGGCGGCCAAGCTGCCGGCGTTCCCGTTCGCCACCTATCTCGCCGATCGCGGCATCGCCGGCCCGGCCGCGGCCGAGATTGTCGTCGGCCAGCCGAAGTTTTTCGAGGGCGTGCAGACACAGCTGACCGCGCACCCGCTCGCCGATTGGAAGACCTACCTGCGTTTCAGGGTTCTGCGCGCGGCCGCGCCGTTCCTCTCCGGCCCGTTCGAGGAAGAGAGCTTCCATTTCAACAGCACCGTCATGCGCGGCACACCCGCGATGGAGCCCCGCTGGCAGCGCGCCGGCCGCGTGGTCGACGGCCAGATCGGCGAGGCGCTCGGCCAGCTCTACGTCGCCAGCTATTATCCGCCCGAGGCCAAGGCCCGCATGGACGAGATGATCAGGAACATCGTCGCCGTCATGCGCGACCGCCTGCAGAAGCTCGACTGGATGACCGAGGCCACCCGCCAGAAGGCTCTGACCAAGTTCGAGCGCTTCGCCTCCAAGGTCGGCCATCCCGAGAAATGGCGCGACTACAGCCCGCTCGCCATCAGCCGCGACGGTTACTTCGCGAACGTCCGCGCCTCGACCGAGTTCGAAGTTCGCCGCGACCTCGCCAAGCTCGGCCAGCCGGTCGACCACGCCGAGTGGTTCATGTCCCCGCCGACGGTGAACGCCTACTTCGACCCGACGCAGAACAACATCAACTTTCCTGCCGGCATCCTGCAGCCGCCGTTCTTCGACTTCTCGCTCGACGACGCCGTCAACTACGGCGGCATCGGCGCCGTCATCGGCCACGAGATCACGCACGGCTTCGACGACCAGGGCAGCCACTACGACGCCGAGGGCAACCTCGCCGAGTGGTGGACACCCGAGGATGCCGCCGAATTCAAGGCGCGCACGCAGAAGGTCGTCGAGCAGTTCAGCAGCTACGAGGTGCTGCCCGGCGTGAAGGTCAACGGCGAGCTGACGCTCGGCGAGAACATCGCCGACCTCGGCGGCGTCTCCATCGCCTACGAGGCGCTGCAGCGCTCGCTGCAGGGCAAGGAGCGGAAGCTCATCGACGGCCTCACGCCCGAGCAGCGCTTCTTCATCTCGTGGGCGCAGGTCTGGCGCACGAACATCCGCGACAACGCCCTCCGTCAGCAGGTCGCCACCGATCCGCATTCGCCCGGTAACTTCCGCGCCATCGGCCCGCTCGTGAACTTCCAGCCGTTCTACGACGCCTTCGGCATCAAGGAAGGCGACCCGATGTGGCGGAAGCCCGAGCTCCGCGCCCAGATCTGGTAAGCGCGTTGCGTCTCCCGGACGGAACGCGTTGACCCCAACGCGTTCCGGCCCGCTTCGAATCACTTCAGCCCGCGTTCCTCCGGACGCGGGCTTTTTTGCCGACCTGCAAAGGCGATCTGCGCCCGCCGGAAAGTGGGAGGGGCTTTAGGCCCCGACAGGCAGCGTGCTTGCCCGCGCCGGTCTGTCTGGAGGCCCGCGTCCCCGTGGGCCGCGGCTCGCGGGGACGCGAGCCCTCCGGCGCGGCGGGAAACCGCACCCGCCCGGCGCGCTCCCGCTCCCCGTGCAACATCGACCACGCCTGTGCACATGACAACCGGGGCGCTTGACGCATCCGGCGTCTTGCCCGAGACCAAGCGGACCCGCCCGCGTGACCGCCTCCCCCTCCAATCCCGCTGTCGCCGCGACCGAGGCCGCGGTGCGCTTCCGTTACTGGCAGACACGCACGCTCGTCGCGACAATGTTCGGCTACGCGGCGTTTTACTTCGTGCGCAAGAACCTCAGCTTCGCCATGCCGGCGATGCAGGAGGACCTGCACATCACGAAGGCCGACCTCGGGCTCTTCCTTACGCTGCACGGTCTGCTCTACGGCGTGTCGCGCTTCGTCAACGGCATGTGGGCCGACCGCGCCAACGCCCGCTATTTCATGGTCGCCGGCCTGCTGCTGTCCGTCGGCGCCAACGTCTTCTTCGGGTTCAGCTCGACGGTGCTGCTGCTCGGCGTGGCGTGGATGCTCAACGGCTGGGTGCAGGGCATGGGCTTCCCGCCGTGCTGCCGGCTGATGACGCACTGGTTCCCGCCGGGCCAGCTCGCGACGAAGATGTCCATCTGGAACACGTCGCACTCGCTCGGCGCGTGGGCGGCGGCGATCTTCGGCGGCTACATCGTGCAGTTCGGCTGGCGCTGGTGTTTCTTCGCGCCGGCGATTCTCTGCACCTTCGCGGGCGGCGTGCTGTTCATTTTGCTGCGCGACACGCCGAGCTCCGTCGGCCTGCCGGAGATCACGGTGGCGGGCACGGTCAGCACGCACGGCGAGGACAAGAGCTCCGCGGACTACAAGGCCTTCGTCCGCCGGCACGTGTTCGGCAACCCGCACATCTGGTGGATCTCGTTCGCCAACTTCTTCGTCTACATCCTGCGCTTCGCCATCCTCGACTGGGGTCCGACGCTGCTGAAGGAGATGAAGGGCTTCTCGCTCCAGCACGCCGGCTGGATGGTCGGCACGTTCGAGGTCGCGGGGCTCATCGGCATGCTGCTCGCCGGCTGGGTGACGGACCGCGTCTTCGGCGGGCGCGGCTCGCGCACCTGCGTCTTCTGCATGATCGGCGCCGGCGCGGCGATGACGGCCTTCTGGCAGCTCGGGGCGACGCCGCTGGTCGCGACCGTGTTTCTGGCGCTCGCCGGCTTCTTCATCTACGGCCCGCAGGCGCTCATCGGCATCACGGCGGCCAACCTCGCCACCAACCGCGCGGCGGCGACCGCGGCGGGCTTCACCGGACTCTTCGGTTACGCCAGCACGCTCGTGTCCGGCTGGGGCCTCGGCCTGCTGGTGCAGCGCTACGGCTGGAACACCGCCTTCGGCGCGTTGCTCGCCATCGGCGCACTCGGCACCTTTATGTTCCTCCTCGCCTGGCCGGCCAAGCCGCACGGCTACGCAACCACTTCGCACTGATGTCAGCCTCCCCTTCGCTTCCCGCTCCTGATCCGGCCGTCCTCGCGCGTCTGCGCGGCCTCGCGCACGTCGCGCTCGACATGGACGGCACCCTCTACAAGGGCGGCACGCTCTTCGCCTGCACGCGGCCGTTCCTCGCCACGCTGCACGATCTCGGCATCGGCTACACCTTCCTCACCAACAATCCCTCGAAAAGCGTCGACGACTACGTGGCGCACCTGCGCCAGCTCGGCGTTGGTGCCACGCGAGCACTTATGCAGACCACCACGCAGGCAACCATCGCGTGCCTGCGCCGGCGCTTCCCGGCGGTGCGGCGCCTCTTCGCGCTCGGCACGCCGAGCATGTTGGCGGAGTTCACCGCCGCGGGCTTCGCGCTGACGGCGGACGACCCCGCCGACGTGCCGGACGCCGTGGTCGTCGGCTTCGACCTCACGCTCACCTACGCGCGCGCCTGCCGCGCGGCGTGGTGGATCCAGCAGGGCAAACCCTATCTCGCCACCAACCCCGACCGCGTGTGCCCGACCGACCAGCCGACCGTGCTCGTCGACTGCGGCTCGATCTGCGCGATGTTGGAAAAAGCCACCGGTCGCGCGCCCGACATCGTGCTCGGCAAGCCCGACCCGGAGATGCTCAACGACATCCTCGAGCGCCACCGCCTGCAACCCGCCCAGATCGCGATGGTCGGCGACCGCCTCTACACGGACGTCGCCATGGCCCGGCGCGCGGGTGCCTTCGGCGTGCTCGTGCTCACCGGCGAGGCGACCGCGGCGGACGCCGCGGCGTCGGATATTCAACCCGACCTCGTCGTGCCGAGTCTCGCCGAGTTCGGCGCGCTGTTGGCTGCGGCACACAGCCAAGGGGCTGCGGTCTGAAATGCCGATGAATCCTCCCGCCCAACGCGAGGCCGCCCTGGCGCGCCTCACTTCCGGCGAACCGCTCGATCTGCTCATCATCGGCGGCGGCATCGTCGGCAGCGGCGTGGCGCGCGACGCCGCCATGCGCGGGCTGCGCACCGGACTGGTCGACCAGCAGGATTTCGCCGCCGGCACCAGCAGCCGCTCCAGCCGCCTGTTGCACGGTGGACTGCGTTACCTTGAGCAGGGCCACATCGGTCTCGTGCACGAGGCCAGCGTGGAAAAGAAAACCATTCACCGGATCGCACCGCACCTGGCCGAGCCGCTGGGCTTCATTTTTCCCACCTATCGCGGCGAGGGCCGCCCGCTCTGGCAGCTCCGCCTCGGGGTGAAGCTCTACGATCTGCTCTGCGGCGGGCGCAATTTCCAGCCGTCGCGCGGCTTCACCGAGGCCGAGACACGCGCGCTGCTGCCCGCGCTCAAGGCGGAGGGCCTCGCCGGTTCCGTGCGCTACTTCGACGCGCTGACCAACGACGCCCGGCTCGTGCTCGACACGCTGCGCTCCGCGGAGCGCCATGGCGCGACCCTGCTCAACTACATGCGGCTCGCGGAGGCCCGGCGCGAGGGCGAGGTCTGGGCCTGTACGCTCGAGGAGCGCGCGACCGGCGGAAAGTTCCCCGTCCGCACGCGCGCGCTCGTGAACGCCGCCGGCCCCTGGGCCGACCGCCTGCCGGTCAGCGCGGTGCGCCTGCGGCTCAGCAAGGGCATCCATCTCGTGATCGACCGCGCGCGCCTGCCGGTGCCGTCCGCCGTGGTCATCACCGAGGGCAAGCGCATCCTCTTCGTGCTGCCGTGGGGCGAGCGCGTGATTCTCGGCACGACCGACACCGACTACACCGGCGCGCCCGAGGACGTGGCCGTCGAGCCGTCCGACGTCGCCTATGTGCTGCGCGCCGTGAACCAGTTCTTCCCCTCCGTCGCGCTGCGCGAGACCGACATCGTGAGCTCCTGGGCCGGATTGCGGCCGTTGATCGCGAACCCCGACGGCACGCCGTCCGACATTTCCCGCGAGCACGAGATCAAGAGCCCCGAGCCCGGCTGGTGGGACATCGCCGGCGGCAAGCTCACGACGTATCGCCTGATGTCCGAGCAGGTCGTCGACCGCGTCGTGCGTCATCTCGGGGTCGCCGCGGCGAAGTGCCGCACGGCCGACGAGCCGCTGCTGAACGCGGAGGAGACGACGCCCTTCAGCGGCATCGAGCCCGCGCCGTTCGTGCGCGAGGCGGCGGAGCATTACGTAAACCGCGAGTGGGCCCGGCATCTCGGCGACGTGCTGCTGCGCCGCAGCGGCTGGCACTATTCCCGACGTTTTTCGCGCGACACGGTCGCGCAGGTGGCAAGCTGGATGGCGGCGTGCCTGGGTTGGACGCCCGCCGAGACGGCGGCCGAGATCGAGGCCTTCGTCTCCCGCGAGTGCCGCTCGCCGGCGGATTGATCTTGGTTATGCGGCCGTGGGTGGCTTCGGCAGAAGCCTGGCGACGATGGCGAGGAGGACGACGACCACGAGGATCAGCGCGCCCCAGAAGAGCGGGCCGCCGCGCAGGCCGCGCAATGCGCCGCGCGCGAAGCCTTCGTCCTTGGCTTCTTCGGCGCGAAGTGTCGCGACGTTGCGCTCCGACGAGAGTAGCTGTCCGGCCACGAGGCTGAGGTCGTAACGCGGGGCGCTCGCGGCGGGTTTGCCGTAAAGCAGTGTGATTTCGTCCGTCGCCTCGGCCTTGAACACGAGGCGCACGACCGGATACGTGACCTGGGACACGGCGAGCGCGATGGCGGGGTTGTCGCCGTTGTCGGTTTCGATGAGGAGCGTGTCGGTCCGCGGCGTGTCGGCCAGCATGACGGTCAGCGGCTGCGGGGTCAGGCCCGGTGCCCGGCTCCACAGGGCATTGGCCAGCGCACTGTCGTAGAAATCGCCGCGGTCGGTCGGGATCTTTTCGTAGATGCGCAGCGACCGCTGGAAGAGCGGCGTGGACGAGGTGAACACGAGGCGGCGCAGCGGCAGATGCGCGCGCGGGAGCTTGAGCTGCCAACGGCTGAACGTCGGACGCTTCGGGTCGTTGTCCGGGACGAGGGTGAGAGCGAGCGAGCGCGACAGGTCGGGCTGCTCGAGCAGGAACGGCACCTGCAGGCCGGCGCGCAGGAGGCGCAGGTCGGCGAAATCCGGCCGGGCCTGCGCGAGCGCGCCGATATCGAGTTCCAATTCCTGCACGCCGCGGGCCGTCAACTGCACGGGACGGCGCACGCGCCAGCCATCGGTTTCAAGCGCTGCGCCGGTAAGCGGCACGTCGGCCAGCGCCTCGGGGGCGCGGTAACCGGGATTCGGCTGCAGCGGGCCGGGGTTGATGACGGGTGCGTTGGCGCGGCGGAGATCGCGGGCGAAGACGGCGAGGTCGTAGCGCGGCGCGTTGGCCTGCGGATTGCCCGAGAGCAGCGTGTAGCGGCCGGCGGCGGGAGCGTGAAAGACCAGCGACACCGGGCGGCGCAACACGCGCACGGAGGAGACGGCGAGCGGTGGCGAGTCGGCGTTGTGGATGTGCACGAGCAGTTCGCGCGTGTCCGGCGCGAGGTCGAGCGGGAGGCCGAGTTGCGCGCGGGCCGGCAGGCCTTCGAGCTCCAGGCGGTAGATCGTGCCGGTCGCGAGCGTGCGTTCACCGGCCGTGCCGTCGTGCAGCACGCGCGTGGCCACGGTCACGCGGCGGGTGAAAAGCGGTTCGCTCGTCTCGAACTCGAGCCGGGCCAGCGGTGCATGCCGGCCTTCGAGCGCGAGCGTCAGTACGGTCTCGCCGGCGAACTCCTCGCGGCGGGCAATGCGGGCTTCCAGCGGCGTGAGGGTCGGGGTGTAGTCCGCCGCCAGCTGCAGCGCGGCGCCGGTGAAGGGCACGGGCGGCGCGCGAAAATCATCGAGCGTCACGCGCACGTAGGCGGCGGTCCGGCCTTCGAGCGGCAAGCGCAGGTGCTCGGCGCCCCATTGGCGGAAGACCGGTACGCCGGTGCCGACCGCCGTCCAGTTGGTGCGGTCGCTTGAAATCTCCACACGCGCGGCCTTGAGGAAGTGCGGATGGGGGGATTCGAGTTCGAGGCTGTCGAGCGGCTGCGTGGTGCCGGTCGCGAGCGTCAGTTGCGTGGCCGTGTCGGTGAGATCGACGGAGAAGCTCAGCGGTCGGCGGGTTTCGCGCGGCTGGTCGATCGCGGCTTCGGGCAGGTAGGGTTGCTCCTGTCCGTTCGCGTCAACGAGCCGGAGGTCGGGCGCGCGCAGTTGGGCGGCGTCGAGCGTGTCGGCGGGAAGTGTGACGCGCACCAGACCCGGCGCGGCGACGTTGACCGTCTGGCGGTTCTTCCAGCCGGTCGGATCGAGGGCAAAGGCTGCGGCGGGCAGCGCGAGGCCGAGCAGGAACGCGCTAGGCAGCGGGCGGAGGAGTCTTTTCATTGCCGGGGAGGAAGCGTTGGTAGGCGAAGGAGGCGAGGATGGCGACGACCGCCACGGCGAAGAGCGCGCCGATGCGGTAGAGCGCCTCGAGCCGGGCGAGGTCGTGCAGGAAGAGCTTGAGCAGCGCGACGCTCAGCAGCCCGATGGCGGCATAGCGGGCGGCGCGCTGCCGCCGCCAGATGCCGACGACCAGCAGACCGAAGGCGAAGAGCGCCCACGCAATCGTGTAGGTCATGTCGCGCGCGAAGTTGCCGGAGAACTTGAAGGTGAGGGAATGCGCGCCGGCGGGCGTGAAGAAGTCGGCGATCTCGATGTTCAGGAGCAGAAACGCGAGCACGACGCCGAGGGCGTTGAGCAGCGGCGGGGCGCTGATGCCGAGCACGCGCTCACGGGGCGGGGCGAGCAGCCGCGCGCCGGCGAAGAGCGCGGCGGTGACGATGCCGTAGGAGTAAAGGTACCAGTTGAAAATCGCGGTGTCGCTGCGCGGATGGTAGGAGAATACCGCGCCGTTGGTCGCCAGCCGCGCGAAGGCGACGACCAGCAGCACCGCACCGGTGGCGCGCAGGCCGGGATGCGGCACGCGGTGGAACAGCCAGAGCAGGGCCGCGCCCTCGAGCGCCCAGCCGAGGGTGATCCACTGGCGGTCGAACTGGACCGGGAAAATCAATGTGATGAAGAACAGCCCGGCGCCGCCGAACCACGCGAGCTGGCTGAGGCGCTTGGGGTGGTCATCGCCCGTCTGCCGCAGGCGCGCCACCAGGCTCAGCAGCGGCGGCAGGGCGAACAGCGCCGGCAGCAGTCCCATGAAATCATTGGGGTAGGATTGCTTGGCCAGACGGTAGACGAGGGGAAACTGGACAATGCCCGCCAGTGCCGCCACCGCCCACGGGCCGGCCAGCCGGGTCAGCGACCGGTGGAACGCGAAGGGGTAGGCGGTGAACACGCCGTAGAACGCCAGATACCAGACGAGCGGGAGCAGCGGTTGCGACGGATCGAAGTGCCGCGCGTGCCACGCGTATTCGAGCGCCGCCACGCCCGCGAGCGCGCAGGCGGGGAGCCACTCGATGCTGAGCAGCAGCGTGAGTCCGAGCGTCAGGCCGGCGAGCAGCAGCGCCAACCCGAACACCATCGACGGGTCGGGGACGGTCAGCCGCGCGCACACCATCACGAGCAGCAGGAACGGCAGCAGCGACGAGAACGCCGGAATCTGCGCGCGCGCGTCGCCGAAGACTTGGCCGAATTTTTCATCGCCGGCCGTCGGCGCGAGCCGGTCGCCCAGCCGGCGCACCAGCCAGAAGCCCGCGCCGAAGAAAAACAGGGCGAAGCCGCCGATGACGAACAGCAGCGACGGGGCGAACACCACCGCGGCGGGCACGCGGAAGATGCAGAGGCCGGTGGCCAGCAGCGTGAGCACGAGCACGGCCGCCACGCACCAGAGCGACGCGCTCAGCAACGCGAGTCCCACGGCCATGAGGTCGATGAGCAGGATCGCGGGCCAGACGAGGAAGGAAACGGTCGCGAGCTTGAAGATGGGGATGAGCAGCAGCACGAGCGTGAGCGGCGGGAAAACCTGGCTCCACCACGACGGCCCGGCGTCCGGCCGGTGTTGCGCGAGCAGGTGCGAGAACGCCGTGTGCAGCGCGGCGAAGGCGAGGTAGCCGACGAGCGCCCAGAGCAGCAGCTCGTCCGTCAGGTGCAGGTTGGTCCAGAACGCCAGCAGCACGAACGCCACCATGCCGGCCGCGAGGTGCAGCTTGGGCAGCGCGTCGTCGCGCCACGTCTGGGCCAGCAGCAGGCCGTCGAGCAGCAGCACGAAACCCAGGTAGAGCGGGGCGCGCACGGCGAGCCCGGGATAATCGAGAAACAGGAACGCGAAACCAAAACCGACAAAAGGCAGCGCCGCGGCGGTCCAGGAGAATTCCGGCGCCGATTGCTCGCGCCGGCGCGCCAGCTCGGCGGCGGCCTGGTAGAGCACGCTGAAGCCGAGGCAGACGGTCATCGCGACCGGACCCTTTTCCGCGATGAAAAACTTGTCGGCCCAGCCGATCATCATGAGCACGGTGCCGCCCGCGCTGAGCGGGACGAGGTAGCGCCAGCCCGTGGCGAGCACGACGGCGACCAAGCCGGCGTCGAGCAGCGCGAGATAGCCGAAGAGCCCGCCGGGGTTGTCCACGCCGGTCGAGAGCAGCACCGGAGTGAGGAAGCCTCCGAGCAGGCCGAGCACGGCGACGACCTGCGCCTCCAGCCGCACGGCGAGGAAGAACGCCGCCGCGGTGATCAGCGCCATGAGCAGGAACGTCGCGACCGGCCCGAAGAACGCGAAGTGATAGACCGAGTTGCACGCGAACGTCACCGCGTAGAGCGACACGACGCCCGTGGCGACGAGCGTCTGCGCCGGCGTGGTGTAGCCCTGGCGCGTGAGCCGCAGCCCGCCGACGATGAGACCGGCGCCGATGAGGAAACCGATGGCGACGCGCACCTCGGGCGGGATCCAGTCGTGGTCGAACGAGTATTTGACGAAGTAGGCGACGCCCAGCAGCAGCGCCAGGCCGCCGAGCCACGCGAAGAGTTTCGCGCCCATGAATTGCTCCCAATTGATCGCCGGCTTGCGCGGGAGCGGCGGCTCCGCGGCCGGCGGAGGTGCGACCGGCCTGACGGCTGCGACTGGGGTCAGCTTCGGAGGTTCGGCCGCGGGCAGGGAAGTTCGGGTGGAGACGACCGGCGGGGGCGGAGTTGCCGGCGTGACGGGTGCCGTGACAACCGGCGGCGGCACGATCTCGGCCGGCTTGGCGGGAGGCGCGGCCGGTTTCGCGAGAAGGCGTTCGACCGTGGAGCTCAGGTAGCCGACCTGGCGTTCGAGTTGAGCGTTACGCTCGTCGAGCTGGCGGACTTTGACGAAGGCCCAGATCGGGAACACGAGCAGGACCAAGATGAGGTAGACCGACAGCAAAACGATGAATGCTTCCATAAATAATGGGGGCGGCCCGCGCCTCTGCATGAGGTAGAGTGGCGGGGCTGGCAACGGAGGATTTCAAGGGAGGTGCGCTTTGTCGTCCGAATTGCGCTGGAGCGCGGCGATAACGCGGTGGGTGGAGAAAAAATTCGCCGGATCCTGCCAGTGAACTGCGCCAAGCGTGTGGAGTGAAACAGTGCGCCGTATTTTTTTATGATTCATTGACGAAATCTTTTCCGGGTTTGGCTTGCTGCCCCGCGCCGGGGTGCGCGTCATGTCAGCTCCTCTGCACACCCCATGAGTCTCACGGTTTGGGCCAACCACGAGCTCCGTCCCGGCGCGCGAGAACTGTTCTACGACAGTCTCGCCCGGCTCGGTTGCCGTCTTATTCAATCCGACAAATCGTCGCGCTCGGTGCTCACGCCCGGTGAACCCGACCCGCTGCTCGCGGAGGCGGATGTCGCCTACGGCCAGCCGGACCCCGCGGCGGTCATGAGCTGCCCGCGGCTGAAATGGGTGTCGGTCTCCACCGCCGGCTATGCGCGCTACGATCGGGAGGATTTCCGCGCGGCGATGCGCGGCCGCGATGCCGTCGTCACGAACGCTTCGCAGGTCTTCGCCAACCCGTGCGCCGAGCACGTGCTGGCCATGATGCTCGGCTTCACGCGCGAGCTGCCGAAGTACGTCCTGAACCAGGCCGGACCGCGCGCTTGGGATTATGCCGAGGGGCGCTACAGTCTCGGCACGTTCACCGGCAGCACGGTGGTGGTGCTCGGCTACGGGGCGATCGGCCGGCGGTTGACGGAGATGCTGGCGCCGTTCCGCTGCCGCGTGATCGGCGTCCGGCGGACGCCGCGCGGCGACGAGGGCATCGAGATGGTGAAGGAGGCGGAGGTGATCAGTGTGCTGTCGCTGGCGGACCACGTGGTGAACCTGCTGCCGGACGCCGCCGGCACCCGCCAATTCTGCAGCCACTGGTTTTTCGCGGCGATGCGCCGCGGGGCGTTCTTCTACAACGTCGGTCGCGGCACGACGGTCGATCAGGATGCGCTGCTGGCGGCCTTGCGCGGCGGCCGGCTGGGCGGCGCCTACCTCGACGCGCTCGATCCCGAGCCGTTGCCGCCGGCGCACCCGCTGTGGCTGGAGCCGCGCTGCCAGATCACGCCGCACCTGGCCGGCGGGCACCGCGAGCAGGACGAGAATCTCGCCCGGCACTTCCTCGACAACCTCGGCCGCTTCATCAAGGGCGACCCGCTGGTGGACCGGATCATGTGAGTGTCGCATGTGGCGGGGGTGAGGACGGGCTCACAGCCGGCCGAAAAAATTGAGCGTGCGCGCGACCCAGAGCGGCAGAGGTTTGGCGGCTCGCATTTGGGCCAGCGCGTTGCGGCGCTGCTCGGGCAGGTTGAATTCCCGCACCAGCAGATCGGTAACGTCCACGCGGTCGGCCGGTGCCACCCGGCGCAAGGCGGCCGTATCCCACTTGGAAACCAGGCGGGTGACGCCGGCCTTGCGTTGCAACCCCGGCAGACTGTCCGCCAATGCGGTCATGGCCTCGGGAATCGGAGCGGTGCTGAAGACCTGCAGGTGAAGCCGGGTCTGCTCGGTTTTCATGGTGTCGGCCAGCTGGCGATAGCGGGCGTGGTCGCCTTTGCATTGGGCGGTCTTGGCCTCGGCCAGGCGTTCCCGCTGCGCCTGTTGGCTCGGCTCGCTCCAGAAATGGGCGTAGGCCACGAGGCGCGAATCATACACCCCGACGGGCGTGGTCGCGGCCGGTGGGGGCGCATCGCTGGCGGCCGGGACGGATGCGGCCGCCCGACACATGGTGAACAACAGCAGAACGAGGTGGAAGGGTTTCATGTTTCGAGATGATTCACCGGAAAGGATACCGCGGGCCGGCCGGGAGCGTTAATCGATAATCTGGAATGCCGCCATCGGTTGGATCGATGGGTTGGGCATTGCTCGGTGGATGCGGCCCTGTTTGGCTGCGAGCCGGATGAACGTGCATCACTTGGAGCTGTTCTATCATGTGGCGCGGCACGGCGGTATCAGCCGGGCGGTGCGGCACATGCCCTATGGAATCCAGCAGCCGGCGGTGAGCGGCCAGTTGCGCGCGTTGGAAAAGGAGCTGGGGGTGCGGCTGTTCGAGCGCGTGCCGTTCCGGTTGACCCCGGCGGGGGAGAAACTGCGGGATTTCGCCGCTCCGTTCTTCGACAATCTCGGGGCGATGGCGGAGGTGCTGAGGGCGGAGCAATCACCCGTGCTGCGGCTCGGCATGGCGGAGGTGGCGATCCGGGATTATGTGCCGGCCATCCTGGCCCGGTTGCGCAAGGAGCAGCCGGCGCTGCGGGTGAAACTGCGCGCCGGATTGCAGGCGGAAATGGAGGCGTGGTTGGAGCAAGGAGAGGTGGATCTGGCCATCGTGCCGCTCGGCCGGCGTCCGCCACCGCGCTTGCGTTGCCGGCGCCTGCTCCGCCTGCCGCTGGTGTTGCTGGTGCCCCGGGTGCGCAACATTCGGACGGCGGAAGAACTGTGGCGGGCGGATTTGGCGCTGTGTCCGCTGATCAGCATGCCGTCGACCGAGAGCATCAGCCGGAAATTCCAACAGGGCCTGCGCACGCGGGGGCTTCGCTGGCCGGTGAGCATCGAAGCGCACTCGCTGCTGATGATCACGCAGTACACGGCGGCCAACCAAGGGATCGGGTTGAGTGTAGCCGTGCCCGGACTCGTGCGGGACCGGCGGGTGCGGGTATGCCCGCTGGACGATTTTCCTTCCATCGAGGTGGCGGCGCTGTGGCGCGACGAACCGACGCCGCTCATCCGCGCTTTTCTGCAGGAAGCGGAAAACCAGCTTCCCGGCATTCGGCCCGGGGCCGGACCGTTGCGTTGACCCCACCTGTCCGGCGGGAGGACAAGGCGATCGAATCTACAAAGTGAAGATCCCCGGGGCATTCAGAAGAACCTCGTGCTCGTTTATCGACCCATCGGTTGTAGGAGCCTGCTTGCAGGTGATATCGGCCGCACGCCGACCACGACCGTTTCGCATCGCTTGCAAGCAAGCTCCTACAAGCCGAACCAAGATTCGGGGTATCAAACCCACCACGAATGAAAAGAGCGGCCCGCGGACCGCTCTGATTTTTCCGGAAGCACGAAGCGTTGCCGTTACGGCTTGTAGACCGTGCCGGCCTTCATGACGAAGGAGACTTTTTCCATTAGTTTGATGTTGGCCAGCGGATCACCGGGGACGGCGACGAGGTCGGCGATCTTGCCGGGCTCGACGGTGCCGAGGTCCTGCTCGACGCCGATGAGCCGGGCGCCCTCGAGCGTGGCGGACTGGATGGCCTTCATCGGGGGCATGCCGGCCTCGACCATGAAGGCGAATTCCTTGGCGTTCTCGCCATGCGGGGCGACGCCCTCGTCGGTGCCGAAGGCGATCTTCACTCCGGCTTGGTAGGCGCGCTGGAAGGTGGCGGCCATCAGCGGGCCGATCATGGCGGCCTTGGGGCGGACGACGGCGGGGAAATACCCGTCGATTTTCGCTTTCTCCAGGACGAAGCGGCCGGCGCTGAGCGTGGGCACGAAGTAGGTGCCGTGCTCTTTCATAAGCGCGATGGTCTCGTCCGACATGTAGGTGCCGTGCTCGATGGAATCGACGCCGGCGCGGACGGCGCGTTTCATGCCCTCGTCGCCGTGGGCGTGGACGGCCACCTTCATGCCGTAGTCGTGCGCGGTGGTGACGATGGCGCGGAACTCTTCCTCGGTGAGCTGGGGATTGAGGCCGTTCTTGGCGAGGGAGAGCACGCCGCCGGTGCCGGTGACCTTGATGAGATCGGCGCCGTCCTTGTAGCGCTGGCGGACGGCCTTGCGGGCGTCGTCGGGGCCGTTGAGCACGCCGTCCTTGGGGCCGGGGTCGCCCTTGAGGGCGTCGTTCACGCCGTTGGTCGGGTCGCCGTGGCCGCCGGTGGTGGCGAGCGCTTTGCCGGTGGAAAAGATGCGCGGGCCGACGACCCAGCCCTTGGCGATGGCGTCGCGGAGGGAGTTGTTGAGATTGTCGGAGGCGCCGAGGTCTCGGACCGTCGTGAAGCCGGCCAGCAGCGTGCGCTTGGCGTAGACCGTGGAGCGGAGAGCGAAATCGGCGGGGTTGAGGAAAAATTGCTCCGAATAACTGGTGGGCGACTGCTCGCCGGTCAGGTGGACATGCATGTCCATCAGGCCGGGCAGGACGGTGGCGTTCCTGAGGTCGACGACGGTGTCGCCCGCGGCCGGGGCAGTGTAGCCGTCGGTGATGGCGGCGATGCGGTCGCCCTCGACGGTCACGGTGACCGTGTGGCGGACGGTGTCGCTGCGGCCGTCGATCAGGGCACCGGCGTGGATGAGGGTTTTGGCGGGAGCGAGCGCGGCCGAGCAGAGCGCCAAGCCCGCCACCAGCGTGGAGCGGAGGGGTAATTGCATAGCCGCAGGACTAAGCCCAACCCGTTCATCGCAAGCAACGGCCAATTTGTCGCAGGGAACCCGGCCTTGCCGGGTATTGTCTGGCGGAAGGTCCGGTCGTTTTCCCATTATCCCCGCATCCGACCCGATACCCCGTCCGTAGACTTCTTGGAATAAGTCCACCCCTCGGGCACTCTCATTCCCGTCAACTCTTTGCATCCTTTCTGCCCGTGCCGTGCGACATGGTGTCTAGCGGCCGCGAGCGAAAACAAACCCATAAAATAACTCCCATGAACAAGTCCACTCGCACCATCATCGCCGCCGCGGCCATCGCCGGTCTCTACGCCGGCTCGCTCGCGCTCAAGGCCTCCGCCCAATCCGTCAACCCCGGCACTTCCGTCGTCTCCGGCGACGAGAAGGGCAAGGACAGCTGTAAAGGCAAAGACGGTTGCAAGGGTAAGGACGGCTGCAAGGGCAAGGATGGTTGCAAAGGTAAAGACGGCTGCAAAGGCAAGGATGGCTGCAAGGGCAAGGACGGTTGCAAAGGTAAGGACGGCTGCAAGGGCAAGGATGGCTGCAAGGCCCACGACGAGAAGAAGGAAGAGCCCGCCAAGTAATCTGTCCCCGCGTGTGACCGTGTGGCTCGCCGCCCGGTCATGATCAATTGAAAGGGGACCGGGCGTCCGCGCCCGGTCTCCTCTTTTTCTGCGAGTTTGCTCTCGCGTGCCGCCGACCCCAACCTTGGCCGCACCCGACAGCCCACCGCACAAATGCCCGCCAACAAATTCAACGGCTACACCGACTACGGCATCGGCATCGGCCTGCGCGTACCGCATTACGACCACATCCTGTCGCAGAAGCCGACGGTCGACTGGTTCGAGATCATCTCCGAGACCTTCATGGTGGGCGGCGGCCGCCCGCTCGAGGTGCTCGACCGCATCCTCGCCCAATACCGCGTCGTCCAGCACGGCGTGTCGCTCTACCTCGGCTCGGCGGATTTCCCCAACCGCAGCCACCTGAAGAAGCTCAAGGCGCTCACCAAGCGCACCAAGACGCCCTGGATCACCGATCACCTTTGCTGGGGCAGCGTCGACGGCACCGTCTCGCACGACCTGCTGCCCATGCCCTATACGCTCGCAGCCGCGAAGCACGTCGCGGCGAACATCCGCTACGCGAGCGACTACCTCGAGCTGCCCTTCGCCGTCGAAAACGTCAGCTCCTACACCGAGTATCACGCCTCCGAGATGACCGAGTGGGAGTTCCTCTCCGAGGTCGTGGAGCGCGCCGATTGCGGAATCCTGCTCGACGTGAACAACATTTACGTCTCGTCGAAGAACCACTCGTTCAACCCCTACGACTACGTCAACAACGTCCCGCACCACCGCGTGGCGCAGATGCACATCGCCGGGCACACGAAGTTCGAGAAATACATCCTCGATACGCACGACCACCCGGTGCTCGACCCGGTCTGGAAGCTCTACGCCCACGCAACCAAGCTCTGCGGCGTCACCGCCACCCTGCTCGAATGGGACGACAAGATCCCTTCCTTCCAGGAAGTGCATGACGAGGCCCTGAAGGCCAACGCCTACATCGCCGGGGCGCGTGCCGCACTCGGCGGCAAGCCGGCCAAAGCCGTTTCCCGCTGATGGCTCGCGCAAAATCCATCGCTCCCATCACGGTGCGCTCCAAGCGCGAACTCGCCGCGCTGCAGCGTGCCATGCTGTCTGTCCTCATGGAGCCTCTCGGCCGTGACAACCACACCCGCCGTCGCATCCGCGACGGCCGGTCGACGGCGGTGATCGCAGCCCGGATCGCCAAGCCCAACGACCGCCTCACCGCCTTCGAGCGGATCGAAATCTACAACCGCTCCTATTGGTTTCGCATTCTCGACAGCCTCTACGAGGACTGCCCGGGCCTGCGCGCCGTCATCGGCGACCGCAAGTTCACCCAGCTCGCCGAGGCGTTCATGGTGAAGTATCCTTCCCATTACTGGACGCTCCGCGACCTGCCGCAACGCCTGCCCAAATTCCTGCGCGAGGAGCCGCGCTGGACGAAGCCGTACACCGCGCTCTGCGTCGACCTCGCGCGCTTCGAGTGGGCGCAGGTCGAGGTCTACGATGGAGCGGCCTACCCGGTTTTCACCCTCGACGACCTGCTCGACGCCAACCCCGCGCGGCTGCGTCTCGGTTTCCAGCCGTACATCCAGCTGCTCGAGCTCGATTACGCGGTGGACGATTTCATCGTTGCGCTCCGCCGGCAGGACGCGGTGCTGCGCGGCGACACCTCGAACGCTCCGACCGTGCTCAAGGCCGCCAAGCTGCGCAAGGTGAAGCTCCCCGCGCGCGAGCACTGCTACGTCGCGGTCCATCGCCATGGCGGGAAAATCTATTTCAAGCGCCTCGAACCCGCCGCCTACAAGATCCTCAAGGCCATCCGCGCCGGCCAGCCGCTCGCCCGCGCCCTCTCCGCCGGCATCCCGCGCGCGACCAACCCCCGCGAAGACTGGCCCGCCAAGGTGCAGGGCTGGTTCAGTGCGTGGATGGAGCTCGGCTGGTTCTGCCGGCGCTGACCTGGAGGGCCCGCCTCCCGGCGGGCCGCGCTCTCGCGCCCGCTTTCCGCCCCGATCCACGGCAAAGGGGGAATAATTTCCCGCCCGCCTCCTCCCATCCCCATGCAACTGCGCAACTACGTCGAAAAATTCGAGAACCTCGCGTCCTACCTCCAGACCCCGCTGCTCTTCGTGCTCCGGTTCTACTGGGGCTTCTCCTTCGCCCGCACCGGCTGGGGCAAGCTCATGAACCTCGACCGCACGGTGAACTTCTTCACCGATCTCGGCATTCCCGCGCCCAAGCTCAACGCGATCATGGCCGGCTCCACCGAGTGCTTCGGCGGCGCGCTGCTGCTCGTCGGCCTCTTCTCGCGCGTCGTCTCCGTGCCGCTCGCCGGCACGATGGTCGTGGCCTACCTCACGGCCGACCGCGATGCGCTCATGGCCATCTTCAGCGACACCGACAAGTTCGTCAGCGCCGCGCCGTTCCAGTTTCTGCTCACCGCGGTGATCGTGCTGGCGTTCGGCCCCGGCAAGCTCTCGCTCGACCACCTGCTCGCCAAGCGCAAAACCGCCAACTGAGCGAATCCGCGCAGGGCGGCGACCCGTAGCATCGGGTAACCAGCATGATCACCCTGCGCCGCCTCCTTCTCGCCGCCGTCCTCCTCGCGGGGCCGGCGGTCTTTGCTTCCCCTGATGCCGCCGGGCCGCTCACGTGGCGCGCCTGGAGTCCCGAGGTCTTCGCCGAGGCGAAGCGCGACGGGAAGCTTGTGCTGCTCGATCTCGAGGCGGTGTGGTGCCACTGGTGCCACGTGATGGACGCCACCACCTACCGGGACCCGCAGGTCGTGGCGCTGCTGCAGGAGCATTTTCTCCTCGTGCGCGTCGACCAGGATTCCCGGCCCGACCTCGCCAATCGCTACGAGGATTACGGCTGGCCGGCCACGATCGTCTTTGCCGCCGACGGCGCCGAGCTCGCCAAAAAACAGGGCTACATCAACCCGGCGGCCATGACGCGGCTGCTGAAGACCTTGGTCGCCGATCCCACGCCCGACTCGGCCGCGGCTCCGTCGGTCGAGCAGGCCGCCGCCGACTCGGCGGTCCTGTCCGCCACGCGTCGCGCCGGGCTGCGCGAGCAATGGCTCCGCGGTTACGATGATCGCGCGGGCGGCTGGGGTTTTTCCCACAAGCTGCTCGATTGGGACACGGTGGAATTCGCGCTCCGCGCCGCGCGGCAGGGTGATGCCCGCGCCGAGCACATGGCCCGCGAGACCCTGCGCCTGCAACGGCGGCTGCTCGACCCCGTGTGGGGCGGCGTCTATCAATACTCGGTTGGTGGCGATTGGAACGAGCCGCACTTCGAGAAGCTCGTCCAGATGCAGGCGGAGAATCTCCGGATCTACGCACTGGCCTTTGCCCGCTGGGGCAACCCGGCCGACCGCGCCGCGGCGGAGGCCATCCACGGGTATCTCCGCGATTTTCTCACGAGCCCCGACGGGACGTTCTATGTCTCGCAGGACGCCGACCTCGTGCCCGGCGAACACAGCGCGGATTATTTTGCGCTCGATGACGCCGCCCGCCGTGCGCGCGGCCTCCCGCGGGTCGACCGCCACGTCTATGCGCGCGAGAACGGCTGGGTCATCGCCGCGCTCGTGCAATGGGCCGAGATCACCGGCGAAGCCGCGGCTGCCGCCGAGGCGGAGCGGGCGGCGCGTTGGGTTATCGCGCACCGCGCGTTGCCCGGCGGCGGCTTCCGGCACGACGAGCGCGCCGCCGCCGGCCCGTTCCTTGGCGACACCCTGGCGATGGGCCGCGCGTTTCTCGCCCTGCACCAGCTGACGCAGAAAGCCGAGTGGCTGCAGCGCGCCGCGGAGGCGGCGGATTTCATTTCGGCCAACTTCGGTCGCGGCGAACTGCCCGGCTACGCGTCGAGCCGGACGGGGGCCGGTGTCCTGCCGGCGCCGCGCCCGCAGTTCGACGAGAACGTGAACCTGGCCCGCTTCACTTCCGCGCTCGCGCGGGTCACCGGCCGGGCGGAATACCGTGCCATAAGCCAGCGGGCCCTGCGCTGGCTCAACGCCCCCGAGGTCACGCGCGAGCGCGGTTTCTACGTCGGCGGCCTGCTGCTGGCCGAGGAGGAGGCACGGACCGAGCCGGTGCATGTCAGCGTGCTCGGCGGCAAGGACGACCCGGCGGCGCGCGCCCTGTTCGCCGCGGCGCTGCGCATTCCGGAGACCCACAAGCTCGTGGAATGGTGGGACCGGCGCGAGGGCCCGGCCCCGCGCGGCGAGGACATTTATCCCGAGCTGCCGGAGGCCGCCGCGTTCCTGTGCGCCAATGGCGCGTGCTCCTCGCCGCTCACCGGGCCCGAGGCGCTGCTGCGCCGGTTGCGCAAGAACGGTCTCGTGGCGCGCTAGGCGTGCGGCATCAGCCGCGCAACGGCTGCTCCGGGTTGGCCGGCGCGGCCGGCACCTGCGGCGGGTTGCAGAGCGACTCGTAGGCGTAGAGCGTCGCGCCGATCAGCAGCGGGATGGTGAAAAGTATGCCGATGAACAGGCCGATGAGGCCGAGCATCATCAGGATCGCGCCCAGCAGCACGGTGAAGAACACGCTGAACCAGTTTCGCGTCACCACGCGCCAGCTCACGGCCAGGGCGGTCCACGGCCCCAGGCCCTTGTCGATCACGAGCACGAAGGAAAAAATCCACGAGATGGAAATGAACAGCATCACGAGGGCTCCGATGCCGCCCAGCCCGATCAACAGCGGACTGAGGGTGGGCAGGGCGCCGGGCGCGCCGGGGTGCCGCATTACCTGGATGACAAACCCGATCCACGGGGCGAAGAACATCAAGGCCATCGCGATGGTTAGGCCCGCCTGCAGCAGCGAGGTCAGCATCAGCGGTACCAGCGCCTTCGTGAAACCCGCGAAGGCGTCGCCCACTTCCCGGTGCTCGCCGCGCATCTTGCCGAGGTAATAGTAATAGAGGCCGCCGTAGAAAACGCCGTTGAGGAAAAGGCCGCTGATCATGCCCAGGAGCGGAATCATGCCGATCACCGCCTGCGCCAGTCCCACCAGCAGGGTGACACCGACGAGCGGGAGAAAATTTCCCGTCCACAGATGGAAACTCTGGCTCAGGCAGCCGAACACGTCGACCGAGCCGCCGCGGGCCAGCAGTTCCTCGGCGTAGGCCTTGGCATCGACGGGACCCGCGGGTGTCACCGGGGCGGACGCCGGCGCGGCAGCGGGGGCGGGGGCCGCACCCATGGCGGGCGGCGCGGCGTGGGTCGGCGTGAACTCGGCAAATTCCGCGAGCGCCTTCCACTCCGTCTCGCCTTCGCGGCGTGCCTTGGTCTGCAGGTTGGCGCGGCCGTCGCGGATCCATTCCATGATCTTGCCGGCGGTGACCGGTCCGTATTCCTTCCCGTCTGTCCCGAGGATGGTGAACATAGTGACGGCATTCTCGCGAATGCGCGCCTGTGGTCAACGCTGCGCTCGCCGGGCCCGCCGCGCCGGCGGCGTCACTCCTCGCCGGATTTTTCCCGGATGCGCTGGCGGAGCTGCTTGGTGACTTTTTTCCACGCGGTCTTGTGTTTCTGCGAGGCGCGACGGTCCACGCGGCGCACTTCGAAGGCGGTCTCGCGCTGGAGCCGCTGGTAGCTGTGCCAGCGGGGCAGCGCCAGCGTCCCGTCGGCCAGCGCGGCGGCGATGGCGCAACCGGGTTCCACGGTGTGCGAGCAGTCGGTGAACTTGCAGCGCAGCGTGAGCGCGCGGATGTCGGCAAAGACGTCGTCCACCGCCTCGTCGGCCTGCCACGGCTGGAGCTCGCGCATGCCGGGCGTGTCGATGATGAGCACGCCGTCGGGCGAGATGAGCAACTCGCGCTGCGTGGTCGTGTGCCGGCCCTTGCCGTCGATGTCGCGGATTTCCTGCGTGAACTGCACCTCTTCGCCCACGAGCTCGTTGATCAGGGTGGATTTGCCGACGCCGGAGGAGCCGAGAAAGGCTACGGTCGTGTGCGGTTGCAGCCAAGCGGCCAGCGCCTTCACGCCGCCGCGTCTGACCGCACTGGTCACGACCACCGGCACGTCGCGCGCGATGACCTCCACCTCCGCGCGCAGGGCGGCGGCCTGTTTGGTGAGGTCGGATTTGTTCAACACCACGACCGGCTGCGCACCGCTGGCCCGGGCCGCGGCGAGATAGCGTTCGATGCGGCGGAGGTTGAAATTGGCGTCGAGCGAGCTGACGAGGAAGACCGTGTCGACGTTGGCCGCCACGACCTGCTCGACCTCCTGCAGGCCCGCGGCCTTGCGGGAGAACTTGGTGCGGCGCGGCAGCACGGCGTGGATGAGCGCGCGCAAGTCGTCGCCCGGCAGCGGCTCGATCGCCACCCAGTCACCCACGGCCGGCATGTCGGCGACGGCGGTGGTCTCGTTGAGAAATTTGCCCGTGCATTCGGCGAGGCGCGCGGTCTCGGGCGTGGTGACCTCCCAAAACCCTTTCAGCTGGAGCGTCACGCGCGCCGGCCGCCGGCCCGCCGCGGCGTGCGGGGCGAAGGCGGCGGCGAGGGCGTCGGTCCAGCCGAGGTCGGCGAGGGTCATGCAACCAGCACGCTTAGGCGGACTGGAGCACGCGGGCAAACACGGACTTGTCGACATTGCCGCCGGTCAGCACGACGCCGACGCGCCGGCCGGCGTTGGCCGCCCTCTCCTGCAGCACGGCGGCGAGGCCCGCGCCCGCGGCGCCCTCGGCGACGTTGTGCGTGTCCGTGAAATACGCGCGCATGGCGGCCTCGGTCTCGTCGTCCGTCACCTGCACGATGCGCTCCACGCCGCGCAGGATGTGCTCGAGCGCCTCGGGATTCGGCGTGGAGGTGGCCAGGCCGTCGGCGATGCGCGTGGCCGCGGGGTGCGACACGGCGCGCCGGGCGGCGAAGGACAGCGCGTACATTGGCGCGTGTGCCGACACGACGCCGACAATCTTGGTCGGGAGCGCGAGTGCGTCGCGCGCGGCCATCATCGCGCAGATGCCCGAGCCGAGACCGATGGGCACGTAGACCGTATCGAGCACGGGCGCAGTCCGGAGGAAATGCAGCGTCGAGACCGCGATGCCGCTCACGAGGTCGCGGTGGAACGACGGCATGGCATGCAGCCCGCGCTCGACGGCGAGCTTCCGGGCGTGCTCCAGGGCGGACTGGAAATCTGCGCCATGCTCGATGAGCTCGGCGCCGAGCGCGCGCATGGTGGTGTTCTTTTCGGGACTGTTGCCCTGCGGCACGACGATCACGACCTGCAGGCCGTGACGCCGCCCCGCGAAGGCGACCGACTGGCCGTGGTTGCCGCGGGTGGCCGCGATCACCCCGCGTACGCCGGGCTCGCGTTTAAGCAGGTTGGCGAAATACAGCAGCCCGCCGCGCACCTTGAACGCGCCGAGCGGGGTGTGGTTCTCGTGTTTCACCCACAGCTCGCAGCCCGCGCGCTCGTTGAGCAGCGGCCAGCTGAACTGCGGCGTCGGCGGCACGACGGCATTGACGAGCGGGCTGGCGGCTTCGATTTCGGCGAGCGAGGGCAGGGGATCCATGACGGAGAGTTGTACCGCACCGTGCGTCCGTCGCCGAAACCGGTCAAGCCCCCGCCCGCTGTGCCGGGCGGTTCGGAAGTGAAGAGTGCCGCCTTGGCCGGAGTAGCGGGTTGACGGTGCTGGCTTGTCAAATGGAGAACAGTCATGATCTGCCGTGCTTTCATTCCCCCGCGTTTCCCCGGTGCATGGGTGTCGATCTGCCGCCCGTTGAGCGGGAGCCTCGGGGCGCTGCTGCTGGCAGCCTCCGCGGCGGCGCAAACTCCGCCGCCTGAGGCTCCCGTGACGCCGATCTACTATTTCACGACCCTGGCGGGTGCCGCCAGCGCCGGCACGGCCGATGGCACCGGCAGCTTGGCACGCTTCAACCGTCCGAAAGGGCTCACGATCGACAGCCGTGGCAATCTCTATGTGGCGGATTCCGGCAACGGCACGATTCGTCAAGTCACGCCGCAAGGCGTCGTCACCACCGTGGCAGGCAAACCGGGCGATGCGCGCTTGGTCGACGGACCGTTGGCCTCCGCGCGGTTTCACTGGCCGAATTACGTGGCGGCCGATCGCTCCGGCGCGCTCTATGTGGGAGAATATTCGACGGTGCGGCGCGTCGGCCTCGACGGCAGAGTCACGACGATTGCCGGCACCGAGGAATATCAGGAACCGCCGAGTATCGATGGCACCGGCGCGGAGGCGCGTTTCGACGGCATTGGCGGTATCGTCGTCGACCCGGCCGGAATCATCTATGCCACCGACGCCGACGCGCACACGATCCGCCGCATCACGCCGGCCGGTATCGTGACGACCCTGGCTGGCACTGCGGGCGGGCGTGGCTCGGTCGATGGCACGGGATCGGAGGCGCGTTTTTCCCACCCGCTCAATCTCGCGGTTGACGCGGCCGGGACGCTGTCGGTGCCGGATTTCGGCAACTACACGATCCGCCGCGTCACTTCCGCCGGCGTCGTCACAACGTTTGTTGGCCGGCCCGGCGTGGCAGGTGTTGCCGATGGCATAGGTGCGGCGGCTGAATTCAAATTACCCCACGCCGTCGCGACCGGCCCGACGGGCAATCTCTACGTGGCCGACGCCTCACGCATTCGCGCGATCACGCCGGCCGGGGCGGTTACCACGCTGGCGGGTGGTGAAGGTGGCTCAGCCGACGGCGTCGGTCCGGCCGCCCGGTTTGGTACGCCGGAGGGCCTGGCCGTCGACCTGGCGGGCAACGTTTACGTGTCCGATGGGGGTAATAATGCCATCCGCAAGATTACCCCCGCAGGCGTTGTCACGACGTTGGCCGGGCTGCGCCCGGACCAAGCCGAGGGTTCGACCGATGGAGTTGGCACGGCGGCGCGTTTCAATTGGCCGAGCGGGATCGCCGTGACCCCCGACGGCGTGTGCTACGTGGCGGACACGGCAAATTACGTGATCCGTCGCATCGCGCGCGACGGCACGGTGACGACGCTTGCCGGCTCGGCGGGACAAAGCGGTTATGTCGACGGCACGGGCGCGGCGGCTCGCTTCGATTCGCCAGGCGATCTCGCGCTCGACCACGCAGGCAATCTTTACGTCATCGATGCTCGAGCGACGATCCGCAAGGTCACGCCTGCGGGCGTGGTCACCACTTTCGCGGGCTCAGGGAAGGCTGGAATACCGACAAATGGCCAGGGACGCGCCGCGGTATTCTGGTTTCTGACCTCCATCGCGGTCGCTCCGGATGGCAGCATCTGGGTCGCTGAATCGCGGGGCTATCCGTCGGACTACTCCGGCTACTGGTGGGCGCACCTGCGCAAAGTGACGCCGGACGGTAATGTCACCGGCGAGCAAATGCTTGGCTCGGTCGCGTGGCCCCACACTTTTTGGGGTGGCCTGGCCTTCGCGCCCGACGGCACGCTCTACGCCTGTGACAGCATTTACTCCCGGCTGATTAAGGTCACCGCGCAAACCACGGAAACGCACAATCTCACGGGATTCTCACCCTTCCGTGTCGCCGTTACGTCCGGTGGCGAGGTCTATCTGGCTGAGGGAAACGCGCGGGCGGCGATTGCGCGCTTTTTCCCGGACGGAACGGTTAAACTCGTCGGTGGCTCGTTATCCTGGTCGGCGGCAAGTCACCGCGACGGAGTGGGGAACGACGCGCTGTTCAATGGCCTGGCCGGCATTGCGGCCGATGCTACCGGCGCGCTCTACATCGCCTGCGCCGACAACACGATTCGTAAAGGCCTTGTGGCCGCTGCTCCGACCATTGTGACCCAGCCGCAGGGCCAGACGGTGGCGGTTGGGGCAAGTGTGACGTTCGGTGTAGCGGCCGCCGCCGTACCTGAGCCGACGTACCAGTGGCAGGTCAACGGCACCGCCATTCCCGGTGCGATAGCGAGCACGCTCAGTTTCAGCAACGCGCGCTCGTCCGACGCGGGCGACTACTCGGTGGTCATCACCAACGAACTCGGCATCGCGACGAGCGCCAAGGCCACGCTGACGGTCACGGCCAGCCCCGGCGGCGGGGGCGGTAATCCGGGCTCGGGCTCCGGAGGTGGCGGCGGGGGAGCCCCGTCGCTCTGGTTTTTCCTCGCGACCGGAGCTGCGGCGGCGATGCGCCAGATCCGTCGCGCTTTCAGCTCAGCTACCCGCGAGGAGTTTTGAACCGCCCGGGCCGGGGCGCCAGAAGAGGGCGGTGTGGCCGACGGTACCGAGGTTCACGCAGGGCGTGGCGGCGGCGAGTTGCTCGCACAGGGCGGCGCGCTCGTGGCGGTCCTGGCCGGCGGTGAAGCGCAGCTTCACCAGCTCGCGGGCGTCGAGCAGGCGGTTGAAGTCGGCGACGAAGCCGGGTGTCGCGCCCTCCTTGCCGAGGTAGGCGCCGTCGGCAGTGGTCTGGCCGAGGCCGCGGAGTTTCGTCTTTTGCGCGCCGGTAAGGACGGGGAGAGTCATGCCGTGAACTGAGGCGAAACGGGCGCGGGTGAAAAGCTCCGAATGGCGGCGCGATGCGCAGCCGGCCGGTTCCGCGCAGCCAGGGATCGTTGCGCAAAATTAACGCAGCGGTGCGGAGGTGGAGCGTTTTGACGCGGCGATTGCGAAGATGTGGTTACGCCGCGCGGAGCCACTTGAGTTTCGGGACCTTCGCCCCTTCCTGTCGCCTGCCCGCCACCGCTTCCGTTCCTCCCGCCTATGAAAACTGAAAATCTCTCCCGCAAACCGCACCTCCCGCGCCCACACTTTCCGCCTGGTTCCGTGCCGGGGTTGCCGCTGACGCCGCCGTCCGCCGGCAGCTGGCGCTACGCGTCGGTTCCGAAGACGCGCTGGGCCTCCGCCATCGCGTTCGTGGCCGCCGCCGGATTGCACGCCGCGATGTTCTATGGGTTCTCCTCGCCGTCCGCGCCCGCCCGGCCGGTCGCGGCTCCGAAGCCGGAGAGCGTGATCCGGATGGAGATGCCGCCCCTGCCGCCGGAAGAGAATGAAGACCAGCCCCGCGAACTCGCCGAGGAGTCCGCGTCCGCGGTCGCCGTGCCGCAGCTGGCGGAGCCGCCGGCGAGCGTGGCGCTGAGCGATTTCGCGCAGGCGGTCGATTTTCGCCCGAGGGTGGACATCGATGTGAACACGCTGAAATCGATGACGATCCCCGCCATCCGCAGCCGGGGTGGCGCCGGCCTCGGCGGGCGGGGCACGATTTTCAACCTGGCGCAGCTCGACCGCGCTCCGCAGCCCATCGCACAGCCGCCGCCGCACTTCCCCGCGAATGTCCGCCCCGATCTCACGGCGGTCATGGTGGTGGTGGAGTTCGTGGTGGATGCCGAAGGCCGCGTGGTCGACCCGCGCGTGACGCGCACGAACGCGCCCGAGTTCAACAGCGCGGCGATCATCGGGGTCGCACGCTGGAAATTCCGGCCGGGCATGCTCTCCGGACGCAAGGTGGCGACGCGCATGGAAGTGCCCCTGAAGTTCGAGCTCACTCCGCCCGAATGACCGCGGCCGGGCGCGCCCGCGACCGGCGCTGCTACGCGGCGAACGTGTCCAGCGGCAGCTCGCGCCATTGGCCGGCGGGCAGGTCGCCGAGCTCGAGGTGGCCGAAGCGCGCGCGGTGCAGCGTGAGCACCTCGCAGCCTTGGCTGGCGAACATCCGGCGCACCTGGTGATAACGGCCTTCGGTGAGCGTGAGCTCGGCCTCGCGCGGCCCGAGGATGCGCAGCTGCGCGGGCGCGCAGGGCTCCTGCTCGTCCTTGAGCTGAAGCGTGCCACTGGCAAAAAGCGGCCCGAGGCCGGGCGACAAGTCGGTGTCGACCGTGGCGCGGTAGATTTTGGGGACTTTGTGCTTGGGCGAGGTGAGGCGGTGGACGAGTTCGCTTTGGTCGGTGAGGAGCAGGAGGCCGCTGGTGTCCTTGTCGAGCCGGCCGATGGAGGTGACCTGCGGGTTGCGCTGGCGCCAGCGCGGCGGGAGCAGATCGTAGACGCGCGGGCCCTCGCGGTCGTCGTGCGAGCAGACGAGACCGAGCGGCTTGTGTAAAAGCAGCAACAGGCCGTCGGGGTGGTCGAGCGGCTCGCCGTCGACGCGCACAGTGGCGGGATCGGCCTTCCGGCCGAAATCGTCCGCGGGCTCGCCGGCGATGGTCACGCGGCCGGCCTCGATCCAGCCGCGCGCCTCGCGGCGGGAGCAATAGCCGAGGTTGGCGAGGAGCTGGTCGAGGCGGCGCACGGGTTTGTTCATGGGTCAATCGCCGGCGCGGGGGCAAACCTTTAGACGCCGGGTGCGGCGGGAGAGGGTGGGAGGCCCGGCATTACCGGTTGTGCAGCGACCCATTAGCGGATGTGCGCGCCGCGGGCGTTTGGGTCACCACAACGGACGCTCATGTTCCGCCAATAGCTGCAGGGCGTCGAAAGCCGGAGAGGAGTTTAATAATGCCATGGAGACCACGCTGTACCTCCGTCACACCAAGCCGGCGCGCAAGCTCGCTTGGCCGAAAGAAAGCTTGCCCCCCGGTGGCCCCGTGAAAAATCCGGGCAACTGGCGCTACTACGGCCTGCCCAAGCTGCCGCGCATCTCCTGGGTCGCGATTGTGCTGTCGGCCGGGGTCCATGCGTGGTTCCTGCTGGGTTTCAACGCACCCAAGCCGGTCAAGAGGCACGTCGTCGCAGACGAGCCGCTGGTCGAGATGATGGCCATGCCCCCGCTGGAGCCCGAGAAAGACGACATGCCCAAGGAACTCTCCGACGAGTCGGAGGCGGCGCCGAGCGTCGACGTCCCGATGCTGGCCGATGTGCCGTCGGCCGTGGATCTCAATGTCGCCTTCGTGCAGCCGCTCGACGTGCGGCCGAACGTCCAGTCGAACCTCGGCGCGGCGAAACTCACGTCGATCCCCGTCAACATCGCGCACGGGCCGCGCACCTCCGGCGGACTGAAGGACATTTTCAACCTCTCGCAGCTCGACCGCGTGCCCGAGCCGATTTCGCAGACCGCGCCGCGTTTCCCGGCCGACCTGAAGCGCGATGTGATGAGCGCGAAGGTCGTCGTCGAGTTCATTGTCGACTCCGACGGCTACGTGCGGGATCCGTTCATCGTCAGCACGAGCCACGCCGGATTCAACGAGGCGGCGATCGAGGGCGTGAACCGCTGGAGGTTCCGCCCCGGCATCAAGACCGGCCGCAAGGTGAACACCCGCATGCGCGTGCCGATTCTCTTCGAGGTGAACGACAGCGACCGCTGACCGCGGCCCGCGGACGCTTGCACCCGCCGGCGGGCCCGGCTCGTATCCTTCCGGTGCATGAAATGGCTATTGCTCATCCTCGGGACGGTCTCGGCGCTGGCGGCCCTGTTGAACTTTGTCCGCGCGCCTGATTCCACCTTTCTCTGGAAGGTGGCGGTCGCGGTCACGGAATACGGGCACCTGCTCGTGATCCTTCCGCTCGGCCTGGCCGCCCTCGCGTGGATTTCGACGGAGGGACCGGGGCGGGCCGCGTTGCTCGTGCTCTGCGGTGTGGCGGCGGCGGGCCTCCTGCGGCCGGCGCTTACCGCCTGGCGGATGGCCGCCGACTTGCCGCGCCAATTGACCGTGGCGATGGGCACCTCGGCCGGCACGCCGGCGCCGTTCGCGTTCGACCGGCTCTACGTGCACGCGCTGCCCGCCGTGCCGCGGAAAACCGAAACCTACGCGCGCGCCGACGGCCGCGACCTGACGCTCGATTTCTACCGCTCCGCCCGCATCGCGCTCGCGCCGTGCATCGTCGTTGTCCATGGCGGGGGATGGGACAGCGGCGACAGCACGCAGCTGTCCGAATGGAATTCCCGCTGGGCCGCGCGCGGTTACGCCGTGGCAGCGGTGAATTACCGGCTGGCGCCGCGCTCCATCTGGCCGGCGCAACGTGACGACCTGCAGGCGGCGCTCGCATGGCTGAAGCAAAACGCGGGACGGCTCGGCATCGATCCGCACCGCCTCGTGCTGCTCGGCCGCTCCGCCGGCGGCCAGATCGCCGCCGCCGTCGGCTACGGCGCGCGCGATCCGGACATCGTCGGCATCGTCTCGTTCTACGCGCCGCAGGACATGCCATTCGCCTGGTCGGTGTCGCGCGAGGACGACGCACTCAATTCCGTGGCGCTGATGCGCCGCTATTTCGGCGGCGCGCCGGACACGCCGGAGCGCCGCGCGCTCTACGACTCCGCCAGCGCGCAGTTCATGGTCGACGGCCGCACGCCGCCCACGCTGCTGTTGCACGGCCGGCCCGACACGCTCGTGTGGTACCGCCACAGCCGCCGGCTCGCCGCGCGCCTGCAGGAAGCGGGCGTGCGGCACTACTTGCTCGAGCTGCCGTGGGCCACGCACGGCTTCGACTACAACCCCGACGGCCCCGGCGGCCAGCTGGCCGACTACGCCATCGCGCGCTTCCTCGCGGCCGTGGCGCCGGTGCCGCACTAGGGCTGCGGCGGGCGCAGGGCCTTGACCTCGTCGGGCGTGACGGTGGGGGCGCCGGAGGCGAAATTGGCGCGGAGGTAATTCGCGAGGCTCGCGATCTCGGCGTCGGTGTAGACGGCGCCGAAGGGCGGCATGACGTTGCCGAACTTCGGCCGGTCGGCGGGCAGCACCGCGGCGGGGCCTTGGAGGATGACGTTGAGCAGGAGGCGGGTGTCGCCGGCGACGACGGGGCTGCCGGCGAGCGGAGGCTGCATGGAGGGCACGCCGCCGCCGTTGGGCATGTGGCACGCGGCGCAGACCCGCAGGTAGATTTTTCCGCCGGGAGTGTCGGCGCCGATGGTCGGCACGGTCTGCGCGCCGGGGGCGCCGGGGGTTTTATTCGCGCCGGCCGGGCTGGTCTCGCCGGTGTAGAGGATGCGCCAGATGCGGCCTTTCTCGGTCTCGCTCACGTAGAGCGAGCCGTCGGGGCCGACCGCGACGCCGCCGGGACGGAAGCGCGCGGCGCCGGGGTCGGTGAACTCATCCAGCCCCGAGAAGCCGTCGGCGAACGTCTCGTAGGCGCCGGTCGGCCGGCCGGCGTCGTCGCACGGGACGAAGACGATCTTGTAGCCGGCCTGCGAGCGCGGGGCGCGGTTCCACGAGCCGTGGAGCGCGACGAAGAAGCCGCCGCGGTAGTGCGCCGGGAATTGCGCGCCGGTGTAGGTTGTCATCTGCAACGGCGCCCAGTGCGCGGGAAACGCGATGACGGGTTTGCCGTAGAGCGGGTTGTCGTCGCGCTTGCGGTTGTCGCCGCCGAACTCCGGGGCGACCATGCGGGCCTGCTTGATCGGGTCCCAGTAGGTGTAGGGCCAGCCGACGTTCAGGCCCTCGCGCAGCTCGTGCATCTCCTCGGCCACGCGCTCGGCGTTGTCGAGGTCGTCGTAGAACTCGGGGGCGACGATGCTCAGCCGGTCGCGGCCCATCATCACGAAATAGAAGGCGCGGGCCGTGGGCTGCCACGCGAGCGAGAGCACGTGGCGGTGGCCGGTCGTCATGTGCCGGCCATCGGCGAAGGTCTGGTTGGACCGGTCGGCGTCGAAGCGCCAGAAGCCGCCGTGGGTCTTCAGGTATTCGGTGGCGTCCTTGCCCTTGGCGGTCGCGGTGCGGTCGCCGTCGGCGTAGACGTTGGCCGGCGAACCGATCTCGACCAACAGGTGGCCGGCGTCATCGAACGCGAAAACCTTGGCGGCGTGGTTGCCGCCGTTGGGCAGGCCGCCGACGACGAGCTCGGGCGGACCGGAGGGCACGAGCTCGCCGGGTGTGATCCGGTAGCGGAAGACGTCGTCGTTGGTCGAGTGGTAGAGCCAGCCGTCGTGGAGCGCGATGCCCGTGCCGCCGCCGCGGCCGAACTCGTGCCGCTCGTCGTAGCGGCCGTCGCCGTCGGTGTCGCGCAGCGCGAGGATGCCGCCGAAATAAGTTTTCGCGTAAAGGTCGCCGTTCGGTGCCACAGTGATGAAGCGCAGCTTGTCGACCGTGTTGTTCACCTTGCGGCCGGCCACGAGATTGTCGGCGACGACGAGCGCGCGGAAGCCGGGCGGCAGGTTGATCGCGCCGTCGTCGGCATCGGGGGCGGGCGGGGCGGCGAGGACGGACAGCGGCAACAGGCCGCCGGCGAGCAGCAGGAGGGCGGGGCGGGGCATGCACGGACCACGCTGCCGCGAAACGCACCGCCGGCAACGCCGCGCGCGGGTTAATCGTTGCCCGCCCGCGCCCGCCGCGCGCGGTGGCGCCGGCCCGCCGCAAGTTTAGTCTCGCCTCGGCGGGCGGGTTGCGGGATGCCTTCGCGCTCTTATGGCCAACTGGGAATACAAAGTCATCAGCAGCGGCAAGGGCGGCTTCGCGTCGCCGGCGCTGATGGAAAAATTTATCAACGACCTCGGGCAGGAACAGTGGGAGATCATCGGCTTCCAGACCGCGCCCGACAATTCGCTCGCCTTCACCGGCCTCGCGCGCCGCCCCACGCAGCGCGACTGGACGCTGGAGGACGCCGCCGCGGCCGCCGCGCGCGCCGAGGCGGACAAGCTCCGCGCCGAGTTCGAGGCGAAATTCAAGGCCGGCACCAGCGGCGCCGCCGCGACCGCCGAGGAGGACAAGGCCGAGACCTTCCTCGCCGAGGAGCGCACCGACGCCGACGGCTCCCTGCGCCGCCTGCGCGACACCTCGCGTGACGACGATCCCGACGCCGCGGAGGACGAGTCCGCCCCGAAGGACGAGTGGGACAAGCTCGCCGCCGAGGACGAGCTGCCGACGTTCTTCGACGCGCTCCGTCCGCACATGCGCCGCAACCAGCGCGGCCCCGGCATGAGCGTGGGCGTCGATTTCCTCGCCAAGAAGTGGCGGCTCGAGGAGTCCGACATCAAGGGCGCGCTCGTCGAGTGCGGCCTGCAGATCCCGGCCGACGAGAACGCCAAGCCGGTCTACGTCGAGTACGAGGGCGAGCTTTTCTGGGTGAACATCAACCGCCGCGGCGAGATCTGGATCAACCTGCGCGACAAGCCCGAGCCGGTCTTCCGCATCGTCCAAGGCAAGCGCCTCAGCGACGAGGAGGCCGCGGCCGAGAACGTGCCGGTGAACCCGCCCGCCCCGCGCGCCGAGGAGCGCCGCCGCGACGACCGTCAGGAAAACCGCGGTCGCGCGCCCCAGCCGCAGCCCGTGCCGGCCGAGTCCGGCGCCGGCGAATCCGCCCCGGCGCCGCAAGCGCCGCCGGCCGCGCCCCGGACCTTCCTCGGGAAAATCCGCGGCATGATGCGCCGCAACCGCCGCGGCCACGGCTGGTCCGGCAGCTTCCCCTTCCTCACCAAGGCGCTGAAGACCGACGAGGCCGGCCTGCTCGCGCAACTCGCCGAGCAGGGCCTGAAGCTCCAGCCCGAGGGCGAGCAGAAACCCGCGTTCCACGAGGAGGGCGAGTTCCTCTATTGGTTGCAGAAAAACCAGCGCGGCGAGATCTGGATTAACGCCCGCAAGGCCCGCAAATCCGAGAACGGCGAATTGCAGGCCGAGGACGGCGACACGGGAGCAGACGAGGGTGGCGACGCCGCGTCTGCCGGATCACCCGCTCCGGCCGCGGCCCAGCCGGCCGAGCTTCCACCGCCGTCGCCGGCCAACACGCTGGCGGCCGTCCGCCTGCTGTTGCAGCCGAAGAAACGCGGCGAGGGCTGCGCGGCGCTTGTGCCCGAGGTCGCGGCGCAGCTCGGCCAGTCCGAGGACAAACTGCTCGCGGCGCTCACCGCGGCCGGGCTCAACGTGCCCGAGGACGCCAAGGCCAAGCCGACCTTCGGCGAACATGGCGGCGAGATTTTCTGGCTGAACCGCAACACCAAGGACGAACTCTGGCTCAACGCCAAGTTGTCCAAGTCCGCGGCGGCCAAGAAGTCCCGTCCGCGCAAAAAGTCCGACGAAGCGGCGGCCGACTGAGCCGCCGCGGGTTGGGGCGACGGGGCGGCGGCCGTCCGCCCGGGCTTCTGCGCATTTATTGCCGAAGGAAGTTTTTGCCTGATTTGGCAAGAAAGGCGGAGCGCATCCGCCCCGCCGGTGCGAGAATGCTCCTGCAGCTCACGCGAGCTGCGCAGAATAGAACAAACCAAGAGGAGGCAGCATGAAAACCGCTCCGATTCTCCGTTGGAATCCCCTCCGCGAGATGGAAGAAATGGAAAACCGCATGGCGACCCTGTTCGGGTCGAGCCCGCTGCGTATCACCAGTCAGGATCGTGAGGAAAACCTCGTGACGACCGACTGGGTGCCTTCGGTGGACATCACCGAGGACGAGAAGGAATATCTCATCAAGGCCGACCTGCCCGAGATGAAGAAGGAAGACGTGCACGTCACGTTCGAGGACGGCGTCCTCACCATCACGGGTGAGCGCAAGGTCGAGAAGGAAGAGAAGAATCGCAAGTACCACCGCATCGAGCGCGAACACGGACGTTTCGTCCGCAGCTTCTCGCTGCCGGAAAACGCCGATGCGACCAAGATTGCGGCCGAGTTCAAGGAAGGCGTGCTTGTCCTGCGCCTGCCGAAGAACGAAAAGGCCCATCCGCGGGTCCTGGAGGTGAAAATCACCTGACCAGTCCCTTCGGGGTAGCACGCGCGCCACGAGGAGAGCGTCCCAGGCGCGCGCAAGTCACAAGGACGCATTGGGAGTTATCACCGGGCGACGGCCTCAGAACCGCCGCCCGGACCCGTTTCGGGGCGGAGCCGGCGGCGGGCGTCAGATCCGGTTCTGGGCCGCCGGGGCCGTCGCATGGAACTTGGCCAGGCCCATCAACTGGTCGGCGATCAGGCGGTCGGGGCGGCAGCGCGTCAGCCGGCTCGTGCCGGCGTGGGGCGTGAACGTCCGCGCCCACTGTTCGAGCACGCCGGGCATGAGGAGCCGCACGACAGGCGGCTCGATCCCGCCGGACTGGCGGCGCGCGGCGTAGTCGGGGTTGCGCTGGGCAAGGGCGGCGTCGATCTCGGGCGCCAGCAGGGGACCGGTCGGGGTCTTGATGGTGCCGGAGCGCAACTCGATCCACCACTCGTGGCCGCCGCGCGGCAGCGGCCCGGCCCGGCTGACGAGCGGCGCGACGTGGAAATTGACCGCGGTCCAGCCGTTGCGGCCGCACACCTCGAGCAGGGATTCCGTCAGCTCGCGCTCGCCCACGTGTTCGCCAAACATCGAGAGCTGCAGCCGGGTCCGGCCGCAGAACTGGAGGCGCGGCGGGTCGAGTGAGAGGAAGCGCACGATGTCGCCCGTGCTGTAGCGGCAGAGGCCCGCGGGCGTCGTGACGACGAGCGCGTAGTCGGCGCCCGGCTGCACGGCCGCGAGCGGCAGGCAGCGCGGGCCGAGCCGCTCGAGCTTGTCCTCCTCGAACTCCCGCAGCGGGACGAACTCGAAGAAAATCCCCGCATCGGCCAGCAGCCGCAGGCCGAGCGACGCCTCGCTGTCCTGCACGGCGAACCAGCCCTCGGCGGCGGCGTAGATTTCGTGGAAGGTCACGGCCGGGCCGAGCGCGGCGCGCAGCTCGTCGGCGAACAGCCCGAGCGGGGCGCCGGTGTGCGCGTAGCACTCGAGGTTCGGCCACATCGCCTGCAGGTGGGTCATGCGCACCTTGCCGCGGCTGGCCTGGGCGCGGGCCGCCGTCGCCAGCGCGAGCACGGCGGCGGGCGCGCCGCCGACCAGCGTGACATCGCGGCCGACCATGGCGCGGGCGATGGCGCCGGCCTTTTCCTCGCCTTCCGGCAGCTGGGCGACCGCGCGCGGCGGCGAGTAGAGATTGGCCTCGGCCCACGAGGTCAGCGCGAGGTGCGCGATGGCGTCGAAACTGCCCGCGTAGGCGCCGTTCCCCTCGCTCAACGCCGTGCTCGCGCCGACGTGCAGGTGGCGGCCGAGAAAAATCCCCGGGTGTCCGGCGCGGATCGCGTAGTGCAGCAGCGCGGCGCCGAGGCCCGCGCGGTAGTGGGCGAGCTGATCGTCGGTGACCGGCAGCCGGCGCGGCGTGCCGGTGGTCGTGCCCGCGGTGTCGACGAAGAAACGGCAGCGGCCGGGCCAGAGCACATCGGGCTCGCCGGCGGCCATGCGGGTGATCAGCGGCTCGAAATGATCGTAGCCGTGCACCGGCGTGCGTTGCCGGAATTCGTTGTAGGAAAGACCGGGCGTCAGTTCGTGCTTCCGGCCGAACTCCGTCCGCGCAAAGTGGGTGAGCAGCGCCGTCAGCGCCGCCTGCTGCGCCTCCAGGCCGCGCCCCAGAGCCTTCAAGCGACGGGCAAAGCGGGTCGCGCAGTAGCCGGCCCAGAAGCTGACGAGGAAACGCGGCGCAAGAGTCATGGGGCGAGCGTATATTCTGCCGCCGCCGCCGCCCCGCGCGAGCCCAAGTTTGTGCGAAAACGGTAAAGTTTGCCTGCGGCGGGGCCGGCCGCACACTGCGCTGCACCATGGCGTCGCTGCCCCCAGTCATTTTCGAGGACGAGGCGATCATCGCGTTCGACAAGCCGAGCGGGCTGCTCATTGCGCCCGACCGCTGGGACAAGTCGCGCGTCAACCTCATGGGCCTCGTGCACGAGCGGATGGGCCACGGCGTGGCCAACGTGCACCGGATCGACGCCGATACGAGCGGCCTCGTGCTGTGCGCGAAGACGAAGCCCGCGCTGGATTTCCTCAGCGGCCAGTTCCAGTCGAAGACGGTCGAAAAAACCTACCACGCGCTCGTCGTCGGCGCACCGCCGCTCGACACCTACACGGTCGACTTCGTGCTGAAGGAGGACGAGGCCGCGCCCGGCCGCATGTGCGTGGTGAAGAAGCACGGCAAGGCGTCGGTCACGGAGTTCAAGGTGCGGGAGCGCTTCGGGGCGTTCACGCACGTCGAGTGTCATCCGCTGACCGGCCGCACGCATCAGATCCGCATCCATCTTTCCGCCAGCGGCACGCCGATTCTCAACGATCCGTTCTACGGCAACGACACCGTGCTGCTGCTCTCCGGCCTCAAGCGCGGCTACAAGGGCCGCGCCGACGAGCGCCCGCTCATCGCGCGGCTGGCGTTGCACGCGGGCGGGCTGACGTTCACGCACCCGCTCTCGCGCGAGCGGGTGACGCTCACATCGCCGCTGCCGCACGACTTCGGGGTCGCGCTGAAATACCTGCGGAAGTTTTCTCCCGCGGGGAAACGCCGCTAATAGTTGCCCGCACGGCCGGGCTTGCCGTTGTCAGGTTCCGGGCCTTACGGTTGATATCCCGCCCAACCCGCATACCCCATGAGCAATCCCGTCTCGGTTACCCACTCGGTCGATGCCGACGGCATCGGCTGGATCACTTTCGACGACCCGGCGGCCCGCGCCAATGTCTTCAACCCCGCCACGCAGGCCGCCCTGCGCGCCGCGGTCGCAGCGCTCGCCGCCCAGCCGGTGAAGGCCGTGGTGGTCGTGAGCGCGAAGGAGAAAATCTTCATCGCGGGCGCCGATCTCAAGTGGCTCGGCCGGCTGGCCGACGCCCAGGCGGCGGCGCAGGCCTCGCGCGACGGCCAGGCCTTGTTCGGCCTGCTCGACAATTTCAAGGTGCCGGTCGTGTGCGCCATCCACGGCGCGTGCGCGGGCGGCGGCTACGAACTCGCGCTCGCCTGCCATTGGCGTCTCGCCAGTGACGCGAAGGAGACAGTCATCGGCCTGCCCGAGGTCGGCCTCGGCCTGATCCCGGGGTGGGGCGGTTGCGCCCGCCTGCCGCGCCTCGTCGGCGCCAAGGCCGCCGTCGAACACATCCTCAAGGCCGCGCTCGTGCCGGCCGCCGAGGCGCACCAGGCCGGGCTCGTCGACGAGCTCGTGCCCGCCGCCGAGCTGAAGGCCCGCGCCAAGGCCGCCGCGCTCAAGCTCGCCGCCTCCGGCCGGCCCGCTCGCCCGGCGCCGGCCGCGGCCGACGCGACTTTCTTCGCCGAGCAGCGCAAGACGGCCGCGGCGCGCATGCGCGGCCAGCCCGCGCCGCTCGCCGTGCTCGACACCATCGAGAAGTCCGCCGGCCAGATGCTCGCGTCGGCGCTCGAGACCGAGGCCGCGGCGTTCGGCGACATCGCCGCCGGCGAGGTCGCGAAGAACCTCGTGCATGTTTTCTTTCTCAAGGACGCGGTGAAGAAGATCACGGTCGACGCCTGGTTCCCGCCGCCCGCCGAGGCCGCCGCGTCCAAGCCGATCCGCACCATCGGCGTCATCGGCGCCGGCGTCATGGGCTCGGGCATCGCGCAGTGGTGCGCCGCCCGCGGTTACGGCGTCATCATGAACGACACGAACGTCGAGGCGCTGAAGAACGGCGTCGAGGTCGTGCGCTCGCTCTTCGCCGACGCGGTGAAGCGCGGCAAGATGGACCACGCCGTCGCGCACAAGGCCATGGGCGCGGTCGCCATGTCGACCGAGCTGATCGACTTCGAGGACTGCGACCTCGTGATCGAGGCCGTCGTCGAAAACGTGACGGTGAAGCAGAAGTTGTTCACCGAGCTGACCAAGGTCGTGCGGCCCGACTGCATCCTCGCTTCCAACACCTCGGCGCTGCCCATCGAGGAGATCGCCGCCCACGTCGCGAATCCCGGCCGCACCATCGGCATCCATTTCTTCAATCCCGTCAGCCGCATGCCGCTGATCGAGATGGTGCTCAGCCCGCACACGGCGCGTGAGACGGCGGACCGCGTGCTGGCGTTCGCCAAGCAGCTCGGCAAATCGCCCGTCATCTGCCGGTCCGCGCCGGGCTTCCTCGTCACGCGCGTGCTGTTTTTCTACCTCAACGCCGCCTGCCGGCTCTGGGAGCAGGGCGTGCCGACCGACGTCATCGACCGGGCCATGCGCGACTGGGGCTGGCCGATGGGGCCGATGCGCCTGATCGACGAGGTCGGCGTGGACGTGACGGATTTCATCTACGGCGAGATGAAGCATTATTACGCCGGCCGGTTCGAAGGCGCGACGGTCTGCAGCCGGATGCTCGCGGCCGGCCTGCGCGGCCGGAAGAACGGCGCGTCGAGCGGCTTCTACGCCTACGGCGGCGTCAAGGAGGCGCTGAATCCCGACATGGCGAAATTCGCCCCCGCGGCGACGAAGGCGATGGACGCGAAGGCGATCCAGGACCACCTCAACGGCGTCATGATCGACGAGACGAAGCGCGTGCTCGCCGAGGGCGTGCTGAAGACGGCGGACGACGCCGACTTCGCGCTGCTGATGGGCGCGGGCTTCCCGGCCTTCCGCGGCGGCCTGATGCGCTACGCGAAGGCCGCCGGGCTTTACAACGGTTGAGCGGGCGCGGCATTAAGCCCGCTAACACCCGTCCGGGGCGCGCCCGAAATGCGTTGCCCTGGCGGGTGGTTTTTTAGGAGTTTCCGGCCCGACCTTACCCCACGTTTTCATGGCCAAAGCCCCGTCCACGACCCTGAACAAGGAGCAGCGCCGTCATCTGCTGCGCACCATGCTGGAGAGCCGCCACGGCGATCTCCGCGAGGAGAGCCTGAACCGGCAGGGCAAGGGGCATTTCCACGTCTCGGGCCGCGGCCACGAGGCGTTCAGCGCGCTCGGCGCCCAGCTGCGCGACGGCGATTACCTCGCCTGCTACTACCGCGGCCGCGGCCTGTGCCTCGGGCGCGGGCTGACGACGCGGCACCTCGCGCTCGAGTATTTCGCCAAGCGCGAGTCGGCCTCGCGCGGCCGCATGATGCCGTCGCATTTTTCCTGCCGGGCACTGAACATCCTCAGCGTGCCGACCCCGCTGGGCTCGCAGCTGCTGCCGGCGTGCGGCATCGCGTGGGGCCTGCAACTCGACGGGAAGGACGGCATCGTCGTCACGAGCATCGGCGACGCCGCCACACGCCAGGGCGATTTCTACGAGGCGGCGAGCTTCGCCCTCGAACGGAAGCTACCCGTGCTGTTCATCGTCGAGGACAACGCCTACGGCATCTCGACGCCGACGCGGAAGACCAACCCGCTCGCGCTCGACGTGCTCAACCAGGCGCAGTGGCGCGTCATCGACGGTTCCGATCCGGAAATTGTCCACGCCGAGTCGCAGCAGGCCATCGCCCGGCTGCGCGGCGGCGAGGGGCCCGTGTTCCTTTGGGCCAAGGTCGAGCGGCTCTCCAGCCACACCAGCTCCGACGACCACACGCTCTACCGTTCGAAGGAGGACATCGCGGCGATGGAGAAATCCGATCCCATCCGCATCCTCCGGGAGAGGATGATCCAGGCCGGCGAGCTCACGGAGCGGGAGTTCGCGGCGCTCGACGAGGAGATCAAGGAGAAGGTTCGCGCGGAATACACCCGCGCCGAGAAGGCCGAAAACCCGCGCCCCGACGAGCTGCTGCTCGACGTCACCGGCGCGTCGCCCGACCTGCACGAGGAACTCTTCAAGCCCGGGAAGTACCGCATGGGCGACCTCATCAACCGCACGCTGCGCGCCGGGCTCGATGCCGACCCGGGCCGCCTGATCTTCGGCGAGGACGTCGAGGATCCGAAAGGCGGTGTGTTCCGCCTCACGCAGAAGCTCTCGACGGATTTTCCCGAGCAGGTGTTCAACTCGCCGCTGGCGGAGTCGACCATCTTCGGCGTCGGCGGCGGGCTCGCGCTCTACGGCCGCCGGCCGGTCTTCGAGCTGCAGTTCATCGATTTCAGTTTTCCCGGCTTCAACCAGCTCGTGTCGAACCTCGCCAACCTGCGCTGGCGCTCGAATGGCGAGTGGAAGGTCCCCGCGGTGTTCTACGCGCCCTACGGCGCCTACCTGCCCGGCGGCGGCCTCTGGCACTCGCAGGCCAACGAGGCGGCGTTCGCGCACTTCCCGGGCTTGAACATCGTCATCCCGTCCACGCCCGAGGACGCGGCTGGCCTGCTCTGGACCGCGATGCACGGCGAGGACATCACGCTTTTCCTCGCGCCGAAACACCTGCTCTGGGCCGAGGTGGAATCTGCGCAACCCATCGCCTCCATCCCGCTGGGCCGCGCGCGCATCTGCACCGAGGGCGAGGACCTCACCATCGTCGCCTGGGGCAACACCATGGAGAAGGCCCGCGAGGCCATCGCCGAACTCAAGGGCGAGGTGAGCGTCGAGTTGATCGACCTGCGCTCCATCATGCCGTGGGATCAGGCCGCCATCGAGGCCTCCGTCCGCAAGACCGGCCGGCTCCTCGTCATCCAGGAGGACACCGAGGCGTGTTCCGTCGGCCAGATGATCATCCAGCATGTCACTGGCCGGACCGACATCTTTGCCACGCTTAAGGCGCCGCCGACGCTCGTCACCAAAGGCAACGTGCCGATCGGCTACAATCCCATCTACGAATACGCCGCGCTGCCCGACGTGCCGCGCATCGTCGATGCCATCTGGCACCTTGTGGGGATGAACATCACGCGCGGCGAGGTGCCCGCTCCGGCTTTGGCGGGAGGGGCCTTACGCTCCGACGTTACAGTCGCGAATCCTTCGTCGGGGCATAAAGCCCCTCCTCTCACCGAACCATCCGCGCCGGCGCCTTCTTCTTCCGCCCACGGCCCGCAGAACACCGTCATCAAGGGCACGAACGACATCATCGTCCGCGTGCCGATCATGGGTGAAGGCCTGCGCTCCGCCCGCGTCGTCAACCTCAACAAGCAGCCCGGCGACGCCGTGAAACACGACGACGTGCTCTGCGAACTCGAGACCGACAAAGCCGTCTATCCCGTCGAGGCGTCCTTCTCCGGCAAGTTCAAGGAGTGGCGCATCAAGCTCGAGGACACCGTGCTCATCGGGCAGGAGATCGCGCTCGTCACCGGCGACATCGCCAGCGTGAACGCGCTGCCCGTCGAGGGCGCCGCCGCGCCCAAGCCGGCCGCCCCTCCCGCGGTCCCGGTCGCCGCCAAGGCCGCGTCCGCCGCCCCGTCTGCTTCTTCCCGTCCGCAACCTCCGTCCCCCGCGCCGGCTTCGACCGGCCCCGTCACCATGAAGGGAATCCAACGCCAGCCCGCCCTGCACCCGGCCATCACCAAGCGACTCGACGGCGTCGTGAACGCCAACATGGAGCTCGACGCGAAATTCGCCGCGCTGCGCGACGCGCGCGAGGCCGCCAAGAAGACGATGGGCAAGGCCGCGCCGTCGCCATCGCTCATGATGGCGTGGTGCGTCACGCGCGCGATGGAGAAGCATGCCGCCTTCCGCTGCCTCATGGGCAAGGACGGTTCGATCTTCGAGCAGCCCGAGTTCGACCTCGGCGTCGCCGTCGCCCTCGAGGGCGACCGCCTCGCCACCGCCGCCATCCCGCGCGCCAACCAGCTCGCGTGGGCCGACTTCATCGCGACCTACAACCGCGAGATCGAGGAGACGCGCAAGGGCAAGGTGCTCGACGTCGCCGCGCCGGTGAACATCACCAGCCTCGGCGCGTTCGGCATCGAGAAGGCCTGGCCGATTGTCGTGCCGCCCGCCATGGGCACGCTCTTCATCGGCACCGCGCACGAGCGCATGGTCAACGACGACGGCGTCGTTTATCCCGCCGAGGTCGTCACGCTCTCGCTCACCTTCGACCACCGCGTCGTCAACGGCGCCGGCGTGGCCGCGTTCATGCAGGACGTGAAGAAGGAATTCGAGGGCTTCAAGCTCCCGGGCTGAGAACGTCCGCGCGGCTGCATCATTTCGGGAATTCCGCAGCCGGGCTAAGCGAGGCATTGGATCCTTCGCTGCGCTCAGGATGACATGCACAAGAAGAGATTCCATTTCTGTCATTCTGAGCGCAGTGAAGAATCCAGCCGAACTCCGTCTGCCTCGGCTGCACTTCAGCCTAAAATGCCCTAGGTATGACCGGGTCCGCCCGAAAAGTGGCTGGCCTACGCGGGCGCGAAGCCTAGCCTGAACACATGCGCCTCCGCCGCCCGTGCATCGTCTGCCTGCTCGCGGCTCTGGCCGGATGGCTGGACGCACAGGAGCCGGCGGCCGCGCCGGCCGCACCGCTGGACATCGGCCTGACCGCGGCGGAAAAGGCGTGGATTCAGGCGCATCCCGTCATCCGCGCCGGCCATGACGTGACATACGCGCCGTATTCGCTGCAGGACCGGGGCGGCATGATCGTGGGCATCGATCCGGATTTTCTGGAACTGGTCGCACAGCGGACCGGGCTGCGCTTCAAAAACGAGAACCGCGACAGCTGGCCGGTCATGCTGCAGGCTTTCCAAACCCGCGAGGTGGACGTGCTGCCGAGCGTCGACACCTCCCCGGAGCGCGACGCCTACATGGCATATTCCACCGCCTACACGCTGGCGCCGAACGTCATCATCACGCGCAACGACGCCCCGTACCTGCTCGACCTGCGCGACCTCGCCGACCGCACCGTCGGTGTGCCGCGCGGTTATGCCGGCCTGATCAAGGACCTCAACAAGCACGCCCCGGGGCACCGGATGGTGGAATACGACAACACGCTCGAGTGCTACCGCGCCGTCGCGCGCGGCGAGGTCTTCGCGTCCGTCGGCGACGTCGCCAACGCCGCCTACCTCATCAAGTCGAACCGGCTCAGCAATCTCCGGCTGGGCAGCGTGATTTCGGAGTCCTCCGAGATCTTTTTCGGCATCCGCAAGGACTGGCCGGAACTCGTCAGCATCTTCGACAAGGCCATCGCCAGCTTCACGCCGCTCGAGCGCAAGCGCATCAACGACCGCTGGATCGCGCTCGATTACGAAGAGAGCCACTGGTGGGCGCGCGCCTTCAAGATCGCCGCCGGCGTGGCGACGGCCGCCGTGCTGATCTTCCTCCTGGTGTTTCTCCACAACCGCCGGCTCTCGCGCGAACTGTCCGAGCGCCGCCGCATCCAGGGCGAGCTGGAGGAGGCGCACATGCAGCTGGCGCGCGTCAGCGAGGAGAAGTCCGAGCTGCTCCGCATGGTCGCGCACGACCTGCGCAGCCCGCTCACCGGCGTCATCCTCGGCACCGACCTGCTCAAGGCCGACGGCGGGCGCGATCCGCAGATCTTCCACGACACGCTCGACCAGATGCGCAACACCGCGCAGCAGATGATCCGCCTGACCAACGACCTCGTCGACGTCAGCGCGCTCGAGGCTGGCCGGCGCGTCTACCAGTGGGGCGAGGTCGATTTCAGCGCGCTGCTGCACGAGACGGTCACCGCGCTGTCCGAGCGCGCGGCGCGCAAGCTCATCCGGTTGCAGTTGCTCGCGGAGGAGCCGGAGATGCTGATCCACTCGGACGCCTCGGCCCTGCGGCAAGTGGCGGACAACCTCATTTCCAACGCCATCAAGTATTCGCCGGCTCACACGGAGGTGCTCGTCGAGCTGCGCCGGAATGGCGTGGGTTACCACCTGTACGTCCGCGACCAAGGCCCGGGCATCAGCGGCGAGGACCGGCAAAGACTGTTTCAGAAATACGCGCGCGGCCACGCCGTGCCGACCGGCGGCGAGAAATCCACCGGCCTCGGCCTGTGGATCGTGCAACGCGTCGTGGTCGGCCTGCACGGGGAGGTGCAGTGCGTGAGCGAGGCGGGCCGGGGCGCCACGTTCATCGTCACCCTGCCGCGCCGCCCGGCCGGCGTGTAGCGGCCACCGGCGTCTTCGCCGCACGCAGGATGAGCCGGGGCGCACTCCTTGAAAATGTGAGAGGGGCTTTATGCCCCGACCATGCCGGCGTCGAATGCGTCGGGGCATAAAGCCCCTCCCACAAGGAAGTCGGCAACAGGCCGTCGGGTCCGAGTCGGCTGGCGAGCAGAGCGTCCAGCCCGCGGGTTAGAGCCTACCCGAATATCGGCCGACTTTGCGCGGTAGGGCGCACCGGCCCGCCCCGCCCTACCCAGGCGCACGCCAAAGCAAGTGTTATTCGGATAGGCTCTTAAGCTTGGATCAGGCCGCGGCGGATGGCAAAGCGCACGAGTTCAGTCTGCGTCTGCAGGCCGAGCTTGCGCATGAGGTTGGCGCGGTGCGTCTCGGCTGTGCGGGCGCTGATGAAGAGCTTTTCGGCGATCTGCGGATTGGCGGCGCCCGCGGCGGCGTGTTGCAGGACCTCGCGCTCGCGCGGAGAAAGCGTGTGCAACGGGTCGCTGCTGTCGGGTGCGCGGGTCGCGAGCGCGGTGATCGCCCGTTCGGAGAGCGCGGCGCTGAGATAACGCCGGCCGGCCAGCACCTCCTTGAGGGCGGCGGTGATTTCGGCGGACTCCGCGCCCTTCAGTACATAGGCGGCGGCACCCGCGCGCAGCGCCTCGATCACGTACGGCTCGTCGCTGTGCATCGAGAGCACGATGGTGCGGGTGCCCGGGCTGGCGGTGCGGGTCTGCTTCAACACCTCGAGGCCGTGCAGGCGCGGCAGGTTGAGATCGAGAAACAGGAGGTCCGGCTTGAACCTCGCCACGGCCTGCGCGGCGGCGAGGCCGTCGGCCGCTTCGGCGACGATCTGGCAATGCTGGTTCGCCTCCAACAGGCTGCGCACGCCGCGGCGGACGATCTCGTGGTCGTCGGCTAAAACCACGGTCGTCATGCGGCGGCGGGCAGGGGAAACTCGGCGTGCAGCCGCGTGCCCTGCCCGGGTTGGGAGAAGATTTCGAGCCGCCCGCCCGCGAGGCTCACGCGCTCGCGCAGGCCGGCGAGGCCGACGGCGTCGCGCCGCGCGAGCACGGGCGCGAGGTCGAAGCCGCAGCCGCGGTCGGAGATTTCCACGATGAGGTGCGAGGCGTCGTGCGTGACGGTGACGTTCGCGGTCTTGCCGCCGGAGTGCCGGGCGACGTTGGTCAGCGCCTCCTGCGTCATGCGGAAGATGGCCGTCTCCAGTTCGCCGGGCAGGCGGGCGGCGGGCAACGCGAGGTCGAGCGAAACGCCGATGCCGGTCTGGCGCTGGAATTGGGCGGCGTGCCACTCGAGCGCAGGCTGCAGGCCGAGGTCGTCGAGCACGCGCGGGCGGTAGAGCTGGGTCAGCGCGCGCACGTGGCTCATCAGCGCGGTGGCGGTGGCGAGGGATTCGGTGAGTTTCTCCTGCGTTTCCGGGCCGGCCGTGGCCGCGGCGGCCTCGAGCTGGAACTTGAGGCCGGTGAGCAGCTGGCCGACCTCGTCGTGCAGCTCGCGCGCGATGGCGCGGCGCTCGTCCTCCTGGATTTTCAACAGGCGCGACGAGAGCGCCTGCAACTCGGCGGTGCGGGCGATGACCTGCGCCTCGAGCGAGCGGTTGAGCTGCTCCAGCTCGCGCGTGAGCCGGGCGTTCTGCCGCTCGATGTCGCCGCGGCGGAGGACGTTGTTCAGCGAGAAAACGAGCTCGGGCAGATAGTCCTGCTTCTGGAGGATGTAGTCCTGCGCGCCGAGCTTGAAGGCCGCCACGGCGGTCTCGCCGTCGCTGCGGGCGGAGAGCAGGATCGCCGGCACGCACGGAGCCTCGGAATGCAGCTGACGCAGGAGGTCGAGCGGCTTGGCGCTCCAGGGATTGGGGCCGACGATCACCGCGTCGGCGGCTGCGCCCTCGCGCAGGAAACGGTTGAAGTCCGCTGCGGTGGCTGCGACGTCGAGCGCCACCTGCGGAGCGGCGCGCAGGATGAAGTCGCGCACCTGCCCGGCGACGTCCGCGGAGCCCTCGATCAGGAGCACGTGGAACGGTCCGTGGCGCTCCGGCCGGGGCGCGGCCGCGGCGGGCGTGGTGGCGTGCTGGGCGTGCACGCGTTGCACGAGGTCGACGACTTGGAGGAACTGGGCGGTGGACTTGTCGATGCAGTCGACGGCGCCGGCCCGCAGCGCGCGCACCGCCAGCTCGTTCTGGCCGTGGCCGCTCAGCATCACGACGGGCGTGCGGTCGCGGCGCATGGCCAGCTCGCCGAGGATGTTCAGACCGTCGATGTCGGGCAGCACGAGGTCGAGCAGCAGCACATCGACGCCGCCCTCGGACATGCGTTCGAGGCAGGCACGGCCGGTCTCGACGACCTCGAGGGCGCATTCGCGGCCGAAATGCTCGAAGTAGCTGCGGACGACGGCAGCAATGTTCGGATCGTCCTCGGCGTAGAGCACGCGGATCATGCGGATGGTTTGGCGTTGGGGACGACGGCGCGGCCCGGAAGCGTTTTTGCCCACGGGCGGGCGCGTCCGCCGAGATTGGAGGATAAGCAGGATAACGGCACCCCGGCGGAATACCTTAGCGGAATCCCGTAGGCCGGATTACGGGATTCTCCCAATACACGCGCGGCGCGATTTGACCGATACTAAGGGCATGAAGCACGCCCCGTCATCCTCCGCCTGATCCACTTTCTGGGGCGCCCCCGTTCGTTCCGGTTGTGCTCAGCAGTTCAAGTGAACTGCGGCCGGGGCGGGCGGGGGCCATTTTTTTGGCAGCGCTCTGGAGGGCCCGTCTCCTGTCGGGCCGCGGCCCAACGGGAGCTCACGCAAAGCACGGCCGGGCATATTAACCCGTAGGCAGCGAGCTTGCTCGCGCCTCAACGCAGCCACTCGGCAAATGGACGCCCGTCATCCAACAGCGGTGTGAACCAGTTGGCTTCTTCAGCTCCCAGCCAGAACAGCGGATAGACTTCGTGCGCGGGCAGCAGCCTGTTGCGATAGGGGTTCAGGTACAAATAATGCAGAACGTTCTCGACGGGCTCATCCGGCCTGAGCCGATGCTCGTAGTAGTTGTCCTGCCATCGCGCGCCAACGCCAGCCAGGGCGGCGCGGGTTTTCGTCTTAAAGCGGGCGATAACCTGGCCGAGCGGCAGGGTTCGACCGAGAGTCACGAGCACATGGAAGTGGTCAGGCATGATGACCGCGCCGCGCGGCGTCCAATGGCCGGATGTTTCAATGTCTGCGACCTCCGTGCGAATGGCACCGGCGACGGGATCGCAAGTGAGGCGCGGTTTTCGCTCCTGCGTGCACAGCGTCAGGAAGTAAGTCGCGCCCGACAGGGAAATCCGGTGTCGACGGAGCGCTTCGTGGCCGCGGCTCAGGGACATGGCAGGGAGATAGGGACGCAAAGGGGCGCGAGCAAGCTCGCTGCCTACGCGAGACGGGAAACGGCGGCCGTTGCAGGGTAGGCAGCGAGCTTGCTCGCGCCTCAACGCACGCCGCCGCACTCACTCTCACACCTGCAGCACGCCGGTGTGGAAGTGCGCGCTGGGCACGGGGCGGCAGGCGAGGTCGAAGGCGCGGAGCAGCACGTCGCGGGTCTGGTGCGGCTGGATGAGCCCGTCGACCCAGCCGCGCGCGGCGCCGTAGCGGATGTCGGTCTGCTCGACGTAGCCCTGCTTCACCTGCTCGCGCAGTGCGGCGAGTTCCTCCTTTGTGCGCTCCTGCTTCGAGGATTTCGCGAGGATGTTGAACACGACGTCGCTCGCCTGCGCGGCGCCCATGACGGCGTATTTGCCGTGCGGCCACGAGAAGATGAAGCGCGGGTCGAAGGCCTTGCCGCACATCGCGTAGTTGCCGGCGCCGAACGAGCCGCCGGTGACGACGGTGATCTTCGGCACCGTCGAATTACTGAGCGCGTTCACCATCTTCGCGCCGGAGCGGATAATGCCGCTCTGCTCGGCGTCCTTGCCGACCATGAAGCCCGACACGTCCTGCAGGAACAGCAGCGGTACGCGCGTCTGGTTGCAGTCCATGATGAAGCGCGCGCCCTTGTCGGCGCTGTCGGCGTAGATGACGCCCGGCATCTGCAGGCCCGCGGCGCCGGCGGCCTTCGACTGCACGCGCATGCGCTGGTTGGCGACGATGCCGATCGGCCGGCCTCCGAGCCGCGCTAACGCGCAGACGATGCTCTTGCCGTAGTCGGCCTTGTATTCGTCGAGCGAGCCGGCGTCGACGAGGCAGCGGATGACATCGCGCACGTCGTATTCCTTGCGGCCGTCGACGGAGACGAGTTCGTAGATGCGACTCGCCGGATACTCCGGCGAGAGCTGAGAGCTGAGGGCTGAGGGCTGAGAGCCAGAGGCGGAGGATTGAGGGTAGGGCGAACCGTCCCCGGTGAGCCGCGTTGAATCTACGGCGCGCGACGGCTCGTTGGGGACAACTCGCCCTACCTCGGCAGGCAAGAGTCCGATCAAGCTGCGCAGCCGCTTCAAGCAGGCGGGGTCGTCCTTCTCCTTGAAATCCACCGTGCCGGAAATCTCCGCGTGCATGGCGGCGCCGCCGAGCGTCTCGGTGTCCGTCTCCTGGCCGATGGCGGCCTTCACGAGTTGCGGGCCGGCGAGGTAGAGGCCGCTGCCCTCGGTCATGAGGATCTTGTCGCAGAGCACGGGCAGATACGCGCCGCCCGCGACGCAGTTGCCCATGATGGCGGCGTATTGCGGGATGCCGGCGGCGGAGATGACGGCGTTGTTGCGGAAAATGCGGCCGAAGTCGTCCTCGTCGGGGAAAATCTCGTCCTGCATCGGCAGGAACACGCCGGCGGAGTCGACGAGGTAGACGAGCGGCAGGTTGCACTCGAAGGCGATGCGCTGGGCGCGGAGGACCTTCTTGCACGTCATGGGGACGAACGCGCCGGCCTTCACGGTGGCGTCGTTGGCGACGATCATGCACGGGTGGCCGGCGATGTCGCCGATGCCGGTGACGACACCCGCACCGGGGAACGCACCCCACTCGCGATACATGCCGTGCGCGGCCCAGAGGCCGACCTCGAGGAACGAGTCGGGCGAGTCGATCAGCGCGGCGATGCGCTCGCGGACGAAGAGGCGCCCGAGCTTGTGCTGGCGCTCCTGCCCGGCCGCGCCGCCGCCCTCGCGGAGCGCGGCCTCCTGCTGGGCGATTTCATTGCAGCGGTCGAGGAGCGCGGGAGTGGGGGATGGGGTGGTGGGTTTCACGTTCAAGAGGAGAGGGCGGGGAAAATTCCGCTAGCCGGCGGAGGCAAAAGCGCTATGGTGTCCGCATCCATCATGAAAAGCGCATTCCCCGAGCCTGAGATCATCACTCGTCGCGGCAAGCCCGTGTCGGTGGTGCTGCCGCTCAAGCGCTATCAGGAATTGCTCGAGCGGGTGGAGGATGCCGCGGACCTGGCGTGGCTGAAGCGCGCGCGCAAGAAGCCGCAGAGCTACCGCCCGTTGGCCGCTTACTTGGCGGACCGCAGCGGGCGTTGAGCCATGTATCAGGTCCTGCTCGAACGGTCGGCCGAGCGCGACTTGAAGCGACTGTCGGCCGAGGTGCATGACCGGGTGATCGACACGATCAAGGGGCTCGCAACGAATCCTCGGCCGCCGGGCTGCCGCAAGCTGGTCGGCGGGCAGAACGACTGGCGCGTCCGCGTCCGCGTCCGCGTCGGCGACTACCGCGTGCTCTACGAGATTGCGGACACCATTCGCATCGTGCGCGTGAATCGCGTGCGGCATCGGCGGGAAGTTTATCGCTGAACCGGGGTGAACGATGGCTTTGCGCGATTGGCGAGAGCTGAAAGCTCATCGTCGAATTTGAAATAGCCGACCGGACGTTTGGGGATACGGCGCCCGAGCTTGTGTCGACGCTCCTGGCTGGCCGCGCCGCGTTCTCCGCCGAAGCCTCGGTGAAGGCGGACGCCTTCGCGCAGCGTGGCTTCCTGCTGCGCGACCGGCCTTCGCGCAAAGCTCCGGCCCGGCAAGTCTTCATTGCAGCGGTCGAGGAGAGCGGGAGTGGGAGATGGGGTGGTGGGTTTCATGCGAAATTCTAGAAACTAGCTCGAAGTGTGAAGCGACCACCTGAAGTGCTGTCCTGAACAAATTTTCCGGACTCGGCATGGGCATGCCATTTGAGCACTGGTCCGTAGACCATTATCAGTCGGTCGAGTTGATCATTCGGTGTATGTGATCCGGAAGGAATACCTGATCCTGCAACTGTGAAATCACACCCATAATTGGGGATCACTTCAAAATAGCCGGAACCGTGCGGATACCGAGTATCAGAGTAGACGTTAATTCCATATTGGCCGGATTGGATAAAGCCCTCCAAATTTTGGGCCAGGTCCGGAGTCAGTACGGAGCGCGGCTTAGACCAAGTTATAGCTAGTCCTGTTGGGTCATGTTTCCCGATTAGGAGAGTTCCGCTTTTTGCAGCGGTAGACCATTCGCTGATAAGGTCGCCCTTGTTCATAGATGGTCTCACACCATCGGCCGAAATTTTCCGACCACGCCGGTAAGGCATGCCGTAATCTGCCCCAGCGTGCAAACTTCGACCGTGTTCACGAGTTCCCCAAAAACGTTGCCGCCGTTGCGGGCGACGTTTTCGAGGCGCTGCAGGGCGTCGGGGGCTTTCTTGGCGTGCTTCTTCTTGAAGGCCTTGAGGCGCTCGACTTGCAGGAGCTGCTTGCGCGGGGGCGTGCGGGCGAGGGGGACGTTGGGGTGCGACTCGTCGGAGACGTATTTGTTGAGGCCGATGATGGGGCGCTCGTGCGCGTAGACCTGTTTCTCGTAGGCGTGGCCGGCTTCCTGTATCTTGCTGCGCTGATAACGCTGTTCCATCGCGGGGATGACGCCGCCGAGCGTGTCCATCTCGCGGAAGGCTTCGAGGATGCCCTTCTCGACCGAGCGCTCGAGCGCGAGCAGGCCGGGCGCGCCGCCGAACATGTTCATCATGTGCTTAAACACGCCGGACTCCTCCAAAATGATCGACTGGCCGTGCGAGGCGAGGAGCGCGTATTTCTCGGTGGGCGTGGTGAACGGCTCGTCGGCGGAGTTGGAGTGGCACGAGTTGCTGTAATTCATGTAGGCCAGCATCAGCTCGACCGCCGTGCGCGTGAGGTTGTTCTGGAACTCGGCGGCGATGAGCGAGCGGCCGGAGGTCTGCGTGTGCAGCTTGAGCATCTGCGCCTTGCGGTCGGCGCCGAAAACGTCGCGCATGCCGATGGCCCAGATGCGGCGGGCGACGCGGCCGAGCACGAGGTATTCAACGTCGAGGCCGCAATCGAGGAAGAAGGACAGGCGCGGGCCGAAGGCGTTGACGTCGGCGCCGCGCTGGCGGAGCAGCTCGGCGTAGGTGAAGCCGTTGGAGAGCGTGAACGCGGCCTGCTGCACCGGCGTGGCGCCGGCCTCGGCGATGTGGTAGCCGGAGATGGAGACGGGATACCAGCGGGGCATGTTGGGCACGCACCACTCGATCATGTCGCAGAGGAAGCGCAGCGAAGCGTCGACGGGGAAGATGACCTCGTTCTGCGCCTGCACTTCCTTGAGCATGTCGGCCTGGATGGTGCCGCGGAGATTGGGCACGCACTCGGGGCCGAAGCGGCGCTTCGCGGCGGCGATGAACATGGCGAGGATGACCGGCGCGGGCGCGTTCATCGTCATGGAGACGGAGGCGTCCTTGCGCGTGAGGTCGAAGCCGGCGAAGAGCCGCTGCATGTCCTCGACGGTGTCGATGGCGACGCCGCCCTCGCCGACCTTGCCGAGCACGCCCTCGTGGTCGGAGTCGAGGCCGTAGAGCGTGGGGCCGTCGAACGCGGTGGAGAGGCGCAGGCTCTTCTGGTTTCGGTTGAGGTATTTGAAACGCGCGTTGGTGTCCTCGGCGAGACCGAGGCCGGCGAACAGGCGCATCGGCTCTTCGTTGACGGGGGCGGTGGGAGCGGGCGTGGGAGCGGAGGAGGCGGATGCCTTGGGGTGGCGCGCGTTGACCTCAACGCGCGTGGAACTCTCGCTTGCAGGTGCAGCTTTGAGCGCGTTGGGGTCAACGCGCTCCACCCCGCGGTCGAGATACATCTCGCGGTAGGCGGCGTTGGCGTAGGGGAACTGGCCGGGCAGGCCCTGGCCGAAGAGATAATCGGCGATGGCGCCGGGCTCGTCGGTGTCGGGCAGCGCGAGGCGCGGGAGCGGCGTGCCGGTGGGCGACTTGGTCCAGTCGACCGAGGCGCGGATCTGGGCCCACTTCTCGCGCAGCTCGGCGGCGAATTTCGGGTCGGTGCGCGCGCGCTGCACTTCGGCGCGAACGTGGGCGTTGTAGGAGTCGACGGAGTCGGCGATGCGACCGAGGGAGGACATGGGGGAAAGTTGAGGGCTGAGGGATGAGAGTTGAGAGAAGACGAAGGGCGCGGCTTCTTAGGTAGGGCCGGACCGCTGGGCCGGCCGGTAGTGCCGTTCGCGGCGGGCCCAGCGGCCGAGGCGGATGCACTCGGCCCGGTCCCGCCCTACCTCACGCTGCGCACGTCGGTTCATGGCGAGACCTCCAGCTGGCAGGCCTTCTCGCCGCCGGTGGAGAGCGGGAGGCCGGCGTGGGCGGCGATGGCGTCGAAGAGTGCGTCCACGCCGGGATCGAAGTGCTTGGCGGCGGTGGTGGCGTGGAGCGTCTGGCCCTTGCCGTTCTGGTCGAGGCGCGCCTGGATCTCGGCGCGGGCGGTGTGCGCCATCGGGTGGTCGCACTTGTTGATGGCGACGAGGTCGGCGCCGTTGAGCAGGGCGATCTTCTGCAGCTGGATGCGGCCGCCGTAGTAGGGCGCGAGCACGAACAGCGTGGCGTCGACGAGGCGCGGGCCGCGGCCGAAGATGCCGAAGGGGTCGCTCTCCTGGCCGACGCCGACGGATTCGACGAGGATGAGGTCGAACTCGCCGGATTTTTTGAGAATATCGATGGCGGCGGGCGCCGCGGCGGAGAGGCCGGTGAGGCTGCCGCGCGTGGCCATGGAGCGGAAGAACACGCGGTCGTCCTGCGAGTAGATGGCGGACACGCGGTCGCCGAGGATGGCGCCGCCGACCCGCAAGCCTGCGGACTCGGCGCCGCCGACCCGTGAGCCCGCAGACCCGGCGCCGCCGGTGTCGGGATGCGAGGGGTCGTTGGCGAGGATGGCGATGCGGCCGGCGGGGTTCTTGCGCAGGAAGCGCGAGGTCAGCTCGTCGATGAGGGTGGACTTGCCCGCGCCGCCGGGGCCGGCGATGCCGAGGACGAATCCGCGGCGCTGTGCCTTGGGGTGGGGCGCGACCGCTGGGCGCGCCGTTTTGGACATTCGCGGCGGGCCCAGCGGTCCCGCCCTACCTTGGAAGGCGGCGTCTTCCGCCAGCGTGATGGCGCGGGCGAGGGCGCGGTCGCCCTTGAACTTGGCGTTGGGTTTCGCGGCGCGGGCATACTCGCGCTTGATGAGCGCCATCATGTCGTCGAGCGGCGTGCCGGCGAAAAAGATGCGGTCGGTGCCCTGGCGCTTCATCACGCGCTCGTCGGCCGGCGTGATCGTGCCGCCGCCACCGCCGAAGACCGGGATGTCGCCCGCGCCCTTTTTCTTCAACTGGCCGGCGACTTCCTTGAAGAACACGAGGTGGCCGCCGTTGTAGGAGGAGAGGCCGACGACGTTGACGTCCTCCTGGAGGGCGGCGCGGACGATGGCCGAGGCCGTCTGGTGGTAGCCGAGGTAGATGACCTCGATGCCGTGGCGGGCGAGCTCGATGTTGATGGTGGTGACGGCGCTGTCGTGTCCGTCGCAGACCGGCACCGCAGTGAGGATGCGGAGCGGGGCGGCGACGGCAGCGCGGCGAGGGGTAGCGGCAGCCATAGGATGCTTATGACATAGGCGGGACGGGGCGCGGTGCAACCTGTCTTCGCATCCGCCCCCGCACAGTGCAGCCGTGCTTATGCTGTCCGTGTTCCGGCTGATGTTTTCGTGGCTAGCTTGGCGCGCGGCCGCAGGGGAAGAGTTTGGGTTACAGTATTTTCCCGGCCGGCCGATAGGGAGGGTGGTCACTTCATGCGCAAGCCCCACACCACACCCCGGGACGCTCCGTGCGATTTTCGGGTCAACGAAGCGTTTTTCTCCTGCACGGATCTACGCGGCATCATCCAGGCAGGCAACGCCGTATTCACCCGCGTGAGCGGCTACGCCGAGGCCGAGCTCATCGGCCAGCCGCACAACATCATCCGCCACCCCGACATGCCGCGGGCGGTGTTCCAGCTGTTGTGGGAGAACCTGCTGCAAGGCCACCCTATCGCCGCCTGCGTGAAAAACATGGCGAAGGACGGCCGCTATTACTGGGTGCTCGCGCTGATCAGCCCGGCGCAAGGCGGGTTTCTCTCGGTCCGTTTCAAGCCCGCCGGCCGGCTGCTGCCGGTGATCGAGTCGCTCTACCGCGAGATGGTCGCCCTCGAGGCGGCGCACGCGGACGAAAAGGCCGGCATGGCCGCCGCGACCGCGCACCTGCAGCAGGCGCTGCGCAAGCTCGGTTACGCCGACTACGCCGCCTTCATGCGCCTGTCGCTCCTGCGCGAGGAGCTGAACGAGCGCGACGCCGCGCTGCAGCACGAGCAGCTGAGCCTGTTCGCCAGCCTGCCCGCGCCGGGCACCGACCCGCTGGCCGCCGCCCTGCACACGGCCTGCGTCACCGGCCGCCGGACCCACGAGGAGCTCCGGTCGCACTACGCCCGGGTCAACGATCTGGCGGAGGTCAACCGCGGGCTGACGGCGATCTCGCAACGCATCCTCAGCCTCACGGCGGATTTCGGCATCGTGGCTTTCAACGTCGCGCTCAAGGCCAGCAAGCTCGGGCATGAGGGCCAGGGCATCGCCGTCATCGCCGGCCATCTCAACGAATCCTCGGCGCAGATCGGCGGCGTGGTGCGCGCCATCGTGCAGCGCATCTCCGGCGTGTCGGACAAGATCGGCGGCGTCATCTTCGATCTCGCCTGGTCGCGGTTGCAGCTCGAGATGGCGGTCATATATTACCACGAGGTGACGGGCGAACTCGGCGCCGAGGGCCGTGGGCTGCGCCCGGCGCAATTCGACGTGCGGCTCGACATGATGCAGCGCCTGCGCACCGCCTTCGAGGAGACCGGCGCCCGCGCCCGGCAGGGGCTCGAATCCCTCGCGCGCGAACTCGGCGGGCTCGGCTCCCACTCGGAGGAGCTCGATCGCATCATGACGGCGCTGCAGGTCGCGCAGGTCGGCGGCCTCGTGGAGGCGAGCCGACTCTCGGCGGACGATGCGTTCGGCACGATCTTCGCCGAGGTGCGCACGCAGATCGAAGGCACCAAGAAGGAACTCAGCGACCTCGAGGACATCATCGCGCGGCTGCAAAGCATGGCGCGCGAGGCGCCGGTCATCGGCGGCATCCTCCGGAAGGCCACGGCGCAGCTGCAGACCGACGGGCGGCAACTGGCCGGCCTCCGCCCCGCGACAGGAGAATCCGCCGCGACCGCCGAACCCGCAGCCGCGCCCGAGCCGGTCGAGGCGATTGCGCCAGCCTGACGCCGCCGCGCGGGACTTTTGGGAGCAGCCGTAGGGCTCGACCTTGCGTCGAGCCTGGCTGTCGCCCGGCGCAAAAGGCCTGACGCGAGGTCAGGCCCTACGGTTTAAGGACGACGCGCAGCTCAGAATTCCGCCGTGGCCGGGTCCGCCGCGGCCGTCGGACAGAACGCAAGCCACGGCCTGACTCGTAGGGCTCGACCTTGTGTCGAGCCTTCCCCCCGTGATGAGAAAAAAGGCCTGACGCGAGGTCAGGCCCTACGGTTCGCAGGGCTCGACCAGCCTGGCGGCGCCAAATCCACCGGATTTCGGCCGTGTGGAAGCCGCACGGGAAACACGGAAGCATTTTGTCGCAAAGAATTTCGTCAAGCGGGCCGCCGGCCGGGCGATATTAGGGGCCTGTCTTCGATTTTTTGCATGAAACCCTCTCCGGTGGTGCTGTGCGACGAGCCGCGCGCGTTCGCGGCCGACGAAATATTCTTTTCCACGACCGATGGCCGTGGCGTGATCACCTCCGGCAATGAGGTGTTCGTCCGCATCAGCGGCTACGACACCGGCGAGCTGCTCGGCCGGGCGCACAATATCATCCGGCATCCGGACATGCCCCGCGCGGCTTTCCGCCTCGTTTGGGGCTACCTGCGGGCGGGCAAGCCGGTGGCCGCGCTGGTGAAGAACCGCGCGAAGGACGGCCGCCACTACTGGGTCGTGGCCCTGATCGTACCGACGGCCGACGGCGCGTTTCTCTCGGTGCGTTTCAAGCCCACCGGTCCGCTCCGTGCCGTCGCGGCTGAGCTCTACGCGCAGATGCTGGCGGAGGAGCGCCGCGTGCGCGCGGCGGGCGCCGGCGAGGACGCCGCGATGGACGCCGGCGAGCGCGTGCTGCTCGCGGGCCTGCGCGCGGCCGGCTACGCCGACTACGACACCTTCATGCGCGTGATGCTCTGCGAGGAGCTGAAGAGCCGCGACGCGACGCTGGCCGTGGAGGGCCGCACGATCCTCCGGCCGTTGCCGGACACGGCGGAGTCCACGCCGAGGCGCCCTGCCCTCGCCGCCCGCCTGGCCGCGCTCTACGGCGAGGGCAGCCGGGCCTACGGCCATCTCAACCAGCTTTTCCACCGGCTCGATGATTTTGTGGCCCTGCACCACGCGCTGGAGAAGAAATCCGCCTTCGTGAACAACCTCACGGGCGAGCTCCGCCTCGCCGCGATGAACGTCGCGCTGGCCTCGAGCCGGCTCGGCAGCGAGGGGCTCGGCCTCGGCGTCATCTCGCAGTACATGGGCGGCGCCTCGGGCGAGATTGCCGGCGCCGTCCACCAACTGGTCGGCGGCATCGCCACCGTGTCCGCGCGGCTGCGCGCCGTAATCTTCAATCTCGCGGCGGCCCGCCTGCAGATCGAGATGGTGATGGCCTTCATGCACGAGCTGCTCACCGCGGCGGACACGGGCGATGCCGGGCCGAGCCGGCACCAGCTGATCCACACGTTGCACACGGCGTTCAACAGCACGCTCTCCCGGGCCAGCCATGCGCTGCACGAGCTGGAGAGCAACACGCACGGCCTCAACGCCACCTCGCACAGCCTCGGCCGCCAGATGATCGGCCTGCAGGTCGCCCAGCTCGGCGGCCGCGTCGAGAGCGCGCGGCTGGTGCGGCAGGACGGGTTCGAGGCGGTCTTCGCCAACATCCGGCGGCAGATCGACAGCACGCACCAGGAATTGGGCGAACTCAGCGATGCGCTCGACCAGCTCGAGTCGCTCGCCGAGGAGACACCCGACATCGCGCGCGAGATCGAGACCGCCGCCAGCCGCATGGAAGCCGGCATCGGCGCCCTCGCGACCGCCTGAGCCGGCGGCCTCCGCCGGGGCCGTAACTGTAGGGCTCGACCTCGCGTCGAGCCTAGCCGTCGCCGGGCGCAAAAGGCCTGACGCGAGGTCAGGCCCTACGGCAAACATGCGAAGACAGCGGGTCGCTCAGAAATCCGCGGTGCCGGGGGTGCGGGCGAAGGGGATGACGTCGCGGATGTTGCCGACGCCGGTGACGAACATGAGCATGCGCTCGAAGCCGAGGCCGAAGCCGGCGTGCGGCACGCTGCCGTAGCGGCGCAGGTCGAGATACCACCAGTAGGCCTTCTCGTCGAGGTGGTGCAGCGCCATGCCCTCGCGGAGCAGCTCGAGCCGCTCCTCGCGCTGGCTGCCGCCGATGATCTCGCCGATGCCGGGCACGAGCAGGTCCATCGCGGCGACGGTCTGGCGCTCGGGCGTCTCGCCGTCGTTTTTCCGCATGTAGAACGCCTTGATCGCGCGCGGGTAGTTGTAGACGGTGACGGGGCATTTGAAATGCTCCTCGGTGAGGTAGCGCTCGTGCTCGGCCTGGAGATTGGCGCCCCACGAGACGGGATGCTCCCACGTCTTGCCGGATTTTTCGAGGATGGCGACGGCTTCCGTGTAGCTGCAGCGGACGAACGGCCGCTCGAGCACGAAGTCGAGGCGCGTGAGCAGGTCCTTGTCGACGAACTTGCTGAAGAACTCGAGGTCGGCGGCGCAGTGCTGCTTGGCGTCGCGGATGAGGTATTTCACGAACTGCTCGGCGAGGTCCATGTTGCCTTGCAGGTCGCAGAAGGACACCTCGGGCTCGATCATCCAGAACTCGGCGGCGTGGCGCGAGGTGTTGGAGTTCTCGGCGCGGAACGTCGGGCCGAACGTGTAGATGTTGCTCAACGCGTGCGCGAAGATCTCGCCCTCGAGCTGGCCGGAGACGGTGAGGAAGGTCTTCTTGCCGAAGAAATCCTTCGCGTGGTCGACGTGCTTGCCGTCCTCGGTGCGCGGCGGGTTCTCGAGATCGAGCGTCGTCACGCGGAACATGTCGCCCGCGCCCTCGGCGTCGCTCGCGGTGATGATGGGCGTGTGGACGTAGTGGAAGCTGCGCTCCTGGAAGAACTGGTGGACGGCGTAGGCGAGGCGGCTGCGCACGCGGAAGACGGCGCCGAAGAGGTTCGAGCGCGGGCGCAGGTGCGCGATCTCGCGCAGGAACTCCAGCGTGTGGCCCTTTTTCTGGAGCGGGTAGGTGGCGTCGGCCTCGCCGAGCACGGTGAATTTTTCCGCGACGACCTCCCATTTCTGGCCCTGGCCCTTCGACTCGACGAGCTTGCCGCGCACCTCGACGGACGCGCCGGTGTTGGCGCGCGCGACCTGGGCGTAATCGGGCAGGGCGGCGTCGACGATCACCTGCATGCCTTTGAGGCACGAGCCGTCGTTGAGCTCGATGAAGGAGAAAGCCTTGGCGTCGCGCCGCGTGCGGACCCAGCCCTGGAGGAGGAGGGCGTCGGAGGGGGCGGTGGCGTTGAGCGCGTCTTTGACGAGAGTGCGTTGCATGATTTTTGGCGGCGAACGAAGCGGATTGCCCGGGCGGACGCAAATCAGGAAACGCCGTCGCGCCAAACCCGCCGCCGGGCGCTGCGGCGTTGACGCCGGGGGCGCGCCCGCAAGGATGCGCGCGATGCCCCCGCCCTCGGACGAGACCGACGAAAAACGCCTCCTCGCCCGGGCACGAGCCGGCGGGCGGACCGCGTTCGGTGCGCTCGTGACGCGGCACGATGCCGCACTGCGCGCCTACCTGCACCGGCTCACCGCACACCGGGCCGATGCCGACGACCTGGCGCAGGAAACCTGGTTGCGCGTGCAGCGGCGCCTCAAGGCGTTCGATGGACGGGCGGCGTTCCGCACGTGGCTGTTTGCGATCGCCACCAACCTCGCGCGCGACCACTGGCGGGCGCGCCGCCGCTGGCGGGAGGATGCGCAGGACCAGGCGCGGGCCCTCGCGGAGTCCACGCCCGGCGCGCCGGAGGGGCTGCGCCAGGTCGCGGCCGGGTCGCCGCGCGGGCGCTACGAATTGCGCGAGCATGTCGGCTTCTGCTTCACCTGCGTGATGAAGACGCTGCCGCTGGCGCAGCACGTGGCGTTGCTGCTGGTGGAAGTCCACGGTTTCAAGGACCGCGAGGCGGCCGATGTCATGGGCGTGTCGCTCGCGCGGCTGAAGCATCTGCTCCACGCCGCCCGTGCGACCATGAACCGCGTTTTCGCGCAGCGGTGCGCGCTGGTGGGCAAGACGGGGGCCTGCCACCAGTGCAGCGAGCTGAACGGATTTTTCAACGGCGACCAGTCGCGCGAGCAGGCGAGGGTGGCGGCTTTGCAGCGCGCGCTGACGCGGGGCGGCGAGGAACGGCTCCTGCGGCTGCGCGCCGCCTTGGTGCGGGAGGTCGATCCCCTGCAGGGCCCCGGCGCCGATCTGCAGGACGCCATCATGCGGCTGGTGCACCGGGCCGTCGCGCGCCGGCGGGGCTGATCGTTTTTCCGGGCGGAGTCGTCAAAGATACGGCATGAACGAAAAAACGACTGTTTCTCCCGTACGGATCACATGGGCCGGCCTGCTGGCCGGCTTGGGCGGCAACGCGCTGCTCGGCCTGTTGTTCACGAGTCCGCCGGTCAAGGCGGTGCTGTTCAATCCGGCGTGGCAAAGCCCGCGGTTCATCGAGCTGGCCGCGCAGCGCAACGTGCCGGTGTCAGTGCTCGGGCTCGTGGCGCTGTCGGTGCCGCTCGCGTGGCTGTTCGTGCGGCTGCAGGCGGCCATGCCGGGCCGCACGTGGCGCGGCCGCGGCCTCTTCTGGGGGCTGGCGATCTGGCTGATGTATTGGCTGCCGCAGGAGTGGTTCATCTACCACACGCTGATCGGTGAGCCGCTGGCGCTGTGCGGTCTTGAGCTGCTGCTGTTGCTGGCCGGAGCGCTGGTGCAAGGGCTTATCCTGGCCGGCCTGCTGCGGGAAGAGCGTCGGCCGGCGGTGGGGTTGGCGACGGGGGGCCGATAGGCGTAGATCATTCCGGGAATAAAAAACGGGCGGGCGGCCGGAATAGGCGGGGCGGTCGCGCGTTCCCATGGCCGTGCGGTCATCTTCCCTGTTTTCGTTCGGCTGGCGTGCCGGCCTGCTCTGCCTGGGCGGACTGGGCGGGCTGCTGGTCGCGGTCCGGTCGCAGCCGGTGCCGGCCCCGCCGCCCAACCTGCTGGTGCTCACGCCGGAGCAGACCCGCTGGCTGACGCAGCATCCGGTGATCCGGATCGCTTGTGACCCGGACTGGCCGCCGTTCAGCTTCGGCGGCGCACAGGGCCGGCTGACGGGACTCGATGTGGACCTGACCGCGCTGGTCGAGCGGCGCGCCGGCTTGAGCTTTCAACACGTGGCGCCCGGCGACTGGAGCACGGTCCTCGCCAAGGCCAAGGCGCGGGAGATCGACGTGCTCAGCGGCGTCGCACCCACGCCCAGCCGCGGGCGGGACTTCATTTTCACCACGTCCTACCTGAACCAGTCGTTCGGCATCATCACGCGGGCCGACGAGCCGTTTCTCGCCACGCTCTCGCAACTCGGTGGCCGTCGCATCGCCGTCGTGCCCGATCATGCCGTGACAGAAAAACTGCGCCACGACCAGCCCGGCGCGCGGTTCGTGCCGGCGGCCAACACCGACCAGGCCCTCCGGCTCGTCTCGTCGGGCGAGGCCGACGTGGCGCTCACCGATCTCGTCAACGCCAGCTACATCATCAAGACGCGCGGGCTGATGAACCTGAAGATCGCGGGTATCGCCGACTACCGCTTCGAGTTGCATTTCGCCGTGCGGCGCGACTGGCCCGAGCTCGCCGCCATCCTCGACGCCGTGATCGCCTCGCTCGACGACGCGGAGAAGCAGGCCATCGTCGACCGCTGGGTGCGCGTCGACTATGCCGACGTGGTGCGCTGGGACAAAGTCTGGCGCGCGCTCGTCATCGCCACCGGTGTGGTGCTGCTCGTCGTGGCTGCTTTCTACTGGCACAACCACCGGTTGCGCCGCGAACTGACCGAGCGCCGCCGCGTCGAGGCCGAGCTTCGGGCCGCCCGCGACCGGCTGGAAGAGCTGAACGGCGAGAAGACCCGCCTGCTCGACATGGCCGCGCACGACCTGCGCAATCCGCTCACCGGCGTCATGCTCTCGCTCGAGGCCGTCGACACCGATGACCGGGCCGAGCGCCGCCGCGTGCTCGGCGAGGTGGCCGTGCTCACGCGGCACATGGTGCAGTTGATCGGCGACCTGCTCGACGTGCAGATGCTGGAGAACGGCAGCCGCGTGTATCACCTCGAACCGGTCGACGCCGGCGCGGTGGTGGACGAGATGGTGCGCGAAAACCGGTTTGCCGCCGCCCGCAAGCGCATCCTGGTGAACATCGCCCCGCCGGTCCGCCCCTGCCGGATGCGCGCCGATGCGCGCGCGCTGCGCCAGGTGGTCGACAATCTCCTCTCCAACGCGCTCAAGTATTCCCCCATCGGCGGCACGGTCTGGATCGGGCTGCAGCCGGGCGAACCGCTCGTGCGCCTGCTCGTGCGCGACGAAGGTCCGGGCATCTCGCCCGCGGATGTGCCCCGGCTCTTCACCAAATACGGATGCCTCGGCGCGCGCCCCACGGCGGGGGAAACCTCCGTCGGCCTCGGGCTCTCCATCGTGCACCAACTGGTCGAGGGCATGGGCGGCCGCATCCGCTGCGAGACGGAGCTCGGCCGCGGCGCGACCTTCATCGTCGAACTCCCGGAAGCTCCCGCCTCGTACGGAGGCAAGGACCGGCTCGCGGTCAGCCGCCAAGCGTAGCAAAGTTCCCGGGCTTACTTGCTGCGACTGTGGGAAGAGTGGCGGCCCGTTGGCGGACACCCTAACCAGCCGGGCAGTCGGGGAAAGCCGAAAGTTCCGCCGCTCAACGCTCGAGGCCGACGGGGTAGAGGAGGTATTGATATTGCGGGTGAGGCGAGGGGTGATAGCAAGGGCCAGCCCCCTGCGTCACGAAAGCGCTCCTCTTATTTTTCGAACGCCTGCTGCTCTGCCTTGGCCCGGCGGTGTTTGCGATCCTGTGCTTCGACACCTTCAAGGATATGGAGCCTTCGCCCGCCAACAAAAACGCCGGCGGCTTCCTGCTGCTCACCTTCGGTTGGTTCTCGCAATGGAAGGATATCTGGGGGCTGGTGGCCCGCCGGCGCGGGCTGGCGTGGGCGGCGGCGGTGACGTATGGCGCGACGATGTTGGGCGCGGGTTTTGTTTTCTTTGTGTGGTGGCCGCGGGATTGGGCGGCGTGGTGGGTGATAATCCCGACCGTGCTCGCCACGGCCTTGGTCATGAGCGGTGACGGGCCGGTAAAAGCGAAGACCGGGCCGGAGACGGATTCGCCCGCACGTCCCGGCGGGACTCCGGCCGAGACAGAGGAAAGGCGGGCCGAGGCGACGCCTGCACCCCGGTCTTCGCCGGTGGATCCGCCGCCGTTACCCGCTCTACCGCCCAAGACACGCCGCCGCTGGCCGGTGGCGGCGGGTGGGGCCTTGCTGCTCATTGTCCTGCTGGGTGGCGCGGCCAGCTACCTGTTCGGCGGTTCCGGCGGCACGCGCCTGCGCGAGCAGTGGCGCGCGTACCTCGGCGCGGGCGACGCGCAACTGGTGCTGGCGTGGCGTTACCGCGAAGGCGATGGCCCGCGACAGAATTTTGAGAAAGCAGCCTATTGGTTGGGCCGTGCGTCCAGGAACGGCGTGATGCGCGCCCACTACGATCTCGCGGTACTGGAGTACTACGGTTTGGGGGTGACTTCCGATGTGGGTGACGCCCGGCAGCATCTGCAGGCCGCGGCGGACCACGATTACGCCCCCGCTCTGACCATGCTGGGGCTGATGGCCCAGAACGACGACGGCGACGCAGCACGGGCGATGGAATTCTGGCAACGCGCCGCGACCCTCCACGATGGCTGGGGGGAGCACCTGCTGGGCTCGGCCTATCTGCAACGTCGCGGAGAGGGGGAGGAGAACATCATCAACGCCCTGGTACATCTCGAGCGCGGCCGCCGGCTGGGCGTCGAGCCGATCCAAGGCATGATCGAGCACGTGTGGGCGACGTTGGATGAAGCCGACTTCGAGCGCGTGGCGGACGAGGTCTACCGACAATTGGAAGGGGAACCCGCCGCCACATGAAAAATCCGGCGCACAATTTTCCGTTCCGCCGGTGCGGCCGGTTCTCGTCGGGCGCCACGCTGGCTCTGCTGCTCGGCCTGCTGCCGGCGCCGATGCCGGGCGGCCAGGGCGCGGACAGCGTGCAGCGCTTCAAGGACGACGTGCGTTTTCTGAGCGGCAAGATGCTGCCGACCAAATACCGTGTCCGCCGCCAGGCCGGAGGCGAGGACATCTGGGCCGCGTTGCAGGACCAGATCGAGCGGTTGAAGCGGGTCGTGGAAAATATGCAGGATCTGGGCGAACAGATCGACGCGACGGAAAGCCGGCTGCACTATCTGAAGAATTTCGAGGTGGAGCCGAAGATGCGCGAGGTGGAACGGGTGCGGTTGCTGGGGGAGCAGCGGCTCGAATCGGTCGTCAGCCGGCTCAGGTCGCTCGATCGGGAAATCAAGGTCCACAACGCCAAGCCGCATGTCTTCACCAAGGAGCAGGCGGCGGCTCACGCGGCCTACGACAATGAAGCGGCCAGGCTGGCGAGCCGGCAGGAGACGCTGCGCGCAGAACGCGACCGGATCATGGCCGAGACGCAACAGGCGTTCGAACAGGCCGTGGAGGCGGTGGCCAAGGTGCAGCAGGAAATGTCCGAGACCGGAGCGAAGCACGGGCGGCTGGCGACGGAGTTCGGCGAGGTGGCGGGGCTCTATGCCGCGATCAGAGACCCGTTGGCGGGCCGGTTGCAGGACATCGAAAACCAGCCGGAGGCGACGGTCGTCACCACGCCGTTCGGTGGCAACTCGGTGCCCGCCGGTCAGGCGGGCACGCTCGCCCGGCCTGCCCCGATCGGCGCCGGTGTGACGCCCCGCGCCCTCGACCAATTGCGGATCGTCACCGCCACGTCCAACACGGCGGCCGATACCCGGGACGACCGCTTGGGCGTGGGGCCGGTCACCACTAGCATGGTGAGCGGCTACCAGTTCGACACCAAGCAAGGCCTGCCGCCCGTGGATCTGCCCGCGGTGGCTGCACCGGAGGGAGTCCCGGTCGATATGCCCGCCCCGGAACCGGCGGCGGTGCCGCTCGTGCTGGCGCCCAGCCCCACGCAGCAGCCCGGCGCGCCCGCCGAGATCAAGGCCAGCCCGCGGTTGCAACAGGCCGAGCAGGAGCAAACCCGACAGTTCGATGCGCTGGAAAAACTCTACGCCGAGCGGAAGCAGCTGGCGCAACAGGGCCCGGCGGCCAGCGCCCAGGACTGGACCCGGGTGGTGAATCAGATTTCCGCGACGCAGGCGCAGATCAATTTCACCGAGGGGACCAAGCGCCTGTCGGCCGGCTCCAAGGCCGTGGATCTGACCATCCGACCCAAGTCCCGGAGCACGACTGACATTGTCGTGCCGCCGTCGGGAACGCCGTCTCCATGATTTTATGAAATCCCATCTATGTCGACTCGGACTGGTTTTCTTCCTCCTGTTTGCCGCCCTCGGGTTGCGGGCGGAAGAGCCCGTGGGCGGGACGTTGCCGCCGGTGCCGGCGACACTGCAAGCCGCTGACCGGGTGAAGCTGGGCAAGCTGCGCACGCGCATCCAGCGGCAGCAAACGCGGTTCGCCGAAAAATACGCGGCGTTCCTGAAGGAATTTGAAGGCGTCACCGAAGACAGCCCGCGTGCCGGCGAGGCGGTGGCAACCAAGGCGACCCTGCAAGGCGAGGCCGACGGCATCGTCGACCAGGCGGACACTTACACTCAGGCGCTGGGCCTGGCGGTGAAAATCCAGGACGCGAGCCGGCAGATCGCCGAAATGAATGAGCAGCTGCGCGGCTGGGGTTTCAAGCAGCGCGAGGCGGAACTCGTGCGCTACGGCGGACTGGCCGGCCAGGCGCGCGACCACATGATCGCCCAGCTCACCTCGCGGGTGCAGGCGCTGGTGACCGCCAAGGCCGAGGCGGCGATGCAGGAGCGGTTCCTGGAGAAAATCCGCACCATGAAACGGAAGGACGTGAACCGACTGGCCGAGAAGCTCAGCCAGGCGGGATTGAAGGACCACGACCTGCAGATGTGGCTGCGCTCCTTTTCGGAAAAGGCGCCCCGCGCCGTGCTCGTGCAAGGGGCCAAGGAGGCAATCGCCTGCCTGAAATACGAGGAGAAGCTGTTCAAGCTGGCGGAGACGGACACGGAGACCGTCGCCGGCCGGCAGGAAGCGGTGCTCACCCTGGCATCAATGCTCATCGATCATCCGTACCTGAAGGAACTCAGCGCCGTGGCGAGCGGGATATACGACGTAGGCGAGGCCGGCGCGACGATCTACATCCTGAACGAAGGCATCGACCACCTGAACGATGTGACTGAGCAGCAGCTCGCCGCGCAAAAAATCGTTGTCCTTCGGATAAAGAATCTCGTCGACCAGCGCACGGCCGACAAAGCGAGCTATGCCAGGCTGCTGCCGGATTAATCCACCCGACCTTATGAACTCCCCCGTAAGCAGCATTCGCCCCGCAGTCATCAACCATGTGCTCAAGGGTCTGTTGCACTTCAGTCTGGCGGCATTCCTGGGCTTTCTGGCCGTGCAATTCGGCTTTCTGGACGAGCGGATGCAGGAGCAAGGCGTCCAGCTCGGATTCGGGGCTGGGTTTGGTGCGGTGGCGCTCGGCTTCGCTCTCGCCGGCTGCCGCAATGTCCATGCCTTGCTTCGGCCGCCTTCCCTGGCCTTGGACCCCGAAGGCATCAGGCTCCGCTGCTGGCGCGGGACGGGATTCGCGGGTTTCTTCCTGCCGTATTATCTTGTGCGCGAGCACGGGATTCCCTGGGCGGACTTCGGCCAGACGGAGGCGTTTACTTACCGCGTGAACGGCGTCCCGTTGGAGCAGGAGCTGCGCATCCAGACACCGGGAGGGGTGGTCGCATTCGGCTGGGATGTGTTCAGTCCGAACGTGGCGCGCATCCAGCGCCACATCCTTGACTACGTGGACGAGCTTTTTCGCGGGCCGAAGCGCGCCGAGGCGAACCTGCCCGACCTCCAGCGCCAGCGCTGGCAGCAGCCGCTGCGGCTGCAGTTCTCCGTCATGCCGTTCTGGGTGGCGCCGCTGGCTTTGGCTGGCGCCGGCTTGGCCGGGTGGGGCGGGCCGCTGGCCGGGTTGTCGGACGAATGGTCGGGCGTGATCGCGATCATGTGCGGGCTGGGCGCGCTCGCCGCCGGAAGCAGGTGGCGGCGGGCTCGCGGCAACCGCATCGTGGAATTGCGCGGCGACGGTCTGGCGCTGGGATCGTCGCCGGATTCGCTTCGGGTCATTGCCTGGACCGACATTCAGTTTGTGCGACCGCAAACGTTCGCGAGTACCTTTGGCTGGGGTGCCGCCGGCACCCCGGCGCTGGTCGGGCTCGAAATCCGCCGGGTCGACGGGCGCTATCGCACGATCGAGGGTCTGGCCGCCGGGGAGTTGGAGAAACTCCACGCATTGCTCGAACCCCCGCTCGACGCGGTCATTGCGGCGCGGGTGCAGATGGCCAGTGGCACGGCGCCTGAAGCGGCGGCGGTGGCCGCCGGACTCGCGCCGCGCTGAAGCTCAACGCTCGAGGCCGACGGGGTAGAGGAGGTAGCGCTCGTCGTAGAACTTTGAGCGGGCGTAGAACCATTGCAGCCGGGCGGTCGGGTCTTTCGCGAATTTCTCGTCGGCGGCGAGCTTGGCCTCGAACTCGGCTTTCAGTGGCGGGCTGTCGGCGAGCATTTTTTCCGCCATGGGCGCGACGACGTAGCCCTCGATGTACTCGGTGCGCTGGAGGACTTCGTTGAAGAAGCCCCACGCGAGGAGCGAGTCGCGGCTCTGCGGCTCGAGCATGACGACGGCGAGTTCGCCGAGCGGCTGGTCGGTGGTGATGCGGACGGAGCCGGCGGGGAAGGTCTCGGTGCGGCGCTCGGGCTTCACGTCGGCGGTCAGGGTGTAGTGGCCCTCGAACGGTTCGGTGGCGGTCTTGACGTCGGTGAGGCGGTAAAACTCCGCCTCGACCGTGCGCGGCTCCGCGAGGGTCTCCATCCGCACGCCATGCGCGGCGAGCACGGCGATGACGTCGGACTCGGTGGCGGGCACGTAGTAGGCCTTCGGGCGCTGCAGGATGACGCCGGGCTTGTCGCCGATGATGGGGAGATCCTTGTAGAGCTTGGGCGTGCCGAGCCAGCGGACCTCCTTCACGCCGGAGGCGGGCGAGACGAACTCTTCGTAGGCGATGCCGAGGAAATCCATCTTGGTGACCGGGCCGCCGCCGTCGCCCCAGTTGGCGGGGATTTCGGCGGGGCGGGCGGTATTGTCGGCTGCGATGGCGGCGGTGAGCTCGGCCGCATGCGCGCCGACGGCGGCCAGTGCCGACTCGATGAAAATGTAGGTGCCGAGCACGCGCTGCGGGTAGGGCTTGAGCGAATGGTTTTCGAGGAGGACGGACGGCAGATGGCGGAGATCGCCGTAGCCGGTGGAGAAGCGCGGGTCGCCGTTGCCGCCGACGATGCCGGCGGTGAGATCGCGATTGTTGATCGCCATGATCAACGGACCGGGGATGTGACCGGACTGCTGCAACGCGCCATCGACGGCCGGGCGGAAATATTTTTCGAGCCACGTGCTGCCCTGCGGCGACCACGAGGTGAAGCCGTTCCAGCCGTTGTACCCGTAGGTGATGTCGTATTGGTAATCGATGCCGTCGGTGACGTGCAGGTCGAGGTAGAGCGAGGGCGCCCAGGTCTGGATGAGGCGTAGCATGGCGCGCATCTCGGGCGAGTCGGCCTTCACGTAGTCGCGGTTGAGGTTCAGGTTCTGCGCGGTGGTGCGCCAGCCCTGGTGCACGGGGCCGCGCTGGTTGGGGCGGTTCCACTCGGAGCTGCGCTCGTGGCCGTCGGCGTTGAAGACGGGCACGAAAAGGAAGTTGGCGTGGTCGAGCAGCGCGTCCTTGCCGCCGAACGCGATGTCGCGGAGGAGCATCAGGCCGGCGTCCTTGCCGTCGATCTCGCCGGAGTGGATGCCGCCCTGGGCGAGGAGGGTGGGCTTGCCGCTGGTGCGGAGGGCCGGGGGGGTGGGAAATTTTTCCTTGGTCGCGACGACGACGTAGAGCGGCCGGCCCTGGGGCGTGCGGCCGAATTCCTGCAGGTCGATCAGCGGCGAGGCGTCGGCCAGCTGGCGCAGCCAGGCGATGGTGTCGGCGTAGTTGGGCGAGTCGAGCAGCTGCATTTTTTCCGCGGGGGTGATCCACGGATTGTCGGCCTTGGCGACGAGCGCCTCGCTGGCGCCGTGCCAGGCGGGGGCGGGTGGCAGGAGGTCGGCCGGCGCAGTCACGGTCGCGCAGAGGGTCTGCGCGGCGATAAACGAGAACAGGGCAAGACAGGGGATGGCGTGGGAGCGCATGGGCAAAACGGGTAACCGGGAATGCCCTGACGACAAAAGGAATTTTTCCCGCACCCAATCAGCGCCCCGGTGCGCGCACCGGCACAATTGGCCCGCGGTCAAGCGGCCGCTCAAACGCGCAGGTGCTGGCGCAGGGCCTTCAGCAGCACGGCCTCGGTGTAGGGCTTGTGCAGGATGGCGGTGACGCCGACGGCCTTGAGCGCTTCTTCCTTCGCGGGCTCGTTGCCTTCCATGAGCAGGCCGGTGGACAGGAAGATCGGCAACTGGGGCGCGAGCTGGTGGATTTTCCGGGCGACCTCTTCGCCGCTCATCCCGGGCATCATGCGGTCGAGGATGACGAGCTTGATCCGCTCGCGGTGGGCGTGAAACAGCTCCAACGCCTCCTTGCCGTTCTCGGCGAGCAGCGGGGCGAAGCCGTGCTCCTCCAGCACGAGTCGCGTGATTTCGCGGATGGTGGCCTCGTCGTCGGCCACGAGGACCAATTCGCCGTGGCCGACAGGGAACGGGGTGGCGGTTCGGGCCCGGGCTTCGGTGAGTTCCGTCGGCGGGAGGGCGGGCAGGTACACCTGGAATTCTGTGCCGACGCCCAGCTCGCTGCGCACGTGCACGAAGCCTTGGTGGCTGCGCACGATGCCGTGCACCGTGGAGAGGCCGAGTCCGGTGCCCTGGCCGCGCGGCTTGGTGGTGAAGAACGGTTCGAAGATATGCGGCAGATTCTCCGGCGGAATGCCGGTGCCGGTGTCGCGGACGACCAGCATCACGAACTCGCCCGGGCGTGCCCCCGGGATCTGGCTGGCCGCGAACTCGTCGAGGATCTTTCGCTCCACGAGGAGCGTGAGGTGGCCGCCGTTGGGCATGGCGTCGCGGGCATTCACGGCGAGGTTGAGCAATACCTGATGGATTTGGGTCGGGTCGCCGCGGACCTGGTCGTCGCCCGCGGCCAGGTGGTAGACCACCTCGATGTTGCGCGGGAAGGTCTCGGTGATGAGCCGCGACATCTCCTTCACCAGCCGGCCGACCTGCAGGGCGCCTCGTTCGCCTTCGACGCCGCGGGCGAAGGTCAGGACCTGGCGGATGATGTCGGAGCCGCGCCGGCAGGATTCTTCGATGAGGTCCAGCCGTTTGCCCGAGCCGGGAAACTGCAGGCGCAGGAGCTCGATGGAGAGCGCGATGGGCGCCAGCACGTTGTTGAGGTCATGGGCGATGCCGCTGGCCAGCAGGCCGATGCCCTCGAGCCGCTGCGTCTGGAACAGCTGTCTTTCCAGCGACTTTTTTTCCGTGACGTCCTGCTTCACCGCCACGAAGTGCGCGATGGCGCGGGTCTGGTCGCGGACGGGCGTGATCGTGACCTCCTCGGTGTAGAGGCCGCCGTCCTTCCGGACATTGATGAATTCGCCCGACCAGCTCCGGCCGCTCGTGATGGTCTGCCACAGGTTCGCGTAATAGGCGTCGGATTGCTGGCCGGATTTCAGGAGGCGAGGGTTCTGGCCGATGACTTCCGCCGCCTGGTAGCCGGTGATCCGGGTGAAGGCGGGGTTGACCCACTCGATGTTGCCTTGGGGGTCGGTGATAACGACGGAGTTGATGGTGGCCGACAGGGCGGCGCTCTGGAGATGCAGGTCCGCCTCGGCCTGCTGGCGCTTTTTCTCATGCGCGAAGTTCTCCAGGGCGAAACGGATGTCGGCCGTCATCTCCCCGAGCAGGTTGCGGATGTCGTCGTCGAACGCCTGCGGTTCCCCCGAGTAAAGGGTGAAGGCGCCGATAACGGCATCGTTGCAGCGCAAGGGTAGCGCGGCCGAGCTGCCCCAGCCGTACTTGACGCTACTGTCATGCCATGGCTCCGTGCAGGGGTCGTGCTGGAAATCCTGGCACCAGACGGGCCGGTCTTCCCGGATGGCGATGCCGGTGGGGCTGAGGCCGAAGGGGTCGTTGGCATCGATGGAGACATGGATGTCGCGCAGATATTCCGCGCCCTCGCCCTGGGAGGCGACGGGCGTCACCTGCCGGCTGCTCTCGTCGATGAGGCCGATCCACGCCATCTTCATGCCGCCGAATGTGACCGCGGCGCGGCAGATTTCCGGGAAGAGCTTCTTCTCGTCGGAGCAGCGCACGATGGCCTTGTTGCATGCGCTCAACGCCGCGTAGAGCCGGGTGAGCCGCCGGACTTTTCCCTCGACGGCCTTGTGGCTGGTGACATCGCGCACGATCTTGGAGGTGCCGATGACGGCGCCCGATGCGTTCTTGATCGCCGAGAGCGTGATCGAGACATCGAGGGCGCGACCATCCCGTGCCAGCCGCCGGGTCACGTAATCCGTCACGGGCACGCCCTGTTCGAAAAGCTCCTGGATGCGCGCCTCCTCGTCCGACCGGTCCGCCGGGATCAGGCGGTCCACCAACTGGCCGACCATCTCATCGCGCGTGTAGCCGAAGAGGCGCGTGGCGCCGTTGTTCCAGCTGGTGATCCGGCCATCCCGGTCCTTGCCGATGATCGCATCGGCTGAGAATTCCACGATGGCCGCCAGCTCTGCGGTCTGATGGGTCGCCAGCTGGCGCGCTTCCTCCAGCCGGACGAACGCACGGGAATTCCACAGCACCAAGCCCCCGACGATCAGGCCGCCGACGGTGACGAACAGCGCCGCGCCGAACTCCACGGAGTACTGGCCCTCCTGATAGCCGCGCAGCAGCACGCCACCGAGCATCGGCAGGAACGCCAGGATCGCCAGCAGCAGCCGCAGCGCGAGCTTACCGTCGGCGGTCCCGCCAGTCAGGAACCCCACGAGGCCGCGATCCGGCCGCAGCGCCAAGGTGCCCAGTCCGAGCAACAGAAATGCTATGCCCGTGGAGGCAGCCATCTGGACATAGACAGCGATGCCCTCGAACGAGGCTGAGCCATAGAGATAGCCCATCGCGGTCGTGTAGGCCAGCGCCAGCGCGGCTATGGCCGGGAGATTGGCGGCAGCGGAACGCAACTGGGTCAACAGCAGCGCGCTGCCGATCAGCAGGAAACACAGCGCAGTGGCCGGCACCATGCGGTTGGGGCCGAACGGGGCCAGTGCGCCGGGCAGCTCGCGGTCCAGCAACTCGTCGATGCCGAGATGCCAGCCGAACAGGTGCTCACCCAACGTCAGCAAGCCGAGCAACGCCACGATCACCGCGCCGATCTGCGCCACCACCCGCACCCGGCGCCGCTGGCGGCAGCAGGCCAGCAGGAACAGCACACCGCCCGCCAATGCCAGGCCGACCGCGGTGTTCGTCTTCATGTTGATGCTCGCGGCCGGCGCCGATCCGACCGCGGAGAGGGTCGTAAGCTGCAGCACAAGCGTGCCCAGCCCGATTAGTGCGACGATGATCCCGGCGACGGCAGCGATCTGCCGGAACCACCGGCCGGCCGCGGGAGCCGGTCCCTCGTGGTGCGACCAAGGGGTGGTCTGGACGTCAGTCGTCATCGGACCGGAATCCCCGGCGGCGGCCGGCGACGGGAGGGAGCGAGTTCATGGTCGTGGAAGTTGTGCCAGCGTGGTCGGAATGCCGCCATCCCGGCTCAGGTTGACAGGCTATCCCCGGCCGCGGGCGATACAAACTCCAACAGTGCGCGCGTCTTGCCGTTCAGTGCGCATGAAATCGAGGGCGGATCGGCCCGGGCCTTTCGGCTTTCCCTTCGGCCGGCGCGGAGGGTGATCGCCGGGGGGCGGCGGGAAAATAACGAGGCGCGGCCCACACCCCTGGGGACCGCGCCTCGATACTGCACCAGACACCGGCCGGCGCTACCCCGAGGAACCACCGGTATCGGTGGCCACCAGCAGGCACAGCGCGGCGAGAACGATGACGACGGAAATCATGACGCGGAGTCAGCAGGGTATGATCGCCCATCTTGCGAGGTCCGGGGACGCCGGAGCGCCGGGCTCCTGCGCGAGGCGCTGAACGGTGGGACCGAACGTCCGGCGGCTTTGCCACTCGAGCAACGGCAAGATGAGCGGCGTCAGCAGCCGCGGCTTCGGCCTGCCGCGCAGCCACACCCGCACGACCGAGCCGCCGGCCTCACCCGCTCGGACGCTCCAGCCGCCCTCCAGCGCGGCGAACGGAAACGGGAAACCGGGTTCGTCGACCAGAAAGTCGGCCTCGATCTCGCGCGCAGCCGCGTCGAACCTCTTGCAGAGTTCGGCCCACTCGCGGCCGCCGTGGTCCCCGCATTCGCGGACAGCGCCGACGCGCGTGACCGCCGGGTCGCGCAGCCGCGAGAAGCTCAGCGACGGAGCGAAGCGCGCTATGCTGCCCAGATCGGACAGGTTGCGCCAGATGACGTCCGGCCGGCCGGCACTGTGAATTTCCAGGCAAACCAGCGAACGCCCGCTGGCGTCTGCGGCATACGTCTGTGCGATGCCTCGAAGTTGCGCGAGCGCGATGCCGAGCACGGCTGCCGCAATCCCGGCGGTGAGCGCGGCGCCGCCGGCGGTGAGCTGACTCCACGCGAGTGCGAGCAGCACGGCGCTGCCGAGCACCCACACCAAGTCAGCAAAACTGACCCCCAGTGCGAGCCACGGATCGGGTCGGGCGCGCCGGCCGAGCGCGCCGACCAGTCCGGCGAACACGAGCAAGCCGAGACCGACCAGACGGAAGACGGCGGGTTGGCTTGCGGCACTGACGAACGCCGCGAGCGGAGCCGCGAAGATCACGAACGACACACCGGACAGCAGCGAGAACGCGGCGTTGCCGAGCAGCGCAGCGCGCAGACTTTGAGGGAATGGGGAGGGCATGGGGAAAATTGCCGGGAGCGGAGGGGTGCAGCGGCGGCTCAGGTCAGGCGGGCGCCGCCGTCGATGGTGAGGTTTTCGCCGATGATGTAGCTGGAATCCGCCGAGAGCAGGAAGCGCGCGAGCCGGGCGACCTCGCCCGGTTCGCCGAAGCGCTTGAAGAGCGATTGCGACGCCATGTGCTCCTCGAAGCCCGGTTGCGCCTCGGCGGGGAGGCCGAGCTTGGCGTAGATGGGCGTCTTGATCGGGCCGGGGCTGAGCGTGTTGAGCCGGATGCCGCGCGGCGCGAGTTCCACGGCGAGCGATTTGCCGAGCGAAACCACCGCGGCCTTGGTGGCCGAGTAGAGGCTGGTGGCGGGGAAGCCCAGCTCGGCGGCGATCGAGGCGTTGAGCACGACGGTGCTCGGGTTGGCGAGCAGCGGCAGGAGCGACTGCAATTGGAAGAACAGGCCGCGGACGTTCACGTTGAACAGGTCGTCGTAATGCTGCGGCGTCATCGTTTCGAACGGCCCGAACTGCGCGGTCCCCGCGTTGAGGAACGCGCCAGCGAGCCGGCCGGCGTGTTTCTGCACCTCGGTGCCGAGCGCCTGCGCGTCGGTGAGCGAGCCCGAGTCGGAGCGCAGGACGACGGTGCCCGCGGGCAGCTGCTGGCGCGCGGCGGCGAGCGTCGCGGGATTGCGGCCCGTGACGATGACCTTCGCGCCCTCGGCGCTCAGGAGTTGGGCGGTGGCCAGACCGATGCCGGTCGTGCCGCCTGTGACGAGATAGGTTTGATTGATCATGGAGGGGAAATGGAGGGGAGACGGGGTGGGATGCTTTAATAGAACAGACGTTCCATATCGAGCGAAAGAAATTCAGTCGAGCACCTGCAAGGCCAGGCGGGCGGTCTGGCGGAGGCTCGCCTGGTCGCCGAGGGCGCGCGAGGCGACGGCGAGGCCGAGCACGGTGTGATAGAGGAACTGGGCAAGCGCGACGGGGTCCTTGGCCTTGGCGATCTCGCCCTTGCGCTGCGCCGCGCTGAGCCGCGAGGCGAAGAGGTTTTCAAAGGTGCGGGCGTGTTCCAGCACGAGGGCGCGCGTGGCGTCGTCGTGCGGGGAGAGCTCGACCATGGAGTTGACCATCAGGCAACCGGGCGATCCGCACTCGCAGTTGGCGGAGATCATGTCCTCGAAAAGATCGGTCAGCGTCTTGCGGACCGGAGCGGGCTCCTCGAGCTTGCGGCGGATGAAATCGGTGCCGCGGTCGAGGTAGCGCTTCAGCGCGGTGTGGTAGAGCGCCTGCTTGTCGCCGTAGGTGTCGTAAAGGCTCTGGCGGCTGACGCCGAGCTCGTCGACGAGATCGGCGAAGGACGTGTGCTTGAACCCGCGCGCGCGGAACAGCTCCAGTGCTTGGTCGAGCACTTCGGCTTCATCGAACTCTTTGGCGCGGGGCATGACGCTTACTGGAACGAGTGTTCTGGAAACGTCAAGCGGCTTTTCTGCGGCGTGCCGGGTGCCGCCCCCGCTGGTGGCCGGGCCAAACAAAAGGGCCGCCTCGCGGCGGCCCGGGGATCGGTGCGCGTGCGGCGCGGCTCAGTTCGTGATGTCGAACGTCGTGCTGTGGTCGCGGATGGGCAGATAGACTTTGTACCAAGTCTCCTGCGCCGGGCTCTTCGTGTAGTTCTTGAGCGCGTCTTCGTCGGCGAACTCCATGACGATCGCGTGCGTGCGCTCGCCCTGGGCCTTGAGCGTCCGGGTCCACACGCGGGTGATGCCGGCGTACTGGGCGGGCAGGGCCTGGGCGCCGTCGAGCGCGGCCTGGATCTGCTCGGGCGTGGTGCCGGCCTTCCAGGTGACGGTGACGACGTGGATGACGGACTTCGGTGCGGTGTCGGCGGCCGAGGCGGGCGCGGCGCCCAGCAGGTACGCGGCGGTGACGAGGAGGGAGAGGAGGAGCTTTTTCATGGGGAGCAGGAGGAGGCGCAACCGCCGGGATGGCCGTTGCGGAAGTCCAAACTACCGCGCCGGCGAGCCGGGCCGTCAACGCCGGAGTAATACCAGGCGCACGTAGGAAGTAAACTATCGGACTAGGTTCGACGAGGTAGGGCGCGACCGCTGGGCGCGCCGTAAGGACATTCGCGGACGGCCCGGCGGTCCGTCCCTACCGGCGCTGCCGCGCCAAAGTCCAAATGCTACCGGGGATTGGTATAACCTCACGGCCGGGTGGGGTTGCTGCCCCGCGCGGGCGCTCGTCATACGTGCGCCTGCGACCTTGCGGCGCCCGCGCTGCAGCCGTAGCCTCGGGTTCCATCCCTTCCTCTCATGCCGATGACCTACAAGCCAGTAACCATGACCGCGCGGAAGCGCATCGCGCTGGTCGCGCACGACGGCCAGAAGCAGAACCTCGTCGAGTGGGCGAAGTTCAACCGCAACACCCTCTCGGTGCACGAAATCTGGGCCACCGGCACCACCGGCGCCATGATGGAGAAAACGCTCGGCTTCCCCGTGTCCAAGCTCCAGAGCGGCCCGCTCGGCGGCGACCAGCAGATCGGCGCCCTGATCGTCGAGGGCAAGATCGACTTCCTCATCTTCTTCTGGGACCCGCTCGAGCCGCAGCCGCACGACCCCGACGTGAAGGCGCTGCTGCGCATGGCCGTGGTCTGGAACATCCCGACCGCGTGCGACCGCGCCACGGCGGACTTCATGATTTCCTCGCCGCTGATGCACGGCGCCTACGAGCGGCTCGTGCCCGACTACGAGACCTATCGCCAGCGCTCGCTGCCCGGCGAGGCGAAGCCCGCACGCAGCGCCAAGGCGAAGGCGTGACGCCCGCGCCATGGCCGAAGGGCGAGGGCGAAGTTGCGCGCCGGGCCGGCCGTGCTAACGTGCACGCATGCTGAAGACGAAGTCAGTGCACTCGCCGATCGAGCCGGCGGATGGATGGCGGCTGCTCGTGGCGCGCTTCCGCGGACGCGGCCTGCCGGTGGACCGCTACGATGTGTGGATGGCCAACCTCGGCCCGAGCGAAACGCTGTTGAAATCCGTGCTGGCGGGAGAAATCCCTTGGAAAGAATTCGGCAAACGCTACCGCGACGAGCTCTTCGCCCCGGCGGCGGTCGATGCCGACAACGCCACGATCAAGAACCACGGCCAGAAGTTCACGCTCCGGCTGGTGGCGAAGCTGGCGGAGAAGCAGAACGTCACGCTCCTCTGCCACTGCGCCGAGGACGCCAAGGAGTGTCACCGGTTCCTGCTGGCGAAGCTGATCGAGCGGGAGATCGGGTAGGCGGCTTCAGATCGGAAATGCGACCACGGATTTCACGGAGGGCGCGGATGTGAGCCCGGGCTATTTCCGTCCGGGTTTAAGCGTGGTGTGAAAGCCCATTTCCTTGTCCGGCACACCGGACGCGGCCGGTGGCTCGAGCAGGAGCATGATGCGCTGCAGCACGTCGAAAATGGCGGTTTCGTGCGAGTCGAGCCGCGAGGTCAGCTCCTTTTCCAAGGACGCGAGTTTCTTCGCCAGCCCGCGCGTGTCAGTGAGCAGGCTGCGCATCTTCACGAACGCACGGACGACGAAGACGCTCATCGAGACGGCTTGCGGGGAATTCAGGATATTCGCGGCCATGATCGCGCCGTGTTCGGTGAAGGCAAAGGGGAGGTAACGGCGACCGCCGCGCCCGACGTTTGAGGTCACAATTTGTGACCTCAAAGAGCGGCCCGAGGATGCGGTCACAAATTGTGACCTTGAACGCCTAAGTTGCTCTGCTTCAGCGAGTGTGAGTTCGAGCATGAAGTCCGGTGGGAATTTCTCGCGGTTACGGCGGACGGCTTGATTGAGGGCCTTCGTCTCGACGCCGTAGAGCTTGGCGAGGTCGGCGTCGAGGACCACGCGTTCACCGCGGATCGTGTGAATGACGCTCTCAACCGAGGTGAGAGCGGAGGAGGGTGGGCGGGCTTGCCGCGGCAAAGTGGAGCGAAGACGGGCGCACATAAGGAGTGGCGGCCCGTGACGCGAACGATGCAGAAATCAGTCGGAGCGTCGAGTCAGCGATGCGATCACAAGTCGTGACCGCATAGCCGCGCCTTGGGGGGAGTGGAGAGTTGTGCGTGAGGCTCACTTCACGAACGCGCTCACGAACTCGTGCACGGGCATCGTCTCCAGATTCGCACGGCCGGTGAAGAGGGACATGAGTGCAGCGGCTTTCTCGGAGCCGTAGTGGGCGGCGAAGGCGGCGTGGGCTTTTTGCTGGAGGACGGGGATGCCTTCGCTCCGGCGGCGGCGGTGGCCGATGGGGAAGTGGACTTCGATCTTGTCGGTCTGGGAGCCGTCGCTGAAGAAGACCTGCACAGCGTTGGCGATGGAGCGTTTCTCGGGGTCGAGGTAGTCCTTCGAGTAGGACTTGTCCTCGGCGACGGTCATCTTGGCGCGGAGGGCGTCGATGCGCGGGTCGGCGGCGACCTTGTCCTCGTAGTGATCGGCGGTGAGCGCGCCGAAGATCATCCCGATGGCCGTCATGTATTGCAGGCAATGGTCGCGGTCGGCCGGGTTGTGCAGCGGGCCGGACTTGTCGATGATGCGGATGGCCGACTCGTGGGTGGTGAGCTCGACGCGCGCGATCTGGTCGAGGCGGCCCTGCACGAGCGGGTGGAGCTTCATGGCGCATTCGACGGCGGTCTGCGCGTGGAATTCGGCGGGGAAGGAGATCTTGAAGAGCACGTTTTCCATCACGTAGCTGTCGAGCGGGCGGGCGAGCTTGAGCGGGTTGCCCTTGAAGGAGACGTCCTGGAAGCCCCAGGTCTTGGCGGTGAGCACGGACGGGTAGCCCATCTCGCCGGTCATCGCGATGAGGGCGAGGCGGACGGCGCGGCTGGTGGCGTCGCCGGCGGCCCAGGATTTGCGCGAGCCGGTGTTGGGCGCGTGGCGGTAGGTGCGCAGCGCGGAGCCATCGAGCCACGCGTGCGAGATGGCGTTGATGACCTGCTCGCGCGTGCCGCCGAGCATGGCCGTGGTGACGGCGGTCGAGGCCACGCGGACGAGCAGCACGTGATCGAGGCCGACGCGGTTGAAGGAGTTGGCGAGAGCGAGAACGCCTTGGATTTCGTGAGCCTTGATCATGAAGGTCAGGAGATCCCTGACCTTCAGTTGAGAGTTGAGAGGCGAGAGGCGAGAGCTGAAGGCGGCGGGCGTGGTGCCCGCGGCAGCGTTGCGAGAGAGCCAGTCGGCGGTGACCAGGATGGCGCCGAGGTTGTCGGACGGGTGGCCCCACTCGGCGGCGAGCCAGGTGTCGTTGAAGTCGAGCCAGCGGATGATCGCGCCGACGTTGAACGCGGCCTGCACGGGATCGAGCTCGTAGCTGGTGCCGGGGACGCGTGCGCCGTGCTTGATGGAGGTGCCGGGGACGACGGGCCCGAGGAGCTTGGTGCAGGCCGGGTAGGCGAGGGCCATGATGCCGCACGCGAGCGTGTCGGCGAGGCACCAGCGCGCGGTGTCGTAGGCCTCGTCGCTCGCGATCCTGGCGTTGAGCGCGTAGTCGGCGAGGTCGACGAGCAATTGGTCGGGAGCGGGACGGACGTTCGAGATGTGGGAGGACATGAAGAGCTGTAGGCTTTAGGCTGTAAGCGATAAGCGAACGATTCAGAGCTTTGAGCTTACCGCTTATCGCTGCGTGATCGGCACGAAGGGGCGGTTCGCCGGGCCGGTGTAATTCGCGCCGGGGCGGATGATCTTGCCGTCGATGCGCTGCTCGATGACGTGCGCGGCCCAGCCGGCGGTGCGCGCCATGACGAAGAGCGGCGTGAACAGCAGCATCGGCACGCCCATGCGATGATAGGCGACGGCGCTGTACCAATCGAGGTTGGGAAACATTTTTTTCTCGGTCCACATGAGCGTCTCGATGCGCTCGGCGACGTTGAAGAGTTTCAGGTCGCCCTGTTCGGTGCTGAGGCCGCGGGCGATCTCCTTGATGATCGGGTTGCGCGGGTCGCCGATGGTGTAGACCGGATGGCCGAAACCGATGACGATCTCCTTGCGGGCCATGCGGGCGCGGATGTCGGCCTCGGCCTCCTCGGGCGTGGCGTAGCGCAGCTGGATGTCGAGAGCGACCTCGTTGGCCCCGCCGTGCTTCGGGCCGCGCAGCGCGCCGATGCCGCCGGTGATGCACGAGTAGATGTCGGAACCCGTGCCGGCGATGACGCGGCAGGTGAACGTCGAGGCGTTGAACTCGTGCTCGGCGTAGAGGATGAGCGAACGGTCGAGCGCGCGGACGTGCGAGGCGGCGGGCGGCTTCTGGTGCAGCAGGTGCAGGAAGTGCGCGGCGATGGACGGATCGTCGGTCTCGACGGTGATGCGTTTGCCGGTGGTGGCGAAGTGGTGCCAGTAGAGCAGCATCGACGGAAAGCAGGCCAGCAGGCGGTCCGCGATGGCGCGCGCCCCGTCGGCCGTGGAGGCGTTGCCGCCGGCGGCGGGGAGTTTCTCGTGTTCGAGATTGCCTAGCATGGAGCAGCCGGTGCGGAGGACGTCCATCGGATGCGCGTCCCGCGGAATCTGCTCGAGCACGGCGCGGAGCGCGGCGGGCAGGCCGCGGAGCTTCATGAGGCGCGCACGATAGGCGTCGAGTTCGGCGCGGTTTGGCAGGCGCTCGTGCACGAGCAGGTGGGCGACCTCCTCATAGGTGGCCTGTGCGGCGATCTCGGCAATGTCGTAGCCGCGGTAATGCAGGTCGTTGCCCGAGTGACCGACGGTGCAGAGGGCGGTGTTGCCGGCGGCGACGCCGGACAACGCGACGGATTTTTTGACTTTGGGCGCGGAGGATTGGGGCGTGGGGTCGGACATGGGGTGACTGAGAACAGAGAACAGAGGACAGAGAACAGAAGACGGGGGACAGGAGGCGGGTCACTTCTCCTTCGGCGGGATGTAGCCGAGGGTAGCGTAGAGGTCGGTGCGGGATTGCATGCGGTCGACGACGTTTCTCTGGGTGCCGTCGTGGCGGATGGCTTGGTAGACGGCAAGCGACGCGGCGGAGGCGGCGCGCGAGGCGCTGAGCGGGTAGAGCACCATCGCGATGCCGGCGGAGCGGAGCTCGTCGACGGTGAAGAAGGGCGTTTTGCCGAACTCGGTGAGGTTGGCGAGGACGGGCGCTTTGATCGCGGTGGTGAACGCGCGGTAGTCGTCGAGCGTGTGCAGCGCCTCGGCGAAGATCATGTCGGCCCCGGCGGCGACGTAGGCTTCGGCGCGAGCGATGGCGCCGGCGACGCCTTCGTTGGCGGCGGCATCGGTGCGCGCCATGACGACGAAGCTCGGGTCGGGTTTGCCGGCGGCGGCGGACTGCACGCGCGCGACCATGTCGGCGGTGGAGACGAGGTGCTTGCCGGGCAGGTGGCCGCAGACCTTGGCGGGCACCTGGTCCTCGATGTGCACGGCGGCGACGCCGGCGCGGGCCAGCTCGCGGACGGCGGCGGCGGGGTCGTCCCAACCGGTGTCGATGTCGACGAGCAGCGGGAGGCTCACGCGGCCCGTGATGCGGCGGGCGTCAATCAGGACGTCGGCGAGTTCGGTTTGGCCGATGTCGGGCAGGCCGTAGGAGTGGTTGGCGACGCCGGCACCGGAGAGGTAGAGGGCGTGGAAGCCGGCGCGCTCGGCGAGGAGGGCGGCGTAGGCGTTGATCGCGCCGGCGATCTGGAGCGGATGCTCGGCTTGGATGGCGGCACGGAATTTGGCACCGGGGGTCATCGGGTGGCGTGGGTGGGGAAGGCGGAGGTCTAAGGCAGGCGGCGGGGTGGTGTCGAGGTTGGGTGCGGTCCGTGTCTTGGGTAGTTGGAGAATTCATGCAGGGCGTGCGGCAACTAACGACCCGGCTAGGCACAAGCATCCCTGCGCGACTTGGGAAAACGCCTGAGTGGCGCGTATCGGGTGCCGCGGAGCCGGAGGAGTTTGCCCTCCGGCAGCCGCGCTAGAAGATGAGCGCCTCGGTATCGCGCCTTTCCAGCCGGCGGAGCCAGAGGGTATCGTTGCCGAGATGCGTGAGCACGTCGGCGGAGACGGGCAGATAGCGGGCGCGATTTGCCGGGTAGTTCAGACGGGCGGCATGGCGGAGCAACAGCGGGTCGGCGGCTGCTCCCAAGTAGATGGCCGAGAGGTCGATTGACTGGCCCGAGGCGTTGGGGTCGTAGCCGACCCAGTAATGCGCGGTCCGGTAAACCAGCAGCGCGTGGCCCTGATGAGCAAACAGGCGCGAAGCGGGAACGGGCGCACCGGGCGGCGGTTGGTTGCCCGTGAGAAACACGATGCCTGCCTCCTGGATGCTTTCGCCGCTCTCGAGTTGATTGACGAGTTCCAGAATGCAGCCGAGGAAACAGCCGTTGTCCAAGGCGCGGGGCAGGAGGCGCAGGCGGGAAACGTCGTTGTCGTAGACGACGACATTGCGGATGCGCGTGTCGGCGTCGCCCAAGCGCCGGGCAATGAGTTCGGGAGTGAAACGGGCCGAGTCATCCAGCGGCCCGAGGGGGACGGAGCCGCCCGCAGGCAAGTAGGCCCAGAGGATGTGATCGAAGTCGAAGACCAGTGAGTAAACGGGCGGCGGGGAGTCTCCAGAGTCATCAGCGAGCTCGAAGCGGACGACCCGCGCCGGGGTGATGTGATTCAGCAATTGCCGGGCGTAGAGCACCTCGTTCAGCGAGGCGTGGAGCGACCCCGTCAGCAGTGCGAGCAAGAGAGCGAGCCTCACCCTTGGCATGGGTGGGAAGATATGCGGACGCGCGAAAAATGCCAACAAGGCGTCGACCAAACGCGCGGCGGGCGGGATGGGTTGCGCCAGCGGACGTTGACGGCCGGGCGAGACCAGGCGAAGCAGGCGGCGGCCGCGCAGGTTTGGCTCGCGTCGCGACGGCGGACGCGCATCTAAGGGAGAGCGCTGCGCCCGGGTGGCGGAATGGTAGACGCTGGGGACTTAAAATCCCCTTTCCGCAAGGAAGTGTGGGTTCGAGTCCCACCCCGGGCATTCCGCGCGGCGAATGGACAACGAGTGTACGAGGGCTGTGCGGTGCCGGGAATGGCCTTGCGCCGCGGGCGAGTCCTGCGCAGAGGTAGCCCCTCCATGAGAATCGGTTTTCTGGGCGGCAGTTTCGACCCCGTGCACTTCGGTCATTTGATCGCGGCGCAGGATGTGCTGGAGCAATGCCAACTCGACCGTCTCATCCTTGTGCCGGCGGCGCAGGCACCGCTGAAACCGAACGACGTGCAATCGACTCGCGAGGACCGCCTAGCGATGTTGCAGGCGGCCATCGAGTGGGACCACCGGTTGGAGATTTCCGATTACGAACTGAACAAGGGTGGCATCAGCTACACGATCGACTCGGTGCGGCATTTCAAGGCGACGTTCCCGAAAGACGAGCTTCGGTGGATCATCGGCGGCGATCAGCTGCCCTTGCTGCATAAGTGGAAGGACATCGGCGAGCTGGCCAAAATGATTGAGTTCATCTTCCTCGAACGCCCGAAGCATCCGACCAAGCCGCACCCCGAGATTCCAGGGTTGGTGCTGCACCGTTGCGACGGTCACTTGATCGAGATCAGCTCGAGCGAGCTGCGGCGACGAGTGCAGGCGGGGTTGTCGTTGAATTATTTCTGTCCGCAAAAAGTTATCGCCTACATTGAGGCGAAGCGGCTGTATCGTTGAGTCGATGAAGAAAGCCTCCGCTCCCCAAAAAACCACCACGCCACGCCGCGCGGCCGCCGGCTCCCTCAAGGTAAAAGCCGTCAAGACTGCCAAACCGGCGAAACGGGCGAAGGCTCCGACCAATCGGTTGCTCCAGCTCGTGGTGCGGGCGCTCGACGAAAAGAAGGCGGGCGATGTGCGGATTTATCACGTTGGCCGGCTTTCAAGCATCACCGACTACCTGGTGATCGGTACCGCGACTTCCGATCCGCATCTGCGCGCCCTGCGTGTCGAGCTGGAGAAAGTGATCGACGCCGAGAAAGTGAAGATCCTAGGGATCGATACCAGCCAAGGCAGCGGTTGGACTGTGGTTGATGCCTTTGATGTGATGGTGCACCTTTTCACCAACGAGAACCGCGAAAAATATCGGCTGGATCTGCTTTGGAAGGATGCGGACGAGGTGCCGGTGAGCGGACTGCTTTAAGGCGGGCGGAGGGATTGAATGCCCGGCGCACGCGTTTGGAGCGTGAATCAAGAGCCTGGTAGAGAGGCGTGTGTATTAGGTTTAACTTTCTGCTGACAAATAGTCTCTTGCCTCCTTTGGTTGATAGAGTTTTGTTCAGCCCAGCGCATACACGCGTACAGAATTGTAGGCGTTCCAGAAGGTCCGCCAGTCATCGCAGGACAAGGCCGTGTTGAACAACGCGCGCCAGCTGTCCGCAGCGTCTGACCAATATTTTCTGGAGAACGGCGTCTCCTCCGTTATCTCCGCGAACTTGGTTGGCGCCACGAATTACGTGAAGGCCGTCAACACGGTCGCTGGTGAAACCTATCCCGCAGGTTATACTCAAGGTGAAACGGTCACAATTCTCGGTGTCGCGGGTGCGCGTACCATCACCTACGCGCCTTAATACCAATATCTTGGAATGAGCAAAGCCAACAGCATCGCTGTTGGCTTTTTTGTTTGGCGCACGGCGAATCGGCTCTTGCCTCCCATTGGCAAAAAGACTCTACTAAAGAAGCTCATTCGAGCTTCAAAAATAATAACAAACATACCCATGAATGGCGTTCCAGAAGGTCCGCCAGTCATCGCAGGACAAGGCCGTGTTGAACAACGCGCGCCAGCTGTCCGCAGCGTCTGACCAATATTTTCTGGAGAACGGCGTCTCCTCCGTTATCTCCGCGAACTTGGTTGGCGCCACGAACTACGTGAAGGCCGTCAACACGGTCGCTGGTGAAACCTATCCCACGGGTTACACCCAGGGTCAGACGATCACGATCCTCGGTGTCGCAGGCGCGCGCACCATCACCTACGCGCCTTAACGTAAACAAGGCTTTAGTTTTTAATCAGGCCGTCCATCGTCAGATGGACGGCTTTTTTATGATGAGATTCTCATTTCGGGACTATGACCGCCGACTCATTTTGTGGGCGCTTTGTGCACTGTTGGCCTTGGTGTTAGGTTTCTTCACGCTCACATCCGACCAAGCGATGCGAGCGGTGATTTTTGGCGGATACTGGGTGATACTGTTGTTAACTGTGTTGTTTGCCTGGTCGCTCATTCGGGTTGTCCGTACTCAGTTGTCAGGGTGGGGTGCCCTCTACTCCGCTCCGCGGTGGCCAGCGGCCCTGGTTTTGGTCTGCGGGATGGTCCTGTTGGTCCACGAAGCCTATGGCTTCAAGATTCTGATGGATGAAGTCATGTTGCTCGGCACCTCGATGAGCATGCATTTTGAAAAAGCGGCACTGGTGCCGATGCGAGGGAATGATATCCAGGGGGCCTTCCAGTTACTGAACGGGCAACTCGACAAGCGGCCGCTCTTCCAACCGTTTCTGGTTTCAACACTGCATGATCTGACCGGTTATCGTCCAGAGAATGTCTTTGCCCTGAATACGGTTTTGACCTTCGGGTTGCTCGGGCTCGCCTACCAAGTCGGCCGCCGATTAGCCGGTCGTAGTGCGGGCGCGGTGGCGGTGCTGTTGCTCACCAGCCTGCCGCTGCTGGCGCAAAATGCGACCGGAGGAGGCTTCGAGTTGCTGAATCTCGTGATGATCCTGCTGACGTTGTTGCTCGGCATGATCTTCCTTGAGTGGCGCAATCAGGATTCGCTCGACGCATTTTTGCTGTCCGGAATACTGTTGGCTCTCACGCGATATGAGTCCGTCCTGTTTCTCCTGCCCGTGGCCTTGATCATCGGTTGGGTTTGGTGGACCGAGAGGCGTCCCGTCCTGAGTTGGATTTTCGTTTTCTCCCCGCTGTTCCTCGTCATTTACGCGCTGCACAACAAAGTATTCAGTGTTCGGACATCATCTTGGGAACTGGCCAGCCAGCCCGGCTACGACAGGCCCTTCGCCCTTGCCTATGTGCCGGAGAACCTTGGGCACGCCCTGAATTTCTTTTTCAATACCACCGGCGAGCAGTCCAACTCCCTCGTCCTTTCCGTGCTGGGTTTCCTCGCCCTGCCGTTCTTCGCGCTGTGGGCCTATAAGGCGCTCCGGGAAGCCCGGAAGCAGCTGCCGGCAAGACTCGCGCTCGCCTTGTATGGCTTGGGTTTTGCGGCGCACACCCTGCTGTTGATGTGCTACTTTTGGGGTAAGTTCGACGATCCGGTAATCCGGCGCCTCAGTCTGCCGCTTAACCTGTGTCTGGTCTTGGCTGTCGTACTGGTGGCAGCGGAGTTGGGACGGGAGCGGCTCTGGAACTGGCAGGTTCTTTTGCTCGTGGCGCTGGGAGGGATTTTCTCTCATTCGCTTCCAGCAATGGCCCGACATGACTACTCGCTGGAGTATTATGTCGGCCGCGAGACGGAGTGGCGGCGCGAGTTCATTACCACGCATCCCGAACGCGACTACCTCTTCATCGATAATAGCGCGATTACTTGGGTCACGCATCTCGTGTCAGCGACCCCCATGCTGCAGGCGCTGCAGCACAAGGAGAATATTGTCTATCATTTCCGCAACCACACGTTCACGGCTATTTATGCGTTCCAACGCTTGGACGTGGATGCCGCGAGCGGGAAGTGCTTCGTCCAGTCCTCAGACGATCTTGGGCCGGATTATCAGTTGGAGACGGTGTGGGAACGTCGTTTCACGCCGCTGACGGTGAGCCGGATCAGCAGGGTGGTATCCATCCGGGAGGGCCCGGTGGTGATGCCGAGCAAGTCTTCGTCTTCGCTGGAGAAACTCACGCCCGCGCAGTTGGAGAAAGTACGCGACGAATACTTCAAGAAGTTCATTCAGCGATTGCCCTGAGATTTTTCTCTTGGAACCGATCCAATCCAGCATCCTTTCATGGTGGCGGCGCTCGGAAGTGCGTCTCTGCCTGTTTGGACTTTCGGGCGTGGGGGCCGTTTATCTCGGATTTCTGGCCATCCCGGTCGCGACCGCGGAGGAATTCGTGAAGCGCGGCGGATACTATGTGATGCTGGCCGCCTTCGGGCTGTTTTTGCACGCCCTCTGGCAACTGCGCAAAACCGCACCCGGGGAGTCCGTACCGCCTTTGACGCGGAAGCAGGTTTGGCTGGTGGGGACCGTGATCGGCCTGCTGTCGGCGGTGGCCATTGCCGCCGAGCCATTCCAGAGCAAAATCCTGAACGACGAATTCGTGCTGCAATCGACGGCGTTCAACATGCACTTTTTTCGCGACGTAGCGACCATGGTGCGCGGTTACGACATCCAAGGCGTGTTCCTCTCGACCGACAATTACATGGACAAGCGGCCTTACCTTTATCCGTTTGTTGTTTCGCTCCTGCACGATCTCACGGGCTACCGGCCGTTGAACGCATTCTTGGTTAACGCCGGACTATATCCGTTGGCGCTGTTCCTCGCGTTTCAATTCGGACGATTGCTCACCCACTGGCGCGGGGGGCTGCTGGCGGTCCTGCTGTTGGGTTCGCTGCCGCTGCTCGGGCAAAACGCGACCGGATCGGGCATGGAGCTCTTGAATGTCGTCATGATCCTGGTGAGTCTGACCCTTGGTACCGTCTATCTGCGCAACCCGGGTGACGAGTCGTTTGCCGCGTTCCTACTGGCTGTGGTTTTGCTCACCCAAGCCCGGTACGAATCAGCGCTCTACGTCGGTGCGGCCGCGCTGATCGGCTTGCTCGGATGGCTTCGGGTACAGCGGGTGATCCTACCGTGGCAGGCGTTGCTGGCTCCGTTGCTGCTAGCGCCCTGCGCACTGCAGAACAAGGTGGTTTCCCACACCCCGATCCTGTGGGAGCTGACGCAGCAAGCCAGCACACGGTTCTCTTTGGACTATCTCTCCGGCAACCTCGCGGGAGCGGTCGACTTTCTGTTCAACAATACCTCCGAGCTGGCCAATTCGGGCCTGCTTTCATGGGCGGGTCTTGCGGGACTGCTCGGATTGCTGGTGGTCGTCATTCGGCGGCGTCCGGCCTGGCGGACAGCTTCTCCCGCGGCGCTGTCTCTTGCTGGATTTGGCCTGATCATCCTGATCAATACGCTGCTGGTGTTCTGCTATTATTGGTCGAATTTTTCCGATCGCATGGCCTCCCGGCTAGCCCTGCCGTTGTGTCTTCTGCTGACTTTTTGCGCCGTGTTGTTTGCGGCCGTTTGGGATGTGCGCGGCCCGGTCTCGCGGGTGTTGCTGGTGGTGGTGGGCGCGTACGCCGTCGGGGTGAGTACCACCCGGTTTGCTCATCACTATTATTCGCATGTCGGCATCGACGAAATCGAATGGACACGCCGCTACGTGAACTCTCTGCCGACGGGTTCCGGCCCAAGTTTGATCATAAGCAACCGATCGACCCTGCCTTGGTTGATCGAGAAGAGACCCTCCATCCTGATCTCGCGGGCACGCTTGGTGGCAGACCGCCTGCGCTACCAGCTTACGGATGTGAACTTCTCCCGGATCATTGTCTTGCAAACCCTGCCCCCAGGTTCAATCGAGGGCGATCATGCCGTGATTCCAGAGGAGCAACTGCTTGGCTTCCACCTGACGTTGTTGGCCGAACGCCGTTTTGGGTCGAAGCTCGTCCGCATCAGCCAGCTAGTCTCCATCGATGAGTCCGCCCTGCCTCCGATCCCGGGACCCGTGCCTGCAGCGGCCTCAACTCACCCGACGCACGACTGATGACGGATATTCCAGAATCTCCCGATAGAGCGTCGATCCATGACGCGGTCGCCCGGCGCACGCGGCGGGATTTTTGTGCCCAGTTGAGCGATTTGGCAGCCCGAGGTACAGATGGCACAGAGGAAGAGACGAAAGTCTCCCGCCCTAGCCACGGCTGCGCGCTTCGGAAGATAATGGAGTTCGATCACTGGAACGTGACGCTTCTCCGCGCAAAAACGTGATGCATGACACCATCGGCGCGGTGCTGGTTCTTGCCGGACTTTTGTTGCCGGGAATGGGGTGGGCGTTCGGAGCGCGTTGGCCGATTCCGGTCTTTGCGGCGGGAGTGATATCGGCGCTGGCTATCTTTGTCGGAGTGGTGGGTTTCTCAGTCATGGGCATCGAGGTTCATGTACTATCCATGTCCCTCTGGCTGGGTTTGGTCGCGCTTTCCGGGCAGGTTTTCCGTTGGAGGCAGCCACGCGGCGAACCGCACATCCCGAGTCCCTCGGATCAAGATTGGTGGCTGGCGTTGCCAATGGTGCCGGGCACCGCCGTGGCTGTTTGGCGTGCAATTCTGCAGCCTCTGTCGGGGCCCGATGTCGACTTTCGATGGAATTATCTGGCCGAGCTTGTGGTGCAGTCGGGTGGGCTTGATTTTTATCCGCCGTACCGAGCGATCGACTTTCAGCAGTATTTTTGGGCGGACGGTATCGCTCCGCTCGTCTCCAGCCAGTATGCATGGACCTATTTGGCCGCAGGGAGCATGGATCGACACTGGACGATGTTGCCGGTCTTTTTGCAGTTAGCGGGGGTAATCGTGCTTTTACGCGCAGTTGGCGCAGGCTGGAGCAACCCAGCGGGCGGCTGGATGGCCTGCGCATTGGCCGGGGCAACTTTTCTTCTGCAATTTGCGTTCAATATCGGCCAAGAAACCGGCTTCGTCACCTTGGGGGCGGTCGGGATGGTGTATTATCTGGTGCAATGGGAGCAGGAGGAGCGGGGAACGCTTCTGGTTGCGGCAGCTTGTTGTGCCGCTCTTGTGGGATGCGCGCGTGAATATGGAATGGGTTTCACCCTCGCTGGAGCCGCTTGGGTGGGGGTAATCCGTCGCCAACCGGGCCGGGCGCTCGTTTTCGCGCTGATGGCGCTGGCGCTGCCAGGACTCTGGTATCTGCGGAATCTTAGCCGAACAGGGAATCCGCTCTATCCGCTCGATTTGGGTGGATTGTTCCCAGTGAACGCGGTCTTTGCCGAGTGGCTGGACGGCCACGTCCGAACCTACGGCGTGGCATTGCGTCATTGGGGTGGCTGGATTGAGATCGTGCGGTTGTTGGGAATCAGTGCGCTGCCGGCTTTGTTGGGTTTGCTAGCGGGTGTCGTGGGCTTTCGTGGCCGGCCCGGTTGGCTGGGCACCTTGGTGGTTGCTGCCTTGGCCGCCTATTGCTGGCTGACTTCGGTCCCATACACCGGAGGCGGCTTGTTCTACGCGATGCGCGTGCTTGGCCCGCTCCTCGTGCTCGGTTGCGCCTGGGGTGGAGCTTGGCTGGTCGCAAGAATCGAGCAGCGACGCGGGAGAATCTTGCTGATCGCAGGCTTGTCTCTTTGGGGAATGGACGCGGCGCTCCGGGCCTGGACGCTGCCTGCCAATCCTTATCGTATTGCCCTGCACGAGTGGCCCCGGGCGGGATATGATTTGCAGAGGGATTTTGCCGAGAACGAAAAGCCATTTCTTGCGGCGGTAGCTGCGCTGCCTACCGGGAAGGTGCTCTCCGATTCGGCGGGAGCACAGGGGATTTTTCGGAAGGCGGGCCGGGAGCTTGTTCCTTTGTGGAGCCCGGAAGTCGCTTTTCTTTTCGATTCCAACCCCGGCGAGAATGCGGTCGAGCGCTTGCGGGCTCTGGGTTATTCTCACCTCTTGCTGAAAAGATCTTCGATCAGCTTTGATTTCTTGATCCGTACGGGCGCAGCCGGTCGATTGAAGGGAAACCTGAAAACCGTGCGTACCAACGACACCTACCTCCTGTTCGCTTTGGAGCCATCGCAGGATGCGAAATAGCATGGAGCATCCCGCCTCCAGTTCGTTGAACCGGATTCCGCGACTGATAACGCCACGCTACGTGCTAATCGGCCTGGTTGTCGCGGGTCTATCCGCGGTAGTCCTGTTTCCCCGCATCCTCATGCTGCTCGGGTTGCCCGACTACGGCCACTGGTTCCTCGATTCGTATGCAGTCCTCGCGGCCAACGACGCGGTCCGGGCCGGCATGAATCCTTACGCGGCCAATCCGCTTGATGCGCTGATGCGGTCTCATGTGTATTCCGACTGGTGGCTGTTGTTGGGACGACTCGGCCTCACGCGGGAGCATAATTTCTATTTTGGAGGAGTCTGTGTGCTGGGCTTCCTCATTATTGCGCTGATCGCAAATAAGCCGCGCTCTTATGTCGAGGCACTGTGCACCGCGGCGCTGCTGCTTTCCCCGCCAATGCTTCTGGCGATCAACCGGGCGAACAATGACCTCATCATCTTCATTCTCTTGGGCTCCGGATTGATGCCCCAGAGGTCAAATGGCGGCGGGTGGGCGCGGGCATGGCTGGGTCTGATGATCGTGCTTGGCACGGGTCTGAAGTACTACCCGGTTGTCGGCGTGCTGGTTTTTGCGCTGATCGGGCGACCGCTGCGACACTGGTTAGGAACCGGTCTCCTGACGGTGCTTGCGGCCATGGCTGTGCTGTGGCTGGAGCGGACGGAAATAGTCCGAGCCATGTTCCGCCTGCCCGGTTCTCTTTATGTTTTCGGGGCGCGCGTATGGTGGAGCAATTGGAATATGGAGGGAGAATGGTTGACGCTAGCCAACCTGCTGCTCTTGGCGACGGGGGCGCTGTTCTTGGCTTGGCGCGGTTGGACCAAGGGACTGGCGGACGGACCGCCGGAGACATTTCGCGCAAGACTCACTTTTGCCTTGGGAGCGTTGCTGCTTGCGGGCTGTTTTCTGATCGGGAGCAGCTATGCGTACCGTTGGATTTTCGCACTCTGGCTCTGGCCGTGGTTATCGCTGCAGATTCGCACCGGGTCCCGTGCGGCCTGTTGGTCGTTGGCTTTCCTGGTGGTCGCACTCTGGGGCGACGGCGCTTATTGCTTTGTGACTAACATCCGGTGGATCGCGCTTCAGCCGACGGGGGAGATGTTCTGTCTCCAGGCGATGCAGGCAAGCCATTGGCTGCTGATGGCCCTGCTGACGGGTTGGCTGATGGAGGCCTTGGTTGCCGCCGTGCGGGCGCTGAGGAAACCAACCGACCGACCGGGGAATTCGGTTACGGCTTGATGCCGTCCGGTCCGGACATGCGACCGATCGCTCGGACCAAATTCGAGGCCGGCTCGTCGAGGGCCAGTGTCAGTTCCTCAGGGCGCAAACGATAGACCATGATGGAAAATCCGATCTGGGCGTCGGGCGGTCTCGCGCTCAGGTAGTGGCAGAGCCGGGCAAATCGCAACTCCTCGTAGAGGCGCCACGCGGTTTCCCATTCCTGCTGACTGGTGGATGCGAGCAGTTGTTCGTAACCGGGCGCGCGCGTCTGGATCAGGCGAAAGTTGGCATTGTTGACTCGCAGCATTTGGTAGCGGTGTTCCAGTTCCGCGGTCCAGGGACCACGGATGCCGGAGTAGACATGCTGCAGCATCGTGGCACTGATCGCGTAGAGCCCAGGACCGGGCCAATACCAGGGAGTGGCGTGTTTGAAATTATGCAGCGTCGGCATGCGGATGGCCTCGATGCCGTAATAAGAGGGTTCGCCGGTCCCAAAGTAAGACAGGTAGAGATTCTCGCCCGGACGGCGGTTCTGATCGAGCCAGACCTTCAAGCCGGGCAAGTCCTGGCCCCAGTCCAATGAGCTGTCGACCAAGTGACGATACCCTTGCTCGGGCCCTCCGGCTGCCGGACTGAAGTACGCGAGGTAGTGGGGATGGATGCGGGCTGCCGTATAGGCCTGCCACCCGAGAAGCAGGCAGGACAGCGTTCCTAGGATCAGTCCGGCCGATCCGGATTTTTGCCAGGAACGGACCGTCGCCCAGCCCAGCGCACCCGTAAGAATGAACAGCAGCGGGTAGGTGGGCAAAATGTGGCGGTGCCCAATGTTCAGGTGACTCGGCAATGAGACGGCCCAATACAGCAAGAACATCAGCGCGACGGGTGCGAAGTCGTAGAGTCGCTGGAGCAGCTGCCGGCTCCGGCCGAGCGAATGCAATCCGACGAACAGCATGCTGACCGCAAGGCTCACCAGCAGGGAGGGAGGCGTCTTGTACAGAAAAGCCTTGGGGAAGAACTCGACCCAACCGTAGATGCTGTAGTCGCCATCCAGAAAGGCGCCGCGCTGTCCGGCGTGCTTCAGGACGAAGGCGAAGCCGTAAAGAAAACCTTCCGGAAGCAGACGCCAGTCGCGGCAGAATTGCACGACGTCGGCCTTCCAGCCGCCACCATAGAGAATCGCGACCCAGGGGATGCTGAACTCGCCGCCCGGCAGGGCCGGATTCATGGCCGAGTAACGGAAACCGAAAAACGCCCAGATGATCGTCGTCGCCACCAAGCCGTGTCCAAGGGTTGAGGCGAGCACAACCCAAAGGCGAGCCCAACGCGTTGTGGCGGTCCGGCCTAACCAGAAGAGCGGTTCGGAGCGAAAGACCCGCCACAGGGCCAGCAAGGCAAAGAGGGGGAGCAGCAGCACCGCCGTGTATTTCGCCACGCAGGCCAATCCGAACACCCCGGCGCTCAACCACCACATGCGCGCCCGGCCGTCATGCAGGTGCATCCAGTAGGCTGTGCCCGAAGCCAGCAGGAAAAACGACATAGCCATGTCGGAGGTGGCCAGGGCGGTATGAGCGAGCATCGTCGGACACAGCGCGCAAAAGGTCGCAGCGGTCAATGCGCCGGCCCACCCGAACAATCGGCGGGCCCACCAGCTGACGAGCAAAACCGTGCCGGCGCCGAACACCGCGTTCATGGCACGGGCCGACTGCAGCAACCAGTCGAGGTCGTTGCCCAGCTCATAAAAGCAGGCGTGCCCGATCATCCAGACATCGGACTCGTGCCAGTAAGGAGTCTGCAGCGGGGGATAAGCGATACGGGCCAGAGTCGCGGGCAGCGCTTGCCAGCGTTGCGGCAGGATGCCGTTTTCCGGATGCAGCCGGTAATCGTTCCAGTGATTGAAAGTGTAGCCGCCGACCACATGGGCCATTTCATCCGCACCCATTGATTTTCCAACAGTAGCTCTGACCCCGATCAAGGCATGCAGCAGCGCAATGAACACACAAAGCGTAATTAGAAATCCGTGGGAGGGAGGAGTGGACGTATGTGTCATGGCTTCGCCGCGGCCGTCTTTTCCAGCAATGCGGTCCAGGTCGACAGATTACCTCCAATCGCATTGGCGATTTCCTCGTCTGTGAGGCGGTAGATCAGGATTGAGTGCCCCGCATTCGCGTCTGGGCCACGCATGCGCAGGTAGTGGCAAAATCTAGCAAATCGCAGCTGATCATATCGTACCCAGGTGGATTCGAAGGCCGCAGCATAACCGTTCTGCGCCAATTCCTGTCGTATGATTGAATTATTCCAGTATTCACGGAAGAGCGATTCTTTGGCCCGGCCTTCCTGATATTCTTTTTCCCAAGCTAGCCGCCATTCGCCTCGTAACGGGCTGTAAACATGCTGCAGAATAGTAGCACTGATGCAGTATATGCCCCCTTGGACTTCATACCAAGGATTCACCTTATTAAATAGATTCAGAAAAGGCATTCGCATGGCCCGAATGGCGTAATAGTCCGGTTCACTCGTACCAAAATAAGCGAGATACACTCGCTCATGTCCTGCATGTGCGGTCAGCCAAAGCTTCAAGGTCGGCAGATCTTGGCCCCAGTCGAGGGAGCTGTCTACTAGATGACGCCAGCTTTGCGCCGGTCCGCCGCCGAGAGCGTTAAAATAGGCGAGATAGTGCGGGGCGATATTAACGGAAGCGGCGACATGACTAGTCAGTAGAGTGGCAACGAGGACGAATTGCATCCACCGGCGAATCACAAACCACGAACCCAATATGCCTACTGCAATGAAAAGAGCAGGATAGGTCGGCATCAAATGACGGTGACCAATATTCAAATGACTGGTCAGTGATGAAACCCAATAGATGACAAACAGTACAATGAGAGGGGTGGTCCGGTAAATGTCTTGGCGCCTAAGCGCACCATCCGTCCAACGGCGCCACCCAATCCATCCAGTCAGAGGCAAGGCGAGCAAGACGGAGGGGGTTGTTTTTAACAAGAAAGCCCAAGGGAAGAAGGCTGGCCACCCCGTCAGACTGTACTCGCCATTGAGAAATGCTGCGCGGGTCGCTATGGTTTTAAATACATAAGCGAGACCGTACAGGTAACTTTCAGGTAAAGCCCGCCAACCCAAGAGAATATGGATCAGTCGACCGGATGGCGTGGTCAGATCCATAACGAATGACCAAGGGCGTATGAAGCGGTCGGCCGATGGCAGATGAGGGTTGAAGGCAGAAAAACGAAAACCATAGAAAGCCCAGATGATGAGTACGACCACAACGCCGTGAGCGATCGTGGATAGAGCTATGGCGGTAATTTTCTCTCTGCGATTGACAAATACTCGGCCGACGAGGGCAAGAGGCTCACTAGCGATTACGCGCACTGCGGCCATCGCGACTAGCATTGGCAACAGAAGCACCGCAGAATATTTGGCGACAAAGGCTAGTCCAAGGACTAGGGCGGACAGCCACCAGACCCACATGCGTTCATCATGCAGGTGCCACCACCAAGTACCTACGGTTGCGAGGAAGAAGAAAGACATGCACATGTCCGAGGTCACGAGGGCTCCATGGGCCAGAAAGGTTGGACAGAAAGCGAAGAATGTCAGCGACACCAGTGCGCCGATATTGCCAAAGAGCCGTCGCGACCAACAGAAGACTAGGCAGCCGGTAGCGACACCAAACAGGGCGATCATTGCTCGACCAGCCATAAGGCGAGGGAAGTGATCCTCGCCGGTCTCGTAGAAGAATTGGTAGCCTATATGCCACGCGTTGCTAGTGCGCCAATAGGGATTATCGGCCAAAGCGGGGAACTTCGCTCCGCCGAACAAAGCGGGCAGTGCGGCCCAATACTGAGGCAAAATACCGTTTTCGGGGTGCAGTCGGAAATCGCGGTTTTGCCAGTAGCTAACACCGGCAGTCAGGTGTACGAGTTCATCGGAAGTCGTGCTCTCGTGTCTCTTACTACCCACAGCCATGGCAAAATAGAGGGCCAGTAGAAAGATGGCCGTAGCGAGAACGGCGAAGGAGGGTCGACTGGTGCTCTGGGTGAAGTCGGGGGTAACGCCGCTCATACTTTTCACCTTGGACAAGTCGCCGAGATAAAACAACTTTTTGGCAACACCTCTCATGGATCCGGCCGAATATACCAACCTTGCAATCATCGAGCGCACCCATTGGTACTATGTCGGCAAGCGAGAAATCGCGAGCCTTTGGCTGATGCGGGTGGCCGTATTGCTCCCTGAGCATCTGCTGCTCGACTGCGGGGCGGGCACGGGGCGTTTTGCGCAGGAGATGGAGGCGCATTGCCGCGTCATGGTGCTCGATGACCACGAGGAGGCGCTCAAGCTGCTGCGGAAACGCTTCCGCGCCGACCAGATCATCAGCCTGACGGGCGACCGCGTGCCGTTGCCGGATGGATCGCTCGAGTATGTGACCGCGCTCGATGTGCTGGAGCACACGCCGGACGACCGGGCGGTTGTCGCGGGCTTTCACCGCCTGCTTAAACCGGGCGGCATTGCGTTGGTGACGGTGCCCGCGGGCAAGGCGCTGTGGAGCGATTGGGACGTGGCGCTGCATCACTATCGGCGCTACGACCGACCCCAGTTAAAGGCGCTGTTCCCGTCTGCGGAGTGGGAAATCCTGCATGTGAATTACACCAATGTGTTGGTCTACCCGGTGGTGTGGTTCGTTCGGCGGTGGCGACGTTGGTTCCCTGCTCCGGCAGGTGCCTCGCGCTCCGAGGACCGCCCGCTACCGGTGTGGTTGAACGCAGCACTCAAGGGGGTCTTCGTACGTTGCGCACGGTCGCGCGTGCCGTTTCCCTTTGGGGTGAGTCTGCTGTTGGTGGCGCGACGGCGCTGAGCCCTACTGGAAGAGCGCTTCGCCCAGTACCCGGCCCTTGGGATCGGTGACGATGAGCACGGCCCCCGGGTTTGGATTTTGAGCGGACTGTGCTTCTAGGATCGTGAGGCGATACAGGCCGTGCAGCGCAACGGTCGTTGGCATCGGCAGAGCAGGACCGAGGATCTGGCCGGACGAATTGATCGGCTCAATGTAGGCGCGGACGGTGGCGTTATTGTAATCACGCACCACCGGCCAAGGGTAACGGCTGGTTTCCGCGCGGAGGCTGGCTGGAACTCCGTCCAAGGCGAGATTGACGCGCAGCATCAGATGATCGGCATCCGCTGCGTCCCCGGTCGTCTTTTCGAACCGTTCGACAAGGCCGAAAGGCACAGCTTTGCTGCCGTGGGGCACGAGGAACCTGAAATCGGGCAGGGTGAACAGCGGTTGGTAATGGATCGCGATGAAATCCTGCAACGGCCCGGCGGTCGGCACGTTGTATTTCACCATGAATTCCTCCAGCGATTGGTTTGTGATGATGGCGCTGCGCCGGGCGGACTGCAGCTTTTCCGCAATTCGAAGCTGCTGCGGATGGCTCAACAGCCAGAACCAGTGGGTGGCATTCTCCGTCGTGGGGGTGGGCGCACCACTCCACAGGTTGTAGCTGAACATGCCGGGCCGGGAGAAAAGTGTATCAGCATGGATGCTGGCGTTGAGAGTGAGGATGCGAAGGCGCATCCGGGTCGGCTCATCGAGCCGAATATCCTCGGCGCCGGGCAAATCCAAGGGGCGGGAGGTGTGGTAGCGTTCCCCTCCATTGCTCACGAGCAGCCACAATTGGTAGCTGCTGATGGCTAGCAACGCAGCCGTGCTGGTGGGGACCAGCCAGCGTCGTGTCGGAGTCACAAGTTCTTCGAGGCTCACCCACGCCTCGTACAGACCGGAGACAAAGAAAGGCACGAGCAGGAAAGTGCCCCAGCCCAGCTGGCTGCCCGCCACCGGGAAAGCATGCAGCACTTGCGGCAACGCGAAAAAGGCGGCGCACCAAACGGCAGATCGTGGTGCGCTGCCGGTCGCGGCTTGTTCCCGGGAACCGAGCGGTACGAGGAAAACCGGCAGGAGAGGCAGGCAGAAAACGATGAACCGGCCTACGCCGTTGATCGTGACCCATGCTTGAGCGTGGAAGGCGAAGACAATCAATGCGGCGATGCGCGCGGTAATCAGCAGACTGCGCACCAGCCGCGAAACGCGGTCGTCCCGCCGCATTTCCATGCCGGCCATGGCGGTCAGCAACCAAGCGCCGACGGCCACTGGCCAGACTGCCGGCACCCATGTGAAGCCGAGGCTGAAATTGCTCGGCTGCCTCAGCGGTGTGATGAGGACGGCTTCGGTGATGGCGGACCACGAACTGCCATGGACCCACACTACAGTGCCCACGGCAAATCCAGTCGCGATGAAACCGGCGGCTGCGGCTGCCAAGATGCTTGGGCGCAGTGGTCGGCCGGTCCACCTCTCCGGCGTCACCCAGAGCAGGCCAGCGGCTCCAGCGGTGAAGTGCAAAGCGAAAGTCAGAGCCCACGGGTCGCTGAGCTTTTTAGCCATCAGCACCCAGGGCACAGCCAGCAGACCGATCGCGGCCATGCGGTCGACAATCTGCCGCCATCGCCCGGGCCAGCCGATGCAGCGGATGCAGGCGCAGCCAGCGCCGGCGATCAGAAGCAGTCCGACATTGATCTTGCTCAGACAGAGCAGGGCGGCCAAGGCACCGATGATTCCCGCGATCACAGGCGCGCGACGGGACTCGGGCAGCTGCGTGCCGCCGAGGACCGCCAGTGCAACCAGCACGCTGATCATGCTGCCGGGGTGGTTGGGCTCGGAGCACATTTGCCAGAGCAAGCCGAAGATGATCACAGTCGCGGCAAGCCCGAGACTGATCCGGCCGGTTAGCCGCCGGGTGAGCATGCCGCCCAAAATCGCGGCGGCGACCCAGTGAAACGACGTGAGTATCCGCCCGAGCGTGTGCGTGAGTGGATGCTGGAGGACGCTGGTGACGAGCTGATGGTAAACATAGGGCCAGGGGCCATATTGGCTGAAAATCTCGTCGTAGAGTCGATGACCCTCGAGGTAGCTGCGAAGCGAGTACAGCAAATATCCCTCATCGTCGTACAGCATGAAGGTTGTGCTGATGAGCAAATAGGCGGTGCCCCAAAGCGTCGCGGCCAGCCCGGACCACAGCAACGCATGCAGCGCGCCCTGCCTCATGGCTTGCGGCGAACGATATAGGTGGGGCGCTGCTTCACCTCGTCATAGATGCGGCCGAGGTACTCGCCGAGCACGCCGATGCCGATGAGCTGCACGCCGCCGAGGAAGAGCACCAGGGTCACCAGCGTCGTGAATCCGGTCTGCGCCACTTCTATGCCGAGCAGACGGCGCACGATAAAAAACATGCCCACGATGAAGCCCAGCAAACTGACGCACGTGCCCGTGTAGGTCAGCAGGCGCAACGGCAGGTAGGAGAAGCTGAACACGCCGTCCGTGGCGTAGCGCAGCAACCGGCGGAAAGTCTGCTGCGGCCGCCCGGCGGCACGCTCCTGGCGATCATACAGGATTTCCGTTGTGGTGAATCCCACCCATGAGCGCAGTCCGGGGAAAAAGCGGTTGCGTTCCGGCAGGCAATTTAGGGCGTCCACCGCCACGCGATCCATGAGCCCGAAAGTGCCGGTGTTGGAGGTTATGGGGAAATCCGAGATACGGCTGAAGGTGCGGTGGAAAAAATCCATGCCCAGTCGGCGCAGTCCTGTTTCCTGACGCGAGCGCCGCACGGCTTGCACGACTTCCGCGCCGTTGCGCCAGGCGGCGACCATGGCGGGAATGCATTCGGGCGGGTCCTGCAGATCAGCGTCCATGGTCACTACGGCATCCCCTCGGGCTTGGGCCAGTCCGGCCGCGAGGGCCGCTTGGAAGCCGAAGTTGCGGCTTAGCTCCACCAATTCGAATCGCGGGTCCGCGGCGGCCTGGGTGCGCACCAGCTCCGCCGAGCGGTCGCGACTGCCGTCGTTGACGAACACGGCCTGCCAGACGGCGTCGGTTTGGGCGTTGAACACCCCCGTCAGGCGCGTGAACAGCTCTGGCAGCACCTCCTCCTCGTTGTAGATTGGGATGACCACGCTGATCAGGGGGTGGGCGGAGGTCGGGCGCATGGGGAATGGTGGCTGGATGAGCGCGGAAGTTGGAATCGATTCAGCCAATCAGAACAGATTGTATTTCACGATGGCGTAGATCGCACGGAAGCCGTCGCGCCAGCCGATCTTTTTGCCTTCGGCGTAGGTGCGACCGTAGTAGGCGATGCCGACTTCGAAGATGCGGCAGTCCTCGAGCGCGGCGACTTTCGCCGTGATCTCCGGCTCGAAGCCGAAGCGATCCTCCTCGATCGTGATTTTCTGGAGCACATCTCGACGGAACAGCTTGTAGCACGTCTCCATGTCCGTGAGATTGATGTTCGTGCACATGTTCGAGAGCAGCGTGAGGAAACGGTTGCCGATCATGTGCCAGAAATAGACCACGCGGTGCGCCTCGCCGCCCGTGAAGCGCGAACCAAAGACCACGTCGGCCTTCCCGTCGGCGACGGGCTTGAGCAGCTTCGGATACTCCTGCGGATCGTATTCGAGATCCGCATCCTGCACGATGACGGCATCGCCCGTCGCAGCGGCGAAGCCGGTGCGCAGCGCGGCGCCCTTGCCCTGGTTCACGGCATGATAAAGCACCTTGGCTACGAGGGGCTCGATCTCGCGCTTCAGAATGTCGCGCGTGCCGTCCGTCGAGCAGTCGTCGACGACGATGATCTCCTTGTCCGCCACCGGCGCGGCGCGCACCGCCTCGACGAGGGTGCGGATGGTGTGGCGCTCGTTGTAGCAAGGGATGACGATGGAAAGCTTCATGCGAGAGTGGACGGAAGGCTAGGAAGGTCGGTAGCCGAGGGAAGCCCTTTCCTCAATGGAGGAAGGGGGGTTGACCAATGGAAAGGGACTGCCTTATGAAGACAACTTCATGTTTGCCCCCCACCCGAGTCCCGCTTTCGGGGTGACAGGTCGAAGGCTGAAGAAAACAAACCAGATGAACAGAAAGCGCCCCACGGGACTGCCCGGCAGCGAGAGAAGCATGCCAGACCATGAGTGATCTGCCGCCACGCGCTTCACTGCGGACCAATTTCATCTGGTTGCTGGCCGAGCGTGGCTGGCGTGTGGTGCTGGGGTTGGTAGTCAGTCTGATTGTCGCACGTTATCTCGGGCCGGCGGATCTTGGATTGCTCAGTTACGCCTCTTCGCTCTGCGCCATTGTGGGCGCAGTGGCCGGCTTCGGCATAGATGATGTTCTGGCCCGCGAGCTGGTGCGCCAGCCCGCGGCGGCGCATTCGCTACTGGCCATGGGCGTGCGCATCAAACTGACGGGTGCGGTGGTGGCCGGCGGGCTCGCGCTCGTCGGGGGATGGATCTGGCGGCCGGGTGACTGGCCTGTGCTGGCGCTGGTGGCCTGGGTATCGATCGGCTTTTTCTTCGCGCCGGCGGACGTGGTCGACCTGTGGTATCAATCACGGGAGCGGATGAAGCAGCCGGTCCTGGCGCGGCAGGCTGCAATGGTGGCGGCGGCGGTCGTGCGACTGGGATTGGTGGCCGCGCAGGCCCCGTTGTGGTGCTTTGCCGCAGCGGTGGCGCTGGAGACGGGGCTGACGGCACTGGGGCTGGGGCTGCTGTGGCTATACGGTGATGCGCGGCCGCGCCCGCTTCACGAAGGGCAGTGGGTAAGAGTGACGGCCGGGCAGATGTTGAAAGAGGGGGGACCGCTGCTCTTTTCCGGATTTTTGGTGGTGATCACGATGCACTGCGACCGATTGCTGCTGGTGCGGCTTTCGGGCGAAGCAGCGGCAGGCATTTACGCCGCCGCCGCGCGGTTGACCGAGCTGATGCATGTACTGCCGGTTGCGTTGGGCGCGGCCTTTCTCCCGCGTTTTGCGGCATTGCACGCCAGCGACCCTGCCGGCTACCTGCGCATGGCCCGCAAGGCTGGCCTGATTGTGGTGGCGGTCACAGGGGGACTGGCGGCGGGGTGCTCGCTCCTGGCGCCGCACATGATCCCGGCCGTGCTCGGCGGTGCCTACCGGGCCACTGCCGGTGTCTGGGGGGTGCAGGTCTGGACTTTGGTCTTCATTTCCATCGTCTCCATCCGCTCCCGGCTGTGGGTGGTGGAGGGGAAGACGGGTTGGATCCTCGCGATCTCGGCGGTAACGGCGGTCGCGAACGTGCTCGGTAACTGGTGGCTGATTCCGGTCTATGGCGCGGTGGGTGCGGCCTGGTCGGGCGTGCTGGCCTGGGGAGCGTCGGCCTTGGTGTTGCCGTGGCTGGCGGCCGGCCCGGCGCGGTTCATGCGGCGGTGGTGTGGACTGGCCAATAAAGGGGATATTTGACTTTCTTTCGCCATGCCGCCCGACGCCAAAGACCCGGTGCCCTCGCCCCTTTCGCTCATGGATGAGGCGGGGCGGGTCTACATGGGGCCCGACAAAGTGTTCCGGGCCGTGCCCCGGTCGGCGGCGAGGCAAGTGCGGGCCCTGCTGGCAAGCGGACTGCCGGACGCACTGGCGGCCGAGGGACTGATGCCGGAGACGCGCATCAGCGACCAGGTGTTGCCGGGAGGCGATTTTGTGCTCGAACATCCACGGCTGCCGTTGGTGTCGTATCCTTACGAATGGAGCTACGGGATGCTGCGGGCCGCGGCGGTATGCGTGTTGGATGTGAACCGGATCGCTAACCGTTTCGGCTACGAGCTCTCGGACTGCCAGTGCTTCAACATCGTGTTCGACGGTCCCCGGCCCAAGTATGTGGATCTCGGCGGTCTGGCACCTTTGCCCGGCCAGGCGGAGAATTGGGCCGGATTGGAGACGTTTGTCCGCTCCTATGAGTATCCGCTGCGCATCTGGAGTGACGGGGGAGGGTTCATTGCCCGGCGGCTGGTGGCCGCCAGCGACCTGATGGAGCACGCCGACTACGGCTTGTATCGGTGGCCGTGGCTAAGGTATGGCGCGGCGGCACAATATACCAAGTGGCGGCATGGATGGTATCGCTACCGGGAGAGTTCGCGCATGACCCGTGAGCGGATTGAGGCGCGAATACCGTTTGGCCTGCGCACCCTGGCGGTGAAGGCGCTGCAATCGGGCCTGCTCCCGGGACAAAAGCTCGACCAGCAGCGCTTGAGGGCGAAAGTCCTGAACCGCCCGCGCAGAGGCCCGGAAGGTTCGTGGGGCCAGTATCAAAAAGGGGGCGCTTCGTTTGTCGATACACCGCGGTTCCGGCGGGTGGCGAAGATCATCACTGGGGAAGGCTTGGATTCGGTCATCGAACTCGGGGGCAATCAGGGGCATTTTTGCGATTTGCTGCTGTCGTCGGGAGCCGTGCATCAGGCGGTCTGCACGGATGCCGACGAGACGGCCGTCGATCAGGCCTACGTCCGAAGCCAGGCGGCCGGCAGCAAGTTGCGGATGGCCGTTCTGGATTTCATCCATCCCATGGCCAGCCCCTTCGGCGAGCCACCCGTCAAGCGCTTGCAGTGCGACGGGGCCGTCGCACTGGCAGTCACCCACCATCTCCTGCTCACCCAGCGCGTGCCGATCGAGCGGGTGTTGAAAAGCATCGCGGCCTATGCCCGCCGTTTTGTGGGGGTGGAATTCATGCCCTTGGGGCTGTGGGATGGCACGAAGGCGCCACCGATTCCGGAGTGGTACAATGCGGAGTGGTTCAGGACGGAATTTGCCCGCGAGTTCGACCTTACCCACGATGAAGTGTTGGAACCCAACCGTCATCTTTTCTGCGGCAGGATTCGCGCCCCGAGGTAGCTTGCGCCGCTGTGATCAACGACGTCCCTACCATCCCGGTTGTTCTGCTGGCTTGCGCGCGGCCCGCTCACTTGCGACGGGTGCTGGCCGGCTTGCGTGCGGAGGGGGTTCCGCCGGTTTATGCTTTTGCCGATGGTCCCCGGGGGACGGTTGATGCCGGCAATGTGACCGAGGTGCGGCGATTGCTCCGTGGGATCGATTGGTGTGAAGTCCGGCTGACCGAGCGCACCGGGAACTTCGGCCTTGGCCGCAATGTGCTGGCCGCGGTGACAGAGGTCGCACAACGGCACGAGGCCTTTGTCGTCTGGGAGTACGATCTGGTTTGCGTGCCGGGAACCTACGCTTGGCTTTGCTCGGCGTTGTGGTGGCATGAGGCGGATACGAAGGTCTTCAGTGTAAGTGCTTGGGCTCATCCCCTGATCAAACCGGTTGGTGTAGGCACCGAGCCGTATTTTGATGCGCGGGCAGACTGTTGGGCGTGGGGGGCATGGGCGCGTTCCTGGACAGGCATGAACGTCGATCGGCCTTGGAAAAAATGCGGCTCGCTGCCCGGCACGGGATGTCGCCCAGTGCTTATGGTGCCGATTTGCCAGTGCAGGCGGAATACGAGCAAAGGCGGAACATCTGGGCCGTGCGGTGGTTGTATCATCATTTTCTGCACGGCGGCCTCTGTCTTCGTCCACCATGGCCCATGGTGGATCACATCGGCTTCGATAACAAAGCCACCAACGCGGCGACGGCCACGGACTGGGCCTATGACCCTTTGCGGGCAGCGCCACCGGTGCCGAATAACTGGCCTGAATCGCGCGAGCATCCCGCGTGCCGTTCGCTATGGCGAAGGGCCAATCCGGGTATCTGGACCCAACGCTGGCGACGGCTGCTTGCGTTGATCACGGATCGATGAAGACGAAGCTCAAGACGCTGCTGTTGGCGTGTCTGCCTGCCTGGCTGCAACGCCGTTGGCAGTGGCAGTGGTTCCGCGGGGACTGTCGCTCCTGGGCGGAGGCGCGGGCGGCGTCCGTGGGCTACGATGATGCTGCCATACTGCAACGGGCGGTGGCTGCCGCGCGGGCGGTACGGGCAGGGCAGGCGGCGTGGGAGCGCGATGGGACGCTCTTTACCGAGCCGGCGGTGCATGCTCCGTTGCTGGCTGCCTTGCGTCGGGCGGCGGAAGAAAATGGGCGTCACCTCGCGGTGCTCGATTTTGGTGGGGCCTTGGGCAGCACGTGGTGGCAACATCGGCCGGAACTCACTGGCCTCACCCGGGTGGACTGGCGGGTGGTCGAGCAGGCGGCGTTTGTCGCGGCGGGTTGCAGGGAGTTCACGGACGCGACGCTGGGTTTTTATCCAACCGTCGCTGCCGCTTGTGAGGATGGCCGGCCGAATACGCTGCTGCTGTCCAGTGTCCTGCAATATCTCGAGACGCCGCGCCAGTTGTTGGCCGACATGATCGCCCGCGATTTCGCGCATATCATCATAGATCGAACCTCATTTGCCCGTGACGGGCGCGAGCGGCTGGTCGTTCAGCACACTCCGCCCGCATTGGGCGGCGGCAGCTATCCGTGCTGGATTTTTGATCGTCGGCAAATGACCGAGCTGTTCGACGCCAAGTATGAACTGGTGGCGGAATGGCCCGGCTTCGACGATGTGGGCGACCGGCGGGTGGAATTTCGTGGTTTTCATTACCGGCGCAAACCACACGCTGGCCGCATCTGATGCAAAGAACGCCGCCACGATTGGCCGGAAGAGAACCATGAACGCGGATAATCCCGGTTTCCTGCGGCGCTGGCGGAAGCGGCAGAATTTCGAGCCCGGCCGGTTGGGCTGGCTGGTCAATCCATTCTATTTTGCCCGTCGAGGCCTGCTGGCCGGATTGCGGGAGTTCTTTCCGCATCTGACCGGCGGGGTGCTCGATGTCGGCTGCGGCAGCAAGCCCTACCGGGCCTTCATTCCGGCGGCGCGGTATGTCGGGCTGGAGATCGACACCCCGCGCACGCGCGCCGACTTTTCCGCCGACGTGTATTACGACGGACGGACCCTGCCGTTCTCCGCCGGCAGTTTCGATGCGGTGCTGTGCTCCCAGGTTTTCGAGCATGTGTTCACTCCCGATGAATTCCTGCGGGAGATTCACCGTGTGCTGCGCCCGGGTGGCTGCTTGCTGCTCGCGGTGCCTTTTGCCTGGGATGAGCATGAGCAGCCATACGATTTCGCCCGCTATTCGTCCTTCGGGCTGGCGGCGCAGCTGGAGCGGGCGGGACTGGTGGTGGAAGTGCAGCGCAAGACCGTCGCCGACAGCCGCGTCCTGTTTCAATTGCTGAACGCCTACCTGTATAAGATCACCCGGACGGAAAACAGACTCTTGAACTGGGCGGCGACGTTGCTGCTGATGGCGCCGGTCAATCTGCTAGGCATCGTCTCCGGGTGGCTGCTGCCGGCGAACCCCGATCTTTACCTCGATAACATCGTATTGGCGCGGAAGCGGGGCGGAAAGGACGCGTAATGACCACCCATCGTTTCTGCACCTACTGCGACAAAGGCTACGCGGCGCGCCTGCTGTGCCTGCACGAGTCGCTCGTGCACCAGGGCGAACCTTTTGTGCTTTATGTGCTCTGCTTCGATCGTGAGACCGAGGCGGTGGTGCGGGCATGGGCGATGCCGAGTCTGGTGGCCGTGGCTCTGGACGAAGTGCTGCGGGCGGATCCGGCCTATGCCGCTGTGCAAGCCCAGCGCAGCCCGGTCGAATTCTTTTTCACCGCCACGCCTGTGATCATACGTCACTGCTTGGAAAGGGACGAGGCGGCGGAGCGCGTGACCTACCTCGATGCAGATTTGTTTTTTTTCGGACCGGCTTCGGCGGTGTTTGCGGAGCAGGGCGAAGCCTCGGTGGGAATCGTGCCGCACCGGTTTCCGTCGCATCTTAAGGCGCGCGAGCAGTATGGACTCTACAATGTCGCGTGGGTGTCGTTCCGGCGCGACGCGAATGGGCTGGCCTGCCTCGAGTGGTGGCGGAAGCGCTGCTTGGAGTGGTGCCATGACCGATGGGAGTACGGCCGGTTTGCCGACCAGGGTTATCTCGATGAATTCCCGCGTAGGTTTGCCGGCGTTAAGGTTCTCCATCACCCCGGGATCGATGCGGCGCCTTGGAATATCGGTGAGGCGAAAACAACGCAGAGGGGAAATCACGTGCTCGTGGACGGCCAGCCGCTGTTGTTTTATCATTACCAGGGCATCCGGGAGCTCTCTCCCGGTTGGTTCGAGCCGGGATTGCGGCAGTATCAAGTGTCGCTGACCAAGCCGGTGCGCGAGCTGGTTTATCTTCCGTACCTGCGGAAGCTGGTGCAAATGCAGCAGCGCCTGAGGCAAAGACACGGGATCGAAGCGCAGTTCACCTACCAGCGCCTGAATGCCGGCCGGTCCCTGCGCGACCGGTGGGAGCGATTCAAGGCGCGTTGGGTGCTGCCCTATTACGGGCGTGTGCTGGGGCGATTGGTCTATGGTGGGGGAGCATCGGGATGAAGCGCGTCCTGGTCATCACCCCCACGTTGGGAACCTCGCCTTGGATCGAAGCCACGGTGGCCAGTGTCGCCCGGCTGCCGCTGGCCTGCCGGCACGTGTTGGTGGCACCCGCCGCGGTGACAGTGTCACTGGCCACGCGCTTTCCACACACGCGGGTGATCGCGGAGCCCGGTGGCGGCATGTACGCGGCGATCAATGCCGCGCTGACCACGCAGTCGGAATGGGACATGTTCACCTACATCAATGATGATGATCTGCTGCTGCCCCGGTTCACCCGGGTGGTGGAATGTCTGCGGGTTGATTCGGCGAATGCCGCCTATGGCGGGGTGCGGCTGATCGGCACCCGCAGCCAGCGCTTGGGTTCGATCCCGATATCACCGGCGCCGACGTTGAACCGGTTGCTCTATGCCCAACGGGTGGAGCCCGTCTATCAGCACGGCACGGTGTTCTCGCGCCAAGTGGTCGAGAAAATCGGCCTGTTCGACGACAGTTTTCGTTTCTGCGGTGACACGGAATACATGGCGCGTGCCTGCGTGGCGGGCGTACCGTTCGTTTGTGCCACCCAGCGGGATGTGGCGGCCTTTCGGCTCCGGGCCGGCCAGCTCACCAAAGACCTGCCTGTGATGCTGGCGGAAAGCAACCGGGCGCACGCGAAACTCGCCTTGTCCGCGCCGCGCATCACTTGGCGGCACCGCTGGGCGCGGTTGGTTTTCCGGCTGGCGAATCTGTCCGTGTACGCAGAGCGCATCGTGCGACACGGCCCCATCACGTTTGGCGAGCTGCTGGCGCGGGGCGAGTAAGCCTACGTGTAACGGGCCGAGGTGAACACCGGGCTGCCGACCGGGACGAAGGCGAGATCCATCTGCCAGAGGACACCGTCTCCGGGTCGCCGCATGGGGTCGGCCAGGTCGCAGCAACGAAACCCTCGCGCCTCGAGCCAGGCGCACAGTTCGTGAAAACGCAGGCAGCCGGGCGTCAGCTGGAAGTTGTAGGCCTCGATGATCAGCAGCTCGGTGTTTTTCAGAACCCGGGTGGCACCGGTGAGCACCGCCACCTCGTAGCCGTGGGTGTCGAGCTTGAGGCAGTAGGGCCCCGTCAGGCGATGCTCCGCGACCACGGCATCAATCGTTTCGACCGGTACGGTGCGCGCTTGGTGGTCGGCCGGATCCGCCACGCCGCTGCCGTCGAGCATCGGGTCGACGGAAAAAGCGACCGTGCCGCGTTGGGCGCCGGCGGCCGCGTGGACGATTTTGAAACCCAGGGTGTCCTGCAGTTTTCCCAGGGCGGCGCGCCTTTCTTCCAAGGGTTCGAACAGCAGGTAGCTGGCGCCGGGGAAACGACGCCGGGCGCCCAGGGACCAGCTCCCGTCGGAGGCGCCAATGTCGATCACGGTGCCGGGCCTGATGCCGCGGGCGGAGACCCGGGCGAGCAAACCGTCCATGGTGAACGCGCGATCACGGCGCACCAAATTCAAACCCATGGGGCCAAGCACAAGGTTGGCGGCACGTTGCAGTTTACTGCGGAAAGATTCAGCCATGGCGTGAACGGACGATTTTCTTGCGCAGGTAGCGCGCCACCGAGCCCAGGTCCCACAGCCAGCATTGCCAAGCGGGGAAGTGGCGGTGGCGCACGGTAATCTCCTCGCGGTAGTTGGCCCAGCGGCCGGCGTCGCTCAATCCGCCGCTGGTGCAGTCGGCGATGAGCAGGTTCAGCGGGGCGAAGCGGACTCCCGCCCGGTGCAGGCGCAGGTTGACGTCGTAGTCGGCTTGCAAGCGGAGCGCGGCGTCAAACCGGCCCGGTCCCGCCAGCAGATGCCGGCGGTAGAACGCCGCCTGATGGTGCACGAAATTGCGGCGCACGACGTCGGACGCCGGGGCGAGGCGGTAGATTCGCCCGTCGTCAAAACGGGCGTCACCGACGACCACGCCAGCATCCGTTCCTTTCAAAAACTTGGTGGCGCACACCAATACATCGCCACTGGCGAGCCGGTCATCCGCACCGAGAAAAATGATCCACTCGCCGCGGGCGGCGACGATCCCTTTGTTCATCGCGTCGTAGACGCCGCGGTCGGGTTCCGAGATCAGCGCGCCGAGTCGGGTCCGCTGGACCTCGAGCCATTCGCGGGTGCCGTCGGTGGATGCGCCGTCGATGACGACCACCTCGCAATCTGTCTCCGGCTGTGCCCAGACGCTCTCCAATGCCTCCCGCACACGCGCACCGGGGTTGCGGCAGACGAGGACGACGCTGACGAGTGGCGCAGGCATGACAGGGCATCCGCAGCGTTGCGGTCGTCCGCGGGAGCCACAAGGCTGGAGTGAGTGACCGGCTCCCGCCCGATTCTCTCCGTTATCATTGTCGCCTACCGCTCGCGCGACGAATTGCCTGCCTGCTTGGCCTCGCTGCCGCGCGAGCTGCTGGGCAGACCAGTCGAGATATGTGTGGTCAATAATTCACCCGGCGACGGCGTGGCGGCGTGGCTGGCAGCGGAGTTCCCGGCGGTGCGTTGCATCGAGATCGGCGCGAACCTCGGCTTCGGCCGTGCCAACAACCTTGGCTACCGCGCCACCACCGGAGAGTGCGTGCTTTTTCTCAATCCCGACACGGTGTGCAACGCACCCGCGCTGGAGCATTGCGTCCGGCGCGTACTGACCGAGACGGACATTGGTTTGCTCTCACCGCGGTTGGAGCTGGCGGACGGCTCGATGGATCTCGCGTGCCGGCGGGGTATCCCGACGCTATGGGATGGGTTTTGTCGCGCGAGTGGATTGGCGGCGGCATTTCCGCGCACGGCCTTGTTGGCCGGTTACAACCTCACCCACCTGCCCAAGGACGGCACCTACGAGGTCGGCGCGATCAACGGTGCCTTCCTGCTCGCGCGCCGCGCGGTCCTTGAAGAGACGGGCCAGTTCGACGAAAGTTTTTTCATGTACGGCGACGATCTTGACCTGTGCATCCGCGTGGCGCGGGCCGGTCTCAAGGTGGTCTACGACGGCCGCGTGCGGATCACCCACCTGAAGGGGCAGAGTGTGGCGAAAGAGTATGGCACGATGGCATCAGCGATCTTCGACGCCAACCGCGATGTGTACCTGAAGCATTTCGGCGCGTCGGCGTTCGCCCGGTTGAAGTGGCGCGCGATGTTCGGCCTCTGGAAGCGGGTCGCGCTCCTGCGCGCTCGGTGGCGGGGGCACCGGCAGGTGCGGCCGCTTTGAATTCTCGGAGCTAAACCGGGCTCTGCCAGCGCAGGAACGTCAGGGCGATGATCTGGCAGTCGAGCCAGAGCGACCAGTTCTCGATGTAATAGATGTCGTAGCGCACGCGCTTCTCCAGGTCGGTGGCGCCGCGCAGTCCGTGGACCTGCGCCCAGCCGGTCATGCCGGGTTTCACGAGATGGCGCGGCAGGTAGTGGGGGATGATGGTGGAGAGCTGCTCGACGTGGTGCGGGCGCTCGGGGCGCGGACCGACCAGGCTCATGTCGCCGCGCAGCACGTTCCAGTACTGCGGAAGCTCGTCGAGATTCCAGCGGCGAAGAAAGGCGCCGATGCGCAACAACCGCGGGTCGCCGGCGCGCGTGCTCTGATACTCGGCATCGCTGGCAGCGGCATCGGGCCGCATGCTGCGCAGCTTGTAGAGCGTGAACGACCGGTGGCCGGCACCGATGCGGGTCTGCCGGAAAAAGACCGGGCCGCCGGGCGAATCCGCCTTGATCAAGGCGGCGAGCACGACGACGACCGGGGCCGATACCGTCAACCCGATCAGCGCGCCGATCACATCGAGCAAGCGCTTGGCGGCGCGGTTCAACAGACGGGTGATGGCGAGCTCCTCCACGCCGAGCACGGGAATGCTGCCGACCGTCTGCAGGCTGAGTCCGCTGAGGAAAATCTGAAAGGCGGTGGGCATCACCTTCCATTCGACGTAGGCGCGTTCGCACTGTTCGGTGACGCGCAGGATGTCGGCGCGCGGCAGCTCGAGGTCGGCGGCGATGAGCACGTCGATCCGCTCGCGTGCGAGGATATCGGGCAGCGCTTCGAGCGGACCCAGTTGCCGGGGACTGCCGCCGGCGGGCGCCGGGGTCAGCGCCACGTGTCCGATCACGCGGTAAGGATGCGCTGGGTACGCATTGATTTCGGCCGTGAGAGTGCGGGCATCATCGTTCCACCCGAGCAGGGCCACGCGACGTTGGAGTCGCGGCAGGAGGGTGGGGCGCGTCAGGGCGAAATAGAACGCTTCCCGCCACAGCCACAGCAGCAGCAGGGTGGTGAACGCGGCGAGCACCACGAAGAGCCGCGAGATGGGCGGGTCGAACTTGATGACGAGCGAGAACGCCAGATAGGCGACGAGCCAGTAGACGGTGCCGCGCATGAGCAGGTTGAGGCTTTGCTGTTTACGCAGCAGCATGCGGCCGTCGTACAGTCCCAGTTGGGCGAACGCGGTGACGAGGAACACTACGCCGAGTAACAGCAGAGGCAGATAGGCGGCGAAGCGGGCGTCAGGCACATCGAGGCCGAGCGCGCCGAGCGGCGAGTGGTAGCGCAGCCAGTAACCTAGGACGAGTCCTCCGAAAGCGATCGCGGCATCCCCGACCAGTTGGATCACCGGCAGGGTGGTTTCGCGCAGGGTGTTGGGTGCGGAGCCGGTCACGGAGGTTTAATGGCCCGGCGGCAGCGTGTCGTCCAGCAGCTTGAGCAGCAGGGGGGAGAACAGCCAGCCCTTGGGCGGCAGGGCGGAGGGAATGCTCACCGCGAAGCGCGGGTCCTCGCGCACGTCAAACAGATCGATTGGCGCGGTCAGATCGTGATTACGCATCAACACCGGGTAGCCGGTCCGTTCGCGGCGATAGATCAGTTCCGGCCCCGCTGAAACCGTGCCCAGGCGCGGAACCAGACCGGTGATCGAGCGGGTCTGCCGGGCGGCCCAGGTGTCCGGTGGCAACGCAGCGCCGGCCTGTCCGGTGAGTTGGGTGAGGACGGCGGCCGTGGCTTCGCGTTGCGCGGCGATGGCCGGCTCCTTCCACCAAGGCGAAGCAAGAAAACGCGGGTCGTTCAGGCACTCGAAGGCGAAGGCGCGCGCGGCATCCGCGGGCCGATTCTGATTCAGCAGCGCCAGTCCCAGGCCGAAATAAACGCCGCCCTTGTCGGGCACCAGCCGGGCGGCCGCACGGAAATGTTTCTCCGCCGCGGCCGGCTCGGACACGAGCAGGAGCCACCCGAGGTTGAAATGGGCGATCTCCTGGTCAGGGTTGAGCGCGAGCGATTCGCGCAGTAGCGCGACGGCGCGCGGGGCTTGGACAGGATCGCGGACCAGGGCGAGGGCCTCACAGTTTAATCCCGGTGTACGGTCGCCGCGACCGGACGCACCGAGCAACACCAGTATGCCCAACACCGTGCCAGCCAGTCCAAGTCTCCATCTCAATCCTGCGGGCGCGGGCGCCGCCGCGGCCAGTTGCGCTGCCAGCACAGCGAGCGCGAAGACGAACACCGGCACGTCCAGTTGGTAGTCGGTGAACGCGAATACGCCGTAACCCGCGAGCGTTGCAGCGGCTATCGGAGCCCGAGACCAACCGCTTGCAGCGAGAAAAACGAAACCGCCGAGCAGCAGCAGGCCGGTGGCGCCCAGCCCGGCCCAGAACTCGAGCGGTGTGCTGTGCAGTTGTAGGACGTTCTCGGCGCCGCCCTCGACGCCCGCGCGGTAACGCGGGTAGACGAGCGGTGTCGTGGCCAGCCCCCAGCCGAGCAGTGGCCGGTCGAGACCCATCCGCAGCCCGGCCGTGAGCATGGCCTGGCGCTGCACCGTGCTGATGTTCGGCGGGGCGCCGGGATCGGCCGGAGTGAGCAAGGAGCGCACGCGCAGATTGGCGAGCCCGAGCAGTCCGGCCGCGACCACGGCGGCGCCGGCGAGCAGGATGAAGCGCCTCCAGCCCAGCCGGGCGCCGGCCAGTGCGACCACGCCCAGCGCGGCCAAACCGAGCAAACCGCCGCGGCTGCCGCTGGTGAACAGCGCCAAGAGCGCGAGGCCTGCGCCGCTCGCGGCGAGACAGCGGAGCAGTCCCCGCTGCCGGTATCCCGCTTGGGCCAGCCACGGCAGGCTCAGCAGCGCGAGGCCCGCCGTGTAATTGGAGTGCCCGAGCGGGTGGGGGTTGCGCATCTCAAACAGCGTGGTGGAGAAAAATTCCGCGCGGGTCAGCTGCCGCACATCCAGCAACCAGTAGCCGGAGGAGAGGGCCATGAGCAGGCCGGCGGCGATGGCCGCGGCAACGGCGAGTCGGCCGCGATTGGCCGGGTTGGCCTGCAGCCAGTCATGAATCAGGAGAAAGGCCGCCAGACCGGCGAGGGGCAGGGCAGCCCATTGCAAACCCGGCGTGCGATACGGGCTGATGAGGGCCGAGCTGAGCAATCCGGCAGCCGCGAGTGCGAGCAGGCCCAGCCAGCGTGTCTCAGGCAAACGCAACGGTTCGGCGGCGGAGCCGGTACGCAGCAGCAGGGCCAACAGCGGCATCAGCACTGCGCCCCAGTAGAAATAATTCCACGGGGTGGCGAACATCAGGGAGGTGGCACGGTCCACCACGGTGACAAGGACCAGGCAGGCCGGCCCAGCCAAACAGAGCAATCGGACAAGCAGGACAACCGGCTGGAGGCGGACAGGGCTCATGCGCAACGGCCGCATTGCAGCTTCCGCGGGGCGGGAGCGCGAGCCTCATTTGGTCGGACGCCCGCCGGTGCTCCGCTCTTGACGGCGGCAAAGCCGGGCGGGCATCGTCGCGCCTATGGCCGAACCTGCTCCGCGTCCCAACCGCGCTCTGTTGCTGAAGTTGATCGCCGCCGTTGTCGTCGGGCTGGTGGGGTTGGTGCTGGTCGTGCGCGGGCTGGACGTGAAGTCGCTCGTACAGCAGGGACTCGGGCTCATTCGCGGCGCGGGTCCGGTGGTCTTCTTCACCGCGATGGCATTCCTGCCGGCGATCGGCGCACCGCTGTCGGCGTTTTCGCTCACGGCCGGCTCGGTGTTTGGTGAGCAGATGGGAATGGGTCTGGTCATCGCCCTCGCGATGCTGTCGATCACGGTGAACATGGCGCTGACCTACTTCCTCGCCCATGTCGCGTTCCGGCCGTTGCTGGAAAAACTCTTCGCGCGCCTCGGCTACAAGCTGCCCCAGGTCGAGGCGGGCGACGCCTCCGATCTCGTCATCATTCTGCGCGTGACGCCCGGCGTGCCGTTTCCTGTGCAGAATTACCTGCTCGGTCTCGCTGAGGTGCCTTTCGGCAAATATCTTGGCATCTCCTGTCTCATCGCGTGGCCGCTGAACATCGCGTTCATGCTCTTCGGCGATGCGCTCCTGCACGGCAAGGGCCGGATGGCGCTCATCGGGCTTTCCGCCGTGCTCGCTTTGACCGCCGGCACCCATCTGGTGCGCAAGCACTACGAGCGCCGCAAAAAGCAGCCGTGAAAAAGTCCGACGAGTCGCTCCCGCTCGACGAATCCGGCCGGATCCAGACCGTCACGGAGTTCACGCGTCGGGTGAAGGAGCTGCTCAAGGGCGGTCTGCCGCCCTGCTGGGTGCGCGGCGAGGTGTCCAATCTCCGCGCCCAGGCCAGCGGCCATGTCTATTTTTCGCTCAAGGACGCTGGCGCGCAGATCTCGTGCGTGCTCTTCCGCGGCGACGCCGCCCGGCAGAGCGTCGCACTGCGTGACGGCCTCCAGTTGCTCATCTACGGTGAGGTCGATGTCTACGAGGCGCGCGGCCAATACCAGCTCATTGTCCGCGCGATCATCGAGCATGGTGTCGGCCGCCTGCAGCAGGAGTTCGAGCAGCTGAAGCGCCGGCTGGCGGACGAGGGGCTGTTCGAGCCGGCGCGCAAACAAGCGCTGCCGCACATGCCGCGTACGGTGGGGTTCATCACCTCGCCGACCGGGGCCGCCGTGCAGGACTTCATCCGCATCCTCCAGCGCCGCGGCTGGCGCGGCCGATTGGTCGTGCTGCCCTGCAAGGTGCAGGGCGATGGTGCCGCGGCGGAGATGGTCGCGGCGCTGCGCACGGCCGAGGAACTGGGAGTTTTCGACCTGCTCGTCATCGGTCGCGGCGGCGGGAGCGTCGAAGACTTGTGGGCGTTCAACGAGGAGCCGCTGGTCCGCGCCGTGGCCGCGTGCGGCGTGCCGATCATCTCGGCCGTCGGCCACGAAATCGACTTCACGCTGTGCGACTTCGCCGCCGATGTGCGTGCAGAGACACCGAGCGGCGCGGCGGAACTGATCTCCAGCCATTATCTCAACTGCGTCGAACGTGTCGGCAACGCCGGCGGGGCGCTGGACGACATCGCGGCCGCCCGGCTCGAACACGCCCGCCAGCAGCTCGACCATGCACGCAGCCGTTTGCGGTTGCTCTCACCCGCCGCCGCTATCGAGCAAAGCCATCTGCGACTCGATGATCTGGCCAACCGACTCGGTTCCGCCCTGCGCCACACCACACAGGCGCGTCGCGAACAACTGGCCGGCGCCCGCGCCCGGCTGGTCGCGGCGTCACCGGAGAAGCGCGTGCAGACCGACTCGCATCGGTTGCTCGCGCTCTGGAAGCGGCTCGAGTCCGTCAGCCCGGCCTCGGTGCTCAAGCGCGGTTACGCCATCGTGCGCGACGAGTCGGGCAAGCCCGTCGCGCGGGCCAAGGGCATCAAGTCCGGCCAGCCGCTCGTGAACGAATTCCACGACGGCAGGATCAACGTCCGGGTGGAGTAGCGCCACGACCCTTTTGGAAAATCCGATCGGCGGCCTGCTGGAGCGCCAGTAGCCACGTCTGGTCGTGCCGTCCATGTGTCCACTCCCGCAGTTGGACCGGCCGGTAGCGGGCTGCGGCCAGCAAGGTGAAGACATCGGCATCGTCGGCCAACGGCGCGGCCAGCAGACGGTCCATTTCCGCCGGACTGGCTGCACCGGCCAGGGTGAGCGCGGCGAGCGCCGAGAGATCGTCGAGCTCGGCCAGGCGGCTGCGCCAGAGTTGCAGGCCGCGCGCATCGCCGCTGCGCCAGAGCGCCAGGCCCACGAGGTTGCCTTGCTGCAGATGCGCGGGGTTGTTTGTCTGCGCGGCGAGCGCACGGGTGGCTTGAAGCCATTCGTATTCCGGTGGCAGGCGGGACGACTGGGTCAGCAGCAGATTGAAGTAGCTGGTAATGGCCAGCCGCAGCGCGTCGGGGTGGTTCGGCCGCAGAGCGAGTGCGGCGCGGGCTTCCGCCCACGTGAGGGCGTCTTCGTCCACCCGCTCGGCAGCGCCAGCGACCAGCAAATGATCCTGAAGAAACGTACTGGTATCGGCGGCGCCGAAGAGATTGGCGTAAGCCAGCACCGCGAGTGTCACAGGCAGCCCAAAGCGGGTCAGCCGCTGCCGGGTGTCGGAGATTTTCCACAAGCGCGGGACATGGACCGCGCCGCCGGCCAACACGGCGAGCAGCATCGCGAGCGGCAGTCGGAAGCGTGCGCTAACATACGCGGCGAGCGCGCCGAGAGCGAGGGAGGCCATCACCAACCCGAGCGCAGTTGCAATCGGTCGGTGGGCAAACGCCAAGCTGGCGAATCCGATCGAACCGAACAGGAGCAGCGGGGCCCAGCCCAGCGGGTTGTGGCGCAGCCAGGGTGAGCGGGCGCGGTGGAACGAGTAGGTCTTGTTGTTGTATTGTTCGGCGTGGCTGAGCAGCCAGACGGTCTTGCGGAATTCCAAGGCGAGCCACGGCATCGGCTGTCCGGCGATCTCTCTCTGCAGACGGCGTGACCAATAGTCGTTCATCGCGTCGATGCGCAACGGACCGTGGTCACCGGTCGCTTCCCGGTAGAGTTGGATCGACTCGATCCGGGCAGGATTCTCATAGGACTCGGTGGGGCCGGCAGCGCGCGGCGCAACCGGCCGGGACTGGACGTAATACCGGCCGTTGGCATCGGGATGGTTGGCCGCCCAAAGATTGTAGGGACCGTGCCAGGGCAGGAACCGGAACTCGCCGCCGACACGCCACGCCCAAATACCTTGGGCCAGCCAGAGTGCCGTGCCTGCAATCAATGCGGGAGCGAGACGGGTAATTTGCCGCCAGCCTCCGCCCCGGGTGCCGGTGCTGATCAGCCAGACGGCCGGAAACGATAGCCACAACAAGAGCAACTGTGGCCGCACCAAACTTGCCGCGGACCAGCACAACGAGAGTCCGAGCACATGGGGCCGGCCGGTCCGGGTATCAGGTTCTGCAGATAGAAACTGCAAACCGGCCAACACGAGTGTGCCTGCCAGGGTGTTGTCGAGCACCTGGGTTGCGTGGTGAATGAACACGGGATTCAGACCGAAGAGCAGACCGGTCAAAACCCCGGCACGGGTGGAGTGGAACCAGCGTTGCGCCAGTTTAACGGCCAAGGCGGTGTTGAGCACGTGCAGCAGCAGGCCGAGCGCGGTGGCGGCTTGGGGTGCGCTTTCGGGCAGCAAGCCGGCGCGATCGAGACCGGCCAGCAATAGCGGATAGCCCATGGCGCGGTAGAACGGTTCTGCCGGTAACGAGCCCGTGGCCAACTCGTGCGCCAGTTGCAGGTTCTCTCGTTCATCGAGCACGGCGGCGCGACCCAGCGGGGTACCCCAATACCACGTGAGATGAAGACCGCCGTACAACAGGGTCAGGAGCATGATGCCCCAGAGACTCCGGCGGGAGAGTTTCGCGGAGCTTTCGTCCACCCTGCCAGCGCACGCCAAACCCGCGGCCGGGGCAACAGTGATTTCCTGCCCGGCGTCCGGAATAGAATCGGGCCGGGTTGCTCTCATCCCTGTGGCGGCATCCGTCCCGGTTGCATGCCCGTAATTTTGGCATTAACTCATCTCCCATGAAAAAGTGGTCCGCACTTTTCTCTCTTTCCCTCGCCGCCGCGGGTGCGGCGGTTTTGTTTTCCGCTGAGGACACCACCATGAACGCCAAGAACCAGAAGCCCGCCGAACCGTATTGCGCGCCGGGCGAGAAATCCGCCTGCGGCCTGCCGTCGCGGGTCGTCATCGACATGAGCAAGGTCCGCGTGCAGCGCACCGACGAAGAGTGGCGCGCCCGCCTGACGCCCGAGCAGTACCGCGTCGCCCGTAAGCAGGGCACCGAGCCGCCGTTCCGCAACGCCTACTGGAACAACCACGCCGACGGCGTCTATTTCTGCGCCGGCTGCGATACGCCGCTCTTCGACTCGCGCCACAAGTTCGACTCCGGCACCGGCTGGCCGAGCTACTGGCAGCCGCTCGAGAAGCTCTTCGTCGCCGAGGAGCGCGATGTCAGCTGGGGCATGATCCGCGTCGAGACGCATTGCGCCGTCTGCGGCAGCCACCTCGGCCACGTCTTCGACGACGGCCCGGAGCCGACCGGTCAGCGCTACTGCATCAACTCGGCTTCGCTGAAGTTCATGCCGCGCGCCGAATACGATGCGTGGGTCGCCCAGGGCGGCAGCGCCGCGGCGGCGAAGTAAGTCCTCGGGCGGCCCGCTGCGGCCGCCCTTGTTTTTGGCTCGTTGCGCACATTCCGGCGAAGTGCGCAACTTCGCGGGTATTTCCTTATCCTGCCGGGGTGGTTCTGTTAGCAATCAGGACTCCGGTCCGTGAGTCCGGATATCCCAACCCCGTCCATCGCGCTTATGCTTTCCCGCTGCCTGTTTATTTTCGCCTGCCTCGGTTCGACTTTCGTCTTCGGTGCGACGCCCGGGTTGCCGATACCCGATGTTGTCGCTCCTCGTCTCGCCGACGCCGTCCGCCCGCTCGAGCCGGGCAGCGTGCACGTCGCCGGCTGGCTCGGGGGCCGCATCGACCAAAACGTGGCCAACCGGCTGGCGGTCGTCGACACCGTGCCGCTGCTGGCGGGCTTCAAGCAGAAGCCCGGCTCGCATCCGTGGATCGGCGAGCATGTCGGCAAGTGGCTGCACGCCGCCACGCTCGCGTGGGCCTACACCGGCGACGAGGCGTTGCGCCGGAAACTCGATGGCGTCGTGGCCGAGTTGATCGCCACGCAGGAGCCGGACGGCTATCTCGGCACCTACGTGCCCGGCAAACGCCTCGGCATGTACGAGGGCGCGGACTGGGACGTGTGGAGCCACAAATACAATCTCCTCGGGCTGCTCACCTACTACCGTTACACCGGCTCCGAGCCGGCGCTCCAGGCGTCGCGCCGCATGGCCGACCTGCTGATCGCGACCTTTCCCGCGGTGCGCAGCATCAACGCGGCGGGCAACCATCAGGGCATGGCCGCCACCAGCGTGCTCGAGCCGATCGTTTTGTTGTACCGGCTGACCGGGGACGAGCGCTACCTCGCTTTCGCGCGCTACATCGTCACCGCTTACGACGAGGCCGGCGGTCCGGGCATCGTGCACACGCTGCTGACCCGCAAGGACGCCAGTCACACGGCGAACGGCAAGGCCTACGAGATGCTCTCCAATCTGGTCGGCCTGTGTGAATACGCGCGCTGCACCGGCGACCGCCCGATTCTGGAAGCGGTCGGGAACGCGTGGACCGATATCGTGGCGAACCGGTTGTATCTCACCGGGGCGACCAGCGCGTATGAGCATTTCACCTACGACCACGAGCTGCCCAACGGCAACGACGCCCACGTGGGCGAGACCTGCGCCACGGTCACGTGGATCCAGTTGAACCTGCAGCTGCTGCGCCTGACGGGCGATCCCGCGTACGCCGACGAGCTGGAGCGCTCGCTCTACAATCACCTCACCGCCGCCCAGCACCCCGCGGGTGCCGACTGGTGCTACTTCACGGCGCTCGAGGGCGTGAAGCAGTACGACAAGGACATCACGTGCTGCCACTCGAGCGGCCCGCGCGGTCTGGCGCTGGCGCCGACCTTCGCCTTCCTGCAGACGGACGCGGCGCTGTGCGTCAACACGTTCGAGTCCGCCCGGGCGAAGTTCATCGTCAACGGGACGCCTGTGGAGCTCGCTCAGGAGAGCGCCTTCCCGCGGGCCGGACACGCCAAGCTCACCGTCCATGTTCCGCAGGCGGCGCGTTTCGCGCTGCGGTTTCGCGTGCCGGAGTGGGCGGCGCCGCTGCAGGTGGGCGGCCAGAGCTATGCCGCCGGCTGGGCGGAGTTGCCGGCGCGCGACTGGCGCGACGGTGATGCGCTCGACCTGACGTTCACGCTGCAAGGCCGGGCGGTGCGCGGCGACTACACCAACTACTCCCGCACCGCGTTCACGTGGGGACCCTTCGTGCTGGCGGCCGACGCCACCCGGAACGGCAAGCTCAGCGCGTTGCCCGAGCTGCGGCTGGCGCGCGATGTTCCTCCGGTGCTTGTCGCTGGGGCCGGTGCGGCGCTGGCCTTCACTGCGAAAGTGCGCGGCCCGTGGGACGACACGCCGCGCGACCTCATCATGCAGCCCTTCGCCGACACCGGTGCCGCCGGTGAGCAATACCGCATCTGGTTCCGCACCGACCAGTAGGAGTGGTGCCGCTTACGGGTAGAGCCAGTACTTGCGGCTCTGCAGCTGATAGGCGGTGGCGCGCTCCGACCAGTTCTTGATGAACGCCGCCACATCGACCCGGCCGCCGTCGCGCGTCAGGGCCTTCCACCACGCGCTCGAGCCGACGAGTTTGTTGAACATGTTCTGCCGGTCGGCGGGCGCCGTGCTGAACGGATTCTTGGCGTTCCATTTCGCGGCGGTCTTCATCAGGTAGAACGACAGCTCGGTGGGCCGCCACGTGTTCCAGTCCGTGATCTCGACGTAGACGCCGCCGATGACCTTGCCGTCGCGGCCCACACCGGGGCTCTTCACGAGCGCGATGCCGGGGATGCGATACTGGCCCAGCTCGGCGATGATCTGGTCGGGCGTCTTCTTCGGATAGCCGATGCCGCGGAACGGGTAAAACGTGCCGATGCCCCACGTCCAGCCGCCGATCTCGGTGCCGAGGCCGACCATCGCGTAGCCGACGACGGCGTTGAAATCCGGCACGTAGGGCGAGGTTGCGACCCACTTGAGTCCGGTGTCGGGCCAGCGCATCACGCGCGACCAGCCGCGCATCGGTACGACCGTCAGTTTGCCGCGCTGGCGGACCTTGTCGTTCACCGCGAGGATGCCCGGGGTTTGCCGCGCCATCTGCGCGAGCTCGCCGATGGTGAGCCCGTGCACGTAGGGCACGCGGAACGCGCCCACGTAGCTCACCCACTCGGGGTCGAGCGGCGGGCCGTCGACCTTCAGGCCGCCGAGCGGGTTGGGCCGGTCGAGCACGATCACCTCCACGCCATTCTCGAAGCAGGCCTCCATCGTGTAGCGCAGGCAGCTGATGAAGGTGTAGGAGCGCGAGCCGATGTCCTGCAGGTCGATGACCATGGCATCGATGCCCTTGAGCATCGCCTTCGACGGCTTGCGGAATTTGCCGTGCAAGGAATAGACGGGCAACCCCGTGCGCGGGTCGGTCGTGTCCGCGAGGTTCTCGCCGGCCTTGCCGTTGCCGTCGAGGCCGTGCTCGGGCGCGAACAACGCCACGAGCTTCGACTGGCGCGCGCGCCGGATGACCTCGACCGTGCTTTCGCCGCGGCGGCTGACACCGGCCGGGTGGGTGAGCAGGCCGATCTTCTTGCCCGCGATGGCGGCGAAATTTTCCGCCTCGAGCACGTCGATGCCCAGCATCACCGGCGGCAGCGGCGCCTCCGGCTCGGGTTCGGGCGGCTTGGGCGTGACAATCTGCGGCGCCTTCGGCTGCGGGGCGGGCTTCGCGGGCTTGCTGGCGCAACCGGCCGCAAAAAGCATCGCGCCGAAGGCGATAAGGACGAACGCGAGAGTGACGGGCGACCGGCGAGTCATGTGCCGTGATTTGGGGAAACGCCCCCGCGCTTGGCGAGGACAAACACGGCGAAAATCACCAGACACGCGCCACCGTCGCCGCGAGCAGCTGCGCCGTGCGCGGCAACGCCTCGGTGAGCGGCATGCCGGCCGGGGTGATGGCATGGGTCGTGGCGTCGGCCGGGCCCTCGAGGCTGCCGGCGAAGACGTGCACCGGTTTGCCGAGCCGCCGGCCCTCGCGCACCAGCGCGCCCGGGCCTTTGCCCGCCAGTGAGGTCGCATCAAACCGGCCCTCGCCGGTGAGGATCAGGTCAGCCGCGGCGATGCGCGCCGGCAAGTCCAGCCAGTCGGACACGAATTCGAAGCCCGGCACGAGCTTCGCGCCGCACGCGACCATCAGTCCGAAGGCGATGCCACCCGCCGCACCGGCGCCGGGCGTGGCGGTCAGCGCGGGCGATTGGCCGCACGTCTCGCACAGCAGGGTCGCCATGCGCGCCATCTGCGCTTCGAAGCGCGGGGCGTCGTCCGGCGACAAGCCCTTTTGCGGACCAAAGGTCGCCGTGGCGCCACGCGGGCCGAGCAGGGGATTGTCCACGTCGCACGCGATGAAGAGCGGCGGCAGCTCCGGCGGCGCGCCGCGCTCGATGCGGACGATGCGCTCCCACGTCGACGGGGTCGGCACGGCGATGATATTGCCGTGAGCGTCGAAAAAACTGAACCCCAGGGCCATCAGCGCCCCGAGTCCGAGGTCGTTGGTCGCGCTGCCGCCGATGCCGAGCAGCAGGAGCGCCGGCTCCTCCTGCGCGGCGGCGCGCAGCAGTTGCCCGGTGCCGTAGGTGCTGGCCAGCCACGGATCGCGCGCGGCCGCCGCCACGAGATCGAGGCCGGAGGCCGACGCCAGCTCGACGAGGGCAATGGGCGCTTCGGTGCCGAGGCGTTGCCGGACCGCGGGCGTGAGGCTCCGCGCGGCCACGACGCCGTATTCACCGATGACGGGAGTTAGCCGCGGGCCGTCGACCTCGACCGGCTCGATGCGGCCGGCGGCACTCTCGCACAGGACTTCGCAAAAACCCTCGCCACCGTCCGTGAGCGCGCAGACGTCGAGCTCCCAGTCGGGATGCTTGTCCCGCAGGGCCTGCGCGGCGGCTTCGCCGGCCTCGTGGGCGCTGAGCGCGTCCTTGAACTTGTCGAAGGCGACGAGGACGCGCATGACGCCGGCGGCAACTACTTGTTCGCGGCGCGCCGCCGGGCCGCGGCGGCGGCGAGTTGTTCGAGCACCGGGATCGTCTCCTCGAAACCGAGGCAGGCGTCGGTGATGCTCTGCCCGTAGGTGAGCGGCGTGCCGGCCTGGTGCGTCTGGCAACCGGCGACGAGATTGCTCTCCAGCATGAAACCGATGATGGCGCGCTCGCCGCCCGCGACCTGCGCGGCGATGTCGTGCGCGACATGCGGCTGCTGGTCGTGCTTCTTGCCGCTGTTGCCATGGCTGCAATCCACCAGCACGACCGGCGGCACGCCGGCCTTTTGCAGGAGCGCCACGGCCTTGGCGATGTGTTCGTGGTCGTGGTTCGGGCCGGAGCGGCTGCCGCCGCGGAGCACGAGGTGGCATTGGTCGTTGCCCGTGGTCGCGAGCACGGCGGGCGCACCCTCGCGCGTGAGCGAGGGGAACCAGTGCGGGTGTCGCGCGGAGACGATGGCATCGACCGCCACCTGCAGGTCGCCGTCGGTGCGGTTCTTGAACCCGACCGGCATCGACAGGCCCGAGGCGAGCTCGCGGTGGATCTGGCTCTCGGTCGTGCGCGCGCCGATGGCCGACCACGAGACGAGGTCCGCGTAATACTGGCCGAGCGTCGTGTCGAGGAACTCGGTGCCGATCGGCAGGCCCGCGGCGTTGATGTCGAGCATCAGCTGGCGCGCGAGGCGCAGGCCGGTGTTGACCATGAAGCTGCCGTCGAGATGCGGGTCGTTGACGAGGCCCTTCCAGCCGACGGTCGTGCGGGGTTTTTCAAAGTAAACGCGCATCACCACCAGCAGGTCGCGCGCGAAGCGGTCGGCCACTGGCTTGAGGCGCTGCGCGTAGTCGAGCGCGGCCTTCGGGTCGTGGATGGAGCAGGGGCCGACGAGCGCCAGCAGGCGGTCATCGCGGCCGGCGAGGATGTCGCTCACGGCCCGGCGCGCCCGGTGCACCAGCGCGGCGCCGGCCTCGCCCAGCGGCAGATCCTCCTCGAGGATGGCCGGCGAGAGCAGCGGGCGGGCGGTGCGGATGCGGAGGTCGGAAGTCTGCTGGCGCATGGCGGAGGCCCAGCATGAACGGAGCGCCCCCGAAATTGCACGGAGAATTTCGTCGCGTCGCCCCGGCGATGACAAATAAACACCGGGGATGCTCTTCCTCTGCCAGCACGGCTACGAATCCCTGCTCGCCCGCGAACTCGCGGCGGACGGGCTGACCGTGGTCGAGACCGGCCCGGGCTGGGCCGGGGCCGAGCTGGTGCCGGGCGACGCCGTGCCGCGCTCGGTCGCCGAGCTGTGCTTTCCGCACCTGACGCTGCTCGCGCCGCGCGAATTTCGCGGCGAGTCGGTCAACGCACTCGCGCAACAGCTGGCGGATTTTTTTCTCGAGAGTCTCCGCGGCGAGCGGATCGACGCGGCGTGGCCCTGCGTGTTCCTCTGCGCCGCCGAGGTGCCCGGACTCGGCCGGCGGGTCAGCGGGGTGGAGAAGGCCTTCCACGAAATCCTGAAGAAGAAGCTCGGGCGCGTCGCCAAGCTCGCCGCGCCCGACCTGCCGCGCGGGCCGGGGCCGGCGCGCGGGCTCGTGGTGTTTTTCGCGGATTTTCAGCGCGCCTTCGCCGGCCGCGAGGTCTGGCGCGGCGGCCAGCGCCGCATGGCGGACGACGAGCAGGCGCCCTCGCGTTCCTACCTCAAGGTCGAGGAGGCCTACGTCGTGCTCGGGCGCGAGCCGGCGCCGGACGAGACCGTGTGCGACCTCGGCGCGGCGCCCGGCGGCTGGAGCTACAGTGCGGCCAAGCGCGGCGCGCAGGTCGTGGCGGTCGACAACGGCCCGCTCAAGGGCGGCGCGCTCGACCACCCGCTCATCGAGCACCGGCGCGAGGACGCCTTCAAGTTCGCGCCGCGCGACGGCGAGGTGTTCGACTGGCTTTTCTGCGACCTCGTCGAGGAGCCGCACCACGTGTTGCAGAATCTCATCGCGCCCTGGCTCGTGCGCGGCTGGTGCCGGCGGTTCGTCATCATCCTGAAGTTCGGCCGCACCGACCCGCTCGCGCTCCTGCGCGAGGTCCGCGCGAAAGGCTCGCCCTTCGCCACGCACGCCACCGCCCTCCGCATCCGCCACCTCTACCACGACCGCGAAGAGTTCACGCTCGTCGGCGAGGTTCATCCATGAAGTCCCCGATCATCGCCCAAATCAGCCCTTGGGGCCGGTGGTCGCGGACAGTTTGCCCAGCAACTGCCGGTCGGGCTGCCGGGCCCAGGCGGTGACTTTGCGGCTGACCTCGTGCAGGTTGCCCATGTGCAGCGTCGCGGCGAGCCAGCGATTGGTCACGGTGGTCCGCTCCTTCATCACCGCGGCCAGCGCCAGTTTCCAGGCGACGGATTTTCCCGCCGCAGGCAGGTCCGCTGCCGTGCGCCGCAGCCTGCGCAGCAGGCCGGCCAGCGTCTCCTGCCAGAGCGCTTCCCGCGCGACCTGCATCTCCGTCGCCCCGCGCGGCCCCCGGCCGGTCATTTCCCGCTGCTCCCGCACCAGCGCCTTGGCGAAGTCCCGCGTCCCGATGATCCAGCCCCGCGACATCGCCTCGAAGCGCTGCGCCTTGCGGGCCGGCTCGTCTTCCTGCAGCCACCCGAGGTATTTCAGGTAGGCCCGCCGCCCGGCGCCGGTGTCGGTCAACTCCCCGGCATGCCGCAGGCATTCGGCCGGATCGTACCACTCCGTGCGCGCGCCCGGTTGCATCAACCAGCCCAGACTGCACCACCGCTGCGCCGGCAGCGCCTCCACCGCGCACAACCCCGCCCGCACCGGGTTGAGATGGATGTAGTGGCACAGCGGTCCCAGCCCCTCGTCCGGATCGACCACCAGGCTCTTGTAGCGGCCCTGAAACAGGTGTCCCCGCTCGCGCCGCAGTTGGTTGAACCGGGCCGCGAACGTGCCCTGCAACCAGCGCATGCCGTCCACCAGGTTCGCTCCGGGGGTCGAGATCGCCAGATGATAGTGGTTGGACATCAGGCACCACGCGTGCACCCGCCAGCCGGTCTTGGCGCAAGTCTCCCCCAGGCACTTTAAAAACGCCGCCTTCGCCTTTTCCGTCCGGAAGAGGTCCGCCCGGTAGTTGCCGCGGTTCAGGACGTGATACACCCCGGCGGCGGATTCCATGCGCAACGGTCGGGCCATGCCCGCCTTCTCCTCCGGCACCCGCCCCGCGTCAACCCCAAACCCCAAGGCCTGACCCTATTGGCTTGTTTGAGAAATCGTGCGGGTGCATTTGCACAAGTATCAAGGGCAACAAAAATAGCCTATCGCGAAGACTTGGTGACAATATCAATTTCAGCAATCATGAGGCCACCTCGAATGCGAACCCGGCGCCGGGCCACAGTTCATCGCGTTGGCTTCGACGGCAGGACATCAACTTTCGCAGCCTGACCATTTTGGCCGATCCCGGTTTGGGCTGTCGGCAATTGAACCGACTCTTCGGTGTTAATCGTCAGGCTTACCTCCCCAGTTATTTTCAAATCACTCAGCGATTCGGAAAAAATCTCAAGGTGGTATCTGAAGCCGCCGTGGTCCTTGCCAAAGACAAAAGCATTTCGCCTTCTCTTGTCTGTGATCCAGCCGCCACTTTCTCCCAGCACGTCGATATTATCGATTCGCGTATAAGCATATTCATTGCCGCCTAAATCCTGGAGTCGTTTTCTAACGTCTCTGAACAAAGTCAGTCTGTTCGTCTGATCGGAACCCGTCAAAAACGAGGTGAACGATACTGAGATGAAAGTGACCTTCTCACCTTCGAAGCCGACAAAGACATTCGCCGGGTACCCAAAAAACTGCATCCGAAAGGTGGCGCTGTCCCCGGCCGTTGATTGCGTGAAGAGGTGCGCCCCGAACAGCCGCATAACCTCGGGTTTCGCCATCCCGATGCGAGGCTCTTCTAGTTGAGCGTGCACGCTAACACTCAGCAAAAGGACCGTTAGACTGATAAGCGGAATCACCCGCACGAAGTTGTTCATCAAGGGAATCCGGGATAACCATTGGGCACAGGATTCGTGCCCCCACTACTGTGGGGGGTCAAGCCAATAGGGTCAGGCCTTGGGGTTTGGGGTTGAGGCTGGACAGGAGCCGGAGGGGCAGGTGGCGGATGTTGATATTGACGGTGACGAAGAACCGGGGCTCGGCGACCGAGAAGGTGGCGTTGGAGAGGGTGCGCCACGTGGTGGTGGTGGGCCGACCGAGGGCGTCGATCCGAAGCGGCGCTAGTTGTATCCGTCTTCATCCGCGCCATCCGTGGTCAAAACCAACACGGGCGGGCGCGGCACGGGCGCCGGGTCCGCTATGACGCGGATGGGCGCGGCGTCCGCCGTGTTGCGCAAAAAATGCGAAGCCTTTGCTCTGGCGCCGGGCGGCGGTGCCCGCGATTTTTCGCGGCGATGAAATCCGCTGTTCTGACGAAACTCATTCTGGCCGTCTCGGCCGTCCTGTCGTGCCACCTGTCCGCCCGCGGGCAGGATCTCACCGCGCTGGCGACGCCGTGGCCCGCCGTGCTCGAGCACAAGGCCGTGGCCTGCCGGGTCGAGGATCCCACCACGCTGGTGATCAGCGCGCCCGCAGGCAGCAACATCTTCCTCAGCCCCGACGGCGGGTTCCACGCGGACAACGCGCCGCGCGTGCTGTTCAAGCCCGAGGGTCCGTTCATCCTCACGGCCAGGCTCCAACCGGAGTTCCGCGACAAGTGGGACGGCGGCGTGCTCCTGCTGTACAACGACGCGGGGCACTACGCCAAATTCTGCTACGAGGCCGACTACCGGAACACACCGCGGATCGTCTCGGTCGTGTGCAACGAGCGGGGCGACGACTGCAATTCCGCTCCGGTGCCCGAGGGCGCGGTGTATTACCGCATCGTCGGCTCGTCGGCGAAGGAAAGCTTCGCCTTCTACGCCTCGGCCGACGGCCGGGCCTGGTATCTGATCCGCACCTTCCGGCTCACGAAGACCGACACGCTCCGCGTCGGCTTCAGTGCGCAGTCGCCCGGCGGCGCGGGTTGCACCGTGCGCTTTTCCGAGATCCAGGTGGAGCGGCGCGAGGCGAAGGACTTCTGGGACGGCAACTGACGGCGGCGCCGCGGCCGATCCACGCGGGAAGCCGCTCTCCCTGCCGCCTCCGGGCTTGCCTGCAGGCCGGTGGTCGGTCTGCCTGCGCGTTGCGCAGTCCATCCATGAAGTCCCCCATCATCGCCAAGACCAAGGAACTGAACGTCTGCGGCTGGCAGGCGGTCTCGACGCTGTTTGCCCGCCACCCGGGCGAGATCAAGCGGCTGTTCTTCGACCCGGCGACGGGCAAGCGCGCGGGCGAACTCTGCAGCTACCTCGCGACGCACAAAAAGGTTTACCGCCAGGTGCCGCCGGCGGAGTTGGAGAAAGTCGCCGGCACCGTGCATCACGGCGGCATCGTGGCCGTCATCAACGACCGTCCGGTCAGGCGCGTGACGCGCGAGGTGCTCGCCGACTGGGCCGCGGCGAAAGCACCGCTGCTCCTGCTCGACCGCGTGAGCAACGCCAACAACCTCGGCGCCATCGTGCGCACGGCGGCGTTCTTCGGCGTGAAGGCCATCGTCGTGCCCGACCACCCGGCGCAGGCGCTGCCGGGCGACGCGGCCTACCGCGTGGCGGAGGGCGGCATGGAGTTCGTCGATTTCTACCGCGTGACGGCGCTGGCGGAATTCTGCGCCGAGTTGAAGCGGCACTATTTCCTCATCGGCACCAGCCTGACGGGCAAGCAGCTCTCGCCCACCGAGGCGAAGGCGCGCGGCCTGCCGCGTCCGCCGGCGATCATCCTCGGCAACGAGGAGAAAGGCATCGCGCCCGGACTCGCCGCGGGGTGCGACCGGCTGGTGAAGATACCCGGCGCCGACACAGTCGAGTCACTCAACGTCTCCGCCGCCGCCGCCGTGCTCTGCTGGGAGTTTTTTGGCCAGCGCTGAAGCTACGGCGCGACAAGTTGGTTTTCGCTAAAACCACGACACGACGAGTCGACTTTGGCGCGGCTCCAGATTGTTACGCGGTATCATACCAAGCGCCCGTAGGGAATAGACTATCGGGGCAGGTTCGACGAGGTAGGGCGCGACCGCCAAGGCTCAAGCACTCGTCGCCGCTGGGCGCGCCGTAAGGACATTCGCGGACGGCCCGGCGGTCCGTCCCTACCGGCGCTGCCGCGCCAAAGTCCAAATGCTATGGGCGATTGATATCACAACTCCATAGAGAACGCGGCGTGCGTCCCTTGGGGGGCCCAGCTCCCGCTGGGCCGGCTCAGCAGGAGCTGAGCTCCGGTGATTTGTATCGGCGGGTGGATTCGCAGCGCGCGTGGCGCGTGACTCCCGGCCCTCAGCGGCCGAGGAATTTCGAGAACCAGCCGCGGGCAGGCTGGGCCGGCGGTTGGGCCGTGGTTTTGGCCTGGAGCGCGGCGAGGTTTTGCTCGGGCACGCCCAGCAGCGGTTCGTAGTGGCCGGCTTTCTTGTAGAGGATAACGACGTCCTGCATGCCCCAGGCTTCCTCGAGGTAGGCGCGCATGATGACGTCCGGGTAGCGTTGCAACGTGCGCATCAGCCACTCGGGCGAGGTCAGAGCGAGGCCGTAGTCTTCCTCGGGCGTGCTCTCGAAATACCGTTGGTAGGCGAAGCCCGTCGCGGCGAACTCGGCGAGCAGGGCGGGCTTGTCGATGTTCTCGGCGATGTTGCGCCGGCCGCGGGCGAGCAGGCTGGGCACGCAGCGGCCCTGGGTGGAGAAGACGATCACGCCGCACTCCTTCGTCCACTTCACGAGGCAGTCGAGCGTGGCGAGCCAGCGCTCCTTGCTGAGGTGCGTGACGAGCGAGCCGACCCAGATGAGGTCAAACTGGGATTCGAAGGGCAGCGCGTGCAAATCGATCTGCGAGTAGACCGGCGTGGCGCCGAACTGCTTGCCGCAGAAATCCACGCCGTCGCGGTCGAGGTCGCAGGCGGTGATGTGGGCGTAGCCGTAGTGTGCGCGCAGCCAGCGGAGCACGCGCCCGTGGCCGCAGGGCAGGTCGAGAATGTTCGGATAATGCGGCTTGTCGCACAGTACCGAGGAAAACTGGATCAGCTCCAGCGCGCGCCGGCCGAGGTCGAAATACTGCTCGGGGGATTCGGGGGCGACCATGCCGTCTTTCGGCGCGATCGTGCGGTCGACCTGCAGTGAGCTGAAATCGTAAAGCGGATTCATGGGCGCGACGCGATACAGGCGGGCGCGACGCGGCGCGTCAATCGCGGGTGCGCAGCACGGCCCGGACCGGGGAACCGTCGCCGCCGCGGAGGCGGAGGGGCAGGGCGATCAGTTCGTAGGCGCCGGGTGTGACGGCGCTCAGGTCGAGGCTTTCGAGGATGACGATGCCGGCGCGGTCGAGGGCGTGGTGGATCGGCAGGTCCTTGCTCGTGAGGTGGTCGACCGACGGCACGTCGAAGCCGGTGAGCTTCACGCCGCGCGCCGCCAGCCACGCGGGCGTTTCGACCGCGAGCTCCGGCCAGCCGGCGGGCGGAAAAACGGCGGGGTTGGTCCAGTAGTCGGATTTGAAAAGCACGCGCGGCGTGCCGGCGAAGTCATGGGCGGCCAGCAGCGCGGGCGTGATGGTGCGGTGGCTGCGCACGTCGACCACGCGAGCCGGGCCGATGTAGGTTTCGGGCGGCACCTCGTCCATTTTCGCGCCGGCATCGTTGTAGTGATAGGGGGCGTCGGCATGCGTGCCGGTGTGCACGCTCATCACGAGGCGGCCGACGTTGACGGAGGCGCCCTGGGCTTTCGTAAGCACGATGGAAAAGTCCGCGGTGGTGTCGCCGGGCCAGTTGGGCGTGCCGGTGTGCAGGGGGCGGCTGATGTCGATGAACTTCATGTGACGGCGGCGGGTTGCGCGGGGAACTGCTCGTGCGCCTTGGTCCGGGCGATCTGGGCCAGGCGGGCGACCGCTTCGGCGCAATCGGCGAACGTGTTGTAGAGCGGCGCGGGGGCGAGGCGGATGATGTCGGGCGGGCGGAAGTCCGGCACGACGCCGGCGGCCTTGAGCGCCGAGCAAAATTGCCAGGCCTGCGGATGGGCGAGGGCGACGTGGCCGCCGCGACGCGCGTCCTCGCGCGGGGTGACGACGCGGAAACCGAATCCCGCCAGCTCGGTGTCGGCCAGTTCGATGAGCGCGCGCGTGAGCGTGAGGGACTTTGCGCGCAGCGGTTCGACACCGCCGGCTTCGGCGAACAGCTCCAGCGAGCCCTGCAACGGGGCCAGACTGAGCACATGCGGCGTGCCGACGTGCAGCGCGGCCGCGTCCGCCGCCGGTTCGTGCGTGTGCGACATCGCGAAGCGCCGCGCCGCGCGCACGCCCCACCAGCCGGCGAGGCCCGGCGCGCGGGCGTGATGGCGCCGGTGCAGATACAGGCCGCCCACGGCGCCCGGACCGGCGTTGAGGTATTTGTAGGAACACCAGAAGGCGAAGTCCGCGCCGCTGGCCGCGAGAGCGTGCGGCACGGCGCCGATCGAGTGCGAGCAATCCCAGCCGATGAGGATGCCGCGCGCGTGCGCTTCGCGGGTGAGCCAGGTGATGTCGAGCAACTGGCCGCTGACGTAGAGCACCGCCGGCAACACCGCGAGCTGCACGTCGGGCGTGAACGCCGCGACGATGTCGTCCTCGTGCAGCGTACGGCCGTCGCGGCTGCGCACTTCGCGCAGGTGCCGCGCCGGGTCGAGCCCGCGCTGCCGCAGATGGCTGGCCAGCGCGTGGGCATCGGACGGGAAATTCAGTTCGTCGCCGAGGATGACTTTTCGCGGACCGGCGAGATCGAAGAGCGTGGCGAGCAGCTGGTGCAGGTTGCCCGTGGTCGAGCCGGTGACGGCGATGTCGCCGGGCGCGGCGCCGACGAGCGGGGCGAGTTGCGCGGCGATGTGCTCGCTCAGCGTCACCCACGGCGGCGCGGCGTCGGTCCAGCCGTTGATGCCGAGCGTGCGCCACTCGCCGAGCACGCGCTGCAACGCCGACTCGGCGCGGCGCGAGAGCGGCCCCAGCGAGTTGCCGTCGAGGTAGATTTTCCCCGGTGGCAGGTGGAACTCGGCCCGGAAGCGGGCGAACGGGTCGGCCTGGTCGGACGCGGGGGGCGGACGCATGGCGGGAGCGTTGCCCGAAACGACACCGGCGCAAACGCGAAAGCAAAATCGGCTCGCGCCGCCGCCCGGCGTGGCCCCACGATGCGGCGGTGAACACGCCGTTGTGGGACGACCAAGCCTGGGCTCCGCTGCCGCGCCTCGAGGGCGCGGTGCGCGCCGACGTGGGCGTGGTCGGGCTCGGCGGCTCGGGTCTGGCGGCACTGGAGGAGTTGCGCGCACTCGGCGTCAACGCCGTCGGGCTCGATGCGCGCGCGGTCGGCGCCGGCGCGGCGGGGCGCAACGGCGGCTTCGTGCTCGCCGGGCTGGCCAAGTTTTATCACGAGACGGTGCAGCAATTCGGCCGCGAGATCGCGGCGGGCATCTATCGCGCGACGGCGGAGGAAATCCAGCGGCAGGCGCGCGAGCTGCCGGGCGTCATCCGGCTCGAAGGCTCGTTGCGGCTGGCGGCCGACGCCGCGGAGCTGGAGGATTGCCGCGCACATCTGGCGGCATTGCAGGCCGACGGCTTCGCCGCGGAATGGTATCGCGGCCCGGAAGGCGAAGGCATCCTGCTGCCGACCGACGGCTCGATGCAGCCGCTCGCGCGCGTGCGCACGCAGGCGCTGCGACTGCGGAAGGCCGGCGCGCTGCTCTATGAATGTTCGCCCGTGCGCAAATTGCTGCCGGGTCAGATCGTGACCGATGCCGGCGTGGTGCATTGCGACACGATCCTCGTGGCGGTGGACGGGCGGCTGGAGAAAATTTTTCCCGAGCTGGCGCCGCGGGTGCGCACGGCGCGGCTGCAGATGCTCGGCACGGCGCCCGCGCCCGAGGTGAGTTTTCCGCGGCCGGTCTACTGGCGTCACGGCTATGAATACTGGCAGCAACGCTCCGACCGCTCGGTCGCGCTCGGCGGCTTCCGCGACCACGCGCTCGAGGCCGAGTGGACGCAGGACGCGGAGCCGACGGATTACATCCAGCAGTTGCTCGAGTGGTTCCTGCGCGAGCGGTTGAAGGTGCGCGCGGCGGTGACGCACCGCTGGGCGGCGTCGGTCGCGTACACGACCGACGGGCTGCCCGTGCTGGAGGAAGTGCGGCCGAAGACGTGGGCCGTGGGCGGCTACAGCGGCACGGGCAACATCGTCGGGGCGCTGTGCGCCCGGGCGGCGGCGCGCCGGGCCTGCGGCGCGGAGTCCGGTTGGGCGGAACTGCTGGCCCGGGCGGCGAAACGCTGAACTCAGCGAAACTGAATGGGGCAGGGGTGCGGTTTGACCGCACCCGGGTGTCGTCAAGCGACGCCCCTGCATCAACTACATGCGCCCGGCTCAGCGCGGGGCCGGCGTGGCGTGCAGCACCGGCAGGTGTTTCATAGTGACTTCGTCCTCCTTTAGCAGGCACATGAAGTCGGCGCAGGCGTCAGGATGAAGCTCGTGCGCCTTGAGCGCAGCGTCGGCATCGCGCTGGCTGCGCCAGACGACGATGTCGGTGTAGAGCCCGTCCTTGTCCGCCACGAGCAGGCGGGAAACGAAGCCCGGGCAGGTGGCGAGGAACTTGTCGACGGACGGGGAGGCGGTGCGCAACTCGGCCTCGGTGGCCCCGGGCTTGAGGCGGAAGGCGGCGAACTCCACGACGGGCGTCTCGGCAGGGAGAGTGGGTCCAGTGGCGCGGGCGGTGCAGGCCAGAGCGATGAGGCCCAGAGGCAGCAGGCGGCGAAGGAGAGTGCGAAACAGAGTTTTGAGTGGAATTTTCTTCATGGATGGATCGGTCGCAGCATAGCACCCCCTGCTGACAACCCCCTGTCAGGAGGGTTTGGACGTTGAGATTTTTGCTCGGCAGCGGGGCGGGGTTGGGCTTGCCTGAGTTTCCTATGCGTTCCCTGCGCGTGCTGTTCGTCACCCCCGAAGTGGAGCCGTTCGTCAAGGTCGGCGGCCTGGCCGACATGGTCGGCGCTCTGCCCAAGGAGCTCGCGGCGCTCGGCCTCGACGTGCGCGTTGTGTGCCCGCTCTACGGCGCGACGAAGCGCGTGGGCGAGTGGCGGGAGCGGGCGGAGCCGCTCGGGGTCGATGTCGGCCCGGAAGCGCGCTGGGCCAAGGTCTGGGAGACGACGCTGCCGGGCGCGGCGGTGCCGGCGTATTTCATCGAGCACGACTGGTTCTTCGCCCGGTCCGAGGTCTACAGCGAGCAGGGCGACAACGCGCACCGTTTCGTGTTTTTCTCCCGCGCCGCGCTCGCGTTGTGCCAGCAGCTCGAATGGATCCCGGACGTGATCCATTGCCACGACTGGACGGTCGGCCTGGTGCCGGTGTTCCTCAACACCACGCTGCGCGGCACGCCGCTGGCGCGCGCCGCCACGGTTTTCACCATCCACAATCTCGAGCACCAGGGCTACGCCGACACCGGCGTCGTGAGCTACGCGCGGCTGCCGTGGAGCGAGTTCCGCGCCGACAGCCTGGAGAGCTACGGTCGCGTGAACCTGATGAAGGCGGGGCTCTACCACTCGACGAAACTCACCACGGTCAGCCCCACCTACGCGCAGGAAATCCGCACGGCCGCCGGCGGTTTCGGGCTCGACCATGTGCTGCGGTTCCGCGCCGGCGATCTCGTGGGCATCCTCAACGGCATCGATGCCGTCTCGTGGAATCCCGCGACGGACAAATCCCTCCCGGCCAACTACAGTGCCGCCGACCTCGCGGGCAAGGCCGTGTGCAAGGCCGCGCTGCAAAAGGAACTCGGCCTCGCGCCGGATCCGCGCGTGCCGCTGTTCGGCGTGGTGTCGCGTTTTGCGAGCCAGAAGGGCCTCGACCTGCTGGCGGAGGCGCTGCCGCGCGTGCTGGAGCGGATGGACGTGCAGTTCGCCCTGCTCGGCAGCGGCGACGCGCGGCTGGAGGAGTTTTTCCGCCACGTCCCGGCGCTCTACCCCGGCCGCATCGGCACGCACGTGGGCTTCAACGGCCATCTCTCCCGCCTCGTCCAGGGCGGCTCCGATGTGTTCGTGATGCCCAGCCGCTCCGAGCCGTGCGGCCTGACGCAGATGTATGCGATGCGCTACGGCACGCCGCCGCTCGTGCGCGCGACGGGCGGGCTCGTCGACACGGTGGAGAACTACGTGGAGGGGGGCGATGCCGGCACGGGTTTCGTCTTCAACGACGCCACCGCCGGTGCGCTGGCCGACACGATCGGCTGGGCGTGCGCCACCTACTACGACCGGCCGGCGGAGTTCGCCGGGCTGCAGCAGCGCGGCATGGCCAAGGATTTTTCGTGGCGCGGCAGTGCGCAGCATTTCGCCGAGCTCTACGGCTGGGCGGTCGAGGCGCGCACCGGTCAGCGTCACGTATGACACTCGGCTCCGAGCGCGGCGTTGACAGCCCCGGGCGCCGCCGTCAGAGCTGATCCCACATGAAGCGTTACGCCGCCGCCTATTTTTTTGCCTTCGCCGGCTTTTTTGCCGGGCGAACCACCGGCGGCTGCCTCGACGCGTAAACTGAACCACCAGATTTAAGCACCAGAGCCGCCCTCACCCGGGCGGCTCTTTTGTTTTATGGCCCTTCCTCTTACCTCCTTCACCCGCTTGCGATCCAGTTCATGACCTTCCTTGGAGGGCCCACGTCCCCGTGGGCCGCGGCTCAGCCGGAGCTGAGCCCTCCCTCGGCCAGAGTCTCTTTTTCAACCACATCACCGTCATGATCCTCCCCAAACCCAACCGCCTCACGCCCGAACAGCTGAGCGAACTCACCGCCATCGTGACCGAGTTCGGCTGCAAGATCCAACCCATCGTCGGCACCGTGCGCACCATCTACGCCATCGTCGGCGACGAACGCCACGAGCTGATGATCAACCGACTCGAGGGTCTGCCGTTCGTCGACCGCGTCGACACCATCCAGTCGCCGCACAAGCTCATGGACATCAAGTCCGACCTCGCCACGCACCGCGTGCGCGTCGGCAGCGTGAACCTGGGCGAGGAGCTGCTGGTCATCGCCGGCCAGTGCACCATCGATCCGAAGAATCCCAACTACTTCCTCGAGACGGCGCAGGCGGTGAAGGAGGCCGGCGCGCAGGCGCTCCGCGGCGGGGTGTGGAAACCGCGCACCAACCCCTACAGCTTCCAGGGCGACGCCCGCTCGCTCGAGATCCTGATGGACGCCTCGCGCCGCACCGGCCTGCCGGTCGTCACGGAGGTCATGGAGCAGGAGCACATCAACCTCGCCCTCGACGCCGGCGTGCATGTGCTGCAGATCGGCGCGCGCAACGCCCTCAACTACTCGCTCCTCCGCCAGGTCGGCCGCGCCATCGCGGGCCGCACGACCGCCGTCATGCTCAAGCGCAGCATCCACCTCGGGCCGCTCAACGAGTTCATCTCCGCCGCCGAGTACATCGCAGCCTTCGGCAACCCCAACGTCATTCTCTGTCCGCGCGGCACGCAGCCGGGGCTCGACGGCTACCGCAACCACCCCGACGAATCCATCACGCCGCTGCTCAAGGAGCGCACGTGGGCGCCCGTCGTCGTCGATCCCTCGCACTCCGTCGGCAAGGCCGCCTATGTGCCCGCCTGCGCGCTGGCCGCCGTGGCCTATGGCGCCGACGGCCTCTGCATCGAGGCGCACGTCAACCCGTCGCACGGCATCGGCGACGATCCGAAGCAGGCGGTCACGCCCGCCGCGCTGGCCGACATCATCAGCCAGACGCGCGCCGTCTACGCTTTGCGCCGCGGGCAGCCCGCCGCCGCCCGCGCATGAGGCTTGCGATCATTTCTGTCATCGCCCGGCGCAGCCTTGCCGCGCCCGCCGGAATCACCCAAGGTGGCAACGGCTTTACGCCGCGCCCGGCTCATCCCGCGTCGGTCGTGTCGGGGCATGAAGCCCCTCCCACTTTCCATCCACCGTCTTCGGTAATTTTCCCGCGCAACCCGTAACGAGAACAGGATTCTCCCCCGCCACACCGCCCACGCATGAAAAAGCAGCTCGCCCAAATCCGCCGGAAGATCGACACCCTCGACCAGCAGGTCGTGCAGCTGCTCAACGCGCGCCTCAAGCTCGCCCAGCGCATCGGCGACCTCAAGCACGGCGCGCGCGGCCGCATCTACGTGGCCGAGCGCGAGGCCGACGTGCTCCGGCGCGTGCAGGCCGCCAGTCGCGGCGGCCCGCTCAAGCCCGCGGCGTTGCAGGCCATCTACCGCGAGATCATGTCCGCCGCGCTCGCGCTGGAGAAGCCGCTCGTCATCGCCTACCTCGGGCCCGAGGCCACCAACACGCACGCCGCCGCGCTGAAGAAATTCGGCGGCAGCGTCGACTACCGGCCCATGCCGTCGCTCGCCGACGTGTTCACCGCGGTCGAGAAGGGCGAGGCCGACTACGGTGTCGTGCCGATCGAGAATTCCACCGAGGGCTCCGTGCGCGATTCGCTCGACCTCTTCGTGGAGACGCCGCTCAAGCTCGTGGCCGAGCTCCAGCTGGAGATCGAGCACATGCTGCTCTCGAACGAGCCGCTGGAGAAAATCAAAAAGGTCTACTCGAAGGACCAGGCGCTCGCGCAGTGCCGCCGCTGGCTGCAGCGCCACTTGCCGCACGCGTTGCTGGTCGACGTCGACAGCACCGCGCTCGGCGTGCAGCGCGCCGCCAAGGAGAAGGGCGCCGCCGCCGTCGGTCCGCGCCTGGCCGGCGAACGCTACGGCGTGGCCGTGGCTGCCGCGCGCATCCAGGACCAGAAGAACAACACGTCGCGCTTCGGCATCCTCGGCCGCGAGGCCTCCGGCCGCGTCGGCGCCGGGCACGACAAGACGAGCCTGCTCGTTTCGCTGCACCACGAGCCCGGCGCGTTGCTGCATGCGTTGCAGCCGTTCAACCGCCGCAAGCTCAACCTCACGCGCATCGAGTCACGCCCCAGCCGGCTGCGCCCGTGGGACTACATCTTCTTCCTCGATGTCACCGGCCACTACGACGACCCGGCGATGCAGGCCGCGCTCAAGGAGCTGCGCCGGCAGTGTCCGCTGGTCAAGTGGCTCGGCAGCTACCCGGCGGCCAAGGCCTGAGCGGCACTCAGCCAGCGAAACGCCGGCGGTTCCGCCAGAGGAGTCCGGCGAGGCCGAGGGTCATCAGCGCATAGGTCGAAGGCTCGGGGACAGCGACAGCAGTCGCGTCGAGCCAGAAATGCCCGCCGGTATTGCCGAGCAGGGTTACGCTAGCGTCGGTCTGATTGATGCGCCAGAGAGCGCCGTCATTATCCAAGCCGTAAAGTTGGCCGTCACTAGCGATGTCCATCGCGGCAAATTGGTGGGTCGTGGCTCCAAGGCCGGGCATTAACCCCACCAAGGTTGATGTGCCGGTTGTAAGGTCGACCCTATATAGGTTGGCGCCTCCAGTCGTATCAGCCGTCAAAAAGACTGTATTGCTATCAAGCACGGCCATCGCGCGCGTCGAGCCGCTCAAGGGCGAGGTGAGCGTGATCAGATTCGTGATACTGCCGGTCGTAGTATCGATCGAGAAAATCGTTGGCGTGGACGTGGAAAACGTTGCACCCAGCAGGGTGGAGCCGGCGAAGTCGAGGGCCTCGATGTTGCCAACACCAGTGTTGCCGATCGACGTCGCCAGGCCGGTGGTAAGGCTAATGGAATAGAGCTGCCCATTGGAGTCGGTGCCGAATAGCAGCCCGCCGGGAGAAAGTGCGAGTCCTTCCATTGAGCCAATGCCGGTTGAACCGATGAGCGTGACGGTGGCGGTTGTCACGTTGACCGAGTAAAGGGTATTGTCTGTCGCTACACCGTAGACCACCAGCTGTGCCGCCAGGCGGCTTGGGACAAAAAGAATACAAATGGCCCAAAATGCAGCGGCGAGAAGACGAAACGGTCGGAAGGGCGAAGTGATCACGGAAAGGATGCTGCGGTTGAAGCAAACGGACGCTTAGCAGAGGCGCCGACGATTCCTCCAAAAGAGCCCAACGAGGCCGAGGCTGAGCAACACGCAGGTCGAGGGCTCGGGGATGGAGACGAAATTCAGCGAATTGGTCATGAGCCTGAGACCGTTGGTGCTGGAGTCCCAGAAATCCGAGCGGATATCTGATGATGGCGGAAAGAAATTCAGGGAAACAATCCGACCATTGAAGCCCGGGCTGATGGCTACGAGTGGAACCCCGTTGCTCCAGTCTGCGACGCGGATCGCTCCGGAACGCAGGCTGCCAGTGGAGTAGTACGATGAGGTGCCGCCGGAGAAGGTCGTCACTCCGGTCAGCAGGGGGCTGAGTGAGTCGTAGACGGTGCCCAGCGTGAGGGTGGTCCCCGATGCTTGGCCGCCTGAGGTGAACGCCGTGTAACCGCCGGTTTGCCAGCGCCCGGTAATCGAAATACTCCCGTTGGAGAACACGGCTTCCACCACGCCGCCGCCGGCGTCGACGTAGTCGGCAAGCACATTGCCGACGGCGATGGGATCGACGAAGCCGCCACTATCGGTAAATACGAGCACCGCATTGTACTGCTGCAATTGAGCCAAGGTGGGGGTGGCATTGCCGGCCAAGGTGACACCGCCCGGATACAGTCCTGAGCCCTGGAGCTTCGTGACGACGTCATTGCCATACGTCGATGAGGAAGAACCAAAGAGCACCAGCACCGTCTGCGCGCGCAGTGGCTGGGTGGCTAGAAAGGCAGCCAAGAGCAAACCGGCAACGAGCCGGATCGGCCGATAGAGAGAGGTGACCACTATTGCAAAAATGAGGTATTAACGGTCGGTCGCGAGACTTTTTACGCGACCGGGTCAAAATACCCCACGTGATGACGGGAGGGCTTTAATAATTCTCCATGATGAACCACATGACCCAAGTCAGACCGATGCTGAAGATGATCGCGCCGCCGAGTCCGGCGACGAATACCACCGGGTTGCTGTGGCCGATGAGGGCGGCGGCGCCGAAGAAGCCGTTGCCCAGCAGCATAAGCATCCAGTAGTCGCGCCGGCGGCGGCTCCGGCGCGGCGGGAGAGGCTTGAGTTCGTCGAAGCCCGCGGCCTGCTCTCTCGCGCGGATTTGCTGGCGGATGGCGTAGACATCGTGGTCGGCCGACGGCTCCTGCGCACCGCGCGGCGCGTTGACGCGGTCGAATTCCTTCGCCTTGAGCGTGAATTGCCGGGGCTTCGGTTCTTCGTCGGCGGGCATGTGCGGGGTTTTATCCGACTTGCGGTCGCTGGAAATCAAAAACTTCCGCGAGCCAGGCTGGTGAGATGGTTTCAGTGCGCTAATACTTCCCCGGTGCACACAGTGCGGGATTGGCTGGCATGAGGGCGGCTACAAAAGTCGTCCTTCTCCATGCCTCACGTGACAGAGTCTGTCATATTCCCCCGCCCACTTGTTGGGCGGGCCTAAACGCATACAGTCAAATCCGTGTCCATCCAACCTCGCAAAGTCGCCATCCTGACCGCCGGTGGTCTCGCGCCCTGCCTGAGCGCCGCCGTCGGTGAACTCATCCGTGTCTATACCGAAGCCTCCCCCGAGACCGAGATCATCTGCTACCGTTCGGGCTACAAGGGGTTGCTGAAGGGCGATTCCATCAAGGTCACCGACGACATGCGCGCCCAGGCCGGCATCCTGCGCCGCTACGGCGGCAGCCCCATCGGCAACAGCCGCGTGCGCCTGACCAATGTCGACGACTGCGTGAAACGCGGCCTCGTCCTTGCCGGGCAGGACCCGCGCCGCGTGGCCGCCGAGCAGCTGCGCCGCGACCGCGTCGACGTGCTCCACACCATCGGCGGCGACGACACCAACACCGCGGCGGCCGACCTCGCGGCGTTCCTCCGTTCGCACGGCTACGAGCTTTCCGTCATCGGCCTGCCCAAGACCATCGACAACGACATCTCGCCCGTCCGCCAGAGCCTCGGTGCGCTCACCGCGGCCGAGCAGGGCGCGAAGTATTTCCAGAACGTCGTCAGCGAGCACGGCGCCAGCTCGCGCATGCTCATCATCCACGAGATCATGGGCCGGCACAGCGGCTGGCTGACCGCCGCCACCACGCGCGAGTACCTGCGCTTCGTCGACGGCGGCGTGTTCGTGCCCGAGCTCGGGCTCAGCCCGGAGCGCTGGACCGTGCACGGCGTCTACCTGCCCGAGATGGAGCTCAACCTCGAGGCCGAGGTCGAGCGCCTGCACGGCCTGATGGACAAGCAGGGCAACGTGAACCTCTTCATCAGCGAAGGCGCCTGTGTCGAGACCGTGGTCGCGGAGATGGAATCGAGGGGCGAGCCGGTACAGCGCGACGCCTTCGGCCACGTAAAGCTCGACACGGTCAACGTCGGAGGCTGGTTCTCCAAGCAATTCGCCAAGCAGCTCAAGGCCGACAAGGTCCTCGTGCAGAAGAGCGGCTATTTCTCCCGCTCCGCGCCGGCCAACGAGACCGACCTGGCGCTCATCGAGCGCTGCGTGGTCCACGCGGTCGAGTGCGCCCTGCGCGGCGAGTCCGGCCTGATCGGCGAGGACGACGATCACAACCACCAGCTCCGCGCCATCGAGCACGCCCGCATCAAGGGCGGCAAGGAATTCGACCTGCGCCAGCGCTGGTTCCAGGAAATCCTCGTCCGCACCGGCCAGAAGATCGGCCGCCCGCGCAAGGCGGCCGCGGTCTGAGACACGCGTCAGCGAATTCCTCTCTCCCCGAAGCCCGCGGATTCCGCGGGCTTCTTTTTTGCGCGGTGCCGATGCGACTCCAGAGTGCCGGGGCGGTTAAATGGATTCGTCGCCGTCGGGTTTGTCCGGGTAGGGCGAATCCTCCGGATGAGCCGCGGCTCGTCGCTCTGCTGGACAGCAGAGTCGTAGGGTGCGACCTCGCGTCGCGCCTCCGTGTGTATCGCCGATACAATCCAGCAGAAGCACATCGGCCGAGAACCAGCCAATTCTCCATCCTTGTCATTCTGAGCGCAGCGAAGAATCCAGGCTTTTGTACATGTTCAGCCGGGGGCCATGGATCCTTCGCTCCGCTCAGGATGACAGGCAGCGCCTCCACTCGCATCGCCGCGCCTCGCTCAGCACCCGCAGACACGCCGGTAGAGCGCCTCGTAGCGTGGGACGATGGCCGCGGCGGAGAATTCTTCGCGCGCCCGCGTGCGGGCGTTTTGCCCCATGGCCTCGCGCCGGGCCGGGTCGCGCAGCAACGCTTCGATGCCGGCCGCCAGCGCGGTGGTGTCGCCAAACGGCACGAGCAGGCCGGTCTCGCCGGAAACGGTCACCTCGGGGATGCCGCCGACGTCGAACGCCGCACTCGGGCAGCCGAGGCTCATCAGTTCGAGGATGCTGAGGCAGAAACTCTCCGTTTCCGAAGTGAACAGGCCGAGATCGGCCGCTTGGAGGTAATCCTCGATGTCGGTCACGCGCTCGCGGACGAGCACGCGGTCGCCCAGCCCGCGCCGCTCCACCTCGGCCCGGAACGGCGAGAAGTCCGCGCCGGCGAGGATGACGAGCTTGAAGGGCAGGCGCTCCTTCAGCCGCGCGGCGGTCTCGAGCAGCAGGTCGATGCGCTTGAGCGGCCGGAGATTCGAGAGGTGGATCAACAGCGCTTCGCCGTCGGCCAGCCCGAGCTCGCGGCGCACCTCGGTGCGGCGGTGCGGGGCGTGGTGGGGCTCGAAGAAATTATGGATGACCTCGATCGGCCGTTGCACGCCGAGCAGCCGCACGGTCTCGCGGCGCATGAACTCCGAGACGGTCGTGATGGCGTCGGAGTGCTCCAGCGCATGACGGATGGCCGGGCCGTAGCCGGGGTCGCGGCCGAGCAGAGTCGTGTCGGTGCCGTGCAGCGTGGTGATGATGCGCAGCCGGTGCTCCTCGTGCAGCATCGCGCGGGCGAGCACGGCGGCGGTGGCGTGCGGCACCGCATAATGCACGTGCAGCACGTCGAGCGCGTGCTCCTTGCTCACCTCGGCCATCTTCACCGAGAGCGGCAGGGTGTAGTCGGGATACTTGAAGAGATCGTAGCTGTTGACGATCACCGGGTGGAAAAACACCCGCGGCCCCTCCGGCATGCGGAACGGCTGCTCGTAGCTGATGAAGTGGATCTCGTGTCCGCGCGCCGCCAATTCCTCGCCCAGCTCGGACGCGAGGATGCCGCTGCCGCCGACGGACGGGTAGCAGGTGATGCCGATCTTGAGCGGGCGGTCAGGCATGGGAGCTAACCACGAAATACACGAAACACACAAAAGCAGCGAGTGGTCGCCAGCATGTCATTCTGAGCGGAGCGAAGAATTCACCGGTCTGGTTGCCACCGCACATCCTGTTGGATTCTTCACTGCGTTCAGAATGACAGAAACGAGCGGCTTGATCCGTGTTCATCCGTGGAATCCGTGGTCAAAAAAGGCTCGTTTCAATTCAGAACCGCCGGGCGGAGCGGGCGAGCGGGGCCAGCGTGTCCAAGACGAGCGGGTCGTTCGGCCAGAGCGGCTGGGCGTGGGCGAGGCCGGCACGCAGGCCGTGCACGCGGGCGCGCGCGAGTTGCAGCTCGGCGTAATTGCGGGTCTTCAGTTGCGAAGCGTGCGCTTCCATGGCGGCGGTCCACGCGGCGACTACCTCCGGGGAGGAGATGTCGATCAGCACCGGCAGCCCCGCCGGTTCGGCGTCGGGTGAGACGGCGTAGAAGAACAGTTGCCCGATGGCATGCGGCGTCTGCGTCTTGAGTTCCGCCACGCCGCCGTAGCGGGCGAGGCGCGTGGCGTCGCGCACGATCTGGCCGAGGCGCCAGTGGTCGGGATGCTGGTTCTGCTCGAGGCTGGGCGCCAGCACGAGTGTCGGACGGATGCGGCGCAGGATGCCGGCGAGCCTGATGCTGTGGGCCGCGCGCACTTCGAGATGCGCGTCGCCGTCGAATTCGACGAACTCCAGCGTGGCGCCGAGCAGTTGGGCGGCCTTGGCGGCCTCCTCGGCGCGCTCGGCCGGGGAGCCGTTGGTGCCGGCCTCGCCGCGCGAGCAGACGACCAGATGGACGGGCCGGCCGGCGCGCGCCTCACGGGCGATGACGCCGCCGCAGCCGAACTCGATGTCGTCCGGGTGGGCGCCGAAGGCGAGGAGGGGTTCAGGACGGGAAGTCGGAGTAGGCTTCATCGGAGCGGTCGATGGGGTCGCGGTTGACGAACTTGATGTCGGGGGCGTCGGCCTGGTTGAGATAAGCCTGTTCGCCGGCGCCGGCGATGTAATGCGTGCAGTGAATCACGGATTGCATCCAGCGCAACCGGCTGTCGCGGGTCGGGCTGATCTGCTCCTTGGTGTAGGGGGTGTCGGGCAGGGTGAGGTAGCTGTCGCCGCCCTCGTGGAGCTTCAGCGCGCCGCCGAGCCGACGCGCGCGGACGATCTCGCCGGCGTGCGGCACGTCCACGAAAAAATCGTCGATCGCGCACGCCGCCCGGCGGACGGCCGGGTCGCCCGAGCGGACGACGCGCACGCCCTCGAGCAGGCCCATGTGCCGGTACATCTCGAGGCAGAAGTCGGCGGCGTTGGTCGCCGTCACCTGCTTGAAGGCCTCGATGGCGCGCGGCTCGACGTAGGCGCCGAGTTGGCGCGCAGTGTTGGCCGGCCAGTCGACCGGGATGCGCTTGAGAAAGAGCGGCGACCACTTGCGCTGCACCTTGTTCGCAAAGGTGAAATTGATCGTGGCGGGTTCACCGGTCTTGCGGTGGCGCAGCGTGGTCTGCGTCTCGCGGCAATCGTGGTCGCTGTCGTGCAGGAAGAACACGATCTCGCCGCCGATCTCGGATTGGAGGCGGCGGGCCGTCATGAACTTGGCGTAGAGAAAACGGCGCGGGAAAAAACCACAGGGTTGCTGGCCGAAACAGATGACAGGGGAGCTCATGACGCGGGGACGGGGGAGGAGGGCGGGCGGAGAAAGTCGAGTGCGGCCTGGATGACGACGGCGAGGATCATGCAGAACGCGCAGCCGAGCACGTTATACCACAGATAGGAAATCTCGATGCCGGGGAAGGCGACCCGGAGATAGAGATGATAAACGAGAATGAGGGCCTGGATGATCACGGCGGCGCTGAACGCCGCGGTGCCGTGCACGCTCTTGAGGAAGAAGGCCGTGAGGAACAGCGCCAGCACCACGCCGTAGAAAATGGAGCCGACGATGTTGGTGAACTGGATGAGGTTCTCCGCCAGGCTCGCGCCGAGCGCGAAGGCGATGGCGCCGAGCCCCCAGAGCGCGGTGAACCATTTCGAGGCGGCGACGTAATGGGCGTCGGTGGCGTCGCGGCCGGTCAGCTGGTGCCAGTGCCGGTAGAGGTCGACGGTCGTGGTCGAGGCCAGCGCGTTGAGTTCGCCGGCCTTCGAGGAGAACGTGGCGGCGAAGAACACCGCGACGAGCAGGCCGATCAGGCCGTGCGGCAGGTAGCCGAGGATGAAGCTGATGAAGACGTAGTCGGAATCGTTGGTCGGCGCGCCGGGGTCGGCGGCCTTGAGCGCCGCCCGGGTTTCGGCGCGCGCGGCCTCGGTGCGCGTGTGCGCGGCCAGCGTGGCGGCGCGGGCCTGCTCCGCCGCGGCGGGGTCGCCGGCGTGGCGCGCCGCGACCCATTCCTTGAGGTGCTGCTGCTTCTCGGCGTGGGCGGCGTTGAAGTCCGTCTCGAAGGTCCGGAGCTTTTCCGCCGTGCCGGCGTCGCGCGCGGCCGTCTGGTGCCAGGCGGACTGGTTGAAAAAAACCGGTGGGCGCTCGAACTGGTAGAACACGAACACCAGCGTGCCGAGCAGCAGGATGAAGAACTGCATCGGCACCTTGAAGACGGCGTTGAACATCAGGCCGAGGCGGCTCTCGCGCAGCGAGCCGCCCGCGAGGTAGCGCTGCACCTGCGACTGGTCGGTGCCGAAATACGACAGCGCGAGGAACAGGCCGCCGAGCAGGCCCGACCAGAACGTATAGCGCCGCTCGGGGTTGAACGAGTAGTCCACCGCCTCGAGCTTGTGGAAGCCGCCCGCGACCGTCAGCGCGTCGGAGAACGTCAGGCCGGCGGGCAGCTTGGCCAGCAGCACGAAGAACGCGGCGACCATGCCGGCGAAGATGACGCCGATCTGGTATTTCTGCGTGAGATTCACCGCCGGCGTGCCGCCGCTCACCGTGTAGGCGACGACGAGCAGGCCGCTGCACAGGATGGTGAGGTCGAGCCGCCAGCCCATGACGGTCGAGAGCACGATGGCCGGCGCGTAGATGGTGATGCCGGCGCCGATGCCGCGCTGGACGAGGAACAGCACCGCGCCGAGCAGCCGCGTCTTCGCGTCGAAGCGTTTCCCGAGATACTCGTAGGCGGTGTAGACGTTCAGCCGACGGTAGATCGGCAGAAAGACAATCGCGATGAGGATGAGCGCCAGCGGCGCGCCGAAGTAATTCTGCACGAAACCCAGGCCGCTTTCGAAACCCTGGCCCGGCGTGGACAGGAAGGTCACGGCGCTGGCCTGCGTCGCCATGACGGAAAGCCCGATGGTGAGCCAGTGCGTGCTGCCGCCCTTGAGATAGGTGCGCAGATCGCCATGGCCGCGCGTGCGCCACATGCCGTAGACGGCGATGCCGACGAGGACGCCGAGCATGACGAGGTAGTCGACCGTGTTCACGCGAAGTGCCTCGTCAGCCAGGTCAGCAGCGCGACCCAGAGGATGAATATGCCCAACACCACCCAGTAGACCGACCGCCACGAACGCAGGCCCGGCAGGCCGGTGCGCTGTTCGTCGTCGGTGGGTGACGGAGCGGACGTGGCTTCAGGAGCGGAGCGCATGGGGCGGGCGGGCGTTTCTGTTTACCACCGATGACACGGATGAATTCGGATGGGATCTGCGGCCGTCATTCTGAGCGAAGCGAAGAATCCAGAATCACCCACGCCAGCGGTCATGCGGCTGGATCCTTCGCTTCGCTCAGGATGACAGGTGATCGGGTTTTCCATTTTATCCGTGCAATCCGTGGTCAAATAGAAATTGCGCGCGTGGCATAATGGTCACTCGCCTTTGAGCGAGACGAGGTTGGCGAAGAGCCGGTAGGCGCCCGGCACGCCGGCGGGCAACTGGCGGAAGAACGACAGGCCGGTGTAGACGAACCAGCCCTTGCCGTGGCGCGCGACGAGCAGGCCACCGTTCAGCGGGGCCTCGCCGGGATCGTGGCTGGCGATGAGCGGCGTGAAGTGCGCGTCCCACTCGCCGGCGAAATACGTGCCGCGCTCCTGCACCCAGCCGTCGAAATCGGCGGCGGTGATCTTGTTCGGGGTGTTGAGCGCCGGGTGGTCGGGCGCGAGGATCGTCATCGCGGCGGTCTCATCCGTCACACGCAGGTCGGCGAACTTCAGCGCATAGGGCGCGGGCCGGTCGGTCTTGAGGTCGCGACCGGGCCGGCTGTATTGCGCGACGACCGTGCCGCCGACCTTGACCCACGCGTAGAGCGCGGGCAGGCGCGGCACGAGGTCCGTGCGGGTGTTGAACGCGCGCACGCCGATGACGACAGCGTCGAGCGGCGCGAGTTTTTCCGGCGTGAGGTCGGCGCCGGTGAGTTCGGTGACGGTGTAGCCGAGACGGCGGAGGGCGGCCGGCGCCTCGTCGCCCGCGCCGGGGAGATAGCCGATGTTCCTGCCGCGCGTGGCGACGTCCACGGCGACGGCCTTGAGCCGCGCGTCGGGCTGCAGGAGCTGCGCGGGGATGTGGTCGTAAGCAATCTCGGTGCGGCTGCGATGGTAGTGGCGCTCGCCCATGATCGCGCGGGCGCCGATTTGGGCGGTGGCGGGCTGCGCCGGCGCGGTGACTTGGAAAGTGAAGCGGGCGCGCTCGCCCGGCGCGGCGAGCTGGAAATCCTGACTGGCGGGCGCGATCCGCCAGCCGGCGGGCGCCTCGGGTTGCAGCGTGCCGGCGGCGTGGCCGCGCGCGGCGGACAGCTCGACGGTGACGGACTTGGTGGCGCCGGGCGTGAAGAGCTCGAGGCCCTGCGTCCAGTTGACCGCGACCGGCGCGATTACTTCGAGCCGGCGGCGAATCTCGCCGCGCACCGGATCGGTGATGATCTGCACCGGCTCGTCGGCGACGACGAGGGTCTGGCCGCCGATCTCGAACACCTGCTCGACGGGGAGCACCGGCGGATTTTCGGCGCGGCCGATCAGGCTGGTTTCCTCGACGCGGAACATGCCGTCGGTGCCCTCGTCGCGCAGCCAGTAGGGCTGGGTCAGGGAAGTGTCGACCGGCAGAACGGGCGCACCATCGGTGCTGGCGACGATGTTGTCAGCGAGCGCCACGGACGCGCTGCCGCTCTTGGCCTGCAGGGTCGGATAATTCATCCCGAGCCAGCGCACAGGGACGCCCGAGCGCACAATCACGTTGTGGCGCAGCTTCAATTGTTCGCCCGGCACGACCTGCGCCGAGGGGACCGTCGTTTCGACGAAAAGCCCGAGGCAGGCCTGCAGGATGCGGTCGAGCTGCGCGCGTTTTTCGGCGAGGCGCGGGTCGGACACGAGCGCGGCGAGGCGGCGGCGGATTTCGAGGATGGCCGGCACGCTGGCGGCGGGCTTCTGCGGATTGAACTGCGCGACGAGCGCGTCGGCCAGCGGGCCGATCTCGGCGCCGCCGGGGAAACGCGCCCAGGAAAGGTCGAGGCCCTCGAGGATGTCCTGCGTGGCGGGTTCGCCGCCGAGCAGTTGGAAGGTCTCGACGACGGAGCCGCGGATGCCGCTGCGGCCCTCGCCCTGGCTCTTGTGCATCGAGCGGCCACGCGCGCCGATCTCGCTGAAGGATTCGCCGAGCAGCGGCTCGTAGCCGTTGGCCTCGAGCTTCACGACGCCCGGCGTAGTGTCGGGGCCGAAATTAGCGGGATTGAAACTGTTCCAGAAAATCCGTTTCGGTTGCCAGGGCGTGAGCCCGGCGGCGAGCTGCTCGGGGAAGGCCTGCGGGTCGCCCGCGAGCTTGAAGGCCTCGACGGCGAGGATGGCCGATGCGGTGTGGTGGCCGTGCGTGCCGCCGGGCACGGGCGAGAAGCGCGTGATCATCACGTCGGGCCGGAAGGCGCGGATCGTGCGCACGATGTCCGCGAGCACGAGCTGACGGTCCCAGCGTGGCAGCGTGTCGGCGGCGTCCTTGGAAAAGCCGAAGTCGCGGGCGCGGGAGAAGAATTGCTGGGCGCCGTCGATGCGGCGGGCGGCGAGCAGCTCCTGCGTGCGGATGACGCCGAGCTTGTCGCCCAGCTCGGGACCGATGAGGTTTTGGCCGCCGTCGCCGCGCGTGAGCGAGAGGTAGCCGGTGCGCAGCGCGCGGCCGCGGGCGAGGTAGGGCAGGAGGCGGTTGTTCTCGTCGTCGGGATGCGCGGCGACGTAGAGCACGCTGCCGGTTTCGCGGAAATTCCGCATCTCCTGCAGAATGCCGCCGGCGGTCGGCGGCTCGGCGGCGAGGGCGAACGGCGCGAGGGCGAGGAGGGTGGCGGCGAGCAGCGGGGCGGACGAGGAGCGGAGGTGACGCATACGATTCCGGCAGATTGGCAGACAGAGAGAAACCGGCGGTCGCCAACACGCCGCTGGAGGGTGGGGATTCCGGCCCGGGTGGTCAAATATTGCCAACCCGGGCGGAAGGTGGGCGCTGCGATCAGCGCTGGCTGTCGATGAGCGCCTTGTTCAGGCGGACGTATTCTTCGCGGAGTTCGCCGGTCTGCTTCTCGGCGAGAGCAAGCGACTGCTCGGCGGCGGCGATGGCGCCGGCCTTGTCGCCCATTTTGGCCAGAACAAGACCCTTGCGATAAATCATCCAATAGGCGTCCGGTTTCTCGGCGATGCCGGCGTCCATCCAGGCGACGGCCTTCTTCAGGTCGAGGTTGTTCTCGTAATAGAACATGGCGGCGGGGAAGTAGGGCTTCTTGCCCTCGGGTGCGGCCATGGCGGCCTCGATCTGCGGGACGAGCGTGGACTTCACATCGACCGTGACGGCGACGGGGACTATGGTCTTTTCCCAAAGAATGTTCAGTGTCGCCGATTCGGCGCGCAAATTGTCAAGGTAGATGGAGAGCGTTTCGACTGGGAACCCGAGGGCGGAGGGCTTGGCGCTGATGCGGGCGACATCGTTTTTCATGTCGTAGGCGTAGGAGCCCCATTGGGACATGTTCTTGTGGATGATGACGGTCCACTCGGTCTCGCCGGGGATGGTGAACAGCTCGTAGGTGCCGGCGGGGACCGCGGTGCCGTTGAGTTTCACGTCGGTGCTGAAGGTGATCTTGGTGGCGGTGTTGGCGCCGGTGCGCCAGATCGAGCCGTAGGGCACGAGGTGGCCGAAGACGGCGCGGCCCTTCATGCTCGGGCGGTTGTAGCTGATCTCGATGTCGGTCAGGCCGACGCGCTGCTTGACCGAGCCGGCAGGGCTGGCGTCGGGGAAGGCGAGCTTCGGAGCGGGAGCTTGGGCGAACAGACCGGCCGCGAGGGCCGATCCGGAGATAATCGACAGGATAGTACGGAGCAGGCGGGGAATCATGGGAAGGTTAGAGAATCCAGACTCGGACGGGATTCCAATAAAATCAGCCCATCAACCGGAAACTTACGACAACCACCGCGGAAAATTGCGGCAGGTGGCGGCCGACGGGCGGGAAATCTGGAACCGGCTCGGACTGGGCGGAGCAAGAGACCGTAAACCCCGGACGCCGGACGATCTGTGCGATTTGCACGCCGGGGGACCAAGCGTCGGGCCGTGCGGGTGGCACTTTTCTCCTCGCGGTCCCGTCGTGCAACTTGTGAAGATACTCTCTGTCCCAGCAGTACCCAGTCTGCCTCTCATGCGATTTCCACCCATGCTCTGCTCCGCTTCGCTGTCCCGGACCCTCGTCCGGGTGCTGGTGACGGGCCTGCTCCTGCTGGCCGGGCCGCGCGCCGGCGCCGCGTCGGACTGGCAATCGCTGCTCGGCAACTCGCCGTTCGGGCCGGCGGCCGGCGCCACCAATGCGCCGGCGGCGGGCGAACTGGAGTTGCGCGGCGTCGTGGAGGAGGACGGCGTCACCTTCGTGAACATTTTCAATCCCGCGACCAAGACCGCGCAATGGATCGAGGTGAACGGCGAGGCCACCGGCATCCGCGTCAGTGCCTACGACAGCCAGACCGGCCGCGTCACGGTCACGCAGGGCGGACGGCAGTTGACCCTGCCGTTCAAGCAGGCGCGCATCTCGCTGCTGAACGTCCCGCTGCCCGCTCCGGTGCCGCCGCAGGTCGCCGGTGCTCCGGCCCAGCCCGCCGCGGGCGAGCAACCGCCCCAAGCCAACGATGGCCGCGCCCGCGAATTTTACCGCAATCTTCCTCCCGATGCCCGGGCCATGATCGAGGAGTTCCGCCGCCGCCGCGCGGCGGCCGCGGCCGAGCGCGCCCAGCAGCAAGGCGCCGCCGGCAACAACCGCCGTCCTTGACCACCATGTCCATGTCCCGCCGTCCCCCTTCGTCGTTCCCCCGCCGCGCCCGCGCGGCCTTCACGCTTTTGGAAATTCTGGTCGTGCTCGCCATCATCGGCCTGCTCGTCGGCCTCGTCGTGAGCAACACCGACAAGATTTTCGGCCAGAGCCAGGAGGCCGTCGCCCGCATCTTCGTGCGCGACTCGATGAAGACGCCGCTCACGCGCTATCGCATCGATCTCGGCGACTATCCCTCGACCGCCGAGGGTTTGGCCGTGCTGCTCGCGGCACCGCAGAATGGTGCGGACCGCTGGCGCGGCCCCTACCTCGACACGCCGGGCAACAAGCTCCCCGTCGATCCCTGGGGCTCGCCCTACGAATACCGTTATCCCGGCACGAAGAACACCGGCAGCTACGATCTGTTTTCCCGCGGACCGGACAAGACGCCGGATACGGCCGACGACATCGGCAACTGGTGACGATGCGCCGCCCGGCCGCCGCTCTGCGTTTTCCCGCCGGGCCCGCCCGGCCGCCCGCCGGCCGCCGCGCCTTCACCCTGCTGGAAATGCTCATGGTGCTCGCCATCGGGGGGCTCATCGCGACCGTGCTCTTTATCGGCAGCGAGTCGCTGCTCCGCGCGGCCCAGCGCGACGATCTGGAAAACAGCGCGCTCACGGCGCTCGCCGCCGCCCGGCGCGAGGCGGTGACCACCAACCAGACGCTCCGGCTGCGCGGCGCCGCGGACGGCCGGCGTCTCGAGTGGGGCGGCCACGGCGCCGACCTCAAGGGCGAGGGCGCCGCGCGCCTGCTGGGCATGACTTCCTCGTCCGTGCTCATCGGCGGCCGGCTGGTCGAGAACACCATCGCCTCCGTGCGCTTCTATCCCGACGGCACCTGCGATCCGTTCCGGCTCGAGCTCGTGCACGACAACCGGAGCCTCATCCTGAACATCGACCCGTGGACCTGCACGGCGCTGACCTCCGCGGCCAGCCGGCCCTGACATGCGCTTGCCGCCCTCCAACGCTCTCGTTTCGTCCCTCCGCGTGCGCGGCCGGCGGGCGTTCACGCTCATCGAGGTGCTGGTTGCGCTCGCGATCTTTGCCTTCGCGGGCGTGGTGCTGATCGGCGCCTTCGTCAATGTGCTCAACGCCCAGCAGGCCGCGCTGCAGCGCGACAATCTCGCGTCGGTCCGGCGGCTCGTGCACACGGCGCTGTGGTCGCAGCCCGATCTGGCGAAGGTCGAGGAGTGGAACGACCTCGAGCTTCCCGACCGCTACCGCGCCCGCTGGCAGGCGGCGGTCACACCCACCGACGTCGCGGACCTGTTCGACGTCACCCTGCAGATCGAGCTGACGTCGCCCGACGGCGGCGCGTTGCCGGCCATCACCGAGGATTTCCGGCTGCTGCGGCCCACGTGGTCGCAGCCCGCCGACCGGGAGGCCCTGCGCGCGGCCGCCCGCGACCGGCTGGCGCAGCGCACGAACCAATGAACCGCCGCTCCACCTCATCGCGCCGGGTGCGCGGCTTCACGCTCGTCGAGGTGCTGCTCGCGCTGGTGCTGCTGGCGGCGCTGCTGACCGCGCTCAACCAGTTCGTGTTCTCCATCACGGAGGTCTGGACGCGGCGGCAGGAGCATTTCGTGTTCATCCAGCACACGCGCGCAGTCGCCCGCCACGTGGAGGAATTGGTGCAAACGGCCGCGGTCGCTGCGCGCCGGAGCGGCACGACGCTCGGCGCCGCCGTGCCCGCCGAGTGCCCGTTGCCGCAGGGCCGCGCGACGCTGTTGCAGTTCGACCTGCCCGCGGGGGACCGTGTCATGGGCTGGACCGGGCAGCCGCTGCCCGAGGTGCAATGCGCGCTCGGTTGGACCGGCGAGGACGGCCTCGTGCTCTATTGGAAATCGCGGCTCGAACTCGACTTCGCGTCGGCGCCGCTGCGCAAGGCCGTGCTCTCGCCCTATGTCACGGCGCTGAGCTACGATTATTACGACGACATCGCCGGCTCCTGGCAGACCAAGGCCGACCTGCAGCCGGGCCCGAACGGCACCTATCTCGCGCCGAGCCGCCTGCGGCTGCGTTTCCGTCACGGCAAGGAGGAGACCGAGGAGATCATCACGCTGCCCGATTCCGCGGAGGAGGGCGTGCCCGCCTACTGACCATGCGCGCGTTTCGCCCTCAGTTCCTCCGTTCGCGGCGCGGCTCCGTGCTGATCGTGCTGCTGATCACGCTCGTGTTCGCGGCGCTGCTGCTCACGCGGCTGGTGGAGGCCAGCAGCACCGACCTGCTCATCACCATGCGCACGGCGGACCGGGAGCGCCTGCGGGCCGACGCCTACTCCGCGCTCGAGACGACGCTCGCGGCGCTGGCGGATTTCCGCGCCATCGACGGCGCCTTGTACGCACCCGCGCAGGGCTGGGGCGATCCGCTGGACTACGCAGGCTATGTCCCGCGGCCGGGGGTCAAGCTGGAGATCACCTTCGAGGACGAGAGCGCCAAACTCTCCCTGCCCACGCTGCGGCCCGATACGCTGCCACCGCTGTTCGTCCAACTCGGCCTGGGCCCCAACGACGCCGCGCGCGTGGCCGATGCCCTGCTGGCCTGGATGCAGCCGGGCTACAACGCCACATCGGGCGACGTGAGCCCGGACGCCTACCAGCGCAACGACCCGCCGGCCCAGCCGCCTTACCGGCCGCTGCGTTCGTTCGACGAGCTGGCGGCCATCAATGTCGCGCGGGACTATTTCTACGACGCCGACGGCCAGCCCACGCAGCTCTGGCGCGACTTCACGGAGCGCGTGTCGCTCTACCAGTTCGCCGGCACCAACCTCAACACCGCCGGCGCGGCCGTGCTGCTCGCGGCGGGCTGGGACCAGACACAGGTCGATGCGCTGCAGAAGCACCTCGGCGCCGTGGCCGCCGGGACGAACGCCCCGCCTTTCTTCCGTTCGACGGCCGATGCGCGCCGCCAGCTCGGCAAGGTGGCGCTGAACGGTTTCAACACCCAGATCTCCTGCCTGCGCATCATCGTGACGGCGCGGGAGGGCGCGGCGTCGATGCGGCTCACGGCACTGGTGGCGCCGCCCAGCGCGGCGCGGCTCCCGAGCGGGCTCGTCGCGGATCCGGCCAACCCGGCCAACACCGCGCGCGGCCTCGCGTCGCCGGCGCGCGCCACGCCGGATGCCCGCGCGGCCCAGCCCGCCGGCCCCGGCGCGACCCCCGGCCGTCCGGGTGGAAATAATGCCGAGACGAATTCCTTGCGGTATCCCTTCGCCGTGCTTGAGATTTCCGAGAGCACTCCTCCGCCGCCGCCCGCCTCCTCCTGAACCACCGCGTGAAATTCCGTTCCAAACTTGCCGTGATCTTCGCTCCCTCGGAGCGGTTCTTCATGCGCACCGTCCCGCTCGCGCCCGACGCGCCGCCGCTGGCCCAGGCCGAGCTGGCGCTGGAGGGCCACGCGCCGTTCCCCCTCGCGCAGCTTTTCTGGGGCTGCTGGATCGCGCCCGACCGCAGCCGTGCGCTCGTCTACGCCGCGCACCGCCGCCGGTTCGCGCCGGAGGAGACCGTGGCGTGGGAGCAGGCCGACCTCGTGGTGCCGGACACACTGCCGCTGCTCGCCGCCGCGCCCGACGAGGAAACGCGCCGCCGTCTCGCCGCTCAGCCCCCGCCGGCCGGTACGCCGCGCGCCCGGCGCAAGGGCGATCAATTGCACTTTGAACTCGCGGACGCAGCCGGAGTGAGCATCGCCACCGCCATCTCCGTGCGGGCCGATCTCGATGCGCTCGACGTGCGCGATCGCGCCTTCCAGCAGCAGCGCCGGCGCGACCGTCGGCAGCGCGAGCTGGCGTGGCGGTTGCTCCTCGTCGCCGGAGGCCTCGTCGCGGCCGCCGTGGTTCTCGAGGTGGCCGGCCTGACGTTCAGCCTGCTGGCGCGCGCCCAGCGCCTGCGCGCCACCGCCCAGGCGGTCGTCGTGCAAAAACTGGAAACCGCGCAGACGCTCGCGAGCCGCGTCGACGACCTCACGCACCGCCGGCTGCGCTTCTTCGAGATGCTGGCGACGGTCAACGCCGCGCGGCCGCACTCCATCCAGTTCACCCGCTCCGGCAGCGGCGGGCGCAACACCCTCGAGATCGAGGCCCAGACCTCGAGTTCGGACGACGTCGATGCGTTTCAGGCCGCCCTGCGCAAGCTCGCCGAGCTGGAAAAAGCCGACGTGCGCGACCTGCGGGCGCGTGACGGCGTGACGACGTTCACGCTCAGCGTGGTGTTCAAGGCCGCGCCCACCGCCGGAAACGGAGGCGGCACATGAGAGACTATTTCCAGAAACGCAGCCGCCGTGAGCAGACGCTGCTGGTGGCCTTCGCCCTGATGCTGGGCCTGACCTGGGCCGTGAGCGCGCTGGTGCGCGTCCGCACGCGCTGGCAGGACTGGCGCTCCGTCAGCGCCGAGCTGGCCGGCCAGCAGCTCTGGCTCGACCGCCGTACCGAGGTGGAGGAGCGCTCCGCGGCCGCCGTGCGCAACCTCGATCCCGCCCGCACCTACGATGCCACGCGGCTCGTGACCGCCGTCACCGCGCTCGCCTCGCAGGCGGGCCTGCAACCGAGCATCGACTCGCCGCAGACCAAACAGACGCCGCAATTCGCCTACCACACCATCAAGGTCAACTTCCGCCGGGCCAACCTGAACGCGCTGCTCTCGTTCTACGACGAGCTCGCCAAGCAGGCGCCTTATCTGAACCTCGAGCAGATCGCGCTCCAGACCGACCGCACCGCCCCGGGCTTCCTCAACGCCACGCTGCAGGTCTCCGCCACGCAGATCGGGAAGTAGTACCAATCGCCCGCAGCATTGGGACCATTGTCATCGCGAGGCGTGCGTAGCGCGCCGTGGCGATCCAGCTGGATTGCTTCGTCACTGCGCTCCTCGCAATGACAGTCCAAAAGCAAAGGGATGCCAGGGCGTGTATTCCAACCCGGTTTGTCATCCTGAGCGAAGCGAAGGATCCACGGCATCGAAGACCAGATCGCGAGTGAAAGGATGGATTCTTCACTTCGTTCAGAATGACGGGTTGAGTGGATGGGCGGGGTTTGAAGACACGCCTTGGTATATGCTCTCCGCACGCTCGGCTGGTCAGCAGAGCGCGGCCCTGCGGAGCACCGCGGGTCAGAGCCGGATGCTGGCGCTGACTTGGAAGAGCGCGGTGACGATGGCGTAGGCGAGGAAGGCCACGAAGCTGAACGTCAGGAAGAGCACCGTGCCAGAGATGAGGCGGGTGGTGAGCTGCAGCCGGCGTGTCAGCTCGCGCTGGGCGGTGCCGGCGATCTGGCGCAGGCTGGGCGCGAGGTTGCCCGTCTGCTCCCCGACGGCGAGGCGGTCGAGAAACAGCGCGGGCATGAGCCCGGTGCGCGCGAGCGCGGCGCTGAGGCTGGAGCCCTCGATGACGCGGTCGGTCACCTCGTGCAGGCTGGCCTGCACGGCGAGGTTGCCGACGGCGCGCTCGGTGAGGCGCAGCGCCTCGGCGGCGGTGACGCCGTTCTCCAGCAGCACGGCGAGCGTGTGGGTGAAGTTGAGCACGGCGGCGCACACGACGAAGTCCTTCACCACCGGCACGCGCAGGAGCCAGGCGTCGTATTGCCGCTGGCCCTCGGGCGTGCGGCGCCAGCGCCAGAGCGCGGCAATCGCGAGCGCGAGGCCCACGCCGAGAAAAGGTCCGTACACGAGCAGGAAGTGCGAGCCGCCGACGAGCAGGCGCGTGGCGAAGGGCAGCCGGCCGCCGAGCGAGTCGAGCAGCGTCTGCAGTCGCGGCATCAGGAAGAAGAGCAGGAACAGCACGACGCCGAAGCCGAGGCAGCAGATGAACGCCGGGTAGGCGAGGGTGGCGAGGAACTGGGAGCGCAACTCGCGCTGCTGGGTGAAGTGCTGGATGAGCCGCGCGAGCACCTCGCGCAGGTTGCCGGTGGCCTCGCCGGCGGCGACGAGGTTGACGGTCTGGCGGTCGAACACGTGCGGGTGCTCGGCCAGCGCGGCGCTGAGCGTGCGGCCCTCGCCCAGCCGGGCCCAGAGCGCGGCGCTGAGCGCACGCAGCCGCGGCTCCTGCAGGCGCAGCGCGAGCAGGCGCACGGCCTCGCCGGCGGACATGCCGGAGTGGACGAGTTCGGAGAGGGCCTCGAGGAACGGCAGGCGCAATCGCGCGGTGAAGCGCGCGGGATCGGGCGCCGCCGGAAGGGCGTCGCCGGCATCGGACAGCAAGTCGGCGGGTGCGGCCGCCGCGGTGCGGGCCGGGGCGCCGCCTTCCTCCTCGACGCGCAACACCTGCAGGCCGCGGGCCTGCAGCTGGCGCACGACATCGCGGCGCGCGGGAGCCTCGAGGGTTCCCGTCTCGGCGGAGCCCGAGCCGGCGCGGGCGCTGTAGCTGAAGCGGGGCATCAGGTGTCGTCGGAGCTGATCGTGCGCACGAGCTCGTCGAGCGAGGTCTGGCCGGACTTCACGCGCTCCCAGCCGGACTGGGCGAGCGTGCGCATGCCCTGCGCGCGGGCGAGGGTGGCGAGGGACTTGCTCGACTCGCGGCGGACGATGAGGTCGTGCAGCGGCTTGGGCGAAAGGATTTCGAAGAGGCCGATGCGCCCGCGGTAGCCGGTCTGGCGGCAACTGCGGCAGCCGACGGGTGCGCCGAGTTCGTGGATGCCGTCGGCTTCGGCGGGTGACAGGCCGAGGATTTCGAGGGAGGAGCGGAGCCGCACCGGGTCGCACGGCACGCGCTTGGCGCACTCGGGGCAGAGGCGGCGCACGAGGCGCTGGGCGATGACAAGCTCGACGGCGGAGGCGACGAGGAACGGCTCGACGCCCATGTCGACGAGGCGCGTGAGGGCGCCGGGAGCGTCGTTGGTGTGCAGCGTGGAAAAGACGAGATGGCCGGTGAGCGAGGCGCGGATGGCGATCTCGGCCGTCTCGATGTCGCGGATTTCACCGACCATGATGACGTCGGGGTCCTGGCGGAGCACGTGGCGCAGGGCGCTGGCGAAGTTGAGGCCGATCTCGGCGCGGGTCTGGATCTGGTTGGCGCCCGGCAGCTCGTATTCGATCGGGTCCTCGATGGTGACGATGCGCAGCTCGGGCGAGTTGATCTGGCGCAGAAACGCGTTGAGCGAGGTGGATTTGCCGGAGCCGGTGGGGCCGGTGACGAGGATGATGCCGTGCGGGTAGTCGAGCACGCGCTTGATCTGCGTCTGCTCGGAGGCGTCGAGGCCGATGCTATCCATGGTGAACGCCTGCTTCTTCTGGTTGAGCAGGCGGAGGCTGACGCTCTCGGCGTAGATGGTGGGGATGGTGGAGACGCGGATGTCGAGCACGGCGCCGCCGGCGCGGAAGTTGATGCGGCCGTCCTGCGGCAGGCGTTTTTCCGAGATGTTGAGGCGCGCCATGATCTTGAGGCGCGAGATGATGGCGTCCTGGAAACGCAGGAGGTTTTCCGGCAGGGGCACGGGCACGAGCAGGCCGTCGACGCGGTAGCGGATACAGAGCTGGCCTTCCTGCGGCTCGAAGTGGATGTCCGTGGCGTTCTCCTGCACGGCCTGCGAAATGACATCGGTGACGAAGCGCACGACGGCGGCGTCGGCGTCGGCTTCGAGGTCGGAGGCGGCGTTGACCGGGGCGGCGTCGCCCGCGTCGGCTTCGTCAAGGCTGCCGGAGCCGACGCCGTAGTTGGCGTTGATGAGCTCCTGCACGCGGTCGGGCGGCGCGAGGTGCCAGACGGGGCGGCGCGGCGTGAAGGTGGCGAGCCAGTCGATGATGTCGGTATCGGGTGGCCAGGAGGTGGCGAGGAGGAGGGGTTGAGCGTCGAGGGCCGAGGAGTCGGAGGCGGAGGCGACGGGGGCGACGGGCACGATCTGGTATTCGTGGGCGAGCCGGGCGGGGAAGGCGCCGAGCGAGGCGGCGTCGATGCGCGGTGCGTCGAGCAACGGCAGGCCGGTGGCGCGGGCGAGCTGCGCGAGGGCCGCGGCCTCGTCGGCTCCCAGCGCGGTGGCAAGCACGGCGAGGCGTTTCTCGCGCGGGGATTCGCCGAGGAGTTTTTGCGCGGCCTCGGGCAGGCTGGCGGCCAGGGCGGCGGGCAGGAAAGTGTCAGTCGTCACCGGAATGCTCCCGACGGTTCAGTGCTTGGCCGGGGCGGACTTGCCTTGCAGGGCGGCGTTCACGTCGTCCTTCTGCGGGCTGTGCTGGAGCCGGTCGAGCGCCTCGGCGTTGTCGGCGGGCGTGTTGGTCAGCACGTAGGGGCGGAGGAAGAAGACGAGGTCGGTGCGGGTGTCCTCCTTTTTGCGGTTGCCGAGGATGTCGCCGATGAGGGGGATGCCGCCGAGGCGCGTGGTGGAGTTGCTCTTGAAATGCCGCTGCAGGCCGCCGAGCACGATGATGTCGCCGCTGCTGACGCTGACGAAGGACTGGGTGCTCCGGCTGCCGATGACCGGCTGGGAATTGCCGTCGATGGTGACGGTGTTGAGCACGTCGTCGACCTGCTGCTGGATGTCGAGCTGGACGGAGCCGTCGTTGCCGATGAGCGGCGTGACGGTGAGCTGGATGCCGATGTTCTTGTAGGTGACGGTGCTCGAGTAGCCGCTGCCGACGTTGCCCGTGTTGACGCCGTTGTTGAGGTAGCTGGAGATGACGGGGCGCGACTCGCCGACGAAGATGGAGGCCTGCTTGTTGTGCGTGGTGACGATGTTGGGGACGGAGAGAATGTTGGTGTTCGACTTGCGCGGCTGCGTGCCGAGGCTGATGAGCGCGGAGAGGCTGGATTTGCCGGCGGCGTCGAAGAGCGTGGCGAAGGGCGTGGCCTTGCCGTCGGCCCCGGGCGGGCCGGCGATACCGAAGCCCGGGCCGCTGCCGTTGAAGCCGACGAGCTTGTTGCCCGAGACGACGAGACCGAGGGCGTCGATGCCGGTCGAGGTCTGGTTGTCGAGGGTGATCTCGGCGATGACGACCTCGATGCGCACCTGCGCGAGCAGCACGTCGAGCTGGTCGACGATGCCCTTGATCAGCTTGATGTCGTCGGCGGTGCCGGAGACGACGAGGGAGTTGCTGCGCGTGTCGGCGACGACGGTGAGGACGCTGCTGAACTGCTGCTGGCCGGACTGGAGCGAGGCGAGAGAGAGGTTGAACGCCGTGGGCGCCGTGTTGGCGGCGGGGGCCGGGGCGGGTGCGGCGCCGGGCGCCGCGGGGCGATTCGCGCCGCCGGCTCCGCCGGTGTTGCTGTTGTTGTTGAAACCGAAGTTGGCGGCGCCGCCCGTGCGGGCTGCGTATTGCCCGCCGGGGGGACGGCTGGCCGCGCCGCTGCCGCCGCCACCGCCGCCGGTCTGGCCGGAGACGAGCTGGCTGAGCAACGTGGCGACGTCGGGGGCATTGGCGTGCTTGAGCGGGATGACTTCCTGGCGGGTGTTGGCCTCGCTGTCGCCGTCGAGCTTCGCGATGATCTCGTCGAAGAACACGTGCTGGCGCGGGTCGCCGAGCAGAAGGATCTGGTTGGTGCGGTCGTCGGCTTGGAAAGTGGTGCCGGTGCCGATCTGCGTGGCGGCGGCGCCGGAGAGGAGCGCCTGGAGCTTGGTGACGACCTCGCTCGCGGAGGTGTGCCGGAGTTTGTAGAACTTCGGCACGAGGCCCTCGAGGGAAGGCTGGTCGAGCTTGGCGGCGAGCATCTCGACGCGCTGGAGGTTGCTCACGCTGTCGGTGATGAGCGCGGAGTTGGATTTTTCGAAGACCACGGGCGCGCTGCCGGCGGCGGGGTTGAGCACGCCGGCGATCTGCGGCATGAATTCGCCCACGCGGAGGAATTTCAGTTGGAAGAGCTTGCTGGCGATGCGGCCGCTGGCGGGCAGATCGAGGGCCGAGCCCTCGATGAAATCGGGCGACTCACCCTTGGCGGTGGCGAGCGGGGTGACCTTGAGGAACTTCTGGCCGAGCGGAGTGACGGCGATGCCGTTGAGCGTGAGCAAAGTTTCGAGCGCGCGCTGGGCCTCGGCCTTGGTGATCTTCTGGTCGAGGTTGAAGGTCAGGCTGGTGGCCGGCAGGGCGTTGGGGCGCAGCACGGAGCGGCCGGACCAGCGCTCGAGCATGTCGAGGGCGGCATCGACGGTGAGATCACCGAACTTGATCGGGCCGATGGTGCCCTCGGGGTCGGCGGCGAGAGCGGCGGTCGCCGGGGCAACGGGGGCGGGAGCGCCGCCCGGCGCCGCGGCCTGCGCCCAGGCGAGACCGGGCAGGGCGAGAGCAAGACTGACGCAACGGAGGAAGGAGGCGGAGCGACGAAAAGGAATCAACATGGACGAGGGAGCCGGACAGTGGGAGGAGAGAAGTGGTTCCGGGTGACGTCGGAGGTTCAGGGCAGACGCTGACACCAACAGGCGGGTTTCTGCAAGAGAGCACTTCGCGCCCCGGCCTCGACTGGAGGCATAAAAAGCGCGTAGTCAGAGACCCGGAGCGCACCGGCGAAGAAAAGAGACGTAAAACACGACCAGACGATTCGCCGCATCGCCTCGCGCCGGGTGCAGCGGAGAAACAGGGCGTGAACGCCACAAGCGGCCTCGTTGAATTTCCCCGGTAAAAAAGTGCCCGGTAGTGAGGCCGTGCGCGGGGTTAAAGCGGAGGACCGAGAACAGAAGGCGTGGATCGGGTTCAGGCGGTCCCGTGGGGTGGAGGAGACTGCAACTCGTATTTCGTGCTGCGGCCGCCGCTCGGGCTGGATGCCAGGACACCGGCATCGAGCAAAAGTTTGATGTCGCGCAGGGCGGTATCGAGCGAGCACGACGCAAGCTTGGCGTAGCGCGAGGTGGACAATTCGCGGTGGTTGCCGTCGAGGAGCGCGTTGATGACGAGTCGGTGCCGCTCGTTGATCGTCGCGGTGTGGTTGATCCACTCCCAGGTGGCCGACTTCTGGATGATGCGGGCGAGCGAGGCTTCCGCCCCCTGCAAGGCGCGGGCGAGGCAGTCGAGGAACCACGAGAGCCAGCCGGTGACGTCCAACGTTCCCTTCTGGGTCTTTTCCAAGGTCTGGTAGTATTGCTTTTTCTCGGACTCGATCTGGGTCGACATGCTGTAGAAGCGCAGGGCCGAGCCGTCCGCCCGGGCGAGGGCCAGGTCGGTGATGGCGCGGCTGACGCGGCCGTTGCCGTCATCGAACGGATGGATCGTCACGAACCAAAGATGGGCCAGGCCGGCGCGCAGCACGGGATCGGTCCGGTCGGCGCCTTCGAACCATTGAAGGAAACCAGCCACCTCCGCCGGCAGTCGGTCCGCGGTCGGAGCCTCGAAATGGATGTTCTTCCGGCGGACTGTTCCCCGATCGATCGGCCCGGAGACGACCTGCATGGGATCCATCTCCGGCGTGCGCCATTGGCCGGTCAAAACGGACTTCATGCCGCTGCGCCCGCCCGGGAAAAGCGAGGATTGCCAGCCGAGCAGGCGCTCGACGGTCAATGGCTCGGCGTATTTCTGCGTGGCGTCGAGCATCAGGTCGACGGCGCCCTCGACGTGGCGATCCGAGGCGGCGTGGTCGGAGGCTGAGATGCCCATGCGCCGGGCGACGGAAGAGCGCACCGCTGCGGGGTCGAAAAGCGTGCCTTCAATGGCGCTGGATTTGATGACCTCGGCAGTGAGATTTTCCCATGCGGCCTCGGAGCGGAAACGAAACCCAAGCCCTTCCATCCGGCCAAGAAGGCGCCCTTGGCGATGCCGGACCTCCAAGAGCGTCGGCATCAGGATGGCGTCATTCCAGGTGAAATGAGGCCATTCCGGACGTTGGTGGATATATCGCACGGGAAGGTGATTGCGCGAGTATACGGCGAATACAAGGCTTATTCACCGCATGATATGCGGCGAATAGGGCAATTATTCGCCGCAAGATGGCTCAAGCATTTGAAAAATAGATAATAGCGTAATCCCAGAGGTGGGGCGCCCCATCTGTAGGAGTTGCCCAGAAAAGAAAAGGCGCAGCCGTAGTGACGAAGCTTGGAGGTTGCGCCGTTTGCCGACTGCTGTCGGCCCGATGTTTGCCCTCGGTTCTCGCGCGTCATTCGTCGCGAAACCGAGGCAAAGAATCTGGGAGCGACTACAGCGGTTATCTGCCGACTATTTTCTGCAGGTGTTCGGGGTAGCGCGCGCCTTGCACGGTGGTCCGGGCGACGGCGGCGTTGATGTCGCGCAGGTCGTCGGGTGTGAGTTCGAGGGACGCGGCGTCGAGGTTCTCCTGGAGGCGGTGCAGTTTCGTCGTCCCGGGAATCGGAACGATCCACGGTTTCTGTGCCAGCAGCCAGGCCAGCGCGACCTGCGCGGGGCTCGCCTGCTTCCGGGCCGCGATCGCGGCCAGCAGAGTCACCAGGGCCTGGTTGGCCTTGAGGGCTGCCGGCGCGAAGCGCGGGAGGCCGCTCCGGAAATCGGTCTTATCGAACGTGGTGGTTGCATCCATTTTGCCCGTGAGAAATCCCCGCCCGAGCGGGCTGTAGGGCACGAAACCAATCCCGAGCTCCTCCAGCACCGGGAGCACCTCGGCCTCGGGCTCCCGCCACCAGAGTGAATATTCGCTTTGCAGCGCAGTGACCGGCTGCACGGCGTGGGCGCGACGGATCGTCGACGCGCCGGCTTCCGACAGGCCGAAGTGTTTCACTTTGCCGGCCTGGATCAGTTCCTTCACGGCCCCGGCCACGTCCTCGATCGGCACGGCCGGATCGACGCGGTGCTGGTAGAACAGGTCGATGACCTCGACCTTGAGGCGTTTGAGCGAGGCGTCGGCGACTTCCTTGATGTGGGCGGGCCGGCTGTCGAGGCCGTCGAGGCGTTCCCCGTTGGGTCCGATCCGGAAGCCGAACTTGGTGGCAATCGTCACCCGTCTGCGGAAGGGGGCGAGGGCCTCGCCGACGAGCACCTCGTTCGTGAGCGGGCCGTAGACTTCGGCGGTGTCGAAGAACGTGACCCCGCGTTCAACGGCGGCCTGGAGGAGGGCGATCATCTCCTGCCGGTCCGGCGCAGGGACGTAGGCGGAGTTCAGCCCCATGCAACCCAGCCCGAGGGCCGAGACCTCGAGGTTACTTTTGCCGAGTTTTCGTTTTTGCATAATGGGTGGATTGGTTGAGAGGGTTGCGCCGTTGCTGGCTGCGGCCAGCCCGGTGTTTGTCCCGGCCGTCGCCAGGCAAAGGAGCGTAGCCACCTTTCCTTTTTCTGCCATCGCGACGTGGGCGGGGCGGGATCATATCGGGGCGTTCCGCCGCCGCTGAACCTATGGCGCGACAAGCAAGCCCTCCTGCATTCGGAAGCGGCCGGTATGGACGACCCTCCAAAGAAAACGCCGGCCCGAGGGCCGGCGTTGGATTGCAGGGTCAGAAGGGCGGTTGGGGGCAACCGCCCCTACCGAATCACCGATACTCTTCGTTCGTGTTCGCGTTGATGATTTTGAAATTCTCGACGTGGTAGTTCGGGTCGGCGCGGAAGGCCAGCTTGACGCCGTAGGTCTTCTCCATGCGGACGAGCAGGTCGGCGTCCTCGGCGCGGAGGCGTTCGAGGATGCTGGGGTGCACGTGGACGCGGAGGGAGTATTCCTTGTTGTCCTTGCGGGCCTGGAGGCGGCGGGCGACGGACGAGAGGCGGCGCTGGAGCTCGACGGACATCGTGGTGGCGCTCTTCACCGAGCCGCGGCCGTGGCAATACGGGCAGCCGGTGTAAAGGTTGCTCGAGAGCGACTCGGACTGGCGCTGGCGCGTCATCTGCATGATGCCGAGCTGCGAGATGGGCAGGATGTGGGTCTTGGCCTTGTCCTCCGCCATGAGCTCGACCATGCGGTCGTAGACGGACTGGCGGTGGCGGCGCTCCTTCATGTCGATGAAGTCCATGATGACGAGGCCGCCGATGTTGCGCAGGCGGATCTGGCGGGCCATCTCGGTGGCGGCCTCCATGTTGACCTGGAAGATGGTGTTCTTCTCGTCGCCGGACCGGGACTTGTGGGAGCCGGTGTTGACGTCGATGGCGATGAGGGCCTCGGTCTCGTCGATGACGATCTGGCCGCCGGAGGGCAGGGTGACCTTGCGCTGGAAGGTCTGCTCGATCTGGCGCTCGATGTTGTAGCGCTCGAAGACCGGGATGCTGTCCTTGTAGTAGGCGATCTTGCCGCGGGAGCGGGACGAGATGAGCGAGACGAGGTCCTGCGTGCGCCGGAAGTCGGCTTCGTTGTCGATGAGCACGCGGTCGATGTCCTCGGTGAGGAAGTCGCGGACGGTGCGCTCGACGATGTCGGGCTCCTGGTAGAGGCAGGCGGGGGCGCGGTCGCTGTCCATCTTGCGCTGGATCTCCTCCCACTTCTTGAGCAGGAGGTGCAGGTCGCGGACGAAGTAACGGGCCTTCTTGCCCTCGCCGGCGGTGCGGACGATGACGCCCATGCCCTCGGGGATGGTGAGCTCGTTGATGAGGGTCTTGAGGCGCTTGCGTTCCTGCGGGTCCTCGATCTTGCGGGAAATGCCGCAGCCGTCGGAGAACGGCGTGAGGATGAGGTAGCGGCCGGGGATGGAGAGGTTGGTCGTGGTGCGCGGGCCCTTGGTGCCGATGGGGCCCTTGGTGACCTGGATGACGATGTCGGTGCCGGGCGGGTAGAGGCCGGGGATGTCCTTGACGGTGGGCTCCTGCTTGCGCGGGCCGGCGTCCTTCTTCTTGTTCACGCGCACGACCTCGACGGAGGAGTCGGCGGCGGCGGGGAGCATGTCCCAGTAGTGGAGGAAGGCGTTTTTGGAGTAACCGATGTCGACGAAGGCGGCCTTGAGGCCCGGGTCGAGGTTCTTGATCTTGCCCTTGTAGATGCCGCCGACCATGCGGTTGTCGGACTCGCGCTCGATCTCGAAGCGGTCGAGGACGCCGTCGACGAGCAGCGCGACGCGCTTCTCGAGGGGCTCGGAGTTGATGACGAGTTCGCGGAAGGAGCCCTTTTCCTTGCGGAAGAGATTGAGGATCTTCTGGAGGATCGGCCGGTCGGCCGCGCGCTCCTTGGCTCCGGCTTTTAGCTGGTCAGGGGAGAGCGGCTCGGCGTTCCGCGCGGGCGGAGGGGTGGCGAGTTCCTGCTCATAGTTGGGGGCGGCGTCCTGCGAGGCGGAGCCGGGGTTGTCGTTCTGATCGTTCATGGTGGGGGTGGTCCCGTTGGGTGTGGTCGGCGGGCGCCCCGGTGCGGGCCGGCTGTGCGCAGGAGATTCCGGCAGAGCGGTCAGTATCGCGGGAGGGGGGCTTCATGAGAAGTCCCTCCGGAAACGATAGACGCTTTGGACCAGTCCTTGCAGCAAGCAGCAGCTGAGCACGAAGGTGCCGCCGTAGCTGATGAAGGGAAGCGGTATACCGGTCACTGGCACCAGGCCGATGGTCATGGCGATGTTGACGAATACGTGCACCCCGGTGAGCACCGAGACGCCGAGAGCCAGGAGCTGGCCGAAGCGGTCGCGGGCGAGACCGGCGATGCGTATTCCATTCCACAACACCACGCCAAAGAGTCCGATGACGGTGATGCTTCCCAAAAATCCTTTTTCCTCCGCGATGACGGAGAAGATGAAGTCGTTGTGCGCGATGCCGCGCGGCAGGTAGCCGAGCTTGGCCTGCGTGCCCTCGGTCCAGCCCTTGCCGGTGAGGCCGCCGGAGCCGACGGAGATGAGCGACTGGCGCTGGTTCCAGCCGATGCCCATGGGGTCGATCTTGTCGGGCGCGACGAAGGCCAGGATGCGGTTGCGCTGGTAATCGTGCAGCGGCAGGAACGAGTGCTCCTCGAACGCGCCGCGGTCGGTCGTCGGCGACAGATTGTTTTCCTCCAGAAACTTCGCATAGCGCCATGTATCGAGCGCGACCACGCCCACGAGCAGGGCGAACACGCCCACGGCCCCGGCGAAAAAGCGCAGCGAGAGGTTGGAAACGTAAAGCATGGCGAAGACCATGGGCGCGATGACGAGCGCCGAGCCGAGGTCAGGTTGGGCGACTATCAACAACATGGGTATACCTGCAGCAAGAGCCAATTTGATGAGCGTCTGCAGCGAGTCGCGCACGCTCCCGATCTTCGCGCCGGTGAGGATCGAGGCCGACATGATCAGCACGGCCAGCTTCGCGCTCTCCGAGGGTTGGAACGACGCCGGGCCGAAGTCGATCCAGCGCCGCGCCCCCATCCGCGCGCTGCCGATGAAGGGCACCAGCACCAGCGCCAGCAGCACCAGGCTCGCGAGGTAGACCCAGTGGGAGTATTTCAGCCACAGCCGGTAGTCCACCAGCGAGACGGCCGTATAAACGACCGCGCCGGTCCCCAGCCACACCAGTTGCTGCGCCCACTGCTCCCGCCCCGTCGCCAGTTGCGCGCTGTAGATGAAGAACACCCCGAAGGTCGCCAGCAGCACCAGGCACACGGGCGTGATCCAGTCCAGGCGCTCGCGGGTGGAGACCTTGAAGAACTGGCTGAGGTCGAGGCCGGGGCTGATTTTCACGGTGGTGGGAGCCGCCCACTAAACACCTCCCGCACCACTGCGCAACCGCGCATTCGTAGCCTCATCCGCCCAAGCATTGCCAGCCGCTCGCGGCGAAGCGTTGTTGCGTCCGTGCGGTATCGCGGGTGGCGAGATAGGTCGGCGGGTCGAGTTCCATGCCGGGTTGAGCGTCTGGTGACAGTAACGCTGGGCCGCGTCTACCGCGCGTCACGCGCCAGAGTTGATAGCCATGCTGGAGCAGGAGGCGCATTGAGGCTGCCGGCCACGGGTGGTGTTCCTCGAAGACGATGTCGCGGATCCGGCCTGTGCGCAGCAATGCATCCGCGCCGCGGAGCACCAGCTCCTCCGCACCCTCGACGTCGAGCTTGATCAGGCCAAACCGGACTGAGGCATCGCAAAGCGAATCGAGCCGCCGCGTTTGCACCTGAAAAGTGCGCGCGGTTTCGCTGCGATCGGCCCGGAACGACGCCGTGCCGCGATTCTCCGGGAATTCCGCTGACAAATGGATTGCCCGTTCGCCGTCTTCGTCGGCGAGCGCCTCGGGCCGGAACCGGAACTCCGTTCGACAGCGCGGGGTCCATGCCGCGAGGTTTTCTCGCAAGGTGGCGGCAATTTCCGGCACGGGCTCGAAGCTCCAGATCGTGCCGCCCGAGGGCAGGCGGGCCGCCATCACGGAAGTCATGTAGCCGATGTTCGCGCCGATGTCGGCGCACGTTTCGCCATCGTCGACCAGGCGCCAGATGGTCTCCGTCACCGGCAGGTCCAGCGCGCTCAGCGCCACGATCGACCGGCCGATCGATTCGCGGGGATCCACTGTGATGGGCAATCCCCAGGGAAGGCCGACGGTCAGGCGGTCGGGGTGGAACGGGCGCCGGAGAATCCGCCCGGCGCGCCGGAAAAGTTGTCCGGGCCGGCAGACGTACTCCGCGCGGGTTAGGCGGCTCAGGTTCATGGCGCGCTTTGCGTCGCAGTCGTGCCGGAGCCGGGCGATGCGTCTTGTGCTGGGCGGAAGCTCCGCATCGAGCCGCTGGCGATGCCAAGCATGATCCAGAAGGGCACCGCGCCCATCGGACCTTCCAGCACGACCTGCAGGTGCGCCGTGATGAGAATGATCGTGATCATGCCCCAGACGCCCCAATGCAGCGGAACCGGGTCAAGGTGCAGGGAACGCCATGTCTCCCCAAGTACGCAGCCCACGATGCCCAACCAGACGGCCAGCCCGGCGAGGCCGAGCCGTCCGAGCGCGGTCAGAGCTACATTGTGCGGGCTGCGGGCAGTGAAGTCGTCGGCCATCTCGGGGTTGTAGGCCTGCAGGAATCCCTGCGCCAGATCGTAGCCGAAACCGAGTCCGATGACCGGACTGCGCTTGAGTGTCTCCTGCATCACGGACTTCCACCACACGAGACGGAAGCGGTTGTTATCCCACTTGTAGGCGCTCTCGTCGCTTACGGCACCGACACTGCGCAGGGGGTTGACGATCGAATCCAGGTGTGCCGAGACAGTGTCGATACGCTGTTCCGCCCAGTCGTTGTTGGTCACTGTCGCGAGGATCAGGATGATGGCGGCACCGGCGGCCAGCGTGCCCGCCATGACCGCAGGGAAGGCCCACCGGCGGTGCAGCGCCAGCAGACCGAGCACGAGCGCCAAGCCGAGAATCGACGCGCGGCTCTCGCGCGCGAAGACGAACACTCCGAGGGCCACCGGATAGAGCAGCAGCCACGTCCGCCCGGAGCGCAGCGCCCAGTGAAAGAGCAGCACCGCCGCGCAGGCGGTGAACATCAGGGCGAGATCGCCCTTATAGAGCAGTACCGGCGTGCCGTGAATGCGCAGTTCGTAGAATATCCTCGGGACCACCTCGTAAAGTGCGGCCAGCGTTGGCAGCAGGGCGCACCCCAGAAGTGCGCAAGCGATGAGGTAACGGCGCGCTCCCGGATGTTCGCCCGCCCTTTGGGCCAGAAAAAAGAACGCCGCATAATAGCACATGGCGAAGTCACGCAGGGCCAGGAATCCGAATTGGCGCACATCGAACAGCACGCGTGCGCAGCCGAGCGCGAGCCATGCCAGCACCAGCCAGTTCAGCAGATTGCGGCGGAACGGCAGGCGCTTCTCATAGGCGCAGGCGATGAACGCCCAGCCGCCCGCGACCAGCAGTGCGCCCTCCGCCGGCAGCAACGGCACGGTTCGCATCGGCATGAGCTGGGCGAACCCGCGGTTGCCGACCAGATAGCCGAGCATCACCAAGCCGAGTACGATCACGTCGACCGGCAGGGCGAGGGTGCGCGTCAGGGCGGCGGCGATTGCCGCGAAAGAGAGCAGTCCGATCCAGCCGTAGTTCTCGTTGGCCACATCGATGCCCGCGGCCACCGCGACCACGATGGCTGCGCCGATGACCAGTCCGTTGCGCAGCCGCGGGTTCACGTCCGTTCCTCCCGGTCGATCCACCAGCCGCGCCGCAGGGCGATCCAGAGTGGCAGCAACGCCGCGGCGAAGGAGTACCACCACCAGGCAATCAGCCGCGCCGGTGAGAGCAGGGCGAAAGCCAGCGTGCCGCCGGCGAGCAACGCGGTGCCGAGCGCGGCGAAGCGCAGCGCAGCGCGCGGCCGGTCCAGTACGAGCAGTTCGCCTTGCAGCAAGGTCAGGCCGCACAAGCCGGCGTAGAACGAGAACAACGGCAGCACGAAACGCAGCGCCGGCAGGTAGGCGTTGGCCACCAACGTACCCGGCAGCAGGGGCAGCAGCCCGGCGAGCAGGAGCCCGCCCCCGAGGCAGGCCAGCACATAGAGGGCGAGGGTAAGGTCGGCGAGGCGTTGCATCGGCCCCATGCCGGCGTCGCGTTTCTGTGCAAGCAGCCGCGGGTAACTGAACTGCCACAGGGCGCCGCTCGCCAGGCTCGGTCCGACCGCGGCGAGGTTTGCCGCCAAGGTGATGTATCCCAACGTGGCATCGTCGAAGGCGAAGCTGGCGCTCCAGCGCACCACGCCTTGGTTGACCAGCACGAGTGCCCCGTGAAAAAGGAACACCATCTGGTAGGCACGGAGCGAAGCCGGTTGTTCTCCGGCGGCCGACCCGGAGACGGGGTTGCGGCTCAGCCGCAGCACGACGACACCGGCGAGCCCGGCGAACCCGACGGCGTGCAGGGCATATCCGCCCGCCAGTGCCGCTACGCCTGCGCCCGTGCCCCAGATCGCCAGCAGCGGCACGAATGTCCGGGTGGTTGACCCGAAGAATGTGAGTCCGAAGTCCGTCCAATAGCGTGCCGCGCTTTGCACGCCGAGCTGGAAGCTTTGGGCATAGGCTCCGGCTGAGGTGGCGATGAAAAGGGCGGCCACCGCCCAGCCGGTGCGCGGCTGGATGAGTCTGGCCGCGCCGGCGAGCAGCACGCCGGCGAGCAGCACGGCACTGGCCCAGAGCGAGGCCCGCAACCAGACACGAAGATAGCTGCGGCGATCCGGTGCGCCCACCCAATGGCGGGAGAAATGCTTGATCAGGCCCGCATGCGTGAGCATCGCGCCCAGCGGCGTGAGCGAGAGGAACAATCCGTAGGTGCCCGCCTCCTCGGGTCGCACCCAGCGCGTGGTCAGGTGGACACCGGCGAGTCCGCACACCACGGCGACGATCTGGCTGGCTGCGATCGGCAGCCAATCACGCGAAAACATGGCATGGCGTGCGGGCATATCCGACGCTGCGATTCTGCCCACGGCAAGGCAACCCAACTGTGTGATTGCACCGATCCGGCATCACCGGCCAAATCGCCGCCATGATCGCCGCTGCGATTGCCAGCTATGAACGTGAGCCGCTGCTGCGGCGCCTGCTCGGCAGCTTGCGCGAATGTCCGGCACTGCGCGACGGCTTGATCGTAATCGTGAACAACGGCACCGGCGATGTCGCCACGGTCGCGCGCGAAACGGGCTGGCCCGATGCGGTTGTCGTCATGCCCGGGCGCAACCTCGGCTGCGCCGGGGGAGTGGCGTTGGCGATCTCGACCGCCTGTGCGCGGCCCGAGGTGCAGCACGTGCTGGTGCTTGATGACGACGCGTGGGTGGCCCCGGAAGCTCCGGGCCGGCTGCGGGAGACACTGGAGCAGACGGGCGGAGGGCTCGCCGTCCCCTTGGTGTCTGATGCCGCCGGCCGCATCGGCTGGTTCCCGGGGCTTTGCGACCGGAAGAAATGGCGCGTCGTCAAGCAGCCCGGCCTGACACCGGACGACTACGTGCGGATCTGCGGAGCCGGACCCGTGCGATTCACCTGGGCAGCTTGGCCGATCCTAATGTTGTCGCGCCGTGCAATCGTGGAGGGAGGCCTGCCCTTGGCGGAGCTTTTCTACCAAGGCGTCGACCTCGAGTATACACTGCGGCAGACTACGCGGTTCGCCGGCTATCTCGTGCCCACGGCCCGCGCCGCGCACCTGCCGCCGCCCATCACCGCCGACCGGAGGCATTATCTCCGCGAGTGCGCCGGGCTGCAGAACAGTTTCTATGTGTTCATCCGGCTGCCGCATGGCCGTCGCGCATTGCGCCATCTGCCCGGCAACGTCTGGCGGTTTCTCCGTCTGTGGGGATACTGGCCGCGGGTGTTGGCCGATGTCTTGCGGGCGTTCTGGTGGGGCGCGGTTCGCGCGAAGCCACAGGGGGCGGATGGCTACAATTACTTTCTGCAGCAGTGGGAGCGGCAGCGCACATGAAGATCGCGCTCGATACCAATCCGCTCTACACGGGCCGCGGCGGTGTCGCGCGTTATGTGCAGGGGCTCTTGCAGGGCCTGGCTGGCCCGGGCGGTGGTTTGGAAGTGAGCCGCTTGGCCTGGGAGGTGGAAAACCTCGGCTACGCGCAACCGGCGCGCGCGTTGCGCACGCTGGCCCGCGAATGGGGTTGGGCGAAATGGGTGGCGCCACGCCGCCTAGGCGGCGTTCAGGTATTGCATCACACCGCCCTGCCGGTGATCCCGTTCGTGAAGCCCGTGCGGCATGTCGTCACCTTGCACGACCTCGCCGTCGTGCGCCATCCGGAGAGGTTTCGTCCGTGGCAGCGCCAGTCCGGCTTGCGCCGTCTGCGCCGTGTTGTACGAGCCGATCGCGTCATCTGCGTCAGCCGCTTCACGGCCGACGAGGCGATGCGCGGGCTGGGCCTGCCGGCCGCGCGCCTCGAGGTAATCCATCACGGCGGGCTGCTCGCCGGTGTGCCGTCGGTGGAACCGTTGGCGGATTTACCGGAAGACTATTTCCTGTTCGTGGGTTCGTTGGAGCCGGGCAAGAATCTCGCCTTGCTGCGTGACATCTATCGTGCGGCCACAGAGCCGCTGCCGCCGCTGGTGGTAGCCGGTGCGCGCTGGGAAGGAGTGGCCCACGAAGGCGCGCCGCCATCCGGCTGGTACTTTCTCGGAGCGGTGGATGATGCCCGTCTGCATGGTTTGTATCGCCGGGCGCGCGCGCTCCTGTTCCCGAGCCGCTACGAAGGGTTCGGCCTGCCTCTGGTGGAAGCGATGCAACTCGGCTGTCCGGTTTTGTGCGGTCCGGTGGCGAGCCTGCCCGAGGTGGGCGGTGATGCGGTGGCTTACGCGGAACTGAATCCCGACGCATACGGTCGCGCGATGCGCCGACTCGTGACCGACACGGCGTGGCGTGAACAACTCACCGTGGCCGGCCGGGAGCGGGGCGGACAGTTTTCGTGGGAGCGTTGCGGTCGGGAGACCGCGATGGTCTACGCGGCCCTCGTCACGACTTGAGCCATGCGGTGGTTCGCAGCCAAACGGCGTCCACATCGAGTCTCTGGATGCAATGCGGGGTGGCGAAGTGGCAGGAGTCGAAGCAGGGTTTGTGTGGGCACGGCGCGCCGTCGATCCAGGCGGACTGCGGGTGTGTCGGGGCGAAAAGTTCCGGCAGCTGCGGGCCGAAGATCGTGAACGTCGGCACGCCGAGCAGCGGGGCGAGATGGCCCGGGCCGGAGTCGTTGCCGATGAAGCGGTCGGCGGTCGCGAGCAGGTCGAGCAGTTGGTCGAGGTCGCGCAGCGAGTCGTCGAGCAGCGTCACGCGCCAGCCGTCGGCGCGCAGCCGCGCGGCGATCTCGGCGAAACGTTCGCGGGGCCACTCGCGCACGGGCTGCCCCGCGCCGGTGTGGATGATCACATGCCGGCCGGTGCGCGGCGCCGGTGCAGGCTCGGGCAGCTCCCAACCAAAATGCGCCGCCAGCGCGCGCCAATGCTCGGCGCGATGCGGGCGGGCGGGACGGGGTGGGGAATCGGTGAGCAAGCCGCGCGAACCCAGGCGCGGGAACCCGGCGCGCAGCGCCGCTCCACTGAGCGCCATCAGGAGGTGGTCGCGCGGATCGCGGCGCGCCGACACGGCGGCGGCGAAGCGGCGCGAGCGCAGGCCTTGCACGACGGCGCCGAGTTCGCTCCACGGCCACGCGGGCAGCCGGTATTTGCCGCGAAACGCCGTCCACGGCGCGGTGAGCGGCAGCAGTTCGACTTCCGGGCAAAAGCGACGCACGAGCGGCGCGGCGTGCGGTTTCGCGAGCAACGTGACCTGGGCGTGCCGCGATGCTTCGCGCAGAAACGGCACCGCGAGCGCGAGGTCGCCGACGCCCCACAGCTCGACGACCAGCAGCCGCGGGCGGCGGCAAGCGGCGGGCGTCGAGTTGCTTTGCATGCCGGCGTTATCCTGCTTTTGGAGCAACCATGGCAAGCCCGGGTCCGTCGACCACGGAATGACTCAATTGGTTGGAATGCGGAGTACAGCCACTGTTGTACCACACAGCAATCGGAGAGGATGGTGTTTAGCCAATTCGTTCAAGGCCTCAGGAACCTCGTTCAGGCCCTGCAGCCACTCAGAACCGACATGGCGATAATCGTGCCAAGCGATGATACCGCCAGGGCGAATACACCGAAGCGCTAGGGCGCTGTCGCGCCGGACCGATTCGAGCCTGTGGTCGCCGTCAATGAAGATGAAATCATAGGGTGGTTCGACAGCCAGTCGGTTGTCTTCAGTCGCGAAGTTTGCGATCCGACGATCGATCTGGCTTCGGACTTCCGTCTCAGCCGTGGCGAGCAATTCCCCGGATTCAGGCCGGATGTCATAGGTTGTCACTTTGGCTTCCGGGCAGGCGAGGGCGAAGTTGATGGCGCTGGCGCCATTGTAGGTTCCGACTTCCAGAATACGGCGCGCGTCGATTCCCCGTGCAAGCGTACAGAGCGGGATGAAGTCGGTGGGCGGGGTGTTGATTTCCGGTTCGTATAGCGCGCGGAAAGAGATGGTCGGTGGTGGAGTCCCTAGGAACTCGCCCAATGTCACGGTCGGCAGCCGTAAGCGCCGGGGGGCAAGCATGGCGAGCATCGCACTGACGACCGGATGGGGTAGAAACCAGCGCTTCAACCCGAGATGAAGTCGTAGTCCGTTATAGAAGCGGGATCGGTGCATCATGAGTCGAAGAAGGACGGCTGGAGGCGTAGATATTGCGATCTGTGCCGTAGATTGGGTCGCGAGAAGTTTTGCCTGGGGGATTTATCCTGTTTTTGTGGCGCGCATGGCAAGCCCCGTAGCCGAGCCCGTCCGCCCGAACCGTTCGCCCCTCGTGGCGGCGGCCGTTTGCGCGCTGGCGGGGTTCGGGGTCTTCCAGTTTTTTGGCAACTCGACGCTGGGTTACATCGGTTCGCGTTCGCTGTTCTATTGGTGGGGCTTTCAGTGGACCGACCCGGGCTCCGAGAGCGAGCACGGTTGGCTGATCCTCGGGCTGAGCGTCTGGCTGCTGTGGCGGGGGCTCAAGAACGCGGAGCGCGGAACGCTAAGGGCGGAGGGCCAGAAAACCGGAACAGGGGATGAAAGCCTGCCGCACACGGTGAGAATGGACACATCGGCGAGTGGTTCCGGCGCTCCGCACTCAGCATACAGCGTTCAGCCAATGGCAGCTCCGCTGCTCGCCCTGCTCGGCGGGCTCGCGTTGCATCTGCTCGGCTATGTGATGCAGCAGGCGCGCATTTCCATTGCGGGACTGCTGCTCTTCACCTGGGGCGTGCTGGCGCTCGGAGGCGGGCGGCGTTGGGCGCGGGCGGCGGCGTTTCCGGTGGCGTTCATGGTGTTCGCGATTCCGCTCAACGTGCTCGATACGGCCGGGTTTTATCTGCGGCTCGGTGTCATCGAGGTGGCCTATCGTCTCGCGCATCTCGTGGGCATCGACGTTCTGCGCAACGGCACGCAGTTGCTCTCGCCCGACGGCGGCTACTCCTACGACGTGGCCGCGGCGTGCTCGGGCATGCGCTCGCTCATGGCGCTGGCGGCGCTGGCACTGCTGGTGGGATATCTGAATTTTCGCTCGTGGCCGCGGCGCGCCGCCATCGGCCTGCTGTGCTTCCCGTACGCCTTCCTCGGCAATGTCGTCCGCATCTTCTCGATCATCGTGGCGGCGGCATGGCAGGGCCAGCGTGCCGGCACGGTCGTGCACGAGTGGTTTGGTTTCCTCGTCTTCCTCATCGTGCTGGGTCTCGTGCAGGCCACGGTATCGCTGTTGCAGAGGTGGCGTCCGGAGCCTGCTGCGGCGGGTCCGGCGCCGGGAGCAGCCGAGCCGGCAAGGAATCCATTGGATGACAAATTCGCCTGGGGCGCCGCGGGCGCGGTGGTGCTGGCGGCGGGGCTGGTGGCGCTGGCGGCTCACCGGGTCGACGTGCTCCAAGTCAGTCCGCGCGTGGGCGTGCGGCTGGCGGCCGACGGTGTGAATCCGGTCGCGTTGCCGGATTTCCTGGGCGTCCAGTGGATCGGCGAGCCGGCGGAAGTCACCGCCATCGAGCGGCAGGTGCTGCCGCCCGACACCGGATTCTCGCGCATGCTCTACGCATCGGCCCGCGACCGCCGGCAGACGGTTTTTCTCTCCGTCGTGCTGAGTGGACGCGACCGGACGTCGATCCACCGGCCCGAGTTGTGTCTCGTCGGCCAGGGCTGGACGATCACCGGGCGCGCCTTGCGTGGGTTCACGCGGGCAGCTGGCGCGGACGTGCCGGCGACCGTGCTGCGGATCGAGCGCGAGATGACCACGGCGCGCGGCGAGCGGGTGAAGATCCCCGCGTTGCTCGCGTACTGGTTTGTCGGGGCGGACCGGGTGGTCGCGTCGAACTGGGAGCGCGTGCTCTACACCGCCACCGACCGGCTCACGCACCTGCAGGGCAGCCGCTGGGCCTATGTGCTCGTGCAGACGCACGCGCTCGACGGCGAGGCGGCGGCGCTCGCCCGGATGCAGGAAGTGCTGGACCGGACGCTGCCGGTTTTCCAGCCGCCCGCGGCGGTGCGTTGAGCGCAGCTTTAGGCTTTAAGCTTAAAGCTGAAGGCTTACAGCTACCCCCATGGCCGACCCGAAAATCCTCGAGACTTTCCCGAATCCCGCCCCGCACCGCGACTTTCTCATCGAGCACACGCATCATGAGTTCACCTCGCTGTGCCCGATGACGGGGCATCCGGATTTCGCCGACATCACCGTGCGCTACGTGGCGGACAAGAAGTGCGTCGAGCTGAAGTCGCTGAAGCTCTATTTTCACGCCTATCGCAACGAGGGCATTTTCTTCGAGGCGGCGACCAACAGGATTTGCGACGACCTTGGCGCCGCGCTCCAGCCGCGCAGCCTCACGATCATCGCCGACTGGAAGGCGCGCGGCGGCTTCACCTCGCGCATCACGGCGGAGTGGCGGAAAAAGAAACGCTGACAAACCGCAGCGCGCTGGCATCGTCCGTGGCACGCAACCGGCTTTCAGCCGGGCCTGTCCATGGATACCCACCTGATCGAATTCGCCGGCCTGCTTGTGCGCTGGCTGCACGTTATTGCCGGCATCGCTTGGATCGGCTCGTCGTTCTACTTCATCTGGCTCGACAACTCCCTCGAGCCGCCGCCGCCCGGCTCCGATGCCGCGAAGAAGGGCGTGTTCGGCGAACTCTGGGCCGTGCACGGCGGCGGTTTCTACAACCCGCAGAAATACGCCGTCGCTCCCGCGACCCTGCCGGAGCGCCTGCACTGGTTCAAGTGGGAGGCCTACACGACGTGGCTCAGCGGCACGGCGCTGCTCGTGCTCGTCTACTGGCTGCGCGCGCAGGCGCTGATGATCGATCCGAACGTCATGCCGCTCGCCCCGTGGCAGGCGGTGGCCATCGGCGCGGCGAGCATGGTCGGCTCGTGGGCGATCTACGATCTGCTCTGCAAATCCCCGCTCGGGAAACGCGACGGCCTGCTCGGGCTCGTGATCTTCGTGCTGCTCTCGCTGCTGGCGTGGGGACTGTCGCGCACACTCGGCGGCCGCGCGGCGTTCATCCATGTCGGTGCGGCCATCGGCTCCATCATGGCGGGGAACGTCTACTACGTCATCATCCCCGGCCAGAAGCGCATGGTCGCGGCGATGCGCGCCGGCCAGACGCCGGATCCGATGGACGGCAAGCGCGGCAAGCAGCGCAGCGTGCACAACAACTACTTCACGCTCCCGGTGCTGTTCATCATGGTGAGCAACCACTACGCCTACACCTACGCGCACCCGCACAACTGGGCGGTGCTCGTGCTCATCGCCGCGGCGGGCGTCAGCATCCGGCATTTCTTCAACCGCAAGCACAAGGGCGTCCATGCCTGGCAATACCCCGCGCTCGGCGCCGTGCTGCTCGGCATCACCGCGTGGTGGACGGCGCCGCGCATCCAGCCGCTGCCACCGGTGCAGGGCGAGGTGACGTTCAACCGCGTGCGCGCCATCGTCGGCCAGCGCTGCGTGCAATGCCACTCGCCGCAGCCGACGTTTCCCGGCATCACCGCGCCGCAGGCCGGCGTGCTGCTGCACACGCCCGACGGCATCGTGCAAAGCGCCCAGCGCATGTATCAGCAGGTCGTGGTGACCCGCATCATGCCGCTCGGCAACGTGACCAACATCACCGACGAGGAGCGCGCCGTCATCGCCGCCTGGGTGAAGTCCGGCGCGCAGATGACGCCGTGACCGCGACCGCCGTGCCCTGCGGAAAGTGTCATCTATTATATGACGCTTTCCGTCAGGCTTCCTCCTGCAGGTGACGGGGCTGGGCGTGGCGCACCGGGTGTTGCGCCGCGTGATTTCGCAGTGGCCGCGATCTTGCGGCGCGCCTCGGGCGGCATGTAGGGCCCGACCTTGTGTCGAGCCGCGCTCCCCGGCCTGACGCCAGGTCGGGCCCCACGACATGTGTCCTCCGCGGCTCGTCGGGACGGCTCGCCCTACCGCTGGAGCAGGGCGAGGGTTGCGGCATGCAATGCCGGCGTGGCGGCGGCGACGGTGGATTTGGCCGGATAGGCCGGGCCACCCTGCCAGTCCGTGATCACACCACCGGCGCCACGGATCACCGGCACGAGCGCGGCGATGTCCCATGCGTTCATCACCGGATCGACGACGACATCCGCCCAACCGGAAGCGAGCAGCAGATAACCGTAGCAATCGCCCCAAGTGCGGGCGAGCCGCACGGCGCGCGACAGCCGGTCGAACCCGTCGCCCTCCTGGTAAACGGCGGGTGAGGTCCAGTCGCACGTGAGCAACGTGGCGGCGGCGAGTTGCGTCGTGGCGCGACAGCGGACGGGCGCGCCGTTGAGTTCGGTGGTCCGGTTGTCGCCGATGATGAGCTGCCGGAGCACCGGCTGGTGGATGACGCCGAGCACGGGCTGGCCGCGGTGCAGCAGCGCGATGAGCGTGCCCCAGAGCGGCACGCCGGTGACGAACGACTTGGTGCCGTCGACCGGATCGAGCACCCACACGAACTCCGCGTCGGGCCGCTCCGAGCCGTGCTCCTCGCCGATGATGCCGTGCGTCGGGAATTTTTCTCGGATCAGCCCGCGCATCAGCTCCTCGGCGCCGCGGTCGGCTTGCGTCACGGGCGACTGGTCGGGCTTCAACTCGACCGCGATGTCGCGCCGGCCGAAGAGCGGCAGGATGAAATCGCCGCTGGCGCGGGCGAGCTCGAGGGCGAAGGCGCGGTAGGGCGAGACATCCATGCAGAAAGGAGTAACCACGAAACACGCGGAATACACAGGATTTTTCCGGGTCGATTTCCGTGTGTTCTGGGTGTTCTGTGGTTTGGCATGCACTGGGCCGACACGCCGATCCACTTCATCGATTTCGAGGGCAGCCGCACGTCGGGCATCCTCGAGTTCGGGGTTGTGACGCTGCGCGGTGGCACGATCACCGGCGTGCGCACGCAGCGTTGCGCGGCCATTGGCCGCATCCCGCCCGAGGATGTGGCCGTGCACGGGCTGCACGCCGAGGCGTTGGCGGGCGAGGCGCCGTTCAGCGCGGAGTGGGAGTATTTCGCCGGATTGCGCGAGAGCGGTCCGCTGGCGGCGCATTTTGCCAACGCGGAAAACTCCCTGCTCAAGTCGGTGTGGGCCTACCCGCGGGTCGCGCCGGATTTTGCCCAACCGGGCCGCAGTGCGACCGAGTGGGGGCCGTGGATCGACACCGGCCGGCTCTATCCGCAAATCTTTCCGCAGCTCGGCAGCAACCAGCTCGAACAATTGGTCGGGACAAGCGGCCTGCAGGGCGAACTCGATGCTGCGGCTGCGCAGCACTGCCCGGCCGACCGCCGGCGCTACCACGCGGCGCTCTACGATGCACTCGGCGGCGCGCTGTTGTTGCTGGCGCTGCTGCGCCGGGCGGAATTCGGCCAGGCCACGATTCCGTGGCTGCTGCAAATGAGCACACTCGATCCGCAGAAGCGTGGCGCGATGCAGCAGGGCGGTTTGTTCGGGTAGGGCGAGTTCTCCGAACGAACCGCGGCTGGCTTCTTGCGCGCAGCGGCGCGTTCGGAGAATTCGCCCTACCGATCCAAGGGGTATCGGCGCAGCCCGGTCCATTGGGCGAAGGCGCGCAGCACAAACAACGGGTTGTTGATGAAGTAACGCTTCCAGAGCCGCCGCGGTTCGGCGCAGAGCCGGAAAAACCATTCGAGTCCGCTGCGCTGCATCCAGCGCGGAGCTTGTGCGATGCGCCCGGAGTGAAAATCGAACGCGGCGCCGACGCCGATCAGCAGGCCGGCATCGAGTCGTTCCCACGCCCCGGCCATGAAACGCTCCTGCTTGGGCGTGCTCAGGCCCACCCAGACGATGTCGGGCTTCTTCTCTACGATCTCCGCCTGCAGCCGGGCAAACTCGCCGGGCGTCAGCTCGCGGAACGGCGGCGTGTGCGTGCCGACGACCTGCAGACCGGGAAAGCGCGCGGTCAGACTCATGCGGAGTTTTTCCGCCACGCCCGGCAGGCCGCCGAAAAAATAATGCTTCAGTCCGATGGCGCGGCCGGCATCGCACACAGCCAGCATCAGGTCCGGCCCGTAGACGCGCGTGATGGCCCGGTGTCCGGCGGCGCGGCCGAGCCAGACGAGCGGCATGCCGTCGGGCGTGTTGAGGTTGGAGCGGTGGAAAATCCCGCGCAGCGCGGGATCGCGCCGCGCCTCGCCGATGCTGTGCGTGGTGCAGACGCAGATATAGCCCAGTCGCCGCTGGCCGCGCGCCGCCAGCACAAGATCGCGCGCCTGGTCGAGCGACAAGGCGGAGATACCGACGCCCTGGACATTGAAGCGCGCGGGGCCACTCGGCGGCAAATGCGGGGCGGGGTGATCCACGCGCGCGACGTTGCCGGCAAAAATGACTTCGCGCAACCCGCGATCACACGATGGCCGGCGCGGCGGCAGCCGCCACGGCACGCACCGCGGAGCGGGTGGCGAGGGCGCCGAGGAGCGCGGCGAGCAGCACGAGCCACAGCGCGGTGAAGCCGTGGGCGGCGCTGCCGCGGGCGACGATGAAGGTGCAGAGCGACGTGAGCGCGGTGCGCAGCAGGCGGTCGGCGGCGTTGAAGAACATGCCGACACGGCCCATGACGCGGTTGGGCACGACGTGCAGGATGAGGGCGTTGCGCGCCACGCGGGAGCCGGCGTTGCCGAGGCCGAACAGCCCGAGCGCCGCGTAGTAGCTGGCGGGCGTGTGCCAGAGCATGAGGAGCGTGAGCGCGATGAGGCAGAGAAACATCGCCGCCGTGATGGTCCGGTCGGCGCCGCGCTCGGTGGCGATCCGGGGGATGAAGATGCCGGCGAGCAGCGCGCCGGTGGCGAAGACGATCTCGCCGTTGCCGAAGACCGCCGCCGGAGCGCCGAGCACGCCGGAGACATAGACGGGGAAAAGATAATTGCTCACCATCACGAGAATGAACGGCACGAGCGTGCACCCGAAGAAGAGGGAAAGCCGGGCGCGCTCATGCAGCCAGCGCCAGCCCTCGGCCATGGCGTGCCATGCGCTCGCCGCCGGGGGCCCGGCGTGCTGCAGGTGCGTGGCTTGGTAGGGCAGCGTGGATTGGATCGCAAAGCTGAAGAGATAAGTCGAGGCGTCGGCCAGCAGGATGGCCCACAATGGCACGCGGTCGATCAGGATGCCGGCGAGCCCGCCGGCGAGCATCGAGGCGGTCTGGCCCTGGATCTCCATCAGGCCGGTGAGCGACTGATAGTGCTGCCGGTCGATGGTCTGCTGGAGGAACGCGTATTTTGCCGGATAGTGCAGCGTGTAGTACAGCATGCCGCAGAAGTAACTCGCGATGAGCTGCCAGGTCGCGACGTGGCCGGAGCCGAGCGCCCAGAGCGCCATGGCGAGTGTCGCGATGAACCCGAACAACTCGCCCGCCAGCAGCATGGTTTTCCGCGAATGCCGGTCGAGCCACGCGCCGTAGTAGGGCATGAACAGGAACAGTGCGACCGTGGTGCCGATGGTGGCGTAGCCGTAGAGCGCGTCGCCGTTGGACCGGTGCACCAGCAGCCACGGCACGGCGATGATGGTGACGCCCGAGCCGATGGAGCCCGTGATGTTGGCCAGCAACAGGCGTTGGACGCGGGTGTCCTTGAGCAACGCCTTCATTGCGCCGAACGGGTCACAGTCCGTGCTGGTCGACGAGGTAGACGAGCGCGGCGAGGGCGCCGGCGCTCAGCCGGAGTTCGCGCGGGTTCACCTTGTCGATGCTGTCCTCGGCGGTGTGGTGGATGTCGAAGTAGCGCTGCGAATCCGGCATCAGGCCGGCGACGGTCGTGCCTTGGACGAGGAGCGGGTTGACGTCGACCCCGCCGCGGCCGGCGACGAAGAAGTAGATGCCATAGGGGCGGAACAGTTCGAGCCAGCGCGCGGCCTTGAGGTGCGCGTCGCCGGCGGGATTGCCGAGGTTGAAGCCGTGGGCCTGGTAGCCGCCGCTGTCGGTCTCAAGGGCGAGCAGGTGCTGCTCCTTCCGTTCCCGCACGGCGGTCGAGTAGGCGACGGCGCCGCGGGTGCCGTTCTCCTCGTTGGTGAAGAGCACGCAGCGGATGGTGTGCTTCGGCTGGTAGCCGACGGCCTTGAGGATGCGCAGAACATCGATCGACTCGATGACGCCGGCGCCGTCGTCGTGCGCGCCGGGTGCGATATCCCACGAGTCGAGGTGGCCGCCGACGAGGATGACCTGCTCGGGATGCTCGGAGCCGCGGAGTTCGGCGATGACGTTGTGGGACGGGGCGTCGTCGAACCACTGCGAGTGGATGCGCAACTCGAGCTGGAGCGCGGGCTCGCGGGCGAGGGCGGCGCTGAGACGTTCGGAGGCCAGGGCGCTGAGCGCGGCGGCGGGAATGCGCGGGACATCGGGCAGGTAGGTGGTGGCGCCGGTGTGCGGGACGTCATCATGCGCGTGGGTGACGGAGTGGATGACGACGCCGACGGCGCCGTGCTTGGCGGCCTCGGCGGGGCCGCGGTTGCGGGCGTCGCCCGCCTCGCCGTAGGCCGGGCCGGCCGAGGCGTGGTGTTGTTTCATCGGCCGGTTGAAGAACACGATCTTGCCCCGCACGTCGGCGGTCTTGAGCTCGTCGAGCGAGCGGAGCTCCACCACGCCGGCGCGCAGGCCGTCGGCGGGCGTGGGCACGGAGCCGCCGAGCGCGACGGCGGTGAGGGCGACGGCCTCGCCCTTGACGCCGGCGGGCGGCAGGAGGCTGACGCTCTCCTTCGGGCCGCGCTCCCAGTGCGGCACCATCACGGGTTGGAGTTCGGTGCGGTCGGCGCCCTGTTTTTCGAGCAGGGCGTGGGTCCACTGCACGGCGCCCTCGAGGTTGTGCGAGCCGGCGAGGCGGCCGGGAAATTTCTCCGTGAGTTCGCGCAGTTGCTCGTAGACGGGACTGTCGACCAGCGCGGCGTCGTAGAGCTTGCGCAGCATCACGGCGTCGGGATCGGGTGCAGCGACGGGTTTTTGCTCCTGGGCGGCGAGCGGGGCGGCGAAAAGCGCCACGGCAAGGGCGGCGCGGACAAAGGCAGGAATCGGGCGCATCCGGCAGAGAGTTGCCGGGCCGCGCCGGCTGGCAAGCACAGGTTGCCACGGGGCGGTGCAGTGATGTGCAATTCCGACGAGCACGCCGGCGGGCATTCAGCGCGCAGCCACGTCCGGTGCGGCCCGGTCGCGCCGCAGGTAGATGCGGGCGCCGTGTACGGTCTCGGCCAGCACATAGCGCGTGCGGATGAATTCGGCGAGCGCGGGGAAGTTCTCATGGCGCGTCGCTCCCGGGTTCCGGAAAAAGAAAAAGTCCGCCGGCCCCATCGTGTCGACGAACACTTCCGGGGGGCGCTGCGTGATGTCGCGGAGATAGCGCGCCTGATAGAACTCCTGCCAGCGGGATGGCACGATCTGCCAGAAGATGATCAGGTCGGGGGTGGCGGCGACGGCCTGGGTCATGACATACAGCGCGGGCTGCCAGCCCCAGACCGCGAGCGTTCCGCCGGGCGCCACGCGGTGCTGCACGGCTTCCACCAAGTCGCGGGCGACCGGCGGCCGCGTGCGCAGGATGAGGCGGAAATAATCCGGATGGCGGAAATGGTGCCCGAGCGTAAAACCGCAGGAGGCGACCAGCAGCGCGCCCGCCGCGAGCGTCCGCCAATGTGTCGGGCGCGCGGCGGGCCGAGGCTCCAGCACCGGCCCGACCAGCGCGCCGAGCAGCAGCGTCAGCGGGCCGACCAACAGCAGGAAGTAATGGGCGAAGGGTTTCTGCGGGGAGTAGATCGCGCACACGGCGGCAGCGACCAGCCCCAGGGCGAGCACGAGATCGGGCCAGGCCGGACGGAGACGGCGAAGCGCCGCCAGCGTCGCGCCGAGCAGGATGGCAACGACGACCGGCCACAGAAATTTGCTAAAGCCGAAGATCATGTCCGGTGTCGGCCGGGCGTTGTTGAAGAATTGCTCCCCGGCGGCAGCGTAACCGAACAGGTTGGATTCGAGGTAGCGGATGCGAAAATCCTGAAAGGCCCCGTGCGCTGCGGCATGTCCGGCGAAGCCGAGCACGGGAGACAGGGCTCCCAGCGCCAGCAGGCCCGTTTTCCGCGCGCGTCCGGCGGTAGCCGACGGCGCGCGCCAAATCATAAGGAGGGTGAACAGCAGGAACCACGCGGCGAGCGGGGCCGCCTGGAGTTTGGCCAGCGGGGTGGCGCCGGCCGCGGCCCCCGCGGCCCAGCACCAGGCGCTGGAGGCGGCGGGATCCGTCGCGCGCGGCCACAGCGCCACGGCCAGCGCCAGCAACAGGCTGGGCATGAGTTCGCTGGTATATTGGGCAGTTTCAGGATCCTGATTGAAAATAAACAGTGTCCACGCCGGCAGGACGAGCAACCGGGCGGTGCCCTCGCGCAGCCGGCGCGCGAGGGCGGTTTGCAGACACGCCAGCATGAGCACGGCCAAAACAGTGGCGACCACCCGGGCCGAGGTATAGTCGATGCGGGCACCGAATAAGGCCGGCAGCACCAAGGGCCATTGGTTGAACGGACCGTGCGTGGTGCCGTCTACATCAAGCCAGAAAACCGGGCGCTGCTGCAGCGTCAGCGCACCGGCCAGCATCTGACTTTCGTCGGGATTCCAGAGCTGGAAGTTCGCACCGATGGCGGAACGCTGAAAAATGAACAGGCTGAGCGTGAGCAACAAAGTGAAGCACCAGCGGGCGGTCCACCAGCGGTGCAACGCGGGCCGGACGTAAAGGGCAAGGCTGACCGCGGCGGACGTACCGAAGCCGAGCAGGCCGACGTAATCCGCATTCATTCGGTCAAGGGTTTCAGAACCACTTCTTCTTCTTCAGATAGATCGCCATCACGAGGGTGCTCACGAGCGTGAAGATCGACGCGTAGAGGTAGCCGTGCGGGGAGCGCAGCTCGGGCATGTGGTCGAAGTTCATGCCGTACCAGCCGCCGACGAGCACGGCGGGCAGCGTGATGGCGGTGAGCGCGGTGAGGAACTTGATGCCTTCGTTGGCCTCGAAGGCGGCCTTGTTGAGGTAGATGTCGAACGCCATCATCAGGCGGTCGCTGTAGGCCATCACGGTGTCCTCGAGGCGGGCGAGGTTGTCGCGCAGATCGCGGAAGTAGGGGAGCAGCTTCGCGCGGATCATCTTCGAGTCGCCGCGGGCGAGCCGCTCGATCACGTCGCGCTGCGGGCGGACGATCTGGCGGAGCTTGGAGAAGTCGCGCCGGGCGTGCAGCAGCTCGGTGGCGAATTTCTCGTCGGAAGCCTTGGTGATCACGATCTCCTCGGTCTCCTCGAGCTTGGTGCGGAGGGTGTCCATCACCGGCGCGTAGTTGTCGATCAGGAGATCGAGCACCGAGTGGGCGATGCGGTCGGGGCCGCGCGGCACGAAGTTGGTGTTCTTGACGGCGCGGTCCCGCAGCGTCGTGACCGAGCGCAGCGGCTGGCGGTGGAAGGTGACGATGTAGTCCTTGCCGAGGAACATATCGAGTTCGGTCGTGGCGAACTTCTCCTTCTGCGAGTAGTCGACGGCGTGGGTGACCATGAAGAGGTAGTCCTCGTAGTCCTCCACCTTGGGCAGGTCGCTCGGGGCGACGCAGTCCTCGATGGCCAGCGGGTGGAACTGGAACACGCCCTCGAGCACGGCCTTGATCTCCTCGTCGGTCGGGTTGTCGAGGTCGACCCAGACGATGAGCCCCTTGTCGGCACGGACGAGGCGCAAGGCCTCGAGCTCGAGGTCGCGGCCGGCCAGCCGGCCGTCGCTGAAGATGAAGGAATGAATCATGCCTCGCCCGATGCTGGTCGCTCCCGAAAGCTAGGCAAGCCCCGCGTGCCGGAGGCAGCCGGCCGCACGGCCGGCGCGACCGGCCGGAATGAGGTTGAGGCGGCGGGAAACATGCGTGTTAGTCACCGCACTCATCCGAGCTACATCCTCCCCATGAAATCCGCCCGCCGCGCCGCCTTGGCGCTTCCCGTCCTTGTTGCCGGCCTGCTGGCCGTTCACGCCGCCCGCGCCGATGACGGCATGTGGCTGCTCAACCGCGCGCCGCTGGCCGACCTGAAGCAGAAATACGGTTTCGAGCCGGCGCCCGCCTGGCTCGAGCATGTGCAAAAATCCGCCGTGCGCTTCAACAGCGGCGGCTCGGGCTCGTTCGCGTCGGCCGACGGCCTCGTCATCACCAACCACCACGTCGCCGCGGATGCGCTCTTCAAGTTCAGCACGGCGGAGCACAATTACCTGCGCGACGGCTTCTACGCGAAGACCCGCGCCGAGGAGATCAAGTGCGTCGACCTGGAGCTCAACGTGCTCATGGATGCGGAGGACGTGACGGCGCAAGTGAACGCCGCGGTGCGGCCCGGCATGTCCGCCGCGGAGGCGGCCGAGGCGCGCAACGGCGCCAAGGCCGCCCTCGAGCAGGAGTCGCTGGGGAAAACCGGCCTGCGCAGCGACATCGTCACGCTCTTTCAGGGCGCGCAATACCACCTGTACCGCTACAAGCGCTACACCGACGTACGTCTCGTGTTCGCGCCCGAGCAACAGGCGGCGTTTTTCGGCGGCGACCCGGACAACTTCGAGTTTCCCCGCTTCAACCTCGATATCGCCATCTTCCGCGTCTACGAGCACGACCGGCCGGTGCACGTGGAGCATTTCCTGAAATGGAATCCCGCCGGCACGCAGGAGGGCGACCTCGTGTTCCTCGCCGGCCACCCGGGCACGACGCAGCGGCTCATCACGCTCGCCGAGATGGAGTATGCCCGCGACACCCAGCTGCCGGCGATGCTGCGCTGGTACAAGAGCCGCGAGGTGCTCTTCAACGTCTACGGCCGGCGCGCCGAGGAAAACGCCCGCCGCGCCCATGCCGACCTGCTCCGGCTCGAGAACTACCGCAAGGTGTTCGACGGCTACATCGACGGCCTGCTCGATCCCGCGGTCATCGGCGCCAAGCGCGCCGAGGAGGATGCGCTGCGGAAATTCGCCGCCGACCACCCCGAGCTCGCCGCCACCGACGCCTGGCGGCAGATCGCCGACGCCCAGCAGATCATCGCGCAGCACGCCGTGCGCGCACAGCTGCTTGCCGGCTACAACTACAACAAAGGCTTCAATTCCGCCGCCTTCACGCCCGGCAGCCTGCTCGGTCTCGCCCGCACGCTCTTCCGCGCCCCGACGGAATTCGCCAAGCCCGACCGCGAGCGGTTCGAGGAATTTCACGAGGCCGGCCGCACCGCGCTCGAACTGGGTGTGTTCTCCGCCAAGCCGATCTACGACGACTACGAGACGGTCGTGCTGACCAACTACCTGACCGCGCTCGCGATGGAGCTGGGCGCCAGCGATCCCGTGGTGCTCGCTGCGCTCGGCGGACAGGCCCCGTCGGTCCGCGCCGCCGCGCTCGTGCACGGCACCCGGCTCAAGGACATCGCCTTCCGCCGCCAGTTGTGGGCGATGACCCCCGCGCAGGTGGCGCAGGTCGACGATCCGCTGATCGCCTTCGTGCGGGTGCTCGACGCCGAGTCACGCCGCGCCCGTGGCGCCATCGAACAGCAGCTCGAGGTGAAGACGCAGGCGCATACCCGCATCGCGCAGGTCCGCTTTGCCAAGGACGGCGACCGCACCGCCCCCGATGCCACCTTCACGCTCCGCCTCTCCTATGGCACGGTGAAAGGCTACGCGCAGGGCGGCCAGCACATCGCGCCCTACACGACGCTCGCCGGAACCTACCGGCGCGCGGCCGAGCATCACGATGCGCCGCCGTTCGACCTGCCTCCGAGCTGGCCGGGCGCCAAGGCGAAGCTGAACCTCGACACGCCCTACGATTTCGTCAGCACCTGCTACTGTATCGGTGGCAACTCCGGCAGCCCCACGATCAACCGCGCCGGCGAGTTCATCGGCATCGTGTTCGACGGCAATATCCAGTCGCTCATCTGGAACTACGCCTACACCGACACGCAGGCCCGTGCACTTTCCACCGACGTGCGCGCCATCATCGAGACGATGCGCAAAGTCTACGGCGCCGACGCGCTCGTGCAAGAGCTGCTCGGCGGGCAGTGAAACCGACGTGACAGCCGGCCGTGCAGCCGGCGAGCAGGCCGGCCCCGAGACCTTCGGCGGGGCGGAAACGCCGCGCCTTTTTTTGCACAGCCATCCGACGGCGCGGGTGGATCGCAAACCAGGCGAGCAGGTCGGCTCAATTAGCCTTGCCGCCGAACGCAGGCCCGCGCATTTCACCGTGCGTGATTAACACAATCACGGGCCAGATAACAAACTATGCAACTACCCCGAATGATCCTAGCGAGCGGCGCACTGCTTGGTGCGCTCTTTTTCACCGGCTGCGCTTCCAGTGTGGAGCGCGCCCCTGGTTCCGCCGTTGGCGGCTACAAGCTGTCGACAGAGAAGAAGGCAGCGGAGGTGAAAATCTCCCTCAGTGCGGAGGCGCAAAACAAGGTAAAGGACAATCTGAAGTTTGATCAGGAAGAATTGCGCAAGCATCTGGAGCGGGCCCTGTCGGCCTATTCGCTGCTTGATGCCGGGCAGAAGGAATCCCTCCCAACCGTTGAGATTCTGGTCACAAGTGTCCGCGTCCGCTCGAATTTCTCGGCGGTGGCGTTTGGCTTCATGGCGGGTGGTGATAACATCAGCGGCGACATCCTGATCAAGGACGCTGCCGGGGCGACGCTGGACCGCTTTCATGTGTCCGCGACCTATGCCCTCGGCGGTTTGGCTGGCGGGCAGGACGGAGCGCGCATGGGCTGGCTCTACGAGGAGTTTGCCAAGCAGGCGATGCAGGAAATGACCGGACTAAAGCCGGGTCCAACGGCCACCGCCACGCATTGAACGGTCGGCGCGTTCGTAATACTGCAATACCTATTCAGGCGCGGCGGAAACGCCGCGCCTTTTTATTTCGCCGGAACGAGGATCTTGTTCTCCAGCTCGACGACGGTGGCGATGAACTCTTCGGGGGTCGCCGCCTTCAGAAGCGCTTCGCGGTTGGCGGCGTCCTTGATCAGCCGGCAGAGCGAGCCGACGAGGGCGAGGTAGTCGCCGGGATTCGATTTCGGCGTGCCGAGCACGAACATCAGGCGCACGGCCTGCGGGGGATTCTCGTAAAGGATGCCGGCGTCGCTGCGGCCGACCGCCACGACGATCTTCTTCACATGCTCGGTGCGCGCGTGCGGGAGCGCGACCTCGTTGCCGAGCGAGGTGGTGTCGAGCCGGTCGCGCGCGAGCAGCTCCTGGTAGAACCCGTCGAAGTTCGAGACGTCGGGGTGCGTGGCGAGCAGGTGGGCGATCTCGTGCAGCGCGGTGGTGCGCTTCGTGCTCTGCAAGGCGAGCGAGATGCGGGAGGGATCCAGGAGCGAAGAAAGGCGGGCGGCCATGGCGAGGCGGTGACCCGGATAAGAGACGCCTGCGTGCGGAGGTTGGCAAGGCCCGAAACCACGCGCGGCTCGCGCGGCGCGCAAATTGCGTTGCCGCATCCGCGCGGGCCGGACAAATCAGCGGCATGAAAAAGCTGATGACCGTGCTGTGCTTCCTAGTGGTGGCCGCTGTTACCCGGGCGGAGGGTGGTTTCACCAAGACCCTTACGCCGGACGAGCAGGCGGCCGCGGGTCTGAACAAACTCACCGCCGAGGAATTGGCGCGCCTGGAGGCCGTGGTCGAGCGCTACAAGTCGGGCGAAGTCGCGGTGGTGCAGCAGCAAGCCGAGCAGAAAGTCGCCGTCACGGAAGCGAAGGCGAAGGAGGCGGAACAGAAGGCCGCTATCGCCGAGGCCAAGGTGCAGGAGGTCGCGGCGAAGTCGACCGCGGCCGCGCCGGCCGGCAAGAAGAAGCCCGGCTGGCTGACGGCGCTCATCACTTTGAAGCAGACCGAGGAGAAACCCGACAAGGCGGAGGCTTTCGAGACGCACATCGCCGGCGACTTCGACGGCTGGAGCGGGAATACGACCTTCAAGCTGGAGAACGGCCAGGTCTGGCAACAAAACGGCGGCGACAGTTATTACGGCGATCGGCAACACTCGCCGCGCGTGAAGATATACCCCGGCCTGTTCGGCTCCTACTGGATGGATGTCGAGAACGTGCGCCAGCGCGTGAAGGTGAAGCCGATCCACCTCGAGTGAGGTGCGGCGGCTGCCGGCGTGGCAGCGCGGGCGGTTGGATTCTTCGCTTTGCTCAGAATGACAAAACGCGGAGATTTCGTCCCGAAGTAAAGATCCCCGGGGCAAGCTCCGGGGCATTCAGAAGAACCTCATGTTCGTTTATCGACCCATCTGTTGTAGGAGCCTGCTTGCAGGCGATATCGGCCGCACGCCGACCACGACCGTTTCGCATCGCTCCTACAAGCCGAACCAAGGTTCAGAGTATCAAACCCACCGCGAATGAAAAGCGCGCCGGTCGGGCGCGCCTGAGGATGTTGGGCGCGGCCTTGCGGCGCGCGTGAGGCCTCACACGAGGTGAGGCCCTACGACTGGTCGGGTGAGCGTGAGGCCTCATGCGCGGTGAGGCCCTGCGTGCTACGCACGGCATAAAGTGCGTGGAGCGAAATGTAGGGCGGGGTCACCCGACCCTGCCGCGAACAAGATACGGGTTGCGCTAAAAAATAAGGCAGGGTCAGGCCGCCGAGGCTATCGCACTCGTCGCGACCCCGCCCTACAACTTACGTCGCGGCGGGCGGGGCGGGCTCGGCGGGGGCGGAGTCGCTGTTGGCGGCTTCCTCCTCGTCGGACTCCACGACCTTGGCGATGGCGAGCAGCTTGTCGCCCTCGTCGAGGTTGACGAGTTTCACGCCCTTGGCGCCGCGGCCGGTCTCGCGAATCTCCTTCACGCGGGTGCGGACGCTCTGGCCCTTGGCGGTGAGGAGCATGACCTCGTCGTTGTCGTGGACGCTGAGGGCGCCGGCGACGGCGACAGAGCCGTCCTCGGGGAGGTCGATGGCGATGACGCCGGTGCCGCCGCGGGAGATGAGGCGGTAGTCCTCGAAGGGGGTGCGCTTGCCGATGCCGTCCTCGCGGGCGACGAGCAGGCGGGAGGCGGGGTCGCAGACCTCGATGGCCTGGACGTAGTCGCCGTCGATCTTGAAGCGCATGCCGGTGACGCCGACGGTGTCGCGGCCCTGGTCGCGGAGGTCGTCCTCCTTGAAGCGGACGGCCTGGCCCTTGTGGGAGACGAGGACGACCTCGTTCTCGCCGTTGGTGAGCACGCAGCCGACGAGGGTGTCGCCCTCCTCGAGCTTGATGCCGCGGAGGCCGGACTCGCGGGTGGCGTTGGCGTAGTCGCCGAGGCTGGTCTTCTTGGTGACGCCGTTCCTGGTGGCCATCACGACGTGCTGGGCCTCGGAGAAATCCTTCACGCAGAGCATGGCGGCGATCTTCTCGCCGGCGTTGAGGCGGAGGAAGGACGAGACGGACTTGCCCTTGGCGGTGCGGGTGCCCTCGGGAATGTCGTAGACCTTCTTGGCGAGGCACTGGCCGGTGCTGGTGAAAAACAGCGTGTAGTCGTGCGTGGAGGCGGTGAAGAGGGTCTCGATGAAGTCCTCCTCGTAGGTCTCGGCGCCGATGACGCCCTTGCCGCCGCGTTTCTGGGCGCGGTAGGCGGCGACGGGGGTGCGCTTGATGAAGCCGAGGTGCGAGACGGTGATGACGGCGCCCTCGTTGGGGATGACGTCCTCCATGCGCAGCTCGCCGGCGTCGTCGACGATTTCGGTGCGACGGGGCGAGGCGTATTTGTCCTTCAGCTCGAGGAGCTCCTTTTTGATCAAGGCGAGGAGCTTGTGCTCGTCGTCGAGGATGCCCTGGAGTTCCTCGATGAGTTTCATGAGCTCGAGGTACTCGGCCTCGATCTTGCCGCGCTCCAGGCCGGTGAGCTGGTAGAGGCGGAGCTCGAGGATGGCGTTGGTCTGGATCTCGGAGAGCGGATACTTCGCCATCAGCTTCACCTTGGCCTCGTCGCGGTTGGCGGAGGCGCGGATGATCTTCACGAAGTCGTCGAGATTATCGAGGGCGATGATGTAGCCCTCGAGGATGTGGGCGCGGGCCTTGGCCTGGTTGAGGCGGAACTGGGTGCGGCGCGTGACCACGTCGCGGCGGTGGTCGATGTAGCACTCGAGGAGTTCCTTGATGTTCATCTGCTTCGGCCGCTTCTTGTCGAGAGCCAGCAGGATGACGCCGAAGGAGGATTCGAGGGCGGTCTTCTGGTAGAGCTGGTTGATGACCACCTGGGACTGCTCGCCGCGCTTCAGCTCGATGACGATGCGGGTGTTTTCGTCGGACTCGTCGCGGAGGTCGCGGATGCCGTCGAGTTCCTTCTCGCGGACGAGCTCGGCGATGCGCGTGACGAGGGAGGCGCGATTCACGTTGTAGGGAATCTCGGTGATGACGATCTGCTCGCCGCCGCCCTTGAGCTCCTCGGTGTGGGCCTTGCCGCGCATGCGGACGATGCCGCGGCCGGTGGTGAGGTAGGACTTGATGCCGGCGCGGCCGTTGATGTAGCCGCCGGTGGGGAAGTCCGGGCCGGGGATGTAGGTCACCAGCTCTTCGACGGAGATGGACGGGCGGTCGACGATGGCGCAGGCCGCGGTGATGATCTCGGAGAGGTTGTGCGGCGGGATGTTGGTCGTCATGCCGACGGCGATGCCGGTCGAGCCGTTCATCAGGAGGTTCGGCAGGGCGGCGGGCAGGACGGTCGGCTCGGTGGTGGACTCCTTGTAGTTGGGGGCGAAGTCGACGGTCTCCTCCTCGATGTCCTTGAGCAGCTCCTCGGCGATGGCGTTGAGACGGGCCTCGGTGTAGCGGTAGGCGGCGGGCGGGTCGCCGTCGACGGAGCCGAAGTTGCCCTGCGGGTCGATGAGCGGGTAGCGCATGACCCAATTCTGGGCGAGGCGGACGAGCGTGTCGTAGACCGAGGAGTCGCCGTGCGGGTGGTAGTTCTTGAGGACTTCACCGACGACGCCGGCGCACTTGTCGAAGGCGCGGTTGTGCAGCAGGCCTTCGCGGAGCATCGCGTAGAGGATGCGGCGCTGCACGGGCTTCAGACCGTCGCGCGCATCGGGCAGGGCGCGCGAGATGATGACCGACATCGAGTAATCGATGTAGGCCGTCTGCATGATGTCGGTGATGTTGGCGGTCGAAAATTTTTCGTTGGCCGTATACATGAATTAAAATCTTAGAATTTGGTCTGCAGGAACGACTCTACGAACCCAATGACGCTATTGACGTCGGGTTCAGTGATCTTGGCCCAATCTGCATGCATGGCGCAGTTGCGAACACGTGGCATGGCATCAAGCAGGGATTTTTGCGCTCCCTGAACAAGTCCTGCGGCCTTCAAGGCGCCGACGACGTTATCCATGGTTTTCCCATCAACAGTGAGACCATTGAGAGCTGCATATCGCTTCAAGGCATCCTCCAGCGCCGCGCATGCCAGAACGGCAGCAACATCTTTTTGGCCTTCGGCAAGAGCGGTTTTAGCCAGCGTAACGAAGCTGCCGAAGATTTCTCCCGAGATTTGCTTTTCAAGCTGCCCAGAGAAGCCGTGCTCGAAGTCTTCTTTTGCAGCCTTAAAGATTCCAAGGCCTTTATCCTTGGATTCGGATTCACCGCGATGGGCTTTCGCTATGCGGTCGAGGCTTTGAAACGCTGTGTTCTTTGGTCCGAAAACGATTTCAAGCAGATTTAACGCATTAGTGGACCATTTGCTCCATGCAGCATCGTCCAGAGAGCTGCCGAAGTCATTTCTATGAACGGGTACACGCATCCCTTCTTGTTCAAGGGTGTTGAACCTGGCTTTAATATCGGCAGAAGAGGGCATCACACGTCGAGGTATTGGACGTTGAGGGCGTTGTCCTCGATGAACTGGCGGCGGGGCGCGGTCATTTCTTTCCGGTGAGGCCGAGGCGGATGCGGACTTCGGCGGAAGAATAGGTGCGCTTGTCGGCATTCTTGGCGCGGGCTTCCAGCACGGCGAGGTGGTCCTGCATGTTGGTGAGGTCTTCCTGCAGGCCGGTGATTTCGCGGCGTTTGCGACGGATGTCGCGGGTGAGGAGTTGCACTTTAGTCATAAGCTTCCTTTCGGTTGCGGATGCGTTGGACGATAATCTTGTGGCCGGTCACGTCGAAGAGAATTCGGAAGTCTCCCGCACGCAGCCGGTAGTCATAGTCGTAATTGGTGAGGCGTTTGATGTCGCCATGAAGACCGGCTTGGAGCCGGTCAATCTTGCGCATGATCTGAGCGGCGAGGCGAGGAGGGAGCTTCTCCAGGTCGGCCAAGGCGGTTTCGGTATATTGAATGGATGGCATGGGGCCGCTAGCTTGGAGGAGGATGACTGTGGCCGGGCGGTGGCACTAATATCTCAAACATCCAGATACTGCACGTTGAGGGCGTTGTCCTCGATGAACTGGCGGCGGGGCGGGACTTCGTCGCCCATGAGCAGGGTGAAGAGGGCGTCGGCCTTGGCGGCGTCATTGATGTTCACCTTGAGCAGGCGGCGCTTGTCGGGGTCCATCGTCGTCTCGTAGAGTTGCTTCGGATTCATTTCGCCGAGGCCCTTGTAGCGCTGGATGGAGAGGCCTTTGCGGCCGTTGGCGCGGATCTGGGTGATGATCTCGAGCGGGGAGAACAGCTCGGTCTTCGCCTCGTTCTTGGTGCCGGCGTTTTCCGTGATGGTATAGCGGGCGGCCTCGGACGGGGCGAAGGAGGCGGTGTCGAGCCCGATGCGGGCGATGGCCTTGAGGAGCTTGGTCATCTCGGTGGCCTCGAAGATCTCGTGGATGGTGACGCGGCGCACGGGCATCGGTGCGGTCGAGCCGTTGCCATTGGTCGTGGCGGCGGCACTGGCCGTGGCGGCGTCGGCGTCGAGGCCCATCTCCTTGAGGAACGCGGCGCGGGCCTTGTCGTCGTCGAGGAAGCGGTGGGATTCCTTGTTGCCCTCGCGGATGCGGGCGACGTAGCGCGGGAGTTCGTGGGAGCTTTTCTCGTGCTGGTCGAGGTATTCGGCGAGCGAGGCGCCGTGGCGGGTGATGCCGTGGCCGAGTTTTTCGAGGGCGGCGAGCATCTCGACGATCTGGTCGATGGCGGCGGGGGCGAAGACGTGGCTGTCCGACGCGCGGGTCAGCACGATGTCCTCGGAGCCGAGTTCGAGCAGGATGCGGTTCAGCTGCTCGTCGTTGTCGATGTATTGCTCGCGTTTCTTGCGCTTGATTTTGTAGAGCGGCGGTTGGGCGATGTAGACGTAGCCGCGCTCGATGATGCCCTTCATCTGGCGGTAGAGGAACGTCAGGAGCAGCGTGCGGATGTGCGAGCCGTCGACGTCGGCGTCGGTCATGATGATGACGCGGTGGTAGCGGGCCTTGTCGGCGTTGAAGGCGGAGTCGTCCTCGCCGGTGCCGATGCCGGTGCCGATGGCGGTGATGAGGGTGCGGATTTCCTCGTTGGAGAGGACCTTGTCGAGCTGGGCCTTCTCGGAGTTGATGAGCTTGCCGCGCAGCGGGAGGATGGCCTGGTAACGGCGGTCGCGGCCCTGCTTGGCGGAACCGCCGGCCGAGTCGCCCTCGACGATGTAGAGCTCGCACACGGCCGGGTCCTTCTCGGAGCAGTCGGCGAGTTTGCCAGGGAGGCCGCCGCCGGAGAGGGCGCCCTTGCGGATGGTCTCGCGGGCCTTGCGGGCGGCCTCGCGGGCGCGGGCGGCGGTGAGGGACTTCTCGACGATGCGCTTGGCGACGCCGGTGTTGGTCTCGAAATAGAACATCAGGCCCTCGTAGGAGACGGAGCCGACGATGCTCTCGACCTCGGGGGAGAGCAGCTTGACCTTGGTCTGCGACTCGAACTTCGGGTCGCTGTGCTTGATGGAGATGACGGCGGCGAGGCCCTCGCGCACGTCGTCACCGGTGATCTGCGGATCCTTTTCCTTGAGCAGGTTGTTGGCCTTGGAGAACTGGTTGATGGCGCGGGTGAGGGCGCTGCGGAAGCCCGAGAGGTGCGTGCCGCCGTCGGGGTTGTGGATCGTGTTGGTGTAGCAGAGGACGAGGTCGTTGTAGGTGTCGTTGTACTGGAGGACGACCTCGACGTGGATCTCGACGGACTTGTCGTCGATGGTGGTGGTCATCTCCTTGGCGATGCGGACCGGCTGCGGGTGGAGCGCGGTCTTGCCGGTGTTGATCTGCTTCACGAACTCGACGACGCCGTCCTTGTAGAAATAGCGTTCGGGTTTCGGCTCGGCGGGGCGCTCGTCGGTGAAGACGATCTCGAGGCCGGAGTTGAGAAACGCCAGCTCGCGCAGGCGCTGGCTGATGCGGTCGGCCTTGAAGATGGTGGTTTCCTTGAAGATCTCGGGGTCGGGCTTGAACGTGATGAGTGTGCCCGTGCCCTTGGCCTTGCCGATGACCTCGAGCTGCTTGGTCGTCTTGCCGCGCGCGAAGGTCATGTGATGCACCTGGCCGCCGCGCGAGACTTCGACCTCGAACCACTCGGAGACGGCGTTCACACACTTGGCGCCGACGCCGTGCGTGCCACCGGAAAACTTGTAGCCACCCTGGCCGTATTTGCCGCCGGAGTGGAGCGTGGTGAGCACCATCTCGACACCGGGAATCTTGTACTGCGGGTGGAGGTCGACCGGGATGCCGCGGCCGTTGTCGCGGACGCTGATGGAGCCGTCCACGTGGATGGTGACCTCGATCCGCGTGCAATGCCCGGCCAGATGCTCGTCGACGGAGTTGTCCAGCACCTCGGAAACGCAGTGATGAAGCGCCCGCTCATCGGTGCCGCCGATGTACATGCCGGGCTTTTTCCGAACCGCCTCGAGGCCCTCGAGCTTCCCTAGTTTGGAGGCGTCGTAGGCATCGGCGCCGGCTTTAATTTTCGCGGTGGATTGGACTTCGTCGTGTTCGGACATTACGTGGGAAATTGAATGAAAAAACGTCGCGGAAAACGTCCGGGGTCACAACGTTTTTTTCACGAAAATCAGGGTTATTTTTACGGGCAATTCTGTCTGTGTAACTCGTTGTATCGAAATACTTAGCGGCCGATCATTTTTGCCTTGTAAAACCCGCCGAATTGAAGGGTCACGCAGAGGCAAAAAACCACCGGATTTTTGGCCGAAAAAACGCGCGGCGGCACAGCGGGAAAGATTCGTTTGACCGCATTTTGGCCGGCCGCAATGTCGCCGCATGGCTGCGATCGATATGTCCAAACTGTTGGCGTTGGAGGAGTGCGACTCGAAGCGGCTGGCCCTGGAGCAGCAGCTGCACGCCGTGCCGCGCGACATCACCGCCGTCGAGGCCAGGATTGCCGCCGAGAAGCAGGCCATCGAGAGCGCCAAGGCCGAATGGCAGGGCCTCGAGGCGAAGAAGAAAACCCTCGAGACCGAGATCAAGAGCGCCGAGGAGAAGGCCGCCAAATACCGCACCCAGCAGCTCGAGGTCCGCAAGAACGACGAATACCGCGCCCTCACCCACGAGATCGAGACCACCGAGGCGACCATCGGCGGCTTCGAGGAGGACGAGCTCAAGGTGATGTATTCGATCGACGAGGCGAAGAAACGCTTCGCCGCCGCCGAGGCCGTGCTGAAGGCCAATATTTCCGGCCACGAGGCCCGCATCAAGGCGCTCCGCGAGCGCGAGACGCAGCTCAAGGGCGAGCATCAGGCTGCGGCCACGGTCGTCGAGACGGCCCGCCAAGCCGTGCCCGAGGACTTGCTCCGCGTCTACGACCGGCTGGCCAGGAAGCCCGGCCATCCCGTCTGCGTGCCCGTCCACGGCGGACGCTGCGGCGGCTGCCACATGAAGGTCTCCTCGAACATCGAATTCGAGGCCCGCAAGGCGGAGAATATTACCACTTGCGACCAATGTGGTCGCGTGGTCTATTGGACATCCTAGTTTCGGAGCCAGACCTTCGCTCCGGGTTCATTGAATACGGAGAGGAAAGTCCGGACACCATCGGGCAGGACTCCGCGTGAAAACGCGGGCGCGGCGCGTCAAGGCGCCGTGACGGACAGTGTCACAGAGAACATACCGCCGCTTTGAAATCTCAGATTTCAAATTTGAGATTTCAAAGGGGTAAGGGTGAAAAGGTGGGGTAAGAGCCCACCGCGCCGAAGGCAACGACGGCGGCACGAAAAACCCAGTCCGGTGCAAGGCAGAATAGGCGGCTGGACGGCCCGTCCCATAGCCGCGGGTACGCCGCATCTCCCGGCGCCTCCGGGCAGCCAGGGACGACCCCGCTTCGGCGGGGGTTGAGAGAAATGAAGGTCACGGCCCGCGCAAGCGGGCCGGACAGAATCCGGCTTACCGGTTCCGATGCTAGATCATATGCGGGGCGTTCTGCTGAAGAGCAGAACGCCCCGCGCCATTTTCCGACCCCGGGATCGGGCCGGGGCAGACGGCGCACACGGCGCGGATTCGGGTGGGCAGGCCAAAACCTTGCCATGCTTCACCCGGTCATTCTGAGCGAAGTGAAGAATCCACGGAGGCCGCCTGTGGCGCCGCGGGGAGGAACGCGTGGATCACCGCTTCGTATGGCCCGAGATAGGCAAGATCGCTCTATCCTCGCCCGGCTTCGTTCCCGGCGCCATTCGCGGCACGGTGAGCAGACAGAGCGCGGCACCCACGCCGGGCGCCACCACGAGCAGCTTTTGCCCGAACCAGTAGAGCCCGAGCACGGTGAGCAGCAGGCCGAGCACGAAGCCCGTGTTCTCCACGAAAAAGAGCCATTTGGCCGGGCCAAGCGCGTCGCGACGGTAGCGGAAAAACCGCCCGGCATACAGCCCCATGCCCGCCACGCACACCAGCAGCCACGGCAGCATGCCCAGATCGTAAGGATGGCCGCTCGCGAGCCAGAGCAGCCCGTAGTAGGCGACGACGGCCCCCAGCAGCCACCAAGGCTCGTCCGCTTGCCGGCCGGGTGCGGCGAGCCCGCCCAGGCTGCCCAGCAGCCATACGGTCGACGCCAGCAACCAGACGAGCGCGGTGGAGGCGAGATAGGATTGGAGGAGGAAGAACGCCCCCCATTGCAACAGGCCGAAGAACACACCCGAGAGGGCGATGTTCAGAAAGGCGAGGCTTGGGCGGGCGGCGGCCATGGGGTCAGTTCTCCGCATAGAAGCGATGGCGGAGCTTGCTCAGGCTGAGCCGCAGCACGATCTGCAGGTCGGCCTCGCCGATCGGTTTGTGTGCGCCGACGCGCCGCAGGATCGTGGCGTCGTCGAAGAATTGCAGCACGGGCACGCCGAACGTCTCGCGCCGGCCGGGCTCGCGGTCGAGGAAGTCCACCAAACGCTCCTGGGCTACGGCGATGCGCCCCTCGAGGGGTTCGTCGCTGGCCCAGGCGAAATCCGTCGAATCGGCATGCACCACGGCGACGTGCCGGAAACTGGCCAGCAGGCCGGCCGCGATCCGGTGCGCGAGATGTTCGGAGGCGTCAGGCGCGCCGTCGGACCGGGTGTTGAGCCGGCCGGCCAGCGAGATGGAGAAGATGCCGCCGGGCTGCAGGCGCGAGCGCGCCAGCGAAAAGAAACGCTCGGAATGCAGCATGGCCGTCTGCACGTGCGACGGCACCGGGATGTCGACCGCGATGACATCGAACGGCGCGCCGGTCCAGTTGCCGAGGAAGTGCTTGCCGTCGTCGATGGAGAGATCCCAGTTCGCCGGGAAGCCGCCCCGCGGCTCCTGGATGAGCGCGCGCGTCAGCCGCACGACGGCTTCGTCGATCTCCACGAGGCGCACGCGGCCGGGCAGCGGCGCGAGATGGCGCGCGCTGTCGAGCGAACCGCCGGCGATCACGAGCGTCTGGAGCGGCACGCCCGGCCGGCCGACATCGGCCACGAGCCGCGGCAGGATCGAGACCATCAGGTTGTGCTGGTGCAGCGCGCGGGTGCCGTAGAGCAGGTTGCCGTTGAGGTAGAGATAGGTTGCCGGGCCGCGCGGGGTGTCGGCCCGCAGCAGGTCGACGCGCTGGTAGGGAGAGAACTCCGACGCGAGCACGACGGGCGAGTGCCGGCCGAGCGCATGCGCGTAGAAACCGGCCAGGCTGGAGCGGTCCAGTGCCGGCCACACGAGCAGATAGGCCGGCGGCAGTGCGCAAAGGAGAAACGCACCCGGGCGGCGCGGTTGCGCGAACAGCAGCAACAGCGCGACGAGGCCGGCCAGGTGCAACGCGAGCAACCACGACATGCGTGCCGGGGTCACCAGCACGACCAGCAGCAAGCCGAGCGCGCCGCCCGCGAGCTCGATGGCGTAGAGGCGCACGAGCGGCGAGGAGTCGCCCGCCGGCGGGCCCGCCTCCGCCACCAGCCGCGGCAGGAACACGGCGTAGAACGGTGTGATGCCCGCGAAGACCAGCAGGAACACCAGCGGCGGCACCACGCCGCCGAAACCCGCCTCGACCAGCGCACCGACGACCCAGCGCGCCGAGAACGGCAGGCTGGCGTGCAGCGCGAGCGTGGCGGCCCCAAGGGCGAGCAGCGCGCGCCGCGAGAGCCGGTCCGAGACCAGATAGCCGGCGGAGAGCCCGAGAAAGTAGCCTGCCGTCACGAGCAATGTGACCAGTTCGTTCGAGCCCAGCAGCGAGGCGAACTCGCGCATGGCCACGAACTGGATGACCGTCAGGTTGGCGCCGGCGATGGCCAGGATCCAGGCCGGGCGGGCGCGGCCGGCGGGCGCGGCGGGGACGGGGAGGGAGGCGGAGCCGGTCATCAGTTGTCGGGTGGCGGGGGACGCGCCCGCCATGACAACGAAGTGCCGGCGGCGTGCAAGATTTTGCACGACAATCCCGGCCGGCATCCGCTAGCTTGGCCGGGTGCCAGGACCGCATTTGCATTTTCTCGCGCCGGTGAAGCCGGCTGTCGCATGACCAGCCGGGCGGTCCTGAAGTCATGGTGGCCCGCGGGCCGGGGCGAGTGGACGCTGCTGCTGGCGGGGGTGAACCTGATGCTGCTGAATTTCATCCTCGTGCAGCACCTGACGGTGGCGCTGCGGCACGAGGAGATCGCGGTGATCGTGTTCTCGCTGGCGTATTTTCTCGGCGTGTCGCTCGGGTATTTCGTCTCGGACCGGCTGTCGGCGGGCTTCGTGCGCGCGGCGCTGCCGGTGTGCCTCGTGGTGCAGATGGCGCTGCTCGTGGGGATGCAGGCGCTGTATTACGTCGTGGAAAAATCAGCGGGAGGCTTTGCGGCGGGCTCCGTCGTGCTGGTGGTGGTCGCGACGGGCGTCACCTCGGTGCCGGCGGTTTTTCTCCCGCGGGCGCTCGCGGCCGGCGGCGGGCTGCGCCGCAGCTATTCGGTGGAGATCGCCGGCTCGTTGCTGGGCCTGCTGCTGGTGCCGGTGCTGGCTCCGATCGCGCACGAGTGCGTGCTGGGCGCGTATTTTGCCAGCTACCTGGCGCTGGCCGTGACAGCGGGCGCGGGCCGGTGGATGACGGCCGGGCTGGCGCTGCTGGCGGGTGTTTATCTGGCGAATTTCGGCGCCTGGGACCGGGCGGCCGCGGGCTGGTTCGACGCGCGTTTCTACGGCTGGCAGGTCGACGAGGTGCTGTTGGCGCGTTACACGCCCTATCACAAGATCGAGGTCGTGCGCAGCGGGCGGGACCACCGGCTGCTGCTCAACGGCAAGCGGCAGTTCGGCGGCGATCCGCGGCGCGTCTACGCGTACTTCGTGGCGGAATACCCGGCGCGCCTGCTCGGGCGGCCCGCCACGGCGGTGCTCGGCTGCGGCTCGATGTCGACCGTCGGGCGCATCGGCGGCTTCGTGCCGTCGGTGCGGATCGTGGATATCGATCCGGAGGTTTTCCGGGCGTCGCACCGGTATTTCGGCGACTACAACCGGCTCGACGAGCTGCACAACTGGACGTTCACGCCTGACGACGCGAAGCACTGGGTGGCGAACACGCCCGAGCGATTCGGGCTCATGTTGCACGATATCCCGCCGGCGCGCTCGCGACAGGTGGCGCTGACTTACACCGAGGAGTTTTTCCGGCTGGCGAAGGCGCGGCTGGAGCCGGACGGCATCTTCTCCATCTCGTCGCTCACGCCGGTGTCGGCGCGTTCGCCCTACGGCCGGCGGGTGCTGGCGACGCTCGACCGGGTGTTCGAGCACTACTTCGTGTTCGTGCTCCGGGATGCGGCGTATTTCTACGGTGGCGGGCCCGGACTGCGGGAGCCGGGCGTGGAGGAGCTGCGGCAGGCGATCGACCCAGCCTGGCGTGGCCAGGTGCGCATCTACACCCGGGCCATGATCAAGGAGCTGGTCAGTGAGGAGAAGATCATCACGACGGCCAACGTGGGGGACCTCATCTATGACTGAGCCGGCGCAGACTTCCCACGGCTGGCGCGACACGGTGCTCGCCTTCCTGACCGGGCTGTGGCTCGCGCTGTTGCAGTTCGCGTATTTCTTCCTGCTGGAGGTGCGGCTCACGAGCCGGGCGGAGGCGTTCTTCGCCGTGCTGTTCTGCTGGCTGGTGGGTTTCCTGGCGGGCCTGAACGCGGCGTCGCCGCGAACGTTCCCGCGATTGGTGGCGCTGGCGCCGCTGGGCTATTACCTCGCCTACTGGGTGCTGGCGGCGCGGCCCTACGACTGGTCGGTGCTGCCGGTGGTGGCGGGCGGCGTGGCCGTGGGCGGGGCGCTGGCGGGAGCGTTCTTTCCTTATATGGCGGCGCGCTTCGCGCAGACGAAGCTGCTCCTGCTGCATGAAAACAACGGCTACGTCGTTGGATTGGTGCTGGCGCTGCTGGGCAGTGTCTTCGCCGGCCGGGCGCTGCTGGCCCTGGCGCCCGTGGCGGGCGCGCTGGTGATCGGCGGGCTGCTGCTGGGCGGACGCGGGCTGAAGTTGCGTTGAGGGCAAAAAAACAGCCCGCCGGAAGGGCGGGCTGGCGGGGGGGCAATCGTGCCCGCGTACTCAGAAGTTGAATTGGGTGGCGTAGGCGTCGCGCTCGGCGGCGGATTTGAGTTCGCGCCAGCTGCTGACGCGGAAGGGATTGCCGCTGCCGAAGAGACCGAGGGCCTCGTCGTAGTGGAAGGCGGCCTGGCTATCCATGTGGATGCTGTTGGCGACGACGGAACCGTAAAGGCGGCAGTTGCTGTCGATGCTGTAGCTGGCGTTCGGCGAGTAGAGCACGCCGCTGATGGTGGCGTTGCTGGACATGACGAGCGACTGGGTGCTCGGATTGGTGCCGTAGATCTTGAAACGGCTGGGCTGGCCGCCGGAGTTGATGTCGCAGTTGCTGTCGAGCTTGATGTTGCCGTTGGTGTAGATGTCCAGGGTGCTGGTGGTGCCGGAGAAGAGGAAGTCGGCGTTCGAGCTGGTCTGGATGGTGTAGGCGCCGTTGTGATTCCGGAAAATCCAGACGACCTTGTCGGCGATGGTCAGGTTCTTGTTGCTGTCGAGGTTGATCTCCGTGCCGTCAGCGAAGACGTAATAGTATTTCCCGTCGGCGGGATTCGGGTGGTCGGTCGCCGTGTCGGGGAAGGTGCGGTTGTTCGTGACCGAGACGGTGATGGGGTTGGTCACGGTGGGGGTGGGCTCGCTGATGGCCGGGAAGGTGAACTTGAAGTCGCGGTGCACGCGGGAGGGATCGACCTTGGGGCTGGCCGGGCTGGTGGCGCTGTAAACGCGGACGTTGCTGTCGTAGGTGATCGTGCCGCCGCCGGTGTTGACCGTGCCGTAGATGGAGGCATTCGAGCCGAGCGAGAGGGCGTCGTTGGCTGCGCTGACGACGCCGACGGTGCCGTTGTCGCGGCGGACAGTGGAGGAGTAGGGCACGACGGCGGTGGCGGGATCGTTGTCGGGGTCGGAGCTCCAGCTGTCGGCGGTGGCGTTGCTGTCGAGGGAGACGGAGGAGCGGCCGACCAAACCGTAGCCCCAGGTGGAGCGCTGGGCGACCTGCACCTCGATCATTTTGACGAAGGGGCTGCTGCCGTCGTTGGGCGTGATGATGGCCTTGGCGACGATGAGGATGGTGCTGGAAGTCACGGGCGTGCTCACCGTGGGCGAGGGAGTGTCATGATCGTCGTCGGAATGATTGTCGGCGCCATGGTTGTCGCTCAGGTGGTCGTCGCTGTAGCTGTGATCGTCGTCGGAGTCGCCTGTGCCACCGAGGGTGGCGAGGACAGGGAGTCCACCGGCCCAAGCCAGGCTGGCGACCGGACGGATGCCGGCGGCCAGGCTGATGAGCACGGGTTGGTGCCAGACGGCGCGGACACCGCCCGCCGCGAAGGTCGCGAGATGGCGGATCGTGCGGGTCTGATAGGCGAGCCGGTCGATGGCGCCCAGAGCCGGAGAGGCGAAATCAATGCTGGCGACTTCGGAGTGGCCGCTTTCCTCGTGCTCCGACTCGTGGTCAGAACTGTGGTCGTCCCAGCTGTGGTCATCGGGGGCGATGGTGGTGGTGGAGCCGGAGTTCTGGTTCTGGACGTAAAGCTTGATCACGCCGGTGGCGCCGGGGGCGGGCACGAAGCCCGAGATGGTCCGCGTGGCGGCGGTGCCGTTGATCGTCCAGCCGGCCCAGGCGTTCGCCTCGCCGTTGACGGAGTGGTTGAAGCTCGTGAGCGCCCGCTCGATGCCCATCTCGGCCAGGTTCATCGCGGAGTTCTGCAGGAAGACGCGCTGCGAGACCTTCAGGGAGTTGTTACTCAGCTTCAGGTAGCTGACGAGCGCCACGCTGATGAGCGCCGCCAGGAGCATGGCGACGATCAGCACGGAGCCACGCGTGTTATTCTGGCGGAATGGAGAGGAGGCAGGGTGTGTTCTCATAAGGAGGCGGAGGGTGGGTTCAATTGACGGGCTTGTTGCGGAGAATGAAAGAGGAGGAGATGGCGGTCTCGGTGCTGTCGGCCAGGGTGACCCCGGTGCTGCGCGCCGTGAACGTGACCTGCAGGCGCTTCGTGCTCGTGTTGGACAGCGCCTGGTTGTCGAGCCGGTCGTACCGATAGAAAAGGAAGTCGTTGATGTTGCGGACGAGGACGGTGCGTGTCTCGGTGGAGCTGACGTCCCCGGTCTTGTAGTAGAAGCATTTCCCGGTGGAACTGGCGGAGGGCGTATCCGGATCGAAGGCGTAGGTGACGAGGTTGTTGGGCGGATAGTTGTTCGGCACCGTGAGCGTGACGGAGAGATTGCCGTTCCAGGTGATGGCGCTGGCCATGCGCGCGTCCTCGCTGAATTTTTCCAGTCCGAGGCGGACTTGGGCCTGCATGTCGTTGTATTGCGCCGCCCGGACTCCCGTACGGGTCAGAAACAGAAAGGAGGACAGCACGCCGGCGAGGACGCCGGCCCCGATGGTGGACGCGATCATCACTTCGACGAGCGTGAATGCACGACGGACACGGCGCGTGCCGGATGAAACGGAAGAGCGGGAAGGGAGCATGGTCACGGCGAAGTGTTATAGAAATAGTCGTAGATCCCGTAGCGCCCGTAATAGGTCGTGTAGCTACGCGACATGGTCCGGCCGTCGATATTGCGCCAGGTGACTTTCATGGTGATCTGGCGCAGGTCGGTCTCGGGGTCGGAGACGGTCCGGGTAAGGGCCAAGCCACGATTGGCGATGAGGTTCGCCACGTAGCCGTTGCTCGAAAACGAGGAATCAATCGTCAGCGGTGTCTCCGTCGTGCTGTAACCCAGGACCGTACTCCAGTCCCGGAGCCGGACCCGCTCGATCTCGCTCTGCATGATTTGCCCGGCCAAAGTCATGCTGCGGGCCGTATCCACCGACTGAAAGGACCGCTGCATCGTCGTGATAGAGGTGGTGATGGCCAGCACCAGAATGATCGCAGCAAACATGACTTCGAGGATAGTGAACGCGGCGCAACTACCGCTCTGGCCGGCGCTACAGTGCGCGGGCTGGCGGCCGGCTTGATGTATGGCTGAAGGTCGGTGATTCACGCGGCATTAGTAATACCGATAATCGGCCAAACCCGGTAGAGTCTTTAGCAAACAGCTTTCAGGCTCAGCGACATAGGCACTCAACCACCTAGAGTTGCTAGGCCTGAATTAACCTATTATTTACAACTACGCTTTTCCACCCTGCCTCAACGGCGATTCGTGCATGGTGGGCGAGGACACTTTGAGGCGGGTCGTTGGCACTTGGGCGGGATCTGCTCGTCGGCTGCCTGTCCCGCGAGACGTAACCCGCCCTGCCGCGGGGAGAAAGCGCTTGACTCACCGGAGGCTTTTTGGGTCTTTCGCCCTTCCTTAATTTCCAACCGCCATGGCCAACACCAAGTCCGCAATCAAAGCCGCCCGCAAAGCCACCCGCAATGCCGCGCGCAATCAGACCATCAAAACCCGCCTCAAGACGCTGGCCAAGGCCGTGAAGGCCGCCGCCAACGATCCGGAGAAGTCCCGCGCCGCCGCCATCGCGTTCTCGTCCGCGCTGGACAAGGCCGTGAAGAGCAACGTCATTCACCGCAACACCGCCTCGCACCACAAGTCGCAGGTCGCGAAGTTCATCTTCGGCGCCAAGAAGTAAGCGCCTTCCAGTCTGCACACGCGTAAGCTCCGCGGGCCCACGCCTCGCGGAGTTTTTGTTTTTCGGCGGCGGTTTCTGCGGAGTTGAATTCGCGCCGCCAATCCGCGTTCATGGGCCGTCGTGCCTCCGCCTGTTGAACTGCATCTCGTCCGCGACTGGGACGCCGCTTGGCGCGCTCTCGTGCGGCCGTGGCTCGCCGGACCGGCCGCGCTCCGGCGCGACTACGTCCTCGTGCCGACCCGCGGACAGGCCCACGCGCTCAAGCTCCGCTGTGTCCGCGAAGGCGTGCCGCTGCTCGGCGTCGAGTTTCTCACGCCGGGCTTGGCCCGGCAGAAATGGCGCGCGCTGACTGGCTCCGCCCGTCCCGCCATCGGCCGCGAGCTGCTGCTGCTCGGGCTGCGCGCGCTCATCGAGGGAAAGCTCGCACCGCTCACGCCGGAGGACGCCGCCTGGGGCCTGTGGAAAAGCCTGCAGAGCGACCCGGAGCGGGCGCTGGAGGATTTCGATCAGCTGCTGCAGGCGGGGTTCACCGCCGCGGATTTCCCGCTCGCGCCGCTGCGCGAGATTTTTGGGGAACTCACCCGGCGGGTCGCCGCCCTCGGCTACGACTTCGCCTCGCACCAAAGCCTAGCGGCGGCCTTGCAGACGCCTGCGGCCGACGCGCCGAAATTGGGCGGCCGACTCCTCCTCTACGGGTTTACTGCGGAGCACTGGCCGGAATTTTTCCCGCTGGCCGCGTTCGCCCGCTGCGGCACCGCGCTGACCGTCGTGCTGCCCGAACCCGAGTTGCGCGGGCGCCGCGGGCTCGACGAGAATTGGATCGAACTTTGGTCGGCGCTGCTCGGGGTCGAACCGCGCGTGTTGGATGCCGGCGAGCCGGCCCGCACCGGCGCAGCGGTCGCGGCTTTGTGGACGGGGACCGGGGCCAACGAAACGGCGGCGACCCAAATCCTCGTCGGCCATACGCGCGAGGACGAGATGCGCCTCGTGGCGGCGGAGTTGGAGCGATTGCTCATGACCGGGGCGGAGAACATCGCGGTCGTCTTCCCGCGGGCCGACGCAGCGCACCTGCGCCTCGCCGCGTTGCTGGCCGAGCGGGGACTGCCGTTCAACGACCTGCTGGAGACCGCGGGTGCGCTGTCCGTCGACGCGCAATTGCAGCGCGCCCTGCTCGCGTTCTACGAACGCGGAGCGCGGCTGGAGGAGCTGCTGGCGCTGTGGCCGTTGTTGCGCGCGCTGAATTTCACGACCCAGCCGCTCGGCCTTGCGCGCGATGTCTGCGAGCGCGTCTTCGATGAGACGCAGACGCACGCGCTGGCGGCGAACCGTCCGCGGCTGGCCGCCAACGAGCGCGCCGAGTGGCGGGAGGTGCTTCGCATCACGGACCGGTTGCTGCCGGCTTGGCCGGAACGGCTGACCTTGGCCGACGCACTCGGGCGGTTCGCGCAGGTCTGCGCGCAATTCAACCTGCCGGAACCGGAGGCCCGGCCGACGCTGGCCGCCTACGCGGCGCGCGATGTGCGCGTGTTGCCCGCCCGCGTCATTTTTTCCACGCTGGCGCTGTTCCTGCCGGAGAAATCACCCGCGTCCGACGCGCCGGGGCGCGGGTTGTTTGCGCCGATCACCCTGACAACCCGTCGCCGGGCGGCTGCGCTGGCGTGGTCGCATCTCATCTTCGTCGAAGGCAACGCCGGCGTCTGGCCGGCGCGCGCGGAGTCGAGTTGCTGGCTCACCGATGAGCAGCGCATGGCGCTGAACAAGCGCGGGCGCTTCACGCTGGGCCTCTTCACCAGCGAGGACCGCTCGGCGCTCGAGAAAACCGGCTACGCCGATCTCGCGCGCAACACGCGCGAGCAAGTGATCTTCACCGCCGCGTTGTTCGACGAGGAGGAGCCCGAGCTGAAGCTGGCGCCGAACGCCTGGGTGGAGCGGGTGCTGCTCGCCCAGCGTTCCCCCGGCGGCACGGACTGGCAGCTGGAAAAGGAGTTCGCCCGCCGCGCGGTGGGCGTTGCGGTGCCGGCGGACGCCCGTACCGCGGCGGACTGGTTCGATATCTGGCGGCGGCGGCGTGACCCGGCGGTGCCGTTCGACGGCTATTTTCTCAGCGCGGATCCGGCGGTGGTCCGGCCGACGCGGCTGGCGGCGCGGCTCATCGAACGCAGCGTGCAGGATCCGGCCGAACTTTGGTTCGAGGCGGTGCTCGGCGTCCGGCGTGTCGAGTGGGGTGCGTTGGTGCGGGCCCGGAAGAAGTCGCTCGGCTCGCTCGCGCACCGGCTGCTGGCGGTGGCGCTGCAAGGGCGGCCGATCGAGGGTGTGTTCATGGAACGCCCGGCTCCGGAAGCGGCGCGCGACCGGCTCGATGTGGCGCTGACGGCGTTGCGCGCGCACTGGCCGCGCGACCGCTATTGGGATTCGTTTCACGCGGAGCTGGGCGACATGGCCGCGACCTTGCTCGCGAAAGTTTACCGGCTGGGTGCGGGCGGGGTCGTCGCGGTCGAGGCGAAACTGCCCGAGGGCACGGCGATACCACTCGGCGCGGACTGCGAGCGGCTGGAGATCATCGGCCGGATGGACCTTGCTTTGCTCGACCGGCCGGAGTGGGGCGGCGCGCAGGTCGATATTGTGGATTTCAAGACGGGAGCGGACGCCAAACTTTCGGCGGAACGCATGGCGCGCGGCGCGTCGCTGCAGCTCGGCGTCTATCTGGCCGCCGTCGAGTCGCTCGGCGCGGCGGGCGGGCGGGTGTGGATGTTGAAGCCGGGCAATGAACGCCCGGTGAGCATGGAGATGCGCGAGCTGTCCGTCGCCCTGGCCCCGCTGGCGCAGCTGGCGCGGCATCTCGCGACCGGACGCTACGGCGCACTGACGCCGGATCGCACGGATTTTTCCCGCGGCTACGAATGGCCACTGGCCTGCACGCCGATCCGGCATGCGGTGCTGGAGAAGAAGTTCGCCGCGACGTTCGGCGCGCCGGCGGCGGAAGCGGAAGGGGAGGCGGGCAATGAGTAACCCCGGACTCGTCGATCAGGCGGCGCGCGACCGTTTCCGTGAGGAATGGACGCGGAATTTCGCCGTGCGCGCCAACGCCGGCTCGGGCAAGACCACGGCGATTTCCGAGCGGTTGGCCGCCATCGCGCTCACGCCGGAGGGCGGCGAACTGCTGCGCAAGACGGCGGTTGTCACCTTCACCAACAAAGCGGCGGCCCAGATCGGCCAGCGGGCGCGCGCCGTGCTGTTGCGCCGCCTGACCGAGGCCGGCCGGATCGATCTCGCGCCGCTCGACCAATTGGAGCGGGCGTTCTTCGGCACGATCCACAGCTTCTGCCTGTTGCTCGCGCAGCGCCACGGTCAGGCACTCGGCCTGAACCTGAACCCCGCCGTGGTGGCGGAGGATGACGAGGCGCTGTGGGAGGAATTTCTCGAGCAGGACGCGATGCAGTTCGCCGCGCTCGCGCCGGCGCAGGTGGAGGCTTTTCTGCGGCATGCGCCGCTCGATTCGATCTTCGAGCTCGCACGCCGGCTCGATCATGCGGGGGCGCGACGGTTTGCGGCGCAACGGATCGCGGCCGCTCCGCCCGAGCCTTCGGGGGCGGCGCTGCAGATGATTCTCGCGGCGAAAACCAAGGGTCGCAGCGTCGAGGCGCTGAAGCACAACCAGGAAACGGCCGCCGAATGGTCGCGGCGGTTCCGCGCGGAGCGCAGTTTTCTGCCGATTCCCCGGCCGCAAGGGACAGCGGCGAACATCGAGGAGTTTTACGCGATGTTCTTTGCTCCGGTGAAAGCCTGGCTCGCCGAGGCCGGGGCGGCGCTGGCGGGCGAACTGGCGCTGCGCTACCGCGCATGGCGGTTCGATCGCGGCGTGCAGACCTATGCCGATCAGGTGGAGTCCGCGCTCGCCGTGCTGCACGACGCGGCGGCGCTGGAAAAGATTCGCGCCGAGGGCTGGCGTGTCATTCTCGACGAAGCGCAGGACACGGATCCGCAGCAGTTCGCCGTGCTCGTGGAGATCACCCGGCCGCCGGAAGCGGAACTCGGCACCTGGCCGGTGGGTGATGGACCGGGGCCGCGGCCAGGGCACTTTTGCATGGTCGGCGACGGGCAGCAGGCGATCTATGGGTCGCGGGCCGACATCAGGAATTTTCAGAAGCACCTCGCGGCGTTCGCGCGCGGCGACGGCGGGGAGTTGCTGACGTTCGAGGTGACTTTTCGCGCGCCTCATCGGGTGATCGAGTTGCTCAACGCCACTCTGCCGGCGGCGTTTGGCGACGGGCGCGACTACAACACTGGTCTGCCGCCGGCGGCAGGGGCGCCGGCGCCGCGCCTGCAGGTGGATTACGAACCGTTGGCCGCCGGGCCGGAAAATGCCGGCGGCGCGGTCGCGCTACTGCCGCTCGCGCCGGCAGGCGCGAAGTTGAATGTTGAGCCGCAACTCGCGGCGGAAGCGCGGCAACTGGCGGCGTGGCTGCGAGCGCGCGGCCCGGCCGGGGTCGGCGCGCGGAACTGGGGCGAGGTCTGCGTGCTCGCCCCGCGCAACGAGTGGCTGATCACCGTACGCAAGGAGCTCGAGGCGGCCGGACTGAAGACGGCGCTGCAGATGCGGAAGAACCGCAATGGCGACAACCCCGCTTACGCCTGGATGACCGGCCTGCTGGCGACGGTGTGCGATCCCGACAACACGTTCGAGTGGGTCGGTGTGCTGCGGGAGGTGTTTGGGGTGAGCGACGCATTGCTCGCGGAGCAGTTGCGGACGGAAAAGAGATTCCGCTGGGACGAGCCGGAGCGTTACCCCGAGCCGCTGGCCGGAGCGCTGCGGACGCTGCGGCCGTTCATTGAGCGAACGGACGCAGAAAGCGAGCCGCTGGAGCGATTCGCGCGCGATCTGGCTGCGGCGGGCGGCTTGGAGGCCAAGGCTCGGTTGGTTGACCCCAGCAGAGGACTGAGCGGCGAATTGGCCCGATTGTTGGCGCAGGCGGCGGAATTTGGCCTCGAGGGGAAAGGCCCGCGCGCCTGGCTGCGTGAGTTGTTGGAAAAAATCGAGGAGGGCCGGCCGGCCGGCAAGCCGAGTGAGGATGCGATCAATCTGCTCACTTCGCATTCGGCCAAGGGTCTGGAGTGGCCGGTCGTCATCCCGGTCGGATTATGGCGGACCATCGGCAAACGCGAGGAGACCGGCCTGCGGCTGGTGGCGGATCCGGCAGGCGGCACGAAGGTTTTTTTCGACAACGACAGTCTGCCGGACACGACACGGGAGTCGCGGGAACGCGAGCGGTTGCGCGAGCTGGTGCGGCTGCTCTATGTCACGCTCACGCGCGCGCGGCAGGTGCTCGTCCTGCCGTGGAGCGTGGAATTCGCAGCGGCGGGGAAGGGTTGTTTCATGGAACTCTGGGGCGCCGATCTGAAGCAGGTGCCGAGGCTGGAAGATTGCCGGTTCGAAGCGCCGGCCGCCGAACGAGCGGACGAGTCCATGCCCACCCTCACGGAGGATGGCGTGCCGGCGACGCGGCAATATCGCTTTCCGCAGCGGGTGTTGCCTCACCAGCTGGCGCATCAGCCCGACATCGTGCGGGCAAGCCGTCATGAAAGTGCCGTGGACGACCCGGCGCCACGCCGGAATGTGGCGGATCCGCTTGATTACGGCAAGTGGTGGCACGAGACGATGGAGTTCCTGCCTTGGCGGGGCGACGAGACGTCCGTGCAACAGCACATGCAAGCAGCGCGCGCGTCAGCGACGGAGCGAGGATTCGGTGAACGCGGCGACCGGGAGCTGGATTTGCTCCTGAAATCGGAAGCGTGGCACGAATTGCGCGCCGGGCGCTGGGAAATCCTGACCGAAGTAGGCGTTACCGCGCCCTTGCGCGCAGATACTTGGGTGGATGGCGTGATTGATCTGGTGGCGCACGACCCCGGGCGGCGCGAAGTGCTGGTAGTGGACTGGAAGACGAATCACCTCGCGACGGGAGAGTCGCCCGCACAACTTTTGGGCCGTTTGCAGGAGGAATACCGGCCCCAGTTGGAGGCGTATCGCACCTGCTTGAATCAGTTTTTCCCGGGAGCCCGTCTGCAGGTGGCGTTGCATGCGAGTGGAGCGGGTTGTTGGGTGGTTTGGTAAAGCCCGGGAAAAGGCTTTACAGAGGTGCGTTTACGCCGCACGGTGCGGCAAATTCTCCTTTCACCACTATGGGCAATCTGAAGAAAAAGCGCCGTCTCAAGATGGCGAAACACAAACGCCGCAAGCGCCTCAAGGCGAACCGCCACAAAAAGCGCACGTGGCAGAAGTAACCGGCGTATTTTCACGCCCGGTCTTCACTTGCGAGCCCGCCGACTTGAATGCGGCGGGTTTTTTATTGGGAGAGACCATGCAAGGTAAATTATCTAGAAATCATTGAAGCCTAACGGGGTCGGTGGTTTTTCATCTTGTCTTTCGGCTGGAGGGTCGCCTTGCTCGCCACCTGCAACCTGATTTCTTCTTGGAGTTTGTCCCGGCTCCGTTAGGGTTTTTTCCCGCCACTTGAGTTGTCGGCTAATCCCAAGTCACCTTCCCCCAAGCACTCACCATGTTTTTTGCGACCAAGACCAAGGGTTTTTGCGTCGAGTTTGGCGAGCAAACCGTACAGCTGGCGCGTATGTCGCAAGCGGAGACTCCGCTATTGGTGGAGGAACTGAAAGAGTTCGCCGTGGCGGATACCGCCGGCCTGCAAGACTATCTTAAATCGACCGTCGGGAAAGGACCGACCGGTTACGCCCACAGCACTTGCGGTATCTATCCGGCGCGCCGGGTTGTTCGCCGCCAGACACTGGATTTGAAGCGCGTGAAGGAGCCGGCGTATTTCAACGAGATCCTCTCCCAGCAATTCCGCATCGAGCCGGAAAAATTCACCACGCTGGTGCTGAACCCGGCGGACGGCAGTGAATATGATGCGACCAAGGGCTCCCAGAAAGAGGTGCTCTTCTGCGGCGTCCCGGCTGACGATGTTGTGCAGACGCAGGATTCACTGCTGGAAACAGGATTCTATCCGGAGCATCTTGAGTTGGGGACGGTCGCCACACTGGGTACGCTCGTCAATTACCTGAAATTCAAGCAATCGAAGACGCCGCTGTTGCTATTGGAAATGGGAGCCGAGGCGACCCAGAGCTTTATCCTGAGCGCCGATGGGGTGGATATTTCGCGTCCGATTCCCAGCGGCATTGCCGCCATGATCCCGCTCGTGCAAAAAGAATTGGGGCTCAAGGATGAGGAGTCCGCGCGGAAGCTGTTTTATTCGAACACCTTTGATTTCACGAGCATGGGCGGCACGCTCATCAAGAAGCTGCTCAAGGAACTGCAATCCTCCATCGGATTCTACGAGGTGCAGACCGGCCAGTCGATCGGCGGCGTGCTCTGCACCCAATTGCCGGCCAGCCTCGGTTGGTTGAGCACCACGATGGCCGGTGCGCTTGGCGTAAGCACTTTTAAGATGGAGATGATGCCCTGGCTCGAGTCGCTGGGGATTCGCTTTGCCGATGGTGTAACGCCCAACCCGCCGGACGAACGCTGGCTCGGCCTGTTCGCCCTGATGGCCTCCCACAACAATGCTGTCGCTCAAGCTGCCCCTGACCAGAAAAAGTGACGCCGGGCCGGCCGCCGCGCCGCTTTGGCATCCTAATTTCCGCAACTTTGAACGGTTGCCGGACACCAAGGTCGTGCGCACGACTTTCTTCATCAATGCCGCGGCCATTGCTCTGGCGGCGAGTCTCTCGCTGTGGGTCGGATACCGCGAATATCACCTGCACGATATCAACCAGCAGATCGATGAGGCGCAGGCCGAGATCGGGCGTAATCAGAAGCAGAATGCCGAGGCCATCCGGCTTTCGAACAGCTTCGCTGAGGAAGAAAAAAAACTGAGCGAGGCGCAGAATTTTATTCGCACCCCGATGCCGGTCACGGAGTTTGTCCTCCTGCTCGGCCAGACCCTGCCGAAAGAGGTGCAGATTGAGTTTGCGGACATGCGCATTACCGATCCGACCAGCCCGCAGTGCATCCTGCGCGGCTTGGTGGCCGGCACCAAGGACCAGGCCAGCGGAACGGCCTCGAATTACGTCGATATCCTGCGCACGGCGCCCCGCTTTGCCGAGGCGTTTGATTCGGTCAGCCTGACGGCGCTCAACACGGATCCGCGCACCGGCCTGCTCAACTTTGAGATCATCCTCAAATTCAAGAAGGGGAAGAAGTCATGACCGGCGCCGATTTGATCGCCCTGTTGAAAAAGCACCCGATTGGCACGGCATGCGGCATCATCTGCATCATCGGTGGCGCGTTATTGTATTTCCGCGCCGACAAACTGGGCGCGGCCCAGCAGTTGCTCGCCCAGAAAACGCAGGAGGATCAGAAGATCACCGCCAATGTGCGCAATGCCGACAAGTTGCCCCAACACCTCGAGGCCATGCGGGCAGTCGCCAAGCAGATGGATTCGCGTCTCGTTCGCGCCGGCCAGCTGGCGCTCAATCAGCAGTTTTTCTACCGGCTCGAGAGCGAAACGGGAGTCAAATTGATCGACGTGCGCCAGAATGCCCTGTCCGCTACGCGAGCGGGCGCAGCCAAGCCGATGTTCGCGGCGATTCCCTTCAATATTTCGATTCAAGGCAGCTTCAAGCAGGTGATGGATTTCATCGAACACTTGGAAAAAGGCCCGCACTTCGCGCGCTTTTCCACTATTAACCTGACCAAAAGCGGCGGAGCAGACGGAGCCTCCGACCTCATGACAGTTACGTTCGCGGTTGAACTGCTCGGCACGCCATGAAGACTCTTCCCCGATTTTTGTTATTGCTGCTCGGTCCGCTGTGCCTGGCCGAAGCCCAAGAAGTTGTGAGTCCGGCCAAGCGGCAGGCCAGCATTTCCGCGGCGGAGCAACTGCTCTCGACCAAAGACACGGGATTGCCAGCGGGCACAATTAATCCTTTCCGTCCCGAGGCTTTCGCCGAGGCCGTGGCCGGCACCGGCCGCGCGGGTGTGGCGAGCCCTGGCACGGAAACTACCGGTACGACTGTGGCGCACCCCGCGGGCCCGCGGACCGAGCGGGATATTCTCGCCGCCATCGCTGCGGTTTTAAAACCCAGCGGGTACTTTGTTTTCGGCGGGCAGCCGACGTTGGTTTTCGGTCAAAAGCGCGTCAAAGCCGGCGGTCCGCTCACTATTACCTTTGAAGGCACAGAATACACCTTAGAAGTCACGGCCATCAACCGCACCAACTTTACCCTCCGGCTAAACCGCGAGGAATTCACCCGGCCCATCAAATGAGGAACCGCACCATGAGCACACGCAACCTTCTCACCGCGCTCTCGGCCCTGGCCATCACGGCCATCGGCTTTGCCCAGGAGAATCCACCGGCCGCACCGACCACCGAGCCCGCCAAGCCGGATGCGGTCACCGTGCAAGGCGCCGAACCCGTCAAGGCGACCGGCTCCGCCACCCGCGACAAGGACACCCTCTCGGTCGACTTCCCTGACGAGGACATCAAGACGATCCTCCGCAACGTCGCCGACCTCTTTGAGCTCAACCTCGTGGTGCCCGACACGCTCACCGGCAAGACCTCCATCAAGCTGCGCGATGTTACTTGGCGCCAGATCTTCCAGGTTGTCCTCAGCCCCGCCAACTACAGCTACGTCGAGGAAGGCAACATCATCAAGATCGTCAGCAACGAGTCCCTCACCCAGGAGCCGACGGCCACGGAGGTCTTCATCCTCAACAACGCCAAGGCCGCGGACATCAAGCCCACGGTCGACGGCCTCGTCGATACGGCCGGTGGCGGCAAAATCCTGATCGATGCGCGCTCCAACGCGCTGGTTGTGACCGAGCGCCCCTCCCGCATGGGCCGCATCCGCGTCATTATTGACCAGCTCGACAAGGCCACCGACCAGGTGATGATCGAGTCCAAGTTTGTGGAAGTCACCGATCGCGACATCCGCAATATCGGCGTCAACTGGCAGTCGCTTGCAGCTTATCAGTTGGGCGTCGGTAAGATCAGCCAGACCTTCAACCGCGGTCGCGGGCAGACTTCCAGTGACGGTGTTACCAATAGCAATGGCACGACCAACACTACCAACAACTCCAATACGAACAGTAACTCAAACAGCACAACGAATGGCACGACCTCTACCACCACCACTGGGACTACGGCGGGTAATGCTATCACATATGTAACCGGCTTTGATAATCCGATAGCGACAACGACCTCCCTGCCCAATGGACAGGTCACATTCCCCACAGGCAGTGTGCCTAGCACGACCTTCATGGCTGGACAGGCGCCCACATACACCGCCGTCAACACGTACACCGGAAGCAATACGAACAACATCACGAATGGTACGAGTGGAAGTACGAGCAATTCGATCTCGGACACGATCACCACGGGACTGACGAATACAGCGACCAATGCTCTCAACTCTCTTACGAGCTTGGCGAATACAGGTTCTACCAACCGTTTGGCCTCGGCCGTGTTCTCCGCATCGGACTTCAACATCATCATCTCTGCTCTAAAGACACTCAACTCGGTTAAGGTCGTGAATAATCCAACCATCGTCACGCTGAACAATACCGAGGCCTTCATCAATATCGGCCAAGAATTCCCGATCCCGAGCTACACCTACAATTCGGAGCGTGGCACGTTCGAGGTGTCCGGCTTCCAATACAAGCCGATCGGCGTGATCCTCAAGGTCACCCCGCAGGTCAACGCGCGCGGCACAATCAAGATGGCACTCGAACCGGAAGTGAGCCAGACGAACGGTACGACGTCCTTTGGTGGTGCGGGCGGAGCAAGTATTCCGATCATCGCCACCCGTAAGGTGAAGACCCAGATTTCACTGCAGAGCGGTTACACGGCCGGCATCGGCGGCCTCATCACCACCCAGAAGGATCACGGCAACACCAAGGTGCCGATCCTCGGCGACATCCCCGGACTCGGTCGGCTCTTCAGTTCAAAATCGGTCAATGACGTCACGAGCAATCTCCTGATCTTCATCACCGCCAAGACGGTGACAGCGGATGGCGCCAGCCCAGAGGAAGTCTTCGACCCACGGGCGATCCGGGCCTCTGAGATGACTCGCGATGAGCTGCCCGGCTTCCGGGCTCCGAAGGGCGCCGACCTCTACGGCGCACCGACGACGGCTGAGGAACGGAGCAAACAGAATAAATAAGCTTCTGCGCTTCTGATTTTCCAAGGCCGGCCTTGCGCCGGCCTTTTGTTTTTGGGGCAGGCCAGCAGTAGCCAACCGCGTAACTGACGGTGTAGGGGGCGGCTTGACCGCCCCCGGGTGTCCACAAGCGCGATGCTCCTGCCTCGATGACATGAGCCAGGCTCAGTATTTGTTAGCCATTTGGGACGGTGTGCCTAGCCTGCCAAACGATGTCCGGTCAGCCAGTCCCGTCCGCCACCTACGCCCAGCCGCGCGATCTCAACGAGGTCTTCAAGCGCGTCGGTCAGCAAATGACCGCGCTCGACCGTTTCATGCACGAGCAGGTCGCGAGTTTTGAGCCGGAGATCCGCAGTATGGCGGCCTATTGCCTCGAGACTTCGGGCAAGCGCCTGCGCCCCACGCTGGTGTTCATCAGCGGCTGGCAGGGCGAGACCGTGGTGAATCCGGATCTGGTGCGGGCCGCCGGCGTGGTTGAGATGGTCCACTTGGCGACCTTGGTGCACGATGACATCATGGATAGCGCGGACATCCGCCGCAACCGGCGCACGGCGGCGCGCGAGTTCGGCCCGGATGCCGCCGTCCTGCTCGGCGATGCGCTGTTCTCTCAGGCGCTGCACATCGCGTCGCAGTTTCCGACCACCGAGGTTTGCCGTCTCGTCTCGGCGTCGACCCGCCAAGTTTGTTCCGGGGAAATCATGCAGACCTTGCGTCGTCGCGACACGACCGTGTCCATGGCCGATTACTATCGGGTGATTGATCTGAAGACCGCGGAGCTTTTCCGGGTGTCGTGCCTGCTGGGTGCGCGGATGGCGGGTTACACGCCGGCGTTCGCGACGGCCGCGAACGACTTTGGGCGGCACCTGGGCATTGCCTACCAGATCTACGACGACCTGGTGGATTTTCTCGGAGAGGAAAAGAACATCGGCAAGACGCTCGGCACCGATTTGGCCAGCGGGAAGCTGACGTTGCCTCTGATGCTCCTGTTGGAGAAGCTGCCGGCGGCCGAACGCGCCGAGGTGATCGAGGCCCTGCACGGCGGCCGACCCTTGCCGTTGGCGGTGAGCGTGGAGCGGATGCGCGCACTCGGCATCGCCGATGGAGTGGTGCGGGCCATCGAGCAGGAATTGAGCGCGGCTAGCGCGGCTCTGGCGCCGCACGCCGGGCTGGCTCCCGTGCCGATGATGCGGCAACTGTGCGACGTGCTCCGGTCCCAAGTAACCGGGTTATACGCTCCCTCCGTTGCGAAGTAATTTCATTTGCCACCTTTTCCTGCCGAAGTAGTCTCCCCATTCCCGATGAACCTGTCGAAGGTCTTCAACCGGACCATCGTCACCTCCCCCGAGCGACAGCAGGAGGCCGATTCTGATTTTACCATCGTGAAGCGCGTGCAGGCGGGAGATGTCGCGGCTTTTGACCAGTTGATGCTCAAATATCGCGAGCGGCTCTATGGTGTGATTTACAACCTGACCTCGAACCGCGAGGACGCCGCCGATCTCACGCAGGACGCCTTCATCAAGGCCTTCCAAGCCATCAACCGGTTTCACGGGCAATCCTCGTTCTTTACTTGGCTCTACAAGATTGGCATCAACACGACGCTCAGCCACTTGCGCAAGAGCCGACTGCGCAGCTTCTTCAGTCTTGAGAAGCTTCAAGAAGACGACACGAGCTCCCAAATTCTCAACCAGCTGACGGATAAAACCGGGGTGGATCGGGATACCTACCTACGTGAGCTTCAGGAAAAATTGAACGAAGCGATGCATAAATTGTCTATCAAGCATCGAACTGTGATTACTTTGTTTGAGATTGATGGATTAAGCCACGCCGAGATCGCCGAAGTCATGGGATGCTCGGAGGGCACCGTGCGCTCGCGCCTCCATTACGCCAAACAATTCCTCCAAGGCGAACTGGCCAAATATCTCCGCTGATCCCCGCGAACATGGAGCAACGTCCCAAAATCACCGTCGAAACCCTCCTGCGCTTGAAACGCGCCGAACGCCCCAGTGCCGAATTTTGGACCGGCTTCGAGCGCGAGCTTCGCCAAAAGCAATTGACCGCGCTGCTGGAGCGCCGTCCGTGGTGGCAGAACCTGCCGCAGATGATTTCCCGTCGCGCCTATCTGCCCATCGGCGCGACCGCAGTCATCGCTTTCACGCTGGTCTCCGTCAAATACTACACGCCCAGCCAGGTCGCGCCGGTGGACGAGGCCAGTGGCGCCGCACCGGTTGCGCAGGTCAGCGCCGCACAAACGCCGCACGCCGACAATCTGGGAGCAGTTTCGATGGAGACCGTGGCCTCCGGCCCAACGGCGGCAGAAACGCCGGTGATTGATGATCGCACGGCGGTGGCGGCCAGCCAGTCCCTTTCCGAAAACATCCCGACGCACTCCGCCGAATTGGTGCCATGGAGCGCACCGCGACAGATTGAAAAGCCCTCCGACCGCATGCTGGTCGAAAACATGGCGCAACTTGGCCGGTCCGGCATCGAGTTGACTACGACTCCGATCGACAGTGCGCTGCCGGCCACTCCTCGGATGATCGATGTGGCGACTCCGGTCGTCGAGCTTGCCGCGGTCTCCGCCCTGGCGTCCAAGCGCAACCGCCTGCTCGCCGAGCTGACGGAGCGGCGTTTCACTCCGGAGCCGCAGGCTCCTGAAATCGTGCGCGAGCGCCTCTCCCGCCGTCTGGCCGATCCCGAGTTTGCCGAGCGCTTCAGCCGCATCGGCGTGCAAGGCGACCGGGTGCTCGTGAAATTCTGAGCCGCGTATCGCCCCGCCGGCTACTTGCCCGCCGCAACCGCGGCGGGTTTTTTATTTCTCGGCCACGCAAAGACCGCAGACGTCGTAGAAGAAATCGTGGCCCTTGTCGTCGACGAGGATGAAAGCGGGGAAGTCTTTCACTTGAATGCGCCAGACGGCCTCCATGCCGAGCTCGGGATACTCGAGCACCTCGACTTTTTTGATGTTTTCCTGGGCAAGGATGGCGGCGGGGCCGCCGATGCTGCCGAGATAGAAACCGCCGTGCTGCTTGCACGAATCGGTCACGGCCTTGCTGCGATTGCCCTTGGCGAGCATCACCATCGAGCCGCCGTGCGATTGGAAAAGCCCGACATAGCTGTCCATGCGGCCGGCGGTGGTCGGACCGAACGAGCCCGAGGCATAGCCGGTCGGTGTCTTGGCCGGACCGGCGTAGTAGATCGGGTGGTTCTTGACGTAGTCGGGCAGCCCTTGGCCGGCGTCGATGCGCTCCTTCAACTTCGCGTGGGCGCTATCGCGCGCGACGATCATCGGGCCGGTGAGCAGCACGCGGGTCGTGACCGGATACTTCGAAAGTTCCGCGAGGATGTCCTTCATCGGCCGGTTGAGGTCGATGTGCACGGCTTGGTCGTCCTTGAATGTCCGCGCCTCGGCCGGGATGAAGCGGCCGGGGTTCGTCTCCATCTTTTCGAGGAAGACGCCGTCCTGGGTGATCTTGGCCTTGATATTGCGGTCGGCGCTGCACGACACACCCATGCCCACCGGGCAACTGGCGCCGTGGCGCGGCAGGCGGACGATCCGAACGTCGAGGGCGAAATATTTGCCGCCGAACTGCGCGCCGACCTTTGCGGCCTGCGCGAGCTTGAGCACCTTGGCTTCCATCTCGAGGTCGCGGAAGGCGCGGCCGTGCGCGTTGCCCGTGGTGGGCAGGGCATCGAGATATTTGGTCGTCGCGAGTTTGAGCACCTTGGTGCAAGCCTCGGCGCTCGTGCCGCCGATGACGAACACGAGATGGTAGGGCGGGCACGCGGAAGTGCCGAGCAGCTGCATCTTGTCGGTGAAGAATTTTTCGAGGCTCTTCGGGTTGAGCAGCGCCTTCGTCTCCTGGAAGAGGAAAAGCTTGTTGGCCGAGCCGCCGCCCTTGGCAACGAAGAGAAATTCGTACTTCGCGCCCTCGGTGGCATACAGATCGATCTGCGCGGGCAGGTTGGTGCCGGTGTTGACCTCTTTGAACATGTCGAGCGGCGCCACCTGGGAATAACGGAGATTCTCCTTCGTGTAGCATTCGTAGACGCCCTGCGAGAGCCACTCGGCGTCGTTCGCGCCGGTCCAGACTTGCTGGCCCTTTTTTGCGAAGATGGCGCAGGTCCCCGTGTCCTGGCACATCGGCAGGATACCGCGCGCGGCGATCTCGGCGTTTTTCAGCAGGGTCAGCGCCACATAGCGGTCGTTGGCCGAAGCCTCGGGATCCTGCAGGATCCCGGCCACCTGTGCGAGATGCTTGGGCCGCAGGAAAAAATTGGCGTCGTGGAACGCCTCGCGCGCCACGTAGGCGAGGGTCTCGGGCGTGACCTTGAGGATTTCCTTCTCCTCGAACATCGTCGTGGAAACGCCTTCCTTGGTGAGCAGGCGGTATTCGGTCTCATCCGCGCCGAGCGGCAGCGGATCCTGATAGACGAAGGGCGGCGTAGGCATGCGGCAACAGTTACGCCGATTGCGCGGGTTGACAAGCTGCCGCGCGGGCCGGGCGCGCCCTATAACCGGCTCGCACGGGCGCTATAAACGCCGCGCAACTCAGAGCATCTTCAGCTTCGGCAGATCCTGCACATCGATGTAGCCGGCCGGCCGGCCTTTGGCGTCGATGGCAAACAGGTCCGAAATCTTGAACTGCTGGAAAAGCTTCAGCGCTTCCACGGCGAGCGCGTCCACCGGCACGGTCTTGCCGCCGCGGGTCATGAAGCCGCTGACGGGCTTCTTCAGAAAATCCGCGCCGCCGGCCAGTGCTGTGCGCCGGAAATCGCCATCGGTGAAGATGCCCGTGAGTTTGCCCTTGGCGTCGACGAGTGCCACCGCGCCGGCCTTGGCGCTGGTCATGGCAAAGATCGCCGCTTGCACGGAAGTCTTGGTTTCCTTGAGCACGGGGCAGGCGGCGCCGGTGCGCATGATGTCCTTCACGCGCAGCAGCAGCGTCATGCCGAGCGTGCCGGCGGGATGATACTTGGCGAAATCTTCGCGTGTCAGGCCGCGGCTCTCGAGCAGCACCATCGCCAGCGCGTCGCCGAGCGCGAGCGCGGCCGTCGTGCTCGCCGTCGGCGCGAGGGCGAGCGGGCATGCCTCGCGCGGCGCGGAGTAGACGAGCCGGAGATCCGCCCCGCGGGCGAGTTCGCTGTCTGCCGATCCCGTGAGCGCGACGGTCTGCAGTCCGAACTTCTCAAAGAGCGGCAGCAGCTTCAGCATCTCCTCGCTCGCGCCGCTGTTGCTGAGCAGGATCGCCACATCGCCGGCGGCACACAGGCCGAGGTCGCCGTGCAGGGCCTGCGTCGGATCGAGAAAACACGAGGGCACTCCCGTGCTGTTGAAAGTGCCGGTCAGTTTTTCCGCGATATGTGCGGACTTGCCCACGCCGCTGAAAATCAACTTGTGCCCGGTGGCGACCGCCGCCTCCACTGCGCGCACCACGCGGACGAACTCCGCGTCCAGCACCTCGGCGGTGGCGTCGAGAGCCTCGCGCTCGATGGCGAGGCATTGGCGGGCTTGGGCGAGGATGGTTTTGTCGGACAGCGGCATCTAAAACTTGTATTGGGGGAACGCTGGGGCAAACCTACCGGTCGGTCTCCGTCGTTCAACTCCATTCCGGTCATGCCGCGCACCACGTTCCCTCTCCGCCGCTGGCTGCTCCTGCTCTGCGGGGCCGCGGCGATGTGGCTGGCGGGCTGCGGCGACAACGACCGTTTCTCCTACGCGACCGAGACCGACGAGCCCGCTTATCGCGAGGGCCAGTCGCTGCTGAAGACCGGCCGCAGGCAGGAGGCGCTCAGCTCGTTCCTCAAGGTCATCGAGAAACGCGGCGACGACGCGCCGGAGTCGCACCTCGAGGTCGGCCTGCTCTACCTGCAGCACATCAACGATCCCGTCTCGGCGATCTACCATTTCAAGAAATACCTTTCACTGCGCCCCAACAGCCCGCAGGCGCCGCTCGTGAAGCAGCGCATCGACGCCGCGCTCCGGGAGTTCGCGCGCACCCTGCCGGCCCAGCCGCTCGACAGCCAGCTCCAGCGCGTCGATCTCATCGCCACGCTCGACAAGCTCAAGGTCGAGAACGAGCTCCTCAAGCAGCAGATCGCCGACCTGCAGGCGGGGAAGGGGGTTGATGTTTCTGCGATCGGTGCGCCGGCCGGCTCCGGCTCGACCGTCTCGTCCACCCAAGCTCCGGCGGACAACAAGATCGCGTTCAATCTGGACTCGATCCCGACCGTCCGCACCCGACCGCAGCGGGCCGAGCCGCCGCCCACTCCGGCCCCGGTTACGACGAGCCGCCGCCCCGCCCCGCCGCCGCCCACGCGCACCGGCGCCGCGACCAGCCCGGCGCAGCCGGTTCCCGCGCGCAACGCCACCCGCAAGCACACGGTGCAGAAGGGCGACACGCTCTCCAATCTCGCGCAGCGCTACTACGGCAACCGCGCCAAGTGGCGCGACATCTTCGCCGCGAACCGCGGGGTCATGAAAAACGAGGGCGATCTGCGCGTCGGCATGGAGCTGACCATCCCCTGACGGCGGGCGTGTTTTCCGGCGCGAGCGTCAGTCCGCATTTAAGCCAGAGGGGCGGCTTGCGGCAGCCGGGAAAGCGGACAGCCTTCCCCTGATCTCGCTCACGCCATGCCCCGCACTTCCCGTCGCACTTCCGTTTTCACCGAGTCGCTGATCCGCGAGATGACGCGCGTCGCCCAGAAGCACGGCGCCATCAATCTCTCGCAAGGTTTCCCGGACTTCAACCCGCCCCAAGCCATTCTCGACGCCGCCAAGGCCGAGATGGATACCGATCACCACCAATACGCGATCACGTGGGGCGCCCCGCCGTTGCGCGCCGCGCTGGCGGAGAAAATCGCCCGCTGCACCGGCCAGGCCTGCGATCCCGACGCCAACCTCATCGTCACCTGCGGCGCCACCGAGGCGATGATGGTCGCGGTGATGACGGCCACGGACGTGGGCGACAAGATCGGCCTGTTCTCGCCCTTCTATGAAAACTACAGCGCCGACGCCATCCTCTCGGGCGTGACGCCGGTCTTCGCGCATTTGCACCCGCCGGACTACACGTTCGATCCGGCTGAACTGCGCCGGGTGTTCGCGAGCGGCATCAAGGCTTTCGTGCTCTGCAATCCGTCGAATCCCTGCGGCAAGGTCTTCACGCGCGCCGAGCTGCGGCAGATCGCCGCGCTCGCGGAGGAGTTCGACGTCTGGATCATCACCGACGAAGTCTACGAGCACATCGTCTTCGCGCCGCACCAGCACGTCTACTTCTCCACGCTGCCCGGCATGGCGGAGCGCACGCTGATGTGCAGCTCACTTTCCAAGACCTTTGCCATCACCGGCTGGCGGCTGGGCTACGTGTGCGCCTCGCCCTCCGTCGTGGCGCAGGGGCGCAAGGTGCATGATTTCCTCACTGTCGGCGCCGCCGCCCCGCTGCAGCACGCCATCGTCGCCGGCCTGAAGATGCCCGCGAGCTACTACGCCGGTCTCGCGACCGAATACGCCGAGCGGCGCGACATCTTCCTGGGTTATCTCGATCGCACCGGGCTCGGCTACACACGGCCGCAGGGAGCCTACTTCGTGATGCTCGACGTGTCGCCGTTCGGTTACGCCAACGATGTGGAGTTTGCCCATTGGATGACCAAGGAGATCGGCGTCGCGCCGGTGCCGGGCTCGGTGTTCTTCCACACGCCCGAGCACCGCTATGTCCGGCTCAACTTTGCCAAGAAACACGAGACGCTGCACGCCGCGGGCGAACGCCTGCTCAAACTTCAGCGCGGGTAGGCTCAGCCGACCGCCTGCCGCAGCGCACGCGCCTCGGTGAGCAGTTCGCGGGCGGCGGCGAGGGCATCGGCGGATTGAGAGGTGGTTGCTGCCGCGGCAGTCGCATGCTGATGCGGATCGTCGGGGTCGCCCAGGCCGGTGGCCCGGAAGAGGCGCAGGCGCTCGAGGATGAGGTCGCGGATTTCCGGCGCGTTCTCGACGCTGTGGAAGATCCCGGTGTGCAGGGAATCATGCCCGCCCTCGTGTTCGTGGTCGCCTCCGCCACCGGCGGACTGCACATGCACGTCGGCGAGCCTGAGCAGGCGTTGGAGTGGGCCCTGCTGTACCTGCACCTGTTGCAGGTTGGCGAAGCTCATGGTGGATTCCTGCAGGGAGAACAGGCCCGTGCGGATGCGCAGGCTGCGGTCGGTCACGATGTACCAGTGCTGTTCGAATTCGAGCCGCACGATGGCATAGCTGAACGGAATCTGGGCGACGAACAGGGCCAGCGCGCCGTATTCGAAGATATGCATCAGCGGGAAAACCCACCACGGCCAGTGCTCCAGGGTCTGCACAATGGCGCGTTGACCGTTTCTCTGGGTTTTGCCGAGCGGGACGCGCCTGATGGGGTTGGCGCCCGTGACCTGTGGTTCACTGCTTGGGGTGACGGTTGGCGGGGTGGTGGCAGGAGCGGCCTGCTGCGTTTGCTGTGCTTTGGCGTGCGCCGCCCGCAGGGCATCCACCTCGCCCTGGATGTAGTCGATGAACATCAGCGAAAATGCGATGCCCACGGCGGCGCCGATCTGGCCGACCAGCCAGCGCAGCAGGCGCAGGCGGTAGTAATTGCGGCCGGCGCGGAAGACGCGGACCGAGCCGGGTGCGCCGAAGGGCGGCTCGGGCTCGGCGGGCACGCGCAGGTAGCGCAGGACCAGCTGGCGCACGCGGTCAAACATGGCGGCCGTCCTCGATCACTGTTTGCGGTGCGCGTTTCGCGAGGGCGAGGCGGGTTTCGCGCAGTTCGTGCGCAACCTCGCGCAGTGCGGCGGCGAGCTCGGTGTCGTGGGGGGCAGCGCCTGTCGCCGGAGCAGCGGCCGGCCGGTGGTGCGCGGGATCCTTCACGCCGCGCATCTTGGAATAGAGAAAATCCCGGACGGCCTCGAATTCCTTCAGGCCTTCGAGCGTCATCTCCGCGCCCGAGCTGCCGCTGGCGGTCTGCACGAGGATCTTGGCCAGGCCGAGCCAGCGCTCGATGAAATTGGACCGCAGGTGGATGTCCTGGATGCGGGCGTAGTTGATGATGATTTCGCGCCGGAAGAGGATGCCCCAGCTCATCGAGATGCCCTCGTCGGTGAACTTGTAGCGCATGGTCTGATAGCGGAACCACAGGTAGGGCGCGAAAAACAGCAGGCTGGGTGGGAACACGCAGCAGCCCAGAAGATAGTACGTCCAGAGGTCGCGATGCGGTCGCGTGATGGCGAGGATGGCCGCTTCGTCGACAGGCGGGCGGGGGGCAGAGGACTCCATGCGCGATGGAACTAAAGGGTTGTCCCCGCCGCGTCGAGCCCGGCGCGCAGGGCGAGTGAGGCCATGGGCGAATCGCGACCCCCTAAAACACGTCTCCTGGCGCCGCTAAGCGAGCACCAGGAGACTTACCCTTGATAACCCCCAAGACCTATACGGTCTTGGAATACTTGCGCGGCCCTCGGTCGAGGTAGGCGTCGAACCGCATCGCGATGATGCGGCGGAAAAGTTCGCCGAGCGGCGTGATGTCGAAGCCGGTCGCGTCGCGCGCGAGCAAACCGTCGGCTTCGAGGTCGGCGAGAGAGTCGATCTCGGAGGCGTAGGTCGCGGCTACCTCGACGTCGAGACGCGAGGACAGCGTCGGATAGTCGACGCGGCTGCGGCACATGATGTCCATGACGAGGGCGCGGCGGCGCTTGTCCTCCGGACTGAGCAGGAAGCCGCGCTCGATGGGCAGGATGCCTTGCTTGAGCGCCTGTTCGTACTCGGGCAAATCCTTGAAATTCTGCCGGAATGAGCCGTCGGTCTGCGAGATCGACGACATGCCGAAGCCGTAGAGCGAGGCGCCGGCGCGGGTGGTGTAGCCCTGGAAGTTGCGATAGAGCGTGCCGTTGTCGTGGGCGATCGCCAGCTCGTCGTTCGGGCGGGCGAAGTGATCCATGCCGATATGCGCGTAGCCGGCGGCGGTGAGCGCGCGGGTGGCCGCGGTCAGCATGGCGAGCTTGGCTTCGGTGGAGGGGAGCTGGTTGCGCTGGTCGAAAATCTTTTGGGCGGGCTTGATCCACGGGACGTGCGCGTAGCTGAAGACCGCGAGCCGGTCGGGATTGAGCGCGATGACCTCCTCGACCGTCTTGGCGAACGAGGCTTCGGTCTGGAGCGGCAGGCCGTAGATGAGGTCGACGCTGACGGACTGGTAGCCGGCGTCGCGCAGCCACTTGATGGCTTGGGCGGTCTGGGCCAGCGGCTGCCAGCGGTGGATGGCCATCTGCACCTCGGGATTGGTGTCCTGCACGCCGAGCGAAGCGCGGTTGCAGCCGAGCCGGCGGTAGGCCTGGACGTGCGCCTTGGTCAGGCGGCGCGGATCGATCTCGACCGAGATCTCCGCGTCGGGCGCGAAGGTGAACACCGCGTTGATGGCGCGGCCGAGCCGGTCGATCTCCTCCGGGGGCAGGAACGTCGGCGTGCCGCCGCCGAAATGGAGCTGCGTGACGGGCCGCGCGGTGTTGAGCAGCGGCTGCGTGAGCGCGATCTCCTGGCAGAGCAGGTCGACGTATTCCCCGGCCGAGGCGCGGCGCTGCGTGATGACGGTGTTGCAACCGCAATACCAGCAGAGCGACTCGCAGAACGGCAGATGGAAATAGAGCGAGAGCGGGCGCGAGGCGTCGCGGTTGTCCGCGACAATCTCGGCCATCAGGGCAGGGCGATCGACGTCGGCCGAAAACTGCGGAGCAGTCGGGTAGGACGTGTAGCGCGGCCCGGGGATGTTGTATTTCCGAACGAGCTCGTGGGCGGGCTCGACCGGAGTTTGGACGGTGTAGCGTGGGGACACCATAGTGCGGACAGGGTAATCCAACCCCGCCCGGCCCGCTGCGCAGATATTGCGCAAGATTCGGCAAGCCTTGGGGGTAAAAAACGCCTCACCGCCTGCCCGCCGCTGTGCACTGAATTTCCAGTTGTGCATGGGCTGCCGGTTGCCACGACAGAGAACACGTTATCCAGTCTGAATCCCCACCCCATGAACATGAACCGCCGCTCTTTCATCCGGAAAGCCGGGACCCTCGCGCTGGGCGCGGCTGCCGGCCTGCCCGTCTCCGCTGCCGCCGCCACCCCGAACCCGCAGCGCAAGCGCCTCTTTCGCGCCGCGCACCTGACCGATATCCATGTCTCGCCCGAAAACCGCGCCCCCGAGGGCATGACCGCCGCGCTTCGCCACGCGCAAGGCCACGCCGACAAGCCCGACCTCCTGCTCTTCGGCGGCGACTGCATCGGCGACGCCCTCGAGACGCCGAAGGACCGCGTGCTCCCCCAGTGGGAGATATGGGACCGCGTCATCGCGGCCGAGGTGAAGACCCCGGCCTATTACTGCATCGGCAACCACGACATCTTCGGCTGGAACCAGCGCAACACCCCCGGCCTCGCCGCCGACCCCGCCTACGGCAAGACGCTCGCCCTCCAGCATCTCGGGCTCAAGGAGCGCTATTACTCCTTCGACCACGGCGGCTGGCACTTTGTGGTGCTCGACAGCCAGGAGCTGAACCACACCAACTTCAACGGCTACATCGCGCGGCTCGACGACGGGCAGTTCGACTGGCTCCAGCGCGACCTCGCCGCCACGCCCGCCTCGACCCCCATCTGCGTGCTCTCACACATTCCCATTCTCAGCCCGGCGGTGTTCTTCGACGGCGAGAACTACGGCACGGGCACCTGGATCATCCCCGGCGCCTGGATGCACATCGACGCCCGCCGCATCAAGGACGTCTTCAAACGCCACCCGAACGTGAAGCTCTGCCTCAGCGGGCACCTGCACATGGAGGACGACGCCACCTACCTCGGCGTGCGCTATCTCTGCAACGGCGCCGTCTGCGGCGGCTGGTGGAAGGGCAAATGGCAGGAATTCGGCCCCGCCTATGCGCTGCTCGACTTCTACGACGACGGCTCCGTCGACCACCAGATGGTAAGCTACAGCTACTGAGCCGGACTGCGGCAGGCAGGGCGAGGCGTCCCTGCTGAGCCGCGTTCCGTGGCATTGTGAGCGGAGCGAAGTATGCTCAAGCCGAAGCTTCGGTTGCGCACCGCGGCTCAGGCCGCGAAGTCCGTAGGGCTCGACCTTGAGTCGAGCCACTGGCCCGAGGCCTCACGCGAGGTGAGGCCCTGCTTCCGTTCCCCATCATTCCGAGTGCGGCAAAGAATTCACTCGCCCCGCGGTTCAGACCGCGAAGAATTTCTGGATCTTCTTCAGCGCGGCGATGAGGCGCTCGATCTCGTCCTCGGTGTTGTAGAGGTAGAAGCTGGCGCGCGAGGTCGAGTTGAGCCCGAGTTTGCGCATGAGCGGCTGGTTGCAGTGGTGGCCGCCGCGCAGCGCGATGCCTTCCTGGTCGGCCAGCGTCACGACGTCGTGCGCGTGCGCGCCGGGCAGGGCGAAGGAGACGACGCCGCTGCGGTGGTGCGCCGGCCCGAGCACGCGGATGCCGGGAATCTCGGTGGTGATGCGGTGATAGGCGAGGGCGGCGAGCTTCTCGTCATGCTGGGCAATGGCCTCGCGGCCGAGATCGTCGAGGTAATCCATGGCCCGGGCGAGCGCGATGGCGTCGGCGATGTTGGGCGTGCCGGCCTCGAACTTCGCCGGGGCGGGCGCCCACTTGCTCTCGAAATACTCGACCGAGGAGATCATCGAGCCGCCGCCGCGGTAGGGCGGCATGTTGTCCAGCAACGGCGCGCGGCCGTAGAGCAGGCCGACGCCGGTGGGGCCGCACATCTTGTGGCCGGAAACGGCGAGAAAGTCGCAGCCCATCGCGCGCACGTCGAGCGGCATGTGTCCGGCGCTCTGGGCGGCGTCGATGACCGTGAGCGCGCCGACTTTCTTCGCCGCGGCGCAAAGCTCGGCGGCGGGGTTGATGACGCCCAGCGTGTTCGAGACGTGCGTGAACGCGAAAATCTTCACATCAGGCGTGAGCACCTTGCTCAGCTGTGCCATGTCGAGCAGTCCCGTGTCGCCGGGGACGATGGGCAGGTAGCGGAGCTTGGCGCCGGTGCGGCGGGCGAGCAGCTGCCACGGCACCAGGTTGGAGTGGTGCTCCATCTCGGTGAGCAGGATGACGTCGCCCGTCTTCAGGTTCTCGTCGCCCCACGCATTGGCCACCAGGTTGATGCTGTCGGTGGTGCCGGCGGTGAAGACGATCTCGGCGGGCGAGCCGGCGTTGAGGAACCTGGCGCTGCGCTCGCGCGCATGCTCATAGGCGGACGTCGCGCGCATGGAGAGCGCGTGGATGCCGCGGTGCACGTTGGCGTTGTCGCGCTCGTAGAAATGCGTGAGCGCGTCGATGACGCAGCGCGGCTTCTGGGACGTGGCGGCGTTGTCGAGATAGACGAGCGGCTTGCCGTTGACCTGCTGGTCGAGGATCGGGAAGTCGGCGCGGATGTTTTTCCAGGCGGGGGACATCGAACGAATTGAAAGTTGAGCGGTGAAGGTTGAGGGACCGAAGAGGCTGAAGCGTGGTGCAGCCGGGAGGGTCAGTCGCTGGTCTTTTCGGTGGTGGCCGGCCGGGCTTCGCCCTTGGCGGCGTTGAGGGCGGCGTGCCAGCTAAGTGTGGCGCACTTGATGCGGGCGGGGAACTGGTGGACGCCGGCCAGTGCGCTGAGGTCGGACATCTCGTCGTCCTTCACCTCGCCGGTGGTGATGAGCTTCATGACGTCGGCAGCGATGGCCTCGGCTTCCTTGATGGTCTTGCCCTTGAGGTTGACGGTCATGAGCGAGGCAGAAGCCTGCGAGATGGCGCAGCCGCTGCCTTGGAAGCTGATGTCGGCGATGCGGTCGCCCTCGAGTTTCACGTAGACGGTGATCTCGTCGCCGCAGAGGGGATTGTTGCCGGAGCCGACGCGGTTGGCGGTGGGCAGGACCTGGTAGTTCCTCGGACGGCGGTTGTGGTCGAGGATGACGGATTGATAGAGGTCGGTGAGGTCGTTCATCGCCGGTGGCTGGGAAAGGCGGACGCTACCCGGGCGGCCGGGTTTGGCAAACAGAGTTTCCGCGCCGCCGCGGCGGCAAGGCACTGTTATGACGCGCCGGAGACGGCACTGCCCGGGTCGCGCGGCTGGACGGCGGTGTGAGCGAGTACGCGGGCCAGGAGCCGGCGGGCGCGCACGCACCCGACGATGCGGCGCGAGTCCTTGTCGGCCACGATGGGCAACGTCTTCAGGCCATACTCGCGGAAGACCGAGGCGGCGACCAGCGCGGTGTCCGTCGCGAGGATCGCGACGGGATCCTTGGTCATGAACGACGCGACCGGGGCGTCGGGTCCGAGATTGGACGACTGCGCGCGCAGCAGGTCGGTCAGGGTCACGAGCCCGTCAAGCCGGGCGCCGTCGGTCGAGACGAAGAAGAAATCCGGGGCGCACTCGGCGAAGACGCGCGTGACCTCGAGCAACGGCGTGTTGGCGGCGAGCAACGGGGCAGGGGCCGGTTCGATGAACTCCCGCAGCTCGCTGCCGCGCAGAACGGCCAGCGCCTCGGGCCGCTGCGTCCAGAACGAGGCGGCGCGGCGCGTGACCGCCTGGGCGATGGCCTGCCGCAGCGGCGCCAGCGAGCGCGAGACCGTCGTGAAGACGTGACGCCCCATCACGACCACCTCGACGGCGGTGCGGGCGCGGACCGAGGCGACACGCGGCTGGTTGTTCACGAGCGCGGCCTCGCCGAAGAAATTGCCGCCGTTGAGCACGGCAATGACTTCGCCGTCGGGTTTCTCGGGCGTGGCCCGCACGACCTCCACCTCGCCCTTCTCGATGACGTAGAAGTTGGTCGGCGGCTCGCCTTGCTTGATGATGATGTCGCCCGGCTCGTAATGTGCGTGCGTCACGCGGTCGGTGACGTCGGTTTTCAGGTGGCTGAGGTCGCGCGGGAAGAACAGCAGCCAGGCCCAGTCGAGGCCCACCTGGATGCGGCGCGACCAGTCGGGCAGCTTGAAAAGATAAACGCCGCGCCAGGCGAACCACGCCCAGAAACCGGAAAGCTTGAAGCCGAACATCTCCGCGACGGCGCTGTGGCCGCCGATGGAGCAGAGCTGCCCGAGCACCTTGAAGCGGAAGGGACGCACCGGCTCCCCGCGCAGCACACGGACGATGTTTTCGGCGCATTGGCGGCCCTCGCGTTCGGCGAACTGGCCAGTGGGTGGCGACGGCTGGCCGTCGTGCGCGTTGATGATGGCGGCGCAGTCGCCGATGGACCACGCGTTGGCGCTGCCCTGCAGCCGCATGTCGGGCGTGGTGAGCAGGCGCCCCTTCTCCTTCGGCGTGGCCAGGCGCTCGACGACCGGCGCGATGGTGCTGCCGATGGTGCAGACGATGGTGGCGCCGGCGACGAAACCGTCCTTCAGGCCCACGCCCTCGCCGGTGGCGAGCTGCACGCGGGCGTTGAGCCGCATGGTGACGCCGGCCCGCTCCATTTTCTTCCGCGCGAACTCCCGCAGCTGCGCGCTGATCTCGGGCAGCAGCTGGTCGCGCGAATGGATCAGAGTGACCGTGATTTCCTCCGCGCGGACGTTCCGGTAGAAGCGCACGCTGCCGCGCACGAGGTCGTTGATCTCGCCGGCCGACTCGACGCCGCTGTAGCCGCCGCCGACGATGATGAACGACAAAAACCACCGGCGCCGCACGGGATCGTCGCACACCTCGGCCTTTTCCAACTGCTGGAGCACATGCGTGCGCAGCACGGCGGCGTCGCCGACGGTCTTGAGCGGGAAGGCGTGATCGGCCATGCCGGGCACGACGTTGAGGTTGGAGATGTTGCCGCAGGCGAGCACGACGTGGTCGTAGCTGAGGCGGCGCGGCTGCCCGTCGAAGCCCTCGAACTCGATCTCGTGGCGCGCGAGGTCGACCTGCTGCACCTCCTCCGTGCGGCAGACGACGCCCGGCAGCAACTGGCGCAGCGGCACGATGACATCCATGAGGTTCAGCGAGGAGCCGACGGCGTCGGCCAGCAGCGGGCTGAACACGAGATGGTTTTCGCGGTTGAAGAGCACGATCTCGGCCTCCTCGGCCCGCAGGCGGGCGCGCAGGGTGCGGGCGCACTTCACGCCGCCAAAGCCGCCGCCGATGATGACAATGCGTCGAGTGCCCATGCGTGGATGGACGGAAGTCTGCCCGCCGGCGGAGGGATTGCAACGCGGCGTTCGCCCGCGAGTCCGGGAGGTTTTTGGCCGCATCCGATTCCGCGCAAAAGCGGTGCCGCCATGGTTTTCGGCAAGGCTGGGGCGCAGGGAGGAATTTCCATTGACCGGGGCGGCGACTTCCACCTTTACTCGGCCTCTTTCGCATTCCCGGAGAGGTGGCAGAGTGGTCGAATGCGCGCGCTTGGAAAGCGCGTATACCGCAAGGTATCGGGGGTTCGAATCCCCCCCTCTCCGCCAGTTTTCCCGAGTGAGAGCGGTTCGGGCGAGGCTAGGTTGCCAGTTGACGTGGCAACCTAAACATGGCCGCTACCTCATCATTCAAGATCGTTCGGTTCAAGAATTCCAACGGGACCACCTCTTGGCGGGTCTCCGGTTGGCTTGCCGGTACCCGGATTCGCAAGAACTTCAAGCTTCGCGAGGAGGCCGCGACCGAGAAGGCCACGCTGGAGATTCAGGCTCTGCAAAAGGGCTCGGGCCTGCAAACCGTTGCGACCTCGCTCTCGATAGAACAGGTGCGTGAGGCCGAGGCCATTTTTCGGCGGCTTACGGGGCATCATCATCCACTGACCTTTTATTTGGATTTTGCCCTCTCCAACTACCGGGAGCCGCTCACCAGCAAACTGCTCACAGACGCGGTCCGTGACTACAAGGCGGCGAAAGAGCACGAGCATCAACAGGACCTGATCTCGGCCATGCACGTTACTCGCATCAAACGTGAGATGGATCGGCTCGTTAAGCACTTTCCGAACGTAACCATGGCTGAGATCACAGGTGCACGGCTCCGCGACTATCTCGAACTCGACCGGGTCGGGCACAAGACCTATAACAACCGTCGCGGCCACGTGGGGACTTTCCTCAAATTCGCGCTGGAGCGTGACTGGATTGTCGAGAATCCGATGCAGAGGATTTCAGCACGGCGACTTCGCAAACGGCGCTACGGCGCAGTAACCCTGTCGGCGCAGCAGGCCACCGGCATGATGGCATTTGTGGAACAGGAGCATCCGGCGGCGGTGCCGTTCTTTGCTCTCTGTCTCTTTGCTGGCATCCGACCCTGCGTCCGCTCCGGCGAGATTCTCCGACTCAGGCCAGAGCACATCCGCATCGACTCGGACATCGTCCGCATCGACGGTGAAGTTTCCAAGGTGCGCGAGCCGCGCAGCATTTCTATCCAACCGAACCTCGCCGCTTGGCTTAAGACTTACCCGCTGGAGAAGTTTCCGATCATCCCGACGAACCTCCAGCACATCCGAGAGAAAGTCGTCGAGAAATTCAGTCTCTCGCACGACGTCATGCGGCACACGTTCATCTCGATGTTCGTGGCGAAATTTCGTTCCATCGGCGAAGCTGCGCTGCAAGCGGGCAATTCGGAATCAATCATCCGCAAGCACTACCTCGATTTGAAAAGCAAAGAAGAGGCCGAGGCGTTCTTCAGAATCATGCCGAAACGGAGCATCGCCGAAAACGCGGCAGCCACACCGGCACCAGCTTTGCCATTCCCATCAGATACCCTCCGCAAGGCGGGTTGACGCGCAGGCGGGAGTATGGAGTCAATGCATGCCTCAAGCATTTTCGGCAACAGCCTGACTGACATAACCGGTCTTCGTGCCTGTGGAATATTCCCGCCAGGGCGAGAGCCATCGATCCGGACACTGCGGGAGTGGACCCGCCTACGGCGCATCCCACATCATCGGGTGGGGCATTTCGTTTATTACGACCCGACAGAAGTGGCGGTGCATATCCGCACCAAGCTCAAGGTGCCTGCGCGATAGCGCAGGGGGTGTCGATCTATGCCGGCCCCGGGTGGCCGGTTTTTTGTCAGCTAAGCGCCCGTGCCGTGGTTTTCCATTGTACGTGGGGGTCAAGGTAGTCCGCCTAACGGCAGCTCCACCTCTGGCCCGTCCGTTTCCCCCTCGTCGGGCGGCTGAAGCCGCCTCTCCTCGGCACTCCCGGGCCGTGACTCCCCACGTGGAAACCCGCGGTAGAGCCGCGGGCGCGCGGAGACAACCTGGCAGTCAGTCGGGAACCGATGCGCCGGCGGCTCGAACACCGCATGCGCATCTATGAAGCCTCCATCCGCTACAATCTGATCTCCAAAGGGGAGAAAGTCATCCTCAACCAGCCCGCCCTAGCGGCGGATTATCTCCGCTCCGGCTTCGAGAGCCACCCAACGCAGGAATCCTTCTGGGTCATCCTCCTCGATCGGAGGAACCATCCCATCGGCCGGACCATGGTGTCCCTTGGCACCCTGACTTCATCCCTCGTGCATCCCCGGGAAGTATTGCGTGCAGCCATTCTAGGTTCTGCCGCAGCGATTATCGTGGGACACAACCATCCGAGCGGGGACCCGACACCGAGCCAGGCTGACATCCAGGTCACCCGCCAACTCCGGGAGGCCTGCCGCGCCGTGGACATCGACTTGCTCGACCATGTGATCGTTGGCGAGGTTGAGGCCGATCCGACCGGACGCGGATACTACTCCTTCCGCGAAGCGGGGCTCGTCTGAGCCCCGTTGGGGTCGCTTGGGAGCGGGATGATCCTTGCAGCCCGCTCCGTACCGATCTCATCCACCCGGAGCCACCCCAGACTGGCGGCTCCGCCTCAAAAAGCGCCCACCCCGCAGACGGACAGGATTGGCCAAAGACTACCAGCGCGGACGCTGTCCGCCTTTTGCCAATCCCGCCCGACTGCTCCTCCCTTCTTTTGGAAAAAGAACCAAAAGGGGCGACCGTCCGCACACTTCGGCGCGCGTTGCGGCCGAAGACTGCTGCCGGTCGCCAACGCGGCTGACGCCGCTACACATCCAAGACCTGAACCGCCGTGACGACACAAACGCCGTGCGTCCCACGGCGTATGGTCTTAACCTTGCCCGCCAGCAGGTGTCCGAATAGCTCCGCCAGTCCCTCGCCTTCTACCACCACCTGCGCCGCGCTGAATTCCAACGTCATTTTCAGGCCCCCGGCCCCACGCAAGGTGGCCTTGTTCAAATGCAGGAGCGGCAGGCCCACGGCTTCACCGGCCTCAAAAACGGTGAAACCGGCCCCGCCTTGCGGGTGCATTTCATAGGGGTGCGGGGATTGGTCGGGCATGGATGTTAGCGCGTTTGGTTGTGAATTCTTACCTCTGCGGCCCTGTCTACCGGGTGTCCCGGCATGGCCTTTCGGCCCCATTCCGCCACCCCGTGCATGATGCCGCGCCACCAGGGATGGGCCAACGCGGAGACGGCGGGATCGGGCCTGTCCTCCGTCCCTGGCACATGACGATCCAGCCGGGCCCAAGCTTCCGTGCGTGCCAGCCCTGCCGCCAGCGGCTGAAAATCCAGCCCGGCTGGCCGGGTACCCTGCGGCAACCTTTCCAGCAGCGCGACCTTGTCCGGGGTGTGCACAGAGCAACTGAGCCGCCCACGGGAGCAGGCGACATAAGCCGCCTTCGCATCCAAGCGGGCGGCGGCGACCACGACGTGATCCGTGGTCTTGCTCTGGGAGCGATGGCTGGTGACGGCGAAACCGTAGCCAAATTGCCGAAATTTCCCGGTGTCGATCTTCCGGCCTTCGGTGGTGTGGATGATGCCGTCCTTGACTGCCGTAACGTTCAGCGTCTGCCCGTTGATGAGTTTGGCGGCACGGTCATTGGCCCGGACGAGCAATTTATCACCCGGGCAAACCTCCATGGGTTGCACCTTGGCTACCGAAAAATTCCCGCCTCGCAAGGGGAGGGCCTGTTCGCCGGTGCGACCGGCGACCCAAACTTGCCCCGCCTCGACACGGACGACCGGGGCAAACTCTCCGCGTTTGAACCCGTCCCCGCTCCGGTTGAAGGTAACCACGAGGCCAGGGGTGTAACTTGCGGCCCGACCCAGTTGCGCCTTGGTCCAGGGGAGCGGGTCATGGGAGATCAGCGTTTCCCCGGCCCCGAGCGTGCCGTGGGCTTTCAGCTCATTGCGCAGCAAGGCGGTAAAGGCGTGGTTTTCCTCCCAAGTCGGCGTGACGGCCAACACCCGGTCCAACCGTTGGCCATTATCGGACACGCGCAGGTAGTCGCCGACGGCGGACCGGAGGTATTCGGCTTTGCACTCATGTAGCCAGCCCATGCCGTCCAACTGCTCCAATCCGTCCCGAGCCGATCCGGCGGCCATGAGCCGGACGGCATCACGGTATTCCTTGACCGTTTGCCGGCGAACGTCGGTCAATTCCACCCGATAGATTGGGGCATGGGTTTCGAGGATGCGCAGGAAGTCACCGGCTTCAACGGAGGTATGCTGCCGGCTGTCGCCTAGAACAACGACACGTGCGCCGTTTCTTTCGGCCAACTGGAGCAATTCCGCTCCCTGTTGGTTGGAGGCCAGACCAGCCTCATCGACAATCAGCACAGTCCCTTGGCGAATGTCGCGCGGCGCGACATTTTGCAGGAGGTTGGCCACGGTGGTGGCATTCGTCATATCGTCATGACGCAGCGTGTCGGCCGCCGACGAGGTTGGAGCACAGGTCAAGACCTGCCGTCCGTCCGCAACCAGCGCGTCATGCATGACCTTGAGGACGGTTGTTTTGCCGACACCGGCTGCCCCGCGAAGGCAGACGACCTGATCCCGGGAGCCGAGCACTTCAGCAACAGCCCGTCGTTGCTCGGGTGAAAGATGAGCCAGGGCGGATTGATCCGCATGGCCTAATTCCGGGAACGTGCCGTTCGTGCGGCCGATGAATTCCACGGCCCACCGCTCTTGGGCAAGTCCGCGCGGTGTGGCGAATGACCCGTGCAGCCAGGGCTTTTCATCAAGGGCAACCAGTCCGCCCTTGGCGGCCTGCGCGTGCAGGCGCCCCAGCTCGACGTAACCCAGATTCTGGTTGAGCGCTTCCGCCAAGACCTCATGTCCCACTACCACCGACCGGCGCTCATACAGGTGCCCCACGGACAGCCGCAGGCTCTCGCGTTCCCGGGTCGGTATCGACTCAGGGTCTCCCTGTGCCAAGGCTTGGGCCTTGAGGGCAGACAGTTCGGCCCATTCTGCGGGCATTAGCTGCCCCTTCTGGGCCGCTAAGACGGCCGGGGTGGTCACCTCTGCCAGCTTGGCGTTGCGGCTCTCTACCGTGATGGCGTGGACCTCTGCCGTGGTCGGGGTCCGGCCGTTTTTCGTCTCAAATGCAGCAATCCCGCGTTCGACTTCCGCACGGCGCTTGGAAAACCGCGTGCGCACGTCCTCAGAAACTCCGGCGATTTCAAAGCCGGTAACAGTCCCCCGGGCATCCCGGGCCGGGGTGATTTCATACCCCAGTTGGCGGCATTCCTTCGCCAACTCGTTCTGGTACGTTTTCCCGGCGTAGCGGATGGCCCGGACCATTTCAAATTCCGTTAACGCCTTCCATGACTTGGTGGCCTTATCCCAGGTCGCATTGGCCACCACGAAATGCGTATGGACCTGCGGGTCTAGGGCTCGGCTCGCGGTATGCCGAAAGGTCGCGGCGACGACGTTACCGGTGATTCGGTTATTGCGCTGAAAAACGGTGTTGGCTTGGCAGGCGGCAAATTTCTCCAATTCCCCGAACGCCACCACCGCCGCCCGGTCATGGGCCACCAGGAGCCGGGTGTCGCCCATGGTGACCGCCATGATGGAAACCGACTTTTGGGCGCTGCATTGGAAATCAAAGAACCGCACCCGGTCATGGCCATCCCGGGCGGTGAGCTTGCCCTGACCGTCCGGGTAGCGGTTGTGCCGGAGGTTTTCAAAGGCGGCATCATCGGCATGGATTTCCCCGTGCAAACCGAGTCTTTCGGCGGCGCGTCCTTGCCAGAGCCCGGTGACTTTCTCGTTTTCGCAATAGTAGTCATTCGCGCTCAGGTGTTGTGCAAGGTAAGTGCCCCCGTCCTTGATCTTGGCCATCGTGAACATGCGTCCCTTTTCAGAAAGGTACGTTGTCAACCGGGCCGGGAGCGGGCGGCTTTGAGGAGAGACGCAATATGTCTAGCGCCATATTTGCGTCGTTAGGAACGCCCGAACGGGCTCGAACGCCGGGGCAGCGAATTCGAGGCCGTTCGATTGTGTTTAGACCAACCTTGCGAATTCCTTTGAATCCCCTCGAATCTACCCGGATGCGACTCGAACAGGCTCGGTTGACGACATCCCCTCCGTATGAGCCTAGACCAGAAAATCGCCGCCTTCCTCGCGCAGGCCGACACCAGGCCAGCTCCCAGCAAATTGGAACCCTACGCGGAGCTGATCACCCAGCTTAGGCAGCGGCGCTGGACCTACCAGCGAATCGCTACGGCGCTCCGCGAGATGTTCGACCTTAGCGTGGCACCGAGCACCATTCATAATTTCCAGAAAGTACGACAGCGGCGGGCATCATCCCTGCCAGAGCGGCCTCCCTCCATGATTTCGGCGCAGGTCGGATCGGTGAAACGTCCGCGATTCAATCTGGATGCATGAGCCCTGTGGCTCTGCGCAGAGATTGGCTTTCCCCTACCTCACATCCTCAGCTGGCGAGGGGAATGGGCATGCGTGTAATGGCATGACGGACTCATAGTCCGAAAGCACCAGGCAGCAAGAAACTTCATACCCGTTTTCCAAGCCGGCCCTGGCATGTCCTACGTAGGCCGCGTTTAGCTGCCATGCTCCTTGCGCGATGTAGAGGGTTTTGGTTACCTTTCCATCGACGCGCTTTTTCGCCAGATAATGCAGCTTCTCAGTGTACTGGGAAAAGAGGTGCGTCTTTGTTTTTCGATCAGTCAGCAATAGCGAGATGGTGTCGGCCAGGGTCCGCTTGTCGAAATCCCAGCCCCATGAACCGAGCATATCGGTCGCGGCAGAATTCAGGCGTCGTTTCTCTTCCTGCTCAAACTTGTCTCGCTGATGCTGCTCCCATAGCGCTTTGCGCCACTCGGAGTCTGCGCACTCCTTGTCCTTTCGGGAGACAGGCACCCCAAGTATTCTCTTCAGGAATGCGATCATTGGATATTGTGGTGATGTTAATGGCTCGTCTTGTCTTTTGTGCCGAGTGAAGGGATTGGCGGGATGGGCTCGTACCGGCGAGGAGTTATTGACCAGTGGCACGAATATTCCAAAGCACTGGGTCAGGAAATGCTCGGCAGTTTGATCCATCCACGGTTGGCTTTCCAGTGGCGCCGCTGAATCTCCTGGTGGGGGCTCGCCAATACCGGTCCGAGAAACTCCCGCAATTTCTCGCTCACTTCCGGGAAGGGTAATTCGCGCAGACCGTTGCGTCTGAGGAATGCTCGCCACATCGGCGCACGTGTTTCCACAAACCCCTCCGTCAAAGCCAGCGGCATGCCCGCCGGCAGGGCAGTCCTGCGTCGCGCAAACGTAGCGTACATGGCCTTGGCCAACGTCGGTCCGTCAAAATCAAAACGCCCGCTGAGAAACCACACATCATAGAAATCTTTCATCCGGGTGTTGGTTTCGCCGAGATGTACCATGGCTTCGGTTTTCTCCGCGACGACCGTGTAGATGGGGTAGGCGCGCAGCACCGGGGTCGCGAAATCCAATAGCCCTGGGAAAGTGACGGTTTCCGGCTCCGGGGTGACCGCATCGCCAAAGCCAATATCCACCTGGACGGGAATCCGGATGGTGGAGAGCCTAGCTTCCAGCCGGACGCGGAGCCCGGAGTAGTGCGTATTCCCTCGGATCGGATCGACCCGCAGCGTGCTGGCCTGGAATTGCAACCCATCGTCCTCGACGGCGACGGCGCACACTTCCCGGAACACTGCGGTAATGTCGTTGGCGTCATCCGGTCCGAATCCCAGCAAATCGACATCCCGCGTCGGGCGGTGCGAACCGTCCAGCCAGATCGCAAAGAGCATGGCCCCCTTGAGCAAAAATCGGTCGGCATGGGGTGACTGGCTCAACCGATACAGCAGGCGTTCAATGGCAAACCGCACCAGAACAAGATCAAAGGCCTCGCCCCGCTTCGCGCTCAAGTTGAGCAATTGCTGGCGGACCGAGGCGGGCAGGTTGCGCTGACCGGCCATTTCAGGTCAGCGCCTCCAGATAGGGGCGGATGACATTGGCGACCCGGCAAATCCGGGCGTAACGCATCAGCTCATCCATCGTGCAGCGACGCTCCCGCCAAGCCTCGCGCAGGGCTTCCAGCGCAACATCGAGGCCGATTTTCCGTCGATACTTGAAGCAATCCGCGACGGTCTTAGCCGGCGAATAAATCCGGACCGGCACACCATCGAGGGTGTGGTGTTCGATACCCGCCGTCAGAGCCGCACCGGAAAACCAAAAGTACCGCAGCGGCAGGCCGCCTACCTGTGGTTGCCAACCGTGTTTGGGCAGGGCGAGCCAGACCTCATGCGGGCTCTGCGTGGTCAGGCGGTGGAAGCGCAGAGCGCTTAGGAGGCAAACGACCCCCTGGGGCGCACGCTTGGCGGCCAGCGCCAGCGAATGATGCTCTCCGACCGGGGCCTGCGGCAGGCGGTAGAGCCCCCGGGCCACCCGCACCACCTGTCCGGCCCGGACGGCCGCTTGCAGCTGCACGCGGTTGATCCCGCTTGTTTCCAGCTCTCGGGTCCGCTTGACGAGGGCGCCTTTGAATGCGGTGGTCATGGGGTTGGTGCGCTTCATACAATACCTCGTCCTATATCTACAAAGGACTTGGTATTGTAAAGTTCAGAGTATGCCCACGGTGCCGGCAGTGCCCGGGTGATGCTGGTGCCAGCGTGCCAGCCACACCCGGCTTTGGCGCAGGCAGATTGACTCCCCGGTCTTCAATTCGGCGAACCGGGACGGCGGCACCCGGTAGTCCCAATGCTCATGGGTCGAGACACTGGTCGTTCGGCCGCGGCTGCGTTCTCCCGTGTTGCGCCCGGTGCTCCTGGTCTCGACCGGCACCTTGCGTTTGCCGATCTGCTCGGTCGCCCACTGCCGGGTGGCGGCATGGCCCTGCAGGCCGAAGATTTTGAGGCCGAGCAGCCCACAAAACCCCTCGCGGGCGGTCTCGCCGATCCGGTCATCCAGCACCGCAAGGTTTTGGGTCAGCATGACCGAGGCGACCTTGAATTCCCGCAACACCGCCAGCTTCCGCATCAGCTCGCGACTGACGGTTTCCTGGCATTCGTCGGCTAGAAGGAACGAGTAGTGTCGGCGGGGCCGGCGTGTTGCGGCCCGGCAGAAGCAAAATTGCATTACCGCGTTGGCGATCCGTCCCTCCGTCGAATCCAGCGCCGGCAGCCCGACGACGCAGATCTTTCCATGGTCGAGCAGGTCGTCCATCGCGAAGGTCGATTCGCCGGTAAATAATTCTTGCAGTGGCGAGCGGCGCAAGTGGTCGAACACCCCGGCCACCGTGGCAGCGAGCGAACCCTGCAGCCGGTCGCCGTGCGTGGGGTAGGCGCGCGTGAAATATTCCACGGCCAAACGGACGTCGGGGTCTGCGCTGTGGTATTGCGCCGCGGCCAGTGCTGCAGCCATCGGGCTGCGTTGCTGCCAGACTGGATCGGACAGTTCGGCTAGAGTGTTGGCCCGGCCGTCAAACAGCTCGGCGGCCCGCAGCAGATCGTGCCGGCCGCTGACGAGCCGGCAGAGCGTGAAGAGATTGCGCAGAATGATGCCCAGTTGCGCCCGCCAGAACGCATCGTTTTCTCCGCCTTCCTTCACCCGCTCGGCGAGTACCTCGGCCAGTTCGCTCACGAGGGCCGCGGCTTCGGAGCTACTTGTCTCCGCGGCCAGCGGGTTGAACACCTGATTCCGCCCGGGGCCGAGGACAATCAAGTCACACTCGCGGGATTCCAAGGCGCATGTGCGGGCAAAGTCCCCTACTTGCGACTGCTTCACGCACAGCACAAGTCCGCCGAATCGGTCGCGCAGCATGGCACGGGAGAGCGTGCGCGAAAGGGTCGTTTTGCCGGTGCCGACGCTGGCCAGAACGAGGACGGATTCGGTCAACTGGCGACGGGTCACGGTCAGGCCGTCGCCGAAGCCCAGCACGGGCATATCGGCCGGATCAGGCTCGGCGCCAATGGCGATACGCTCGATGAGTTCGGCCAACGGTTTCATCGTTCGTTCCGGATCGGAAATACCAAGTCCGCTCCGTTGATGTAGCCTCGCTCATCCTTCCGCCAAGCGGTGCCGCGTAGAGCGGCCGGACCTTCGATGGACAGGTGCTCGCCGTTTTCCGAGCGCTGAATTTTTGCGACAACGCCGACGTCACTGAGCCGATCCACAAATCGTGCCGCCTGCCGGGCGTCGCGGTACTCGCGCCAGCCGTAGGCCGCGACAGCACCGGCTCCCAGAAGAAAACCCAGTGCCATGAGCAAGCAGAGACCGCCCACCCGGGCCCGCCGCAGTCGCACCAAGCTTCGTTCCACTCGGCCCAGCTCCGTCGTCTGAGCCTGCAAGCCGGCCGCGACGCGGTCCAGCGCCAGCGACTTGCCGAGCTGCGGTACCAGCTCGGTAAGCAACTGGCGCAGCCGTTCCTCCCGGCGTGTTTCTTGCTCGGTTTGGGCCTGGACGGTCCGGGCCAGGCGGAGATCTAGTTCGCTGAGAAACCTCTCTCCGCTGGAGGCGAGGGTTTCCGGTATGGTCGCGGAGTAGGCAGAGGTAGCCTCCAAAGTCACCAGCAGCTTGGAAATCAGATTGTCGTCGCCGTTTTCTGCGATGGCCCGGAAGGCTTCTCGGGCGGTGGTTTGCTTTTCCGGCGGAAGTGCGCGGACGCATTTTTCGAGATAGGATTCAGGCATGGTTCAGAGGTTTTGGCGGTTGATCTTTGCCCCACGCGTGATGCGCGGTGCCTCGGTCGAAGACATCGGGTCGACGCGCCCGATTTTGGCGGCATAGGCCGCCGGCAGCACTTGGTCGGCAACGGCGTCGAGCCGCCGGAACACGGTCTTGACCCAATCTTCGATGACAAGGCGAACCAGGCCGTCGAGCGGAAGCTCCCGGTTGGCGACCGCCTCTACGTGGGTAACGCCGCGGCCAAGTTCGGTTTCCAAGGCCGCGAGATGATTGCGGGCGAGAGCGAGCAGGGTGGGGATTTCCAAGAAGACGGCGCCGAGCTGCCGGAGATCGGTCTCGAGTTGCGAGCCATCGAACATGCGGCACCGTGGCTGGCGCGCCGGATTGCGGACGACGACATAATCAATGGTGCCGCCCATGCGCGTGACAATCGCATCGATGTCGGTGAGCAATTCCAGATCGTCGCCGGGAAAGACGAGCGAGGTGATCCGTCCGCCGCCGGCGATGAACTGCTGGGGAAACCGAATCATGTCCCAGCCGCGGAGCACCGTATCGGCGACATGGGCGCGCGGATCGAAGAGGGTCACGGGGGCTTCGGTGGCGACACGGGCAAGTTTGATGATTTCGCCCTCGGGTTCGTCGCCGAGTTCGCGCAACGAAACGCTCTCCGGGAACAGCCGGGAAAGGCTCCGGTGATCGGGGTCGAGATCGAAGCCTTGCCACGACACCCGGCGCTGGTCGCAGTATTGCGCAAGGGCAGCGAGCACGGTGCTTTTACCGAGATTGCCGCGCCGTTGCAGGCAGGTGATAAGGCGATGCTGCACAGAGCTCATGCTTCGCTTTCCTCCTTCCGTTCCTTCTCGGTCCGTTTGGCGCGGTCGACCAATAGCGCTCCGACTAATGCTCCGGCGATACCGAGCAGCAGGGGCCAGACCGACCAGGGATCCCAAACCGAAACCGGCAATGGCAGCCGCCAAAACCAGCGGAGCGAAGGCGGCACACCGAAAATGGGCTGCAGGAGATGCGTCGTGGAATGCAGACCAGCGGTCAGCAACCAGACAAATGAGATGAGTGTGAGAAGGCGTCCGATGTATTTCATAGATACCGGCGCGAGATCACGGCCGGATACCTACCTCCTCGTGTCAACCGGCAGCGCCAGTCAGCGACCTGAGCCCGCCGCACCCTGCGCGGGAGTTTTTAAAGCCGATAGCCGAATATCTTTAACTTGTGGATAAATCCGGCGGGCAAGTTCGTGGAGATGCTTGGTGGGGTCGCCCGTAATCTTTCCGCCGACGGTGCCTTTCTCCTCATTATAGAGAAACATTTCCTCCTGCACTACAAAGCCGAGCATGCGGCGCTCACCATCGGGGGTTGCAATGACCAGGCGAAACGTGGGCCGAGTTGACCCAAGCCTCTGCTCTGCCCAACCAAGAACATCCAGGCCAGGTGGCCATGACAGATGAAGCAGGGGTTGCGGCGCCGGCCCCTGTTGTGCTTTGGCCAGTTTACCTTCGAGAGCATCGCGATAGGTCAGTTCGGCAAACCCGGCCAGCGTGATTCCCGGACGGCCCTTATAGCGATCCATGCGCAAGGGCATCGCTCCCCATTCTGCGTCCCATAGATAGTACCGTCCTCGCCACTGAAATATGGCAACCGCATGGGCGAAGGATCGGGATCCGACCCATGCGGTGATGAAAACCGGCTTCGCCCAGGTTTTCGGGCCATCGAATTCCTTGGTCATGTACCAATCCGCAAACACGACGGCCTCTACGAAACAGCCGTTCGGCAGGCTCGCCGGGCGATATTGCCAGATCGGGGCGGGCAGTTCGGTGGCGCGGGTCGAGCCCATGAGCAGAAGGAGGAGGATAAGGCGAACGAGCACAGAGACTCTACCGATGGAGGGGTGTTGTTGACACCAAGACTCTACCGATGGTGGGGTGTAAAGCCTAATCCGGCTCGGTTAGTCTGAGCCCATGCTGCTCAACCGCCTTCGTGCCCACCTTCGCACCCTGCGCACGAGGCATGAGCTGACACAGGAGGCCCTTTCTGAAATCTCCGGGGTCAGCTACAAATTTTACCAGCGCATTGAGAACGACCAGTCCAAGCGGGAGCTGAAAATCAGCACGGTGGAAAAGCTGGCGGCACCGTTTGGTTTGGAGGCGTGGCAGCTGCTCGCACCGGAGCTACCTGACGCCACGCGATTGATCAGAGCGAAAACCGGTCGCAAGCGGACAAGTTAACCGGAGGAGTTTTCGTTTGATTGGCTGGCGACGGCTTTCGCCTGAATTGTCTGCAAAAAAGTGACCAGCTCACGCATTTCCGTCAGGGCCAGGCGACAGGCCGACGGCGACCAAGTTACCCATGTGGAGCGGCGGTTTGAGATTTGGCGGTCGAGTGCCCGCAAATCGCGCAGCATGCCGAAAGAGTCGGTTTCGAGCGGGTTGCCCCGCGCGGAAGAATATTCCGGTCTTCTCTGCTGTTCCCGGATGCGTTGCCTCAATTCGGTTCGGCTCAAGTTTTCTTTGGCGGACAAATCCAGCCAGTTGGCGATTTCCGGCGCATCGCGGAATGCCTTGCCGATTTCGCAATGATGCGCCCAGCTCAAAGCGTCGCGCCGGCACGACACGGGAATGCGGGCGCAGACCAGCTTGGCGTTGCGGAGTGTGGTGGGGTGAAGTCCGGCGGCGCGGGCATACTCGGTGATTTGTCCGCGATATTTCTTCTCCTCTCCATAAACAAGCACATCTCCCAGCCACGCGGTCAGCGTGTCGGATCTGCGTGTGACGCTGCCGGCGATCTTCGCGAGTTGTACGACCAGCCTAGACCAGGCCTGGCCATCCACCGTGGAGGATAATTTCAGCCCGAGTCGGGTAGCCTCGGTCACATGCTCACCGGGAAGACTCGCAAACAGCGTGTGCTCGTCAGGCAGCATGGTCGAGATCGGGATGGATTGTTGGGCCCGGGGGACGAAATGGGATCAGCGCGTTCACGCGCAGGTTGAGGCGCTTCTGCATAGCGAGTACTTCCTGCCGGAACCATTCATGGCAGACGCCGTGCCTTGTAGCGTAATCGCGCAGACTTGCCGGACCAAATTCCGCTATGCCGGTGGCGCGGATAAACACATCGACCGCCAGGTGCCGGTCCTTGGCCCCCGCCAGCTCATAAGCGATGTCCCGCGCCGTTTGCTGAGCATCTGCTTTCTCTATCGAGCAGTCCTTGCAGAGCAGTGCGCGCAATTCAGCCAGTAAACCCATTTTCGCAGCGTCTCGAATTATGTCGGCCGCTGTATCGAGACCCGAAAAATCGGGCTCAACCACCGGCTCGGGATGGCCGATATTTCTCGCGACCTGTTTCGATGGAGTATTTTTCTTCATAAGTATGCTGTGGATATCTGAGGTTTTGTGGAGGTTCGGTGTGCTGACGGGTAATAACCGGCAGGCACGAACAGATTATCACGTTTCTGTTCACATGGCGCCGCACGCACCCGCATGAAAACCGCACAAGACCGCACGCTATATTCCGCCCAGAAGATGCCGCCGCCGTTTCCGGAAACCGGGCGTTTGTTTGCCGCAGGCAGGAAGCGCCTCGGTTGGAGCCAGCAGATGTTCGCTGACGTGTCGGGCTATTCCCTTCGTCTGATCCAAAAAGCCGAGGCAGGGCACGCTATTGACCAACGCAGCCACTACGAGCTGGTTCAAGCTCTTGCCGCGCATTCCAAGAAACGCATGCCAGTCGTGTCTTTCAACGACATCCCGTTTCCTCATGATGTGGTTGATCGGCGCCGAACGTCACGCCCCGCCGTCGCGCCGCTGGCCAATCCGCACTTGGTCGCCATGTTCGAGGCTTTGCGGCACACTGCGCCCAAAACCGGAAAAGCCAGACTGCGCATGGGCAAGATTCGTACCGAAGGCGAACTGCACGATCTTTGGACCATCGACAACGAGGCCTACGGCGAAGGAAACATAACTTTCGATCATTTTCTGGACCTTTGGAGGGCGTTTCCTTCGGGGCTGCACGTGCTCTTCCACGAGAATGAGATCATGGGTGCCATGGGTATTTGGCCGGTGACACGACGATGGTCCGAGCAGATCAAGTCCGCTAAGCTGAAGGAGGCGGAACTCGATGCCCGAATGGTGAGATTGGCCTCCCGGCGCCCCTCGTGCCATTGGTACATTACCGGCCTGATGTTGCGCGTGGAACTAATCGGGAAAGGCGGCTGCGTGAAGAACCTTCTCAATGGCGCTTTGGGTTCATGGCTGAACGATCTTTATGTGCGCTATCCCTGCGAGATTCTGGCGTTGGCTTACTCCGACCACGGCGACCGCTTGTTACAGGGGTTTGGCTTCCATATCACGCAGCACAAAGCAGCCATGCCGGACAATTGCGCTCTCTATCGACTGATGGCCGGCAATGAATTGGAGCTGGTCAAGCTGTTCCGTGCCAGAAATCTTGATCTCAAGTTGACCTGACTTACCTTCCATGAGCGCCATCGACTTCAACGCCGTGACCCTGCTTGAGAGCCGGCATGTAGAGCAATTCGTTCCGGTCCTTCGGGAGATCGAGTTGGGCGATCGTTTTTTACTTTCGATGCTGCATTGGTGTGGCATCGGAGTGCGCTCAACCCCGCTGGCCTATTGGCAGATATACCTCATCAAGCACGCCGGGGAAATCGTCGGCGTTACGGGTCTCTACCAGCGGCCGGAGACTCCTCAATCCGCCTATTGGATCACATGGTTTGGTATCCGTCCCAAATGGCGCCGGCTCGGACTGGGTAGTGCGGCGATCATAAATGTTGCCGCGCGCGCGAAGGCGAGAGGCGGAAAGGAACTCTGGGTTTACACAGGGTCAGTAGATGCCCACACGGTGAAGTTCTACGAAAGCCTGGGATTTGAGGTTCTCGGACCGGCGGCAAAATACGCACCCAGTCAGACATTGGACGACAGCGATGTCGTATTGCGACTCATGCTTTAGATTCGAACGGACTCTTGTGTAGTCGGCCGTGAGTGGCGCTGGGGAATAGTGTTCTGGTCGCCTGGCCACGTTTACGAAGATGATCGCAGTACTTCGCGGTCAGCGCCCAGGCGATCAGCCCGGCCGAGGCGAAGCCGCCGGGCACCACGCGGGCGGGGGCCTGGGCGAGCAAGGGAGCGCGGTTGCGGTCCAGGCGGACGAGACGCCGGTGCGATGTAACGACCCGGATGAGAAACGCGGTGGGACAACTCAAGGTTGGCTGTGGGTGATCAGCCGACCCGGCGGCGATGTCGTGTTCGATTGGCGACTGTCGCGTCGTCATGGTGAGCTCACGTCCTTGCTCAACGATTATCGCAGACTGCTCCAGTCCGATGCGTATGGCGCGGTGCGACGTGAAGTCGCTCAAGTAGATGTTCACTATGCGTGATCCACCATAAGAATAGAACCTGCGGTTCCACCCGCAGTCGCCTATCGGCACCGGCGAGACTGGTAACGGTCTGGTCGGAAGCTGCCGAGACAAACGCGCTTCCACGAATGTGGTGTAGATCTGACTCCGGCTCGTTGGCGCGAAGTGCGGGAGTCCTCGCGGTCTGCTTCGTGATGGTCACCACTACGAGGCAGAACTCGTAGGCAGTAGTCACCATCGGCAACGAGATCTCTGTCAGATGAGTGGCTACTGCCTGTCAAGAGGTCGCCGGTCGGACGCTTACCATCGAAAACGCCTTCGCCAGACTCAAATCCACCCGCCGCATCGCCACTCGTTACAAACAGACCACCACCGCCTATGCCGCCTTCGTCTCCCTGACCTGTGTTTCCCTCGGGCTCATGTGACTTTGAAGACGTGCCCTTGAGCTTGCCATTATTGCCTGCGGATATTGAGGAATCGACAGAATAACCCGATGCCGCCGAGCGTACCCACCAAGATTGCACCATAGTGCGACGGTTCGGGAACCGGACGTACTCGATGGTCGAAGCTCTCCCATATCGAACCGGGCCCGATGTTGCCGACAAAACTCACTTGGTTCATCGGGGCCACATCCTTTGTGTCCATGGTTGCACCTGTCCAAGTCGTGACCGAGAACGCATCACTCGCGTCAAGCCAATCGCGGATCGTGAGAGTTGCACCAGGGGCGAGCACCAAGGTGCCGATGCTCAGCGTGGTGTTGCCAACGAAATCGATAATTGAGTTTCCAGTGACATCCATTGTGCCAAAGGAATAATTTGTGCCTGAAAGCAAAAGTGTGCCGCCGCTGATGTTCAATGAACCGGCCAGAGAGAGATTTTTCGCCAGTGCTAATGTGCCTTCGCCGCTTTTGGTTAAGCTGCCGGCTGTAACAATCGACATGCTACCGTTTGCATCGAGGGAATTGCTGAGTGTCAGGGTACTGTTCGCAGCGACATCGATCGTAGAAGTGGTAACGGAAAAGTTGAGTGATCCGCCGCGAAGGGTGGGGTTGCCTTCCTCCACCGTGATATTTTTCACCGTTTGCGTGGCGACGACATTGACGGTGTAGCTTCCCGTGGAATCGGTGCCAGCGCTGAAGATGGCGGACGAATCGCCAATCCAGCCTTGAGTGGCAATGTTGCCTGCCGGAGCCGTGCTCCACTTTTTGGAAGTGCTGGACCATGAGCCACCCAAATTACCAGAGCCTGCAGTCGTCTTGTTTGAGTCCCAATAGAGCGTTGTCTGCGGAAACGCAGGGCTCAAGACGGTGGTGAAAACTGAGAAAGTGACAATTTGCAGCCGTATCCTTCGCCACTTGTGTGTCAGCCGATTTCCATGGTGAATGGATTGAGGGAGGAGCTGAAGCGCGGCGGGTGTCACAGGGTGGTGTCTCTAGAAGACAATCTACCCGCAGTTGTTATTCGAGGGTATGCTCCCATGGGATAATGGATAATATGAACCTTGAGGAGAGGCCGAATATTCCGCGGTGGCTGGGATCTACGCGAATCTTTCGGTGCGTGCAGTCCAAGGCGCGCTATTGAAGTCGGTCCGGACTGATTACAAGTGAGCTGGGCGGGTTGGCGGAAGTTAGGGGGTGCGGCACAAACTCCCAATCGCCCCCGCGTCCTGTTTGCTCGAAAACAACGGCGTTTGCTGCCTGCTCCACAAGCGCCATCAACTTTGCGTCCCGATTTTTCCCCTCAGAGGGGATGGGGCCGATGGTCATAGGTTCGCCGGGTAGCAGTTTGGCTTGCTCTCCCGCGCGCACCACTGCTCCCATCCCATTCAAGCCGACAGTAACGAGTGCTTCGCCCGAGAATATGGAGACGTTCATTCCCTGCAGGCCGACTTCCATCGTTACGCGGCCTCCATGCATCCGTACCGTGCCGAACTCGCTGACTAAAGAACTTTGACCGGCCGAAGCGGCAAAGGCAACACGCCCATGTTTGAGGCGGATCTGTAAGCGCGACGCGGCCAGTTCTGCCTCGACGTCAGACTCTTGTCGGGCGCTTGTGTCCTGTGTGAAATCGTCGATATGAATGTTGCTTTCGTCAGCGAGTGCGATGATCGCCCCGTTGGAAAAGGCCAGACTGATTTCCGTTCCTGCCTTGGTTCGGAATGTCGCGTCCCGTGCCGCAGCGGTGTCGCGAAATTCCAAGCGACGAGTGCGCTCACCTTGAGTGACCTCGGCCTCTCCATAAGCAGACGTCAGGTGGAATTTGGGGACAGGAGGATCGAGACGGGCAAGCCCGTTTCGAGGGTTCATTTGCGGTGACTGGTTGGGGAACTCTGCTGCTGAAAGCAAGGTGCACAGGATGGCGGGTAGTACTCGGGCAAAAGATAATCGGTGTAGGCGAATCATCATGGGAGTTGCTCAATACCCAGCGACTCCCATGCTTGAAGCGCATGGGGGCGCAGGCTTGAGCAGACCCTATCTGTTCGGAGCTACTTTGGGCATACTCCCTTGGGGCCATGGCATAGCGGATGTAAAATCCCAGCAAAGGATGCTGTGCTCTCCCAAGGTAGTATGGCGGCTCCACGCACCTCGTTTATGATTTTCAATATGCCGCCTTCTAGGACGAATCCTCCTGGCACTTGCCCTTTAGGGGATGGTGGCGCGAATCTGGTCTGGATGCAATTGATAGCGTGCTACAGAGCGGAGATAGCTGCGTACAGCCAGTTGCACGAAATGTTCGGTCGACTTCGCACAATAGCCAACCATGGGGCGACACAGGACGGCTTGCTTGTGGCCATTTCCGAGCAAATGCAGGTCGTGCATACCCGGCGAAAACAACGCGAGGAAGCGTGCGGGCGGGTGGCCAGATGCTTTGATAAACCGGCGGTCACCCCCTTGGCGCTGTTGCTTCGCTTCAGCGACAAGCCGCAGGGCGTCTTATTGGGAGTGTTGGCGAACGAAGTGCTGCGTTTGGCGAAGACGACCCGGAAGGAGGCAGGAAACGCTTGCTATGGAAGTTTGCTGTCCCGCAGGTCCGTGTCCGTCCGTAAATGCAGTGAGAAAACGTCCGCAAGAGTTTGCAGAGGGAAGCGGGCGAACCGTTGAATGCAGCCCGATCAGACCTTTGGGGCGCCAGATTCGAAGACGTCGTGCTCATTGGGCTTGGCGGAGCATGGCAATGGCGTTTCGCTCGGCGTATGTCGCTTGTCGCTAATCTGAATGGGGGACTGGCCCAGGATCGTCCGCCGAAGCGCCGGGGACAGCGATTCGATTCCGTAATGAAACCCTCTTTCGTCCTCGTAGCCCACGGGTGCACGCTTGAATTGGATCAGCATGCCAATGAATAAGGTGAGCCAAAACAACCCCAAGCAAGCCCATGCAAAGCGACCCATGCAGGAGGCGTAGGTTACGAACAGACTTATCGCGAGGACGACGGGGGCACTGAACCGCCAGTTGTTGTCGACGGTCGGTGGAGAAGATGTGGTCGATGGAGGGAGGTGAGGCAAGAGGGGGGGCTAAAAACGTTGTTAGCCTACCCCTACGGAACTCGACCGACCATGCTCCCTTGGGGGAATATCAACCCGACCCGGCCACTAATTAGTCGGTCCTGAAAAAGCCCGTTATACGGGCTGAGACCAAAAGAGGGACGCGCAACGAGAGTGGAACTGAGCTGATGAAGGAAGCGTAGCCCAAAGTGCCAAAAGAAGCCCTGGAGCTTCTGAAGGTTCATGGCCGCGGCGCTGAGGATGGCGTTGATGGCATCACCGAGCGAGCCTTTGAGGCGGTTGCGTTCGAGGCGGTGTTCGCTCTTGAGGTGACCGATGGTGGGTTCGACTGCGGCCCGGCGTTTCATCCACCGCCAGAGCGGCCGCGGGGTCGAGCCCCGGCGGCGTTTGTCGACATGGATCGTCTCGGGGCCAGAGTGATTGTGACCGCGATAGCCCATGTCGACGTGCGCTTCCGCTGCTGGTGGGCTTTTCTCGCCGACGAGCCGAAGCACTTGCGCGAGTTGATCATCGAGGGTGTGCCCGTCGTAAGGATTGCCCGGCTGGCTCAGGGCGCCGAGCAACCAGCCGCCCCGGCTGGTCGTCGCGACACTCGCCTTGTTGCCAAACTCGTATTTTTTGCCGGCCTTGCCCTTGGCGATGCAGCAAACCTCGGGTTCATGCACGCTGTAAACTTTGTTTTTGTCGGTGGGTTGCTGCGCGTGGATGCGTTGCGCGGTCGCCAAGAGTCGCTGGAGGGCGCCGCCCTGACGGAGGATCTCGCGGATCACCCGGCCGAGGTTGGTGCGCAGTTTGCGGGTGCAGGCCCGGGCCCGTTTCATCTGCCGGGCGTGGGCGTAGCGACTTTACTGCATCAGCAATCGTGGACCGACTCGTTCGTAACTCTGCTTGATCTGCAGCCCGCGCTCGCGCGCCACTTTGACCAGGCGCTCCCGCGCCCGATTGTAGAGCCGGGCGTCCGTCGGGTAGCGCACGGCCTTGGTCTGCACCGTGGTATCGACGTTCACCCGCTTGAGCTGCGTCGGCGTAATCACCTTCATCCGCAGTCCGGTCTGGATCGTCTCCTTGAGCATCGCTTCCGCGCCGGCTTCACCGAGGCGCTGACGCCACCGCGTCATGCTCGACGGATCAATCGGCATCTCGTGCTGGAAAAATTGTTCGCCGCTGAAGTGCTGCCAATAGGGATTCTCGACCCACTGCTGCACCACCGCCTCATCGCTGAGGTCGTGCTGATACTTGAGATAGTGCAACGCCACCAGCAAACGCGTGCGCACGCCGGGCGCACCGTTCGCGGCCGCATACGTCTGGCCCAACCGATCCGCGAAAACCGCCCAGTCAATTTGCCGACCCAGTTTCACCAGCGGATGCCCGGCATCCACGAGGTGCTCCAACTCGACCCGGAAAAGTTCACGCTGCGCTTGGTGGACCAGGGCTTTGGGCTTCATCGGTTTTCCCGGATTTACGATCTTGCGTGGAAGGTTTCCGGGAAAATGAACACCGATTGGTAAATCTCAAGCTATTACTCAGCAATAGGATGCGATTATTTCAGGACCGACTAATTACTCTTGGAGGCAATGGAGATCAGCGTGCATCCGCCCTTGGGGGATTGCAGAAAAAGACAAGGGGTCCGAGAGGCCAAATTGTCCTTAGCCGCAGATAGCCGCCCCCTGGCCCGCGGACAGGCGCGCATTAGGGCCATGCGAAGTGTTACCACGCCCACCGGCTTAAGAAGAAAATCATCCATGCCGGCAGCGAGGCATTTAGTCTTCAGACTGGGCTCTTGGCACCCCGTGAGCCCGATGATATAAGGCTTGTTTGCATTCGCGATGGGCAGTTCGCGAATCTGGCGAGCAGTCTCAATGCCATCCAACCCTGGCATGAATATGTCCAACAGTATCACATCGAAGTTTTCCCGGTTTAAAATCGACAAACCCGCCAGGCTGTGGGTCACAAAGCACACTCGATGCTCGTCTTGCTCGAGGATGGCGCGGAGCAAGTCTTGGATCCCGCGATCGTCTTCAAACACAAGGATATTCAGGGGCGGGATTCGGCAGGGATGCGTCAGTACCTCGGGATGCAAGTTGGTACACTGGGCGCGCGCGATCTTCACTACGGCGGTGAAAAGCGCCCCCTGTCCCTGCTCGCTGTTTACCGTGACACTGCCGTTCATGAGTTCGCAAAGTCCTTTGACGATAGACAATCCCAAGCCGCTCCCGCCGTAGGCTCGATGTATCGAAGAATTGGCCTGCGTGTAAGGGCGGAACAAGCCGGCCAATTCCGTCTTCGACAGGCCAATGCCCGAGTCTTGCACTGTGATCGTCAAGGTTCCTGGAGAGGCATCGGGCGGCGCAGAATAGGACACCTGGAGGACCACTTCGCCTTTATGGGTGAACTTCAAGGCATTCCCTGCAAGATTCGTGATAATTTGACCAATTCGTACCGGGTCACCTAGGAGAAGCATGGGTGTGCCGACCGCAACGTCGTATCGAAAGACCAAGCCCTTTTGTTTGGCCAGCGGAGACAAAACGCGACACAGATCCCCGACGAGCTGAGAGATATCGAATGCGACCTCTTCCAGTACCAGCCGGCCCGTCGTGATTTTAGTGTAATCCAATAGATCGTCGATGACGACCAACAGGGCTTGGGAGTATTGTGACAGGCTGTCGATATACTGTTTTTGATGCAATTCCAGCGGAGTCTCCCTGAGCAGATGCGCGAAACCGAGTACTGCGTTCATGGGGGTGCGAATCTCATGGCTCATGATCGCCAGAAAGCGCTTTTGCGCTTCGTTCGCTCCTTCGGCGACGTGCTTTGCATAGGCAAGTTCGCGTTCGTAGCGGACGCGCATAGTCACATTCCGCACCTGCAGGATAGTGGCGCTTGGCTCATTTTCGCGGCCCGTGAGCACGGGTGTGCTCAGGTACTCGAAACTCTCTTGACCGTGGAAGATATCTGCTTTGGTAACCCGGGATTTGTAGCAGGAAAGCAATTCAGGCCAATTGCCCAACACCTGGACCGCTGGTTGCAGATAATATTCGGAGACTTTGCAGATGCCGAGGGCTTCCCGGGCGCTCTTGTTCATGTCAATGACCACGCGTGCGGCGTTCATCACAATGAGTATATCCGGCAGCGATTCGATCAGCATGGCCCGTGCAACCGGTGTTAAGTCAATCACGCTTTTGCGTAAAAGGGCCCAAGCGATTGTCCCGCTGAATAGCGGGAATGCGAGCGGCGTATAGGCAATTCCACTTGGTCGAGTGAAGCCTAGCACTCCGAGCATGTCTGTCATGCTGGCCGCAGCCAGGGTGCCAGCCATCAGCAGGTGCGAGGTGCGCTTCCAAGTCGTATCGTTTCGATTGCGAAGTAGAATTACAATGGAAATGCAAAGTATCGCATAGTTGATGGCGTAGTAACAGTAGTTCCAAGGCCCTGCCGAGTATCTGAGAAACGGGATCTCTGCATCGGGATTGGCAATAAAGGAATGCCGGAACCACGGATGAAATCCAAAATCCGGCCCGGCCCATGTCAGGATGACCGTGAACACCGCGGGAGCTGTGGCCAGCATGAGGCGCCAGCCAAAGAGGAATGCTTTTCCGGTGGAGAAGCGACAACAGCCCTCGAGCCAGATCAGAGTGGAGAACGGCAGAAACGCGTAGCGTATCTGCAAAAGCAATATCTTGGTGTTCGAGTCAGTGAGCCACAGATCGAATGCGAACGTCAGACACCAGAGAGCGTTGATGAGAAAGCCCAAGGCGAACAGCAACCCCCCTGTGGTGTTCAAGCGCCGGCAAACCAGCAATGCCAGCCCAGCTTCACACGCCGCAGCGAAAATCAACCACATCACCAGCAATGTGTTCATCGGATAACGCCAATCGGCGGTTTCATTGCGAATGACCCGTAATCCGCCTCACTGCCCCCCATAGCAGGCGTGAAATTTTGGAAAGATTGGCGGGAGATATCTCGCACATATTGGCGTTATGTGTGGCCAAGCAGCGCATCAAACGGGCAAACGGCATGTTGGTTGGTAAGCGGAGAATTACTGTGGGTTTTCAGTGTCAGTGATTTGAGTTCAGTACTCTCTGAGCACGATGGCTCGTGGGGGCGACAAATCCGTGGGCCCTTCGGTCTTGCCGTTCAACGAAGATATTGGGGGCAGTCGGTTTGATTAATACTCCCTAGGGAGTAGGGAAATTGTAGGGCCTAATTTACCGGTTGATACCTATCCCTAGGAAGCATGTTGAAATTGCGCCAGCCGGTTATCTTTTTGAAATTTCCATGAAACGCCACGTATGTCGCACAATGTGTGCCGCGGTTCATGTTTTGATTATTTATGGCGACAGATAACGGCGATATCAGGGCGACTGAAAGTCGCGTTGGCTCCAGATCCAGGTTTCCGCACGCGAAGTGCCCCGCGCACTTCGGTCCACCATTTGGACAACCATGGCTGACCGCCATGTCAGCTCTTGGAGCGGTGGCCCTAGGGGCGTGGCCATCGTTGGGGATTGTTTTTGAATACCGGCGGGACGCGTTGGTGGGAGGGGAACTATGGCGTGCATGGACGGACCATCTCGCGCACTTCGGCGCAAGCCATCTCTTCTGGAATTTGCTGCTTTTCTTGCCTACCGGCGTCTGGCTGGAGAGGAACCAGCCTTGGCTGTTTCGCGCCTATCTTTTTTTCTCCGCTCCGTTGATCTCTGCGGTGCTATATTTTGTCCAGCCCGACCTGCTCGCCTATCGTGGTTTGTCGGGACTTGCCGCCGGGATGCTGGTGCTGCTTTCGTGCTGGCAGCTTTCTTGTGGTAGTCGTCGGGAGTCGTCGTGGTTTTGGTTTCTTGTTCTCACCCTGCTCGCTGGTAAAATTATCTGCGAGCTAATTACCGGGAATGCGCTGCTCGCTTCCGATCTTCAGGATGTTGGGCCCGTGCCAATGGCGCATGTTTCGGGGGGGGGGACGGCATTGTCGACTTGGGCGCTGTATCGCAAGTGGCGGCGCAAGCCAGCTGGGGCTTCCTGATCAGTCATACCAAGCGCCCGTAGGAAATAGACTATCGGGTCAGGTTCGACGAGGTAGGGCGCGACCGCTTGGCGCGCCATAAGGACATTCGCGGACGGCCCGGCGGTCCGTCCCTACCTGCGCTGCTGCGCCAAAGTCCAAATGCTATGGGCGATTGATATCACACGTTCCGGCAGTCGACCCGATGTGCTGCCAAGGGAGCATAGCCCATCTGTCGCGGGATAGGCTAAGCTATCAGTCTTCTCAAGACACCGTGTGCTCCTGACCTATAGCGGTGAGCGCATCGTCCGTCACTATTTATGCTCACTTTCGAACCCCTGTCATTCAGAGTGCCGATCATGGCCGCTATCCCAATCCGGAGTAGCGGTGTAGCGGGACTGAGTGCGCAAGATTTCTCCGCGATGGTGGGCTTGATAGCCACGGTGCTGTTGGTTCTCGCGATCGCGTATTTGGCGGAGAAGAGGTCCGACCATGATCCACATGATTAGGTCCGGCGAGCGCGACGTCATGCTCTAATTCTCAGGAAGCCGTGTTGCTGCAGCGAATCAAGGCGTTTAGATGAGTCTTTTCTCCTATCAGAATCACGGCGACGAGAGCAGGAGGGGCATAACTGAGCAAAAGTTGTTCACCCAAATATCCCTCCGCTCACCGATCCCAACGGTAGTGTTGCGCAATCAGGGATGGCCAGCAGCTGAGTGGCATGCAGAAAGAGTCGGTGGGCTTGCCTGTCAAGTCTTGGGGGATGCAATGGCTCCTTTATATCCGCATTGCACGTCATGCGTGATTCTCCCGCTCCGCTGGGCGCATCTGCGTAGCGGGCAAACAATCGTGTATCTTGGGGAGGCTGGGCGCAGAATGACTCGAGCTGTCGTCGGACGCTGCATGGGCAACTACATCGTCCAGGGCTTGGACTTCCGCTGGCCAGACCCGTCACCAGTGGGTCGAGAGCGCGTAGTCGGTGTGGTGATCGCGGCGTACGTTGATGAGTTAAGGGCAAATCACGGGTTACACTTATGAGGAATGAGGAGGCTCGTGGGGAGCGGGCACAACCAAATAGCTAGGATAAAGCCCCCACTACTCCCTTGGGAGAATGTAACATTATTCTTCTTTCGTCTTCAATGACGTCGAATTAATACGGCCTTGTTAAAAGAAATAGGGGGTCGGGACGGGTTCGTCGGGATTTCTCAGTCAAATGGCGTCGATTTTACAGTGTATGCCGGACTTGCAGGAGACTCGGTTCCCTTGCGGTGGAAAGTATTCATTTCACCACCTCGCTGGTTCTTCAATTGGGTCAACGCTCCTTCGCTTAAATCAATGAAAACGGAACCAACTTATAGCGAAAAACTTATCGAGATGTCGGGCAGGCGCGTCTTGATAGTGGATGACAACCCAGACTCGTTGACGTTTCTCGCCCACTATCTTCGGGATCACGGTTTGGAAGTCGCGTGCGTTCAAGACTGGGTGGGGGTACAAAACGAGCTACTTCGCCGACCGGACATCATCTTGCTTGATGTGATGATGCCTTGGGTTGATGGGTTCGAGGCTTGTCGGCGGCTCAAGGCTCAGGCGGATTCACGCGACATCCCCGTAATCTTCATCACCGGCACGCGTTTAAGCGAGGTGGACAAGGTGTGTGGGTTTCGTGTCGGAGCGATTGATTTCATGAGCAAGCCGCTCATGCCCGCCGAGGTGCTCGCGCGCATTCAGATTCGTCTGCAAACGGTGGACGAGCAGACGGATCTCTTGCGCGCTAACCGTCAATTGTATCAACGAGAACAGCGACGCGCCCAAGCGGAAGTCACGCTTCAGCAGACCCTCGATCAGGCCGTCGTGATTGTTTCCCCGAAAAAGGAACTGCTATTTTGCAGTCGCAAGGCGGATGAACTGCTCCGGGGAACCTTTCCGGACTACGCCCCGCCTCATTTACCGTCGGCTCTTTTCACTCATTCGCGTGCCGGCAGCTTGGTGATCGAACGTCGCAACGCACCCAATCAGGCGGGTAGTATGCTCATCACGCTCGCTGTGGTGGAACAGGAAGCGTCACCGGAAAGCTTGGAGGTGCTTGGCCTGACCACGCGGGAAGCCGAAATCCTGTATTGGATCGCCCAAGGGAAAACCAGCCAGGAGATCGGTATTATCTTGCAGGTTTCTCCCCACACCGTGAAAAAACACGTCCAGCACATACTCCCAAAACTGAACGTCGAGTCCCGCTTGGCAGCGGCGCTTTATGCCAAAGAGCTGCTGAGCTTGAGAAAGGCTGGAGAAACCGAAGGAGAAGGCGGCGCAGCAACCATGCGGCCGCAGTTCGCTCCTTCGGTTACTGACCGCGCTTCGTAGCAGACAGGCGCTTTTGTTCGCGGGTATCACCGACGCCCGAGAGTCTTTTTGTGTCCGGCGTTATTCCGCTCGTGTGAAGCTGGGCCCGCGACGGTCGGGTTACTTCGACTGAACCCTACTTTGCCATGATGGGGGGCGAGGGGTGGAACTGAATGCCGCCACCACATAGCCGATGAGATTGTCCTCGTTGACCGACACGGGATCTGGCTCGGGGCTCGCCAGTCCCTGGACAACATAACCGTTCGCATCTTCGTCGATTACCAGATGGGCAACCCTGAAACCGTTCTGTTTCAGGTAGACCACGGTCATTCCCCGGCGGATTTGCCCGTAGGAGCAACTCCGGACCACCAAGGCTGTCTTGTCCCCGTAAAGTGGACTCATCGATCCTCCGAGACCGAAGAAGGCAAGGCCGCCGATCTGGCGCGCCAGTTTCTCCGCTGCAGCCATTTGCTGACCGTCCGGCACGATCGCTGGTTCAGGATTGAAGCAGGCGATTTTGCCAAGCAGGCGCCGGTTACTCAGATTGATTTCCGCGGCGCGAGAATCGATCGTCGCAAGCAGGGCGACGAGCAAAAGGGGAAGCCCTTCGGACAACGTACCAATCACCATCCGCTCCACTCGTTTGACGGTCGACATGCGCGGCATATCGATGGCTTAGCCGGGCGAGGGGTTGATGTTGCGCAGTTCGCTCCGGAGATAGAGTATGCATTTTAATTCCCTGATCCGGTGGGCTAGGTCGCGGCATCGATCAAGATCGCCAGGCTTCTCGAGGTGGGTGCCTAGCCGCAGCTCGAGCTCCTCCAGCAGATTCAAGCTGTGCTCGATTTCGTTTTCCGCGTTCACTGACTCTAGGTGTTTCCACCTGCTCGACATGGAAGAAGACTCCTTGGAGAGAAGCCACAGGGGCGTGGCGATATGCGCGTTCAGGGGTGCCTGTAGTATCCACTGCGAGGGCGTATGCTCACCCCGTGATCAGGAGAAGAGGGAAGCTATCGCAGCCGATGAAGCGGTTGGCTCTCCGATCAGTAGTGGGCAGCCAGGCCGAATGAAAAGAGCGTGGCTCCCTTGGTGTGGCGGATGACAGTGTGGCGAATTCCGACTGTGGCCGACCAACCTTCGTTCAGGCGCCACATTCCCCGCAGGTTCGGCTCGTATTCTGTGCTTTTGTATCCAGTGTACCTCGAAAAGCTCACTCCGATGGCGGCGGACACGGCCCGGGAGATCGGGATCTCCACCCCTGCGCCGGCGAAGTAGTTGAACGAGCTGTCCGAAACACGTTTCGAGTTCGCCCAGATTTTTCCCACGCCTGCCTCGATGTACGGTCGCCCCCAGGGATACGAGCGGAACAGTACCAACGCCCCCCGCGCCAGTGACTGTCGCCCTGTATCTTTGCCGAGGGAGGCTTGCGTGTACTCGTAGTCGATTTTGCCGTCCAAACCGGGGCGGATGAGTTGATTGAGCTCCAGCGAATAGCCGCTGGCGCGATACAAGGGGGCCTCGTACATTTTTGTGTAGTTGTATGACAGCCCCACGCGGGATGCTCCGATCAGGCGCGCCGCCGGCTTGGTGCTGGCCGGTTCGGTTGCTATCACCGTCTGGGCGCGGGTGGCGCAAGCACCGGAAAAGAGCGCCAGGCTCAGAATCAGCAGAGATTGGACAGATGTGTTTTTGTACATTGGCATAAACTGGGGGATTATTTTGCGTCGATCTCGGACGATACGGTCACCGTTGGCGCAGAACTGTTTCGTCCATCCTTTTCCAGAACGAATGGACCTCGAATGTATCTTCGGGAGGCGCAGGCTGGATTTGCACCGGGGCCGAATCTTGCGTGCAGTCGCGTTTGCGGGATTCAATGGAGTCGGGACGCAAATATACCTTGAGCAGCGAATACTCGAAGGGTTTGCCCATGGAAGCGTCGATTTCGATTCCGCGGCGACGCGCCTCGGTGCTGGCTCCCACGGGGTCGCTGCTCATGAGCAAAAAGGGCAGGCGGGATCCTTCGCTGGCTCGGACCCGACGACACAGCTCAAGGCCGTCACAGTTTGGCATATGCCAGTCGCTTAGCACGGCGCTGAAGCGCTTCTTTTGGAAGTAATCCCACGCCTCATCACCATCGCAAGCGAGGACGGCTAGGTAGCCGAGTCGGTTCAACATGTGGCCGGCGAGACGGCGGACGACTTCACTGTCGTCCGCAACCAACACGGCGCCGCTTTTTCGCGCCGGCAGGGAAGGAAGGTTGGAATTGAAGGGAGGATTCATGCGCGTGGTTGAGTGAGCCCTGGGGGGCGCGCCCAACATGCCATACGTGCGACTGACTGCGTATACTCCGTTGTGATAACATGCGGCTCCCCTCATCAATAATGCATGGGCGTGTTGCCGGGCCTACCGGGTTCGGTATCTCGCTTTCACCATAGCCGGACTGCCGTATACGCGCAGGAGATGCCATCTTTGCCACGGCAGGCGGGCTGGCGCCGGTGGGGGACCCGGGCGCGACTACTCCCTAGGAAGCATGGATACCGGGGGGGAGGAACGATACCATGATTTTTTCTGATGTAGTCGTGCCCATGCGGGCGCGATGCCGCCCATTAATTCCGTGCAAGATGCCTTCCCGATCCCCGCTTTGAACGAAGCGCCAGCAGCAAATGCGGTGGCGTCGGCGGAGGAACGTAGGCGCTTGTGCGATCAGGATGGAGCATCCTACCTCGGTGAGGTTTTGTATCACGTTGGGCGCCCTGTGGTCGAAAATTCGTTCGCTCTGAATTCGAGACTGGTGTTTCCGTTGGCGGGATTGGGTTTCATCCACGGTCCGAAGCTCACCGGGGTCATCCATGACGAAGGAGCCGATTTGGATGCCGTCAGGATGTATTTTGATGCCGGTGCCGAGGCGCACTGGTGCATCGTGACTGATGATTGTGCCCTCATCCATGTGGTCTGCCGCGGAGCGATGATCGTGAGCCAGGCTCAGGCAAGGCAATGCATGGCCGGTATCATTCCGAGTGATCTCGACCTTTGGAGCGAGCTGAGATTCACCTCTGACGATCTGGAGTATCGGTGGCTGAATGAGCGCTCGGCGGTCGGTTGCGGACGGCCGCTCGGCAACGGCTTGGTTTTGCAATACCAATGGCACCTTCGGCCGGCGAGCGATGTGGTCGACGAAGAGCGGAATGTCGTCTGCAGGAGGCTTGCGGGATGATGCGAGTCTTGCTGGCAGTCGTGCTTCTATGCGGGTTGTTCGGCCTTCTCATCCCGGCCGAGGGCGCATCGTTGCCGTCGCTCTCCTCTTTGGTGAACCGGTCGCCTTTCGGACCAGTCAGGAAATCCGATCAACCCGATGCGGGCGTCGCTCACGGGCCGTTGCAGTTCCGCGGCATGCTGTCTGAAGGCGATAAAAGCATCTTCAGTCTGTTCGAGTCAGCCTCGGGCCGTTCGTATTGGATCGGGCTGCAGGAGGAGACCGGACAGGGCATTTTCGTTCTTGGCTACGATGTAGACCGTCGCGAACTGCTGGTCGAATATCGCGGCCAAAAGCTTGCACTGCCTCTGCGATCGGCACCGGTGAGTCGCGCTGTGTTGACTGCGGCCTCCACGCTTCCGTCCCAGCAGGTCCGGCCGGAAGCCGTGGGTCCCGTGACGGCGGTCGGCGATGGCGCTGTGCAACAGGTGGAAGCTGCCCGGCAGTTGCAGCAAGCGGCGGTCGAAACGCTTCATCGGCGGCGTGCGGTGCAGCCCTCTCCCAAGGCGCCCGCCGGCCAGCCCTAGTTATGGACCGGCGTGTCTCCAGCGATCCTGCTTCGGCAATCCGGCGTCCCTGCGGCAGTGCGGCAGTGCGGCGCGAGTCCGCTTTCACCCTTTTTGAACTGGTGCTCGCGCTCGCGTTAATGGCCCTGGTCGGGGTCCTTTTCGTCGATGGCGCCGGCGGGATGTTCCAACGTCGGGCGAAGGCGCCGGAGGATAGCGTCTGGGCGGCAGTTTCTTCCGCCCGCGCCGCCGCCTTGCAGCGGGACAGCGAGGTTTCGCTGCGCTTCGAGGCCCGGGAACGTTCGCTGCGGTGGTTCTTAGGGGATGCGGAGCGGTCCCTGGGCGCGGTCCCGGTGCCGGACGCGGACGTTGAATTCCTCCCCGTGACCTCAAATGCGAAGATCCTGCTGGGCGGCGAGCTGGCGGAAACCGGCCGGCTGGAGGCAGTGCGATTTTATCCCGACGGTTCGTGTGACGCATTCAAGATTCAGTTGTCGCCCGATACCGGTGCGCGGGCATTGCTGCGCATCGATCCTTGGACCTGCGCTCCGGTGTTCGACGCACCTTCCCCATGAAGTGCCGGATGAGATTGGGCGTGGGCTTTACGCTGCTCGAGGTCCTGGTAGGCCTCGCTGTTTTTGCCATCGCCGCCGTGGCTCTCTCCGCGGCTTACCTAAACGTCCTTGGTAACTACCACCGCGTGGCCGACGGGCAGAAGGATGAGGGCGAGATCCAGTTGGTGCGTGCGGTGATCCAATCTCGGCGCGACCGTGCCGAGGTTGCCGGGGGCGGGCGTCTCGCGTTGACGAACGACCGGTACTTTCTCTGGACGGCGCGCATCGCCCCTGCCGCCTTGGCGGATCTGTATGAGGTGCACGTGCGGGTGGAAGGCTCCGAGGCTCCGAGGCCGATCTGGGAGATTCGCCTCATGCTCTTCCGGCCGGAATGGTCCGACCCGGCGGATCGGGACCGCCTGCGCGATGAAAGCCGGCGGCGCTTGGAAAGGCCCCATTGACGCGATGAAATCCCGCACCAAGTCAACCGATGGCTTTACGCTCATGGAGGTCCTGCTCGCGATCACGCTGATGGGGCTGCTATTGACCGCGCTTCTCACCTTCATGTTTTCGATGGGGGAAATTTGGGGGCGCGGCAGCGAGGAGCGGCTGTTCGTGCAGCATGTGAATGCCGTGACGCGCCACTTGGAGTCGCTTTTGCGACGGGCCTCGCTGCCCAAGGCGGGCGTCGTCCGGCCTGAACCCTTCTTCATCTGCGAGGTTCGCGGCAAGGGGGCCGGCCGATTTGCTGCCTTGGGATTTGTGCTGCTGGAGCGTGATCGGTTGATGGCCGGCAGCGTTCCGCCGGCGCCCGATATCCATTGTGCCCTTGCGATCGAGGACGCCGCTGGCTTAAGCCTCTTCTGGCGTTCCGAGTTGGAAGCGGCGGAGGAGGACGAAATGCATTCGGTCGAAGTCAGCCCGCTCGCCACGCGGCTGGAATTTGGATATTTCGACGAAAAGGCGGATCGTTGGCGGTTTGAGCGGACGCCTCTTCGGGTCGGCCAAGGGGTCTGGCAGACTCCGGAGCAGATCCGCCTGCAGTTTCGGCATAAAAACCTGGTGGCGGAGCGCATCGTGACCCTGCCCCTTGTGCTGAACGGGCGGGCCGCTTTTTGAACATGGCTGTCTTCCTACGATTCCGCTGCATACCGTTTCCCCGCAGCCAGCGGGGCTTCGTCATCGTGTTCGTGCTGGGGATGGTATTTCTCGCGTCACTTCTGCTGACCGCTTTCATTGAGCGCTCTGGGGTTGAATTGGCTGCGGAAACCAAGGCGGCGCAGCGTGTTTTTCTGCGCGAGGAGGCCTACGCTGTGCTCGAGTGGGCGCAGGCGGCGCTTGCCGACCAAGCCGCTCTTCACGCCGGGCTGCATTCTCCGGCAGAAGGGTGGGGGCGGCCGCTTGAGATTTACGATTATGCCGCCCCACCGGGCATCAAGGTCGATGTGGTCGTGGCGGATGAGACGGGCAAGCTGCCGTTGGCGGTGGTGGACGATGCCACGTTGCGCCTTTTTTTAGGCGTGCTTGGATTGGCGGCGACGGACGCCGACGAGCTGAGCGATGCTTTGCTTACTTGGACGAGGGCGGATCATGCCTCGCTCTATCGCGAGTTGGACGACGCCTATTCGCATCCGCCGGGTCGCCCGCTGCGCACATTCGATGAGTTGCGCTGTCTTCCGGCGGCCCGTCGGTGCCTTCTGGACAAGGATGGGCGGTGGAACGAATTGGGGCGGCGCTTCTGCGCGGAGGCCAGCCTGTATGAGTTCGACCGGATCAACGCCAACACGGCCTCCGGAATGGTTTTTCGCTCGCTCGGCCTGAGCGTGCCGGACGCTGCGTTCGAGGGGCAGCCCAAGGGGCCGCAGGGGAAGGTCGATGCACGGCCCATTTATACGACAGCGGATGATATCCGTTCCGTATTCGGCAGTAGTCCGGCCGCCCTCCGCCTTCGGGCCCAGGCGAACTGTGTCCGGGTGACGGTCCTCACCCGGTCGGGCAGCCGGGGATTCCGGCTCGAAGCAGTCATCGATCTCGGGGCGGATCCCGTTAAGTCGCCGGTTCATTCCGCAGCAGCCGATCCGCAGCGAGCTTCGCCTCGCCCTTGGACCGCGCTGGGCTCCCGCTCCGGCCTCCGTTTTCTCGAAATCACCGAAAGCGATACCCATGGATCCTGACTCGCATGCCTTAGCCGCCCAGTCTTCCGTTTTTCTGCTGCCGAACCGGCATTTCTTCGTTCGCCGGATCAAACTGGCTCCATCGGCCGATCCGTCCGGGCAGGTGGAACTGGCTCTTGAGGCGCAGGCTCCCTTTCCATTGGAGCAATTGTATCACGGTTACTATCTCGATGCCGGCCGGCGCTACGCGCTCGTATTCGCGGCACATCGCAAGTCTTTTCCCGCTGAGCAGGTGGCCGGGTGGAACGCCGCCGCCTTTGTGCTCCCCGAAGCGGTTTTTTGGTGCGCATCCAGGAATCGACCCGGAGACCCGGCGGTCGTTGTGCGCCGCCAGGCGGACAACATCGAAACTGTAACCTGGGATGAGGCGTCGGAACTGCCGGCCGAATTTTGCTCGCGTTGCTTCGACGGGCAGGTGCTTTCGGAGTGCTCGGGCGAGCGTCAGGTTTCCGGCACGGAAACACCCCTCCTGGCGCGGCAGCAGGCGAGCGGCGCCATCTCGATTCTCCGCGCCGGCGAGCGCGCCTTGTTCCTCGTCGGCCCGGAAGGGCAGAGGGTCGCCCTCGACACCGCCCGCCTCTTGACCGCGGATGTGCGAGATCGTGCGGTCTTGCAGAGCCACCGACTGGCTGTCCGGCGGCAAAATCTGCGTTGGCGCGTTTTTGTCGGTGCGCTGGCTGGGCTCGCCGCCTGCCTCGTCTGGGGGGCGACGTTGGCGGTTTCTCACCGGTTGCTTCGGCAGCGACGCGAGGCGGTCGCCATCCACAGGGCGGAAATCCGGCTCATCGAGTCCGCGATGGAGCTCGCCCGGCGGCTGGACAAGGTCGGGCGCGATCAGGCGCGTCCGTTGGAAATGCTGGCGGTCGTCAACCACCGCCGGCCTGACTCGGTCGGATTTCTCCGCGTCAGCACCGATGGCCCGTTCCGCATGGCGATCGCCGCGCAAACGGCCAATGCCGGGGATCTGCGGACCTTGGAGTCCGCGTTGCGCCAGGTCCCGGAGATCGAGCGGGCGGAATTGCACGACCCGCGCACCAAGGACGGCCTGACAACCTTCTCCCTGGATGTGACTTTCAAACCCGGCTGGTTCTCGCCCCAGGTCGACTCATGAAAACGTACTTTCGACAACGCTCGTTTCGTGAACAGCTGCTGCTTCTGGCCGTGGCGATGGCTGGTCTGGCGTGGGGTGCATCGGTGCTCGCCAAGCGCACCGCCTTCACGGTCCGCGCATGGCGGCTCAGTCTTGGCGAGCAAGCGCGGCAGAGTTTGCTGCTCGCGCAGCGCGACGAGATACTCTCTCGCGTCAAGGAGGCCGCCAAGATTCTGGATCCGGTCCGGACCCTCGATTCCGGCCAGAGTTTCGCGGAGCTGAATGACATGGCCCGGGGACTGACGGTCGAACTCGGGACCCCGCGCACGGAGATCACCGGCTCTTTTGCCCTGCACTTTCACCAGATCACAATTCGTCGGACCAATTTCGGGCGGTTGATCGAATTTTACGACCGGCTGGTCAGGCGCGCCCCCTATTTGGGCATCGAGCAGTGCCTGCTGTCCTCCGATCCGGGCGCTCCCGGAACGCTGAATGCGACGTTCCGGATCTATTCCATCCAGATAGTCGATCCTGATTCCGGGCCGGTATCCGCGCCGGCGCGGCCGACTCCGGACGTCACTCCTGCGCCGCACGAAACAAACCCTTAGGCGCTCAGCCGGCCCATGACCCCCGTCCGTAGTTTCCGGCGATTGTTTGCCGCTCCCCGTGCCGGAAGCTGCGACCAGTTTCCCTTAAGCTCATGCTCAACTGCTCCATCAAAATGAAACACGCCTCGGCTCGTTCCAATCTTCGGGCCTTCACCCTGCTTGAAATTCTCATCGTGGTCGCGCTGGTCGGTCTGCTTGCGGGACTCGTGGTGAGCAACATGGACAATATTTTCGGGCAGAGCCAGGCCGCGATGGCCCGCCTTTATGTGCAGGATTCGCTCAAGACTCCGCTGATGCGCTATCGCATGGACATGGGAGGATATCCCTCCACGGCCGAAGGCCTGGCCTCCCTCGTCTCCGCTCCCAACAGTGGCTCGGGTGCCGGGCGCTGGCGTGGTCCGTATATCGAGACCCCCGGCGGCCGGTTGCCCGTCGACCCGTGGGGCGAACCCTACGTCTACCGGTATCCCGGCACGAAAAATCCCGGCGGTTACGATCTTTTTTCCAAAGGCCCGGACAAGGTGGCCGAGAGCGACGACGATATCGGGAATTGGTGATGGCGCCGGCGGTTCCAGTGGGAAGGCTGCCCGGGGCATCGCCCCTTGGAGCGGGCGCGGCGCGCCTGGGCGTCCGACCGCGGTCCGGCGGAGCGCGGCTGGATCCCGCGGCTATCCGGTCCACGGCAGAGTCGCTTGCGCCACTCCGCGATCGCGAAACTGCGACGCTCGCGGGCGCTCGGCCGGCGGATTTCCGGCCGGGGCGTGAGGCGGGGTGGATACTCCCTAGGTGGTATCCCTATTGCGTAAATAAATTGCTACTCTCGTGACGTACCCACTCACCATGTTCTCCTGCTTATTCTCCCGGTTGGTCCCTTCTCCTTGCTCGTTGGTCGGGCACGGCTTCGCATCGCGCCTGATGGCGGCCCGCGGCGTCGCGCTGCTGGCGGTGGTGCTGCTGGTCGGCGCCAGCGCCGGATTGGCGGCGGTTGGCGATTATCGCTTCACGACGTTTGCCGGCGGAAATTCCGATGCCTTGGGAACCACAAACGGCCAGGGGGTCCAGGCTCGCTTTGGCCCTAACCTCCATAGCCTCGTGGAGGATGCCAGTGGCAACCTCTACGTCGCCGATCCCGTCAATAACCAGATTCGGAAAATATCGCCCGACGGTTATGTCACCACCCTCGCCGGGAGCGGCGCGCAGGGGTATGCAGATGGCACCGGTCTGGCTGCGAGCTTCAATTATCCTTACGGTCTGGCGCTGGCCAGCGACGGGAGCCTCTATGTAACGGAGTTGTATAACCACCGGGTCCGCAAGGTCACGCCGGCGGGCGTCGTCACCACGATCGCGGGCGATGGTGGTGATGGCTTTGTGGACAACGTGGCCGGCACAGCCGCGCGCTTTAGTGAGCCCAGTGGCATTGCGGTCGCAGCGAACGGCGATATCTATGTCAGCGAGCAAAAGGGGAACAGGATACGAAAGATCGAGCAGGGAACCCTCATGGTCACGCTGGTGGCAGGTTCTCCTACAGCGACTCCCGGATATGCCGAAGGCGCCGGGATCGATGCTCGTTTCTCCAGCCCCGTGGGCATCCACTTCGCGAGCAATGGCGACCTATTAGTGGCCGATTATCAAAACAAACGGATACGGAAAATCGTGAACCCGGGCACGGTGCCGACCGTCAGCACATATATTTCTCATCCGGGCGCGGTGGGTATATTAGATTTCGCAGTCGGGGCGGGCGACGTTATTTACGCTCCGAGCTATACCGATCACACAATCCAGAGATTCAACACGAATGGATCCTATTTTGCCATTGCCGGCACTAGTGGACAACAAGGAACCGCAGATGGCGATCTTCCGACCGCCCGCTTCAATTATCCACGTGGCATTGTCGTGAACTCTCGCGGCACCCTCTATGTTTCCGACTATAGTGCCAGGATACGCGAAGTGACTTTCAGCGGCGACTGGACATCCACGTTTGCCGGCGCAACTGATAGATACGGCAATACTAACGGCGCGCGCTCCTGGGCGAAACTTCCGACGATAAGGAACGCAGCGGTTGACGCATCCGGCGCCATCTACTTTGCGGCGGATGGGGGGCACTCTATTCGTAAGATCGCCAACGGAATGGTCACGACCTATGCTGGCAGCCCAATCAGTGGATACGCTGATGCCAATGGCCTGCGGTTTGCGAGATTCAACAACATTCAGGGCCTCGCGTTCGACTCGGCTGGTAACCTTTATGTGAGTGAGGTGGGGAATCGTCGGATACGTAGGATCACCCCGGCGGGGCTTGTCACCACGATCGCTGGTGATGGTGGGAACGGTTATGTCGACTCCAGCGACGGCCTAAGTGCGAGATTCGGAAGCCCTGGGAGGCTCTGTTACGATGCAACCGCCAACGCCCTCTATGTCATCGACAGCGCAAACGTTCGCATCCGGAAAATCAGCCTTGCCGCGGGCAGCAATTATGCGGTGAGCACCTATGCTGGTGATGGCAACCAGGGGAATTATGGCGATGGCCAACTGGCAACCGTTGCCCGATTTTGGACGCCTACCGATGTCGTAACGGATGCCAGCGGCAGTCTCTACATTTCCGAAGCGGGCATGCATCGTATTCGGAAGATCGAAGCGGGCACCCTGCTTGTCTCCACCTTTGCCGGCGACAACTCCGGCAACTCCGGCAACACTGATGGCGAGGGTATCAATGCTCGCTTCAACGGGCCGTGGGGCTTGGCGATTGACGCGGCGGGCAATCTCTACGTCGCAGACACTCAAAATAACAAGATCCGAAAGGTGACGCCAAGTGGTTCGGTCACCTCGCTTGCGGGCTCCGCCGGCACCGGGCTCGTCGACGGTAGTGGCACGAACGCTAGCTTTTGGGCTCCCTACGATGTCGCCACGGATCCGACAAGCGGTGATCTCATTGTCGCGGATCTCTATAACTATGCGGTGCGCCGGGTCACGCCTGCGGGCGTGGTCAGCACCGAAGCCGGTTGGCTGCGGGGTAATGGCGTTGCAGGCTCCGGCGAGGTTGACGGCCTTGCCAAGCCGACACCCTCTTTCAGTGGGCCAAATGGCATGGATTGGGATGCCAGCGGCAATCTCTACGTTGCTGATCGAGGCTCCCATATGATCTGGAAGATAACGCCGAGTGGCGCGGTGACGCTTCTCGCCGGCAATTTCGGTTGGGCCGGCTTCAACGAGGGCACGGGCCAAGGCGGATGGTTTAATACACCTTTGGATGTGGCGGTGGATGCAGCGGGTAACGTCTATGTCGCAGACCAGAACAATCACCGGATTCGCAAGGTCACCCCGAGCGGTGGCACCACGACCTTTGCCGGCGACGGGACCTCCGGATATTTGGATTCTACCGCGCCGACCACCGCGAGATTCAGCTCACCCGCCGGTCTGGCTTTCAGCCCATCAAAGGACGTGCTGTATGTGGCGGATTTTAGCAACCATGTGATCCGTCAGATCACGATGTCCACTGGGGCGGTCAGCACTGTGGCCGGCACGGCAGGCACCCCCGGCTTGGTTAACGGACCAGTTGGATCAGCCCGTTTTGATAACCCAGTGGATTTGGTGTCTGATGGAAGCGGTGCGCTTTACGTGGTCGATTCAAGCAATCATGTGATCCGGAAAATCTCCGGCGGAACAGTCACGACGTATGCTGGAACCGGCGTGAGCGGCTACGCGGACAATGCAGATCCAGCGCTGGCACAGTTTAGTGCCCCTCAGGGGCTCGCGCGGGATAGCGCAGGCAATCTCTACGTAACGGTCGCAAATGGAGCACGTATCCGAAAGATATCGCCCTCTACCGGGGTAACCACGCTGGGAGGCAGCGGCGGCACCGGCTACCGCGAGGGCGAAGGCACTGTGGCGCAGTTTGATGGACCGCGCGGCATCGTGGTCGACGCAGGCGGGCGTCTCTATATAGCTGATCTCTCCAACGGCGTCATCCGGCTGGGCACGCCACCGTATCCTGTGATCACCAGCGCCACGACGGCAACCGGCCCCTACGGATCGTCATTCAGCTTCACGGTAACCGCGGTCAACGATCCCACGAGTTTCGCTCTCACGGGCACACTGCCGGCCGGCCTCACTTTCAACCCCACCACCGGTGTGATCTCCGGCACCCCCACTGCGGCGGGGGCAAGCACGGTCAATATCACGGCGACCAATGCCTACGGCACCGGATCTGCCGTGCCGCTCACCATCACGATCAGTCCCATCACGCTCACCGTCACCGGCCTGACCGCGACCAAGCAATACGACGGGGGAACGACCGCGACCCTCACCGGCACGCCGGCCCTTTCCGGTGTGCTCCCGGGCGATGCCGCGAATGTCACGCTCTCCGGGACGGCCGCGGGCTCCTATGCCAACGCCGCAGTCGGCACCGGCAAGACCGTCACCCTGAGCGGCCTCTCGCTCGGCGGCTCCGCCGCGGCCAACTACACGCTCACCGGTGCGACCCTCACCGGCGGCATCACTCAGCGGGTGGTGACGATCTCCGGCATCACCGCGACCTCCAAGACCTACGATGGCACCACCTCCGTCACGATCACTGGCACCGGCACCGTGGCCAACGTGGTCGGCTCCGAGTCGGTCTCGGTCAGCGGCACGGCCAGCGGCGCCTTTGCCAACAAGAACGCGGGGACCGGCAAGTCCATCCTGGTCTCCGGGCTCAGCATCGCGGGCGCCGACGTCGCCAACTACACCCTTTCCGGCGCCACGCTGACGGCCACGGCCGACATCACGGCGAAGGCCCTGACGGTGTCGGGGCTGACGGCGAGCAACAAGGTGTATGACGGCACGACGACGGCGACCCTCAGCGGCACCGCCGCGCTGAGCGGACTGGTGGTGGGCGATCTGGTGACCTTGGGCGGCACAGCCGTCGGCACGTTCGCCAACAAGCAAGTCGAGGCGGGCAAGGCCGTGACGATCACGGGCAACACGATCACGGGCGACGATGCGCCCAACTACACGTTCACCCAGCAGGCCGGCCTGACGGCGAGCATCACGGCTAAGGCGCTGACGGTATCGGGGCTGACGGCGAGCAACAAGGTGTATGACGGCACGACGACGGCGACCCTCAGTGGCACAGCCGCGCTGAACGGACTGGTGGTGGGCGATCTGGTGACCTTGGGCGGCACGGCCGTAGGCACGTTCGCCAACAAGCAAGTCGAGGCAGGCAAGGCGGTGACGGTGACGGGCAACACGATCACGGGCGACGATGCGCCCAATTACACGTTCACCCAACAGGCCGGCCTGACGGCGAGCATCACGGCGAAGGCCCTGACGGCCCCGGGGGTAGTGGCGCTGAGCAAGACCTACGACGGCACGACCACCGCCACACTGAACGTCGCGACCCCGAGTTTCAGCCCGGCGCTGTATGCTGGCGACACCGTGACGGTGAAAACCAGCGGCTATACCGCCCAGTTTGATACCGCGAATGTGGGCACGGCCAAGGCGGTGACGGTGACCAACCTCGGGTTGGACGGTGCGGAGGCCGGGAACTACGCGCTCACACAACCCACCGGCCTGACGGCCGATATCACCGGCGCCAGCCAGGGCGCCCGGTATTTCACGGGCTATTATCCGACGTGGAGCGCCAACCTTTTCTCGGCGTTCAACGATCCCGGCACCTACGCCTCGCCGAAGACCGATGCGGAAATTTTCAGCCAGAGCAACCTGGCCGGCCTGCCGGCCGACTACACCCATGTGGTGATCTCGTTCGCCCAGCCGGATTTTACCTGGAATGGTCTGGCGGCGAACAATTGGACCGGCACCGGCCTGAATTTCGGAGCCCAATCCACGCCCAAGGACATCAAGGAAGCCGTCCGGGTGATGAAGGCGCTGGGCAAGAAGGTGCTGCTGGCCGTCGGCGGCGCCACCTATAACAACTGGGATACGCTCGCCAACGAAGCGGGGACGACCATGGCCAGCGCTCCGACGAAGACGGCGCTGAAGAACTTCGTGGTGGACCTCGGATTGGACGGCCTGGACGTCGATTACGAGATCGCCAGCGCGACGACCGCGGACACCGCTAACGAGACGCGCTACAAGAAGGCGATCCAGGCGATGCGCGAGGCCGTGGACGCGGCGACGACCGCCACCGGCACGCCGCACCTCCTCGCCATAGCGGCGTGGTCCACCGGCGCGGATTTCACGGCGGACACGACCACCGATCCGGACTATGCGGGCCAGACTTCCTATTTTGGCGGCTCGGCCGGCCGGGAGCGCCGGGTCTTCCGCGCCACCGTGACGGCGAGCGCCGATCAACCGGCGCTGGTCGGCCGCCCGACCATGAGCCTGCTCGATGTGGTGAACATCATGTCTTACGATGCGGGCTACCAGCATTTCGACCCGGTGCGGGCTTACTCGGATTATCGCAAGCTCCTCCCGGCGACGACCCCGGTCTCCATCGGCGTCGAGATACCCGATGAAGCCGCGGGGGCGCCAAACAAGGCCGTGCTCGCGATCACCAACGCTTCCGCCGGTGCGGCCGGCACGCTGGTCACGGCGGACCAATATGGGACGGCCAACCCTGGAGCGTATTCGGTGGAACGCTTTGCGGCGACCGTGCAGGCCAACACCGTCAACGCCAACCCGCACGACGGCCTGATGCTGTGGCAGGTGTTCAAGGACGCCGCTGGCTCCGCCAACCCCGCGGCGACCCCCACGGCGGTGCAGAATCAGGTCCACTCTCAATACTCCGCCGAAAGCAAGACGGCGCAGACGATCACTTTCGCAGCCTTGGGTGATGTCACCTACGGCGCGGCATCTTTCTCGGTGAGTGCCTCGGCCTCCTCGGGTCTCGGGGTTGCCTACACGATCACCGGACCGGCCACGCTTTCGGGCACCACGGTCACGATCACCGGCGCCGGCACCGTGACGGTGACGGCGATGCAAGGCGGCAACGCCAGTTATCTGCCCGCGGCGGCGGTCGCACGCAGCTTCACGGTCAACAAGAAGGCTCTCACCTTGAGCGGGGTCACGGCTGTCAACCGCACCTATGACGGCACGACCAGCGTCACGCTCAACACCACGAGCGCCGTCCTGGCCACGATCGAAGGCTCCGATGCGGTGACGCTCGATGCGAGCGCCTACTCCGCCCAGACGGACAGCAAGAACACCGGGCCGAGCAGGCTCGTGACGGTCACCGGGCTGACGCTCAGCGGCGCAAAGAAGGATAATTACACCCTCACGCAGCCCACCGGGCTGACGGCGGCCATCACGGCGAAGGCGCTGACGGTGTCGGGCCTGACGGCGGGTGCCAAGGTTTATGACGGCACGACGACAGCCACACTCGGCGGCACGGCCGTGCTCCAGGCGAGCGAGACGGCGGGGAGCGGCACGACTTCGGACGGCAAGCCCTACACGGGAGACACGGTGACGCTCGACGGCACGGCCGCGGGCGCGTTTGCCGACAAGGACGTCGGCCCGACGAAGCCGGTGACGGTCACCGGGCTGAGCACCGCCAACACCAACTACACGATCACGCAGCAGACCGGGCTGACGGCGGC
>JACPIS010000012.1 GCA_016187925.1 Opitutia bacterium | reverse complement strand
GAGGGAGTGGGCGGAGCCCTTGCCGACGTCGCCGTAACCGCAGACGCAGGCGACCTTGCCGGCGATCATGACGTCGGTGGCGCGCTTGAGGCCGTCGGCGAGTGACTCGCGGCAGCCGTAGAGGTTGTCGAACTTGGACTTCGTGACGGAGTCGTTGACGTTGATGGCCGGGACGAGCAGCTGGCCCTTCTCGAGCATCTGGTAGAGGCGGTGGACGCCGGTGGTGGTCTCCTCGGAGACGCCGCGCCAGTCCTTGACGAGGTTGTGCCAACGGAGCGGATCCTCGGCGTGAACCTTCTTGAGGAGGTTCTTGATGACCTGCTCCTCGTGGTTGGACGATGGGGTATTGACCCACTTGTCACCTTCCTCGAGCTGGTAGCCCTTGTGAATGAGAAGCGTGACGTCGCCGCCGTCGTCGACGACGAGCTGCGGGCCCTTGCCGCCTGGATGGAAGACGGCCTGCAGGGTGCAGTCCCAGTATTCCTCGAGGGTCTCGCCTTTCCAGGCGAAGACGGGCACGCCGGCCTTGGCGATGGCGGAGGCGGCGTGGTCCTGGGTCGAGAAGATGTTGCACGAGGCCCAGCGAACGGAGGCACCGAGCTCGACCAGCGTCTCGATGAGGACGGCGGTCTGGATCGTCATGTGCAGCGAGCCGGTGACGCGAACGCCGGCGAGCGGCTTGGACGGGCCGAATTTTTTGCGCACGGACATGAGGCCGGGCATCTCGTGCTCGGCGATCTGGATCTCCTTGCGGCCCCAGTCGGCGAGAGTGATGTCCTTGACCTTGAAATCGGACTGGGCGGAAGCAGTGGTGGCGGTAGCCATGGGAGTGAGGAGTTGGCGGTTTACTTGGTGGCGGCGGCGCGGAGCGCGGCGGCCTTGTTGGTGAGCTCCCAGGGCAGGCCCTTCTTGCCGAAGTGACCGTAATTGGTCGTCTGGCGGTAGATCGGGCGGAGGAGATTGAGCTGCGAAACGATGTCGGCGGGCTTGAAGCTGAAGACTTCCTGCACGGCGGCGGTGATGCGCTCATCGCTGACGGTGCCGGTGCCGAACGTCTCGACGCGGACGGAGACGGGCTTCGGGTGGCCGATGGCGTAGGCGAACTGGATCTCGGCGTGCGTGGCAAGGCCGGCCGCGACGATGTTCTTGGCGATCCAGCGGCCCATGTAGGCGGCCGAGCGGTCGACCTTGGACGGATCCTTGCCCGAGAAAGCGCCGCCACCGTGGCGGCCCCAGCCACCGTAGGTGTCGACGATGATCTTGCGGCCGGTGAGGCCGGAGTCGCCCTGCGGGCCGCCGATGACGAAGCGGCCGGTGGGGTTGATGAGATACTCGGTCTTCCGGTTGAGCATGCGCGCCGGGATGACCTTCTTGATGACGTTCTCGATGAGATATTTTTCGAGCGTGGCGTGCGCGACGTCGGCGGTGTGCTGCGTGGAGATGACGACGTTGACGACCTCGACGGGCTTGTCGTTCTCGTAGCGGACGGACACCTGGGACTTCGCGTCGGGGCGGAGCCAGTTGACCTTGCCGCTCTTGCGGATGCGGGTCAGCTCGCGGCCGAGGCGGTGCGCGAACATGATCGGCGTCGGCATGAGCTCGGGCGTCTCGTTGCACGCGTAACCGAACATGATGCCTTGGTCGCCGGCGCCCTGCTCGGCGGTCTTCTTGCCTTTGGCCTTCTTGGCGTCGACGCCCTGCGCGATGTCGGGTGACTGACGCGTGAGGTAGTTGTTGATGAAAACCTGGTCGGCGTGGAAGACGTCGTCGCCGTTGACGTAGCCGATCTCGCGGATGGCGTGGCGCACGATGCGCTCGTAGTTGAGCTTGGCGCTGGTGGTGATCTCGCCGGCGAGGATGACCATGTTGGACTTCACCATGGTCTCGCACGCCACGCGGCTGGTGCGGTCCTGTGCGAGGCAGGCGTCCAGCACGCTGTCGGAGATAAGGTCCGCAACCTTATCGGGGTGACCTTCGCCGACGGATTCAGAGGAGAAAACAAAAGAGTTAGCCATAAGCCGCCTACGAAAGGATTCCGCCGCAGGAGGGCAAGTAGATTATCATCATATCCAGATTCCACGATGCATTGTCTGTCACGCGCCGACTGCTGGCTTGCTACCCTGATGGGCAGGAGGTTAGCTCAGTCCGTTCAAGTCACCCCGCTAGTCGCCGCTATAAAACCATCCTGCCCGGGCCGAGCAGTCGGATGAGCAGTCTGTGTCACCCACGGACTCGGACCGTGTTCCCCCATGACGAACCAACCCCTGCTTGATCCGAATGCCATCGAGGCCCTCCGCGCGGTCAGCCCCGACGATGGCGGGGCGTTCTTCTGCGAACTGGTGGATATTTTTCTGCAGGACACGCCCAAGCGCATCGCGGAGATCGAGCTGTCCCTCGCCACGAAGAACGCCACGGACCTCACGCGCGCGGCCCACAGCATCAAGGGTAGCGCGAGCAATTTCGGGGCCCTGGCCTTGTGCGACATCGCGCGCCGGATGGAGCAGGCCGGCAAAGACCAGACCTACCCCACCGTCCAGACGCTTTTGCCGGCGCTGCAAACGGAATTTACCCGCGTCAAGGCCGCCTTGGAAAACTTGCGGCTCGGCAAGTGAGGCGCCCGCGTTGTGGTCCCTCCCATGCTCCGCCCCCGACTGCTGGCCTGCCTTTTCGCCGCCCTCGCCGCCAACGCCCTCGCCCTCGATTGGCAGAGCACCACCATCGAAGCGCGTGCCGCGCCGTTCCAGACGACGGTCGAGATCGCCTTTACCTTCAAGAATACCGGAGCAAGGCCCGTCGCGCTGCGAGACATCCAGAGCAACTGCGATTGCCTGACAGCCACCAGCGACAAGCCGGTTTATCAGCCCGGCGAGACCGGCCGGATCGACGCCACGTTCACCGTCGGTGACCGCTTCGGACTCTACGAGCGGAGCATCAGTATCGTGACTGACGATGCCCCCACCCCCATCCGCCTCCACGTCCGGATCGAGGTGCCCGAACCGGCCGCGATCACACCCCGCACGCGCGACTGGCCGATCGGAGCCGCCCTTACCGAAGAGTTGATCGTCATCACCGTCGCCGAGGATCTCTGGATCGACTTCACGGAGGCGACCTCCAGCAACGGATCTTTCTCGACGCGCCTCGAACCCGTCGAACACGGGCGGCGCTACCGCCTGTTTCTCCGCCCGGCCAGCACGGCGACCGCCGCGAATGCCGCGATCCGGATCAAGGGCCAGGACCTCGCCGGCCGCGCGGTCCTGCTCAGCGCCTACGCCAACGTGCGCTGATCAGCGATACAGCGCCGTCACCGGCGTGGCGGTGAGGACGTTATACTGGCGCATCGCCAGCTGCCACCACGCGGAGAGCTGCTCCGCGGGGCGCTTCCACAGCTCCTCGTGCAGCCAGTTCATCGACTCGGCGTCGCGCAGCAGCGCCATCTTTTCTTTCGGAGAAAGCCTGCCCGGACCGTCGGCGAGCAACCGCTTGCGCAGATCCACGAAGTAGCGCCGCACGGTATGGCTGCCCTGGCGCTGCCGGAGCAACGAGACGTGCACCGCATTCACGTAGGGATCGAGCACCGCCTGCATCAGGCCGTAGTCCTCACGCAGCTCCGGAATCGGCTGCATGTGCTGATAGCACTCCTCCAGATGGCGCTCGAGCAGGGGCAGTTCCGGGGCCGGCTCGGTCTCGTCCGGCGTCAGGAACAGTTTCAGCTCCTTCGCCCGCCGGCCGAAGCTCGCCTTGCCGAGGAAAATCGAGAGCGGCGCGGAGAGCACCAGGCCCAGCAGCACCGGCAGCAGCCACCAGAAGAACGACGGCACGAGGATGAAGGCTGACAGGCCCCACACGAGGCCGAAGGCCATTTGCGCCGCGTGCGTGACGATCGCCTCGCGCCAAGCCGCGTCGTCACTGGCCCCGCGCCGCTGCGTCGTCCAGCTCACACCCTGCCCGAGCAGGATATAGATGACGAACTTCGTGTGAAACATCATGTTGATCGGCGCCATCAGCGTCGAGGCCGCCATCTCCAGCAGCGCGCTGGCCACGAGGCGCACAGGGCCGCCGTAAGCCACCCCGCGCCGTTGTTTCAGTTCAAGGAGTACGCTGATGACCTTCGGTAGGAAAAGCAGCAGCATGGTGAGGATGAACAGCGCGAACGCTTCCGGCACCTCGACCGCGTAGCCGAAGACCAGCGTGTAATTCTCCGCGTGGAAAGTCGTGTAGCTGCCCGACACCACCTCGTGAAAGCGATGCATCGTGCTGATCAGCATGAACAGCATCCACAGCGGCGAAGCCACGTAGCCCATGACGCCCATGAGCAGGTGAAAGCGGTTGATCGGATGAAAGCCGCGCGCGAACAGCAGCCAGCTGTGCTGCAAATTGCCCTGGCACCAGCGCCGGTCGCGCTTCGCACTGTCGATGAGCGTCGGCGGCCCTTCCTCGAAACTGCCCTCGAGATCGTAGACCAGCCAGACGTTCCAGCCGGCCTTGCGCATCAACGCCGCTTCGACGAAGTCGTGGCTCAGGATGCGTCCGCCGAACGGCTCGGTGCCGGGCAACTCGGGCAGGCAGCAGTGCTCGATGAACGGAGCGACGCGGATGACGGCGTTGTGGCCCCAGAAGTTGCTTTCGCCCTGATGCCAGTAGTTGAGGCCGGCGAGGAACAGCGGGCTGTAGAGCCGGTTGGCGAACTGCTGGATGCGCGAGTAAAGCGTGACGCCGTTCACGACGCGCGGCGCGGTCTGCAGGATGCCGACCTGGGGGTTGCGCTCCATCATCGCGACGAGTTTCACAACGGACTCGCCCGTCATGATGCTGTCCGCGTCGAGCACGGTCATGTAACGGTAGCTGCGGCCCCAGCGGCGCAGGAAGTCGGCGACGTTGCCGCTCTTCTTGTTCAGCGACACGCGGCGCTTGCGGTAGAAGATGCGGCCTAATCCGTTCAGCTGCTTGCAGAGCTCGGCCCACGCCACCTCCTCCTGGATCCATTTGTTGGGATCGCTCGAATCGCTGAGGATGAAAAAATCAAAATCATCCAGCCGCCCCGTATGCTCGAGCGAGCGGTAGATGACGCGGAGTCCCTCGAAGATGCGGCTGGGGTCCTCGTTGCAGATCGGCATCACAATGGCGGTGCTGGCCAGCGGCAACTCCGCCAGCTTCTCGTCCGCCAGGCTGCGCATGATGCGGGCGCTGTCGCCGCCGCGATTGATGACGTAGAAGCCCAGCAACGCCGTGCAGAAACCCGCCGCGACATTCGCGAACAGGATCACGAACAGCACGAGCACCAACACCTCCACGGGGCCGAAGACGCCGCGCGACAGAATGTCGGCCATGAACCACGTGGCCGCGCTCGTCAGCAGGAAGACGAGCGAGAAGAACGTCGCGCGCCGCCGGCTGACGCGGCCCTTGTCCACCTGCTCGACTGTGAAATAGCGGGACATGTCAGCGCGTCGCGTAGAAAACCAGGGCCAGCACGGCGAGGAACAGCGTCCAAAGCAGCGTCACGCGCAAGATCGGCCATTTCTCGATCTGCTCGAAGGTCTGTCCCGCCACCTCGGTGATGGTGCCGAGTTCGATCTCGCGCGGCACCATGCTCGAAACCGCGAGATCGGGCCCCGCCTGCATCGAGCGTCGTTTCATCTCCTGCACAAACTCCGGCGGCACGTTCCGCATATCGAGAAAAGAATAGGGCCACCGCTCCACGCCATCGCACATCGACAGCGCCACCCGCCCCTCGATCGCGATGCGTTCGTGCGGCAGCTGTTTGTCCTCCAGCAATTCTCCGAACCACTCGTCCATCATCCGGTCGATCTCTTCGGCCGCGAGCGTGGTGGGCGAAACCGCCGGGTTCTGCTCATGGCGGCGTGCCGCCCGGACGAGCACCTCCTGGAGGAGACGGCTTTGCTGCAGCCGGTTGTGCACGCGGTGGGCGCGCAGGTAGTCCTCGACGCGGACGTAGGCGGCGTTCCACTCCTCGGGCGTACCCGTCCTGGGCCGGAACGCGCTCAGGGATTCCAGAGGTAGCTCCATGTCTCCGTGAGGACGTGCTGCCCCTTTTTGAGGTAGCAGCGCATTTCGACCGGCCGGCCGGAATTGTCGGGTTGCACCTCGAACACCGCGCGCCATGCGCCGGAAAAATTATTTTTCTGCACCAAAGACTCGGCTGCCAGCCGCGCCCCGCCACCCACGGAGACGACGGCCTTGATCTCCGGGTCGCTCGGCTCCTGGTTGAGGTAGCGGCCGTCGAATTCGACCACGAAGCGCCGCAGGCCCGGCTGGCCCAGCACGCTCGCCTGCCGCGTGGAGGAAACATGTCCCGCCGGCGGACGTCCGGCCGGATCCATCAGCCAATGCAGCCTGTACTCGAACGCGATCGGCTCGCCCGCGGGTGGCAGTTGCGCCGGCACCCAGAACGCCACGACGTTGTCGTTCGTCTCGGTCGGTGACGGCAGCTCCACGAGGCGGACGACGCCCGGGCCCCACCCGCCCACCGGCTCGACCCAAGCGCTGGGCCGCTGATGATAATAGGCCTCCAGATCGTCGTAGTGCCCAAACTCCCGGTCGCGTTGCATGAGGCCGAAGCCGCGCGGCGACGGATCGGAAAACGACGAGAGGCGGACCTCGCGGGGGTTGACGAGCGGCCGCCAGATCCACTCCCCCGCCCCGGTCTCCATCAGCAGGCCGTCGGAGTCATGCACCTCGGGACGGAAATCGTTCGACGACCAGCCCGTGTTCTCGCCGTGGGCAAACATGCTCGTGAGCGGCGCGATGCCGAAGACCTTGGGATTTTTCCGGCAATAAACCGCGGCCTTCACCTGCATGACGGTCTCGACACCCGGCGTGATGATGAAACGGTAGGCGCCCGCCACGCTCGGGCTGTTCAGCAGGGCGTAGACGGTGACGCTCTTCGCTCCGGCGACCGGACGCTCGATCCAAAACTGCTCGAAGGCCGGAAACTCCTCGCCGCCGGGCTCGGCGGTGTCGAGGGCGAGGCCGCGCGCCGACAGGCCGTAGTGCATGCCCTTGCCGAGCGCCCGGAAGTAGCTCGCGCCGAGAAACACGGCGAGCTCGTCGTAATAATCCGGCCGGTTCAACGCCGCGTGCAACCGGAAGCCCGCGAAGCCCATGTCCGAGGGGATGCGCCCGCTGAGCTTGTTGTGGCCGTAGTCGAAGAGCCGCGGCGAAAAGTCGATCTTGCGCTCCTTCCTGCCGATGACCTCGTGAATCTGCACCGGCTTGCTGAAAAGACCGCCGGGATGAAAGAACTGCAGATGAAACGGCAGCTGTTCGGCGCGCCACCACGCGCGCATCGGATCGAAGCGGATGTCGCGAAACTGATCGTAGTTGAGCTTCAGCAGCCAGTCCGGCACGCGCTGCTTCGGCTCCTGATAGGGCTGCATCGCGAGCGTCTTGGCCCGGAACTGCAACACCTCGAAGTCGAACAGCTCGTCGGCCGCGCGCGCCATCGGCGGCAGAAAGACGAGAGCCAGAGCGAGACCGGGCAAAAGGCGTTTCATCAGAGGAAATAGTTGCGCTGCTTCTCCGAGATCGGGACCCCGGCGCGCTCCATGACGTTGAGCAGGTCCTCCCAGGCATCGCGCTTGATCTTGCGCGCGCTGGCCGAGGTCAGCCCCTCCTGGCGCAGCAGGTACGACGGGTGATAGGTCGCGCGCAGCGGGATGCCGCCGTAGGTATGCCAGGCACCGCGCGCCGCGCCCATGGACTTGAAACGGTCCGCGCCCAGCAGGCCGTCCACCGCGGTCTTGCCCAGCGCCACCAGCACGCGCGGCTGGATGACGTCGATCTGCGCCCGGATGAACGGCAGGCAGTAACTCATCTCGGCGGCCGTCGGCGGGCGGTTGCCCGTCTGGGAGCCATCGGGATTGCGCGGCATTTCCGGGCGCCAGTTGAGAATGTTGCCGATGTAAACCTGGCCGCGCTCGAGCCCCATGGCCTTGATCATGCGGTTGAGCAGCTGGCCGGCGCGCCCGACGAACGGCTCGCCCTGGTCCTCTTCGTCCGCGCCGGGTGCTTCGCCGACGAACATGATCGCCGCATCGAGGCTGCCGACGCCGAACACAATTTTTTTGCCGGCGAAAACGCGCGCGTTGCACACCGCGTCCTTGAGCACCAACTCGCGCAGCGCCGCCCACCGCGTCGGCTTGTCGCCTTCCGGAAGCGACACGGCGGGAGTCGGCGGCAGGCCGGGCACCGCGGGTGCCGGAGCCGTGGCTCGCACGGGCTCGGCCGCTGGCGACGGCGTGGGCGAAAAAATCCTTTCACCGCCGGAGGGAGCGGCTGCAGGCACGGCGCCGGGCTGGCTCTCGGTTGCCGCCACCTGCACGGCTTCACGCAGTTCGGCGAGGTGCTCCTCGGTGATCGACACGGTCCGCTGGCCTCCGGCCTTGAGGCGCCGGAGCTCGTCGTTCAAGGCGAGCAAGTGTTCACGGACATTCACGAGTCGTCAGCTTGAACGACTCAGGACCAGCTTTTCAACATACTTGGCTAGCATATCGAACTCCAGATTGACACCGCTGCCCGCTTTTTTCTCGCGCAAGTTGGTCGCCGCCAACGTGTGCGGGATGAGCCAGACGGCCAGCGAATCCCCTTCTACTTCCGCCACGGTCAGAGAGATGCCATCGATCGCCACCGAGCCCTTCGAGACGAGATAGCGGCCGAAACCCGCCGGCGCGCGCACGCGCAGGTAGTGATCCTTGCCGCGCGGCTCGGCCACCTCCACGCGCCCGAGTGCATCGATGTGGCCGGTGACGAAATGTCCACCCATCCGGCTCTCGGGCTTGAGGCTGCGCTCCAAGTTGACCGCCGAGCCGGGCTTGAGCTCGTTGAAACTGGTCAGCCGGCGCGTCTCCTCCAGCACGTCGAACCACAGGTGCCCGGCGTCGAAGCGCGTGACGGTGAGGCAGCAGCCATTGACGGCCACGCTGTCCCCCAGCGCCACGTCCGCCGGGACGAGCCGGGCGGCGATCTGCAACGACCAGGCGTCCTTCGCCTGGGTGAAGGCGACGACCTGGCCAACTTCCTCGATGATACCGGTGAACATGGTTAATCCAATTTGATGCGCAGCACCTGTGTCTCGCCGCTGCGGCTGGCGAGCAACACGAATTCCCGGCGCGTCTTGTCGGCCTCTATCGCACCGAGTTTTTCGATGGCGGCGGGAAAGTCCTTCACCTCCGCACCGTCGATCTCGCGGATCCAGTCGTCCGGCCGCAGACCGGCGGTCGCGGCGGGGCTGTTGGGTTTGAGAAAATTCACGACCACCCCGCTGCGCTCCGCCGGCTTGGAGCGATGCACGATGCTGTCGAGACTGAGGAATTCCCGCGCCGTGAAGCCGAGCCGGTCGAAGTAGCGGCGCGAGGCCTCGCGCACCATCTTGGGCTCGTCGCCCAGCGTCACCTTGATCTCCTTGCGCTCGCTGCCACGCAGGATCGTGAGCGCGACCGTCCCGCCGGGACGGTGACGGAGAATCTCCTGGCCGAAATACGCGAGCACCACCCGGTCGGGCCGGAAGCGCGGGAACGCCTGCCCATCCATGGCCAGCACGATGTCACGGTCCTGCAAGCCGGCCTGGGCCGCCGGGCCGCCCTCCATGATGTCGCTGAGCACGACGCCCGACTGTTGGTCGAGCTTGAGGAGCTTGGCCACGTCGGGATCGACCGGCTGCAGGCCGTAGATGCCGATCCAGGAAATCGGACGGCCGGTCACCGACTGCGGCACGCGACCGAGATGCGGCAGCACGTCGCCGGCCAGCATGACGATGCTGCTTTCCTCGACGTTAACGAGCAGGATCGGCGCGCCGTTCTGGTTGCGCGAGAAGAGCAGGAAATTCTGCCCAAAGGAATTCTGCGTCAACCCCGCGAGCTGGCCGCTGCGGGTGAAGACCGGGAGACCGGGCCCGGCCACGTCCTGCCCGAGGATGGCGGTGCGATTCGGCAGCCGCGTGATCATGGCCACGCGCGAGCTCAGCACGTAGGGCATGAACTCCTCCTCCTTGTTGCGCAGGCCGATCCCCCACAGCTCGTCATCGAGCTTCGGTTCGGTCGCACCAGGCGCCGCGAAACGCGTGATAGGCACGAGGTCCTTCGCCAGTTTCTCCGCGACGCGCACGAAATGCCAGCCGGTGAACGCATCCTGCCCGAGATACTCGGCGGAGAATTCCTCGCTGCTGTCGGGGCGGTACGCCTTGAAGTCCTTCAGCTGGTCCGGCGCGATACCGGGCGCGATGACGCTGCCCGGCAGGATGACCGTGCCGCGCTCGTCCACGACCGTGCCGAACACGGTGTTGGGGCGGCGGTCGATCTCCGTCTGGATGATGAACTCGATCGCGACGACGGATTTCAGTCGCTCCGGCAAGAGCTGGGAAATATCGGCGGCGCGAAGACCGGTCGCCAGCAGCAGCAGGCTGACGGCGAGGCGAAGGGAAAAGCGTTTCATGGTTTGAAAACGTAGAGGGCGATGCGGCGGTTGCGGCGCGCCTCAACCAGCGTCGGCTGCGGCGCGTCCACGTAGGCGGTGTAAAGCTGCTTGAGACCGGCGAGCGTCGCGATGGGTTCATTGGCCACCTTGATGATCACGTCGCCGGGCGCGATGCCGGACTGCGCGGCCGGGTAACCCGGCAGGACGCCGATGACGAGCACGCCGGTCTCGTCGGGCAACTGGTTCTGCCGCGCGTAGCCGCGCGAGACCTTGCGCACACTGAGGCCCCACTTCTCGAAGGCCCATTCCTCGCCCACGCGGCTCTCGAGTTTTTCGGTCACGGCGGACAGCTCGAGCGTCTGCGCGCCGCGTTTCACGCCGAGTTTCACGGTCGCGCCGACCGGCAGGCTGGCGACCATGTTCTGGATCGGCGACAGCTGCTCGGGGAAGCGGCCGTCGACCTTCTGGTCGTTGATCGTCAGCACGACGTCACTCGGACGCAGGCCGGCGCGCGCGGCGGGCGAGCCTTGGTCGACATCCTTCACGAGCATGCCGGTATTGGCGGCGAGTGCGTAGAAATTCTCCAGGTCCTGCATCGCCTGCGGCGCGAAACCGAGGTAGCTGCGCGTGATGGCGCCGCTGCGCACAAGGCCGTCGGCCACGTGGCGGGCGACGTTGGCCGGAATGGCGAAGCCGAGGTTCTCGGCGCCGATGTAAGCGCGGGAGTTGATGCCGACCACGTCGCCGTCCTCGGTGACGAGCGGTCCGCCGCTGTTGCCGGGGTTGATGGCGGCATCGGTCTGGAGCCAGTTGTTGAACATGCCGACCTCGTAGTCGCGGATGCCCGCGCGGTCTTCGAACGGACGGTTGTTGTTGGAAATGATGCCGCGCGTGACGGTGCGCGTGAGCCCATAGGGCGTGCCGACGGCGTAAACGGTCTGGCCGGGGAAGAGCTTGTCGGAGTCGCCGAAGTCGGCCGCCGCGAAGCTGAGGTTGCGGCGCTTGATCTCGTCGACGTTGAGCCGGAGCACGGCGAGATCGGTCCAGTGGTCCCAGCCGACGAGCTTGGCGCTGACCCGCTCCAGGCTGGAGAGGGTCACGGAAACTTCGACGGCTTGCGGGCTGACGACATGGGCGTTGGTCAGGACGAGGCCGTCCTTGGAGATGATGACGCCCGAGCCGGTGCCGCCGGTCAGACGCTGGGCGCCGTCGGCGAAGGTGATCTCGCGGACGTCGATGCGGACGACGGCGTCAAGCAGGCGGTTGAACCCGCGGCCCATGCCCGCAAAAGCGGGGCGCGCCGCAGTGAAAACGAGCGCGACGGAGAGGAGGCGGAGGAAGGTTGACGGTGCGGTTGAATGCCGCAAAGTGGCTGGTTTCACGAGATGGCTGCTACAAATTGCACAGACTACGACTTTCTCAAGATCGAGCCACATTGGCAGAGAATTTGGGAAGAAACCAAGGCGTTTCGCGCCGAGAACGGTTCGTCCAAGCCGAAATACTACGTGCTGGACATGTTCCCCTACCCGTCCGGCGCCGGCCTGCACATCGGCCATCCGGAGGGCTACACCGCCACCGACATCATGGCCCGCTACAAGCGCGCCCGCGGCTTCAACGTCCTGCACCCCATCGGGTGGGACGCCTTCGGCCTGCCCGCCGAGCAGCACGCGGTAGCGACGGGAACGCACCCGGCCTCGAACACCCAGAACAACATCACGAACTTCCGCCGCCAGATCAAGGCGCTGGGCTTCTCGTATGACTGGGATCGCGAAGTCGACACGACCGACCCGAAGTATTTCCGGTGGACGCAGTGGATTTTCCTCCAGCTCTTCAAGAAGGGTCTCGCCTACGTCGATGAGCGTCCGGTCTGGTGGTGCCCGGCCTTGAGCACGGTGCTCGCCAACGAGGAAGTCATCGACGGCAAGAGCGAGCGGGGCAACCATCCGGTCGAGCGCCGCAACCTCCGTCAATGGGTGCTCCGCATCACGGCTTATGCCGAGCAGTTGATCGACGGCCTGAAGGATGTCGACTGGCCCGACTCCACCAAGCGCATGCAGGAAGCCTGGATCGGCCGCAGCGAAGGCGCCGAAGTGCTGTTCAAACTGGAGAACACCGCGCTGGGCGACCTGAAGATCTTCACGACGCGGCCCGACACGCTCTTCGGCTGCACCTACATGGTGCTCGCCCCCGAGCACCCGCTCGTGCCCGGGCTCACGACCGCCGCCCAGCGCGAGACCGTGGACGCCTACCGCAAGAAGACCGCGGCCAAGAGCGACGTCGAGCGCATGTCCGAGGCCGCGAAGGAAAAGAGCGGCGTCTTCACCGGCAGCTACGCGATCAACCCCGTCAACGGCGCGCGCGTGCCCATCTGGATCGCCGACTACGTGCTCATGGGCTACGGCACCGGCGCCATCATGGCCGTGCCCGCGCACGACGAGCGCGATTTTGAATTCGCGAAGCAGTTTGGACTAAAGATCAAAGCTGTCGTCGGTCGCACCACGCCGATGGTTTTTGACATCGTGCCTCAGACTTCCGTCCCGGACCACGGACTGCAGAATCTGGTTCTAAACATCGCCGACAAACAGACACCTATTTGGTGCTACCACAATTATTGCGTCTCGGGAGAAGGTATCGCTGTTAATTCCGAATTCCTCGATGGTCTGCCCACCAAGGAGGCCACCTCCAAGATGATTTCTTGGCTTGAAGCCAAGAAACTTGGAACCAAGCGCATCAACTACAAGCTCCGCGACTGGCTGTTCTCACGCCAGCGTTACTGGGGCGAGCCGTTCCCGATCGTCTGGATTAGCGAGGCCGACTACCGTCGCGCCGCCGCATTGCGCCAGGATTTGCCCGCGCAGCCGGTCGCTTTCGCCGAACAGGGCGTCACGCTTTACGCGCTGCCGTTGCCGGAGGCCGCACTGCCGTTGCAGTTGCCGGAGGTGCAGTCGTATTTGCCCAGCGGCACGGGCGAGAGTCCGCTGGCCAACGTGCCCGCTTGGCTCGAGATTTGGATCAACTGCCAGACCGGTGAGGCCGTGCCGGCAAGCGCCCCGCAGCCGCAGGGCGACGCGTGGGTCCGCGGCCGCCGCGAAACGAACACCATGCCGCAATGGGCCGGCTCGTGCTGGTATTACCTGCGTTACCTCGACCCGCAGAACGCGACCGCGCTCGCGAGCGGCGACGCGCTGAAATACTGGGATGTGCCCGATCTCTACGTCGGCGGCGCCGAACACGCCGTGTTGCATCTGCTCTACGCGCGTTTCTGGCACAAGGTGCTGTTCGACCTCGGCGTCGTGCCGCAAAGCGAGCCGTTCCGGAAACTTTTCCATCAAGGCATCATCCTCGGCGAGGACGGCGTGAAGATGTCGAAGAGCCGCGGCAACGTGGTCAACCCCGACGACATCATCCGCGACTACGGCGCGGACACGCTGCGGCTTTACCTGATGTTCCTCGGACCGCTCGAGGCCATGAAACCATGGAATCCCAAGGGCATCGAGGGCGTGCACCGCTTCCTCCGCAAGGCGTGGCGCGAGTGTCTGACCGAGGAGGGCGCGGTCAACCCGCGCATCTCCGACGGCGGCGCGCTCACGGCCGACGCCGAGAAGGTACTGCACGAGACGATCAAGAAGGTCGGCGAAGACATCGATGCGATGCGCTTCAACACCGCGATCTCCCAGATGATGATCCTCGTGAACACGCTGCAGAAGGAGCCGGTGCTGCCACGGCAGGCCGTGCGGGATTTCCTGCGCCTGCTCGCGCCCTTCGCACCGCACGTCGCCGAGGAATTGTGGGCGCGCGTCGGCGGTTCCGGCTCGGTCATGACCGCCGGCTGGCCGGCCTACGACGCGGCAAAACTCGTCGCGAATACCATGACGATCGTCTTCCAAGTAAACGGGAAGGTCCGCGGTGATGCAGTCGTGCCGGTGAGCGCGGTTGAAAGCGATCTGGTGAAACTCGCACTCGATCATCCGAAAGTTGCCCCCCATCTGGGAGGCAAACCGCTGAAGCGCTCTATTTACGTCAAAGGCAAATTGATTAACTTACTGGTTTGACGTGAAATGTACTTGTGCAGGAATGACCTAGTAAATTGCCTTGATGTAGGGGTAACACCCTATAATTAATTTGCGAGAGCGGCAAGCGCCCGATAAGCTGCCTTAAACAAACAAAGTCATGCACACCCTGCCAAAATTTCTCGCGGTCACCGCGGCCCTTTCGGTGCTCCTCGCACCCCAGGCTTTGGCGCAGCGTCAGCTCGGAAAAAAGAAAGGCCCGACCAGCAAGCTGTATCTGGCGGAGACAAAGGGCGAAGGGAAGATCATCACCGAGGATCAAGCCTACGAACCGCGGCAAGCCACTGCCTTTGACGCGCCCGGCACGGTTATCGAGACCGGAAATGGCTCCTACCAGGCGCTGGTATATTCAAACGGCACGGGCATGTATGTCGATTCGAACACCCGAGTGGAGATCGCACGCTTCGTGCAGGAGCCATTCCAACCCGACCGCAACACCACTGAACTGGAGCCATCCATTTCGCAAAGCGACGTTTTCGTCGCCCGCGGCCAGATTGGCCTCTGCACCGGCCAGCTCGTCTCGGGCACGACGATGAATTACTCGACGCCTCATGCGGCGGTGAACATCCGCAGCGGGAGGCTCGTGATCGAGACCTCACTGGAATCCAGCACCGTTTACCTCCTCGATGGCGATGCGACCGTGCGCTCGGGCAATCGTGACCCCGGCGGCCAGGTTTTGCATCCCGGCGAACAAGCGGTTATCCGCCCCGGACCGCCCGGGCAGCCCTCGACCATCACCATCGGCCCGATCGACCGCCAACTCACCAATACCCTCGACGAAAAGGTGTCCATCGCCTGCAATGCCCGCAAAACCGTTTCCTTTGAAATGATCGAACGCAAGGCTGAGCAGGGGGCAGGAGGCCCCGGTGATCGAGGCGTGGCGGAAACCGGCGCCGGCCCGGAACGCACTGAAACCGGCAGCGCCACCGACGAAATCGTCGCGCGCCCTACCGTCCCCGTGGCGCCCCCCACCAACATCACGGTCAGTCCCGACCGGCTCAACCGCGGCCCGGGTGGCCATTAATCACTATCGTGGGATCGCGCGCCAAATTCCGCCTTCTTGCCGTAAGCATCGCCCTCATGCTGGTCGGCCCGCACGACGCGCGGGCCCTGCTCAACATCGATGGCACGCGCAACCAGGTGTACGTTTTCGGCAACGTGGGATTCAGCTACGACTCGAACGTCTTCGCGCAGAACGCCAGCCGGGGCGATTACACGAGCAAGGCCTCCCTCGGCCTGGAGTTCAAGCGCCGCGCCGGCATCATCGCCGTGAACGCCCGCGGCGTGGTCGACTACCAGCGCTTCAACCAGTTCACCGAGCAGAACGCCTGGAATCCCTCCTTCTATCTCGAGCTGAACAAGACCACCGGACGCACCACCGGCGCGCTGACCGTGAGCGCCTTTCGCTCGGCCAAGGCGGACAGCGCGATCAACCTGCGCACCTCCTCCTGGAATTTTCCCGTCGGACTGAGCGTCAAGTATCCCGTCAACGACAAGCTCTACGTCACCTCGCAGACCAGCTACCTCAGCCGCCGCTTCGTGGACGCCAGCGCCACCGGCCTGAGCAACTACCTGGATTACTCCGAGGGCATCGACGCGTTCTACGTCTACACCAGCAAGCTCGACCTGCTCGGCGGCTACCGCATCCGTGTCTCCGAGACCGACGCAGGCCGCACGACGGACCATAATTTCAACATCGGCGCCACCGGCGGCCTGTTCGCCAAGATCAACGGCGTGGAGCATGCTCACCGCCCTCACCTGGAATCTCACGCGCAAGATCGCTCTCACCGCCCAGCTTGCCCGCGACTTCTCCACCACCGCCACCGCCGTCTCGGTCGACACCACCTCCGCGGCCCTGCGCACCAGCTACGCCTTCACCCGCCGTTTCAAATTCGACGGCGGCATCGGCTACGGGCGAAACCGCTTTCTGGGCAGCACCCAGTCCTCCCGCAGCGACGATTTCTACTCGCTGGACGCGGGGGCGTCCTTCTTCTGGAACGAGCATCTGCAGGTCAATGGTTCCTATAATTATTTGCGGAATCGCTCCACGCTGGCTTTCTCCAATTTTCAGCGCCATGGATACTCTATCGATATCTCCAGCCGCTTCTGAACGACGCCCCCGCCCCATGAAACTTCTCCCGCGTCTGCTCCTCCTCGTCCTGCTGGGCGCCGTGCGGGTGTTCGGTGCCGAGGCCGATGCCATCGCCGACGCCAAGAAAGCCTACATCCCGAAACTGCTGCTCGGTGACCGCATTCGTGTGGCCGTGTACCAGGAGGACGACTTGACCGCCGTCGTCCGCATCGACGCCCGTGGACAGATCAATCTCCCTCTCATCGGGGCCGTCACCGTGGGCGAACTCACCCGCGTCGAAGCCCAGAACTTGATTCAGGCCGCCTATCGGGAGGGGCGGTTTCTGCGCAGCCCGCAGGTCACGGTCAGCATCGAGGAATATGCCCCGCGCGAGGTTTCCATCCAAGGCCAGATCAGGAACCCCGGCCGCTGGCAGTTGCCGCCCGAATCCACCTTCACCCTCGTCGAGCTCGTCACCAAGGCCGGTGGCATCACCGACATCGGCAAAGGCTCGGCGGTTTCCATCACCCGCATCCTGCCGGATGGCACCAAGAAAGTCTTCGTCATCGACGTCGACAGCATGATCAAGGGCAAGCGAGGTTCGGGCAAGACCGAGGACAACATCTTCCTGCTCCAACCGGGCGACATCGTCTACATCCCCGAGCGCCTGATCTAACATGTCCACCCTTTCCACCCCTCCCGCCCCGGCCAAACCGCCTTCGCTGCACGGCAACGATGAGCACGTCGTGGAGCGCCGCACCCTGCGCGACTATTACGTCATTCTCCGGGAGCGCCTGTGGATCGCCCTGCCTGTCGCTCTGCTCGTCGCCGTCTCCTACGGCTACTACCAGGCCCAGGAAACCCCGATGTACAGCGCCAGCGCGACCATGCAGTTCGAGCGCCCCGAGCGCGTGGTCCTCAACGAGCAGGTTGTCGACCAGTCCGTGCGCTCGGATATCGACCTGAATACCTACCTCCAGATCCTCAACAGCGGCCGGCTGCGTGTGATGGTTGCCCAGTCGCTCACTCCGGAGGAAATCAAGACGCTCCAGCGCCCTTACCTCAAGGAGCTGCCCGCCGGGGCCAATCCCCCCGGCCCCGGCGGCCTGCTCGGCAACGTGCGCGTCGAGTCCATCCGCCTCAGTTTCCTGATCAACATCACCGTCCAAAACCGCGACCCCGAGGGCGCGGCGATCATCGCGAACCACTACACCGAGCAGTTCATGCGCTATCTCATCGAGAACGTCGGCGGCAAAAACGAATTCGCCGTCGATTACCTCAAGGGCCGCGCCGAGGAGCTCCGCAAGGAGTCCGAAACTGCCGAGACCAGACTGCAGGACTACAAGCGCAAGAACAACCTTGTCTCCCTCTCCGCCAGCGTCGACATCATCGCCGACCGCCTGAAGACCATCAACGCCGCACTCACCAGCGTGCAGCTCCGCCGCCTCGAGCTCGATACGCAGATCAAGCAGATCGAGAAAATGCAGACCGAGGGCGGCAACCTCCTCGAGGTCGCCTATATCTCCGGCTACGGCTCCATCCCCACCCTCAAGACCCAGCTGGCCGACCTGTCCAAGCAGCAGGCCATCTACACCGAACGCTATCTCGAGAAGCACCCGAAGATGATCGAGAACGCCAACGCGATCGACGTCGTCACCCAGCAGATGAGCCGCAGCGTCGAGCAGGCCGTCGCCGACCTCCGCACGGAGTTCGTGAAAGCCTCCAACTCGGAGCAATCCCTCGGCATCGAGTACCGCTCCGCGGAGAAGGACCAGCTGCGTCTCGGCGACCTCTCCGTCGAGTTCAAGAGCCTCGAGAACCAGGCCCAGGTCGCGAAAAACAACTACATCCAGATCCTCGACCGCCTGAACCAGACCACGACCTCCAAGAACCTCGAGAACATCCCCGTCAAACCGCTCGACCGCGCCTCGCCCCCCGGCCGGCCCTACACGCCCAACATCACCAACATCGTCAAGACCTCCACCGGCCTCGGCCTTGTCATCTTCTGCGCCATCGCCATCGGTCTCAGCTTCCTCGACGACCGGGTGAAGAGTGCGTGGGACATCGAGGGCTTCATCGGCGCCAACCTCCTCGGCATCATTCCCGAGCTAGCCGACGTTCCCGACACCGAGAAACACTCCCTCGTCACCAGCAACAAGACCTCGCCCGGCTCCGAGGCTTTCCTGAGCGTCTACAGCGCGGTCAAGATCCAGTCGAAGCTCGACTTCCCCAAGTCCGTCCTCGTCACCAGCACGATCCCGGGCGAGGGCAAGACGATGATCAGCAGCAATCTCGCCGCCTCGTTCGCGCGGCACGGCAAACGCGTGCTCCTCATCGATTGCGACATGCGCCGCCCGATGCTGCACCGCCACTTCCGGCTCACCAACGAACTCGGCCTCATCGCGTGGTTCGAGGCCGGGGCAAAAATCCCGGACGACCCTCTGGCCGACGAGTCGCTCGGCATCACCAAGATCGACGACAACCTCTTCCTTCTCCGCTCCGGCGGCCGCTCGAAGAGCCCGACCGAGCTCCTCGAGAACCCCGTGTTCGGCCAGTTCCTCGACTCGCTGAAGCACCACTTCGACCTCGTAATCGTGGACTCGCCGCCGATGGGCGCCGTCACCGATTCCGTGCTGATCGCGGAGCGCACCGACGAAGTGATCTATGTCTGCCGCTTCAACCGCGCCTACCGGAAGCACATTCGGCTCTACATCAAAAGCCTTCGCGAAGGCAAAAACGAGTTGCTCGGCGTCGTGCTCAACGGCCTGTCGCCGCGGCGCATCGAGTACTACTCGAACTACCGCTACTATCGCAGCTACAAGAAATATTACGGCTCCCAGTCGTAGCCTCCCCTTTCTTTGCCCCGGGCCGCGCCGCGAGGCGCGGCCTTTTTCTTCGCCGGAACTTAGTCCTTCAATCTTTCCCCCGCATTCGTCATTGTCCGCCGCCGATGCTCTCCGCCTACTTGCCGCAGGATTTTGATCCCCGCCGCCCGATCGCCCTGATCGCCGGACGCGGCCAGTATCCGATCATCACCGCGGCCGCCATCCGCCGGGCAGGCGTCCCGCTGCGGCTCGTGGCCATGGACGATGAGACCAGCCCGGAACTCGTCGCCAGTTTCCCCGAAGCGGAGCGCGTCACCCTCAACGTCGGCCAGGTCGGCAAAATGCTCTCGGCCCTCAAGGAATTCGGCGCCGGCTACGCCCTCATGGCCGGTCAGGTGAAACCCAAGAAACTCTTTCACGGACTCACGCCCGACCTCAAGGCGGCACAAATTCTCTTCTCTCTCAAGCGGCGCAACGCCGAGACCATCTTCGGCGCCATCGCGTCCGAGATCGAGAAACTCGGCGTCACGCTGCTCGACGCCCGCGCGTTCATCGACGACCAGCTGGCCGACGCCGGCACGATGACCGGCCGGAAATTCCCCATCGAGGCCGAGTATCTCGAGCACGGCATCCACATCGCGCGCGAAATCGCCCGGCTCGACATCGGCCAGGGCTGCGTCGTCCGCAAAGGCACTGTCATCGCAGTGGAGGCGTTCGAGGGCACCGACGAGATGCTGCGCCGCGCCGGCACCTTCAAGACCGACGAGACGCTCTTCGTGAAGACCGTCAAGACCCGGCAGGATTTCCGCTTCGACGTACCAGTCTTCGGCCTGCGGACCCTCGAGGTCATGCGCGAGGCCGGCCTCGGCGCCGCCGCCCTCGAGGCCGGCAAGGTCATCGTCCTCGACAAGCCCGCCGTGCTCGCCCAGGCCAAAACCTGGGGCATCGCCCTGCACGGGTTCTGAACGGTGCGCCACTGTCTGCACACGCTTCCGCTGCGCCCTTGAACTTTCCTCGAATCGCAGCACATTTCTTCCCATGACTGATGTCGCCGAAGTTACCGTCAAAGGCCTGATGCCCACGGCCAATGGCTGCGCCGTGTTCCTCGGCAACGACGAGAAGACCTTCGTCATCTACGTCGATCCCAGCGTCGGCAGCGCGATTTCCATGACGTTGAACGGCGTGAAGAAAGAGCGGCCCCTCACGCACGACCTGATCGGACACGTCTTCCTCGGGTTCGGCATCAGCCTGGAGCGGATCATCATCAACGATGTCAACGAAGGCACCTATTTCGCCCGCGTCATCCTGCACATGCAGAACGAGCTCGGTCGCAAGATCCTCGAGCTCGATGCCCGGCCGAGTGACTCCATCGTCCTCGCCCTGCAGCAGAAGCGTCCGATCTTTGTCGCCCGCCGGGTCTTCGACGTGGTCGAGGACATGACCGAGATTCTCGAGCGCGTGCTCAAGCAGCAGAAGGAAGAGCAGTCCGAGTCAGGCGAGGAGGACCAGTAAGCGCATGAGTGCGCCCGTCCGCGCCCTGCCCGCCGGCCTGCTCCCGGGCCTGCCCCTGACAGCGCTGGCCCCGATGCAGGATGTCACCGACCTGCCGTTCATGCGCGTCATGGCGCACTACGGCGCGCCGGATTATTTCTTCACCGAGTTCTTCCGGGTCCACGCCCAGTCGCGCCCGGAAAAGCACATCGTCCGCTCCATCGTCGAGAACCAGACCGGCCGGCCGGTCTTCGCCCAGCTCATCGGCGAACACGTGCCCGATATGGTGCGCACCGTCCGCGACTTGTTGCAGCACCCCGTCGCCGGCATCGACCTCAACCTCGGCTGCCCGGCGCCCAAGATCTACAAGAAGAACGTCGGTGGCGGCCTGCTCCGCGATCCGGTCAAGATCGACGAACTCCTCGGCGCCCTGCGCGACGCCGTACCCGGTCTCTTCACGGTCAAGATGCGCATCGGCTTCGACTCGACCGAGCACTACGACCGCGTGCTGGCGCTCGTCAACAAGCACGGCGTCGATCTGCTCAGCGTGCATGGCCGCACCGTGAAGGAAGGCTACCGCAGCGACGTGCATTACGACTTCATCGCCCACGCCACCCGCACCGTGCGCTGTCCCGTGCTGGCCAACGGTAACATCACTTCAGCCGATCGCGCCGCCGCCGTGCTGGCCGAGACCGGCGCCGCCGGCGTCATGATCGGCCGCCACGCGATCCGCAATCCGTGGATCTTCCGGCAGACGCGCGAACGGATGGCCGGCCGGCCGGTCACGGCAGTCACCCTGTCGATGGTGCGCGATTACGTGGAGCACCTTTACCGCGAGACGCAGCAGCCCGGCGTGCCCGAGGCAGCCCATGTCGCCAAGATGAAGAAGTACCTGAACTTTGTCGGCCAGAGCGTCGATGCTGCGGGCTCCTTCCTGCATGACATGCGCCGGGCGATGACCGAGGTTGAGCTGTTCGCCGTCTGCGACCGGCATCTGCTCGCGGAGCCCGGCCGCCTGTTCGCGCTGGAACCTTATCCCGGTATCATCGCCCGCCCGAACTGCGAAACACCGGTCGAGAGCTGCTCGCTCGATACCGTCACGGCCTGAGCGTCCTCAATCCGACCACGACTGCAGCTCGATCAGATTGCCCTCGGGATCGCGCAGATACTGCCACGTGATTTTGCGAGCGCCGGTCTGCGTCGTGACCATTGCTCCGTGGTCGCTTCCGCCGGCCCGCAACACCTCGGCGCGTTTGGCCGGCACGTCGTCCACGATGAAGGCGATATGCCCGAAACCTGTCCGATTCGGCATGCCCGGCGCCAGTGCGTCGTTCAGCCGGTAGGTGAAAATCTCCAAGGTCGGGCCGTTCTCGCGGCCTCCCGGCAGCCGCAGGTGAATGCCCCGCAGTGCCGCTCCTTCGATACCGCTGCCTTGCTCCAGCAATGGACCGGACAGATCGCGTTCCGTGCCCACCGGTTCACATCCGAATACGTCCCGGTAAAACGCGACCAGCGCCCGCCAGTCCCGCGCGATGAGGTTCACGTGCCCGAATCGACTGCTCATAGACTCACTCCAACCCCAGCACCTTGCGGCCGACCTCGGAGATCATCTGCGGGGTCCATTGCGGATCCCAGACGATGTGGACTTCGGCGGCTTCCACGGTCGGCAGAGCGGCGATTTTCTGCCGCGCGTCCTCGGCGATCACGGGGCCCATGCCGCAACCCGGTGCCGTGAGGGTCATCTTGACCTGCACGCGGTGCTTGCCCTTGTCCGAGCGTTCGACGGCCAGATCGTAGACCAGACCGAGGTCGACAATGTTGACGGGGATTTCCGGATCAAAACAGGTGCGCAGCGCGTCCCACACGGCCTCCTCGCTGAACTCGCCCGCCGCCGCAGCCGCCTCCTCCTTGGCCGCGTAGCCGCCGATGGCCGTGGCGTTTTCCCGCGCGATGCGGAAGAGCCCGCGATCCGTGCGCACGGTGACGTTGCCGCCCAGCGACTGGGCGATGAAGACGCGCGTGCCGGACGGCAGCGTGACCTTGTCACCCGCCGGGATGACGGTCGCCGGGCAATCCTGGACGAGGGTGTGCTCGTGATTCATGCCCCGAGATTACTTCAGGCGCAGGTCAAAAGGCAACCGGGCATACACGCCCTGCGGGTCGTTGAGGTGCTCGAGCGTGCGCAGCGCGTCGACCGAGTCCTTCACCAGCACGCCGATCTGGCCGCCGTAGGAATATTCGCGGCGATGGCCTTCGAGCGCTTCGCTGATGGCCTCGGAAAACAGTTTCTTCCGCGGCACTTCCATCACGCGGAAATCGTCGCCGAGGCCCGCCTTGCCCGCCGCAAACTTGAGCGCGGCATCGAGTCCGCCGAGTTCGTCCACCAAGCCGAGCTTCTTCGCCTCGGCGCCGGACCAGACACGACCTTGCGCAATCTCCTGCACGACGGCGCGGTCCAGCTTGCGGGACTCGGCGACCTTGCCGACGAACTGATCGTAGATCCAGTCGACGAAATGCTGGAAGATCGCGAGTTCCTCCTCGGTCTTCGGACGGACGATGGTCATGGCGTCGGCAAACTTGCCGGTCTTGACCGTATCGAACGTGAGGCCGAGCTTGTCGTTGGCGAGGCCCTGGAGATTGAGGTACATGCCGAACACGCCGATGGAACCCGTGATCGTGCTCGGCTCGGCGAAAATGCGATCGGAATACGTGGAAATCCAGTAACCGCCCGAGGCCGCGAGCGTGCCCATGGAGACGACGACGGGCTTGATCTTCTGCGTCAGCCGCAGCTCGCGCTGGATGGCCTCGGAAGCGGTGGCACTGCCACCGGGGCTGTTCACGCGCAGGACGATGGCCTTCACACTTTCGTCCTGCCGCAGCTCGCGGATCTCGCGGGCCATCGTGCCGCCCCAGACGTAACCGCGGTCCTTGCCGTTGCCGTCGACGATCTCGCCCTCGGCATAGACGATGGCGACCTTGCCGTGACCGCCTGAACCGAGTTCGATCTTGCCGTCCGTCCGGCGGCGGGCGACGAGGCCGTCACCGGTGACGAGCTTCGCATAATCCTTGAGATTGATCTGCTTGAAAGTCTGCTTTGCGCCCTTGCGGCCCGTGGCGACCTTGAGTTCATCGAGCACGGTGTCGAGATACGCGATGCGGTCGACCAGTTTCAGTTTTTGCGCCACTTCGGGCCGGAGAATGCCCTCGCTGTCCACCGCCGCCTGCACGGTGCCGGGCTTCAGCTGGCGGGATTGCTCGATGCCGCTGACCAGCTCGGCCCAGACGTCGTCGAGCAGTTTCTGCGTCTGCGCGCGGTTCTCGGGGCTCATGTCCTTCCGGATAAAGGGCTCGACCGCGCTCTTGTATTTGCCGACGCGCGTCACTTGCACGCCGATGCCGAGTTTTTCGAAGACTCCGGTGAAAAACATCGGCTGCGAGGCGAGGCCCGGCATCAGTACCGCACCGTAGGGATCGATCGTCAGCTCGCTGGCGGTCGAGGCGAGATAGTAGTCTTTCGTGGTCGCGAACGAGAGGTAGGCCTTCACCGGCTTGCCCGACGCCTTGAAATTCTGGATCGCCTCCCGCAACTCCCGCAAGGCCGCGTAGCCCGAACCGTAGCCCACGGAGTGCAGCTGGCCCCGGATATAGAGGCCGGCAATGTCGCCGTCCTTCGCGGCCGCCTGCAAGGCGCGGGTCGCCGCGCGCAGCTGCAGCAGGCGCGGGCTGCCGCCACCGAACGCGTCGGCGAGCTCATCGAGCCCCTCCATCTGCTCCGGCATGTCCTGGATGCTGACGGAGAGGTCGAGCACCAGGTAGGAGCCCTTTTGCACGGCGACCTGCTTCTCCCCCATGGCGGCCAAGGCCGCCAGGAACAGGAAACACACCACCACCCCGCCGAGGCAGAACACGACCAAGGCCGTCAGCGTGGCAAAAAACGACGTGAAGAAATTCTTCATGCTCCGAACCCTACGCGCCTGCCCCGACCCTGCCAGCGAAAAAAGCCCCGCGGCCGGCGCTCCGGGTCGAGCGGCCCCCGGCCGGTATGAGCGGCATTGCTATGCATCGGACCGGGCCGGCAAAAATTTAACACAACTGGACATTCTCCTGTGCCGATATCACCCTTTACCCATTCCTCCATGAGCGAGAAACAGGAACTTCTCACCCCCACGCGCAAGGCCCTCGCGATCAACCTCGACGGCACGCGCTATGGCACGATCGCCGAGATCGGTGCCGGCCAGGAGGTGGCCCGCATCTTCTTCCAGGCCGGCGGCGCCTCCGGCTCCATCGCCAAGACCATGTCGGCCTACGACATGACGTTCAGCGACTCCATCTATGGCAAGGCCCCGCGCTACGTCTCGCGCGAACGCCTCCAGACCATGCTCGGCCACGAGTATTCGCTGCTCAAGGAGCGTCTCGCCGAAAAACGCGGTGAGCGCACCCGCTTCTTCGTGTTCGCCGACACCGTCGCCACCAAGAGCCAGCGCAGCCCCGAGGGGCACGGCTGGCTGGGCGTGCGCTTCCAGGTCAACCCGCTCGAGGAGCCGAGCGACATCATCATCCACGTCCGCATGTGGGACCGGCGCACGGTCCAGCAGCAGGAGGCTCTCGGCATCGTCGGCGTCAATCTCGTCTACGGCGCGTTCAACTACCTCGACGATCCGGAAAAATTCATCCAGTCGCTCGTCGACCACGTCGGCACCGACCGCATCGAGGTCGACATGCTCCGGTTCTCCGGTCCGGCGTTCAAGCACGTCGACAACCGCCTGCTCTCGCTCATCCTCGTCAAGCACGGCCTGACCAACGCCGTGATGTTCGCCCCGAACGGCGACGTGCTCCAGCCCTCCGAGGTCATCTACAACCGCCCGGTGCTCGTCGAGCGCGGCAGTTTCCGCCCGGTCACGCACGTCAACGTCGACATGCTCAACTGCGCCGCGGCCCAGTTTCTCCAAGAGCCGATGGTCAAGGGCAAGGACGTCGTCGTGCTCATGGAGATCACGATGAACAACCTCCTCGCCGAGGGCGCGCTCGACGCCGAGGATTTTCTCTCGCGGGTCGACATGCTCGGGCACATCGGCTTCACCGTGCTCATCTCCAACTACTCGGAGTTCTACCGCCTCGTCTCCTATTTCCGCCGCTACACGAAGGAGATGATCGGCGTGACGATGGGCATCAACAACCTCCTCGAGATCTTTAACGAGAAATATTACGACAACCTCGAAGGCGGCATCCTCGAGTCCATGGGCCGGATGTTCCGCCACGCGGTCAAGCTCTACATCTACCCGATGAAGCAGGAGGCCTACGACAGCTTCCTGAGCAGCGGCCATCCGGCGGGCGGCGGGCACGCCCACATCTCGCACGCCTACGCCGCCAACGTGCTCATCACCGCCCGCAACCTCCATGTCTCCGACCACCTGCGCAACCTCTACGCGCACCTGCTGGAGAACCACTACATCGACTGCCTCACGGGTTACAACGAGGACTACCTGGCCATTTTCTCGCGCGACGTCCTCCAGCGCATCAAAAACGGCGACCCCTCCTGGGAACGCTTGGTGCCAGCCAAGGTCGCCGAGGTCATCAAGACGCGCCATCTGCTCGGCTGCGGCAAGACGCCCAAGCCCGCCGAGCCCGCGGTCACCACCGCCCCGACGACCGCCTGAGGCGAGGCGCGTCCCGCATCTTTCCTCGCTTTGCTTTCGGACAGGACGCGCTAACGTGCCGCGCATGCTTACCCAACTCCATGCCGACCTGTGGGTTTGTCCCGTGCCGTACACCATCGCCCGCTTCGTGCAGATCGGCCGTCAGCTGGTGGCCGTTCGTCTGCCGACCGGCGGCCTCTGGATTCACTCGCCCGTCCCGATTACATCCGAATTGCAAGCCGCGCTGGCGCAACTCGGCGAGGTGCGCCACGTCGTCGGCCCCAATTGCTACCACGATGAATGCCTCGGGAGGTTTCAACAGGCCTATCCGTCCGCGCTTTTTCATGCCGCGCCCGGACTTGCCGCCGCCAAGCCCCGCGTCCGCTTCGGCGCCGAGTTGTCCGACACACCGCATCCCGACTGGTCCGGCGCCATCGAACAACACCTCGTGCGCGGCATGCCGAAGGTGAACGAACTGGTCTTCTTCCATCCTGCCTCGCGCTCGCTGCTGCTCGCCGATCTTGCTTTCAACCTCGGAGACGACGGCCCGTGGTACTCGAATCTCATCCTGCGGCTCAATGGCGCGGCCGGACACTTCGGTCCCTCGCGCTTCATCCGCAATTTCATCACCGACCGCGCCGCCGTCCGCACCTCGCTCGACCGGATCCTCGCGTGGGACTTCGACCGCATCATCGTCGGTCACGGACGGAACATCGAATCGGGCGGCAAGGACGCCCTGCGCGCCGCCTTCGCCTTCCTCGGCTGAAACCCGCGCCCGGACGCCAGCTCTGTCTTAGCCCGATTTTTTTCGTGTGTCCGGGCGGTTCGTGGGTTCCCCTCGTGGCTCGCATGCGCTTCCACAAATACCACGCCCTCGGCAACGACTACATCGTCATGGATCCGGTCGACTTCCCCGGCTGGACCGCTCCGACGCCCGAGCAGATCCGCGTCATCTGTCACCGCAACTTCGGCGTCGGCTCCGACGGCATCCTGTGGGGTCCGCTCAAGAGCGTGCCCGCCCAGTTCGGTCTGCGCATCTTCAACCCCGACGGTTCCGAGGCCGAGAAGTCCGGCAACGGCCTGCGCATCTTCTCGCGCTATCTCTACGACCAGAAGAAGGTCGGCACCGCGCCGTTCACCGTCGAGGTGCCCGGCGGCGTGGTCGAGGTGGTGATCCAGCAAGGTGGCCAGCTGCTCACGGTCGAGATGGGCCGCGTGAGTTTCACGAGCGACAAGATTCCCGTCGCCGGTCCCGTCCGCGAAGTCATCAACGAGAAAATCCGCGTGCAGGACCGGGAGTTCACCTATTGCGCCGCGACGATCGGCAATCCGCATTGCATGATCGTGCTGCCGGAAATCTCGGAGGCGCTCGCGCGCCGCTACGGCCCCGATCTCGAGACGCACCCGAATTTCCCGAAGCGCACCAATGTGCAGTTCCTGCGCGTGCTCGACCGTGCCAACATTCAGATCGAGATCTGGGAGCGCGGCGCCGGCTACACGCTCGCCTCCGGCAGCAGCTCGAGCGCCTCGGCCGCCGTGGCGCATCGCCTCGGGCTGGTCGACCGCTCCGTCACCGTGCACATGCCGGGCGGCCGGATCGGCATCGAGATCGGCGACAGCTTCGCCATCAAGATGACCGGCACCGTCACACGCGTCGCCGAGGGCACGATGCACGCCGAGCTGTTCACGACCAAGGTCTGAGCCACCCGGGCGGAAATAAAAAGCCGGAGCAAGCTCCGGCTTCGGGACGGACAGTGCGCCGCGGTCTCAGTCCGCGTACTTGACGCTGCAACCGTAGGGCTTCGACGCCGGCGTGCGGATCGCCCGGCCGGCCTTGAGATCGGCGAGCGCTTCCTTCACGTAGTTTGTCGCCTTCGCGATGTCGGTCGGGTCAGCCGAGCGGATGCTGTCGATGCCGCCGGCGTAGAGCAGCGTGCCCTGCGGACTGATGATGAACAGATGCGGCGTGGTGCGCGCGTCGTAGAGCTTGCCAATCTTGCCGGTTTGATCGCGCAGGTAGGCGGTGGCGGAAGCGTGGATGCGCTGCTGCCATGCGGCCGCCTGGGCGTTGTCGTAGTCGCCTTCGAGGCCGGCGGCGGCTGAGTTGATCTGCAGCCAGACAATGCCGTCGGCCGCCGCGTCCTTCTGCAAGCCGGGGAGGTTGCCGCTCTTGTCGTAGTGCTTTCGCACAAACGGGCAGTCGGGGTTGACCCACTCGAGCACCACGGTCTTGCCCTTGAAGTCGGACAGCGAGTGCTTCTGGCCGTGGATATCAGCCAGCGTGAAATCCGGCGCGGCCTGGCCAATCTCGGGCGCGGCCTCCGCGCGAGCAAAGAGAACCGCCATGACGGCGGTCGTCGCAATAAGGGAGAGGAATCGTTTGCGCATAGGTAAGCGTGCTCACGGAAGTCAGAATCCGTCCGCCGTCAAAGGAGCATCGGTGAATCCTGCGGAATCGACGCCGCATACCCGGGCTTTTGCGCCTTGCTGCTCCGCATGCCTCACCTAGCTTTGGCCCTCACCCGGCGCCGCCGCGCGCTTCCCGTGACCAACGCCCTCCCATCCGCCTCTCTCCGCCTGGCCTGGTTTGCTCCGCCGCTGCTTTGGGTCGTCGTGCCGCTGGCGGTTTTCGTGCTCGCGGTCACCCTGCGCCTGTGGCCGCACTGGAGTCACAACCCCGACCTGTCCCACGGGTTCTTCATGCCGTTGATTTTTGGGCTGCTGCTCTGGGAGGCCCGGAACCACGGTACGCCGCGCTGGTTGCCGGCCGGCCGTCTGCACCTCGCCGCGGTGGCATCCTGCCTGGCGCTCGCGTTGGTGACTTTCGCCCTGACAGGTTTGCTGGCCGCATCGGTCGGTTGGTCGCACGCGCTGGTGAATTTCGTCCTGACCGCCGCGCTGGCCGCGGTGCTCCTCGCGGGATTACTGGTGCTGTCCGCCGACAACGTGCGCGCCCTGCCGGTCAACTGGATCAGCCTGACCGCCCTCAGTCTGTGGTTGCTCGTGGCGCCGATTCCGCCGGGCACGTACGCCCGGCTCACGCTCGGCCTCCAGAATTCCGTCACGTCCGGCGTGCTGAGCGCGTTGCACCTGCTCGGCGTGCCCGCGCGGCAACAGGGCAACATCATCGAGCTCGCCTCGGTGAGCGTGGGTGTCGAGGAAGCGTGCAGCGGCATCCGCAGTCTGCTCTCGTGCACCTACGCCGGCTTCTTCTTCGCGGGCTGGCAGGTGCGTGGGCCGGGCCGGCGCGCGTTCCTGATCATCCTGGCGCCGCTGCTCGCGGTCGTGATGAATTTCCTCCGCTCGCTCGCCCTCACCCTGATGGCCAACGCCGGGATCAACATCGCAGGCTTCTGGCACGACGCCACGGGCTTCGCGATACTCGGCCTGACCGCGGTCATCCTCGGGGTTTTGGCGATGCAACTCAGCCCGGCGCGTGAAGCCGTGGCCACGGCCGCCACTCCGGCCGCCGCCGGTGCCAGCCGCACGCCTTTCCGGATTTTCGGGGCCGGCAGCGCGGCGATCGCCGCACTGGCGTTGTTTTTCCTTTTCTTCGCCCGTCCGGCGACCGTCCCCGCAGCCCCGTCCGCCGGCGTCGAAACGCTCCTTCCGACCGAGGCGGAAGGCTGGCAGGTGAACACCACGCGCGACCTCTACCGGTTCAGCGAGGTCCTGCGAACCAACCAGCTGGCCGAGCGGACTTACCTCCGCGTCATCGATGGACAACCGACGCAGCTGACGGTCTACGTCGCGTATTGGGCGGCCGGCCAGGCGCCGGTCAGCCTCGTGGCGTCGCACACGCCCGACGCCTGCTGGCCGGGCTCCGGCTGGACCGTGCAACCCACCGCCACCACGCACCCGGCGCTCGTCGTCGACGGACGGTCATTACCGCCGGTCGAATACCGCGCCTTCCGCGGGCCGGGCGAATATCCGCAGCACGTCTGGTTTTGGCACGTCTACAACGGGCGCGCCATCAACTACCGCGACCCTTACTCGGTGCCGGCGTTGCTGGGGTTGGCCCTGCGGTACGGCTTCCAGCGCGAGGGCGACCAGTACTTCATCCGCATCTCGAGCAACCGTCCCTGGGAGCAGTTCGCCTCCGAGCCGCTCGTGCGCGAACTCTTCCACCGCCTCGCCCGCACGGGACTCAAACCGTGATTTTCTCACTCACCCGTCAGGAGCGTCGCATCCTCGCCGTGCTGGCGGTGCTGCTGGCGTTGGGGCTCCTCGGCCTGCTGATGCGCTGAGGCTCTGGCGAAACCTTGTTGCCAACTCCGGTCAAATTCAAAACGTGGCATCTCTCCACCCCGCCTCATCCGTATCTGGAATGAGATGTTTCTCGTCACAGCTCCTGCCCGCCCGCTGCTCGCACTGCCTGTCTTGCGCGGGACGGAGCCTGCCTTCCGCCGCATGACGCCGCCCGCCAGCCCTTCCGCCACCGACGAGGCGGCCCGCGCGCAGGCCGAGCTGCTCGCGGCGATGGCGCGCGGCGACAAATCCGCGCTGGCCCGGCTCTACGACCTTCTTTCCCGCCCGCTTTACTCTCTCGCCCTGCGCGTGACCAACGACAGCGCCGAGGCGCAGGACATCGTGCAGGACGTCTTCCTCCAGCTCTGGCACAAGGCCGCCGACTACTCCCCGGCGCGCGGCTCGGTCTTTGCCTGGGCGGCCACACTCACGCGCAACCGCGCCATTGACCGCGTCCGCATGCGCAAGCGCCGCACCGAAATCGTCCACGCCTCCGCCGCCGATATTCCCGGCGGCGAGGCGGGCGCGGGCGAATCCGATTCGGCCGACATCCTCTGGATAAAGGAAAAGGCCGCCGCCGTCCGCACTGCCCTGGCATCCCTTGACACTCCGCAGCGCTCCGCCATCGAGCTCGCTTTCTTCGGCGGCCTGACCCAGCAGCAAATCGCCGAGCGGCTCGGAGAACCGCTCGGGACCGTCAAGGCCCGCATCCGCCGCGGTCTGCTCAAGCTTCGCGAAACCCTTTCCGCCCGGCTATGATCACCGAACGCCACGAAGAACTCGCCGCCCTGCATGTCCTCGGTCTGCTCGAGGGCGAAGAGCGGAGCGCGTTCGAGCGGGAGCTGGCGGGCAACGCCGAGCTGCAACGCCTGGTTGCGGAACTGACCGAGAACGCCGCGACGCTCGCCTTGGCCGCTCCGCAAGTCGCGCCGCCCGCAAGCCTGAAGGAGTCTGTCCTCGCCGCGGCGGACGCCGCTCCCGCCTCCACCGGTGCCACAGTCGTGACTTTCCCGTTCATGCGCTGGCTGCCCTATGCTGCCGCGGCCTGTTTCGGGATCGCTGCCCTCTGGCTGGCCGCCTTGAACCTCGCGTTGCGCAGCGAGAACACCGCGCTCCGCACGGAACGCGAGCTGGCCGAGATCGCCTACCACACGGCTCAGAACCAGCTGAAGGAGCGCACCCTCGTCGCCGAGAGCTTGATCAACCAGCTCGGCCGCCAGCTGCGCGATCAGGAGGACCTTACCCGCCTGAAGGTCACCGCCCTCGCCTCGCTCGCCGGCAACACGAAGGAGGCGCAGGTCATCGCCGTCTGGGACCCCAGGCAGGAGACCGGCCTGCTGACCTTCGACCAGCTGCCCGCCATCGAGGAAAATCAGGATTACCAGATTTGGGTCGTCGACCCGGCTTACAAGAACCCGGTGAACGGCGGCGTGTTTCACGTCTCGGCCGGCGGCAAGGCCGCGCTCAGTTTCAAGCCCGACCAGCCGGTCAAACAGGCCGCGGCGTTTGCCATCAGCCTCGAAAAGAAGGGCGGCGTGGCCAAGGCCGAGGGCCCCATCGTGCTGCTCGGCAAGTAGGCGGACGCCCCCTTGCCACTGAACGCGTAGGAGCCTGCTTGCAGGCGATGATTTTGGTTCGCCGGCAAGCAGGCTCCTACCGGTTCGGCGTCCCTTGGCTGCTTGCCGGGGCATCCCTCGGCGCGGTCTGCATCCCGGTCATCGCCGCCGCGGGCGCTTGGCGAGCATAAATTTCCCCGGAACACTTGGCTCTTGTCACGGACAGGGCCGCCGAAAGACTGGCGCGCGTATGATTATCAAACCCAAGGTCCGCGGATTTGTGTGCGTGACGGCTCATCCCACTGGTTGCGCCGCGCACGTCCAGGAACAGATCGACCACGTCAAGGCCAAGGGCCCGATCAAGGGCGGCCCGCGCAACGCGCTCATCATCGGCGCGTCCACCGGCTACGGCCTGGCCTCGCGCATCGCCGCATCGTTCGGCTCCGGCGCCAAGACCCTCGGCGTGTTCTTCGAGCGGCCCTCCGAGGACGGCCGCCCCGCGACCCCCGGCTGGTACAACACCATCGCTTTCACCAATGCCGCCCGTGCCGCCGGCAATTACGCGGGCAACGTCAACGGCGACGCGTTCTCCGACGACATCAAGAAGCAGACGCTCGAGATGATCGCGCGCGACATGGGCCCGATCGACCTCATCGTCTACTCGCTCGCCTCCCCCCGTCGCCAGCACCCGAAGACCGGCGCGGTGCACAAGTCCGTGCTCAAGCCGCTCGGCGCTCCCTACTCGAACAAGACGGTCGACACCGACAAGGGCATCGTCAGCGAGGTCACCATCGAGCCCGCCAACGACTTGGAAGCCGCCGACACGGTCGCCGTCATGGGCGGCGAGGATTGGGAGATGTGGGTGCAGGCGCTGGCCGACGCCAAGCTGCTCGCCCCCGGCGCCACCGCCGTCGCTTACTCCTACATCGGGCCGTCGCATACCTGGCCGATCTACAAGGACGGCACCATCGGCCGCGCCAAGGTCGACCTCGAACGCGCCGCGCGCGCCATCGACGCCAAGCTCAAGGCCCACGGCAACGGCCGCGCCTTCATCTCCGTCAACAAGGCGCTCGTCACGCAGGCCAGCTCCGCGATCCCCGTCGTGCCTCTCTACATTTCCATCCTCTACAAGGTCATGAAGGCAAAGGGCCTTCACGAAGGCTGCGGCGAGCAGATGCAGCGCCTCTTCGCCACCCAGCTCTACAACGGCCACTCGCCGAAATTCGACAGCGAGGGCCGCGTGCGCGTCGATGACTGGGAAATGCGCCCTGAAATCCAAGCCGCCGTCGCCGAGATCTGGCCGAAGGTGGACACGGAGAACCTCGCCCAGCTGACCGACATCGCCGGCTACCGCGAGGAATTCCTGAAGCTCTTCGGCTTCGGTCTGCCCGGCATCAACTACGACGCCGAGGTCGAGCCGCACATCCCGCTGAGCTGACGCTCAGCGGTGAGAGCGGAGTGACAAGTCACCAAGTAACAAGACAGTCGATTCCGCTGATTCCTTGTTACTTGTCACTTGAGACCTGTTCCTTCGCCGAGCCATGCGCGTTGTCGTCCAGCGGGTTTCCTCTGCGAGCGTCACCATCGCCGGCCGCGTCGTCGGCCGGATCGGCCGCGGTCTGCTGGTCTTCGTCGGCATCGAAGCCGCCGACACGCCAACCGACGGCGAATGGCTGGCGCAGAAGCTCGTCAAGCTCCGCCTCTTCGCCGACGAGACCGGCCAGATGAACAAGTCCGTCGCGGACATTGGCGGCGGCATCCTGCTCATCAGCCAGTTCACTTTGCACGCCAGCACGCAGAAAGGCACACGGCCGTCCTTCCACGCCGCCGCCCGACCCGAGCACGCCCGACCGCTCTACGAGCAGTTCATCGCTCAAGTCTGCGCCGCCTTGGCCCGCCCGCCTGACTTGAACGAAGTCGAAAGGCCTGCCGTGAGCGGAGTCGAACGGGTGCAAACCGGCGAATTCGGCGCCCACATGGACATCGCCCTCGTGAACGACGGCCCCGTGACGCTCATTCTCGACTCCAAGGCACGCGAGTAGCGCCGGCCGAGTCGCCCGCGCGACACCAGATTGAGAATTGAAGGACGGTGAGGTTGCTGTTGGCGTGCCGACACGGGCCACCCATCAATCACACCGGATCAAACCCGGGCGATACAACCGGAGACATGAGTCATGTATGCAACCGAACGGAAACAGATGAGCCTGTTCATTCGCGATCTCTACCACTGGCTTGGCCGCTGTTACGGCGCCGACCAACCCGGACCGGATTGGCCGCTGTTCGAGATCGCACCCGAACTCAAGGATATCGCCTACAAAGCCTGGCTGGAATTTACGAAATACCATCCGTTGGAGAAACTGAACGACGCCATTCAAAATGCCAGGGACGCGCATATCGAGAATCACGGACTCCATGGCGCACAGCTCAGCTATAAATTTGGCCTGGTTCAACTGGCCACGGAGCGGGCAGCAAGCGGCGCACCCGCTTGGAAGCGAAAGCTCCTCGACCTGCTCGACAATCTGCTCGAGAGCATCGGCGAAGGCCTGCCCGGTTTCGGTGCGCTCAAGGAAATGAAGGACGCGCTGGTCGGCAGCCTGCCCGAATAACCGATCGTCAGTCCGCGAACTCCGGCACGCTGAGCGACTGGCCGTTGTCTTTCGGACCAAGGCCGAGGATGAAGGGCGCGGCGACCTTCGCCCACGCGTCGGCTTTGGGATAATTATCCGCCTCGGCGCTCCAGCATTGGCGGAGCATGGCGGTGTCGATCACGCCCGGATTGAGCGGCACGGCAGCCAGACCCGGCGGCAACTCCTGCGCGAGCGCCTTGGTCAGGCCCTCGATGGCGAATTTCGACGCGCAATACGGTGCGACCTCGGGCGAGGTGCCGCGGCCCCAGCCGGAGCTGAAATTGACGATGACACCGCTGCCGCGCTTGACCATGTGCGGGACGAAATGGCGGATGACGGTGGCGACGCCCTTGATGTTCACGTCGATCAGTTTGTTGAACTCGGCGGCGGGCACCTGCCAGAGCGGCGCGGGGTTGTTCATCAGTGCGGCATTGTTGATCAGGATGTCCGGCACGCCCACGACGCCGGTGACCTTCTCGACCCAGATCGCGACCTTGTTCTCCTCGGTGACGTCGACGACGGCAAAATCGTGCGGGGCCGGATGGGTGAAACGCAGGTCGAGGATCTCCGCGCTGCGTCCGCAGCCGGCGACGGTGTGCCCGTGGGCGATGAACCACTCGGCCAGCGCGCGGCCCAGTCCCTTGGTGACACCCGTGATGACGATGGTCTTGCCCATAAGTCGAGAGCTGAGAGTTGAAAGTTGAGAGAAAGCGGGAGCGGTCAGGCGATCCGGCCGGCCGACCACGCCGTCAGATAAGCGGCAGGTGGCGTCACGCTCAACCCTCAACACTCAGCGCCCAACCCGCCAGGCTCACTTCGACTGCAGGCGGATCTTGTTCAAGCCGACCCGGCGGCAGGCGTCCATCGCGGCGGTGATGTATTTCAGCTCGGTGTTCTCGTCGGAGCGGATGAGCACCGTGATGTCCTTCGTCACGCGGGAGGTTTCCTCGGCGACCCGTTCGACGGCCTCGATCGGCACGGACGCGGCGTTCTCGCCGAGGTTGTATTCGCCGCTCTTGTGAATGGTGATCGTGAGCGAGTCCTTGAGCTCGCTTTTGCCGGCGGTCTCCACCTTTGGCAGCGTGAGGTTCATCGTCGTCATCGACTTGAACTGCATCGTGACGAACGCGAAGAAGATCATCATCACGAGCACGTCGATCAACGGCACGAGGTTGATCTCGGGGCGGCGGCGGCGCTTGGTGTAGAGTCCGCTCATGACGACTTGCCGTTGCGGCTGAGCACGCGCTCCAGCAGCAGGTCGATCTTCACCGCATGGTTCTCCACCCGGCGCTGCAGGTAGCCGGCGGCGACGAGCGAGGGAATGGCGATCGAAAGGCCGATGACCGTGGCGGAGAGGGCCAGCGCCACGCCCTTGGTGAAGGCGACGGGGTCAGGCAGGCCGGTCTCAGGCGAAATCTGGGAGAACACCTGCAGCAGGCCGGTGACGGTGCCCGTCAGACCGATGAGCGGGGCCGCGGCGTAGATGACCTCGAGGTAAGGGATGCCGCGCTCCATGCGGTTGAGTTCGAGGCGGGCGAAGGCCTTGACGGCCTCCGGGTCGGTCTTGTGCTCGTTGGCGAAGTCCAGCACGCGGGCCAGCACGGAATGCGTGCCGCCGGAATAGTCTTTGCCGCGCACGACGGCGTCGACGAGGTCGTCGGGCAGGACAGCGCCCTTGCGGAGCGCGTAGAGCCGTTCACAGATGATGTAGACGGCGATGATGGAACAGAGACCGAGCGGATAGATGAGCAGGCCTGCGCCCTTGAATACGTCGAGCATGGGTGTGATCTGGGAGTGAAGACGGCTAATAGACGCTCACAAGCAGGAAAAGGTTCATCGAAACTTCGGGAAAACGCTTTCCGCCATCCATTTTCAGTCCGGGGGAATAAAAAAGGCCGGCATAACGGCCGGCCTGATGGGAAGAATCACCACGCGATGTCAGGAGGACACGCCGCTCTCGGCCGTGGGTGACTTGGTCTTGAACTCGAGCTTGTCGCCATTGCGGACGACGAGGATCGGCTCGCCCTCCTTGATGTCGCCGCGGAGCATGGCCTCGGCGAGCGGATCCTCGAGGTAGTGCTCGACCGCGCGGCGCAGCGGGCGCGCGCCGTATTTCTCGTCGTAACCCTTCTCGATGAGGAGGAGCTTCGACTCGGGCGAGAACTCGAGGTGGAGATTACGCGCGGTGAGGCGCTTGGCGACCTTGGCGACCTCAATGTCGACGATCTTGATGAGCTCCTCCTTGCCGAGGGGCTTGAAGACCACGAGGTCGTTGATGCGGTTGAGGAACTCGGGCTTGAAGACGCGCTTGGCCTCCTCCAGCACCTTCTCCTTCAGCTTGTCCTGATCGTGGAAATCCGAGCGGCTCGCGGCGGCGAAACCCATGGTCGTCTGGTTCTGGATCAGCTTCGCGCCGACGTTCGTCGTCATGATGATGATCGTGTTCCGGAAATCGACCGTACGGCCGAGCGAGTCGGTCAGGCGGCCGTCCTCGAGGATCTGCAGCATGAGCTGGATGACGTCGGGGTGGCCCTTCTCAATCTCGTCGAAAAGCACCACGGAATACGGGCGGCGGCGGACGGCCTCGGTGAGCTGGCCACCCTCCTCGTAGCCGACATAGCCCGGAGGCGAACCGATTAGGCGCGAGACGGAGAACTTCTCCATGTATTCGGACATGTCGATCTGGATGATCGCGTCCTGGGAGCCGAAAATCTGGGGCGCGGCTGCGGCGCAGGGCGCGTGCGATGGCGATGGTGGCGGGGTCCTGGCCGACGATGGTCTTCTGGAGCTCGATCTCGAGCGTGAGCAGGCGCTCGCTCTCCTTCTTTTCCAGGCGGCTGAGCGGGATGCCGGTCCACTCGGCGACGACCTGCGCCATCATCTCTTCGTCGATCTGGATGCGGTTCTCGTCCCGGGTCTTCTTCCACTCCTCGAGCAACTGCTCCTGCTTGGCGCGAAGCTGCTTCTCGCGGTCGCGGAACTTGGCGGCCTCCTCGAAGTGTTGGGCGGCGATGGCCTGCTCCTTCTGCGCGCAGACCTCGTCGATCTCCTTGGTCATGCCCTCGATCTCCGGCGGGCGGTTGAGCGAGGAGATGCGGGCGCGCGAGCCGGCCTCGTCCATGACGTCGATGGCCTTGTCGGGCAGGAAACGGCCGGTGATGTAGCGGTCGGAGAGCTTGGCGGCGGCCTCGAGCGACTTGTCGGTGAACGTGGCCTTGTGGTGCTCTTCGTATTTGCCGCGGATGCCCTTGAGGATCTGGATCGTGTCCTCGACGGACGGAGCCTCGACCTTGACCATCTGGAAACGGCGGTCGAGCGCGCTGTCCTTCTCGATGTATTTGCGGTACTCGTTGAGCGTCGTGGCGCCGATGCACTGCAGCTCGCCGCGGCTGAGCGCGGGCTTGAAGATATTGGAGGCGTCCATCGCGCCCTCGGCGGCGCCAGCGCCGACGATGGTGTGGAGCTCGTCGATGAAGATGATGACGTTCTTCGAGCGCTTGATCTCGTCCATCACGGCCTTGATGCGCTCCTCGAACTGGCCGCGGTACTTCGTGCCGGCGACCATGAGGGCGAGATCGAGGGTGATGACCTTCTTGTCCGCGAGGATCTCGGGCACGTTGCCCTTGGAGATTTCCTGGGCGAGGCCCTCGACGATGGCGGTCTTGCCGACGCCGGCTTCACCGACGAGCACCGGGTTGTTCTTGGTGCGGCGGCAGAGAATCTGGATGACGCGGCGGATCTCGTTCACCCGGCCCACGACGGGGTCCATCTCGCCCTTGCGCGCGAGCTCGGTCAGGTCGCGGCCAAACGCCTTCAGCGCGGGCGTCTTGACCTCCTTCTTTTCCTCACTGCCGCCGGAGCGCGGGGCGACTTCCTCGCCGCCGCCCGGGCCGGAACCCGGGCCGCCACCCTCGCCGGACTGGCTGGAGGCGAACTGCGGATCGAGTTCCTTGAGGATTTCCTGGCGGGTGCGCTCGATGTCGATGTCGAGCGTCTTGAGCACGCGCGCGGCCACGCCCTCGCCCTCGCGGAGGAGGCCGAGGAGGATGTGCTCGGTGCCGACGTAGGAATGATTGAGCGCCTTGGCCTCCTTGCCGGCCAGCGCGAGGACCTTCTTCACGCGCGGCGTGTAAGGGATGCTGCCGGCGGGCGTCTTCGTGTCCTGGCCCGTGCCGACCTGCTTTTCGACCTCGCCGCGGACAGTCTCGAGGTCGAGGCCCATTTTCTGGAGGACGCTGACCGCCACGCCCTGCCCGAGCTTGATGAGGCCGAGCAGGAGATGCTCGGTACCGACGTAATTGTGGTGGAAGCGGTCGGCCTCCTTGCGGGCAAGCGCGAGCACCTGCTGGGCGCGCGGCGTGAAATTGTTCATGGGTTCCATGAGGGTGGGCGTTTTTAAATCGGTTACTTGGCTACGTTACTGAAGTCCGGATTGGGGACTTTTGCAAACTCCGCCCGGAGAAGCTCTCCGCGCAAAACATCGCGCTGGCCGGCCTCGGCGGAGCGCTTGGTGTGATGCTGGATATGGCCGGGCTGGCACTCGATGAAAAGCCGGTCGACGACCGCCCGCTGCGAGTCCGGGAACACCCCGAGGTCGATGCCGAGCCGGATAAGCGAGAGGAGGTTCATCGCCTCGCCGGAATTGAGGAGATGGCCGTTCTGGAGGATGCCGTAGGCGCGGCCGATCTTGTCGAAGAGCTTGGTCGCCTCGTTCTCGACGAGTTTCTCCCGGGCGTTGAGTTCCTGCTCGATGATGGTGTTCAGCACGCCGGTGAGGTGCTTGATGATGTCCTCCTCGGTCTCGCCGAGCGTGGTCTGATTGGAAATCTGGAAGATGCTGCCGCTCGCGTCCGAGCCTTCGCCGAACAGGCCGCGCACGGCCATGCCGAGCTGGTTGACGGCGCGGACGACCTTCTCCATCTGACCGGAGATGACGAGCGCGGGCATGTGCATCATGGTCGACGCGCGCATGGCGGTGCCGAGGTTGGTCGGGCACGCGGTCAGGTAGCCGAGATCGGGCGAGAAGGCGTAGTCGATGTGCTCCTCGAGGTCGGAGTCGAGGGCGTTGATGGTGTTCCAGACCTTCTTGAAGGAGAACCCGGCGCGCAGCACCTGGATGCGCAGGTGGTCCTCCTCGTTGATCATCACGACGCAGGACTGGTCCTTGCTGATCACGAGGCCGGCGCCGGCCTTGCTGTGGCTGAGCTCTCGGCTGATGAGGTGGCGCTCGACGAGGATCTGTTTCTCCAGCTCGCTCAAGTCCTCGACGCTGACCGCCAGGCCGCGCTTCATCTGCGGCAGCGCGGACACGGCGTCCATGCACTCGCCCCGGATCTCGCGGCGCTGCGCTTCCTTCGCCCAACCCGGGAACGGCAGACGGGCGAGGTTGCGCGCGAGGCGGATGCGGGTCATCAGCACGACAGCGCTCTTGCTGGCGGCGGTATCCGTCAGCTCGGAGGGGGCGGCGATGAGCTCGTTGATTTTCATCTTAGGCCTCCGTCTTGCGACCGACGGCTTGGCGGACTTGGTGGATTTCATCGCGGTAGCGCGCAGCGTCTTCGTAACGCTCGGACTTGATGGCTTGGTCGAGCTCGGTCTCGAGTTTGGTGAGGCGCTCGTAGAGTGATTTGCGCTCGATGGCCCGCTGCGGGACCTTGCCGACATGCGTCGTGCCCTTGTGCATGCTGTCGAGGATGGGATCGAGCGCGGTGGAGAAGGCCTGGTAGCAGGCCGGACAGCCGAAGCGGCCGGTCTTCTTGAAGTCCTGCTGGGTCAGCCCGCACGACTCGCAACGGATGTCGCCCGTCGGCTCCGGATTGAGAGAGGCCTTCAGCAGCAGGTCGGCCAGCGAGAAGCCGCTGGGGTCGGTCACGCCCTTGGCCTGCGCGCACGCCTCGCACAGGTCAACCTTGTGGATCTTGTTGTTGACGATCTGCGTGAGATGGACGGTCGCAGGCTTGCTGCAAAGGTCGCACTTGAGGGAATTGGCCATGGAAAATGAGTCGGTTCGGAGTCCTGCGTGGCCCTGGCATCCGCCCGGCTGGGCGTCCGCCAGAACGCACTGCCTGGCCCCATTCGGAAAATGCCCAAACCGGTTCCGGACGCAAGCGCTCAGTCCGTCACGACCGCTTGCGGGCGCTCCCGATCGCGCTGGCGTCAGATTTTGACGCCTTCGCGGGCGACGCGTTGGCGGAAGGCGGCGAGGAGCCGGGCGGTGACGGGGCCGGGCTGGCCGGAGCCGATCTCGCGGCCGTCGAGGGCGACGACGGGGATGACCTCGGCGCCGGAGCCG
>JACPIS010000011.1 GCA_016187925.1 Opitutia bacterium | reverse complement strand
TTCGTTACCCCCGTCGCGATTTCAGGAAGCGTGAGGCGGACGAGAAAATAATCAGCGACTCGCAGGACATGGTCGCGTTACCCCCGTCGCGATTTCAGGAAGCGTGAGGCGGTGTGGTTGGGGCTTTCGTCTGCGAAGTGCGCTCAGTTACCCCCGTCGCGATTTCAGGAAGCGTGAGGCGGGCTTTCAAGCGCGAGGCGGTAAATGTCGAGAAGCGCAGTTACCCCCGTCGCGATTTCAGGAAGCGTGAGGCGGACTCACGGTGATCAAGCCGAGCACGGGGTCTTTCTTGTTACCCCCGTCGCGATTTCAGGAAGCGTGAGGCGGTGTTCGCGTTGATCGAAGCCACACCGCACCTCGATGTTACCCCCGTCGCGATTTCAGGAAGCGTGAGGCGGTTCGGGGCAACCTCTCTGCCACCCTCCGCGCCGGTTACCCCCGTCGCGATTTCAGGAAGCGTGAGGCGGTGTTCGGCGCGAACAGCAAAACGCGCGAACCGATGTTACCCCCGTCGCGATTTCAGGAAGCGTGAGGCGGTTCGATCCCAAGACCGGCCGCATCTCGCGCGGGCGTTACCCCCGTCGCGATTTCAGGAAGCGTGAGGCGGCGCAATTTCTTTCAGCGCCTCTTTCAGTGTCATTTCGTTACCCCCGTCGCGATTTCAGGAAGCGTGAGGCGGGCCGTTTCCATCGCCCTCACGCCCGAGTCGCAGCGTGTTACCCCCGTCGCGATTTCAGGAAGCGTGAGGCGGCGGAGACGGCCGGGCTCGCGGCTCCAGCGCTTCATGTTACCCCCGTCGCGATTTCAGGAAGCGTGAGGCGGCACTGGCGGATCGAGGGCGCGATGCTGTAGCGGTGTTACCCCCGTCGCGATTTCAGGAAGCGTGAGGCGGAATGACATCAACGGCGACCTGGTGAAGTTCTACCGTTACCCCCGTCGCGATTTCAGGAAGCGTGAGGCGGGATGCTTTCGTGTCGTTCGTGTGTTTGCTTCGCCCTCTCCGCAAAGCCTCCGTCGTGGTGACGAACTTCGGGCCGCGCCGGCGGCGCGTGCCCCTACTCGATCCGGCCTTCGTCGAACTCGATCAGGTCCACCACGCTGGCGATCTGGCCGATGCGGTCGGCGCAACCCATGTTGGTCAGCGCCTCGGCGAGAAACTCGCGGCCGCTCGCGGTCATGCCTTTTTGCACATAGTTGCGGTTCCACTGGGCGGCGCGCACGTCGGCGGGGAAAAGCGTCTTCAGCTTCGCGTCGATTTCCTCGTCGGTGGCCGACTCGCGCACGATCTGCTCCACGGCAGCGGGGTCGATGCCGAGATGTTGGCAGAGGAAGCGATCCATGCCGCGCTTGAAATTCTTCGCGTAGCTGGCCGGCAGCGCGCCGTGCTCCTTCACATAACGGCACTTCGCGAGGAAGCGCGGCAGGTGCAGCAGGCCCGTGGCCGCGTGCGGCACATAGGCCGACGGCAGGCAGGTGAGGATTTCGCCGGTGGAACCGGGAGTGGGTTTCGAGGCCATGGCGACCCCGAGCCAAGCCATCCGCGCGGTCGTGGCAATCCCGCGCTTGGCGCGTCAAGCCAGTCCCATCGCCTGCGCGACGCGCAGCGTGTCGGCGTATTGCCCGAAGCGGACGATGCGCCCGCCGCGCACGGTGTAGCGATGGGCGAACTCGGAGCGGCACGCCCGGCCCGTGGCCGAGAACGTGCCGGCGTAATAACCGATGGCGATGATGTCGTCGCCGGCGTCGAGGTACTCGGTCACGACCGCCTGCCAATCCTGCCACTGGTCGCGGAAGCCTTGGAACACCCGGGCGAAAATCTCGTCCGGCCCGATGTAGCGGCCGCCGCGCGGGAAACCGTCCATCTGCTTCCACTCGATGTCGGGCGTCATGACGGCGCGCACGGCGGCGTTGTCGCGCCGGCCGAAGGCGGCGTAGAGCGCCTGCACGATCGGAAGATTACCCGTAGAAGACATGCGCAGCACGGAAACCCATTCCGCGCGCCGCGCAAGCCGTGTTCAGAATTCCCAGCGCAGGCCGGCGCCGAGGCCGCCCTCCCAGCGGGAGTAATCGGGCATGGCGGTTTCCGTGCTGTCGCGCCGCTCGTGGTTGAGGAACACGCGCAACTCCAGCCGCTCGCGCCAGGCCCACCCCAGCTCCGTGCCGAGCGTGCCGGTGACATCGCGGCGGTGGCGGCCGGTGTGCGTATACTCGGTGCCGAGCGCGCGGGCCGTCGTGCGCCAGGCCAGGCCGCGGCGCAACGGCAGGCTCCAGCTGGCGGTGAGTGCGGCCTCGGCGCGGTCGTTCCAGCCGGTGGGCAGCAGTCCGTACGTGTCGGTCCATGACCAGCGGCGGGCGAGTTCGCCGCCGAGGAGCAGCGTCGAGCCGCCGGCGGTTTTCCACTGGTGATAGAGGCCGGCGTCCCAAAGCAACTCGCGATAAAATGTCCGGCCGGCGCTGCGGTTGCGCAGGAGCGTGCCTTGCAGCGAGCTGGTGGCGAGCCAGGCCTCGCGCTGCCAGACGGCGCGCACCTGCGCCCCGGCGAGGTCGAAGTTGTTGCGGTCGATCTGGAGGAAATCGATGACCTTGTCGTCGCCGCCCAGCAGGCCGTAGCGGAAAATCTGGCCGCGCGCGCCGGCGCCGACCGCCAGCCGCCCGCCGGCGAGTGCGCGCGTGTGCAGCCGGGCGTCGAATCCGGCCTGCCACGAGGTGATGCTGGAGCCGCGCGATCCCGTCTCGGTGAAGGTGGCGTTGTCGGTCCACGAGACGTCGGCGCGCGTCCAGGCCGTGAAGCGCTGCTCGCGTCCGGCACCGGGCACGAGCAGGTATTGCGGGCCGGTATCGGAGAGTTCGCCGGCGTAGAGCTCTTCGACCGACGGGCGGGCCCCCGCGGACTCGGTGGCGAGCGCGGGCGCGAACGACCCGACGGCCGCGGTCAGCCCCAGGAGAATTCGACAGAGGGAGTGCATGTTGCGCCGGGGTTGCTCAGTTCGGTTTGGAGATCTGGATGGCGGCCGGCTGCGCGCCGGTGCCGCCCGCGGAGGGGGCGACGTAGTCCTGCGCCGGCCGGTTGTCGTAGGTGACGTCGCGCACGAAGTTCACGTAGCCGGGCAGCGTGGTGGCACCGGTGTTGGGGTTGGGCGCCAGCAGGCCGTTCTCGCTGACGAGGCGCACGACGGCGCCGCCGGGAAAATGCACCGACTCCAGCACGAGTGTGCGCGCGCCGAGGTTGATCTCGGCGAAGGCGCCGAAGTCGAGCGTACGCGCGGTCAGCACGTCGTTGCCCGTGGCCTGAAAAACCGCGCCGGCCGGCGCGGCGAAGGTGAGCGTGTCGAGTGATATGGCGCCGGCCGAATCGAGCCAGAGATTGCCGCCGAGGTTGAACACCGAGGCGCGCAGCGTGAGCGTCTTGCCCTGGGCGGACACGGTGCCGCCGGGGGCGTCGACCAGCGCACGGGTGACGGACACCGCGCCGTTCGGCGCGTGGAGATTGACCGCGCCGCCGACCACGACCGGCGCGCCGATGGGCGCATCGGCGTGAAACACCGTGCCGTCGAGCACGACATCGCCGTCGTGCGACTGCAGGATGACACCGCCGCCGTGCGAGGCGAAAGTCACTTGGCCGAGCGTCAACGTCTCGCCCGCGTCGACATAAAACGTGCCGTGCCCGTCGCTGACGAACGTGACCTCGACCGTGCCGGTCGCCGGAAACAGCACATGCGGGCTGAACAGGCGCAGGAAGTTCACGTTGCCGAGGTCGGTGAACCGCACCGAGCCGGTCAGATCGATGTGCGCCTTGCCGACGAATTGGAACTCCGCCGGGCCATGCCAGGCCGCGAGGCTGAGCGTCGGGGCGGTGATGGTCAGATTGTCCGCCAGCAAACCGGTGACGAGCACATCGGACTCCTTGTTCAGGAACACGCTCTCCGTCGCGGGCACGAGCAACGGCGTGCGGAACAGCCGCGTCTCGGGCAAGTCCGCCCCGGCGAGCACGACGGAGGTGTTGAGCGCGATGCGCTGCGGCGTGGTGAACTCGCCGCGGAGGTTGTCATCGGCGTCCGGGCCGGCGGTCTCGATGCCGTTGACCTGGGTCTCGCTGGTGGCGGCAAACACGAGGAACCCCGTCGTCACGAAGCGGCCCTGCCCCACGGCCTTGGCCTGCGTCTCGATCGCGCGCTCGATGCGCGCGAGCGACGGCAGGGGCTTGGCGAAACCGTGGACGAGCTGCGACGCGCGCACCTGCCGCGCGAGGTCGAACTGCAGCACCGGCCCGGGCGCGCCCGCGCCGACGGCGGCCGGCCGCACGAAGGTCATCTGGCCGGCGGTCAGATCGAGTTTTGCGCCGGTCGCGAACGCGACCTGCGCGTGGCCCTCGAGGACGAGGAGCTTGTAGCCGCCGTCGGGCGTGGTCGCCGCGATGAGCGTGGTGCCGAGCACCGTGGCCGACGCCGACGCGGTGCGGATCGTGCCGCCGCCGCGCCCCGTGGGGGAATGAAACAAGAGGCTGCCGCGCTCCAACCGCAGCTCGCGGCCCTGCGGGTCGAACGCGAACAGTGTCCCCGCGCCGACACGTGTGATCGTGCCGTCGGCCGCGCGCAGCTCGGCGCGCGAGTCGCGCCCCGTGCGCAGCCGGTCGGGCGCACGCAGCTCCATCGCCACGGCCGCCGGCTCCGCCGACTGCGCGGGCATGATGATGTGCTCGACGCGGTTGACGACCTCCGTGACGGTCGAGCGGTCGAGCACGAGCGGAGCCGCGCCAAGGGCGGCCGGGAAAAGGGTGAGGCTCAGCAGCAGCAATCGTGTTTTCATGCGGGGGATGGGTGGGAAATTCATTTCTCCTCGAGATGCAGCACGCCGTCCCATGAGGCGGGCGGATTCGCCGCCAGCGCGGCGGCGCGCTGCGTTTGAAAATCCAGCAAGGCCTGCAGCCGTGGTTCGTCCCGGGGCAAGACGCGGAATGCTTCGGCCGCCGCGGCGAACGCCCCGGCCTGCAGTTGGGCGAGAGCCTGCCCGTAGCCGGCGATCCACGCCGGCGCGGGCATCCCCGCCGGATCGAACGGAGCAAAGACTTCCATGCTGCCCGCCCGTCCGGCGACGCGCAGGCGGCCGACGGGCAGGAAGCGGTAACGCGCCGCCGCCAGCCGCGCCACGGGCTCGCCGGCGAGCAGCGCCGCCCCGAGATATTTCGTGGCGCCCTCCAGCCGCGAAGCCGTGTTCACCGCGTCGCCGAGCACGCCGAACTCCATCCGCCGCGGATGGCCGAGGTTGCCCACGGTCACGATCCCCTGGTGCAGGCCGATGCCCATGCGAAGCTGCACCCGGTCCGGCCGGCCGGCCCACTCGCGATTGAGCCGGGCCAGCGCCGCCTCCATCGCGAGGGCCGCCGCCACGGCCTTGCCGGCATCCTCCGCCTCGCCGTGCGTGTGCGTGTCGCCCCAGACGGCGAGAATGGCGTCGCCGATGTATTTTTCCACCGTGCCGTCCTCGGCGAGGATGCAGTCGACCATGGCCCGCAGGTATTCGTTCAACTGCGCCACGAGCGACTCGGGCGGCCGTTCCTCGGTCAGCCGCGTGAAGCCGCGCAAATCGGAGAACAGCACGGTGACCGGCCGGCGTTCGCCCTGGAACGACGCCGCGAGCGACTCGGGCTGGTGCACGATGATGTCGGCCACCTTTTCGGACACGTAGCTTGAAAGCAGCGACCGCAGTCGCCGGCGCTCGCGCTGCTCGCCGGCATAACGCACTCCCACGCCCACCGCGCCCGCGGCCAGCAAGGCGCCCACCGGCGCGGCGACCGGCACCAGCCACCCGGCGGTCACCAGCGCGATTTGCGCGAGCGCCAGCCAGGCCAGCAGCGCCACGCCCAGTCCGGCCAGCTGCACCCGGACCCGGGTGGCGCGCAAGCAGATCCATCCGGCCAACACCGCCGCCAGCAGTACCGCGGCCGGAATCGCCGCGCCCGGCACGGATTTCAGCAGACCGCGGCCGAGCAGCGACGCGATGAGATTGGCCTGCAGCTCCGCGCCGGTCATGCGGCCGAAGGGCGTGGCGTGATAATCCTTGAAGCGCACCTCGGACCACGGACCGACGAGCACGATACGGTCCTTGAAAAGCCGGCCCCGGTCTATCACGGCGCCGGCCCAACGATCCGGCAGGAACAGATTTTCCACCGGCACCATCGGGAACACGCCGGCCGGGCCGCGGAAATCAATCAGGCCCGCCTCCCCCGGCGGTTGGACGGCGCCGACGGTCTGCGCAACCGCCAGTGCCAGCGACGGATCACGCGAACCGCCGGCCGCCGGATCGCCCAGCAGCTCGCCCGCCGCCAGCGCGGGCCGGGCGGTGCGCACGACGCCGTCGTCGTCCGGCCAGATGTTCGCATAGCCGGTGCGCACCCAGGGCTGGGCGCGCACGAAGCGCTCCTGCGGCTCGAGGAGCGAGACGCTGCGCTCGCCCTCGAGTGTTTCGGCCTGGGTGTATTGCTTCGCCAGCACCACGGGCCGGCCGGCTTTGGCCAGCGCCGCGGCGAATTCGGCGTCGCCGGGCGTCTCGCGGGCAAAAACGAAATCGAACACCACGGCGCGCGCGCCGCTCTCCGCCAGTTTCTGCACGACGGCGGCGAACACGCGCCGGTCCCACGGCCAGTTGCCGCCCATGGCCGCGAGCAACGGCTCGCGGGCGGCCTCGCCCGGCGCCCGCTCCGCGATGGTGAAGCTCGAGTCATCCACTCCGATCAGCACGACCGGCGTCGCATCGGTGCGCACCCCGCGGAGCCGCAGGCGGAAGTCCACCGCGTCCCCTTCCCAGTGCTCCAGCCAGGTCCACGGCAGGGCAAAAAACAGGGCAGCCGCCAGCGCCCCGAGGACGACCTGCCTCCGGAGGATGTGCGGAGAACCATGTCCATGGACACTCACGGCCGGTCCCTTTATTTTACCCGTGGTTCGCTCCGGCGCAGCAAGCCCCAAGGCTGCGCAAATCTTGTCCTGTCCACCGGGTTAGCGCGCCTCGCCCGGGGGTGACACAGACCGGCCTTGCCGGGCGGTGGTTTTGCGCTGAGGCTGCCCACCCCGCCGATGCAAAAACTCTCCTTCGACAAACGCCGCATCAAGTTCCTCCTCCTCGAGGGCATCCACGAAAAAGCCGTCGAGTCGCTGACCGCCGACGGCTACGGCACAATCAAGGCCCTGCCGAAATCGCTCTCCGGCGACGCCCTCAAGGCCGCGCTGAAGGACGTGCATTTCCTCGGCATCCGCTCGCGCACGGAGCTGACGGAGGAGATGCTCGCGGCGGCGCCGAAGCTCGCCGCCATCGGCTGCTTCTGCATCGGCACCAACCAGGTCGATCTCAAGGCCGCGGCGCTGCGCGGCATCCCGGTCTTCAACGCCCCCTACTCCAACACCCGCAGCGTCGCCGAGCTCGTGCTCGGCGAGATCATCATGCTGCTGCGCGGCATCCCGGCGAAGAACGCCCTCGTGCACCGCGGCGGCTGGTCGAAGAGCGCCGAGGGCAGCGTCGAGGTCCGCGGCAAGACGCTCGGTCTCGTCGGCTACGGCCACATCGGCACGCAGCTCGGCATCCTCGCCGAGCACGTGGGCATGCGCGTGCTCTACTACGACATCGAGGGCAAGCTCCCGCTCGGCAACGCCCGCCCGGTCGCCAAGCTCAACGCCCTGCTGGCCGAGAGCGACGTCGTCTCGCTGCACGTGCCCGAGACGGCCGCCACGAAAAATCTCATCGGCCGCGCCCAGATCGCCGCGATGAAGAAGGGCGCCCACCTCGTCAACGCCGCCCGCGGCACCGTGGTCGACATCGACGCGCTGGCCGAGGCTTTGGAGAAGAAGCACCTCGCCGGCGCCGCCATCGACGTGTTTCCCGTCGAGCCGAAGGGCAACGACGAGGAGTTTGTCTCGCCCCTGCGCAAGTTCGACAACGTCATCCTCACGCCGCACATCGGCGGCTCCACCACCGAGGCGCAGGCCAACATCGGCACCGAGGTCGCCGAAAAACTCACGCGCTACTCGGACAACGGCTCGACCGTCACCGCGGTGAACTTCCCCGAGGTCACGCTGCCCGAGCACGGCGGCCGGGGCATCTGCCGGCTGCTGCATATCCACCGCAACGTGCCTGGCGTGCTCGCGCACATCAACGAGCGCTTCAGCCGCCACGGCGTCAATATCTCCGCCCAGTACCTGCAGACCAACGAGCACATCGGCTACTGCGTGATGGACGTGGATGCCGCCGCCAGCGAGATCGCGATCGACGAGCTGCAGACCGTCCCCGGCACCATCCGCGCCCGCGTGCTGTATTGAGGCGGCGGGCCGGGCGCGGGGAGACGTGCGATTGCTCGTGGCGGGCCCACGTCCCCGTGGGCCGCGGCTCAACGGGAGTCGAACCCTCCATGCAGTGGGCGGAGCAAGGTGGAGCGCGTTGACCTCAACGCGCTATTCGCGAGCGAGAATTCAACCGCGCGTTGGGGTCAACGCGCTCCACCTCCGAGGGACGGATTCAGCCTGTGACGCGCGGTGGCTCAACGGGAGTTGCGCCCTCCAGGAGATAGCCGGAGCGCGGCTCCCCGTCCGGCGGTCGCAGACCACAGCCGTCCCGCAGCGCACCCGACTTCCGGCGCCAACTTCGTATCCTGTCATTCTGAGCGCAGCGAAGAATCCACGCGTGCGAATCCTGCATCGCGCCCGAACACGTGGATCCTTCGCTTCGCTCAGGATGACATGCAAAAGAGGACCGAAACGAGTACTTGTGGGACGGCTGTGGTCGCGGAGCGCCGCTACGGCTGACCGCTTTCCGCTCGCCACGATGGCGGGCTTGGCGCTCCATCGGCGCGCGGCATGAACGGTCATCTCAACCCCGGAGACTGGTGCGTGATCCTCGCCTACCTCGGCGGCGTCATCGCGCTCGGGCTGTGGTTCGGCAAGGACCAGCGCAACACGCGCGACTACTTTCTGGGCAGCCGCAACATCCCGTGGTGGGGCATCGGCCTGTCGATCGTCGCGGCCGAGACGAGCGCGTTGACCGTCATCGGCGTGCCGGCCATCGCCTACGGCGGCAACCTGATGTTCCTCCAGATGATCATCGGCTACGTGATCGCGCGGCTGATCCTCGCGGTGGTGATGGTGCCGCATTACCTGCGCGGCGAGATCTACTCGCCCTATCAATTGCTCGAAACGCACCTCGGCCGCGGGCCGCGGCGGCTGGCGGGCGCGTTCTTCCTTTTCCTCGAGACGCTGGCGGCGGGAGTGCGCGTGTTCGTGGCGTGCATTCCCATCCGGCTGATGCTGGGCGACCGGGTGTGCAGCCTCGGCGGGATGGTCGACCCGATCCTCGGGGCCATCGGGCTCTTCGTCGGTCTGTCGCTGCTCTACACCTACATCGGCGGCGTGAAGGCCGTGATCTGGACCGACGCCGTGCAGTTCGGCCTGTTCCTCGGCGGCGGGTTGTTCGCGTTGTTCTACCTGCCGACGCTGATCGACGGCGGCTGGGCCGGCGCGCTGGCACAGGCGGGCGCGGCGGGAAAACTGGCGTGGTTCAACCCGCATTTCACGTTCTCCGCGCCGTTCAATCTCTGGATGGGCGTCCTCGGCGGCACGGTGCTGGTGCTCTCGACGCACGGCGCCGAGCAGCTGATCGTGCAGCGCGTGCTGGCGTGCGGCACGGTGGCCGACGGACGCAAGGCGCTCGGGCTGAGCGCGGCGCTGATTTTCCCGCTGTTCCTCGTGTTCCTGCTCGTGGGCGCGCTGCTGTGGGTGTTCTACCAGACGCACCCGTTTCAGATCCCGCTGCCGGAGAGCCGGCCGGGCATCAAGTCGAACGACTTCATCTTCCCCATCTTCATGCTCACGGAGGTGCCGCATGTGCTGAAGGGGTTTTTGCTCGTGGCGATCCTCGCGGCGGCGATGTCGTCGATCAGCTCGGCGCTGACGGCGCTGGCATCGGTCTCGACGATGGATTTCGTGAAGCCGCTGCTGCGCGCGCACAGCGAGGAATTTTTCCTGCGGTTCAGCCGCGGCTCGACGGTGTTCTGGGCGCTGGCGCTCGTGGGCGTGGCGTGGCTGACGCGCGAGGTGGAGTTCGTGCTCAACGCGGCGTTCTCGCTGCGCGGGCTGACGAGCGGGGCGTTGCTCGGCTCGCTGATCGCGGCGCTGTTCGCGCGGCGGCTCGGGGCGCGCGCCGTGATGGCGGGCATGGTGGCGTCGCTCGTGGTGATGAACGCGCTCTACTGGCCGGCGAACATCCCCGCGACGCGGGCGTGGTGGCTGGCGACGTTCGGCGGCGAGATTTTCTGGCCGTGGTTCACGCTCATCGGGACGCTCGTCACGCTCGGCGTGGCGGGCGCCGTGAAGCTGCTGGCGCGGCGGTAAGGCGGAGTGGAGCGCTCCGTCGCGGCGGACCGTGGGGCCCGACCTTGTGTCGGGCCGCGGCTCGACGCGAGGTCGAGCCCTACACGAAGCGGGCGACAGTCTTGAGGTATCCCGGTGGCGGCGGTCATCGGGCGCCGCGACAGCACGCGGGTCCGGAAAACAAAAACGCCGGTCCAGAGGCCGGCGTGGGATTTGCGGCGGTCGCATTTCGGTCCTCTTTTGCATGTCATCCTGAGCGAAGCGAAGGATCCACGTGCTCGGGCGCGATGCAGGATTCGCACGCGTGGATTCTTCGCTGCGCTCAGAATGACAGGATACGAAGTTGGCGCCGGAAGTCGGGTGCGCTGCGGGATGTCTGTGGTCGCAGACCGCCGTTACAGGGCTTGCGCGGGGGCGCTCAGAAGAAGCGCACGGGCTTGGCCTGCATCTTCTCGTGTTCCTCGTGCGAGCAGCCTTCGTTGGTGGCGAAATCGGCCGAGGCGCTGGTGGGCCTCACGAGATTGTTCGCGAGCATGTAGTTCTCGACCTCCTCGCCGGAGATGTCGGCGAGCATCACGCCGTCGATCTCGACGCAGGGGGAAAGCGGCTGGCCGGACTTGCGCACCATCTCCTCGTAGTTGGAACGGACATTGATGATGTCGATGTCCTCGAACGGCAGGCTGTACTTGCGCATGATGGCGCGGACGCCGTTGGACCAGCCGCAGTGCGGCTTGAGGTAGGCTTTGATCTTCATGGTGCGTGTGTGGGTGCGGTGTGGGTGGCGCGCACCATACGCGCGGGCTTTTGTTCTTCAATTGAAAGTTTTCCGGTCTAGCGTGGCGGGACGGTGTTTAATGCCCCCTTCACACTCTCCCTCACCCAAGCGTCCGCTTTCGCCCGGCTCGGGCTGGCCAACGTCCGGCGCGAGTTTCCGCACCAAGTCCAACATGTGCTGAACGATGCGACGGAGGCGCGGCCGCCGCGGGCGCTGCATCCTGCGTTTTACGGGAGCTACGACTGGCATTCGTGCGTGCACCAGCACTGGATGCTGGTGCGGCTGGTGCGGATTTTCCCGGAGTTGCCGGAGCGGGCGGAAATCGACGCCGTGTTGCGCGCGCACCTGACGCCGGAGAACACCGCGACCGAAGCGGCCTACCTGCAGGCGCCGGGCCGGGAGGCGTTCGAGCGCCCCTACGGCTGGGCCTGGCTACTGAAATTCGCCCAGGAACTGCGGCTGTACGACCGGGCGCTGGCCGAGAACCTCGCGCCGCTGGTCGCGGTCGTCCGCGGGAGATTCATGACGTATTTCACCAAGCTGGCACAGCCGATCCGGCACGGCGTGCACGCCAACACGGCGTTCGCGCTGGCCCTGGCGCTGAATTACGCGCGCGCGGTCGACGATCAGGACCTGAAGCTGCTCTGCACCAGCCGTGCCGCCGCGTGGTTCGGCCACGACACGGATTACCCGGCGCACCTCGAGCCTTCCGGGGAGGATTTCATTTCGCCTGCGCTGGTCGAGACCGGCCTGATGGCGCGCATCCTGCCGCAGGAAGTGTTCCTGCGCTGGCTGGGCAAGTTCCTGCCGCGGCTGGCGACCGGCGAACCGTGGAGCCTGCTGCATCCGGCCACGGTGCCCGATCCCGCCGACGCGCGCATCGGCCACTTGATCGGCTTGAACCTGAACCGCGCGTGGGTCTGGCGCCGGCTGGCGGCCGTGCTGCCCGTGGGCGACCCGCGCCGGCTGATCTGCGAAACGGCGGCGACCCGGCATTTCGCCGCCGCCCTGCCGCTGTTGAGCGAGGACGACTTCCACCGGTCGCACTGGCTGGCGACGTTTGCGGTGTACGCGCTGACGGAGTGAGCCGCGGCTCTGGCGAGCGGGGCGGTGGTTTTTCGTCTAGCGGCCGGAGGCGGCCCGCGCATAGTCCGGCGCCATGGCTACGATCCTCCTGCTTTGCGCCTCGAACGTTTTCATGACCTTCGCCTGGTACGGGCACCTGAAATTCCTGCACGACAAGCCGCTGTGGGTGACGGTGCTCATTTCGTGGGGCATCGCCTTCTTCGAGTATTACCTGATGGTGCCGGCCAACCGGCTGGGCTACCACTCGTTCGCCGGCTACCAGCTGAAGATCATGCAGGAAGTCATCACGCTGACGGTGTTTGTGGCCTTCGCCTGGCTGGTCCTGGGCGAAAAGCTCCGCTGGAACTACGCCGTGAGCCTGCTGTTTATCGCCTTGGCGGTGTTCTTCGCCTTCGGTTTCAACAAGCCGGCCCCGACCGGTTGAGTTGCGGAGGTCTCAACAAAATTAATCGCCTGAATTTAGGCACCGTTTCGCCCACTCCGCACTTGCGCACCCTGAACGCCGCCGAAAGCCTCCTGACATAACGCTGTCATTACCCCGCGTTACTCTCCCCTCCTCCACCCAATCACCCACTCAAACACGATACGTCATGTCCAAAGCCGATAAATCCTCCAAAGCCGAATCCCGCACCGCTCCCGCCGAGAAATCCGCGAATCCCGCCCGCGAAAAGAACATCGAGCTCGCCGTCTCTTCCATCACGAAGCAGTTCGGCGAGGGCTCGATCATGCGCCTCGGCAGCAACACCCACATGAAGGTCGAGACGCTTTCGACCGGCTCGCTCGCCATCGACCTCATGCTCGGCGTCGGCGGCCTGCCCAAGGGCCGCATCATCGAGATCTACGGCCCGGAATCGTCCGGCAAGACCACCTTCTGCTTGAGCGTCATCGCCGAGGCGCAGCGCCAGGGCGGCCTCGCCGCCTTCATCGACGTCGAGCACGCCCTCGATCCGAAATATGCCAAGGTCGTCGGCGTGAACCTCGACGACCTGCTCGTTTCCCAGCCGGACTCCGGCGAGGACGCGCTCAACATCATGGAGACGCTCATCCGCTCGAACTCCATCGACGTCATCATCCTCGACTCCGTCGCCGCCCTCACCACCAAGGCCGAGCTCGACGGCCAGATGGGCGACGCCACCGTCGGCGCCCAGGCCCGCCTCATGTCGCAGGCCATGCGCCGCCTCACCGCCGTCGTCAGCAAGACGAACTGCGTGTGCATTTTCACGAACCAGATCCGCGAGAAGATCGGCGTGATGTTCGGCAACCCCGAGACGACCTCCGGCGGCCGCGCGCTGAAGTTCTTCTCGTCCATCCGCCTCGACATCCGCCGCAAGGACCAGCTCAAGACGCCCGACGGCCGCGTCATCGGCAACCGCACCAAGATCAAGGCGGTCAAGAACAAGGTCGCGCCGCCGTTCACCGAGTGCGAGTTCGACATCATGTACGACGAGGGCATCTCCGCCACCGGCTCGCTCCTCGATCTCGGCCTCGACCACAAGGTGCTCGAGAAGAAGGGTGCTTGGATCGCCTTCAACGGCGAACTCGTCGGCCAGGGCCGCGAAGCCGCCAAGGAGGCACTCAAGTCGAACGCCGACCTCGCCGCCAAGGTGAAGGCCGCGATCCTCGAGAAAGTGAACGTCAAGGGCGGCGACGTCGTCACTGGCGAGAGCGCGGAGTAAATCGCGGCGCCCCCACCCACGCGGCGCAAAAAATCCGCTTCCCTCCAGGCCGGCCTCGCGCCGGCCTTTTTTATTCGCGGCATACGCGGCGGATGCATTTTCCCTTTTGCCTCGCACGAACTGGTGCCTTTGCGTGGGACGATGCCGTTCTCCAAGGACACGATCGCCGCTCTCGCCACGCCCCAGGGGACGGCGGCCATCGCGCTGCTCCGTGTGAGCGGGCCGCAGACGACAGCGCTCGCCCGGGATATTTTCGGCAGCGTTCCCCCGCCCCGCCTGGCGCAGCACGCGGATTATCGCGACCAGTCGGGCCGGCTCGTGGACGACGTGCTGTTCACGTTCTTTGCCGGGCCCAACTCCTACACTGGAGAGGACACGCTGGAGATCTCGTGCCACGGGAATCCGTTCATTGCCCAGAAAATCCTGGAAGATTTGCTCGCCCGCGGTTGCCGCTCCGCCGAGGCGGGTGAGTTCACGAAGCGCGCCTTCCTCAATGGGCGCCTCGACCTCAGCCAGGCTGAGGCGGTGATGGATTTGATCCACGCCCGCAGCGAGCGGGCGCTCGCGGCGGCCAACCAGCAGCTGCGCGGCGCGCTCGGCCAGCGCATGAACCGGCTCATCAGCCTGACGGTCGAGTGTCTGGCGACCATCGAAGCCTACATCGATTTTCCAGAGGAGGATTTGCCCGCGGAAAATCGGGAGCAATTGCGAAGCAAGGTCGGCGAGCTCGCGGAGGGCACCGCACGCCTGCTCGCCACCAGCCGGTACGGCGAGTTGCTCCGCTCGGGCATCAAGACGGTGATTCTCGGCGAGCCGAACGCCGGCAAAAGCAGCCTGCTGAATCAATTAGTGGGACGGGAACGCGCACTCGTGAGTGCGGAGCCAGGCACGACCCGCGACTACATCGAGGAACCGATTTCCGTCGGCCCGCATCTGCTGAGGTTGATCGACACGGCCGGACTAAATCCCGCTCCCGGCGCGCTCGAGCGCCGCGGCATGGACAAAGCCATCGAGCAGGCCGCCGCGGCCGATCTTTTTTTGTGGGTGATTGACCGGACGCGTCCCCTGCCCGCCCTGCCCGACACCTTGCTCGCCCGCATGACGCCGCAAAACACGGTTGTTGTGCTCAACAAGCTGGATCTGCCGGGCGGCGATGCGTTTTCGCTGCCCAAGCCCTTTCCCGTCGTACAGGTCTCCGCTTTGCTCGGCGCAGGCATGGAGGCCCTGCAAACCGCCATCGTACATCGCGCCGAGTCTTTCCGTTCAGAGGTCGGCGAAGAAATCATTGCGGTGAATGCCCGGCATGCCGCCGCATTGGAGTCGGCCAAGCTTTGCCTCGGATCTGTTTCAGAAAAGCTGAGGCGAAACAGCGCTATTGAGTTGATAGCGAGCGACCTGCGCGGCGTTCTGGACGCATTTGGTCAAATCGCCGGCCGCGTCGATAACGAGCGAGTGTTGGATCAGCTGTTTGCTTCTTTCTGCATCGGAAAATAATTTTACATCAAAATATAATCTTAATTGGCTTTCGAGTAATTAGTAGTGCTGCCTGTGATTTATCGACCTGAACCATTTGACGTGATTGTGTGTGGCGCCGGCCACGCGGGAGTTGAGGCATGCTTGGCGGCCGCGCGGATGGGAGCATCTACCCTGCTGCTGACCGGCAATATCGACACGATTGCTCAGATGAGCTGCAATCCTGCCATTGGCGGCCAGGCCAAGGGTCAGCTCGTGCGCGAGATCGACGCGTTGGGTGGCGAGATGGCGATCAACACCGACGTGACCGGCATTCAGTTCCGATTGCTCAATGAATCCAAAGGCCCGGCAGTCCAATCGCCTCGCGCGCAATGCGACAAGAAAGCCTATCAGTTCCGACTCAAGCACACGCTCGAGCTGCAGCCCAATCTGCAGATGTTTCAGGCCACGGTTACGGGACTGATTTTCGAGGGCAATCGGGTGACCGGCTGCCGCACGAATCTGGACGTGGAGTTTCTCGGCCATACGGTCGTCATCACGACCGGAACGTTTCTCCGCGGCCTGATGCACGTCGGGCAAAACAAGAACGAAGGCGGACGCTTGGGCGATTTCAGCGCCAAGACGCTCTCGCAAAGTCTGCTTGATGCCGGCATCGAGCTGCAACGGCTCAAGACCGGCACGCCGCCCCGTATTTTGGGCCGGAGCATCAATTTTTCCGGCCTGCAGGAGCAGAAGGGCGACGTTACGCCCACACTGTTCGCGTTCCACGATACCCGGGACGATGGCGACCTGTTCCACGTGGAACACACCGGCGAGGAACGCCTCGGTTGGACACCGGGCAGCGAGCAAGTTTCGTGCTGGATCACCTACACGACGCCTGAAACCGCGCAGCTCGTCCGGGACAATTTGCACAAGTCCGCCATGTATTCTGGGGAAATCGTCGGGGTGGGGCCACGCTATTGTCCGAGCATAGAGGACAAGTTCGTGCGTTTCGCCGACAAGCCCCGGCACATGCTTTACCTCGAACCCGAGGGGCGAAATACCAACGAATATTACATCAACGGCCTGTCGACGAGCTTGCCTTTCGATATTCAGCTCCAGCTCGTGCACAGCATTCCTGGTTTGGCGGAGGCCGTCTTGCTGCGGCCGGCCTACGCGGTCGAATACGACTTCGCGCCTCCGACCCAGTTGTTTCCGTCCTTGGAGTCGCGCAAGGTCGAAGGCTTGTTCTTGGCCGGTCAGATTAACGGCACTTCGGGCTACGAGGAAGCCGCGGCGCAGGGCCTCATCGCAGGCATCAATGCCGTGCAGAAGGTCCGGAGTGGGGCGCCTCTCATCCTTGGGCGTCACGAGGGCTACATCGGGGTGTTGATCGACGATTTGGTTACCAAGGGAACGACCGAACCTTATCGCATGTTTACGAGCCGTGCCGAATATCGATTGCTTTTCAATCACGGCAGCGCCGAGTTGCGTTTATTGGAGCATGCTAAGTATCTCAAACTACTATCTGACAATAGATTAAGTCGTATTTCTCGCAAGAAACTCCAGGTGGAGCATTGGGCGGAGCAATTGGAGCAGACGCGTACGACCGGAGGACTTTTCGGTGATGTTCTCCGCCGTAATCCGGGTGGGATCGAGCTTCCGGCGGAATTCCTCGCCGAGTCGCCGGAGGTGAGGGGAGAAGTTCTCTATCGGGTCATGTATCGCGGCTATCTCACGCGTGAACAGCGGCAGATCGAGAAGCTCAAGGATATTGAAAAAGTCCGGCTCCCCGACTCCATCGACTATCTGGCCGTGCCCGGCTTGCGCCGCGAAAGCGCCCTCAAGCTCCAGCAATTTCGCCCCTACACGCTCGGCCAAGCCAGCCGCATCAGCGGCGTGAATCCCGCCGATATCAGCATCCTGCTCGTGCTGCTCGAGAGCCGGCGGCGCGTTTGAGCACACTGGACGCCCCCACTGGCAAAGTTCGTGTAACAATCTCGTGACGCTCGCCAAATCCACTGGCCCGCGTAGCCTTGGGCCTACCATACTGCGCGCTCCATGGATAAAAAGAAGATCCTTGTCGTGGACGATGAGCCCGATGTCACCGATCTGGTGGCGTATCACCTGCGCGCGAAAGGGTTCCAAGTGGAAACCCTCAACGACGCGACCGCCAGCATCGCCAAGGCCCGAAGCTTCCACCCGCATCTGGTAATTTTAGACATAATGATGCCGCACTTGAGCGGCATCCAGATCTGCCGGATCCTGCGCGGCGACCCGAAGCTCGCCCGCGTCCCGATCATTTTCCTCACCGCCAAGGCCGAGCCGCAGGACCGCATCGAAGGCTTGGAATCCGGCGCCGACGACTACCTGCCCAAGCCCTTCAGTCCAAAAGAACTCGTTTTGCGCGTTGAATCCATCCTGCGCCGCGTGGCGGCTCCGGCCGGCCATGCCGCCAGCCGCCTGCAGATCGGCGACATCGTGCTCGACAGCGAAACGCATCGCGTGACCGTCCGCGGCGAGGCGCTCGACCTCACCGCGACCGAGTTCAAGCTGCTGCGCCTGCTGATGGAGCGCCAGGGCCGCGTGCAGACGCGCGAACACCTGCTGATCAACGTTTGGAATTACTCCACCGAGATCGAGACCCGCACGGTCGACACGCACATCCGCCGTCTGCGTGAAAAACTCGGCCCCGAGGCCAACTGGATTGAAACCATCCGCGGCGTCGGCTATCGCATAGCGGAAAAGAAGGTTTCCTCCGTCGAATGATCTTTTTCGTCCTCGCCCTCGGTGCGCTTCTGTCGCTCGCGCTGCGCATGTTGTGGAAACAAAATCGCGCCTTGCGCGAACTCGAGGACGCCGCGCGCAGCAGCCAGCCGCTGCTGCACGAGGAAGGGCCCACGTCCCACCTGCCGGCCTGGTCAGGCCTCGCGGAGACGGTCAACCGCCTCATCAGCGACAATGCCGCGCTCCGCCAGCAGCGCTCCGACCAGCTCACGCAACTGGAGGCCACGCTGGGCAATCTCCGCGAGGCCGTGCTGATCGTCGACGAGGCCAATTACATCCACCTCGCGAACCGCGCGCTGCGCGACATTTTCCCCGCCGCCCGCAACCTCGTGAACCTGCGCCTCGAACTCATCGTGCGCAGCGCGGCCTTTCTCGACTTCGTGCGCACCACGCGCGCCGGCCAGGCGCTCCCGCGCCAGGAATTCGAGCTCACCGAAGGACAGCAGACCCTGTTCATCGAGGCCTCCGGCGCCCCGATCCCGGCGCCCGACGGCAAGGGCCAGTGGGCGCTCTTCGTCATCCACGACATGACGCAACAGCGCAAACTCGAGCGCATGCGCCGCGATTTCGTAGCCAACGCCTCGCACGAGCTGCGCACGCCGCTGAGCATCATCAAGGGCTACGTCGAGACGCTCGTCGAAGGCCACCAGACGATGGCCCCGGCGGACCGCGACCGTTTCCTCAAGACGATCCAACGGCACAGCGAACGCCTCAACGACATCATCCACGACCTGCTGACGCTCTCGCGCCTCGAGTCCTCCACGCCCGGCCTGCAGTTCGAGCCGGTCGAGCTGGCGGCGTTCCTCACGGCGCTCGGTGACGATTACCGCCAGCGACCCAACGCCGCCGCGCACCCGATCGGCGTCTCCGCGCCGCCCGAGCTCGGCGTCGCTCAGGCCGATCCCGCCAAGCTCACCCAGGTTTTCAGCAACCTGCTCGACAACGCCCTCAAATACACCCCGGCTGGCTCGCGCATCGAGCTCGCCGGCCGCGTGCTGGAGACCGGCGAGGTGGAGATCGCCGTGCGCGACAACGGTCCGGGCATCCCGGCCGAGGATCTGCCGCACATCTTCGAACGGTTCTACCGCGTGGAAAAGGGCCGCTCGCGCGAGAGCGGCGGCACCGGCCTCGGCCTCAGCATCGTGAAGCACATCGTGCAAATGCACGGTGGCCGTGTCTGGGCGGAGAGCGCGCCGGGGCAGGGGACCTCCATCGTGATCCGCTTGCCGCGCGGGAACGGCGCCGCGCGTCCGGCCGGCTGAGCTTCGGGCTTGCGCCGCGCGCCGCTCCCGCACCACTAGGGCGCGTGGGATTCCAACCGCAGTTTCTCGAAACCATCGCCCAGCGGCGCTCGGCGTTGCGCGCCGAGGTGTCGGCTTTGCTGCCCGCGCCGCGGCCCATCGTGTGGGAAATCGGCTGCGGCCACGGACACTTCCTCGTGCGCTACGCAGGGGAAAATCCGGCGAAATTCTGCCTCGGCGTGGACATCCGGCTCGACCGGCTGGAGCGCAGCGGCCGCAAGCGCGACCGCGCCCAGCTGGGCAACTGCCATTTCCTGCGCGCCGAGGCCCGGGAGTTTTTCCATGCGCTGCCGGCCGGGGTGACTTTCGAGGAGATCTGGGTCCTGTTTCCCGACCCGTGGCCGAAGGCCCGCCACAACAAGAACCGGCTGCTCAAGCCGGAGTTCTTCGAAGCCATCGCCGGCCGGGCAGGGGAGGGCGCGCGGTTTTATTTCCGCACGGACCACTCGGAGTATTTCCGCGAAGTGGAGGGTTTCTTCGCCGCAGGCGAGATCCCGACCTGGCGGCGCGACCCGGCGGCGCCGTGGCCGTTGGAGCAGGAGACCGTCTTTCAGGCCCGGGCCGCGAGCTACCATTCGCTCGTAGCGGTCAGGACATCACATCCAGCCAGGCCAACAGGAATAGTTGCGCCAGGGCTGCCGCCCCCAGCAACACCCATGTCGCCTGCATGAACGGATCGCGGGACAGCTTGCGCTCACCGTTGGGGTAGCGCGGCTGTTCGGTCCGGGCGAAAAGCTCTCGGGTGCTCTGGTCCATGTTTTACAAACTGCGGGCGCGCCGAACCGAGGCAAGCCCCGGCTGGTCGGTTTATGGCCATTAGTTGCCGCACGAAAAACCGGAGGCGGGGCTAATTCCGGGCTGCTCGCTCTAAGTTTTTGATTTCGAGGGTTGACGCTGCGCAGAGCGGAAACCTACCTAAGTGGCTCTTTCCCCCGAGGGAACGCCCTCGGAAACCCATGCTGCACGTCAAAAAAATCCTCGGTCTTTTCGCCAGTCTCGGCGCGGCCACTGCCGCGTTCGCCAGCGAGGGCGGCGGCGTGTCCCCGTCCGCGGCCAAACTCATCGATTTTGGTCATGGCTGGGCGATTACCAACAGCATGGCCACCGGATGGTTCGTCTCGCTGGTGCTGATCGGTTTGGTGCTCTGGCTCGTCGGCAAGCCGCAGGTGCTCCCGACCAAGGGCCAGGCGGTCTTCGAGTCGCTGATCGAGGCGCTGCGTGATCTGTTCGAGCCCATCGTCGGCAAAAAGGCCTTCCCGGCGGTCTTCCCGCTGCTGGTCACGCTCTTCGTTTTCATTCTCGTCCAAAACTGGATGGGCCTGCTGCCCGGCGTCGGCACGATCGGCTGGGAGCGCGAGACCGAGCACGGCACGCAGTTCGTGCCGTGGATCCGCCCGTTCACGGCGGATTTCAACAGCACCATCGCACTCGCGCTCATTTCATTCGGCGCCTACCTCATCATCATCTTCAAGTACGCCGGCCCGAAGCTGATCCTCTGGGACCTCTTCGGCAACAAGGCCGACAAGGCCGAGACGCCCGGCTGGCTTTACCCGGTCCTCTCGCTCGTGTTCCTCGTCGTCGGCTGCATCGAGGTGTTCTCGATCGCCATCCGCCCGTTCACCCTTTCGGTCCGTCTGTTCGGCAACGTGTTCGGCGGCGAGAATCTCCTGCACGGCACCGGCTTCTTCTTCGTCTTCTATTTCATGGAGCTGCTCGTCGGCCTGATCCAGGCCACGGTCTTCACGCTCCTCTCCGCCGTCTACGTGGGCCTGATCTGCAACCATGGCGATGACCATGACCACGAGCCCGCCGAGGGCCACGCCGCCGAAGCGCATCACTGAAAATTTTCCGCCGGGAGCGTGCCAACGATGCGCGCACGGCGGCAACCGCAACCAACCAAAACAAAAACATCATGAACCTCCTCCTCGCTGAAATCTCCGGCAACATCGCCAGCGCTTTCGGTCTGCTCGGCGCCGCCATCGGCGTGGGCCTGATCGGCACCAAGGCCGCCGAGTCCGTCGGCCGCAATCCCGGCGCTTCCGGCAAGATCCTCGTCCAGGCCATCATCGGTATGGCGCTCGCCGAAGGTCTCGGCATCCTCGCGCTGTTTCTCGCCAAGTAAGAAAAACCTTCACCGGCGGCGCGCCGGCTCCCTGAGCCCGCGCCGCCATTCCCTTTCCTCCCATGCTGCCGCTCCTCCTCGCTACCGCTGAAGCCGCCCAACACGCCGCCGGCGAGCCGGGCATTGTCGAGAAATTCGGCATCGAGCCGAAGTTCGTGCTGATGCAGGTGATCAGCTTCCTGATCCTCTTCGGCGTCCTCTACAAGTTCGGCATCAAGCCCACCATCGCCACGATGGAGGAACGCAACAAGAAGATCGCTGACGGCCTCAAGCACGCCGAGGAGACCCAGGCCCGCCTCGCCGCCGCCGCGCAGGAGAGCGCCGCCCTCGTCAAGGCCGCCCAGCTCGACGCCCAGAAGATCGTCGACGAGGCCCGCAAGACCGCGAAGGACTTCGCCGACCGGCAGCAGGCCGACGCGCTCCAGCGCTCCGCCGACCTCCTCGCCAAGGCCCAGCAGTCCATCGAGCTCGAGCACAAGAAAATGCTCAACGAGGCCCGCGGCGAGATCGCCCGCCTCGTCGTCACCACCACCGAGCGCGTGCTCGCCAAGAAGCTCACCGACGCCGACCGCGCCGCCTACAACGAGACGGCCGCCAAAGAGCTCACGGTCATCTGATTTTCCCGACGCGCGACCATGGCCGCTGACAAACAAACCAAGCTCCTCGCGAAGCAGCTCTTCAAGCTCAGCGTCGTCGACGGCACCGTGTCGCCCGACCGCGTCGCCGGCGTCCTCGGCTGGATCGAGAAGCACGCGCCGCGGCACCCGGTCTCGCTGCTCAAGATCTACCACCGCTTCGTCGCCGCCGAGCTCGCCAAGTCCCAGGCGCTCGTCGAGCACGCCGGCCCCGTGGCCGACGCCACGCTCCGCGCCATCGAGGCGGCCATGACCAAGAAGTACCGCCGCACCGTCGCCGCATCCGCCCAGGCCAACCCGCAGCTCTTCGCCGGCCTCCGCGTCCGCGTCGGCTCCGATGTCTACGAGTCCTCCGTCGCCGGCCAGCTCGCCGCCCTTTCAACCAACGTCTAACCCAAGCAGCCCTTTAAAACCCACCTCCCGATGAGCAACGTCATCGAACAGATCGAACAGCAGATCGCCAAGCTTTCCACCAAGGCGGTCAAGAAAAACACCGGCACCATCCGCACCGTCGCCGACGGCGTGGCCAAGATCGAGGGCCTCTCCGACGTGATGTACAACGAGATGGTCCAGTTCCCCGGTGACGCCATCGGCATCGCGCTCAATCTCGAGGAGGACGAGGTCGGCTGCGTCGTCCTCGGCGACGTCTCCGCCCTGAAGGAGGGCGACGAGGTCCAGACCACCGGCAAGCTCCTCTCCGTCCCCGTCGGCAAGGGCCTGCTCGGCCGCGTCGTCGACGCCCTCGGCCGCCCGGTCGACGGCAAGGGCCCGATCGAGTCCAAGGAAGCCTACCCGGTCGAGAAGATCGCCCCCGGCATCATCGTCCGCAAGTCGGTCTCGCAGCCGCTCTTCACCGGCATCATGGCCATCGACTCGATGATCCCGATCGGCCGCGGCCAGCGCGAGCTCATCATCGGCGACCGTCAAACCGGCAAAACCGCTATCGCGACTGACACCATCATCAACCAAAAAGGCACGGGGGTCATCTGCATCTACGTGGCCATTGGGCAGAAGCTCTCCAGCATCGTCGGTGTGGCCGAAGCACTCAAGCAGCATGGCGCGATGGAGTACACCATCATCGTCTCCGCGCCG
>JACPIS010000010.1 GCA_016187925.1 Opitutia bacterium | reverse complement strand
GCCGCTGCAATTGCACGAAGATCATCGGGAGCGAAGGCATCCCGCTTGCGACCCCCGGCCCGCGCGAAGTTCCCGCGTTGCCGAATTAAAGTTACCCGCCACTCAGGGGTTTTGAAAGAGCCTCACGTATTACGTGACAAGTGTGCGGCGCGAACTCAGGCGGCGAGGGACAGCTGGCCGTTTTCGGTCGGGGTCTTGAGGGTGACGGAGCCGGTGGCCATCTCGAGGTGCAGGGTGCGGTTGATGGTGCCGCCGGTCTCCTGGTGCTTCACCATGAAGCCGTTCTTGGCGAGGTAATCGAGGGTCACGCGCGCGTTGCGCTCGCCGATGCGGAAGGGATCGTTGCCGGCGATGACGCTCGCGCCGCCGGCGATGAACAGCCGCAGGCGGGTTTTGTCGGCCTTCAGGCCGGCGAGGGCGCGGAAAAAGTGCGGCAGGCCCGTGTCGGCGAACATGGCGGGCTGCTTCAGGGCCTTCTCGGGTGAGATGGTCGAATCCGGCAGCATGAGATGCAGGATGCCACCGACCTTCATGAGCGAATCGTAGGCGACGAGTCCGATGCACGAACCCAGCGCGTAGGTGCTCAGCACCACCTGCGCGTTGTTCGACACCGCCAGATCTCCGACGCCGATGACGACGCGCTGGGCGAACAAGGACGCGATGGTGGGTGATCCGGCCATGGCTCAGGAGCAGGCCGGGCGGAGCGCCGGGTCCGGAAAAATCTGGGTGGAAACGAGCATGCGAGAGGGGGCGCACCAACGGATGGCGGGCCACTCCTTAAAACGGTCGCGCCGAGTGAAACTTGAGGGAACTCGCCGCGCGTTGCGGTGAAAATGCGCCCGGGGAAGCCGGGCGCGGCGGCGCGGAGCTTACAGGAAGACCAGCAGGCGCTGGCTGATGGGCGTGACCTGGTTGTGGCTGCGGATCTTGGCGATCGTGGCCGGGCCGAGCGCCTGGCCTTCGCCGATGAGCAGCAGGCCGTGCGGACTGTAGATGCCGGAGGCGAGCACCATGCCGGCCTCGAGCTCGTCGAGCATGACCTCGCGGACCTGCCGGGGCAGATGCACCAGGTTAGAAACCTTGAGGAAGAGCCGCACGGCCTCGGGGTCGTAGTGTGTGCCGGCCTTGGCGAGCAGCTGGTCGATGGCGGCCTGCTTGGGCAGGCCGGACTCGACGTAGCCGACCGCCACGGCGAGGCAGCGGGCGACCCACGGGATGTTCTTGCCGGCGAGTCCGTCGGGATAGCCGGTGCCGTCGAAACGCTCGTGGTGCGCGCGGATGGCCTCGCCGATGTCGGGGCGGGCGTCGACCAGCGCGGCGAGCGTCTGGCTGTAGATGGGATGATGGTGCAGGGTGGCACGCTCGCGCTCGGTGAGCTGGCCGGGGTTGGCGCGGAACGAGCGCAACAGCTCGCGCGAGACGCCGATGAGGCCGAGGTCGCAGAGCCAGGCGGCGGAGTTGAGCGCGTGGCGCTCCTCGGAGGTGAAGTGCTCCGTCTCGGCCATGCGGCTCGTGAACTCGACGAGCGCCTTGGCCTGGCCGCCGAGGATGGGGTCGTAGGCGGTGAGGATGCGGCGGCACAGCTCGAGGGAGCTCTCGAAACGCGTGCTGAGCTCGGCGTTGGCGGCATCGAGCTGCTGGCGCTGGCGCTCGAGGTCGGCGAGCTTGCGCTCGAGCTCGCTGTTGGCGGCGACGAGCTGGGCGTTGAGCTGCTGGGTCTGGGCCTGCAGCACCTCGTTGTGCGTGATGAGGTCGTGCCGGTGGATGGCGTTGCGCACGGTGGCGAGCAGCTCCTCGCGCAGCCAGGGCTTGGCGACGAAGCGGTAGATCTCGCCCTTGTTGATGGCGTCGACGATGGTCGGCAGCGCGAGCACGGCGGTGATGAGCACGCGCGAGGCGTGCGGCCGGAGGCGGCGGCTCTCGATGAGGAAATCGAGCCCGAGCATCTCGGGCATGCGCTGGTCGGAGATGATGACGGCGAAGTCGCGCTCCTCGAGGATGGCGAGGGCCTTGATCGGGCTGGAGCAGGCGACGACCTGGAACTTTTCGCGCTCGAGGGTTTCCTTCAGCGCCGAGAGGACGACCGGTTCGTCGTCGACGATGAGGATCGCGTGGTTGGATTGAGTGGCAATGGTCATGGGGTGGCGGCCGCGGGCGCGGCGGTGGAATGGGCGGCGGCGATTTCGCAGCGACCGATGAGATAGGGGGCGATACGCTCGAGGGGAAACTGGGCCTGGGCGGCGCCGTTTTCCCACGCGGCCTTGGGCATGCCGTAGACGACGGAGGTCGCCTCGTCCTGGGCGAAGGTGACAGCGCCCTTCTCGCGCAGGCGCAGCAGGCCCTCGGCGCCGTCCTTGCCCATGCCGGTGAGGATGCCGGCGATGGCGTGCGGGCCGGCGCCGCAGTCGGCGGCGGACTTGAACAGCAGGTCGACGGCGGGGCGCTGGTGCCAGACGGGCGGGCCGCCGGTCACGCGCACGTGGTAGCCGTCGCCGGACCACTGGAGGAGCAGGTGAAAGTTGCCCGGGGCGACGAGCGCGAGGCCGGGCAGGAGCCGGTCGCCGTCGACCGCCTCGCGCACTTCGAGGGCGCAGAGCGTGTTCAGGCGATCGGCAAAGGCCTTGGAGAAAGTCGCGGGGATGTGCTGCACGATGGCGATGCCGGGCAGATCGTCGGGCAGGTGCGTGAGCACGTCGCGCAGGGCCTCGGTGCCGCCGGTGGAGGCGCCGAGCAAAATGACGGAGCGCGGGTGCAGGCCGCGGGCGCGCGTGGCGCTGCTGGCGGGCGGCGGCCGGGTGGCGGAGGCCGGCGGCACGACCTGCGCCGGCCGGACGCGGGCGAGCGCGGCGGCCTTGACCTTGGCGATGAGTTGCGGGCCGAGGTCGCCGAACGAGTAGGAGCCGCTCGGCTTGCCGAGGAAATCCACCGCGCCGAGCCGCAGCGCCTCGAAGGCGTAGTCGGAGCCGCGTTGCGTGAGGGAGCTCATCACGACGACGGGCATGGGCTTCCGCTCCATCAGCAGGCGGAGGAACGTGAGGCCGTCCATGCGCGGCATCTCGAGGTCGAGCGTGAGCACGTCGGGGTTGAGCTCGCGCAGGCGGTCGCGCGCGACGTAGGGGTCGACGGCGGTGCCGACGACCTCGATCTCGGGGTCGCTGGCGAGCGCCTCGCTGGCGAGTTTGCGGACGACGGCGGAGTCGTCGACGATGAGCACGCGGATCCTGCGGGGCGTCGACATGGTCAGGAGACGGGCGGCCGGCGGTAGATCGCGGGACGCACCAGTTGGAGGGAATGGCGGATGCCGGTCAGGCTCTCGGAGTGCCCGACGAGCAGGTAGCCGCCGGGCACGAGGCGGCGGGCGAGTTTGTTGACGAGTTCCTCCTGCGTCGCGCGGTCGAAATAGATCATGACGTTGCGGCAGAAGATGAGTTGGAACGGCTCGCGGAAGGGCGGCTCGCCCTCGAGGAGGTTGAGGTGGTGGTAGCTCACGTGGTCGCGCAGGGCGGGCTTCACGCGGTAGTTGCCGGCCTGCGGGCCGACGCCTTTCTGGAAATAGGTCTTGATGCACGCTGGCGGCAGGCGGTTGACGACGTCCTCGCGGTAGATGGCGGCGCCGGCCTTTTCGAGGACGCGGTGGGAGATGTCGGTCGCTTCGATCTGCCAGCCCCAGCCGGTGTTTTGCAGGCACTCGGTGAGTGTGATGGCGAGCGAGTAGGGCTCCTCGCCGGTCGAGCAGGCGGCGCTCCACGCGTAGAAGCGCGGCCAGCGTTCGGTGCGGTGGCGCTGGATCATCTCGGGCATGACGTGCGCGCGCAGAAAGTCGAAATGCGGCGTCTCGCGGAAGAAAAACGTGTGGTTCGTCGAGATCGCATCGATCAAATGCGCGAGCTCCTGCCCGTCGCTGCGGTTTTTGAGCAGGTCACAATACTCGCCGATCGAGGTCAGTTGCGTCGCGCGCAGGCGTTTGCCCAAACGCGCGGCCACCAGTTCCCGTTTATCCGGGCCGAGGTGGATGCGACTGTGCTCGTAGACAAGTGTGCGGATGAAATCGAACTCACTGTCCCTCATGAGGAATTTACCCTCCTCTATCGGCCCGAAATGCCCGGAGTGAAGCCGTGGCCGAAAGATTTCCGGGATCGCCTCGGCAAAATTTTCCGGGCGGACGGTCCGTAAAAGCCGCCGCGCGCGGCACGCGGAAGTTTAGGTCGCGTTGAATAATTTATTTACCTGCAAAATAGCGGGTTGGGGGAGCGGGTGCCGGTCTGGCACGGGGCTTGTTACTAGGCGCGCAACATGATCGACCCGATCTTCCAGTCAGACGGCTATCAGTTGGCGCGGAAGCTCCTCGATGCAGCCGCTCTCCGGCAGGAAGCCATCGCCTCCAACATTGCGAACGCCGAGACCCCCGGCTACCGCCGCCTCGACATCGCGCCGGACTTCGCCGAGCAACTCAAGTCCCGCCTCGAGACCGGCGAGCTGGCCCGCTCGGCCGACAGCGTGCGTCCGACGCTCGTCCAGGATGTCCACGCCCGCAGTGTCCGCCCGGACGGCAACTCCGTGGAGATCGAGCACGAGCTCCTGGCCATGAACCGCAACGCGGTCGAGTACGAGTTCCTGACCGATGTGGTCTCCAACAACATCAAGCAACTGAAGCTGGCCATCACCGGCCGCAACACCGGCGCCTGAACCCACTCCGCATGAATCTCATTTCCGGCATCGAACTGACCTCCGGCGCGCTCGCGGCGCAAAGAATGCGCCTCGACATCGTCGCCCAGAACATTGCCAACGCCCAGACCACCCGCACGCCCGAGGGCGGCCCCTACCGCCGCCAGATCGTCTCCTTCGAGACCGAGCTCGTGAAGCGCACCGGCGGCAGCTCGCTGCACACGATCCGTGTCGGCAGCATCACCGCCGACCGCACGCCCGGCCAGCAAGTCTACAATCCCCAGCACCCCGACGCCGGCCCCGACGGCACCGTCACGATGCCGAACGTCAATCTCGCCTACGAAATGGTCGACCTCATCACCGCCTCCCGCGCCTACGAGGCCAACCTGGCGATCGTGAAAAACTCCCGCAACCTCGCGATGAAGACACTCGCGATCGGCAAGTAATCTCCCTCCTGACCCGCCATGTCGCCCGTCGGCTCGATTCCCTCCGCCCTCCAAGGCCTCCCGATCAACCAGGTCGAGAAGCTGCTGCCGAATTTCCGCGTCGCCCCCGGCATGCCCGACGGCATCCGCGTCGCGCAGCCGGACACCGAGGGCTTCGGCAAGATGCTCGACGGCCTCGTCGCCACGGTCGACGCCAAGCAGGCCCAGTCCACCGAGCTCACGCGCCGCGTGCTCATGGGCGAGAGCGACCAGTTGCACCAGTCCGTCATCGCCATGCAGGAGGCCGGCGTGGCCTTCAGCCTCATGGTCGAGGTGCGCAACAAGCTCGTCGAGTCCTACCAGGAACTCATGCGCATGCAGGTGTGAACCCTTCCCCGCTGAACCCAACTGATGAAAAATTTCGCCTCCTCCCTGCTCGCCCTCTGGCAGCAACTCGGCCTCAACCAGCGCGTCTCGCTGTTCGTCGCGACCATCGTGGTCGTCGCGGGCATGGCGGCGCTCGTCGTCTGGTCGCGCCGGCCCGACTACCAGCTGCTCTACGCGCGCCTCGGCGACAAGGACTCCACGGCCATCATCAGCTACCTGCAGACGCAGAACATCCCGCACCAGGTCTCCGCGGGCGGCTCGTCCGTTTCCGTCCCCACCGACCAGGTCTACAAGCTCCGCATGGATCTCGCCGGCAAGGGCCTCCCGAGCGGCGACGGCGTCGGTTTTGAAATCTTCGACAAGGGCCAGTTCGGCCTCTCGGACTTCGTCCAGCGCACCAATTACCTCCGCGCCGTGCAGGGCGAGCTCGCCCGCACCATCTCGCAGCTCGCCGGCGTCCGCGCTGCGCGCGTGATGATCGTGCAGCCGGAGAACCGCCTCCTCCTCACCGAGCAGGGCGTCAAGCCCACCGCGTCCGTCTTTGTCGACATGGGCGGCGGCCGGCTCGAGACCGACCAGGTCAACGCCATCCGCCACCTCGTCGCCAACGCCGTGCAGGGCCTCGTGCCCGACCAGGTCGCCGTGGTCGACAACCGCGGCCATGTGCTCTCCGAGGAGTTGAAGCAGGACCCGACGCTCGGCACCGCCTCCTCGCAGATGCGCTACAAGCAGCAGGTCGAGGATTACCTCGGCAAGAAGGTCGAGACGATGCTCGCCGCCGTCATCGGCCCGGGCAACGCCGTCGTCCGCGTCTCCGCCGAGATCGAGACCGAGGCCACCACGCAGCAGTCCGAGAAATACGATCCGGACGGCCAGGTCGTGCGCAGCCAGACCCTCACGGAGGACACCTCCAATTCCAGCGAGACCCGCACCGGCGGCGGCGCCGTCGGCGTCAGCGCCAACGTGCCGGAGAAGGCGGTCGCCACCGAAGGCAGCGGCTCGCGCCCGACCTCCACGCAGGAGCAGAACCGCAAGAACCGCACCACCACTTACGAGATCAACCGCACCACGACCAACGTCACGCGCAACCCCGGCTCGATCAAGAACGTCACCGCCGCCGTCTTCGTGGCCCCGCATGTCGTGCCCGCCGCGCCGTCCGCCGACGGCAAGGCGCCCGCCACCGAGGCCCAGGTGCAGAAGCGCACGCCCGAGGAGCTCAACGCCCTCCGCCAGGTCGTGGTCAACGCCCTCGGCCTCAAGCTCGCCCCCGGCCAGACGCTCGAGTCGATCGTCGCGCTGCAGGAAATGCCCTTCGCCGCCGAACCCGTTTCGCAGCAGATCCAGGCCATCCAGTCCGAGAACCGCGTGCAGGGCTGGATCGATCTGGGCAGCAAGTGGACCGCCATACTCGGCGCGGCCGCCGTGCTGCTGATCTTCCTCCGGATGCTCTCGAAGCAGAAGCCCGAGCCCGTGCCGGTCGAGGTGCTCTCGATGCCGCCGGACATGGCCGCCCGCTCGTTGCAGAACGGCAGCGCCGTCACGCCTGAAATGCTCAACCAGCTCATCCGCCAGAAACCCGCCAACATCGGCACCGCGCTGCGCGACTGGGTCGCCGCGCCGTCCGCCAAGAATTGAGATGCGCACCTCCCGCCCACCGAAGCTCCACCCGCCACCCTCGCCGCGAGGGCGCGGCCGGCTGGCATCGGTCCGCCTGGCGGCCGCGCTGCGCCAGCGCGGCGCGGTTTCACTGCGTCCGCACGCCGTCTTCCGCCCCCTGACTTCCGTCCTCTGATCCGCCATGGCTGAAATCGACTACACCAAGCTCAACCGCCAGCAGAAGCTGGCCGTCTTCCTCATCTGCATCGGCCCCGAGGCCGCGGCCGAGGTGCTGAAGCACTTCGACGACGCCGAGATCGAGATGCTCTGCCGCGAGATGTCGACGTTCCCCATGATCCCCGAGTCCGTGCTGAAGCAGGCGCTCGACGAGTTCACCGGCGTAGTCGCCTCCAGCGTCGGCTCCGCCCTCGGCGGCCTGCCGTTCGCGCAGCGCACGCTCGAGATCGCCAAGGGCGACTACAAGGCCTCGTCGATCATCGGCCGCGTCGGCCCCGTCGGCACGTCGGTCGAGGTCATCAAGGACATCTCCGAGATGGAGGGCCGCCAGATTTTCAACCTCATCAAGCACGAGCAGCCGCAGACGATTTCGTTCGTGCTGTCCTACCTCGAGCCCGCCAAGGCCGGCGAGGTCTTCGCCCTGCTCAGCCCAGACCTGCGCGAGGAGGTCGTCGAGCGCCTCGGCACCATCGAGTCCACCTCGCTCGAGCTGGTCAGCAAGATCGTCCGCTCGCTCGGCAAGCATTTCGACACCAAGGTCCGCCCGGCCTTCCACCGCAGCGGCGGCGTGCGCGCCGTGGCCAGCCTGCTCAACACGCTCGACAAGGACATGTCGAAGACGCTGCTCGCCCGCATCGAGGAGCGCAACTCGGTGCTCGGCGCCGCCATCCGCAAGAAGCTCTTCAGCTTCGAGGACCTCAACCGCCTCGCCTCGGCCGACCTCCAGCGCGTGCTGCGCGAGGTCGACACGGGCAACCTCGCCATCTCGATGAAGTCCGCCAGCGAGGCGCTGCGCGAAAAAATCTACGCCGGCCTCTCCAAGCGCGCCGCCGAGGGCCTCAAGGAGGAGATCGAGCTGCTCGGGCCGGTCCGCCTCAAGGACGTCGAGGCCGCGCAGGATGTCATCATCCAGGCGGTCCGCCGCCTCGAGGAGGAGGGCCAGATCTCGCTCGATTCCGAATCCCAGGCGCTCGTCGCCTGACCGCCATGCACACGCTCGCTCCTCCCGCGCCCGCCACCACCGAAGCCCTCCGCGGCATCATGCGCAGCTTCGATTTCGTCGCCCCGGCGGCTGCCCGGCCGCTGCGCCCCGCGGTCACCGTCCGGGCCTCGCGCCGCCCGGCGCGGCAAGCGACCCTGAAATCCAAAATCTGAAATCGAAAATTTCCCAATGGCCTTCACCAAGCTCATCGCCTTCGACCGACCGCTCACCGGGGCCGTGCTGCCCGGCGGCCACGGCCGTCTCTATACCGAGGCCGAGCTTGCCGCCGAGACCGAGGCCGCCTACCGCCGCGGCGTGGATGCCGCGCGCGGCGCCGCCGACCAGCAGATGGTCGAGTTTCGCGCCGACATGGAGCAGTTGAGCGATGGCGTGCTGCGCAAGCTTTCCGAGGTCGAGCCCGCCATGCTGGCGCAGATCCGCGAGGCCCTGCCGGGCCTGGCCGTTGAGCTCGCCCACCGCCTGCTGGCTGGCTACGAGCCGTCGCCGGAGGTCGTGGGCCGCGTGTGCAGCGAGGCGCTCGAACAACTTTTCCCGGAGCGCGAGGGGCTGGAGCTGACGCTTTGCCCGCGCGACGCCGAAAAACTCACCACGCTCGGGCCCGACTGGCTCCAGCGCTATCCCGGCCTGCGCATCCGCGCGGACGCCTCGCTGGCCTCCGGCGACTGCCAGGTGCGCAGCCGCTTCGGGCTCACCGATGCCCGGATGGAAACCAAGCTCGGCGCGCTCGCGCACGGCCTCACCGGAGCCTGACCGATGTCCACCGTCGCCCCGCTCGTCGATGTGCTCCGCACCCAGGTGCGGCATCTGCCGTCCGTGCAGCGGCTCGGCGCCGTCACCGGCGTGGCCGGCCTCATCATCGAGTCCGAAGGTCCGAACGTCGGGTTGGGCGACCTTTGCCTCGTGCGCTCGCCGCGCACCGATTTTTCCGTCCGCGCCGAGGTCGTCGGCTTCCGCGAACACCGCGTGCTGCTCATGCCGCTCGGCGACACTGCCGGGCTGCACGTCGGTTGCGAGGTGGCCGCAGCGGACCGTCCGCCGCTGCCGCGCCCCGGCCCGGAGCTGCTTGGCCGTGTGCTCGATGCGCTCGGCCGCCCGTTCGACGGACTCGGCATGCTCCCGGTCGACCGCGCGGAGCGCAGTGCCACGCCGCCGCATCCGCTGCGCCGCCAGCGCATCCGCGAGGCCCTGCCCACGGGCGTGCGCGCGCTCGACACCTTCACGCCGATCGGCCGTGGCCAGCGCCTCGGCCTCTTCGCCGGCTCCGGCGTCGGCAAGTCCACGCTGCTCGGCATGATCGCCCGCGGCTGCACGGCCGACGTGGTCGTCGTCGCGCTCGTCGGTGAGCGCGGCCGCGAGGTGCGGGAGTTTTTGGAGAAGGATCTTGGCCCCGAGGGCCTGAAGCGCTCCGTCGTCGTGGTGGCCACGTCCGACACGCCGGCGCCGCTGCGTCTGCGCGCGGCCTTCACCGCCACGGCCATCGCCGAGGCGTATCGCGACGAGGGCAAGAACGTCCTGCTGATGATGGATTCCGTCACGCGCTTTGCCATGGCGCAGCGCGAGATCGGCCTGGCCATCGGCGAGCCGCCGGCCACGCGCGGTTACACTCCGTCCGTCTTTGCGCTGTTGCCGCGCCTGCTCGAGCGCACCGGTGCGGGCGAGGAGGGCGCCATCACCGCGCTCTACACGGTGCTGGTCGAGGGCGACGACATGAACGAGCCCGTGGCCGACGCGGTCCGCGGTATCTTGGACGGACACGTGGTGCTTTCGCGCCAGCTGGCGCACTTCAACCACTATCCGGCCATCGACGTGCTCGAGAGCGTGAGCCGTCTCTCGCGCGATGTCTGCACGCCGGAGGAACTCGGGGCGGCGGCCCGCGCCCGCGAGCATCTGGCGCTTTACCGCAAGAACGAGGACCTCGTCTCCATCGGCGCCTACCAGAAGGGCGCGAACGCCGCGCTCGACCAGGCCATCGCGCTGCAGGAGCCGCTCCGCAATTTTCTCCGCCAGGGCGTGAATGAGCTGACGCCCCGCGCGGAGTCCTTCACCCAGCTCAAGAGGATCACTGCGCCATGAAACGCTTCCGTTTCCCACTGCGGCCTGTGGCCGTTCTCCGTGCGCACCGCGAGATGCGCGCCCGCGAGGCCTTTGCGGCCTCTGTCCACGTTTACGTGCAAGCCGAGGAGCGCCTCGCCACCACGCGGACCCGCGTGGCGGACCTCGAGGAGATGCTCTTTGCCGGCCGGCGCGAACGCTTCGTCGCGGCCGATGCCGCGGCGCTTTACCGCGTGTACCGCGCCGAGTGCCACGCCGAGATGGAGGCCGAGCGCGAGGTGATCGAGGCCCGCGACCTGATGGCCAAGCGCCGCAACGAATACCTCGAGGCCAACCGCCAGCTCAAGGTGGTGCAACGGCTCGAGGAGAAGGCGCGCAACACCCACCGGCTCGAGACGCTCCGCGCCGAGCAGCACGAGATGGATGAATTCGCCGGCTTCCGCGCGAGCCGCCGCCCTGTTTTGACATGACCAAGCTACTCAAACTCGTAAGCAGTCCTTCGCTCGTGGCCGTGCTCGGCGTGCTCGCCGGCGTGGCCGTCGGCCTCGGTTGGTTCTGGCGCGTCGGCGAGATCCTCGTCACCCAGGCGGTCGCCGCGCGCGTCGTCGCCGCCAAGGAAAAGAAGACCCAGGGCTGGGATTTTTGGACCATCGAGATCGACAATCTCGCCTCCGAGCTGAAGGAGGAGAAGGGCCGCCTCAAGAAGCAGTCCGAGGCGCTCGACCAGCGTGCGGTCCGCCTCACCGCCGAGCAGCAGGAGCTCGAGAAGCTGCGCTCGAGCATCGAGGCGATGCGCAAGGAAATCGGGGAAAAAGTCATCGAGATCAACGCCGACGAGGTGAAGAACCTGCGCGCGCTCGCCCAGACGTACACCAATCTCACGCCGCGCGCGGCCGTCGCCATCATCCGCGAGATGGACGACACCACCGTCGTCAAAATCCTTTCGCTGATGAAGCCCGACGTCGTCGCTCCGATCTTCGAGGAGATGAGCAAGACGCCCGACAAGGAAGGCCTGCTCGCCCGCCGCGCCGCGACACTCTCCGAGAAGCTCCGCCTGATGAAGGCGAACCGCACCGCCAGCACCTCCTGATTTTCAACCTCCCACCGGCGCGCTATGGACGGCGCGCGCCCTTTCCAAGGATGGAACCCATGAATGACCACCTCCATCCCGCTCCCTTCCGCTCCCGACTCTTCTCCGCTGAACGCCGCCTTTGTCCCGGCGCTGAGCAGCGACGCCTCCGCTGCCGCCGACGCCGCGCCGGGTAGCTTTGACCAGCTGCTGAACGACACGCCCGCACCCGCGGCCGGCTCCGAAACGCCGACGCCAACGCCGACGCCAACGCCGACACCGGAGCCCGCGAGCCCTGTCGCGCTCCAAGTCACCCTGGGCCACGGCAACCTTTTTGCCCGTGGCCAAGTCAAACTTCTCTCGCCCGACGACACGCCACCGGCTGCCGAGACCGCCAAGACCAGCGGTCCGGGCGCCGATACCGCCGCAAAAAATCCGGCCAGCCAGCGCGACTTGATCGAGACGGCTGCGGCGTTGCTCGCGCTGATTTTGCCCGTGTTGCCTCAACCCACGCCGGCGCCCACCGAGCCGATGGGTGGAGACGCCTCGCTTCCCGGCGGTGACAGCGCCGCGACTACGCCAGAGTCTTCCGCCGGCCACGTTCCCGCCGGACCGACGGTGGTCGTCAAAGTCGAGGGTCTGCCGGCGTTTCGTCTTTCCGTGCCGGCGTTGAAGACGCAGACCGATGCACCGCTCGGCCAGGCTCTGGCCGAGATGAGGGAATTGATCGCCGACAAGCTCGCGGAATTGCCGGGCAATCTCGCAGTGCATGTGGCGGGAGCCGAGCCCGCCGCCAAGGAAGACGCGGATCCGGCGGCGAGCGTCGAGTTGGAACTCGAACTGCCGGCGGTGGCGCCGCTCGCCCCGCGTCCGACGCCGGCCGCCGACGCAGCCAAGTCGGGCATGGCAAATTTTGCCGACGCGCCGCGCCCGGAAAAATCCCCGAAGACGAAAGAAAATATCGCGCCGGAAAAAAACTTTCTAAACACGAAGCCTGAGCGGGTTAAGCCGGACAAAACCGGCTCTGGCATCGGCGTTGCTCAGACGGCCACCGACATGGCAGAGACTTTCACCGCCCATCGCTTTACGTCCGACCAGCCGGTGTTTCCCGGTGCGGGCGCGATGCGCGAGATGGCCGTGACGGGAATGCAGTCCCAGCCGGCGGCCGCGCTATCGGAAACCGCGCCGTCCGCCGCGACGCCGGAGAGCGCGCTGGCCCACCGGGCGGTCGAGACGATTCTGAATGTCGTCGACGCGCAGCGCAGCCGCGAGGCCGAGGCACCCGTGGTGAATCTCCATTTCAAGTTTGCGGGCGAGGACCTCGCGGTGCGCGTGCAGATGCGCGGCGGCGAGGTGCACACGCAGTTCCGCACCGATTCCGCCGAGTTGCGCGCCGCGCTGGCCAGCGAGTGGCGCGCCGTGGCGGGGCAGGGGAGCGAGAGCGGCGTGCGCCTGATCGAGCCGGTGTTCTCCGGCTCGGGTGCGTCGGGCCAGAACGGCTTCGGCTCCGCCCCGCACGGACAGTTTTCCTCGCAGCAGCAGGCCCAGCAGCAACAGCAGCAGGCGCACGGGCCCGCGCTTCTGCCCGGGTTGCGCGCGCTGCGCCGCGGCGCCGGCCCGGTTGCCGCCGTCATCGATCACGCCCCGCGCGCTGCGGCGGCGTTGCCCACTTCCCAACATCTAACCGCCTTCGCCTAAACCCATGAGTGTCTCCGCCGTCACTGGTGTCTCCCCTTCGTCCGCCGCGAACGATTCGCGCACCGGCCCCGTCCGCACGCCGAAGCAGGTGCTCGGCCAGGAGGATTTCCTGAAAATCCTCTCCGTGCAGTTCCAGCAGCAGGATCCGATGAAGCCGATGGAGGACACCGCCTTCATCGCGCAGATGGCCCAGTTCACCTCGCTCGAGCAGATGACGCAGCTGCGCAAGGACCAGCAGATGCTCACGGCCAACGCCTACCTCGGGCGCAACGTCACGGTGCAGGACGAGAACGGCAAGCCGGTCACCGGCCTGGTCAGCGCCCTCGACAACTCCGGCAAGGAGCTCGCGCTCATCATCGGCGACAAGTCCTACCCGCTGTCCGCGGTCAAGCGCATCGAGCCCGCCACCCCTTCCACAAACACCCCGCCGCCGACGACGCAGACGCCCGCGGCCTAAACCTCCAACTCAACCCACCGTCCCCCATGTCCCTCATCGGCACCCTCACCTCCGGCGTCAGCGCCCTCCGCACCTTCGGCAAAGGCCTCGAAGTCATCGGCGCGAACATCGCCAACGTCAACACCACCGGCTACAAGAGCTCCACCGCGAGCTTCGCCGAGAGTTTCAGCAACACCCTGCGCGGCTCCGCGCCGTCGAACGGTTCGGTCTCCAGCCAGTCCGCCACGCAGGTCGGCACCGGCGTGCAGCTCTCGGGCATCTCCACGAATTTCAACCAGGGCGCGCTCAACAGCACCGGCGTCACCACCGACCTGGGCATTTCCGGCAGCGGCTTCTTCATCGTGAAGGACGCCACCGGCGGCTCGCAGTTTGCCACCCGCGACGGTCAGTTCCGCGTCGATGACAACGGCTTCCTCGTCACCCAGGGCGGCCTCCGCGTGCAGGGCAAGAGCGGCGGCACCTACGCCGCCTCCATCACCGCCGCCAGCCCCGTCGGCGACATCCGCGTCGGCCAGGGCCTGCCGGCCGGCACCGAGCTGCAGTCCATCAGCATCGACAAGGGCGGCAACCTGATCGAGTTCTACTCCGACGGCACCTCGCAGACCACCAACCGCGTGCAGCTGCAGAATTTCAACGACACCTCCGCGCTCATGCGCGAAGGCTCGAACCTGTACTCCGCCCTGGACAACGCCGGCCCGGTCGGCGGCGGCATCCTCGCCGGCAACAACGACCCGGGCGCCAGCGGCCTCGGCAAGATCCAGTCGGGCACGCTCGAGTCGTCGAACGTCGACCTGACCCAGCAGTTCTCCGACCTCATCACCACCCAGCGCAGCTTCCAGGCCGGCTCCCGTCTCATCACCGTGTCCGACACGGTGCTCGAGGACATCGTCAACCTGAAGCGCTGAACCGACTTTTCTCCCCGCCATGGCCAAAGCAGACGCCAAGGAAAAGACCGAAGCCGCCCCGGCAGCCGACAAGAGTGCACCGGCTCCCGCGCCGGTCGAGGAAACCGGCAAGAGCGCCGGCGCCGGCGCGCTGCTCCGCGCCTGGCTGCCCGCGTTCATCGCGGTGCTGCTGGCCCCGGTGGCCTGCTGGGGTGTCGCCGAATTCGTTTTGCTGCCCCGCCTCCAGAAAAAACTCGCGGCCCTGCCCGCCGCCGGCAGCCACGCCGCGGCCAACGAGGCGTCGGCCGAGGGCGAAGGCAAGGAGGGCGAGAAAGGCCACGGCGAGGGCAAGGAGGGCGGCGGCTCCGGCAATTACGACTTCAACAACGTCGTCGTGAATCTCGCCGGCACCATGGGCACCCGCTACCTGAAGACCAGCTTCGTGGTCACTCCGGCCGAGAAAGGCGCCAGCCTGAAGAGCGTCTTCGAGGGCCAGAAGGCCAAGCTCACCGACATCACGCTCAACGTCCTTTCCTCCCTCACGCTCGCCGACCTCGAGGAGCCGGGCGCCAAGAACGTCCTGCGCGAAAAGCTTGTCGCCGCCTACAACCAGGCGCTCGGCAAGCGCGTCGTCGAGCAGGTGTATTTCTCCGACTTCGTCATCCAGTAACGCCGTCCCGCATGGCCGACGAAACCCCAGTCCCTTCCGCGCCGCAGAACCTGACGAAGGCCGCGTCCGACTATCTCGACCAGTCCGAGATCGACCGGCTGCTCGCGCAGAGCGGCGACTCCGGCGCGCCGAAGGCGATGCTCCTCCGCGCCGACGGCCGGAAGGACGACGCCAAGGCGGCGGGCAAGGTCGAGGCCTACGATTTCCGCAACCCGGTCTTTCTCTCCGAGGTCGAGCTGCGCCGGTTGCGCCTGCTGCACGAGGATTTCATCCGCTACCTCAGCGCGCGCCTCTCGCTGTTCCTGCGCATGGAGTTCGGCCTGAAGATGGCCAAGCTCACCACGGTCACGTATTCGAAATTCACCGAGTCACTTCCGAGTCCGACGCACATCTGCCTCTTCAAGGCCGATCCGCTCATCGGCGTGGGCGTGCTCGACATCAATCCCCGCCTCGCCCTCACCATCGCGGACCGCCTGCTCGGCGGCCGCGGCCACTCCGTCAAGGCCGAGCGCTACCTCACCGAGATCGAAATGGCCCTGCTCGAGGACATCATCATGATCATCCTCGAGGAATGGTGCGGCCAGTGGAAGACGGAGCAGGACCTGCACCCGCTGCTGATCGGCCACGAGAACAACGGCCGTTTCCTGCAAACCTCGCCGAAGGACGCCATCGTGCTCGCGCTGACGCTCGAGGTGAATTTCGGCGACTGCTCCGAGCAGCTTCAGATCGGCGTGCCCTATTACACCATCGAGCCGCTTGTGAAGAAGATGCAGGCCCGCCGCCAGAAGGACAGCGCGGTCACCACCGTCGAGAAGCACGCCAGCTGGCACAAGGCCTACGATCACATCGCCATGCCGGTCCGCGCCGAGTGGGACGCCCTCGAGCTCTCGCTTCGCGAGATCAGCTGCCTGCGCGTCGGCGACGTCATCGAGATGCCCGCCGGCCTGATGCAGCAGACGCGCGTCCTGCTCAACGGCACCCCCAAGTTTATCGGCACGATCGGATTGGATTCCGACCGCGTCGCCGTCCAGATCCTGCGCAAAATTCCCGCCTCCCAGGAGGAACTCAACCATGGCAAACACGATGGAAGAAAAAGCCCTTGATATCGTCCTCGACGTAAAGGTGAAGGTCACCGTGCAGCTCGGCTCCTGCCTGCTGCCCATGCGTGACGTGCTCGAGCTCTCTCCGGGCTCGGTCGTCCAGCTCACCCAGCACGCCAGCGACCCCGTCGGCCTCTATGTGAACGACAAGCTCGTCGCCTACGGCGAGGTCGTGGTCGTCGAAGACAACTTCGGCATCAAGATCACCGAGCTCGTCGGCAGCACCAAGCCCTGACGCGCCCGCTCCCGCACGGATGCACATGAAATTCCTGCTCCCTCCTTTCGGCGCCGGTCATTCTGAGCGCAGCGAAGAATCCAGCATGCCGCGCGCCGGAAGACATCCCATGGGATCCTTCGCTGCGCTCAGGATGACACGCTTCGTGGCTGGGTTCGCGCTCGTGCTGACCCTGGTTGCTCCCCCGGTGCTCCGGGCCGAGGAGAAAGTCATCTACCCGCGCAACACCGACGCCACGCCGGCGGACGCGGCTCCGGTCGGCAAGCCCGGCTCCGGCCTGAATCCGCTGCTGCTCGTCCTCGCCCTCGGCGCCGCCGGCGCGGGCGGCTGGCTGCTCTGGCGCCAGCGCACCGCTCCCGCCGGCGCCACCGGCCGCGAGGCCCGCAAGCTCGCCATCGCCGAGTCGCGCTCGCTCGGCAACCGCCAGTATCTCGTCGTGGCCGACTACGACGGCAAAAAATTTCTGCTCGGCGTCTGCCCGGGCCGCATCGACCTGCTCTCGCCGCTCGAGGGCGAGAAAAAGTGAGCCCGTTCATCCCGCCCATGGGTTCCTTTGCATCCATTTTCGGTTTCTGTCATCCCGAGCGCAGCGAAGGATCCACTCCTCTGCTCGCTCGCGGGCCTCATGCTGGATTCTTCGCTGCGCTCAGAATGGCACGGCTCGTCGTGCTGTTGCTGGTGCTTTCCGGCATCACGGCCTTTGCGCAGACGGCCCAGCCGGGCAACCCGCCGCCGGCGTCGCCTTCGCTCACCACTGCGAACGGCCTGTTGACGCCCAACCCGACGGGCGCCGCCGCCAGCGCCGCGGCCGCGAAGCCCGCCGATCCGCTGCGTTTCTCGATCAACCTCGAAGGCGGCGAACGCCCCGCGCAGATGAGCGTGGCGGTGCAGATCGTGCTGTTGATGACGCTGCTCTCCGTGGCGCCGTCGCTCGTGCTGCTGATGACGAGCTTCACGCGCATCGTCATCGTGCTCGGCTTCGTGCGCACGGCGCTCGGCGTGCCCAGCGCGCCGTCGAACCAGATCATCATCGGCCTGTCGCTCTTCCTCACGTTCTTCATCATGGGCCCGACCTTCGACCGGGTGAACAAGGAGGCGCTGCAGCCCTACCTCAACGGCCAGATGCAGTCGGCCGAGGCGCTCGACCGCGCCACGGTGCCGATGAAGGAATTCATGCTGAAGCAGACGCGCACGCGCGACCTGGAGTATTTCCTCGAACTCGGCGGCTACGGTCCGACGGCCGTGCGGGACCTGCCGATCCGCGTGGTCATCCCGGCGTTCGTCATCAGCGAGCTGCAGTCGGCGTTCCAGATGGGCTTCCTGCTCTTCCTGCCGTTCATCATCATCGATTTCCTCGTCGGCACGGTGCTGATGGCGCTCGGCATGATGATGATGCCGCCCAACGTCGTGTCCCTGCCGTTCAAGCTGCTGCTCTTCGTGCTCGTCGACGGCTGGCACCTGATCGTGAAGTCCCTCGTCCAGAGCTTCATCACCTGAAGTCCAGGCGGGTTGAAAGATGAAGATCGAGAATTGAGAGTTCCGAAGCACCCAGCCTCACTCCGCGCCCGCCGTTTCTTTCCACCGGCCACACCCAATTTTCCACCCACCTCCGTCACGCCATGAATCCCGAGACCGCCATCGACCTGTTCAAGACCACCATCCTGTTCTCGCTCTACATCATCGCGCCGTTCCTGATCACGATGCTGGTCATCGGCCTCATCACGAGCCTCATCCAGTCGGTGACGTCGCTGCAGGAGCAGACGCTCACGTTCACACCCAAGCTGCTCGCGCTCGCCGGGCTGGGGATGGTGCTGACCCCGTGGCTGCTGCGCTCGCTCACCGAGTTCACCGTCACGATGCTGACCCGGATGGCCGCGCTGGCGCACTGACGCCGCTCCGACCGGACCCGTCGCATGAGCGTCGGCTATCTTTTCACCTGGATGATGATCTTCCTCCGCGCGCTGGGGGTGGTGTTGCAACTGCCCGCGCTCGCGAACCACGCGCCGCCGGTCATTCTGCGCGTGGCGCTGGCGGGCGGGCTGGCGACCCTGCTCACGGGTTTGCTGCCGGTGGCGGTCATGCCGGGCGACGTCTGGGCCCTGGCCATCGCCGCGGGCGGAGAACTCCTGCTCGGGCTCGCGATGGGCTTTGTGGTGAAACTTTCGTTCGCGGCGGTCGAGATGGCCGGGCGCATGACCTCGTCGGAGGTCGGCCTCGCGGCCGCGCCGGGCTTCGGCGCGCCCGAGCTGGCCTCGGAGCCGCTGGCGGCGTTCCTCTCGGCGCTGGCGGTCGTGTTGTTTTTCCTCTTCGGCGGCCACCTGCTGGCGCTCGGGGCGTTCGCCCGGAGCTTCGCGCTGTGCGCGCCGGGGCATCCGGGACTGGCGGCCGGGGCGGGGGAGAGCCTGATCGGGGCGACGAGTCACGTGATCGAACTCGGCATGCGCATGGCGGCGCCGTTCATCGCGCTGAATTTTCTCGTGACGCTCGCGTTTTCCGTGCTCGGGCGCGCCGTGCAGCGCATGAACGTCTTTATCCTGAGCGTGTCGGTGCGCGCGTTGCTCGGCTTCGGGCTGCTCGGCAGCGCCGGCGCACTGATCGCCCGGTATCTTTTCGCGGAGTTTTCCCAGCTGCCGATGCGGATGCTGGAATTACTGCCGGTGAAGTGAGCGGCCCGCGCTCACCGGGGCGGCGGATTCGCCGCGAGGTGTTTCCGGTAGCGCCGCTCGGTGATGGCCCACATGGCGAGGCCGAAACAGGCGCCGCCCAGCAGCCAGACGACAGCGGAAATGAGGATCATGAGCGGCGTGAGCGGCCGCTCGGGGCGGCGGTTCACGACGAAGGTCATGACCGCGAACATCGGCACGCCCCACGAGAGCACGCCCGCGACGAGCACGAACCGGGTTTTCCCCTTCTGGCGGGTGACCTCCCATTTCTGGAGGTCCTTGGGCATTTCGGTGCTCATGTTGGCGGAGAGGCGAGGGTGGACCGGCGGGGGAAACGCTTAGGCGGGCGCGAAGGAGCGGTCGAGTCCGTTATTGGTGGCGTCGTTGAACCGGCGGTCGCGTGTATCGACACGTTCGCGGCAATTTTTGCCGAAATTTTTAAGCGATTTTAGCGGCGGAAACGAAATCGGGCGGCCGGGTCGGCGAGAATATTTTAAATCGTTGGCGGGCCTTGGTTAGCAAGGGGCGGAGAACTGTTGGCATCGGCGTTGCATTAGTCGGCGGAAACCCGATGGCTGATAACGACAACGACCAAAAGACAGAGCAACCGACCGAGAAGAAGCTGCGGGAAGCAGCCGAGCGCGGTCAGTTCGCGAAGAGCACGGAGCTCACGGTCGTGATCACGCTGGCGGCGGCGCTGGCGGTGCTGGCCTTCACGGCGCGGACGAGCGCCGAGAGCGTGATGGAGTACGCGGCGAGCATGTTTTCGCGCTTCACCGTGATGCGCGTCGAGGCGAGCACGGTGCCCGAGCAGATGGCCGAACTGCTGGCGGTCGTCGGCCAGATCCTCGCGCCCGTGCTGGTGGCCAGCATCGGCGCCGCGCTCCTCGCGAACGGCCTGCAGAGCGGCTTCCAGCTTTCGCCGAAAGTCGTGACGTTCAAGCCCGAGGCGCTGAACCCCGTCAACGGCTTCGGCCGCATCTTTTCCAAGAACACGCTCACCAACTCCGGCATCGACCTGCTCAAGCTGATCGCGATCGGTTTCGCGCTCTACCTCGGCGCCCGCTCCCTGCTCGAGGATCCGCTGTTCACCGCGCCCGTCGAGGCCGGTTACCTCGGCCAGTTTCTCAACCAGGCGACGATCGCCTTCCTCACCCGGATGCTCTTCTCGATGGGCCTCATCGCCGCCCTCAGCTACGCGTGGGAAAAATTCAAGACCTCGCGCGAACTCATGATGACGCGCCAGGAGGTCAAGGATGAGCACAAGAACGCCGAAGGCGACGGTCGCGTGAAGGGCGCCATGCGCCGCATGGCCCGCCGCCTCCTCCAGAAGCAGATGCTTTCCGCCGTCGCCACGGCCGACGTCGTCGTGACGAACCCGACGCACTTCGCCGTCGCGCTCAAGTACGAGCGCGGCAAGGACCAGGCGCCGGTCGTGCTCGCCAAGGGCGAGAACCAGTTCGCCCGCCGCATCAAGGCCCTCGCCGCCGAGCACGGTGTGCCGATGGTCGAGAACAAGCCCGTCGCCCGCCTGCTCTTCGCGATGGGCAAGGTCGGCGAGACGATCCCGCCCGAGCTCTACCAGGCCGTGGCCGAGATCCTCGCCGTGGTCTACCGGACGCACCGCTACTACTTCCACCAGCTGAAGACGCGCCGCCTCGAGGACGCCGCCGGCACCAACGTCCTGAACCCCGCCTAAGCCATGCCGGTCAGCTCCAACAGCCACATCACCCGCCTGCTCGCGCGCGCCGACCTGCTCTTCACCGTCGGCCTGTTCGGCACGGTGCTGCTGCTGGTGCTGCCGATGCCGACGTTCGTGATCGACATGCTGCTGGCGCTCAACCTCGGCCTCTCGCTGCTTGTCCTGCTCGCCATCATCTACGTCAAGGATCCGCCGGAGTTCTCCGCGTTCCCGACGATGCTGCTGGCGCTGACGCTTTTCCGCCTCGCCCTCAACATCAGCTCGACGCGCCAGGTCCTCGTCAACGGTTTCGCCGGCCACATCATCGATGCGTTCGGCCACTTCGTCATCCAGGGCAACTACATCGTCGGCGCGGTGGTCTTCCTCATCCTCGTCGTCATCAACTTCGTGGTCATCACGAAGGGCGCGGGCCGCATCGCCGAGGTGAGCGCGCGCTTCACCCTCGACGCCCTCCCCGGCAAGCAGATGGCCATCGATGCCGAGCTCAACGCCGGCATCATCGACGAGACCACCGCCACCGCCCGCCGCGTGAAGGTGCAGAAGGAGGCCGATTTCTACGGCGCGATGGACGGCGCCTCGAAGTTCGTGCGCGGCGACGCCATCGCCGGCATCCTCATCACCCTCGTCAACGTCATCGGCGGCTTCGCCATCGGCGTCTTCCAGATGGGCCTGTCGCTCGGCGAGTCGCTGCAGAAGTTCACCCTGCTCTCCATTGGTGACGGCCTCGTCTCCCAGATCCCCGCGCTCGTCATCTCCATTGGCGCCGGTCTCCTCGTCACCCGCGCGGCCGACAACAACAACCTCGGCACGCAGGTCGTCGGCCAGCTCGTCCGTTACCCGCGCGCGCTCGGCATCGCCGCCGGGTGCATGGCGGTCTTCGGCCTCATGCCCGGCATGCCCGCGCTCCCGTTCCTCGGTCTGGCTGCGCTGGCCGGGTTCATCGCCCGCACGCTGAAGGATCAGGACGTCGATCGCGCCACCACCCAGTCGCCGGGCAAGATCGCCAGGAACGCGCCGGGCAAACCCGGCAAGCCGGGCGAAGCCGCCGCCCCGGCCGCCCCGGCTTCCGGCGCCTCCGACAACGACGTGCGCAAGCTCATCGACGTCGACACCTTTGCCATCGAGATCGGCTACGGCCTGCTCCCGCTCGCCGACAGCAAGATCGGCGGCGACCTGCTCGCCCGCGTCACCGGCGTCCGCAAGTCGCTCGCCCGCGAGAAGGGCATTGTCGTCCCGCCGATCTCCGTGCGCGACAACCTCGAGCTCGAGCCCAACGAATACCGCTTCCTCCTCCGCGGCAAGACCGTCGCCCGCGGCTCGCTCATCCCCGGCAAATTCCTCGCGATGAACGTCGCGGGCAGCACCGTGCGCCTCCGCGGCCAGCCGACGCGCGAGCCCGTCTTCAACCTCGACGCCACCTGGATCGACGAGGGCGAGAAGAAGACCGCCGAGCTCAACAACTACACGGTCGTCGATCCGTCGTCCGTGCTCATCACGCACCTTTCCGAGACGCTCAAGGCCCACGCACACCACCTGCTCGGCCGCCAGGAAGTGCAGGCACTGGTCGACCACCTCAAGGCCACGCACGCCGCCCTCATCGCCGAGCTGCTGCCCGACCTCGTCAACCTCGGCATCATCCAGCGCGTCATCCAGAATCTCCTCCGCGAGAACATCGCGATCCTCAACCTGCCGCTCATCCTCGAGGGCATCGCCGATTTCGCCTCGCTCTCGAAGAATCCCGACGACCTCAGCGAACTCGTGCGCCGCCGCCTCGGCCTCTACTTCGTGCCGGAGCACGAGGTCCGCCCCGGCGCCCTGCGCGCCATCACGCTCGACCCGCGCCTCGAGCAGGCGCTCGCGGGCAAGGTCCACCGCTCCGCCACCGAGGTCTGCCTCTCGCTCGATCCCGCCACCGGCCGCCACCTGCTCGAGGAACTCAACCGCCGCACGGCCGATCTCGCCGCCAAGGGCCAGCCGCTGGTGCTCGTCGTCTCCACCGAGACGCGCCTCCCGCTCAAGCGCTTCCTCGAGCCGTCCTTCCCGCGCCTCACGGTCCTCGCGTTCCAGGAGCTGCCCTCCGCCACCGAGATCGAGAACGCCGGCATCATCCCCGTGCCCGCGCACCTCGCGCGGGCCGAGGCCATGAAGGCCGCCGCCTGACGCAAATTTCCCATGTCCACCGCCCAATTTCCCACCACCCCCGGCACCTGCTTCAAGTTCACCGTGAACTCGGCCGATCAGGCCGCGCAGCTCATCCGCGAGAAGCTCGGCGACAGCGCCCGTGTGCTCTCCGTGCGCAACGTCGAGGCCGGCGGCATGTTTGGTTTCCTCTCGGCGCCGAAACTCGAGGTCGTCGCGCAGATCGTCTCCGCGGAGCCGGCCGCCCCCGCGCTCGAGCAGCCCAAGGCCACCGTCAGCCTCAATGCCGTGTCGTCCGAGACCGCCGCGCCCGGTGCACAGGTCGCGCTCAAGGCGTCGCGCGCGACGCTCCGCATGCCGCAGCAGTCGCTCACCACGCTGCTCCGCCGCTCCGGTTTTTCCGAAAAACTTCTCCTGCGCCTCTTCGAGTCGCCCGCCTGGCTCGCGTTGAACGAGATGCCGCTGCACCGCGCGCTCGTCGAGACCGGCCGCCACCTGCGCGAGCTGGCCGAGTCGCGCCACGAGCCGGCGCCGCTCACGCGCGCGGCCTTCCTCGGCACGCCCGGCGTCGGCCGCACGACGGCGCTCTGCAAATGGCTCGCGAACGATGTCTTTCGCAAGGCCCGGATCGGGCACGTCGTCACGGCGGAGTTCGACCGCCCGAATCCCACCGGCCCGCTGCCGGTCTTCTGCGAGGCGCTCGGTGTGCCGATGGCGCACTTCCCGGCGTCGACCCAGCCCGCGACGCCCGGCGGGTTCGTTTATTTCGATCTGCCCGGCCTGTCGCTGCGCAACCCGGCCGACAACGCCGCCATCGCCGAATTCCTCGCCCGTGAGCAGATCGCGCAGCGCGTGCTCGTGCTCAACGCCGCCTACGACCACGCCGCGCTCCGCGCCGGCTACGCCGCGGGCCGCACGCTCGGCGCCACGCACGTCGTCTTCACGCACCTCGACGAGGTCACGCAGTGGGGCCGCCTCTGGGATTACCTGATCGATGGCGACCTCCAGCCGCTCTTCCTCGCCACCGGCCCGTCGCTCACCGGCGACAGCGAACTCGACGCACTCGACGCCGTCGCCCGCCGCACGCTGCCGGTCGCCGCCGAGCCCGAGGAAGCCGACGCCGACGGCGAGCCCGCCGACGAAACCTCCACCTTCAACACCGCCGCCTGACCATGCGCTTCGTCTTCCTCTTCGGTGGCCTCCTCGGCTTCGTGCTCGCCGGCGCCAGCAGCTGGTGGGGCGAGAGCACGCCCGGCCGCATCTTTTTCGACGCTTCGCTCGGCTGCCTCATCGGCGCCGTGCTGTTTCGCTGGCTGTGGACCGTCCTCCTGGGCGGCCTGCGGGAAACCCTCGTGGCGCGGCAACAAGCCGCCCTCGCCGCCGAGGCCAAGAACCACTCTCAACCCATGAAGTCATGAACCCTGCCGCCGTAACAGCCCAGGGCACGGATGCCTCTCCTGCGACCGCCGCCTGGCGGGCCTACGCAGGTGTCTCCTCGGGCGCGGTCGATGAAAAGGAATTGATCGAACGCTTCCTCCCGTTGGTCCGCAATGTCGTGGACCGCATCAAGCTCACGCTGCCGCCGCACATCGATGCGGACGACCTGTACAGCGTGGGCGTCACGGGCCTGATCGCCGCCGTGCGCAAGTACGACCCCGAGCAGGGCAACACCTTCGCCAGCTACGCGGCCACGCGCATCCGCGGCGCCGTGCTGGACGAGCTGCGCCGCATGGACTGGTGCCCCCGCCGCACCCGCGCCCGCGCGCGCAAGCTCAAGGAGTCCATCAACGCCCTCGAGCAGAAGATCGGCCGCACCGCGACCGAGGACGAGATCTGCGAGGAGCTCGGCCTCAGCCACAAGGAATACGCCAAGTGGCTCGACGAGATCCGCCCGGTGACCTTCATCGCGCTCGACCAGCACACCGAGGGCGAGGAGTCCGAGGGCGCCTCGCTGCACGAACTCCTGGCCGACGAGACGGATACGACCGGCCGCGAGACGCTCGAAAAGCAGGAGATGCTGCAACTTCTCGCTCAAAGAATGTCCGAACTGCCCGATATACCCCGGAAGATACTAGCCATGTACTATTTTGAGAACATGCGTCTGGCTGAGATCGCAGCGGTCTTCGGCCTGACGGAATCGCGCATTTGCCAGATCCACTCGCAGACCATCATCGGCTTGCGGGCCTACCTCGGCCGGGCGCGCAATCGCTGAGCCAACCACCGTTTCCCGCCTCATGCTCGTCCTCGTCGGCGCAGTCATCGTCTTCGTCTCGACCATCGGCGGCTTCATGCTGGCCGGCGGCAAGCCGTTGGTGCTGCTCCACGTCTCCGAGTTCGTCGTCATCTGCGGCGTGGCCGCGGGCGTGCTCATCATCGCCAGCCCGATGCACGTGCTGAAGGAGATCCTGCACAAGGTCAAAGGTGCCGTCGGCGGCAAGGCGACGGGCAAGGCGGAATACTTCGAACTGCTCAAGCTGCTCTACGAACTGTTCATGACCGGCCGGCGCAACGGCCTCATCGCGCTCGAGGAACACGTGATGGAGCCCACGAAGAGCGCCATTTTCCAGAAATACCCGTCGCTCGTGGGCCACCCGGAGCGGCTGCAGTTTTTGTGCAACGGCCTGAAACCCGTCATCGACGGCAAGATCAAGCCGGACCAGCTCGAGGACCTCATGGCGGCCGAGCTGAGTGCCAAGACCGAGGAGGCCGGCCATCCGGTGCACATCCTCCAGCTGGTCGGCGACTCGCTGCCCGGCATCGGCATCGTCGCCGCCGTGCTCGGCATCATCAACACCATGGCCGCTATCGCCGACGGCCCCGAGGCGGTGGGCGAGCGCGTCGCCGCGGCGCTCACCGGCACGCTGCTCGGCATCTTCATCGCGTACGGCTTCGTCAACCCGCTGGCGAACCGCATCGTGTTCAACAATTCCGCCGACACGCTCTGCCTGAAATGCATCATGCAGGCCGTGGCCGGTTTCGCCAAGGGCCTCGCGCCCCTCACCGCCGTCGAGATCGCCCGGCGCTCGCTCGACAGCTCCGTGCAACCCGGCGCCGACGAGCTGGAGGCCGCCGTGAAGGGCCTCGGGCCCGGCAAGTAGGAGGCGCGCCATGGCCGGACACGGTGGAGCGTGGAAGGTGGCTTACGCGGACTTCGTCACCGCGATGATGGCGCTTTTCATGGTGCTGTGGATTTCCGCCCAGGACAAAAAAATCCTCATCGCCACCTCGCGCTATTTCCAGAGCCCGTTCAGCTCGCCGCTCTCGGACCACTCCGGCGTCATGCCTTTCAACAAGGAGAGCAACGAATCCTCCAACTCCAAGAAGGACGACAGCGAATCCGCCGGCCGGGAGAAGCCCTCCGACAAGAACAAGCAGATCGAGCTGAGCTTCCTCAACTCCGTGGCGGCCGACTTCTACCGCCTGCTGCACCTCGACCAGAATCTCGACCAGAAGCCCATCGACATCCAGGTCACCTCGGACGGCCTGCGCGTCACGCTCTTCGACCGCGCCAAGCGTCCGCTCTTTGTCGACGACACCACGCAGGTCTCGGAGTGGGGGACCTTCGTCCTGCAGAACCTCGCCTGGATGATCGAGCGCCACCATTTCCGCGTGACCATCGACGGCCACACGCGCGCGAAGCTGAATTTCAGGAACACGGAGTACTCGCCGTGGGAACTCTCGGCCGACCGCGCCAACGCCGCGCGCCGCCTCCTGGTGTATTACGCCGTCGCCCCGGATCAGATCGAGCGCGTGTCGGGCTACGGCGACACCCGCCCCGTGCAGGGCGAGAAGCCCGAGTCCGAGTCCAACCAGCGCATCACGCTCGCCCTTACCCTGACTTCCAAGACCCGCGACGCGCAGAAGAAGGTCGCGGAGCAGAAATCCCCCGCGCTGCGCATCCCCGCGGCCGGCCCGGCCGCCCCCGGGGCGCCGCTCGCCACCGCCGCCAATCCGTCGTCATGAAACCGTTTCTCCTCGGCAAAAAGAATCTCGATATCCCGCCGCTCCGGGCGCCGCACGTGCATTCGCCCGTGTCCGCCACCGGGCTGGTGCGCCCCGCGCCGTCACTCGCCGCCGAACCCAATGTCGAAGTCGTCAAACAGGGCGACAAGGTCGTGCGCATCGTCGTCACCTGCCCGTGCGGCGAGCGCATCGAGGTCGAGTGCCTGTATCCGGCCGGCAGTTGATCGGCCAAGGGAGTTGGCGCGGTGGCCAGCGATCCCGCGCCGGCCGGCGCGCCGGGCCCCTGCGGCATCGGGCCCGGCGAAACCGGCTTCCTGCCCGTGTATCGCGGCCGTCGGCAGAGTGGGGCGCATCCCGCGCGACACCTTGGTCCGGGCAGTTTCTTCCAGCCGGGCTCGGCAAGTTTTGCCCTCGGACCTGAGGCGATGGAGGGGGATGGGCTGGGGGATTTTCTGGAATATTTTAATTCGTTGGCGACTAGCGGTTAGTACGCGACTTACGGGCGTTGGCATCGGCATTGCTCATGTAGGGGCCACGTCATGAATATCGGGCTCTACCAAAGCGCATCGTCCCTCTCCGCGCTGGAGAAGTGGCAGGATGCCGTCTCGCAGAACATCACCTCCGCGCAGACCACGGGCTACCGGAAGCGCACGGTTCAGTTCTCCACCGAGAACGCCGGCAAGTGGAACATCAATCCCAACGCCAAGAGCGGCGAGGGCGACGAGCAGCCGTCGGTGTTCACGCACGTGACGAGCGGCATCAACTTCATGACCGGCGAAACCGCGCCGACGCGCCGCGAACTCGACGCCGCGATCCAGGGCGAGGGATTTTTCGAGGTCCAGAAGCCCGACGGCTCCAAGGCCTACACACGCAGCGGCGAGTTCCGGCTCCGCGCCGATCGCACCCTGGTGACCGCCGGCGATCTGGAGGTGCTGACCGAGGGCGGCGCGCCCATCACGCTGCTGCCCAGCGGCGGCCCCGTCACCATCAACCGCGACGGCACGCTCTTTCAGGGCAGCACGGCCCTCGGCAAGCTTTCCATTCAGAAATTCGCGAGCACCGCGGCGCTCATTCCGAGTGCGGGCGGCCTGTTCACCGCCGGCGCGGGTGCCGGTATGAGCCAGGTGGAGCAGCCCGAGCTGATGCAGGGCTACCTCGAGCAGAGCAACGTCCAGCCGCTCCGCGAAATGGTCGACCTCGTGCTCATCTCCCGCGCCTACGAAGCCAACCAGAAAATCATCAGCAACGCGGACCAGCAGATGCAGAAGGTGCTCGACGCCCTCGGTTGAGCGCCGTCCTCCGCCCATGACTTCCCCATATAGACAACCGCAATCACGACTGCATGGCCGCGCCCGGTATGGGGCCGGGCCGGCCCCAGTCGTGGCGGGGTGCCTCGCGCCCGCCCTGATTGCGTCAAACTTCAACCCCGCCCGCGCATGAACCTCTCGCTCTACTCCGCCGCCACCGGCATGGAGGCCCAGCAGCTGAACCTCAACACGATCGCGAACAACCTCGCGAACGTGAACACCCCGGGCTTCAAGCGCAGCAAGATCGAGTTCCAGGACCTGCTTTACCAGAAGCCGCGCGCCTCGGGCACCGACTCCGGCGGCGGCAACCTGATCCCCACCGGCGTCGAGGTCGGCAACGGCTCCCGCATCGCCGCCACGTCGAAGGTCTTCACCCAGGGCCAGCTCGTGAACACCGGCGAGAAGCTCGACATCGCCATCCAGGGCGACGGCTTCTTCGAGGTGCAGCGTCCCGACGGCACCGTCGGCTACACCCGCGACGGCTCCTTCAAGCTCAACGCCCAGGGCCAGGTCGTCACGGTCGACGGCATGCCCGTGCTCAGTGGCTTCCAGAGCGTCCCGCAGGGCACCACCGCCATCACCATCGCCGAGAACGGCCAGGTGACCGTGCAGGGCGCCAGCGGCTCGCAGAGCTACCGCCTCACGATGACACGCTTCGCGAATCCCTCCGGCCTGCAAAGCCTCGGCGGCAACCAGTACGCCGAGACCGCCGCGAGCGGCACGCCCGAGACCGGCGCGCCCGGCGAGCAGGGTTTCGGTTCGACCATCCAGGGCTACATCGAATCCTCGAACGTCAACATCGTCGAGGAAATGGTCGCCCTCATCGTCGCCCAGCGCGCCTACGAGATCAATTCCAAGTCCATCCAAAGTTCGGACGAGATGTTGCAGAACATCGCCAACATGAAGCGTTGATCGCCATGCGCGCCCTGCTCGCCAAGTTCAACCTCTGCGTCGCCGCCAGCGCCATGGCCGTGACGCCACTGCTGGCAGCCCCTGCGTCGGTCGAGGCCATCCCCGTGAGCGCTGCCGCGCCCGGAGAACGCCTCGGGCAAACGGACGCCGAGGCTGCCAGCACCTCCCTCGCTTCGCCCGCCGCCAGCCCGCTCACGCAGGAGCAGCTCGTCGGCGCCTTGGAGCGCGATATCGCCGCGCACTTCAACCTCGAGGGCGAACTCAAGCTCGAACTGCTCCGCGCCTGGTCCGGCCCCGACCGCGTCGCCCGCGAGTGGCAGGTGCAGGTGGCCGAGTATCCCACGCTCCCGACCTCCTCCATGCTCGTGCGCTGCCGCGTACTCGCCGACGGCGCCGCCGTAGCCGAACCGACCTTCGTGCTCCGCGCCGCGCTCTGGCGCGATGCCTGGATCGCCCGCCAGCCGGTGACCAACGGCGGTGCCTTCGATCCCTCGCTGCTCGATACGCGCCGCGTCGATGCCTTCCGCGAGCGCGATGCGCTGCCCGCCGCCGTGGGCGACCGCTCCTTCGTCTTCACCCGCTCCGTGCAGGCCGGCCGCCTGCTGACCTGGCGCGACGTGGCCCGCCGGCCGCTCGTGCGCAAGGGTGACCTCGTCGAGGTCTCCGCCGCCGAGGGCGCGCTCGTCATCACCATGAAGGGCCTCGCGATGCAGAACGGCGCCCAGGGCGAGGCCGTCACCATCCGCAATCCCGAATCGAAAAAGGATTTCACCGCTTTTGTCGTCGATGAAAACCGCGTCCAAGTCCGCTTCTGAGCGTCTCGCCGCCGCCCTGCTCGCCCTCGCGCTGGCCGTGCCGGCCGTGCGCGCCGGTTCGCTCTGGCCGGTCGGTCTGGGCGACCGGAGCATGTTCGCCGACCGCAAGGCCGCGCACTCGGGCGACATCCTGACCGTCGTCGTCGCGGAGAGCGCCGACGCCACCAATTCGCAGAACAAGAAGACCACGCGCGACTCCGCCCTGCAGGACGCCGTGCAGCAGTTCATCTTCAGCGTCGCCGCCAGCAAGCTCGGCACGCACAACGGCGAGCTGCCCTCCACGAACGTCACCGGCAAGGCCAGCTACTCCGGCGGCGGCGAGGTCGCCAACTCCCAGTCGCTCACCAGCCGCGCCGCGGTGCTCGTCACCGACGTGCTGCCCAACGGCAACCTCGTGATCGAGGGCGTGCGCGTCGTCACCTTCTCCGGCGAGACCCAATACGTCGTCCTCCACGGCCTCGTGCGTCCCGACGACATCTCGTCCGCCAACACCATTTTCTCCACCAACATCGCGGATGCCCGCGTGGAGTTCGTCACCGAGGGCACGCTCACCGACGCGCAGAAGCGCGGGTGGCTCACCAAGCTCTACGAGAAGCTCCGCCCGTTCTGAGGATTTTGCCATGCCACGGATGTGCTCCCGTCTTCTCCTCCTGCTCGCCGCGCTGCTCCTCGCGGTGCCGGCCCTCCGCGCCGCGCGCGTGAAGGATCTCACGCTCGTCGAGGGCGGGCGCGACAACCAGCTGGTCGGCTACGGCATCATCGTCGGCCTGGCCGGCGAGGGTGACAGCAACTCCGCCTCCACGCTGCACACCGTCTCCAACATCCTCCAGCGCTACGGCATCACCGTCAGCCAGCAGGACATCAAGTCGAAGAACGTCGCCGCCGTCATGATCACGGCCGACATCGCGGCGTTCATGAAGCCCGGCTCGCGCATCGACGTGACCGTGGCCTCGATGGGCGACGCCAAGACGCTCCAGGGCGGCGTGCTGCTCCAGACCCCGCTGCTCGGCGGCGACGGCCGCGCCTACGCCATCGCGCAGGGCCCCGTGGCCATCGGCGGCTTCCTCGGCGGCTCGGGCGGCGCCGGCGGCGCCACCGTGCAGAAGAATCACCCGACCGTCGGCACCATCAGCAACGGCGCCATCGTCGAGCGCGAGATCCCCTCGCAGTTCGTCCACGACGACACGATGCGGCTGCTGCTGCACAATCCCGATTTCACGTCCGCGGCGCGCATGGCCGATGCCATCAACGTCCGCTGGCCTGCCATCGCGCAGGCCGTCGACGCCGCCACCCTTCGCATCCGGGTGCCCGCCGAGTACCGCACGCGCGACGTCGCCTTCCTCGCCGACCTCGGCACCGTCGAGACCGAGCCCGACACGCTCGCCCGCATCGTCATCAACGAGCGCACCGGCACGATCGTCGCCACCTCGACCGTCCGCATCTCGCACGTCGCGATCGCACACGGCGCGCTCACCATCAGCGTCACGTCGAACCTCGGCGTCAGCCAGCCGAACTCCTTCAACAACTCCGGCTCGACGCAAGTCGTGCCCAGCACGCAGACGGCCGTGAACGAGACCAAGGGCGGCTTCACCGTCCTCAACGAGCCCCCGACCATCGAGCGGCTCGCCGCCGCGCTCAACGCCCTCGGCGTCTCCACGCGCGACATGATGGCCATTTTCCAGTCGCTCAAGCGCTCCGGCTCGCTCCAGGCCGAGCTCATCATCAACTGAGCCATGAACGTCGCCGCCATCTCCGCCCACGCCAAGCCCGCCGCCACCCCGGCCCTGATGACCCAGCCCGGTCGCATGGCCGGCCTGCCGCAGGGCGAGCAGGTCAAGGCCGTCGCCGCGCAGTTCGAGGCCATCATGCTCCGCCAGTTCCTGCAGGACAGCGTGGGCGGCATCATGGGCGGCGACAAATCCGGCCCCGGCGGCAGCGTCTACGGCTACATGCTCACCGACGTGCTGGCCAACCAGCTCAGCGCCGCGGGCGGCCTCGGCCTCTCCCATATTCTCCAACAGCAACTCACGCCGCGCGGCTCCGCTCACGCCCCCGCCGCCTCCGCCGCGCAGAAAGATCCCTCATGAACCCCGTCTGGCATTCCATCACGGAAGCGCTCCGCTCGGAGATCACCGAATACGGCGCGCTCCTGCACCTCTTCGAGGAACAACAACAGCGCCTCTTCGCCCGCGATCCCGAGGCCGTGCTCCGTCTCAGCACCGACATCGAGGCGCAGGTCCGCATCCTGCACGACAGCCGCCGGCGCCGCGAGGAGCTCGTCTCCGCCTACGCCGTGGCCCACGGCCATCCCGCCGGCGCGACGCTGCGCTCGCTCCTGCCGAATTTCGTCGCCGAGGTCCGCCCGCTGCTCGAGGCCATGATCACCGAGGTCAACGTCCTCATCCACCGCGTCCGCCGCGTCTCGCGCCACAACCACACGCTGCTGGCCCGCTCCGTCGACGCCCAGCAGCAGCTGCTCCGCCAGCTCAAGCCCGACGCCTTCACGCAGACCTACGCGCCCAACGGCCGCGTTTCGATGACCACCACCGCGCGCCCGTCGCCGGCGTTGCAGGCCGCCGGCTGACGGCCGCCGTCCTCCACCTTTAACCCCGCCCACCTCCCATGTCCGGCCTCTTCTCCAGCCTCAACGCCAGCGTCAAGGCGCTCACCGCGCAGAGCCGCGGCATCGAGATGGCCGGCAAGAACCTGGCCAACGTCAACAACACCGCCTACGCCCGGCAGCGCGTCCTCTTCGGCGATCGCGGCACGGTGCAGACGCCCGAAGGCGCGCAGAGCCTCGGCCTCGAGGCCCTCGGCATCCAGCAGCTCCGCGACACGCTGCTCGACCGGCAGGTGCTGCGCGAGGTCGCGCTGAAGTCCGGCTACGAGATGGAGCAGCAGATTCTCCAGCGCGCGCAGGCCTCGCTCGGCCAGAGCGTGGGCGGCGCCGATGCCGCCGGCACCGGCAGCTCCGGCGGCTCCGGCATCGGCGGCGCGCTCGACGATTTCTTCAACGCCTTCCAGGGCCTCGCCTCGCGCCCGACCGACACCGGCGAGCGCCAGACCTTGCTGCAGAAGGTCGACATCCTCACCGACCGCCTGCGCCTCGCGGACAACCGTCTCGCCCAGACCCAGGCCGACATCGACACCCAGATCCAGGGCGATGTGGACGAGGCCAACCTGCTCCTGCAGGCCATCGCCGACCTGAACACCCAGATCGGCCGCGCCGAGATCGGCCACCCCGGCTCGGCGGTCGACTTGCGCGACCAACGGCAGGCCAAGCTCGAGGAGCTGTCCGCCAAGCTCCCCATCGAGGTGCGCTCCGGCACCAACGGCATGGTCAACGTCGTGCTCAAGGACGCCTCGAGCGCCGATGTCGTGCTCGTCAACGACAACGCCGTCACCGGCCCCGTCACCTTCACCGGCACCGGCTTCACCGGCGGTTCGCCCGCGACCGCGCTCGCCATTTCCTCCGGCTCCGTCGCCGTCGCCCTCGCCACGCGCGACGGTGCGGTGCAGGACGTGCGCGACCGGCTCGATACGCTCGCCCACCAGCTCGTCGTCTCCGTCAACGCCGCCTACAACCCCACTTCCGTCCCTGGCGCCGATTTCTTCGACCCCGCGGGCATCACCGCCGCCACCATCACCCGCCTGAGCGGCATCACCGCCGCCAATCTGAAGGCGGGCACCGGCGCCGCGGGCGACAATTCCATCGCCACCGCCGTCGCCGCCGTCGGCAACCAGGTCTTCGCGACCAGCGGCGGCGACTTCGTCAACGGCACCATCAGCCAGCATTACAACAACACGGTCAGCAACCTCGGCCAGGCCCTGTCGACCGCCAACTCGCGCGCCGAGGACCAGTTCAACATCGAGAAGATCGTCCGCTCGCAACGCGACGGCGTCAGCGGCGTCTCGCTCGACGAGGAGATGGCCGACCTCGTGAAGTACCAGCGCGCGTTCCAGGCCTCGTCGCGCGTCTTCTCGGTGATCGACGAGCTCCTCGACACCGTCGTCAACAGCCTCGGCCGCTAACCCTGAACAAGTATGAAGTGCCAAGTGCCAAGTACCAGGAACCAGACCCGCGCCAACGGTGCGGCTGCCACCTCCTGTGACTTGCCCCTTGGTACTTGTTACTGCACCTGACCATGCGCATCGCCTCCAACACGGTTTCCGACAACATCGTCCGCCAGATCCAGGACCTCAGCAGCCAGCAGACGAAGCTGCAGGCGCAGGTGGCCAGCCAGAAGCGCATCACGCAGGCCGACGACGATCCCGCCGCCACCGGCCGCGTGCTCAACCTCGACAGCGAGCGCCGCGCCATCGACCAGTTCAACCGCAACGCCGACCGCGCCCTCGAGATCAGCCAGGCCACCTACAACGGCCTGCTCCAGATCAAGCGCATCTCCGACCGCGCCTCCGAGATCGGCACGCTCGGCGCCGGCGCCCAGAGCCCCGAGTCGCTCAATGCCTACGCCGCCGAAGTCGACCAGCTGCTCGAGCAGACCCTCCAGCTCGCCAACAGCCGCCTGCGCAACGACTATCTTTACGGCGGCACCGCCGTCGACACGCCCCCGTTCAACGTCACCCGCAGTGCCGCGGGCGAGATCACCGGAGTCACCTTCGCCGGCAACGCCGCGCAGACCTCCATCACGCTCTCCGAGACCTCCAGCGTCTCGCCCGGCTCCGATGCCACCGCCAACAGCGGCATCCAGGATTTCCTGAACAATCTCATCACGCTCCGCGACGCCCTCCGCGCCGGCGGCGGCGCCGCCGTCACCGCCGTGCAGGCCAACCTCGTGACGACTGAGGACACGTTCGTCTCGTCCCTCGCCCAGCAGGGCGCCGTGCAGATGCGCATCGACGTCAACCAGAGCCAGCAGAAGGCCCGCATCGAGAATCTCCAGGGCCTGATCGCCGGCGAGACCGAGGTGGATCTGCCCTCCACGGTCGTGAAGCTCACCCACGCCCAGACCGCCTACCAGGCCGCCCTCCAGTCCGCCGCCAACATCATGCGCCTCTCGCTCCTCGACTACATCAAGTAACCTTTCCCCAACCTTAACCTCACCCGCCCATGAAAGTGCTCCCTGACGCCAGCCCCGCCGACCTCGTGCCGCTCCACGCCAACTCCTTCACCCTCCCGCAGGGCCTCATCGGCTTTGCCCACTACACGCGGGCGGAGCTGCTCTACCTGCCCGATCACCTGCCGTTCCTGTGGATGAAACTCCACAGCCCGACCGACAGCGTGCACTTCATCGTCATCGAGCCCGCCGGCCTCGTCCAAGGCTACGAGCCCGAGCTGTTCGACGAGGACGCCGCCGCGCTCGGGCTGGCCGATCCCTCCGAGGCGATGGTGCTCAACGTCGTCACGCTCCAGAACCAGCGCCCCATCGAGGCCACCGTCAATCTCGTCGGCCCCATCATCGTGAACCGCCGCACCCGCATCGGCCGCCAGCTGGTCGTCGCGAACTATTTCCGCTACAGCGCCCATCACCCGCTCGTCGAGAACGCCGCGCCCGCCGCCCCGTCCTTCTCCACCCGCGCCAGCGCCTGAACCGGAGCACCCCGCCATGCTCGTCCTTTCCCGAAAAGCCAACGAAGCCATCGTCATCGGCGATGGCATCGAGATCCGGATCAACCGCATCGACGGCGATGTGGTGAAGATCGGAATCATCGCGCCGCGCGAGGTGCCCATCTTCCGCAAGGAAGTGCACACCACGATCGCCGCCACCAACCAGGCCGCCGCCTTCAAGCCCTCCGCGGCCACGGCGCTGCCCGGTTTGCCCCCCCTTCCCAAGATCACCCGGGCCAAGGATTCCGGCCCGGTCAAACCCGCCATGGATGGTGCCCGCCCTGAGTCAGTCGAAAGGGCCAAGCCCGCTGCCCGCCCCACCGGCGCCGCGGCCTGAACGCCCAACCTTAAAACCCGCGCACCCCCATGAGTGTCATCAATACCAACATCCAGGCCATCACCGCCGCCCGCAACCTCAACACCTCGCAGGAGATGCTCGGCCGCTCGCTGACGCGCCTCTCCTCCGGCTCCAAGATCGTCTACCCCTCCGACGACGCCGCCGGCCTCGCCGTGTCCGAAAAACTCGACGCCCAGAACAAGCGCGTCAAGGCCGCCACCACCAACGTCCAGAACGCCGTCTCCTTCGTGCAGACCACCGACGGTTTCATGGGCGGCATGACCAAGATCCTCTCCCGCATGTCCGAGCTCGCCATCCTGGCGAAGGACGTGACGAAGAACACGACCGACATCGCCCTTTACCAAAAGGAGTTCACCGCCCTGCAGGACCAGTTGCGCGACACCGTCGGCGGCACCGTCGCCGAGATCGGCGGCACCACCCCGATCAGCACCCCCCTCGGCGCGTTCAACGGCATCACCCTCTTCGGCCCCAACGCCGCCGGCCTCACCGTCACCATCGGCCAGGCCGTCGGCCAGAGCATGACCATCAAGGAGTCCAATCTCCGCACCAGCTCCATGCTCAGCGTCGTGCAGCAGGACAGCTCCGGCGTCTATTCGCTGAACCTGACCGCCGCCACCGCCATCTCCGACATCACCGGCGCCATTCAGCAGATCGCCGGCGAGCGCGCCACGCTCGGCGCCTCGCAGTCGCGCCTCGAGCTCGCGGCCACCACGCTGCAGGTCGAGTTCGAGAATCTCAGCTCCGCCATCTCGCGCATCCGCGATGTCGACGTGGCCTCCGAGTCCACGCAGCTGGCGAAGTACAACATCCTCGTGCAATCCGGCACCGCCATGTTGGCGCAGGCCAACCAGACCCCCAACACGGTGCTCAAGCTGCTCCAAGGCTGATTTTCAGGCAGTCGTCCCCTTAGACGGGCCTCAACCACTAGAACACCCCGCCGGGACCGCCGCGCCTCACCGCGCGGCGGTCTTTTTGTGCGGAAGAGAGTGCAGGGCGGCTGGCCCCGCCGAGCCGAAGGGCCCCACGAAACACACGAAAGTGCGCGCAACGGTTCCTTCCCGACGCCACAACTCACCGCGCGTCGCCGCAAAAGGTAGGGCGAGGCGTCCCCGCCGAGCCGCATGGCACCACGAAACACACGAACGACACGAAAGGGGAGAGCCGGCAGAGATTGCCCGCGGATTACGCGGATGACCGCGGATGGCTGAAACCTGCGGAGCATGGTGCGGTAGGGCGAGGCGTCCCCGCCGAGCCGCGACGCAGCAATCCAGCCGAGCGCCACGCCCACGGTCCCGTGACGCCTTCCTGGAGGCGCGCCCTCGCCGCGTTCGCCCGAGACCCGGGGCGAGGGCGCCCCGGCTCCAGCTTCCAGAACGTCGCGGCCTGCCCCGTTTTGTTCCGTTCCTGCTCGTTAGGCCCGCAAAATCTTGTCCATCGCCTTCCCCTTGGCCAATTCGTCGACCAATTTGTCCAGGTAGCGTATTTCCCGCATCGTCGGCTCCTGAATGTCCTCCACGCGCACGCCGCAAATCACCCCTTTGATCAAGGTTCGGGAAGGATTCAGCTTGGGAGCCTCCTTGAAGAAGGTTTCAAAGTCCTTCTGCTTTTTCAATTGTCCCTCCAACGCCCGCGGCGTGTAGCCCGTCAGCCAGCAAATGATGGCATCGACCTCTGACTTCGTGCGCCCCTTTTTCTCCGCCTTGGCGACATAGTAGGGATAGACGCTCGCAAAGCTCGTCGTGAAAATCCGGTGTTTTGTGGTCATGAGAATGGAAGGCTTGGAGTCAAAGATGTGCCGCGCGTGGGCGAGTGGAGAATGAGGGTTTTCTTGTCTGCCGTAGCCTTGCCGAAAGAGGATGGATGGTTGGCAATGCTGAGCGGAGGCGGTTCGTACGAGTCACGTCCCGTTTCCGCGTGTTGGCACTGGCGGCTGGAGTTAGGTCTTTTCATACGTGAGTTGGACGACTCCGCCTTTGAACGGCACTGCGCTTACGAGTGTCAAAGCCTCCAACTTGCCATCCGGTTCAAAGAGCGGGATTCCACGCCCCAATAGAACGGGCATAACTGAGATTACGTATCGGGAGATCAGTCCTTCGCTCCGAAAGGACGCCGCAAGCCTACCACCACCCATCAGCCACGCGTGCTTGATCTTCTTTGCGGCGAGAGCACGCATCACGCCAGCAGGAGAATCCGACGTCAGCGTAATGCTTGGATGAATGACACGCAGTGGCCGTTGCGTGAAAACCCAAGTAAGTTTATCGGGACTCGGCCATGCCGGCGCTGTAAGCGCGAACTCGTAAGCGCGGCGGCCCATAAGCAATGCACCGACGGAAGAATAGAACTCAAGGAAGCCACGATCTTCGCCTGTCTGGAAAGGCGTGAGCCAATCAACGCTGCCCGCCTCAGTCGCGATGTAGCCGTCAATACTTGAGGCAACGGAATAGGTGACTGTGGTCATGCGGGCCTTTCTTGGATCGATTGTGATCAGGCACGATGGGGCACAAAGCAAAAAAAGCAATGGGGGTCAGAGAAGGCGGTGGATGTGGCGCCTGCGCCTCCGCTCAGAAGGGCGGCTTGCTGTTCGCGCTGTCGGGGCGGATGGCGCGGTGGACGGTGCGGGCGAGTTCCTCGTTGGTGAAGGGCTTCGAGAGCAGCGCCACGTGGCCGAGCTGGGCGAGCTTGTCGGGCGAGATGCGGGAGAAGTAGCCGGACATGATCACGACGGGCAGTTGCGCGGCGACGGTGCGGACCTCGGCGGCGAGCTCGATGCCTTTCATCACGGGCATGGTCTGGTCGGTGAGCAGGAGCGTGAAGTCGTCCGGCGAGCGGCGGAGCGCCTCGAGGCATTGCGCCGGCGAGTCGAACGCGGCCACGCGGTAGCCGATCTTTTCCAGCGCCATCTGGGCGAAGCTGCGGACGATGTCCTCGTCGTCGACCACGGCGATGAGTTCGCCGGAGCCGCGGGGCATGGCGGTGTCGACGATGGCCTGCTCGATCTGCTCGGCCTGGGCGATGGGGAAGTAGAGCGTGAAGGTGGCGCCGTGGCCGGGCGCGCTGTCGACCGTGATGGTGCCGCGGTGCGCCTGGATGATGCCGTGTACGACGGAGAGGCCGAGGCCCGTGCCCTGGCCGACCTCCTTGGTGGTGAAGAACGGGTCGAAGATGCGCTTGCGCGTCTCCTCGTCCATGCCGTGGCCGGTGTCGCTGAACGAGAGCTTCAGGTAGCGGCCGGCCTCGAGGTGGTTGAGCGCGGCGGCCTCGGCGTCGTCGAGCACGACGGGCGCCAGCGTGAGGCGCATGGTGCCGCCGGTGGAGCGCATGGCGTGCGCGGCGTTGGAGCCGAGGTTGAGCAACACCTGGTGCAGCTGCGTGGCGTCGGCCAGCACGCGGCCGCAGTCGGGGGCGATGTCGACCTCGATGCGGATGGTGGCGGGCACGGTGGCGCGGAGGAAGCGGCGGGCGTCCTCGACGAGCTGGCCGAGGTTGACGGGCACCTTCTCGCTGCCGGCCTGGCGGGAGAACGTGAGGATCTGGTCGATGAGCTCGCGGGCGCGCATGCTGGCCTCGCGCGCGGCGCCAAGGTAGTTGCGGGCCTGGTCGCCCTCGGGGAGCGTGTCGAGCGCGAGGTCCTGGTAGCCGAGGATGCCGGTGAGGAGGTTGTTGAAATCGTGGGCGATGCCGCCGGCGAGCGTGCCGAGCGTCTCCATCTTCTGCGCCTGGAAGAGCTGGCCTTCGAGCTGGCGGCGCATCTCCTCGGCGTCGCGCCGGCCGGTGATGTCCTGGAACGCGCCGTAGACGCGGATGGCGTGGCCGTCCTTGACCTCGGCGCGGCCGAGGACGCGCACCCAGAGCTTGTGGCTGCGGCCGGTGGTGAAGGGGAGCTCGAGATCGAAGCCGGTGCCGGTGCGCACGGCGTTTTGCAGCGCCTCGGACAGGGTGTTCTTGGCGTGCGGCGGATAAAACTCGAGCGACTTGGCGAGCGTGGGCTCGTAGCCGAGCTCGACCTCGTGGATGCGGAACATCTCGGGCGACCACGTGAGCTGGGTGGTGGTGAGGTCCCACTCCCAGGCGCCGATCTGCGCGAGGCGGCCGAGCTGGAGCGACATTTCCTCGCCGTGGCGCAGGCGCTCCTCGAGCAGCTTGCGGGCGGTGATGTCGGTCTGCGTGCCGACCATGCGCAGTGCCTGGCCCTTGGCGTCGCGGGCGATGACCTTGCCGCGGTCGAGCACCCACACCCAATAGCCGGCCTTGTGGCGCAGGCGGTATTCGCTCTGGTAAACGGGCTTCTGCCCGTCGAGGTGCGCGGCGAGCGCGGCGTTGGTGCCGGGGATGTCCTCGGGGTGCCCGAGGCTTTGCCAGATGTGGCGGTCGACGGTGAGTTCCTCGGGGCGGTAGCCGATGATCTCGGCGTAGCGGGTGTCGCGGTAGACCTCGCCGTTGGCGAAGTTCCAGTCCCACACGCCGTCGTTGTTGCTGGAGAGGGCGAGGCGCCAGCGCTCCTCGGTGATGCGCAGCTCCTCGCGCAGCTCGAGCTCGTTGGTGATGTCGTTGTCGAAACCGATCATGCGCTGCGGCGTGCCGTCGGTGTTGCGCATGAGGTAGCCGCGCGCGGAGATGAAGCGGACGACGCCGTCGGGCCGCACGATGCGGAACTGCTGGTCGAGTTGCGTCTGCTGGCCGGCGATCGCCGCGTCGGCCTCGGCCACGATGCGGGCGCGATCGTCGGGGTGGATGCGTTCGTGCCAGTCCTTGATGCCGCCGGCGAGCTGGCCGCGCGGCAGGCCGTACATCTCGAGCAGGTGGTCGTCCCAGCGGAGCTGATCGGTGGCGTACTCGTATTCCCAGACGCCGTAGCCGGTGGCATTAAGCACGAACTGCAGGCGTTCGTTCAGGGCGGTGACGGCGTTCTCGTGCTCGCGGTCCGGGGTGATGTCGCGGTTCAGGCCGACTTGGCGGAGCGGGCGGCCCTGGGCGTCGCGGTAGATGGTGCTGTGGGCGGCGATGTGGGTGACGTGGCCGTCGGGGAGGACGATGCGGTATTCGTAATCGGCGTTGGTACCCTCGACGAGAAGCTCGTCCTTGAGGGCCTCGATGCGGGCGCGGTCGTCGGGATGGATGCGGTTGAGCCAGGTCTCGCGGCGGCCGTCGTATTCGCCGGGCGGTATGCCGTAGAGCGCGCACTGCCGGTCGTCCCAATGCTGCACGTCGGTGACCATGTCCCAGTCCCAGACGCCAAAACCGCCGGAGCGCAGGGCGAGCTGCAGGCGCTCGTGTGCGGTGAGCAGCTCGGTGGTGCGCGAGGCGACCTCGGTCTGGAGGTTGGCGGCCTGCTGTTGCAGGCGCTGGAGCAGGTGGTCGCGCTCGGCCTCGGATTCCTTTTTTTCCAGCTCGAGTTTCTCCAGCCGCAGCACGGAGATGAAAACCACGCGGAGCAGGATGACGGTGTAGGCGACGGTCAGAAGCGCGAGCCGGCCGTGCATTGCAGGATCGGTGGGGAACAGCCAGCGGATCTCCACCACGTAGAGAATCACCGGCAGGGCCAGCACGAGCGCGAGCAGCCGGAAATCGGGGCGTTTGAGCGGATTGCCCCGGGTGAGCGCATCGAGGAAGCCGCGGCCGAGGCGCATCGTCGTCAGGCCGAGGCCGAGAAAAAACAGCGCGGCGGCGGTGTGCAGCGACACGGCGTCCTCGGCCATGCGCGGCACGGGCAGGAGGAAGTTGACCTCCGACAGCAGGCCCACGCCGGTGATGATGAGGCCGAACCAGACGGAGAGATTGAACCACGGCCGGCACGGCAGGCCGAGACTGTGCAACCCGAGACCCGCGAGCAACAGCGACACGGCGGCGTTCGGAGCGACGGGCAGGACGACGGCCCCGAGGTGCCACTCGGTCCCGACGACCTCCGCGATCAGGCTGCCGAGCGAGAACAGCGTGACCACCGCGGCGAGCACGTGCCCGAGCACGACGACCCCGCGGGGCGCAGCGGGACGCAGCAGGTGCACCGCGAGCGCCGAGAGCAGCAGGCCGGCGGCCACCGCGGGCGGCATGGCCGGCCAGTCGGGATGCACGCTGCGCAGCAGCGGCATTTGGGTGATCCAACCGCCCAGACCGATGAGTCCGAAGACACCGCTGGCGGTCGCGCACCAGCCGGCAAACTGGCTCAATTTGCTCTCAAGAGTCATGGGGTGAATGGCCACTAAAATGTCCGGCCAACTAAGGAGCAAACCTTAAGCCGCACGCGGCGCGGAATCGACGGAGGAAGGGGGAAGGGGGTGCTTTTCAACGGGGAAAATCCCTTGCATCGGCACGGAGGCGGCGGCGCTTGAGAGATTTTTTTTCGTGTCATGGTTCTCGCTCCGGTTCAGCCGGCCAGCCCCTGCGCCGATGGAGAGGGGAGCCCGGGCCGCCCCGGCCGCCCGTCCACCGGGGGCGATGCGTCTGGGGTGAATTCTGGGTGAACGATTTTCCGCTAAATCGCTGGCAGCGCACGCCGATGATGTTGCTGCAGTCATGAAAACCAAAATCATTCTATTCCTGTCGGCTGCGCTCGCCCTCGGCTCGGTGGTGGCGCGCGCGGATGATGCGATGGAGCCGCCCGTGCCCGTGCGCACCGTGGCTCCGAAATTCCCGGTCGAGATGCGCCGTGAGGGCACCTCGGGCGTTGTCACCATCAGCTGCCTCATCGACGAAAAGGGCAACGTCCAGGAGCCCAAGGTCGAAAAAGCCAGCAACGAGGCTTTCTCGCAGCCGGCCATCGAGGCGGTGCGCAAATGGAAATTCAAGCCCGCCAAGAAGGGCGGCGCCGCCGTGGCCATCCGCGTCAGCCTGCCGATTCAGTTCAGCGTTTCGGACGACTGAGCCCATCCGGTCTTCTTAACCCCAGCCTCCCTATGTCCCCAGGATCCCTGACCATCGGGCGCCGTATCGCGCTCGGTTTCACCCTCGTGTTCGTGTTGCTCGGCACCGTGGCCGGCACCGCTTGGTTCGCGCTTGGCGCCTCGGGGCGCAAGCTCAGCCAGTACGCCGGCAGCGCGCAGGAGACCAACACCGCCGCCACGCTCGAGTCCTCCATGCTCGAGCTGAAGCTGCACGTGAACGAGTTCCTCGCCGTCGGCACCGCCGCCAACGCCAAGGCTTACCACGAGGCGAAGCAGAAACTCGACCAGGGCCTGGCCGCCGCCGCGAAGATCGTCACCGATCCCGCCCGCTCCGCCCAGCTCGGCGAGGCCGGCAAACTCCTCACCAAGTACGATCAGTCCTTCCAGCGCGTCGTCGACAACACCACCAAGCTCGACACCGTCGTCCGCGACCAGCTCACCCCGCAGGGCGAGGAGCTGGCCAAGGGCATGCAGAAGATCCTCTCCGACGCGAAGAGCAACGGCGACATGAACGGCGCCTTCAAGGTCTCCAGCGCGCTCAAGGCCTACTTCGAGTGCAGCAGCCTCGCGAATTCCTTCCTCCTCACTTCGCGCGAGGATTTCGCCGAGTCCGCCCAGCAGGGCATCAAGTCCGTCACCGCCTCCATCGAGAAGCTCCAGAAAGACCAGCAGGAACTCGTGAAGATGGACGCCTCCCTGAAGGATGAGGACAAGGACAAGCTCCTCGTCGCGCTCAACACCGCCTCGGGCGCCTACACCGCCGCGTTGCAGGCCATCATCGACCTCAAGCACGAGCGCAACGACCTCATCGGCCTCCAGCTCAACCAGATCGCCCCGCAGTTCACCGCCGCCCTCGGCCGCGTCCGGGAATCCGTGATGCAGTTCCAGGGCGACCTGGAGACGCGCATGCGCGCCGAGCAGAAGACCAACGAATTCCTCGTGCTCAGCTGCACCGTCGGCGGCACCTTGCTCGGCATCCTCGCCGCGTGGTTCGTCATCCGCAGCATCACCAAGCCCATTTCCAAGATCGCCGACGAGCTCGCCTCCGAGTCCGCGCAGACCCACAGCGCCGCGCTCACCGTCGCCGAGGTCTCCCAATCCATGGCCGACGGCGCCAGCCGCCAGGCCGCCTCGCTCGAGGAGAGCAGCGCCTCGCTGCACGAGATGGCCAGCATGACCTCGCGCAACTCCGAGAGCGCCCAGTCCGCCAAGACGCTCGCCGCCGAGGCCCGCTCCACCGCCGACGCCGGCGCGCGCGACATGGCCGCCATGAAGGGCGCCATGACCGCCATCCAGTCGTCGAGCTCCGAGATTTCCAAGATCATCAAGACCATCGACGAGATCGCCTTCCAGACGAACATCCTCGCGCTGAACGCCGCCGTCGAAGCCGCCCGCGCGGGCGAGGCCGGCGCCGGTTTCGCCGTCGTCGCCGAGGAGGTCCGCAGCCTCGCGCAGCGCTCCGCCCAGGCCGCCAAGGAGACCGCCGCCAAGATCGAGGACGCCTCCGAGAAGAGCCAGCAGGGCGTCGCCATCAGCGGCCAGGTCGCCTCCAGCCTCGACGCCATCGTCGAGCGCATCCGCCAGCTCGACGAGATGGTCGGCGGCATCGCCACCGCCTCGCACGAGCAGAGCGAGGGCATCACCCAGCTCAACCAGGCCGTCGCCGGCATGGATCAGATCACCCAGTCCAACGCCGGGCTCGCACAGCAGGCCGCGAGCTCCGCCGGCGAACTGCAATCGCAGTCCGCCCAGGTCAAGCTCGCCGTCGGCGAACTCATGCGCATGGTGCATGGCCAGGCCCGCGGGACCGCGGCCGCCGTGGAGCCGCACGCCAAGCCGGCGCCCGTCGCGCCGAAGCGCGCCGGCTCGGCGGCCGTCATCACGCCGGTCATCAACCGCCTCGACGCGCCCAAGCGCTCCAGCGCCCCGGTGCCGGTCGAGAGCGGCACCAACGGCCACGCCTCGGAGGCGCATTTCATCGACCAGTAAATCGGCGCGCGGCGGTCCTGCGGGGGGCATTGCCCTCAAGCCGGGCCGCGAAAATCCGATACTCTCCTACGTCGGATCATGCCGCTGCCCCTCCAGCACCTGAACCGGCTGCCCTCGCGGGCGGCCGCTTTCGTTTCCCGTGCCGTCGTCGAGCCGTTGCGGGCCGACACGGTCGTGGGGAAATTGACGCGCCGCCTGCTGGTGGCGGCCTTGGTGCTGCCGCCGCTCGGCGGCCTCGCGGAGTGGGTGGTGCGCGTGCTGGGCCTGCCCGGCGAGTGGCGCCATTGGCTGTTTCCCGCCGCCCAGATGCTGATCCTCGTCGGCCTCGCGGTCTATTTCGGGTGGGTGCTGCACCGCAGCGAGCGCCTGCGCGGCATGGCGGAGGTGGAGCGCTCCACCGCGTTGCGGCAGGTGGAGCGGCAGGCGGCCATGCTGCAGAGCGAGGTGGCGCGCCGCACCAGCGAGTTCGCCCAGACACTCGCCTACAACCAGCGCCTCGCCCTCGTGGCCTCCCGCACCACCAACGCGGTCGTCATCACCGACAGCGAGGGCCGCATCGAGTGGATCAACGAGGGCTTCACCCGCATCACCGGCTACACGGCCGAGGAGGCGATCGGCCGGCGCTCCGGGGAATTCCTCTACGGCCCGCTCACGCGGAAGAGCAGCGTCGCCGAGCTGCACAAGGCGCGGGCCGAGGGCCGCAGCTGCGCCGTCGAGATAATGAATTACACCAAGGACGGCCGCGCCATCGCGGTCTCTGTCGAGCTGCAGCCCGTGCGCAACAGCCGGGGTGACCTCACCAGCTTCATCGGCATCGCCACCGACATCACCGCGCGCAAGGCCGCCGAGGAGCGGCTCCGCGCCGCGAAGGAGGAGGCCGAGCAGCTCAACGCCCAGCTCGAGCACGCCATCGCGCAGGCCCAGCAGTCCGCCATCGAGGCCAACATCGCCAGCCAGGCCAAGAGCGCGTTCCTCGCCACCATGAGCCACGAGATCCGCACGCCGCTCAACGGCATCATCGGCATGGCCGGCCTGCTGCGCGACACCGACATGGACGAACACCAGCAGGAATTCGTGCGCACCATCGAGACCAGCGGCGACGCGCTGCTGACGATCATCAACGACATCCTCGACTACTCCAAGATCGAGGCCGGCCGCATCGAGCTCGAGCGCGCGCCGTTCGACCTGCGCCAGTGCGTCGAGGATGCGCTGGACCTGTTCGCCGCGAAATCCGCCGAGAAAAAGGTCGAGCTCGTCTGCCGCATCGCCCCGACCGTGCCGCCCGCCGTGCTGGGCGATGTCACGCGCCTGCGGCAGGTGATCGTCAACCTCGTGGGCAATTCCCTGAAGTTCACCGCGACCGGCGAGGTGGTCGTCACCGTCGCGCCGACGGCCCGCGCCGGACAGCTGCACTTCACGGTGCGCGATACCGGCATCGGCATCCCGGAGGACCGGCGCGACCGGCTGTTCCAGCCGTTCTCGCAGGTGGACTCGTCCACGACGCGCAAGTACGGCGGCTCCGGGCTGGGCCTCGCGATCAGCCGGCGCCTCGCCGAGGCGATGGAGGGCCGCATGTGGGTCGAGAGCGAGATGGGGAAGGGCTCCGAGTTTCATTTCACCATCATCGTGCCGGAGGAGCCGGTGTCGGCGCGGGTGCCGTGGCAGGCGGCCGGCCGCGCGTTTGCCGGGAAAACCGTGCTGGTCTACGACGACAATCCCACGGGGCGCGACTGGCTCGTCGATCACCTCGCCCCGTGGGGCGTGCAGACCGTGGTGGCCGAGACTCCGGGCGTGGCCCTCGCCACGCTCCGCGCCGGCCAGCCGTGCGACCTCGTGCTGCTCGACCGCTCGCTCACGGCGATGGACGACGTCGCGCTCGCCCGGGAAATCGGCCGGCTACCCGGCCGGGAGAAGCTCCCCGTCGTGTTGATGACCTCGCTCGGCGACAGCGTGCCGACGACGGGCTTCGCCGCCAAGCTGAGCAAGCCGCTCAAGCCCGGCGCGGTCTTCGGGTTGCTCCAGCGGCTCTGGCCCGCCGAGGCCGCGCCGGCGGTCGCGGTCCGGCCGGAACCGATTTCCGCTCCGGCAACCGCCTCGTCGCTCCAGTCGCTGCGCATCCTGCTCGTCGAGGACAACGCGGTGAACGTGAAGGTCGCCACCATGCTGCTGGCCAAACTCGGTCACGAGCCACGCGTCGCCCTGAACGGCGCCGAGGCCATCGCCGCTTTCGCGGAGGAGCCCGCCGACGTGATCCTGATGGACATGGAAATGCCGGTGATGGACGGCTGCGAGGCCACGCGCGTGCTGCGCGAGGCCCACCCTAGTCCCCGCCCGTGGATCGTCGCGCTCACGGCCAACGCCATGAGTGCCGACCGCCATCGCGCCCTCAGCTCCGGCATGAACGATTTCGTCTCCAAGCCCATCCGGCCGGCCGACATCCGGACGGCCTTGGAGCGCGCCGCCGCCGGACTCGGACGCGAGCTGGCCGCGCAGTCGGCGGATTCGAAACTGGTGGCCTGAGCCGGACGCAGGCAGTTGCGTCAGAGGCGTCGCTCGACGACGCCTGGGGGCGGTCAAGCCGCACCCCTACGTCATTCGGTTTCACGGTTTCCACTCCGCAGCACGGGATACCCTGCCTTGTTCCGGCTGAGCCGGGCGCAAAAAATCCGCCGAGGCTCTGCACCCGGGCGGATTGCGGAAGGGGAAAGGGGAGGGACGGCGCTCAGCGCGTGTAGGGCGACTTCCTGCTTCGCACGGGAGCGAACTCGTGCGCGCGGAAGGGCAGGGGATCGAAGATCACATGCGGTTGGAGTTCCGGTGGCACGAACAGGATGCGCCCCCACGTCACATCGCGCCGCAGCCCGGCGGCCTGGGCCGCTTCACGGGTCTGACGGGTGGTGGGGTAGTGGGTAGCCATGCTCCTTCATATCGGATTTTTTCGCGCTTTCTTGAGCGGCGAAGCGGAGTGGGCCGGGCGCCGGGCCCCGGGGAACTTCTCCAGCACGCGGGCCAGGCGCTCCACCCCGTGGGCGATGGCGCCGACCCCGACCGGCGCGAACCCGAGCAGCAGCCCGTTGCCCGCCGGTTTGGTGAGATAAAAATTCGAGAGCGGCGTGACCTCGACGCCCTGCGCGGCCGCAGCCGTCTGCGCTTCCTGGTCGGGGATGGTGGCGGGCAATGCGCCGAGCAGGTGGAAGCCCGCGTTGGTCGGCTGCAGGTCGAGCAGTCCGGCCAGCCGCCGCGTGCCGGCGGCCAGCAGCGCATCGCGCCGCTCCAGATAGAGCGCGCGCGATTTGCGGATGTGGCGGTCGAAGCAGCCCTCCTGCATGAAGTCCGCGAGCACGGCCTGTTCGAGCGTGGGCGGATAGCGGTCCACCGCGGAGCGCAGGGCGAGGAACGGCTCCACCAGCGCCGGCGGCAGCACGACGTACCCGAGCCGCAGCGAGGAGAACATCATCTTGTTGAAGCTGCCCGCGTAGATCACCGAGTGGCAGCGGTCGTGCCCCTGCAGCGCCCCGATGGGCCGGACGTCGTAGCGGTATTCGCCGTCGAAATCGTCCTCGAAGATCCAGCAGCGCCTGCGTTCGGCGTGGGCGAGCAGCGCGAGGCGGCGCTCGAGCGACAAGGCCATGCCGAGCGGGAATTGGTGCGCCGGGGTGATATAGACGAGCTTCGGGTCGGGTTCGCGTTGGAGTGCGGCCGCCACGTCGAGCCCCGCTTGGTCGACGGGCACCGGGACGAGCCGGGCGCCGCTGTGACGGAAGACAACCCGCGCACCAAGGTAACCGGGCTCCTCGAGCCACACCGGGTCGCCCGGCCGGAGCGTCAGGCGCGCGACGTAGTCCAGCGCCTGCTGGGTGCCGGAGACGATGACGACCTGCGCGGCGTCGCAATGCACGCCGCGCGCCGTGTTGAGGTAGCTGGTGACCGCCTCCCGCAGCGGGGCGTAGCCGCGCGCATCGCCCCGGCCCAGCAGCCGTGCCGGGCTGAGCCGCAGCCGGCGCGCGGCCAGTTGCGCCCACTTTTGCACGGGGAAACAGTCGATGCCCGGCTCGTGCAGCCGGAACGCGCGCACGCCGGACTCGGGCGGCGGGAGAGAAAGCTGCGGGGCAGCCGTCCCGGCGGACGGCATTGCGCGGGCCGGCGCCGCCACCGGGCGGGTGCCAGCACGCGGCGCGGCGGTGAAGCGGTCCGGCAGGCGGCCTGCCACCACGGTGCCCGAGCCGACCTGGCTCGCGATGTAGCCTTCCATCAGGAGCTGCTCGAACACGGCGACGACCGTGGTGCGCGCGACCGATTGCTGGCGGGCGAGCTCGCGCGTCGAGGGCAGGCGAGCGCCGGTTTTCAGCCGGCCGCCGAGGATGGCGCGGCGCAGCTCGTCGTAGAGCCAGCGGTGGATCGGCGTGTCCGCCGGGCGCGGGCCGAGCGGCAGTTCCTGGAAGCGGGTGCTCTTGGCCATGAAGTGGTCTGCCCAACATGCGGTATATGGCTCTATCGGCAAGACCATCGGCTTGGTAGATTTTCGGCGCACAATCATGAAACGAACCGACTTCGCCTCCTTCCTATGACGAAATACCACGATCTCGCCGTGCTGCTGCTGCGCCTGGCCACGGCGGTGAATTTTCTCTCGCCGGTCGGCTCCCGCCTTGGGCTGTGGGGCAAGGGCTGGCAGAACTTCCTCGAGTACGCGGCGCAAGTGAACTCTTTCGCGCCGGCGGCGGCGGTTCCCTACCTGGCGGTGGCGGCGACGGTGCTCGAGACCATCCTGCCGTTGCTGCTGCTCGTCGGATACAAGACGCGCTGGGCCGCACTCGGCGCGGCGGGTCTGACGCTCACCTTCGCGCTGGCGATGACCTGCTCTTTCGGCGTGAAGGAAGCGCTGGACTACTCGGTGTTCGTCGACTCCGCCTCGGCCTTCCTGCTGGCCACGGTGCCCGCCTACCGCTGGAGCCTCGACGCCTACCTGACGCCGCGGGGCATACCTCCCGCGCGTTGAGCGTTGTTTTTTCACCATGACCCAAGCATCCGCTCTCACTCCATCCCTCGTTCCCTCCCGCGCGCCGATTTCCAGCGCCGATCCGCATCCGCGCCAACGGGTGCGCGTGCTCGATACCGAGATGAGTTACGTCGAGGTCGGCCATGGCGACCCCATCGTGTTGCTGCACGGCAACCCGACCTCCGCCTACCTCTGGCGGAACATCATCCCGCACCTCGCCGGCCTCGGTCGTGTCCTTGCGCCCGATCTCGTGGGCATGGGGCGCTCCGGCAAATCCCCGGGCAACGCCTACCGCTTCGCCGACCACGCGCGCTATCTCGATGCCTGGTTCGACGCGCTGAACCTCACCGGCAACATCACGCTCGTGCTGCACGACTGGGGCTCGGCCTTGGGTTTCCACCGCGCGTGCCGCTTTCCCGGGCAGATCAAGGCCATCGCCTACATGGAGGCGCTCGTCCAGCCGCGCGCGTGGACGGATTTTCCCGCCGGCCGCGATGCGATTTTCCGTGCGCTCCGCATGGAGCAGGGCGAAAGGATGATCCTCGAGGAGAATTTCTTCATCGGGACGGTGCTGCCTCGAAGCGTGTTGCGGCCGCTGTCCGATGAGGAGATGGCCGCCTATCACGCGCCGTTTCCCGACCGGGAGTCGCGCCGGCCCACGCTCGTGTGGCCGCGCGAGCTGCCCATCGACGGCCAGCCGGCGGATGTCGCCGCCATCGTGGAAAAATACGGCCGCTGGCTGGCGACGAGTCCGCTGCCGAAGCTGCTGATCTCCGCCACGCCCGGTGCGCTGCTGACGGGGCGCGCCCTCGACTTCTGTCGCACGTGGCCAAACCAGCGCGAAGTCACCGTCAGCGGCATCCACTACCTCCAGGAGGACTCACCCCACGAGATCGGCGCGGCGTTGCGGGAATTCATCCAAGGCCTCGGAAACGGCCGGCCGTAAACCGGCATCCCGCGGCAAAAAATCCGCCGGCCCGCCCGTGGTTGTGTTCGCGGGCGGGAGGCTGCGTTAACTTCCGCCGAAGATTCCTCCGAGGAAGCTCGTCAAGAGCATGAAGAGAAACAGCAGCAGGAGCGGTATCCCCGGAAGCAGCAGCAGGCCGAAGGCGGCGATGCCCAGGCCGTCCCAGCGCCGGTCGCGGGCGACGCTGAGCCGCCAGACACCGATGATGGCGAGCGCGAGGCCGAGCGCGAGAAGCAGCCGCACGACCACCCACAGCCATCCCGCCTGCGGTGGCGGGAAGTGGGCGCTGCCCTTTCCCAGCAGGAACAGCCATGCCAACGCGGCGAAAACCCCCGCCACGCCCTGCCGGAACGCCTGTCGGCGCTGTTGTGGTTCGATCATCGGCTCGGTCGATACGGAGGCGGGGGTTGCTTATTCTTGGCGGACGGTCGGGAGTGGCTCAAATGGCGGAGTGTGGTCAGGTCGTCGCGAATCAATGCTTCCTTCTTGGCCCGCGACCAGCGTTTGAGTTGGGCTTCGCGCTGGCGCGCTTCGGAGAATGAGCCCAGTGGCTCGATCCGCAACAATTCCGTTGGCTGGTCCAAGCGGGTGGTTCGGCAGGCGTGCCCGGCGAGATGCTCCTCGAGCCTTTGCTCAAGATCGGTTGAGCAGCCCACATAAATGACACCGGATTTCAGCCGGAGGAAATACACCACTGACCGGCCCCTCGACAGGCTCGGAGCCATTCGCCGCGCCTTGGCTTTCAAAGCATTCATAATCAGCGGAAACGCAGGCCGCAGGCCATGAGCAAGCCGTGCTTGGACGGCGCGTCGAATGGCTGGCCAAGCGAAAGTAAAATACGAACCAAGGCATCCTTTCTGGGAGGGAGCAGTCAAACAAAGAGCAAAGCCGACTTTGCATGTCTCCGCACACTCTCGTTGTGCTTTGCTCACTTTGCTCAAATACCGATTTCCGCCATCATTGCCCGCAGTTAGATGCAACTGAAGCTATGCTGGTGGCCGAAATGGGTGTGGAAATATGCCTGCCCAACCCGAGCGAGAAAACGCAATGCTGAGGCCAAAACCGGGCGGAGCAACCCTGAGACTGGATTTGTCATCAAATTCAGGGACACGACAGGCGGCAGGCGGGGAAGTATATTTCCCGCAATGCCCCCGCCTCCTGACCACCGTGCACCGGTTGCCGTCGACTGGTATCGCACGCCCGTTTCCCCGGAACTGTTCAAGCAGATGCACCAGCGCAGCGATTGGCGCGGCTTCTGCCAGTCGCTCGGGTTTATGGGCGTGGCGGCATCGCTCGCCGGGGCGGCCATCTGGGCGCAGCGGCACGACCACTGGGGTTGGGCGCTGCTCGCACTCTTCGGCTACGGGATGGTCGCGCACTTCTACGTGAACGCGATGCACGAGCTGTCGCACGGGACGGTCTTTCGCACCAAGTTTTGGAACGGGTTCTTCTCGCGGGTCTTTTCGTTCCTCGGCTGGCTGCACCCCGACCACTTCAACGCCAGTCACCAGCGGCATCACCGCTACACGCTGCATCCGCCCGATGATCTGGAGGTGATGCTGCCCACGCATTTTTCGCTGTACGTGTTCCTCGTCCACCTCGTGGTGAACCCGCCGTTTTTCCGTTGGATGGTCTACAACACCACGAACTTCGCGTGCGGCCGGTTCCTGGGCGAATGGAACCAGATTTGCGTTCCCGTGGACCAGCCGGGGTTGCGCCGCGACATCACCCGCTGGGCGCGCATCGTGCTGGGCGGACACCTCGCGATTCTCGCCGTCGCGGTCTGGCTGGGGTGGTGGATCGTCCCGGTCGTCGTGTCTTTCGGGCCGTTCGTGGGCGGCTGGCTCTGGTTCCTGTGCAACAATTCCCAGCATACGGGCATGCAGGACAACGTCTCGGACTTTCGGTTGTGCTGCCGGACGATCGTGCCGAATCCGATCGTGCGGTTCCTGTACTGGCACATGAACTATCACGTCGAGCACCACATGTACGCGGCAGTGCCCTGCTATCACCTCAAACGGTTGCACGAGGCCATCCGACACGAACTGCCGCCTTGCAGTGGACTTGTTGGCGCCTGGCGGGAAATCCACGAGGTCCAGCGCCGCCAGAAGGAGCAGCCGGGCTACGTTCCCGAGATCCGGCTGCCCGCACCGTCCAGTGCCAGAATACCGGCTTAACGAACTTGATCCGCCGCACACGGGATCAGACGGGTGATCCGGCCGATCAGGACCCATTCGGCCACCAGGATGCTGCCATCCCGCAGGAAGATCGCAGCGTGCGGGTAAATGAATTTTCCCGGTGGGAATTCCGTCCGGGATTGCCAGCGGCGCGAGCCGAGCGGAGCGTTGTCTGCACGTCCGTCGCCGAGCTGGGCTGCGACCTGGAAATCCCGATCCAGAAGACAGACCTGACCGGTGAGATCGGGGCAGACCAGCCATTCGCCTTGCTGGTCGAAATGACAGGGCATCTGCAGCCGCGCGGAATCCTGGACCGTGCGAAGATGCCGGCCCTCGAGCGTCAGCACCTGCAGTCGCGAGTTGCCCCGGTCCGCCACGACCAGCACCGGTGCGTCTCCGCGGGTGTCGACCCAGAGTCCGTGTGGCTCGCGGAATTCGCCGTCCGCGGTGCCCGGGCGGCCGAGCGGCGCGAGGAAGTTTCCGTGGCGGTCGTAGCGCAGGATGAAGTGTGAGCCGTAGCCGTCGGCGAGGAAGAAGTCGCCGTTCGGGGCGAAGGCGAAATTGGTCGGGCAGAAACTGCGAGGCGCGCCGGCATAGGCCGGCACATCGAGCGGGTACGCTTTGCGCCAGACGACCTCACCCGCCAGGGTCAGCTTCGCGAACTGGCAGCGGATGGTGTCGGTGACGTACAGGTACTCGCCGTCCGGCTCCTGACGGCACGCGAGACCATGCGTTCCGCCGCGGAATTCTCCGCCGAATCCGCACAGGTAACGGCCCGCGGCATCGAAGACCAGGATGGCGTCGGAGCGCATGCTGGCCGGTCCGACCGTGTGGCCGACATAGATGCGGCCTGAGCTGTCCTGGCAAAGCCCCTGGGTGTCGCCCCAACTCATGTCCCACGGCGGAGTGAGCCAGTCGTGCTCGATCCGGTACCGATGGGCTCCGCGTCCGGTATGTATGGTGGCGGAATTCCGGTGAGTGTGGTTGGTCATGGGTGTGTTACGGGGTGAACGATCAGTCCTCGCGGGTCTGGGTGCGGATCCGGTCGATCAGGACGGCCGAGATGATAATCCCGCCCGTGACGATCTCTTGGACCCAGTTGGACAAACCCAGCTTGGTGCAGCCGTTGGCCACCACACTCATGACGAGCGCGCCGACCAAGGTGCCACCCACGGAGCCCCGGCCGCCTTGCAGACTGGCGCCGCCGATCACGACCGCGGCGATAATGTTCAACTCCAGACCGACCGCAGTGGTGGGATCGCCTCCCGTGAGATACGCGAATTGCAGAACGGACCCCAGACCGGCGAATCCCGCCTCGAGGGCATAGACGGCGACCTGCACGCGCTCCACCGGCACTCCGCACAAGCGGGCGGTCAGCTCGTTGGAGCCGATCGCGAAGACATGCCGGCCGAAGCGGGTGTGGCGCAACCCGAGCGCGACCACGACCGAGCAGACGAGCATCAGCCACACACCGGTTGGCAGGCCACCGCGGCCCAGCGTCATCAGGCCGTTCAGCCAGGTTTCGTCAGGATAGATGGGTTGCTCGCCAGCGAGGCCTTTGGCGGCGCCCCGCAGCACGCCCATCATCCCGAGTGTCACTACGAATGCCAGTAGGCGTAGCCGGGTGATCAAAAGACCCGAGACCAATCCGCATCCGGCGGAGACGGCGACGCCGCCGAGGGCGGCGAGGGCCGGCGGGCAGTGACGCTGCAACAGCTGGGCGATGACTACCGTGCCCAGCGCGATGATCGAGCCGACCGACAGATCGATGCCGCCCGCGATGATGACCAGCGTCATCCCAAGGGAGGATATCCCGATGACGGCGGTCTGCTGGAGGATGATCGCAAGATTGTCGCGCGAGATGAACGTCTGCGGACGCAACGCGGCGAAGAGGCAGCAGGCGGCGACCAGGCCAAGCAGCGGTCCGTAGGAGCGCGGGAGGCGGCGCCACCAGCGAGAGCCGGTGGGTCTCGATGTTTCAGCGGTCATGAGGGGCAGCGGTGGCGGCGAGCATGATCCGGTGTTCGTCCCATTCGCTCGCGGGACGGAATGGGCCGAGGACGCCGCGGCTCATGACGGCGATGCGGTCGCAGACACCGAGCAGTTCGGGCAGGTAACTGCTGACCATCAGCACGGCCTTCCCGGCGCCGGCCAGTTCGTCGATCAGGCGGTAGATGGTCTGCTTGGCTCCGATATCGATGCCCCGCGTCGGCTCATCCAGCAGCAGCACGTCGGAATCGGTGCGCAGCAAGCGGGCGAGGGCGACCTTCTGCTGGTTGCCGCCGGAGAGTTGCCCGGCGCGAAGGCCGGGGTCGGGGCAGCGTATGCCGAGCCGCTCGATCCACGGCGCACATTCGGCGGCGAGGTGCTGCGGGGAAAACCAGCGGGGCAGCCGGGGCAGCGTGAGGTTCTCCTCGACGCTGAGGTCCAGGGCGAGCCCCTCGCATTTCCGATCCTCACTGACGAAACCGACGCCTTGGCGCCAGCGGTGCAGCGGCGAAGCGGGTCCGGCCAAGGCGCCGAGCCTGACGCGGCCCGAGCGGACCGGATCGAGCGCGAAGATGGCGCGGAGCAACTCGCTCCGCCCGGCGCCGACGATGCCCGAGAGCCCCAGGATTTCGCCCCGGCACAGTTCGAAACGGATCGGAGCCGCGTGTTTTTTCCCGCGCAGTCCGTCGACCTCCATGATCGTGCGCCCGGCTTGGCGCGGAGAGCGGGCGTACAATTCTTCCAGCTGCCGTCCGACCATGAGGCCTGCCAGTTGCGCGGGCGTGGCAGCGCGGGTCTCGCCCTGTGCCACCGTGCGTCCATCCCGCAGGACCGTGTAGCGATCCGCCAGCGCATGGACCTCCTCCAGAAAATGCGAGATGTACACGATGGTCCGGCCTTGGGCGCGCAACCGCCGGATCAGGTCGAACAATCGCGCTGCGTCGGTCCGGCCGAGACTGCTGGTCGGCTCATCCAGCACCAGAATCCGGCAACCTGCGCAAAGGGCCCGCGCAATCTCCACGAGTTGGCGGTCGGCGACCGGGAGCCGGCCCACCTCCGCGTCCAAGGGGATGTCCGTCCGTCCCAACTCGGCCAAGGCATCGGCCGCCCGGCGCCGGACAGCGGCGTGGTGCAGCAGGCCCAGGCGGAGCGGCTCGGCGCCGAGCACGATGTTGTCCGCGACAGAAAGATGCGGTGCGACCGCCAACTCCTGGTTGACCATCGCGATGCCGGCCCGGCGGGCTTCGGCCGGCGAGGCCGGCGTGTAGTGCATCCCCTCCAGCTCCATCTCGCCCGCATCCGGCCGGATGACGCCGGAGAGGATCCGCATCAGCGTGCTTTTGCCGGCGCCGTTTTCGCCGATGAGGGCATGCACCTCGCCGCGCTGCACCGTCAGGTCGACTCCCGCGAGAGCCTCCGTCGCGCCGAAGCGCTTGCGGATGCGGCGGAGGGCAAGGCAGGGGCTTGAGCCGGTCACGAGGCTATGGCCGCCCGAGGACCGCGGCGACGTCCGGAGAGTTAATGTTTCCGCGGGTGACCAGCACGCAGCCGGTGTCGACGCTCGGTTCGACCTGCTCCCCGCGCAGCAATTTCACGGCGGTGACGACGCCGAGGTAACCCATCTTCCGCGGATTCTGCGCCACGAGGGCGTCGAGGTCGCCGCGCTCCAGCGCGGCGAGCAGAGCGGGGGCAGTGTCGAAGCCGACGAATTTCTTGCGCCCGGCCAGTCCGGTCTGGCGCAAGGCAAGGAGCATGCCCTGCGTGGTGGATTCGTTCGGGCAGAAGATGCCGTCAGCTTCGCGGATCCGGTCGAGGAGGTTCATGGCGGCGTCCTGGGCGGAGGCCGTGGTCGAGCCGCCGTGGCGGTTGGTCACGATGAGCTCGATGCCCGGGGAGCGGGCCATGACCTCGAGAAAGCCGGCCTCGCGCGCGGCAGTGCTGGCCTGCCCCTCGGCATAACGGAGCAGCACGACCTTGCCCTTTCCGCCCAACAGGCGGGCCAGTTCCTCGCCGCCCAATTGCCCGCCGCGCCGGTTGTCGGTGGCGACCAGGCTCGCGTAATCCTTTCCGATTTCCCCCTTGAGCGCGGAGTCGACGATTACGACCGGAATGTGCTGCTCGGTGGCGTGGCGGACAGGGCCGCGGAGGGCGGTCTCGTCACTCGGCGCGAGCACGATGGCCGCGACGCCGGAGGCGACGAAATCGTTCACGATTCCGATCTGCTGGGCGCGGTCGCCTTCGTTCAGGGGCCCTTTCCAGATGATTTGCACGCCGAGCTCGGTGCCCGCCTGCCGGGCACCGGTTTCGATCGATTTCCAGAAACTGTGGGTCGTGCCCTTCGGGATGACGGCGATGGTTTGGGCCGGGGCAACCGCTGGCGCAACCAGCGCGAAGGCGGCAAGGCAGAGGAGGTGCTTCAACATAAAGCGCGGCCCGCTGGGGTGGAGCGGGGGAGGAGCCGCAGAAGCTGTATCTCGACTCGTCCGGGTTCGGGCAAGCCGCGCGGAGTCATTAGTTTTGGGGACGTGACGACTCGGGGTCGGTTGACTAAGGTTGGATGCCTGTGTGCCGCAGCTCACCCGCGTCCGGAGCCCCGGTCGCCTGCGCAAGGCACTTGCCCCTTCAACCTCGATGCACCCCGTCCGCGCTTCGTCTCCGATTTCCCGTCCGACCTGCCGTCACGGGAAGTGCGGCGCGGGCTGAATTTGTCTCCCTTTGCCAGGGTTCGTTCCGGGGGCTCCTTGGGGAAGGGGCCCCCGGGCTTATCCGCTCCCCATCGAACTTCCCTTCCCGCCATGTCTACATCCCGAAACCTTCGTCAGGCCGCACTCTGCGCGCTCGCCACGATCCTCCTCGCCGTGTCCGCCACGGCCGCAGCTCGCCGCTCGGCGCAGCCTCCGCTGCGCGCCGCGGGCGACAAGTTCCTCGATGCCACGGGGCGCCAAGTCATCCTGCACGGGCTGAATCTGGTGGACAAATCCGCCGACTGGACGGACTACGCGTGGGTTGGTGAGCAGGATTACGCGGCGATGCGCGACTGGGGATTCAACTGCATCCGGCTCGGTTTCACCTGGGCCAGCATCGAGCCACAGCCCGGGCAGTACAGCGAGAAGGCGATCGTCGAACTGAAGAAGCGCGTGGCGTGGGCGAAGAAGTACGGACTCCAGGTGGTCCTGGATATGCATCAGGATCTTTACAGCATGAAGTATTCGGATGGCGCGCCCGAGTGGGCCACGCTGACGGACGGGCGTCCCCACATCGCGGACGGCAAGGTCTGGAGCGATGCCTACGTCACCAGCCCTGCGGTGCAGACCTCGATGGACAATTTCTATGCGAACAAGGAGGGGCCGGGCGGAGTGGGGCTGCAGGATCGCTACGCCGGGGCATGGCGTTTCATCGCGCGCCACTTCGCCGACGAGCCGACGGTCGTCGGCTACGATCTGATGAACGAGCCCTTCGCCGGCAGCCTCGTGGCGCAGGGCATGATGCTGCACTTCGCGCAGCTGGCGAAGGAGCTGGGCAAGCCGGGCGAAAAAGGCTTGGCCGAGATTCTCGCGCTGTGGGGCACGCCGGAAGGACGGAAGGAGCTGTTGAAGCAGGTCGGTGACGAGCAGCTCTACGCCCGCGTGCTCGGTGCGGCCCAGCCGCTCTTCCAGGAGTTCGAGCGCAAGCGGCTCAATCCCTTCTTCCAGAAGGTGAGCCGGGCCATCCGCGAGGTCGATGCGTCGCATCTGATTTTCCTCGAAACCAATGGCGCGTCCAACATGGGCGTCTACACCGCCATCGAGCCGCTGTCGCTGCGCGACGGGAAACGCGATCCGCAGCAAGCCTACGCTCCCCACGGCTACGACTTGGTGACCGACACGCCCGACGTGGCCACCGCCTCGAACTCGCGCATCCATCTGATCTTCGTCCGGCATCAAGAGAGTTCGCGCCGGCTCGGCCTGCCGATGCTGGTGGGCGAGTGGGGCGCCTATTACGGCGACGCCAAGATTCTCCCCTCGGCGCAATACATCTGCCGGCAATTCGAGCAGATGCTCTGCGGCGACACCTACTGGGCTTTGGAGAAGGATATGGCGACCCAAGCGGTGATGCAGGCCCTCTGCCGGCCTTACCCCATGGCGGTGGCCGGGGTCGTTTCCTCGTATCGGAGTGATCCCGAGGCCCGCACTTTCGAGTGCACCTGGACCGAGGCCGGGGCCGGAGAGAGCCGATTCTATCTGCCCGCGAGCTACCATCCGCGCGACGGCACGATCACAGTGCAACCGGCGGGGGCGCGCTGGCGGTTCGAACCGGTCGGGCAAACCGACGCCTGCTATCTCGTCGTGCCCAGCCGGCCGCAAGCAGGCAGCCGGACCCTGACTTTCACCCCCAAGCGGTCGTGACCGCGTCTTCCCACCCATGAAGCCCGCATCCATCTACCGCCTCCTCGTTCCCTTGGGCGCTCTGCTTATGTCGACGACCGAAATTCTCCAGGCGAAGGAAATCCTGCTCGAGCAAGGCCGGGAAATCCTGGTCGAGCGCAACGTGCCGATGAAGACCCGGGACGGCGTGACCTTGCGGGCGGATGTCTTCCGACCGAACCAAGACGGAAAGTTTCCGGTGATCCTCGAGCGCCTGCCTTACGACAAGCGCATCGAGACCTTCGGTCCGCGCGCTGCCGCGAACGGCTATGTTTTCATCGTGCAGGATGTGCGCGGACGTTACGCCTCGGAGGGCGAATGGTATCCGCTCCGCCACGAGCGCGACGACGGCTACGAAACCGTCGAGTGGGCCGCCACGCTGCCGTATGCGAACGGCAAGGTCGGCCTGTTCGGTTTTTCCTACAGCGCGGCGACCCAGCTCGCCGCCGCCACCGCCGCGCCGCCGCACCTGGCCTGCATCATGCCCGGAGTGATGGCTTCCAACGCGCACGAACAGTGGGTCTACGTGGGGGGCGCCTTCTCGCAGGCGCTCAACCAGGGCTGGACCTCGAGCCTGGCCATCAACACCCTCGAACGGCGCGTCGGACGCTCCGCCCAGCCCTCGTATTGGGACATGAAGCAGCCGTTGAGCAGCTACCCGTTGCTCGTACTCGGCACGGTCGCCGGCCTGGCGGATTACTACTACGACTGGCTGAAGCACCCGGATTACGACGACTACTGGAAGGAACTCTCCTTTGCCGAGCGCTTCGACAAGATCACCGTGCCCGCGCTGCACTTCGGCGGGTGGTACGACTATTTCCAACAAGGCAGCATCGCATGCTACCTCAACATCAAGCAGCACGGCGGCAGCGAGGCGGCCCGCAAAGGGCAGCGGCTCGTCATGATGGTCGGTGGCCACGCCGGACCCGGCCCCAAGATCGGTGAGGTGGATTTCGGCGCCGGCTCGGTGGTCGACCTGTGGAAACTCGCGCTGCGTTGGTACGACTACACGCTCAAGGGCATCGACAACGGCATGGCCAAAGAAAAGCCGGTCCGGCTCTTCGTGATGGGCAGCAACCAGTGGCGCGAAGCCGACGACTGGCCCCTGGCGGATGCGCGGACCGTCCGCTACTATTTTCACTCGGGCGGCAAGGCCAACACCGCCGCAGGCGACGGCAAGCTCGGCATCGCCGCGCCGGAGCACGAGAACGCGGATCGTTACACCTATGATCCCACCGATCCCGTCCCGACGGTCGGCGGTCCGGCCTTCGGCGACGCCACTCTCAAGCAGGGCCCCTATAACCAAGCTGAGGTGGAGAAGCGTGCCGATGTGCTCGTGTATTCGACGGAGCCGCTCGCCCGCGACACCGAGATCATCGGCGCGGTGAAACTCGAACTGCATGCCAGTTCTTCCGTGGTGGACACCGATTTCACCGGCAAGCTGGTTGACGTGGCTCCGGACGGGACTGCGCTCAACCTCACCGAGGGCATCCTACGCGCCCGCTACCGCAGCGGTCGCGAAAAGGCTGAGTTGCTGCAACCGGGAGAGATCTATCCCTTGACGGTCGATTTGGGTTCGACCGCTCATGTTTTCAAGGCCGGGCATTGCATCCGGGTGGAGGTTTCCAGCAGCAATTTTCCCCGCTTCGATCGGAACCTGAACACCGGCGCGGACATCGCGAGCCGCTCGACCGAAAGCCTGAAGGCGGACAACGTCATTTACCACGATTCCGAGCATCCTTCGGCTCTGGTGCTGCAGCTGCTGCCCTGAACCTGTCTCTCCATGTCCGGTAGAAGTCATCGCCCCCGCATCCTCACCAACTGGGCCCTGGCCCGTCTCAACGCTCCCCGCCAAACACCCTCCGCTCAGGACTGGATTCCCGCCAAGGTGCCCGGCGCGGTCCAGATCGACTGGGCCCGCGCCCACGGCCTGCCCGACTACAATTACGGACAGAACGTCCGCGCCTACGATGGCCTGGAGGATTCACATTGGCTCTACCGCACGAGCATTCCCCAGGTGACGCGCCAGCCGGGCGAACGGCTCTTTCTCGTCTGCGACAGCGTCGATTTCGAGTGCGAGATCCGGATCGGGGGCGCGCCCGTGTTATATCATCGCGGCATGCAGATTCCCTTCGAGTACGAAGTCTCCGCACATGCTCCCGGCACGATGGTGGAGATTCTGCTTTTCCCGGCACCCAAGCGGCACGCGGGCCCGGCCGACCGGACGCAAGCCAGCCATGTGACCAAGCCGGCGATGAGCTACGGCTGGGACTGGCACCCGCGACTGATTCCGCTGGGGCTCTGCGGCGAAACCGGATTCGAAGTGCGCCCCGCCGCGGCCATCCGGGAAGTGAATTTTCGTTACGCCTTGGCCGAAGATTTCTCCTCGGCGGACCTCTCGGTGGAAGTCGTGACGGATCCGCCCGACCGGAGGTATTCCTGGCATCTGGTGGACGCCTCCGGCAAGACGGTGTTGGAAGGCATCGGCCCGCGGGCCCGGCTGGAGAATCCGCGACTGTGGTGGACGCACGACCACGGAGAACAGTACCTGTACACCCTTGTCGTCGAGTTACCCGGCGACGAACCCTTCCGCCGCCGGGTGGGCTTTCGCCGGAGCAGGCTGGTGATGTATCCCGGCGCATGGGACGATCCCATGGGCTTTCCCAAGTCGCGCAATAATCCACCGGTAACCTTCGAACTGAACGGCCGGCGAATCTTCGCCAAGGGCAGCAACTGGGTCGCTCCCGACATTTTTCCGGGACTGATCAACGCGGACACCTACCGGCCGCTGCTGCAACTCGCGCGCGGGGCGAATTTCAACATCCTGCGCAACTGGGGCGGGGCAGGAGCGCCGACGGAGGATTTTTTCGGCCAGTGCGACGAACTCGGCCTGCTCGTCTGGCAGGAGTTCCCGCTCGCCTGCAATCTTTACCCGGACGATCCTGACTACCTCGCGCTGCTGGATGCCGAGTCGAAGGCGCTCATCCGGCGCGTGCGCCAGCATCCCTGCCTCGCATTATGGGTCGGCGGCAACGAGCTGTTCAATTCCTGGTCCCGGATGACCGACCAGAGCCTTCCGCTCCGGCTGCTCAACCGCAACTGCTACGACCTCGACCCGTCGACTCCCTTCCTGCCGACGTCGCCGGTCGACGGCATGGGCCACGGCGACTACCGTTTCCTGAGCGACGGACAGGACATCTTCGCGACCTTCCAGAAAGCGCGCAACACGGCCTACTCGGAATTCGGCTGTCCGAGCGCGTCGCCCGTGGATTACCTGAAGGCGTTCATTCCGGCCGACGAACTGTGGCCACCGCGCGCTGGGACCAGTTGGGAGACGCACCATGGTCTCGCGGCGTGGGATCCACCCGATCCCACGACCTGGCTCTGCCTCGGCGCGCTCGAGACGCTCTTCGGGCCGATGCGCTCGCTCGAGGATGCCGTGGAGAAAAGCACCTGGCTGCAATCGGAGGGATACAAGTCGGTCTTCGAGGAGGCCCGTCGCCAGCAGCCCCGCTGCGCCATGGCGTTGAATTGGTGCTTCAACGAGCCCTGGCCCACCGCGGCGAACAACAGCCTGGTCAATTGGCCTGCCCGCCCGAAGCCGGCGCTGGCGAGCGTCGCGCAAGCCTGCCGGCCGGTGCTGGCCTCCGCGCGCATTCCGCGTTTCCAGTGGCGCGCGGGCGAACAGTTCACGGCCGAACTATGGCTGCTCAACGACCGGGCGGTGTCCCAACCCGCAGGTATCCTCGCGGCGGAGCTGATTCTCGGCGCCCGGGTCATCCCGCTGCGCGAGTGGAGCTACACCGAGGTGCCGGCGCAGGGCGCCCTGGCCGGACCGAAGGTCACCGTCGTCTTGCCGGATACCGACGCCGATGAGTTCACGCTTCGGTTGACCGCGGAACGGCAACCCGGCTGGTCCAGCACCTACCGGCTCAGCCTGCGGCGTTGAGCCGGGGCGCGCAGCGTTTCACCGCGATTTGTTGTCGTCAGTGACGTTGAGCAACTTGGCCACGGCCTGCGCGCGGGAGCGCACATGCAGCTTCTCGTAGATGCGGCGTACATAGGTGCTGACCGTGTTCACGCCGATCGAGAGTTGTTCGGCGATCTCCTTGTAGAGGTACCCGGAGGCGAGCAGATTCAGGACGGCTCGCTCCCGCTCCGACAACTCGGCCAACTCGTCCTTGGCGGGACTGGGGCGGCAAAAGGAGCGCACCACCATGCGGGCGACATCGCTGCTCATGGGCGAGCCACCGTCGTAGACTTCCTTGACGGCGGCCAGCAGTTCGTTGCGCAGGGTCGACTTGAGCAGGTAGCCGGTGGCACCCGCGCTCAGCGCGTCGAAGATGTGCTCCACATCGCGGTAGACCGTGAGCATGACGAACTGTGTGGAGGGTAGCTGCTGCTTGGCTGCGCGCACGAACTCGATGCCGTTGATTTCCGGCAGGTTGATGTCGGTCAGCACGACGTCGGGGTTGAGCGTCGCCAGCTCCTTGAGCGCGGCGACGGGATGGGCGAAAGTGCGCAGGTGCTTGAAGCCGGCGGCGCGTTCGAGCCAGCCGGTGATCAGGGCACTGGTGCCCGGGTCGTCTTCCACGATGACGGTACGGATGTTCATGAGGGGTGTGGTATGAGGGGCTCAGATTGACGACAGTGGAACTGTGAGACGGAGGGTGGTGCCGCGTTGCGGGGCCGACACGATCTCCAGGGTGCCTCCCATCTCTTGGGCTCGGCGCCGCAGGTTCGGGAGTCCATGGCCGCCCGAGCGGTCGGGGTTCCCCTCCTCCGGAGCGGAGGCGGGAGTGAAGCCTTGGCCGTCGTCACTGACTTCGAGCCGCAGTTGGGCATTCTCGACCATCAGGGTGAGAGAAATCTCGCGGGCACGGGCATGGCGTAGTGCATTGTTGATCGCCTCCTTGAGGAAGAGCAGGAGGTGATGACGCAGGCCGGCGCTTAGCTTGAGATCGGGAAGCAGGCCGGGAATGTTGAGCCGAAGGCGCAGACCGGCGGCCGAGACGAGTTCTTGCGCGATGCGAACTCCGTAAGCCGCGAGACTCTCGATGGTGTCGTGCGACGGATTCACGGCCCAGACCAACTCGTCCATGGATTTGGTGATGGCGCAGGCGACTGTATGGATCCGGGGCAGCAGGGTGGCGTCCGTGCTCACGCCCTCATCAACCGGGTTCGGAACCTGACTCATCATCATGATCTGGGTCAGGGAGGCGCCGAGTTCGTCGTGGATGTCACGGGCGATGCGGCGACGTTCCTGCTCAATCGCCTGCTGGGCTTCCAGCTGCTCGAGCTGCAGGCGCGTGCGTCGGCGGACGATGTACCAGACGGTGAGGCCCACCAGCAGGACCAGCAGCATGAGGCTGCCGAGGCGGAACCACTCGGTCTCCCAGAAATAGGGTTCGATGCTCAGCGCCAGTGTCGCGGGGATCGGATTCCACACCATGTCGGGATTCGAGGCCATGACCCGGAGAAGATAATCGCCGGGAGGGAGGTGGCTGAAGAGCACGTTGCGGCGTGAGCCGAGATCGACCCACCGGTTGTCCAAGCCGAGCAGTTGGTAACGGAAATGAATGCGCTTCGCGTTGCTGAAGGAAGGAGAGGTGAATTCGAACTGGGTGCGCCGGGTGCCGGGCGGGATGTGCAGCGTACGGCCGGCGACTGGGTTGACCACCTGGTCGTCAATGCTCGCCGCAGTGAAAATCACGTTCACCTTCGTCTTGCTCGCGGCGAGCTCGGCGGTCGGCACCGCCGCGAGCCCCATCGAGGTCGGCACGAGCAGTTGGCCATCCGGGCACAACCAAGCAGCGGACTGGGTCCCTCGGGAGCAATAGGTGGAAGGCAGGCCGTCGTTATGGTCGAGAATGAAAGGATGGAGCCTCTCCAGCAGGCCTCCCGTCAACTCGATGAGTTCCTTCTCGGCAATCGCGAAGATGCCCGCGGGCGAGGTGAACCAGAATTTCCCGTGCTGATCCTCCGAAAGAGAGTAGAGATCGTTCGTGGGAAGTCCGTGTGCATAGCCGATGTGGGACCATTGCCTGCCGGTCAGCCGGTACAGGCCCATGCCCAGGGTACAGACCCAGATTCGGCCAGACCTGTCACAGTGAACGGCCGAGATGAAGCGGGCCGGAATGCCCTCGGTCGGTTCAATGGCATGGATCCGCCCAGCGGCCCAGTACTTCAGACCTTGGCCATTGGTGGCCAGCCATATCCTGCCCTCCCGATCTTCTGCCATTCCGCGGATCTGCATAACAGGTGAGCCATCGGCCTCGCGCACCGGAATCCATTCATCCTTTTCCCGGTGCCATAACCCTGTGTTGGTTCCGGCCCAGAGTGTTCCAGCCCGGTCGCGCAGAATCGCAGGGACCACCCAGCCCTGAATGGATCTATTCCAGTGCTCGTCCGGACTGACAGCGCCATCCTGATAGCGATACATGCCGCCACCCCAGGTGCCGATCCACAGCCGATTGTCCCCCTCCGGCAACAGACTCCAGACGAACGGGCTCAAACCGGCGGTTTCCGCCAGATGCACCCGTTGTTCATCCTTGATCCGATAGAGACCGGACCCTTCGGTGCCCAGCCACCAGCTGCCGTCCGGAGTGCTAGCGACAGAGACCGGGCGGCTATTTCCCCAGTTGTCCTCGGAGGAGACGACCCGGACCCGGCTCGGGCTGACGCAAACCAGGCGATTATGGCTGCACGCCAGGATGTTGCCCTCCCGATCCTCGATCATGTCCTGGATGCGCTCGCCAACCCCGGGTATGACATCGAGTTCCTGCATGCTGCCGTCGGCTTGGAAGACGAGGAGCCCGCTGCGTAGCGTCCCGACGAAGAGATCGCCCGAACTCGCTTCGCGCATGCGAATGATGTAGGTACCGGGCGGTACCTTTCCCCGCTCTTCGCCCCAGGCTTTGCCCGTCCAGAGCCGGATACGGTCGTTGGCGAAAATCCACTGGCCACCCGGCGAGGGAGCGATGCGTTGGATGATGACACCAGGCAGTTGCAGTTCCTGCCAGTACGGCTGTTCTTTCGACCCACCCTGCAATTGGAGGACCGTACCAAACTGCTGATACAGCCGACCGTCGGAGGTGGACAACAAGTGCTGAACGTTGCCGGACGCCGTGGCTGAAGGCGGGGCATGCAGTGTCCAGCCATCTCGCAGCCGGACGATGTCATGAGTGTCCAGCGCGAGCCAGATATCGCCCCTCCCGTCACCGGCGATCGAGCGCACCGATTGCGCCGGCCAGCGTTGGGGCTGTTGCGTCAGTTGGCCGCGGTGGTAGTCCCAGCTGAACATCTCGCCAGATTCGCATCCGATCCAGAGCACGCCTTGGTCGCTTTCCCACAAGGCCGTGATGTTGTTGCCGTGGATCGGACTTGAGTCGGGGAAATTTTCCCGCGTGAACTGGATGCCGTCAAAACGGATCAAGCCCTCGAATGCACCGAGCCAGAGAAAACCTTCCCGGCTGAGACAGAGGCAGTTCAATCCGCTGGCCGAGATATCGGTCTCAATGTCCCAGGAGCGGACGAGATACTTGTTCCGACCCCATGCCGTGACGGTAAGGAGCAATGCCAGGACAATGGGGAACCACCTGAACACACGCCGTGCAGGAGGGAAGGGGAGACGAGGAGACATTCTGATTGGGCCGCTGATGCATTCTCAGGCGGGTGTGGTGCGCTTGGAAACTATTTTTCCGTCGGATACTTCCCGAGTCACTGTCACCAATACTGATGACAGCCCCAGCTTTGCTTTCGGGTTGCGCCGCATCTCATTCCGCAATCACTAGGAATCGCATGTTGTCTTCTGCAAACGATGCAGCGCAAGCGACAACCGCATACGTCTGCCTCCGTCGAGTGGCTGCCGGTCTGATCGGAATGCTTGCCTTGCACCTTCCCGGTTTCGCGGCCAGCGCGGCTGTCCACGATATTCGCCATTACGGCGCCGTATCCGATGGGGTGACGCTGAATACGAGCGCGATAAACCACGCAGTGAATGCCGCGGTGCAGGCGGGCGGCGGGACCGTCGTCGTGCCGGCCGGAAGATTTCTCACCGGCACAATTTATCTGCGGAGCCACGTCACGCTGCAACTGGAAGCGGGAGCAGAGCTGCTGGGCAGCACGGAGCTGGGCGACTATCCGGAGAGCCCTGCTCCGGCGCTCGACGACAGTGTCCCCGCCCGGCGTATCCGTCATCTTTACCCCGAGAACCTCGAGTACGGTCGCCACAGTCTGATCTATGCCGCCGGGCAGGAGAATGTGGCCGTCGTCGGAGCCGGCCGCATCAACGGCCAGGGCAGTCATCCGAATCTCTCCAAGCAGGCGCTCCGCCAGCGCGGGGTGCCGGAGCGCGATGCATACCTCAAACGCCCCTATGGGCTGAGCTTCGTCGGCTGCGTGGATGTGAAAGTCAGCGGGGTCACCCTCGTGGACATGGCCTTCTGGTGCCAGGACTACCTCAATTGCGAAAGAGTCGAGGTGACGGGAGTGACCGTAGACAGTCGCAAGAACGACGCGAACAACGACGGCATCGACATCGATGGCTCCCGGCAGGTGCGTGTCGACAACTGCCGCTTCAACTCGGGTGACGATTCCATCTGCCTTAAGGCCAATCTGCGCGACTGCGAGGATGTGCGCATTACCAACTGCACCCTGAGCTCGTTGGCCAACGGGGTGAAGTTCGGCACCGCCTCCAACGGTGGTTTTAGGAACATCAGGATCTCGGGCATCACGATGCACGACGTCAATGCGGCCGGTCTCGCTTTGGAAATCGTGGACGGCGGTACGATGGAAGACGTGCAGGTGTCCGACATCACGATGACCAACGTCGGGGCGGCCGTGTTCGTGCGTCTCGGGGATCGTGGCCGCCGCTGGATGAAACCCGAGGACCGTGCGGTTGGCACTGTGCGGAACATTTCAATCAGCCGGGTCACCGCCACAGTCTTTTGTCCGGCCGACGCGCGACCGCTCGCCAGTTCGATCGCCGGCCTTCCGGGGCATCCCGTGGAGAACATCACGCTGCGGGATATCCGCATCACCAATCTGCGCGGGCACACCTTGGCCGAGGCCGAGGCGATCTCCCTCGGAGAGATCGGCGAACACGCGGAAGACTATCCCGAGTATTCAATGTACGGGCCGCTGCCGGGGTATGGGTTCTTCATCCGGCACGCTCGCGGGATTTCGATCCAGAACCTGGAGATCGTGTGCCAGGAGCCCGATTTTCGTTCGGCCATCGTGTGCGACCGGGCGGAGGATATTTCCATCGATGGATTGAGGACCACCGTGCAGCCGGGTGCCCAGCCGGTTGTCCGGCTGCATGACGTGAAGGGCGCGAGACTCACGGGAACGAGGGTCTCTCCCGACGCTACGACCTTTCTCCGCGTTGACGGAGAAAGCTCGGGAGTACTGCTCCGCGGCAACGACCTGAAGAACGTCCGTACGGTCGTCTCCCTCGACCAGGGCCTCCCGGTAGGCACGGTGACAGTCGTGCCGGATAGTCCGTAACCGAGAGAGCAGGCCTCGCCGCAGGTCGGTGGGAGGGTGTCATTAGTTTTGGTGACGTGACGCAAATCACGGCGAGCGATAAGCTTTGCTCATCGCATTTGCCGGACAACCCCGAGTCCGGTTCACCCCTCGCGCCACCCCTCTACCCGACTGCGCACGAATTTCTGATAAAATCATGCCGCTTTGCGGCGTGCTTTGATCAAACCTAACCCCACATACCAAATGAGCCGTAACAGCACACCCCGGGCCGGCGCAGTTCTTCTCGCCGTGTCCCTTGCCGTCGGTGGCGTGACCCACCTCCACGCCCAAGCCAAGCCCGCCGACCCTGCCAGCGTCAGCCAGCCGGAAGATCAATCCAAGCTGAAGCAAAAGGATGTCCAGCGTAAGAACGACGAAGAAGTGTACACCCTCTCACCCTTCGTGGTGGAGGACACCGTCGGAACCAACACTTACCGTGCGACGAGCACCTTGGCGGGAACGCGAGTGCGAACCGATTTGAACGACGTAGCTTCGGCCATCAGCGTCATCACCTCGCAGTTTCTAAAGGACACCGGCGTGACGGGCAACCAAGGCCTCCTGATTTACACTCCGAGCACGGAAGTCGCTGGCTTTGGCGGCAATTTTTCCGGTTCGGCCGGAGTCAAGACCCCCAACGAGGTGACGACCCTGATCAATCCCAGTTCGAACAACCGCGTGCGCGGCCTCAGTGCGGCGGATAATACGCGGGATTATTTTCTGACGGATATTCCATGGGACAGCTTCAACGTCGGACGCATCGACCTCCAGCGCGGACCCAACTCTATCCTGTTCGGCGTCGGCAGCCCGGCCGGTATCATCAACGCCAGCGTCAACGATGCGAGTTACCGGAATTCCTACAAACTGCAGAACCGGGTCGATGAATACGGCTCGTTCCGCAATTCGCTCGATGCCAATCAAGTTCTGCTCAAGAACAAGCTGGCGCTCAGGGTTTCGCTGCTAGACGATAAACAGAAATTCCAGCAGGAGCCGGCATTCAACAACCAGAAGAGAGTTTACGCAGCCCTGCGCTACGATGCCGACCTGTTTGGCAACGGGAACCATACCACCGTGCGCGCCAAGATCGAGGATGGCCGGGTACATTCCAATAATCCGCGCATCCTTCCTCCGAACGACCTGATTACGCCGTGGTTCAACGGCCTCTACAACAAGGCCACACTGAACACGCTTCTGCCCGGTCACGGCTCGCAGTCGCCGACCGATCCTATCGTGCTGCTTTATAGCCCAGGTGGTGTCGGCAATTTTTCCTTCCAAGGCATCAGCAGCACGCCCGACGTGAAGTACTACTATACCGATGGCTCCAATCTGCCGGGCAAGGTCATCGTCGGTATGGCCAACAGTTCTTACGGTGGCAACGGCGGCCCGGGCCAGGCCTATCGTCCGGGCACCGTGCCGACTTACTCCTTCTATGCCGCCTCGGCCCTGCCAGGCGGAGCGTTCTACTACGACAAGGTGCTGACCGATTCCAGCGTCTTCAACTTCTTCGACAACCTGCTCGACGGACCAAACAAGCGGGAATGGCAGAACTGGAGAGCCGAAAATATCGATGTTCAACAGACCTTCTTCAACGACAAGCTGGCGTTCGACCTTACATACGACCATCAGGCGTATCACGCCGGACAAGTCTCGTGGTTGACGGGCAAATTCTACGCAGTCGGCGTCGAGATTAACCAGACGCTTTCCGACGGCAGTACCAACGCGAACTTGGGCCGCCCCTATGTCGCCTCAACGGATGCCTTCGGCAACGGTTCGTCGAACATCGATCGCAAGAGCAAGCGCGGCATCGTGACGCTGGACCTCGATTCCGCGGATTATTTCGGCAAAAACTGGCTGACCAAGGTGCTGGGACGGAGTGTGTTCACCGGCCTTGTCAATCAGGACATCAAGGAACAGCGCTCGCTCTCTTGGGCGCAACATGCCGCTACGCCTGAATTGATCGATCTCATTACTCCCGGAGCGACCTCCTCGTACGGCTCCATCACTGGTACCCGGGCTTGGGATTGGATCTATTATCTGGGTGGCAGCCTCAGTTCCCAATCCTCGGCATCGGGCGCAAACCTCAATCGGATCACCACCACGCTTACGCCCGGAGCATCCGCGGTGGTACGTTACTTCAACAGCACTTGGAATGCGCCAAGCACGGTCAACAAGACCGATCCTTACACTTATGTGAACATCAATACCGGCCAGACGGTCACAGGAACGCAGGTCGACAATCCGGCCAACTACGTCGGCTGGACCAACGGTGGTGTCAATTGGTTGAGTGCCGACAACCCCAAGGATTTCCCCAGCTTGGTCACCGGTGGAAATCGAAGCAAGTTCGTCGACAACTCCCAGGGCTTCACTTGGCAGGGTTACCTGCTGGGCGGCGACCTGATCCCCACCTTCGGCTGGCGCAAGGATCGCGTGGTCAATTACGACACGAACGCACCGCTCAACTCCGCCAACGGCACCGCGGCGCTGGATTACGATCTGAAGCCCAGCAGCTATCGGGTCGCGCAGGGACAAAGCAGGAATTGGAGCGGAGTCTACCACTTGCCGAAGAAATGGACCTCCAAATTCCTCGGCGGCACCAGGATTTCGTTCCTCTACAATGAGTCCAGCAACTTCAAGGCCGATGCTCCCCGCCGCAACCTCATGGGCAATGTGATCGACAATCCGCAGGGCAAGACCCGCGAGAAGGGCGTGGTCGTCAGCGTCCTGAATGATCGCCTGACCCTCCGGGCCAATTGGTACAAGACGGTGACAACCAACGCGACCCTCACTTCTGGTGCCACGGCGCTTTTCGGCAACGGCAGCTATCTCATGTACCGGCTGGCCGCGTTCGGTTACGTCTCCGCGGCCATCGTGCAGGATCGCATGAACGGCATCTCGGATGGCATCGGTCTGGATACCGCGCTGGCTGGCTGGGAGAACTACGCCTACGCCGATGGTGTCCCGGGGGTCTCGATCACGGATGACCTCACGAACACCAGCCCCACCTCGGCCTACCAGACGGCCCAGCAGACCATTAACGCGAAGAAGATGGTTCAAGCGTGGCTCAACGCGCCGTCCTTCCTCAACAAGGCGTTCTACACCTTCTGGAATGTGCCGGTGCCGCTCGATCCCGACAAGGCGAGAGCCACGGGCTTCCTCCACGATGCCTTCGGCGGTACGTCACCCTTCTCCGATTTCCTCACTGCCGTTACCGTGCTCAGCCCCTCGGCGAGCACCCTGCCGGTCACGACGGTTGACACCCTTTCAAAGGGTTCGGAGTTCGAGGTCATTTTCCAGCCTGTGGACAATTGGAACATTGCGGTGAACTATGTCCGCACCAATGCGACTCGCACCAACATCGACGGCGCCACGCGCATCTTCATGGAGCAGCTCAACACGTTCTACAGTGGCGACGCCGGTTACCTGAGGCAGTTCGGTGTGAATTCGTCGGCGTTCATCGTCAGCTCGGCTTGGCGTGACGGTCTCTGGCTGCCTTATCAGGTCGCTCTCGCTTCGCAGGGGCAGTCGGCTCCGGAAGTGGCACCCTGGCGGCTCAACCTCGTGACCAACTACACGTTCGATCACGGTAAGCTCAAGGGCCTCATGGTGGGTGGCGCGGGGCGCTTCGAAGCGAGCCGCATCTCGGGTTACCGCTACAACGCGAGCCTCGGGTTCCTGGACGTGAACCAACCGCTCAAAGGGCCGCAGGATTCGCATTACGACCTGTGGTTCGGTTACACGAAGAAGCTCAACTACCGCAACCTCGCCTGGCACATCCAAGTCAACCTGCGCAACGTTGGTGAGAAGACCCGCTTGGTTCCGTCCTATTATGAGCCGGACGGCTCCCTGGCCCTTTCTCGCATTCAGGAAGGCATGACTTGGGCTCTCACCAACTCCCTCGAATTCTGATTAGGTTGAGTTCATAGCCAGTCCGTATCGACGGCCCCGGTGTGTGCATGCCGGGGCCGTTTTTTTGTCGTCGATCCTGTACTCAGTTTTGGCGACAAGACGGAGGCGCTTGGGACGCCTAGACTGCTCCCGGACATGGGTGTCGGCCTTGGTGGCGCCCCCACGCTCCAAAAGTTGCCCCCAACCCCATCCAGGCAGAGATCCGGCTGTGTTTTGCGCCGGTCGGCCGTATCTATTACCCTCCCCTTCGACATCCTGATGAATGCCTACCTCAAGTGTGCGGTGATCGGCCTTGCCCTCGGCGCGGGTTGCGCGGCTTGGGCGACCGAGGAGTACGCGGTTGTATTCGAGAACAACGTCCAGATGAAGACGCGCGACGGCGTGGTTCTCTACGCCGACATCTACCGGCCGAAGGCGGACGGCAAATTCCCGGTGATCCTCCAGCGCACCTGCTACGACAAGTACGCCAACGTCGATATGGGTCTGAAGGGCGCCGCGCGCGGCTATGTGATGATCCTGCAGGATGTGCGCGGGCGGCACCTGTCGGGTGGCGAGTGGTATCCCTTCAAGTACGAGGCCAACGACGGTTACGACGCCGTGGAGTGGGCGGCCGCCTTGCCGTACTCCAATGGCAAGGTCGGGATGGTCGGGGGCTCCTACGTTGGTGTCCCGGTGATGCAGGCGGCGGTCAGCGCCCCGCCGCATCTCGCGGGCATCGCGCCAATGATCACCGCGTCGAACTACCACGGGCACTGGGCCTACCAAGGCGGGGCGTTCATGCAGATGCTGGCACAGGCCTGGACTTCGGTGCTGTCCATCAATGTTGCCTCCCGCAAGACGATGGGCAGTGCGCTTCCCTCCCACTGGGACTACCAGCGTCCGCCCTCCGCCTATCCCGTGCTCGATGTCGGCACCAGCAAGGGTTTGGCGGATTACTATTTCGACTGGTGGGCTCATCCGGCCTACGATGACTACTGGAAACAGTGGTCGATCGAGGAGCAATTCGGCAAGGTCACCGTGCCGGCCGTGCACTTCGCCGCTTGGTACGATCTCTTTCAGGACGGCTCCATCCGCAACTACACCGGTATCCGGGCGCAGGGCGCGACCGAAGCCGCACGCAAGGGCCAGCGGCTGGTCATCATGCCCGGCGGGCACGCCGGCTTCGGCGAGAAGATCGGCGAGATTGAGTTCGGGAAGGTAGCTCTCTTCGACAGCTGGGGCTACACGCTCCGCTTCTTCGACCACCTCCTGAAGGGAATCGACAACGGTTTCGAGAAGGAGAAATCGGTGAAGATTTTCGTGATGGGAAAGAACGTCTGGCGCGCCGAGGACGAGTGGCCGCTCGCCCGGGCGCGGCCGACCCGCTACTATCTTCATTCCGGCGGGCGGGCTAATTCACTCGCCGGCTACGGCAGCCTCAGTTCAGCCGCCCCGGCCAGTGAACCGGCCGACCAGTATGTCTCCGATCCCTATCGCCCGGTCCCGACCCACGGCGGTCCGATCCTCGGTGACCTGGGCACCTATCCGAACGGTCCACTCGACCAGCGCAAGGTCGAGGAGCGGACGGATGTCCTCGTCTACACCACGCCGGCCTTCACGCATGACGTGGAGGTGACCGGCCCGGTCTCACTCGAACTCTATGTCAGCTCCTCCGCGGTGGACACCGACTTCACCGGCAAGCTGGTGGACGTCTTCCCCGACGGCCGCGCGTTCAATCTGACCGACGGGATTCTGCGTGCGAGCTTCCGCAATTCACCGGAGAAGACCGAGCCCCTCAAGCCGGGCGAGATCTGCAAGATCGCCGTCGATCTGTGGTCGACCGCCAACGTCTTCCTGGCGGGGCACAAGCTGCGCTTGGAGATCGCCAGTGCGAACTTCCCGCGGTTCGACCGGAATCCGCAGAACGGCGGACGGGACGACGGCTCCAAGCCGTTCGCGACCGCCACCAACACGATTTATCACGATGCTGCTCATCCCTCCGCGCTGATCCTGCCCATCGTGCCCTGAACGCGCCGTTCGGTTTCTGTCTCCATGGCTTCACGCCCCAGCTACGTCCACGGTGCCTCCGCGCGCCCGCTGCTCGGTGTCACCATCAGCGAGTGCCTGCGGCAGACCATCGCCCGCTTCCCGAAGCGGGACGCATTGGTCGTCCGGCATCAGGGCATCCGTTGGACCTACGCGGAGCTTGGCGCCCGCGTGGACCGGCTGGCGGCCAGTCTGCTCCGTCTCGGGCTCAACCCGGGTGACCGCCTGGGCATCTGGTCACCCAACTGCGCCGAGTGGGTGCTCACCCAGTTCGCGGCGGCCAAGGCCGGGATCATTCTCGTCACCATCAATCCCGCCTATCAGCTGCGGGAGCTCGAGTTCGTCCTCAAGCACGTGGGTTGCCGCGCCCTGGTCCTCGCGCCGGTTTTCCGTGGCAACGACTACCTCGGGATGCTCCAGTCACTCGCCCCCGAACTCCGGAGCGCGCCTCCCGGCCACCTGCAGGCTGCGCGTCTTCCGGACCTGCAGCTGGTGATCCGCCTGGGCCGTGAGGCCACTCCGGGGATATTCAATTTCGACGACCTGCTGCCGGAGCCGGAAGCCGCGGAGCGGGCCCGGCTGGCGGAGGTGGAGACCGCGCTCCAGGCCGACGATGCCATCAATATCCAGTTCACCTCGGGCACGACCGGTCTGCCGAAGGGAGCGACGCTCTCCCATCACAATATCCTCAACAACGGGCGCTATGTGGTGGAGGCCATGCGCTTCACCGAGCACGACCGCCTGTGCATCCCCGTGCCACTCTATCACTGCTTCGGGATGGTGATGGGTACCCTCGGTTGCATCACGCACGGCGCGTGCATGGTTTTCTCCGGTGAGGCCTTCGATCCCCGCAGCGTGCTGGAGGCCGTCCAGGCCGAACGCTGCACCGCGCTTTACGGGGTGCCCACCATGTTCATCCGCATCCTCGAGGATCCGGAGATCGGCCGCTTCGACCTGAAATCACTCCGGACGGGCATCATGGCCGGAGCCCCCTGCCCGGTGGAGGTAATGAAGCGGGTGGTGGAGCAGCTGCACATGAGTGAGATCACCATCGCCTACGGCATGACGGAAACCTCACCCGTCAGTTTTCAGAGCGCGTGGGACGATACCATCGAGCGGCGCGTTTCGACCGTCGGGCGGATCCAGCCCCATCTCGAGGCCAAGGTGGTCGACGCCAGCGGGAGAGTCGTTCCGCGGGGCACCAAGGGCGAACTGCTGGTCCGTGGCTATTCGGTCATGCTCGGCTATTGGAACGAACCGGAGCGGACGGCCGAGGCCATCGACCGCGCCCGCTGGATGCACACCGGCGATCTGGCGACCATCGACGAGGACGGCTACGGCAACATCGTCGGCCGCTCGAAGGACGTCGTGATCCGCGGCGGCGAGAATATCTATCCGCGCGAGGTCGAGGAGTTCCTTTTCCAGCACCCCCGCATCCAGGAGGTCGCTTGTGTCGGCGTGCCCGACCAGCGGAATGGCGAGGAGGTCTGTGCCTGCGTCGTGCTGCGCCCCGGTGCGACCTGCACCGAAGAGGAACTCCGGGCCTACTGCCAGGGTCAGATCGCCCGCTACAAGATCCCGCGCTACTTCCGTTTCGTCGACAAGTTCCCGATGACGGTGACGGGCAAGATCCAGAAATTCATTCTCCGGAAACAGGTGGCCGACGAGTTGGGCTTGCAGGAGGTCCGGACGGCTTGAGCGACCTCGCCGCGCAGCTCCCACTGGCTGAATTTACCGATGAAACCGACCGAACTGACCCGCCGCCAATTCATGCTCGGAGCCGCCGCCGCGGCCGCTGCTGCACTGCTCCCCCGGGCGCTCCAGGCCGCACCGCCGCCGGTCGCCCCCCGCTGGCGCGGCTTCAACCTCACCGAGATGAGCGGCTGGATGTCGCCCCCGCGCTTCGAGGAGTCCGACTTCGCCCTGATGGCGGAGTGGGGCTTCAACTTCGCCCGGCTGCCGGTGTCGTACTGGTGCTGGTCGCAACCGGCGCATTGGGAGGCGATCGACGAACGCGCACTCGTGCCGCTCGACGAGGCCATCGAGTGGGGGCGGCAATACGGCATCCATCTGAACCTGTGCCTCCATCGGATACCCGGCTATTGTGTCAACGAACGCGAGCGCGAGCCCGAGCAGCTCTTCACGGGGAAGCTGCCGGCGAGCCCGCGGGCGCTGGCGGTCGCGGTCCAGCACTGGGAATTCCTCGCGCGGCGCTACCGACAGGTGCCGTCCGGCCGCCTGAGCTTCGATCTGCTCAACGAGCCGCCGTTCATGACCGAGCACACGGAGTACGTGCAAATCTGCCGGGCGCTCATCGCGGCCATCCGCGCCGTCTCGCCCGAGCGGCTGATCTTCGTCGACGGCGCGGACATCGGCCAGACGCCGGTCCTGGCCTTGCTGCCGGACAACGTCATCCAGAGCACACGCGGCTATCTGCCCAAGATGGTCAGCCACTACACGGCCCAATGGGTGCCGGAGCGCGAGTTCGAGTCGCGCGAAGTGCCCACTTGGCCGATGACCGACCAGCGCGGCATCCGCTGGGACAAGGAGAAGCTGCGCGCCGAGCTGATCGAGAAGTGGCAGCCGCTGGTCCGCCGCGGCGGCCGGGTGCACGTGGGAGAATGGGGCTGCTACAGCCGCACGCCCCACGCCGCCTGCCTGGGTTGGATGACCGATATGCTCGATCTCTGGCAGGAGGCTGGCTGGGGCTGGTCCATGTGGAATCTGCGCGGCGACTTCGGCGTGATGGACAGCCGCCGCAGCGACGTGAAATACGAGAGCTTCCACGGGCACCAGCTCGACCGCCGGATGCTCGAACTGCTCCTTTCGCACTGACGTCATGACGACGAAGCCACTTGTACCCTCTTCTCCAGCCGAACCAGGGGTTGTGGCCGTTAGCCCGAATATTTTCTTCACTCGTCCATGCCGCATGGATCCGGCCAATGGGAACCGCATTCATCAGAAGATTCGCGAAGGACTGATATGAAAAAGCATCTGGAAACCATCGGCCGGAATGCCGTGCTCGCGGGCGCCGTTTGTCTGGCCGTTATCTGTCCGCGCACAAAACTGTGGGCCGATTCGGTTCCTTTTCCGGCTTCAGGCAGCTATCGCTTCGACCGGACCATTACCAGGGAAACGCTGGAAAACTACCTGTCACGGGCGATCACGATGGAAGGCCTGTTCAATGGGCGCGCCATCTCGATGACAATATACGGATGCTCGGGGGCCTTGGGGCGAAATTCATCGGACGCAGCTTTTGCCTGTGGGGTGATGAAGCTGATCTGCCGGGCGCGCTCGGGCGGGCGATGCAACTGGTGCCGAAGGTGCTTGCCAGCGATCCGGACCGGATTTTGCAGGCCTGCATTTTTGAAATCGTAACCACCAGCGTGGAGCAGGTTCCCGTCCCGGCCTGGGCCTTCGCCGCCTTGGGCCAACGCGCAGAGAAAAGGAATTTTCGCTATGCCGCCATGCTGTATCCGGATGGCCGCTTCAGGAATCATTGGGGCGAAAACCAGGCGGTTCCCGATGTCAACCTAATGGAGACCAAACTCTGGTTCTATTTTCTTGCCGCCTCGTTCATCGATGCCGGCTTTGAGGCGATTCACTTCGGGCAGACAGAGCTGATGAACGGTAATGATCCCAATCTGGACCACTATCCCCAGATGTTGGCATTGATCCGGTCCCATGCGGCCAACCATGCCCGGCGGCATATGGTGCTCTGCGATTCGCCTGTCCCGAGCGGCGGCTTGGTGCAAGCAGGCCGGTTGCTGATGGATTTTCATTCTTTTCCTCTGCGCATCGTGGAGGTGCCCGATCGGCCTCAGGAAGCGGTACTCAGGGCGGGATTCCTCGACAGTATTTATGGTCGGAGCAAGGGTGGTACGACTTTCAGCGGGTGGAGCTGCGAACACCTGCCTTACCTGGTCGAGATCGACAACTGGGGCCCCAGCCTCGAGCCGGGCCAGGCGAAAGCTGGAGGCATATGGGTTTGGGGCTACGATGAAATCACTTGGTTCGCGCACCAAAGCCGGGAGTATCGCGATCAATGGCTGCGCTATGCCTGGGCGTGGGTGCAACGGATGGATCCGAACGGTCATCTCGAAATGCCCGGCGGTCGCACGCTGGCCTCGCCCAAGGACGGGAAACGGCGGTATTTCGCGAACCGACCAAGCATCGCGGTGCCCGACGGGTTCGGCGACGAAGACACGATTCGCGACCTTTGGACCGGCAAGTGAGATGGTGCCTGCCGGTTAGCCCACTTGGGTTGCTACACCGCATTTGCCCACTGGAAACAGCGACAACCTCTTTTGTTCCTCCGGTCTCGGGTGCGCGGAAGGCGCGGCTGTAATTAGTTTCGGTGACATGACTGCACGGGAGGGGGCGGCTATGCTTCCCGCGCCGTTATCCATTTTCGCTTGGGCACTTCCTCAATGCCGCCTCCAGCCGCACGGACTGCCGCGGCGTGAGTTTCCCCATCACCCATGAATTCCCTTGCCGCCGCCGCCGGCGTCACCCTCTCCGTCTCCGACCGGGTCGTGCATCGCATGAAGAGCGGGGTGGGGGCGTCCTGGCACTCGCTCCTCCGTCCGACCGTCAGCCACGGCGGGAGCGCATTCGGCGGGACGCCGCCGGTGACTGCGGCGCACGAGGGCTTGTGGCGCTCGCTGGAGCGACAGGCCGCCTGGCTGGGGCTGAAATTCATCCGCGCCGAGATGGACTGGCGTCAATGGCAGCCGCAGCGGGGCGTGTTCACCTGGACAAGTCCGGAGATGCAAATCCTGGATCGGATCCTGCGCTGGGCGCAGCAGCACGGCAGCGACGTGATGCTGCAATGCATGTGGCTGGACGTCGAGTGGCTGGCGTTTCCCGCGTACCGGGATGACCCTGCAAAAGTGCAGACTTCCGCGCCGTCCGACCTAGAGGCGCTGGCCGAGAGTTGGGTGCTGCTGTTGCGCGAACTCGTGCAGCGGCGCGGCTACACCTGCATCAAATGGATCACGCTGGTCAACGAGCCGAACCACTACTGGTGGCTCGTGCCGCCCGACATCCCGGAGACGCAGGATCGGCTCCGGCAGGCCCGGCACCTCGGCGCGGCGCTCGCCCGCGTGCGGGAGGCACTGATCGTGGCCCAGCTACCCGTGAAGATTATGGGGCCGGACTACACCGACCTGCCGGTGTTGCCCCGACTGGCCGGCGAGCCTTGGTGGCCGCATGTCGACGACGTGGACTTTCACAGCTACTGTTCCTGCTTCGACTGGGAGGATCCGGCCGCGCAACCCGCCGTGGGCGCGTATCGTCTCGGGACCCGGCTGAAGGAAACGTTGCAACCCTACCGCGCGGAGACCGCGGCGGCGGGGAAAGGACTTTTCCTGACGGAATTCGGTACGCAAACCTACGGCTACAAGGCGGACGATCCGGCCCCCGGCTCGTTCAAGGCGTCCCTGAAGGACACGGAACTCCTCATCCGGGCGCTCAATCTGGGCGTGGACGGTCTCAACCATTGGAGTTTCACCAATCGCGGTGATTGTGACGGCCAGTGGCAGCTGGTGGACACATGGGACCGGCAGTGGAAGCAATGGCTTCCCGAATGCGTGCCGCATCGGGATGCGTACCACGTCCTCGGCCTCGCGATGCGGCACGTGCCCCATCGGGCCGGCGTGCTGGCAACCTTCGAGGAGGGCGGCCGGGTGCAGGACGGCCCGCGGGTATGGACGGCGGCGGTATGCAGCCCGAGCGACTCCAGCGTGACCGTGCTGATCGTCAATGATGCCGACCAACCCTGGACCGCCACGGTGGCCGGACCGGTGTTCGACCGGCCGCTCTGGCAGTTGAATTCGGTGGCCGGCGCGGCGCCGCAGGAAACGCTGCGCTACGCCTCTCTGCCATGCCGCGCAGGCAAGGCCACCTGCCTGCTCCCCGCGTTCAGTCTTACCGTCCTCACCGACACCCCGCTCGAGCCGGAGGCGGCGGGCCGCTGGTAGACCGGCTCCTTCCCAACCAATCGACCCGGATTCCCCATGAAACGAAGCCCAGACCACCCGAAGAAAAAGCCGACGAAGACGCGCGCCCGGCCGGTGCATTACGTGCTGAGCACGCATTGGGATCGCGAGTGGTATCAACCTTTCCAGGTCTATCGGCAACGCCTCGTGCATCTCCTGGATCGGACCATCGATGATATCGAGGCGGGGAAACTGAAAGGCCCTTTCACCACGGACGGACAATCGATCGTTCTGGACGACTATCTCGAAGTTCGCCCCGAGCGTCGCGCACAGGTCGAGCGGCTCGCCCGCGAGGGGCGTCTGAAGATCGGTCCCTGGTTCGTCATGCCCGATGAATGGCTCGTATCGGGCGAGGCGATCATCCGCAACCTGCAGCTCGGCCGCCGAATCGCGCAAGCCTACGGCGGCAAGCCTTCCGATGCCGGTTTCGTCTGCGACACCTTCGGCCACATCGGCCAGCTGCCCCAGATTCTGAGCGGCTTCGGGATCAAGGCGGGCTTCCTCTGGCGCGGTCTCGAACCCCGGCCGCATGCCCACTTCTGGTGGGAGGGCAGCGACGGAACCCGGCTGCTCTGCTATCGATTCGGTCGGACGGGCTATTGTGACTTTTCCTACGATGTGCGGCGCTGCCACCAGCAAGACGTCCGGTTCGAGTCGGAGCGGGCGCGCCGCGACCTTCTCGCCCACCTCGCCAAGGAAGCGCAGCGGACGGCCCTGCCGCCCGTGCTGGTCTTCGATGGCGCCGACCACATGGAATACGAGGAGGAGTATTACCGAATGCTCTTCGCGGCGAAGCCCGGGGCGGATTTCCCCTACGAGGTCCGGCACAGCACCCTCGATGCCTACCTGGCGGAGCTGCTGCCCTTCGCCGATTCGGTCAAGGACGTGGTGAAGGGCGAGCTGCGCGAGCGCGGTGTTCTTCCTCTGGTCGAGGATCAGCAGTGGCTCATCCCCGGCGTGCTCTCGAGCCGGGTGTGGATCAAGCAGCAGAATGCCCGCTGCCAAGCGCTCCTGTGCCACTGGGCGGAGCCGGTCGGCGCGATGGCCAGTTTGCTCGCCGGGGCGCAATCTCCGGCGGGCTCGCTCGAGGTGGCGTGGCGCTGGCTGCTCATGAACCACCCGCACGACTCCATCTGCGGTTGCAGCGTGGACGAGGTGCACGAGGACATGAAATACCGCTTCGCCCAGTGCCGGCAGATCGCCGAGTGCACCGTCACCGACGGGCTGCGCAAGCTGGCCGCCGCGGTCGAGGGCGAGCCCGGGGCGAAGGAAATCCGCGTGCTGGTGGCCAACCCGCTGACCCGCGACTACGACGCTACGACCGAGCTCACGCTCCAGTTGCCGGCCGAATGGCAGTGCTTCCAGGAGCACTTCGGTTTCGAGCCAAAGCCGGGTTTTCGCCTCTACGCGGCCGATGGCAAGGAGGTGCCCTACCAGCGCCTCGCGCAGGACATGAACCGGGCGAAGGTCCGGATTTGGCCCGCGAAATTTGCTCAATCGTACAAAACAAACGACATCACGGTGGCGCTGCCGCTCCGAATTCCCGCGCTGGGCTACACCGTTCTCACCGTCCGGGAAGGCGAGATGGCGCCGAAAGACGACATCAGCTGGCCACACCAATGGCCCACGCGCCACCCGGCGGCCCCCGGTTTCGCGACCAGCGAGCGCTCGCTCGACAACGGCATCATCGCGGTGACCGTGGAGAGCAGCGGCAGCGTGACCCTCGCCGACCGGCGCAACGGCGAAGTCTACCGTCGCCTGCTCACCTTCGAGGACATCGCGGACATCGGCGACGGCTGGTACCACGGCCAGGCGGTCAACGACCAGGCTTTCGTCTCGACGGCCTGCGCGTCCGATGTCGCGTTGGTCGCGGATGGCCCGCAGCTGGCAAGGCTGCGCGTTCGCACCGTGATGCGCGTGCCGGTCGAGTTTCGTTTCGACCGCATGGTCCGCTCCGAGCAACTGACCGAGCTGGTCATCGACAGCCACCTCACCCTCCGGAAGGGCAGCGACCGCTTGGAGGTGAGCACGACCGTTCAGAACACCGTCCGCGACCACCGACTCCGCGTGTTGCTGCCGACGGGCGCCCGCACGGACGTCTGTCTCGCCGACGGCGCCTTCGATGTGGTCGAGCGGAAGATCGGTCTGCCAACCGACAACCATGTCGGCCGCGAGATGGCGGTTGAAACCCATCCGCACCAGACTTGGTCGGCCGTGGCCGACCGGCGCCGCGGCCTCGCGGTCGTGACGACCGGCCTGCTCGAGGCCGCCGCCCGCGATCTGCCCGAGCGTCCGCTCGCCCTCACGCTGTTTCGCGCCACGCGACGGACGGTTTTCACTGACGGGCAACCGCAGGGCCAGTTGGCCGGCGAATTGACCTTCAACTACTGGATCGTGCCCGTGCAGGGACCGATCGATCCGGTCGGGCTGGGGGAGGACGGCGTCCTCCTCGGCGCCGGCTTGCGCGACGTGCAGATGACCGCGATCGATTGTCGTCTCCACCGGCAGGCGTCGGGCCTGCCGCCGCAGGCCTCCTTCCTCCGCGTGCAGGGCAAGGTGCTCGTCACTAGCGTCCGCGAAGTCGGCGACCGCCTCGAGGTGCGCCTCTACAATCCCGGCAATCGGTCGGAGCTGTCGGTGCTCGACTTCCGCGGTCGGCCGCGGAGCGCCAGCCGGCCGGATTCTGTGCAGCCAGTCGATTTCACCGGCCGGGCCATCGGCCGGGCGCAGGCGGTGCGCGACGGTCGGCACCGCACCCGCGTCCGCCCGAAGGAGATTGTCACCTTGCGCTTTGACCGGGGATCGACCGGAGCATGAACCGCGTGAGGCATCTCCCCGTTCGCACGCGGCGCCGCTGGCTTGGCGGCCTCGTGGCGTTGCTCGTTGGACTTGGTTCCGGTGTCACAGCGGCGGAGACCGATCATGGTCAGTCGGCTCCTGCGCGGGAGCCTCTCTATACTTACACTCTCTCGCACCAGGGTACGACCACTTCCTATGACGAATCGGTGGCGGTGGCCTGCCTGCAGGGTATTATCAACCGGGAGGTGCCTCGGCTTTATGTCCTGTCGGACAAAAACACCCGGCCACAATACTGGCTGGATCTTTTGTCGAAGGAGGGGCGCTGGCTGGAAGGCCGTCCCCGCGTGGCCGTGGCGGGACTGGATGCGCTGGTCCGACTGGCGGGCGAAAAGCTGAAGGGTGCCGTTATCTGGGACCCGGCTGTGCCAGCCACCCTGAACGTCGCGACGACCATCGCCGGGGTGCGCGAAGGGGTGGTCCTCAGCCCAGAGTTGGCTGGCCGGTACCTTGCGGCCTGGCACCTGCCCGTCCTTGAGGATTTGCGCGGCCGGTTCACCGGTGCGGAAACCGGCAGCAAGAAGAACGACGCCTATCGCTGGGCCTTTCGCGAATACCTCGCCAAGGGCCTGTGTTCCCCCCGGCTGCTTTGCCTGTTCCATGATTCTTGGTTCGCGCGGGAGAAGGGCGATGTCGGCTACGTCGTCACGCGGGACTGGGCGGTGAAGAACCGGTCATTTGTGTTCGATCTTTCGCCCTGGGGCGACGAACCGCCGGCGGATGATCCGGGCCAGCGGCCCGGACTCGATCTGGAAACGTACAGGATGATCCTGGAAGAGACCCTGCGCCGGTCGGCCGGCCGGCACATGACGGAGATGACCGGCTTCTTTGAATTCAGCAAATACACCAGCGAAGGCGGCCGGGTGAGCAAGCATGAGCCCGTGCCGACGGAATGGGAGACGGTGTGGCTGATTTCCCCCTACAACGTCTATCAGAACACCTCGTCGAGCGACTGCTACAACCAGTCGCTGCACAGCCAGGCGCCGCGCGCGCCGCTCAGGCAGGCCCGTGCCGCGCGCGCGCAGCGGATCGAGAACAAGAATTATCTCTGCTTCCTGATGGCCGACTACGACTCGGCCTATGTGCTCTACGACTTTCTGCCAAAAAACTGGGACAACACCGATCGCGGCAAGCTGCCGCTGGCGTGGGGGCTCAACCCCAACCTGCTCGACACCTTTCCCGACCTGATCGCGTATTTCTACGAAACCGCTTCGCCCGCGGACACGTTCACCGCCGACGCCACCGCCGCCGGCTATTTCAACCCGAACCGCATCCGGCCGGAGCATCTGCCGCTGTTTGTGCGGCACAATCAGACCTATTTCCGCGAAGCCAGCATGACGATCGCGCCGATGGTGCTCGATTGGTCGCCGCCGACCGCCGCGGTGAAGGATGCCTACCGCCAGTTTGCTCCCGACGGCTTCGGCACGCTCGTCTGGGACTATCATGCCAACCGCGGCGACCGCCCTACGCCGCAGGTCTGGAAGGACATGCCGATCCTCGAACTCATCAACGATGCCAACGAATTTCCCGGCGCCGAGAAGACCGCCGACATCGTCGCCAACGCCATCGCCCAACGGGGTGGCGGCAAGGTGCCGGCCTTCCACCTGTTCCGCTTCGTCTGGGTAAACCCCGCCGCCGTCCGCGACATGCTGGCCACGCTGCGCCGCAAACACCCGGAATTGGATTTCGAAGTCTTGGACCCGCACACCTTTTTCGCTCTCGCCCAAGAGCACCTGGAGCGAAAGCAGCCTTCCCAATTCAGTGTTCCCTAATCCTAACCACCCTCCGCCCTTCCGTCCGACGGACCTCATTTCCACGCCATGCATTCCCTCGCCACCATCGACTACGTCATCATCGCCGGCTATCTCAGTCTGAGTATCGTCATGGGGCTCGTGATGAGCCGCCGGGCCAGCTCCAGCATCGACCACTACTTTCTCGGGGGACGCTCCGTGCCGTGGTACCTCCTCGGGGTGATGGGCATGGCCAACTGGTTCGATCTCACCGGCACGATGCTCATCACATCGTTCCTGTACATGCTCGGGCCGCGCGGCCTCTTCATCGAGTTCCGGGGCGGCGCGGTGCTGATCCTCGCCTTCATGATCGTGTACACCGGGAAATGGCACCGGCGTTCCGGCTGCATGACGGGGGCGGAGTGGGGCATCTACCGCTTTGGTGATAACAAGGTCGCGCAGGGCATGCGCGTGTTCGGCGCCGTCATGACCATCACCACCGCCGTCATGATGCTCGCCTACCTCGTGCGCGGTGCGAGCCTCTTCCTCGGCACGTTCTTCCCGTTCCCTCCGCTCTACACGACGCTGGCGCTGGTGACGCTGACGACCCTCTATACGGTCAGTTCCGGTTTCTACGGCGTGGTGCTCACCGACCTCGTGCAGGGTGTCATCATCATGATCACCTGCGTTATCATCGGGTTCATGGCCTGGCACAGCGTGCCGGACACGGCCAGCCTGTCCGCCGTCGCCGCACAGGTGACGGGCAATCCGGACTGGACGAACGCTTTGCCGGCGTGGCAAACCCCGATGCCACCAGGCTATGAGGCGTATTCGCCGGTGATCCTGATGGCCGCGTTCTATCTGATGCGCCACACGCTGGGGGGTCTGGGCACAGGCGCCGAGGCGCGCTATTTCGGTGCGCGCAGCGACCGCGATTGCGGCCTGCAGTCCTTCCAGCAGGCGCTGATGACCATGTTCCGCTGGCCGCTGATGATGGGCTTCGCCGTCATGGGCATCCATCTCGTCCACGCGCTCTACCCGGACACGTCCGTCTTGCAGCACGCCGCCGAAGTGATCCGCCAGTACGCGCCGCAGACGACCGCGGCGCACTGGCACGACCTGACCGCCGAGATCGTCAACTCGCCGGACAAGTTCCCGCCGGAACTGGTCCAGGGCCTGCGCTCGGTCCTCGGCACTGACTGGGCCGCGAAACTCCCTCTCATCGGCTACCAAGGCACGGTGAATCCGGAGCAGATTCTGCCGGCCGTGCTTCTGAACCTCGTGCCCAACGGCCTCCGCGGTCTGATCGTGGTGGCCATGTTCGCCGCGATGATGTCGTGCAAGAACGGCATGGTGAACGGCAGTTGCGCCTACTTCGTGAAGGACATCTACCAGGCGTTCCTCCGGCCGAAGGCGTCCACCCGCGAACTGCTGGTGGCTTCTTATGTCGCCACGCTTGCGATCGTCCTGCTCGGTTTCTACTTCGGTGTCGCGGCCAGCAGCATCAACGACCTGTGGGGCTGGATCATCATGAGCCTCATGGCCGGTCAGCTCGCACCCGGGCTTCTGCGCCTGTACTGGTGGCGCTGCAATGCCTGGGGCACGGCTGGCGGCTGCATCCTCGGCGCGCTCGGCGCCGTGCTGCAGCGCATCTTCTACCCGCACCTGCCGGAGACGACCCAGTTTCTCTTCACCACCTGTCTGTCCTTCGTCGGCACCATCGGCGCCTCGCTGCTGACCGCGCCGACCCCGATGCCGGTGTTACGCCACTTCTACCGGACGACGCGTCCCTTCGGCTGGTGGCGACCGCTGCACAGTGAAATCACGGGCGAGGAGCGCGTGGCCATGGATCGCGAGAACCGCAACGACATCATTGCCGTTCCTTTCACGCTGCTCTGGCAGGTCACGCTTTTCCTCCTGCCCATGGAACTCGTGATCAAATCGTACACCGCGTTCTGGTGCACGCTGCCGCTCTTTCTCATCGGGGCCGGCGGCATGTTTGTCTTCTGGTGGCGCCCGCTCCTGCAGGGCAGCCCGTTCCACCGTCAGGGGGAGCTGGCCACCGATCCCGACGCTCCCTGACAACGCCCAGCTGAACTCTCTTTTCCTGCTTTCATGAAATCCATCCGACTCCTCCTCCTGCTGCTCCTGAACTTCCTCGCTTGGGCGGCCGTCCCCCGCGCGGCCGAGCCCGCCGCCAACGCCGGTGCGCCCATGGCGATCACCATCAACTCGTGGATTCCGGACGACAAGGTCGACGCCGAGGCCAAGCTGGCCGTGTTAAAGCAGCTGGGCGTGACCAGCATCCAAACCTACATCTACTGGAACAAGGTCGAGAAAACACCCGGGGTGCTCAACTGGTCGGAATACGATGCCGAAGTCCGGCTCTACCAGAAGTACGGACTCAAATGGGTTCCATTCGTCATTGCGGGCCCATGGTATGCGACGCCCGAGTTTGTCCGGAAGGATCCGGAAATCACGATGTACCGCTGTCTCGACCACGATCGGGACGGCGGCATGCCGTCGCTCTGGTCGCCCAAGCTCAAGGGGTACGTGCGCGACTACCTGCGGAAATTCGCCGAGCACTACCGCCCGATGGGCGTGCTGGAGTCGGTGAACATCGGCATCACCGGCGATTACGGCGAGGCCATCTACTCGGCCATCGGCAACTGGCCCGGCGCCTATCACTCGCATTACGGCTACTGGTGCGGCGACGCGCTGGCCGTCGCGGATTTCCAGACACACCTGCGCCAGCTCTACCCGGGAGGCGTGAATGAGCTCAACCACGCTTGGCTGACGCGTTACGCCACGTTCAGCGAAATCCATCCCTTCCTGCCCAGCCATGCTCCGTCCGAGCGCGCCTGGCAGGAAATGCTCGCCTGGTATCGCGGCGCGATGACCGATTGGTCGGAATTCTGGCTGAGCACGACCCGGGAGCTTTTTCCCGGCACCGACATCTACCTCTGCACCGGCGGCGACATGGCGCCCGAGCACGGCGCCGACTTCAGCGCCCAGGCCAAGATCGCAGCCAAGTACGGGGCCGGTGTCCGTGTCACCAACGAGGCGAGCTCCTATCCGAGCAACGTCCGCCTGACCCGCATGGTGGCTTCGGCGGGCCGGTTCTACGGCGCCTACTTCGGCAACGAACCGGCGGCCATCGTCACGCCCGACGGCATCCTCGGCCGGCAGTTCAATGCCCTCACCAGCGGCGCCCGCCAGCTCTTCACCTATATGACCGGCGACATGGTCGCCAAGCAGCCCGACGGCACCTACGCCCCCGGGCCCAGCGGCCTGCACTACCTCCACTACCGGGAGCTGATGCGCGTCCAGCAGCCGCAGCTCGACGTCGCGGTCTACCAGTCCAATCCGCTGATGACGGACCAGTGGTACGACCGGAACGACCTTGGGGACATCGCCAGCGCGATCCGGCGTTTCGTCGACTACGATTTCGTGGACGACCGGCTGATCCGCGACGGCGCGCTCAAGGACAAGCGGCTGCTCCTCGTCTACAACAACAAGTCCCTGGCCGCGGATGTCCTCGAGCGCATCCGCGACTGGGTCAAGGGTGGCGGCATCGCGTTCTTCTTCTCTTCCCGCGGCACGGACCTCGATGGCCACAAGGGGGGCTACGACAGTCTTCTCGGGCTCACGCCCGAGGCGGATGAGATGACCGGTATCAATCTGATCAAGGTCCGCGATCCGAAGGCCTATCCCTCGATCGCCCCGCTGACCGACCTCTTTGGGACGGTTGCACTGACCGGCCAGACGAAGGACTGCGAGATTCTGCTGGGCATGGAATATTCCGACCAACTCGGAGTTGCCTGGCGTCATCCGCTCGGGGCCGGCCAGGTCTATGCCTACTTTGGCCCCATGGACTTGAAGGTGCAGGAGATGAGCTGGGTCACGGCGAAGCAGCTCCCGTTGCGCTTCCTCCGCGACAGCCTGCGCCGCTGCATCGCCGAGGGGAAACTCAAGCAGGAGCCTCCGACGCTGAATCTCGATGTGCCCGACGTCTACAAAGTCCAGACCGCCGCCGGCCTGTGGGTGCTCAATCTCCAGGCGACCAGCCAGACGATCCAGATCGGCGGCAAGCCGGTCGAGGTTCCGGCCAAGTCGATCACCCTGCACTGACCTGCACCCGGCGCCCGTTCAGTCATCACCCAATGGCAGCCCAAAAAACGTCCGATGTGATCGGGAAGAGACGTTCCCGGCGGAAGAGTAAGGTCATCCGCTGGGGTGTGGTCGGTTGCGGCCAGATCGCCATCGACAAGACCGTGCCCGCGCTCCTCGCCGCCTCCGGCGTCCGGCTGGTTGCCGTTGCCGACGTCCTGCCCGCTCGTCGCTCCCTGGCCCTCGGTTTGGCGGCCGACGCTGGCGTGACCGGCCTGAGGCCCCATCCGGATGCAGCCAGCCTTTTCGCGGACCCGGACGTGGATGCCGTTTACATCGCGTTGCCGACCGGACTGCACGCCGGGGCGGTGATTGCCGCGGCGCAGGCCGGCAAGTCGATCCTCTGCGAAAAACCACTGGGGCGCTCCGCGGAGGAGGTCGCCGGCATGATCCACGCCGCCCGCCAACACGACGTGCCGCTCATGACTGGTTACATGTCTCGCTTCAGCGATCCGTTCCGGAAGGCCGTCGAACTCGTCCAAGGTGGCGCAATCGGCAAGGTGACCCACGTCGACGCTCACTTCTCCTATTGCTGCCTCGATTCATATCCGCCGGGCGCGCCCGGTGGCTGGCGCTGGACGGATTCGCTGGGTGGCGGGCCGCTCCTCGACATCGGCGTCTATCTAGCCTTCGGCATCCGGGAAATTCTCGGCGAGCGCATCGCGCAGCTCTGGCCGGTGAACTGCGACACCGTCGCACCGGACGGGGCCGCGGTGCGCGACAGCACGCTGGCCTGTTTCCGCACGGAGCAGGGCACGCCCGGCACCTTCGTCACCACCTTTTCCCACAACGCCAGCGTCATCCGTTTCTACGGCTCGACGGGCCTGGTGGTCTTGGACCAGGCCTTCCGGCAGACGCCTGGCGCCTGCCTCACCTGCCAAGGCAAGGACATCGATCTGGTGCTGGATACCCGGAACGACGTCCGGATTCCGCACTTCGACAACTACCGGCGGGAGTTCGAGCACTTCTCGGCCGCCTTGCTCACCGGTGGCTCGTGGAGCCCCTCGCCCGAGGACGCACTCGCCGACGCGCTGCTGCTCGATACCTTGCGCCGCGATGCCGTGGGTTTTCCGGTCGAGACCGCCAGCGCTGCGCTTGCCCGCTTCTCTTCGCCATGAAACTCGCCATCAACGGTCAGCAGCTTGCTCGTACACATGTCTTGTCCCGGATTCTGGACGTGCTGGATAGGCTCGAGGTCACCGCCATCGAACTTTGGCCTTGGAACATTCCCGGAAAGGGGAAGGGAAAGGAGGACGAGCAGCGCTACGAGAAGCGCGATGTCGAAGGCGCGGCGGACCTCCTGCGCCAACGCGGCATCACCTGCGCCTGTGTAACCCTCGGTTTCCGCGCGGCCCCCTTCTGTTTCGCCTCCGGCGGCGCGCGCAACTACACCGCCGCCCTCATGGGGGCGGTCGACGCCGCGACGACCCTCGGGGCTGCCGTGGTCAACACATACAGCGTCGGCATTCCGCTTTCGCTTTGGGCTGCGGCGGCTCGACCCGCGGCCGAGTACGCGCGCGCGAAAGGCGTTGTCATCACGCTGGAGAACGAGGCGCACGACGAGTCCGGCCTGCCCGAGCAGGTTGCGGCGGCCGTCGAGTCGGTTGATTCGGTCGGGCTCGGCACCGAGTACGATCCGTGCAACTACTACCACGCCGGGATCGAGCCCTTCCCGCACGCCTACACGACGATCCGCCGGCACATCCGCTACGTTCATCTCAAGGGCGGTTGCGAGTACCACCCGGGCCGACCCGGCATCCGCAAGGGTTATCCCATGCGCGATACCAACCGCGACTTCATCAGCTACGTGCCGCTGCCGGACGCCGCCTTCAACGTGGAGGCGATGATCCGGGCGCTGCACCGCGACGGTTATGCAGGCTGGCTGACACTGGAGCCGCATGTCTCGGGTGCCAACCTGTTCAAGTATTATCGGCGGGAGGTGCCGTACGTGCAAAAGCTGCTCGCCGGACTGCCGCATCCAAGACGCAACTGCTGAGACTCTGATGAACCACCAGACGACATCCCACGGCTCCGTTCCACGCCGGGGTCATGTCACCGAACCCGCCAACCCGGCCGCGACCCCGTGCACTCGGGAGGTTCTGCATTACCTGAGAAGTTTGGAGGCGCGTGCGCGCGGTCGGATCCTCTCCGGCCAGTTCACCAACTTCGGCCGGCTGGCCTCCTGGCGCCAGGCGAACGAGTTTCACCGGTTGTCGGGCCGGTGGCCGGCGGTGCTGGGCGTCGATTACGCCGAGTTCTCCACCCGCGACGGCCGGAGACTCACCACCCAGCAGTTCATCAGCGCCATCGCGCTCAACCGCTTCGATCTGGTCCGTCACGACAACCTGCACCCGCGCGCGCCCAATCGCGTCGCCCTCAAACAATGGCGGGCCGGAGGACTCGTGACGATCAGCGCCCATTGCTACAACCCGGCCAATCCGCGTGGCGGCGGCCTTCGCGACCAGGGAGTCGATCTGGCCTCCCTGTTGCGGCGGGGCACCGCGACGCACCGGCGTTGGATGCGGCAACTCGACGAGCTCGCCGGGGCGCTGGCGGAACTGCGCGACGCCGGCGTGGTGGTGTTGTGGCGGCCGCTCCACGAAATGAACGGCCCTTGGTTCTGGTGGGGCGGAAAGCCGCCCCGGATTTTCATTCGGGTCTGGCGGCACATGTTCGACTACTTCAGCCGGACCAAGCGCCTCGACAACCTGCTGTGGGTGTTCAGTCCGAACTACGGTGGGAATGCCGGCGATTACTATCCCGGCGACCACTACGTGGACGTTACCGGACTCGATGCGTACGGCGACCACGTCGACCGGAAGCACTTCCAGGGTTACGAGCGGGTGGCGCGGCGGACCAAGCCTTTCGGTTTTGCGGAATTCGGCCCGCACGGGAGCGGGTTCCCGCCGGGCGATTTCGACTACGGCCGCCTGTTGCCCTCCGTGCGCCGCCATTTCCCCCGCACCACCTTTTTCATCCCTTGGAACGCCGGCTGGAGCCCGATGCGCAATCGGCGCGGCCGGGACTTCATCTGCGATCCCCTGATGGTGAACCGGGAAGATCTGCCAGCGGGTCTGACCGGCAGCCGAACGATTTTATGAAAACCACCACGCAATGTCTCCGCCTCCTCCCGGGTCTGTGCCTGTGCCTGCTGCTGACCACAAGCTCGGCAGCAACGGCAACCATCACCGTGCAGCCCCTCGCTTCGCCCCGTCTGTGGATCCCCGTCGAGTTCCGGCTCGATGGTGCGCCGGTGACGGCCAATAACTGCGATCCCGACGAGCTCGCTCTCGACGCCGAGATCTCCACGCCGTCCGGCCTAGTTCAGCGGGTGCCGGCGTTCTGGTTCCAGGATTTCACCCGCACGGAGACGGAGACCGGCGAGAAACTGTCGGCGACCGGCGAGCCGGGCTGGCGCTTGCGGTACACTCCGACCGAACCGGGAAACTACGCGATGACCGTCACCGCGACTCGAGCCGGGAAACCTCCGGCCACGCTCGCGGGCTTCACCTTTGCCGTCGCCGCGGAGACCATCGGGGAGCGCCACGGCTGGGTGGGGATCGCGGCCGACCGACGCTACTTTCAGACTTCAGACGGCCGCCCATTGCGGCTGATCGGTGAAAATGTCTGTTGGCCGGAAAAGGGCGGCACGCGGGATTACGACCGCTGGTTCAAGTCGCTCCATGATTCCGGGCAGAACTGTGCCCGTCTCTGGATCGCGCCCTGGTGGGCCGCCATCGAGCAGGATCCGGACAGCCTGACGCGCTACCGTCAGGATTCGTCGTGGCAGCTCGACCGGGTTTTCGCAGCGGCGGAGCGGGAAGGCATCTATCTGATCCTCTGCCTGGACTTCCATGGCCGGTTTCAATCCGACAATCCGGCCTGGGGTGGCAGCGGAAATTTCTGGCCGAAAAATCCGTACAACGCCGCCAACGGCGGCCCATGTCCGGCGCCCAACGATTTCTTCACCAGCCCGGCGGCGCGGACGATCTACGAGAAGCGTCTCCGCTACCTGGTCGCGCGGTATGGCGCCAGCCCCCGGCTGCTCGCGTGGCAGTTTTTCAACGAAATCGACAATGTCTTTGAGCCGCGCGGGCTGCGCGGGGTGGACGTAGCGGCCTGGCATGGCGAGGTCGGACGCTGGCTGAAGGCCCATGATCCGTACGGACATCTCGTGACCACCAGCCTGACGGGCGGCTCGGACCGGGAGATCATCTGGAAGATTCCGGAGATGGATTTCGCCGTGTATCACTCCTACGACGAGTCCGCTCCGGCCCGGGCCAACGCGGTGCTAGCGGAGGACTTCCACCGGCGCTACGGCAAGCCGGTCGTGATCGGCGAGTATGGCGTCGACTCGCTCGGCTGGGCGCGCGCCTCCGATCCCCATCTGCGCGGCCTGCGCCAGTCGCTCTGGGGCGGGGCGGTTGGCGGCGCCGCAGGCACTCCGTTGACGTGGTGGTGGAACGAGATGGATCAGAGCAACGTCTACCCGGTCTTCGCTGCGCTCAGCTCCATCCTCAAGCATGCAGGTTGGGAGGCCGGCGACTGGCGCCCGGCGACGGTGACTGCGGAGGTCGCGCCGACTGGGGAGCGGGCCGCCCCGGCGGAATATTCCGGCATCGTGAATTTGAACCGACTCCTGCGCAGCAAGGTCCCGGGGAAGGTGCGGTTGACCGGTCCGCTGAGCGCGGAGCGAGCGTACGGTTCGCTCGCGGCCATCCTGCGCGGAACGGACGCCCGTTTCGGGCCGCAGTCACTGGAAGTCTCGGGGCAGTGGGGCGCGACCGCCGCCCTTACCGTGCACCTCCGCGCCGTGATGGGGACTCCCGATCTCCGCGGCCTTGTCGATGGGAAGGAAGTCAGCCGGCTCCACATCGACACCCCCAAGCCGGACCTCCCTTACCGTCAGTTGGTCGACAAAACCTTCACCGTGGCCGTACCACCGGGCGAGCACACCGTCCGGCTCGAGATTGCCGAGGCCGGTTGGACAATCCTCGACGGCTGCTCTGTCCAAGGGCTGGTCGTCAGCCCGGCGGACTCCGCGGGTTTCCCGCCCGAGGCGGTCGCCTTGCGGCAGGATGACCGTGCCGTCGTCTACGTCGTGTCTCCCTCGATGGTGTATCCGGCCGGCGCTCTGCGTGAGGCTGGCCCGAGGCAACAGGGACATCAGGCGATTCTGCAGGACTGGCCCCGCGGCCGGTTCAAGGCCGAGTGGTTCGACCCGGCCACGGCCCAGCTGATTGGCACGACTCCGGACTTGGTGTCAGACGGTTCCTTGCGGCTGTCCTTGCCGGACTACACCGAGGACGTGGCGGCCGTTATCACCCGCCAGTAACCGGTTCGCTCCATGCACACCACCTCCGTTTTTTTCCTCCGCCGCATCGTCCGGTGTCTCCTGGCGGCGCCGGGGATGTTGGCCGTGATCGTTCTGTGCTCGGCGGCGGACGGGACGGCTTACGACGTGCGCAGCTTCGGCGCCGTCGGCGACGGCCGGACTCTCGACACGGAGGCCATCAATCGCGCCATCGAGGCGGCCCACCGGGCCGGTGGCGGCACTGTCGTGCTGCCGGCCGGCACGTATGCGTGCTACTCCGTGCGCCTGCGGAGCAACATCACGCTTCATCTCGAGGCGGGAGCGACCTTGCTCGCCGCCGAGCCGCCGGGCGACGGCAGCGCAGGCTACGATCCGGCCGAACCGAACCCGGCCGAGCTCTATCAGGACTTCGGTCATTCGCATTGGCACAACAGCCTGATCTGGGGCGAGGACTTGGAGAATGTCGCCGTCGTGGGGCAGGGCCGGATCGACGGACGAGGCCTCAGTCGCGGACTCACCCATGCGGTGCGCGACCTACGGCCGCAGGAATTCCTGGCGGGCGTCACGCTGCCGGAGGCGGCGAATGCACCCCGGCCCGGTTCGATCACTCCGGGGCCCTTCGGCTATCCTTCCGTCAAGGATTCGCTGCCGCCTCGCGTCGGCAACAAGGCGATTGCCCTGAAGAACTGCCGGCGCGTCCTGCTCCGTGACCTCACGATTTTCCATGGTGGGCATTTCGCCGTGCTGGCCACCGGCACCGACGACCTCACGATCGACCATCTGACGATCGACACCAACCGCGACGGCATCGACGTGGACGCCTGCGTGGGGGTCACCATCTCCAACTGTACCGTCAATTCGCCGGCCGACGACGCCATCTGCCTCAAGAGCAGCTACGCCCTCGGATGCGCCCGCGCTTGCGAGAACGTCTCCATCGTCAATTGCCACGTCAGCGGCTACCGGGAGGGCACGCTGTTGGACGGCACCCGGTTGCGCTGGCGTCGCGGCGACGAGATCGTGCCCGGGGTCGGTCGCATCAAGTTCGGCACGGAGTCGAACGGTGGCTTCCGGAACATCACTATCGCCAACTGCACCTTCGATTCCTGCCTCGGCTTGGCGCTGGAGAGTGTCGATGGCGGATTGATCGAGGACGTGACCATCACCAACCTCGCCATGCGCGACATCGGCGACTCGCCATTCTACGTCCGCCTCGGTGAACGGCATCGCGGCCCGGGTGGGGAGGACGGGCACGTCCGCCGGGTCTCCATCAACCATGTCGTCGCGAGCAATGTGGACGCGCGCTTCGGTGCGATCATCGCGGGCTCGCCGGGGCGTCCCATCGAGGAACTGCGCTTCAGCGATATCCAGATCCACTGCAAGGGCGGCGGCGACCCGGCTTGGGTGGGAATCGAGCCGCCGGAAAACCTGAAGGAGTATCCGGAGCCGAATCGCCACGGCCCTATGCCGGTCTACGGTTTTTTTGTGCGCCATGCCCGCGGAGTGGAATTCAGCGGCATCCGGTTGACGTATGCCCGGCCCGACTCTCGACCGGCTTTTGCGCTGGACGATGTGAAGGAGGCCGAACTGCGCGACATCCGCGCCGAGCACGAACCGGGCGTGCCGGTCGTGGTTCACCGGCAGGTGGAGGATTTCAGTGCGCGCGATGTCCGCGACGTTCCCGACACGGCCGGGAATCCGTCCGGCGGCTGATTTTCCTCAGCGGCCGGAGGAAGACGGGGCGCCGCTCTGGAAGCGGGCGACTTCCTGCAGCAGATCGTCCAGTCCGGCGTAGGGTTTGTAGACGAACCGGACCTCGAAGGTGCGGCGCTCGCCCGCCCTCTGCGGGCCGGACTCGATGGCGAAATCCCAAGCCGGGCGGCGCAGCGCCTGGGCGCCGCTGGCCGAGAGCCGCGGGGCGAAGTAGCCGTCGGTTGGTTTCCGAAAAATGGTCAGGAAAACGTGGTCGTCGACGAAGCCGAAGTAGAAATTATCGAAGGAGACGAGCCGTCCGGCCTTGAAGCCGGCGGCCAGCGTGGCGGCGCGCGAGGCGGGGGTCTCGAAGACGGCCTGCCGCAATACGGGATTGTCGACGAGGAACTCGTCCCAGCGCTTGCCCGCCGGATCGACCGGCCGGAAGTAGGTGCCGTCCCCTTCGCCGTTGTGGCCGGCGCTGGTCAGTTCCCACCAGCGGGTCTGCGGGTCGCCCTGGAGGGACGCCCGGAGGTAGAGCGAGGTGTTTTGGACGAAGAGCATGTAGGAGGCCCAGAAAGTGTGCGAGGACTCGATGTCCGCGATGGGCCAGGTGGTGAAGGTCAGATCGATGTGATCCGGACCGAGCCGGTAGATCAGTTCGACGTTCAGGCCCGAGGTCTCGGCGCCATCCTGCGTGTAACGGACGGTATGCTCGTCGACTTGGGTCATGACCAACGGGGCCACGCGCGGGGCGTTCCATTTGTCGGCGAGTTTCCCGAGCCGGGGCACGGTGCTGCACATCTCGTAGTTCAGTCCGGCGGGGGCGAAGACGTTCCGCCGCTGACCGGCCTCGATCAGTGCCGCCACGCTGCTGTAGCCCGGCAGGACCTCGTCGCCCGCGGAATTCAACCGGGGAGAGTTGTCAGTGAAGCGGGCTCGCAGCTGGCCGTGGGTCAGCACGATCCCGGGCAGGGTGGTTTCAGCGGCGTGGATGAGGCCACAGCCGGCGAGCAGCAGGGAGGAGACGAGCAGGGGGAGCTTATTCATGGGCTGGAGGTGACGTGATCAGTCTTGGAATTGGAGGGCGTGCAGGCGGGCGTACATGCCCTGCCGGGCGAGCAGTTCCTCGTGGGTGCCTTGCTCGGCGAGCCGCCCCTCGGCCATGACGAGGATCAGGTCGGCCCGCTGGATGGTGGAAAGACGGTGGGCGATGATGAAGGTGGTGCGACCGCGCATGACGCGCTCCATCGCCTCCTGGATGAGACGCTCGGATTGCAGGTCCAGTGCGCTGGTCGCCTCGTCGAAGACGAGGAGACGCGGGTCGCGCAGCACGGCCCGGGCGATGGCGATGCGCTGGCGCTGGCCGCCGGAAAGCTGGGCGCCGCGCTCCCCGACCTGCGTGTTGTAGCCGTCGGGCAGACGCAGGATGAATTCGTGGGCGTTGGCCACCTGGGCGGCGGCCACGATCTCCTCGCGCGTGGCGTCGGGCCGGCCGTACTTGAGGTTGTCCTCCAGTGTGCCGGAGAAGAGCAGGTTCTCCTGCAGCACGATGCCCATCTGCCGGCGCAGGGATTCGGTGGTGGCCGCCCGGAGGTCATGGCCGTCGACGAGGACCGCGCCGCCGGCGGGATCGTAGAAACGCGCCAGCAGGTTGATCAGGGTGCTCTTGCCGGAGCCGCTCGGGCCGACGATGGCGACGACTTGTCCGGCCCGGACCTTGAAGCTGACCTCGGTGAGCGTGCGCGGCCCGCCCGGCTTGGAGGCCTCGCGGTCGTAGTCGAAGCTGACGTGGGCGAACTCCACATCGCCGTCGAGTCGTGGCAGCGGTTGCGCGCCGGGAGTATCGGCGACCTCGGGCCGGGTGTCGAGCAGCACGAACACGTTTTCGATCCCGGTGATGGCCCGCTGGAACATCGTGGAGAGGTCGACGAAGCGGACGATGGTGGGGAAGACGAGCGCGATGTAGGCGTTGAAGGCGATGAGCGTGCCGATTTCCATCCGGCCGGCGATCACCTCCGCGAGTAGTTGAAGAAATCGTTGTTGATGCCGCTGGCGAAGAGCTGGATCTCGCCCTGCTCCTGCACGAAGGATTTGATCAGACGCGCGCCGGCGATCCGCTCGTGCAGGAAGCCCATCACCCGGTCCCAGTTCTGCCGGTGGGTCCGGCTTTCCTGGCGCATGCGGTGGCGGTGGAACAGGTAATTGAAGAGAAAGAAAGGCAGAATGCTGCAACTGGCCGCGGCCAGCCGCCAGTCGACCACGAAGAGAAACGTCAGGACGGCGACCACCGTGATCGAATCGGCCACCAGGTTGATGAGGAAACCGTTTGTCAGGGCGTAGATCTCACCGGTGTCCTGCGTGACGCGGGCGACGGTTTCGCCGACACGGGCGTGATCGAAATAGCGCAGCGACAGCGTCTGCAAGTGTGCGAAGGCCCGGATGCGCAGGTCGCACACCAGCCGCATGGCCGCATGTTGCAGCACCCGGTTCCGGACGAGGGTCAGCCAAGCGCGCGCGCCGAAGAGCACACCCGACCATCCGATCAACTGCCACAACCGCCCCGTGTCCCGGTGTGGCAGGGCGTCGTCGATGATGAGCTTCAGAATCCACGGCGTCGGGAGCGTCAGGACGCTCGCGATGAGGATGAGCGCGATGCCGAAGACGATCAGTGGTGCCTGGGGCCGGCAAAGTCCGAGAAAGCGTCGGAAAATCGGCAGGGGCGATGTGGTTGGGCCGGTGGACATGGTCGTGTTCAGGGGTATGTGGTCCGGCGCGTGTCCGGATACGGGCCGATTTCCGCCACGGGCAGATCGCCCAGGCCAAGCTCGGCCAGTCTGGCTGGATCCAAACCGAGAGTCGGGTCGGACTCGCGGACCAGCGGGTCGTCATCCGCCAGCTCCCGGTTCCCGAAGAAGTGCCAGCGGTCGAGCCGGGCACGGGCGGGCGGCACGATCGCCTTGGGCTCTGTCCGTTCCGGATGCGCCTCCCAGGCCCCGGGGCAACGCAGCGCGACGTTTTGCCAGACATAGTTCAGGGCCGGTCTCCGGAGCAGCCCCGCCAGCTCCGGGTAGCGCTCGAGGTACAGTTTGTTCAGATAGAATTCCGCCGGCGGCTGGCCGTCGCGAATCTGGGCCCAGAAGCTGTTGGACTCCTCCCAGCCCCCGGTGACGCACTCGCGACACTCGATGAAGATATTGCGTTCGATCATGCTGTCCCGGCCGGAATTGATCTGGATCGCGCCGAAGGCTCCGGCGGCGGCGCGGTAGAAGATGTTTCCGTAGACCTGCATGCCGCTGATGACGTCGTCGAAGCGCAACGCCGCCTGGCCCGCCACGGCCGCCTCGGGGCGCGCCTTCGGGCCGATGTCTCGGAACAGATTGTAGCGGAAAATCACTCCGCGATAGGTGGGGTTGCCGAACAGTTCCATCGCACCCTGGTCATCCGACTCGAGCACGGCGTCGCGCACCTCGTTGAACTCGATGACGTGGTCGTTGCCTTCGATGTGGATGGCGCTGCTGGGGCAGTCGTAGAGCAGGTTGTGCGCGACGTGGTGGCCGACGCCGTTGAGCTCGATGCCCGGCGTGTAGGTGCGGTCGATGCGCCCGAAGTCGTGGATGCGGCAGTTCACCACCCGGTGGCCGCCCGGCGCGAGGCTGGCGCGGTCGCCCCCGATGATTTCAGTGGCGCGGCGACCGAGGGTGTGGATGTCGCAGGCGTAAACCGCGTCCCGGTGCCCGCCGAGGATGCGCAGGCCGTTGGCGGCCATGCGCCGGATCGTGCATCCGGCGACGAGGCAATCCTCGGCATCGCGCAACACGACGCCGTCCGAGCGCCCGAGATCGAACACGAGATCCTCGAAGCGGAGATGCCGCACCCGTTCCGCCTCGATCATCGGGCCGGGAAGCAGGGAGATTTCCACCGTGGCGCGGGTCGGATCGTCGGTCGGATAGAGGTAAAGGATGCCGGTGCGACGATCGAGGTACCACTCGCCCGGCTCGTCGATCTCCTCGAGGAGATTGAAGACGCGGTAGCGGATGCCCTGTGTGTTGTCCGCGCCGCCGAGTCCGGTGTACTCGTACGGCTCGGCGGTGGCGATGGTGCGCGCCACGGGGTCGATGCGGGCGACCGGCAGGGTGCTGTCGGCCCACAGGAAACGAAAATAGCCGAAGAGCCACGCATCGAGGGCGGTGGTCCATCGCCCAGGCCGATCTCCCTGGTAGGCGAAAACGGTCGGCTGGTGGGCGGACTTCGCGCCGGGTTCGATCAAGCGCTCAATTCCCACAAATCCGCGATTCGGCCAACGCGCCAAGGTCGTGGACGCGCAGTTGAAGTAAAGTTCGAGGGTCGGTGGGGGAGAAAGGTGGCCAAAACCGCGGATGGCGAGCTGGCCGTAGTCGGTGATGCCCTGGGCGCGGAGGTCGCACTGCCACACGCGGCCGCGCGCCTCATCCGGAAGCCGCGCCTGAATGGCCGGGTCGACAACCGGAGTGAATCCGGAAACTTCTGCTCCGCCGAACAACACCGCGGTACCCGGCTGCTGTGCGCGGTAGATGACCGGCGACTCCTCCGTTCCTCCATCGGCGGCGGACAGACGGAGTGTCTCCGTCAAGCGGTAGGTGCCCGGCTTGAGGGTCACGGCGATTCCGCCGGCGGGCCGCCCGAAGCGTGCCACGCGGCCGCGGACCACATCCCGCGCGTGCGCGAGAGTGGCTAACGGTGCCACGGCGGTGCCGTCGTTGCGGTCGTCACCGTCCGGTGCGACGAAGAATTCCACGGCAGGCCGGCTTTCGGGCGGTTGATAGCGCGGGGTGATCGCCGGATTGCTCGGGAAGGGAACGTCCGCGCGCACGGTGGCGGCGGAACTGACGCCGCGATCCGGTGTGCCGCAGCCGGAGAGCAGCAACAGCCCGGCCGGCAGGAGCAACCAACGGGCAACCGCGCGAGGATTGACCGGCACGGAGAGAGGGAACTTCGGCTTCAGCCTGGCCAGGCCGGCGATTAGGTTCGTTGTTCGGGTCATGCTGCGGGTGGTTCGGAAGGCATAAAGGGCGGATCGCTGGCGCCGGATTCATGCCGCCGCTGCCGGCGTCTCTTTGCGCATGAGCGGCCTCCACCAGAAGAAATACATGCCGGTCAGGCCGACGAGGAAGAGCGGCAGTGTGCACCAGAAGGAGTGGTAGGATTTGATCACCAGCTGCATGGGCAGGAGGAACAGAGTGACCTGCCACAACAGGGCGAAGGGGACGGCGATCATGTCCGTGCGGTTCTCCCGGTCGACGGCCGCGCGCTCGGCGCCCTGGAATTCCCCGCGCAGCGGCCCCCACAGCCCGAAGGGCCGCGTCGTGCGGTAGAAATTCCGCAGCACGGGCAGCGGGGTGGGCGCGGTGAGCAGCGACCCGCCGATCGTGCCACCGAACGAGAGCGCGACCATGATCAGAAATTGGATCGCCTCGGGCATCTGCGGGTAGAGGGCGCGTTGCCCCACCGCGCCCACGCCGCCGAGCACCATCCCGCCGACGATGCCCCAGGCGTTGCAGCGCCACCAGTAGAGCCGCAGCATCTGCGGCGCGAGCTGACCCGCGCTCAGGCTCATGAGACTCCAGCCGGCGATGTTGTTGATGCTGGTGGTCGCGATGCCGAAGTAGAAGCCCGCGATGACGATGCCCAGCGTCGAGAGGTAAGCGGCGATGATCAGCTCGCGATTGGAAGCCTCGGGCCGGAGGAAGTACTGGTAGATGTCCTTGACGAAGTAGCCGCTGGACATGTTCACCAAGCCGTTTTTGCAGGACATCATCGCGGCGAACATGGCCACGACGATCAGGCCTTTCAGCCCCGTCGGGATCATGTTCATGAGCACGGCGGGCAGGATCTGCTCGGGATTGACCGTGCCCCGGATGCCGACCAGCGGCAGCTTGCCCTGCCAATCGTGGCCGAGGAGGGCTTGGAGCTGGTTGATCAGTTCGGGCGGATACTTTGCCGGGGCGTTGATGATGTCGCTGGTCAGATCGTGCCAGAAGGCCGCCGTAGTGTGCGGATAGTGGACCTGGATCAGTTCGGCGGTGCGCTGGACCACGGTCGGATCGGGATAGAAGGAATACACCAGATAGATTCCCATGACCGCGAAACCGATCATCAGCGGCCAGCGGAACATCACCATGATGCCCTGCAGGAGTGACTGCAGTCCGCAGTCGCGGTCGCTGCGGGCACCGAAGTAGCGCGGTTCGGCGCCCAGGCCCGCACCGCCGATGGTGTTACGCGCCAGATAAAACAACATCATCACGAGCAGCAGCGAATACTGCTCGTAACCCGGAGGCATCGGCGTGTGCCAGGCGGGATGGGCGTCGGTCCAGTTGGGATTGCCGGTGACGTGCGCGGAGACGGCCGCCAGGCTGGCGGTGTCGGGCACCAGCTGCCACGCCTGAAAAGCGATGATGATGCACGAGGCGATGACGATGAGCCCCTGCACCAGATCCGTCAGGACCACACCGTAGAAACCCGAGCCCATGGTGTAGAGCGTCGTCACGGTGATCAGCCCCAGCGTGGTGTAGAGCGGCGGCCAGGGGAAAAACATGCCTAGGAACAAACTCACTCCCCGGATGAGATAGGCCAGGCCCATGACCGTGATGAGGATGTTGATCACCGCTGACAGCAGGCGCACCCCTTCCGCCGCCTTGCCCTCGCCGAAACGGTAGGTCATCCATTCCGCCCCGGTCATGCAGCCGGAGCGGCGGTGCCATTTGCCGGTGTAAACCAGCATGAAGGCGAGGACCAGCACCGCTCCGCCCCTAAACTCGATATAAAGCCCGCGCGGCCCCAGCAGGTAGAGGAACGAGGTGATGAGCATCGTGCCGGTGAGATCGAACCAGTTGGCCATGCCGGCGACCCCGAGGAGATACCACGGCAGCGTGCGGCCCCCGAGGAAGTAGTGGTCGAGGCCGGCGCTGGCCTTGCGCGTCATGAGGACGCCCATGACCAGGCTCAGGCCGAGGTAGCCGAGGATGATGGCGTAGTCGAGGGGAGCGAGGGTATGCATGAGCGTTGGAGTGGCCGCGGCGCGACCGGTGCGGTCCGGATCAGGCGGAGCGAGATGGTGATCGTCGGGCGGTTCGAGGCGGGGGTTTGTTTTCCTGGCGAGTTATTCCGTCGGCGGCCTGGAGGCGCGGTCGGCGTCCCGTACTGGATTGATCTTGCGTGCACGGTCGCGTTGACGGTTCATGGGAAGAGGCAGGAGAGGGGGAGAAAGGAAGGCGCGTGAGTTGGCAACCGGGCCGCGATTCGTTCGCCGGGGACTTCGAGGCTTGGTGGCAGGGAACGTCTCTCACTGGAGTGGACGATAAAGCCGCGCGCGCCACGCCGGTTCGCGCAGCAGGATCGCCTGCAGGAACGAGAAACTGTAGGTCAAGTGCCCCTCGTAGCCGCTGGGCTCGCCGTCCCAAGTGTAAAACTCGGCGCCGCGCCCGCCTTCGTTGATCACGCCGTTCTGAAAGCCGCCGCCGTTGGGGAAAACGCCCCGCTCCTGCCGTTCCACCATCGCATGCAGGATACGATCGCCGCGCGCGTGTTCGCCGGCGATGTGCAGCGCGGTGATGAAATAGACTGCGTCGCTCACGCAGCATCCGCCGTTGAGATAGTAGCCGAACCCGTCCGAGCCGTCCTCTTTCTTGGGAGCACCGGGCCCCTCCAATCCGATCAGGTAGTCGCCGCGCCGGACGGGGACCAGCGTGAGCGGCACGCCGAGGTCGAACCGTTTGAACCCGACGGCTTCGATCTTCTTCCAGAGCCGGTCGAGTATCTGGCGTCCCTGCGACGGTTCGACCAAGCCGTAGCAAATCGCCAGGCTACTGATCATGGGCGAGGCCAAGTCGTGCATCTCGCCGTCCTCGCTCTTCCACCAGGCCAGCCAGCCGGTCGCGGGATTGAAAAAGGTTTTGAGGTAGGCGGCCTTGAGGCGATCGGCCCGCGCGGTGTAGTGCTGCTGCTGCACCGTGCGCTGCAATTGCTTTTCCAAGTCGGCCAGGCATCTGAATGCACGGTAGACCAGGGCGTTGCAGTAGGCGTCTTTGTAGCCGGCGTTGATGGTGTCGTAAGCGGACCCGGCGCGCATCGGTTCGACGAGGGTTCCGTAATTGCCGCTGTGGGTCGACTCCACCAGCCCGTCGTCGTCCACGTCGCGCTTGACCAGATACTGGGCGATGAACTCCAGACGCTCGATGCGCCGCGTCAGCCAGGCGCGGTCGCGGCTGGCCTCGACATAATCCCACGCGGAGATCAGCGGGCTGGCATTGGCGTCGAGCATGTCCGCATAATCCCAGTAAGCGATGACCTCGCCGGTGGGCTTGGTGCGGTCGTCAAGCCACCAATCCACGGTGCGGCGCACCAAGCTGGGCATGGAAATATCCGCCGGCAGTGACGGCGTCAGCAGGGCTTGATCGGCCCAAATATGGATCAGGCAGCTGACCGGGTCGCTGATCACATTGTTGGCGAGAATTCCCGGAGGGGCGCCGAACACGCGGTTGCCATAGCCCCAATCCCCCCACTGGGCACTCGGTTCGATGGCATTGAACCAGCCCCGCCGCGCTGCGCGCCACAGCGAGGGGTCCGGCACGCCCGCGGGCGCCGGCAGGTGCACCGGCTCCAGTGAGAGTGTGATGGCCGAGCCCGGCTGCGGGACGGACAGTTCCAGCGTGAAATCGACGATGTGGTTGGTGCGGCTGCCGGTCAGCCGGCCCTTGAGGTCCGCCTGCGGAGCGGCGCGGAGAAGCATCGGGCCGAAATCCGGTGCATTGATGATGGCCGGCAGGTGAAGCTTTCCTGCGTCGTCCCAAATCTTGGGGAGGAGCGTGGTGGCGGCCACCCGCGGGTCGAAGGGGAATTCCAACTCGAGGCCTTCCACCCGACGCAATCCGACGCCTTCGGCGGCGAAACTCATCGTCAGCCGGCCTGCACCCGGCTGAAGCCGCCATACCAACTCTGCATCCGGAGCAAGGGTGAGGCGGTAGCACGTTTCCGCGCTGCCGGCTTTCTCGGTCCGGGTCGCGAACGTCCCGCCACTGCGCCATTGCCCGTCCATTTTCACCCGCAAGCCGACGGCGGTGTCGGCCCGCAGCAGATTCATCCTGGCCCGGTCTCCGCCTTCCGTGTCCCAGCTCAACACGGGAATCCGGGCATGGACGGGGTCGGCCTCGAGGCGGAAGACGGCGAGGGGATCTGCGGCCAGGACTCGATGCGCTGTTCCCAGAAGCAGGACTCCACTGCACACCAGGCGATTTATGATGCGGCGATTCATGTTCATTGGGGATCGGGGTTTGCTGTTGCGAGGGAGAGCGGCCGCGACCGGTCAAAGTCCTTGCGGCATGGCTTTGGTGCTACTTCGGATCAGGTGGCTGTATCACATTGATCGAGCGGATGCTTGGGAGTGCGGGTTTGTCCGAAGTGAGCTTGGCTGGTCGTTGCGTGTCGGAGTTTGGCGCCGTGGACCGAGCCTTTGCTCCGGCCGAAGGCGGCGGGGCTGGCGTCGCGATCCGGTGTGTCGCCGCGGGAGAGCAGCAACAGACCGGCCGGCAGGAGCAACCAGCGGGCAACCGCGTGAGGATGGACCGGCATGGAGAGGAGGAATTTGGGCTTCAGCCCGGCCATGCCGGATGACCTAGGAAGTCGGCGAGTTCGGGCAGGCTGGCGCTGCGAGACTCGCGCACGAAGAAGCCCGAGGCGCCGCAGGCGCAGAGCAGCCGCTCAGCGGGCGACAGCCGCAGAAGCAGGCCGAGCGCGTAGCCGGCGTTGAAACGATCGCCCGCGCCGGTGCTCTTTTTCGGTTTGGGACAGAAGGGACCGGCCAATGCGGCGCTCCCGTCCGCGGCCGCAAGCGCGGCCGACTTGATGTGATGGATGACGACCGTGCTGATGCCGAGTCGCGTGCGCAGCTGCTCGGCGAGAGTTGCCGTGCTCGCCGGTTCGCTTTCCGCGCAGATGGACAGACCGAGGAGGCGCGCCAGGATGTTCGCCTCGTTGCCGTTCAGTCCGAGCGTGAGCGGACCGGCCGTTTCAAATCCGGGCAGCACGTCCAGCATGGCGCGGATGTCGGCCGGAGCGCGGCTGGAGGGGTCGACGAGGTCGATGAAAAAATCCGGACGATGCGTGAGCCAGCGATGGACGCCCTCTTGCAGGCGCCGCCAGACTGCGGTCATGTGCGGATACAACGTCCAGTCGGTGAGCGCGATCAGCCGGGCCTCCCGGCAGGAGCGGGCATAGGCGCCGTCGGCCAGGAGTTCGCCCGCCTTCTCCGCGGTGAGCTCCGCCAGCTGGGTGACCGAGCTGAACATGAGTTTTCCATCGGCGAACTCGTAGGCAAGGGTCCGCCCGGGTTCGCGGCCCCAGCTGTGTGCCTGACGGAAACGGCCGGTGATGGGAGCGAAGGCCGGGTGGGGCGGCATGCCCAGCGTGGCATAGGCATCCACGGGAACGCCCAGCGCCGCGAGGCCGTCGCCCATGTTGACGGCACAACCGCCCGCGTGCACGGCGGTCACGACAATCTCCCGCAGGCTGCTGTGTCCGGCGGCACCGCTCACCAGTTCTCCGAAGGCCGCGATGCTCGGGACCGGCGTGAAGGACTCGAGGCTCTGCCGCTCGGCCACCAACCGGATCATCTCGTCCACGAAGCCGTCGAAGCCGATGGTCACGACGGGCAGAGGAGCAGTGTGACCGCGCAGGCGGGCGGCGAGTTGGGCGCGGGCAGGGATGGTGTTCATGGCCGGGGGCGTCAGCGACGGTCGCTCAAGAGCCGGATGGCGGGCGCCGCGTCCTCTTCGACGCCGGGGAAACGGCCGACATCGGAGTCGAGGAAAAAGTTGTCGTGTTGATCGTCGTTGGCGGTGGAGACCTCGCCGATGATGCATTCATCGCTGGTCGGGTAGAACGCGTGCCATACTCCCGGCACGAGCGTCACGCGCGAGCCGGCGGACAAGACCAGCTTCGAGCCGGCGGCCAGGCTTCGCGGCTCGCCGTTGACGTTGACCGCGAACGCACCGGTCGCGGCCTGCGTGGTGCCCGGCTTGGCGGAGGCGAGTTCCAGCGTGAGTTCGCCCGCCCGGCAGATGATGTCCTCCTTCTTCCTGGCGTGGGTGTGCCAGGGCGTGGTCTGCCCGCGCCGGGCGTACATGAGTTTTTCGCAGTACTCCCGTTCCTCGGCCAGGTTGATCAGGGTGAGACCGAAGCGGGCGAAGTCGCCCAAGCCGAAGTCGGTGATGTCCCATTTCGCGTTCGGGGGCAGGGCCCAGCCGTGACGGGCGAAGCAGGCGGACGCATCGTGGAAAGCACGGTTGATGATGGAGCGTTTCATGGGGTGTCAGGGAAGAAGGAGAGATCGACGGGGTGTTCCACCCGGCGACCCGAGCGGGCGCAGAGGATGATATGGTCGCGGCGGAAAAGCACCCGACGGACGACGTCGAAGCCGCGGGGGATGGCCGCCACACCCATTACATAGCGCACCGTCAGCGGCCGGACAGGATCGAGGCGGAGCACCGTCGGCACTCCCGCGCGGGACAACAGATTCGGGGCGGCGGACTCGGCCAGGCCGAAGTGGAAATAACTCGTCACCTCCTCGAGCCCGAGCACTCCGCGATGACGGCCGTTCCACGGCGGATAATGCCGCCCGCCGTTCGAGTGCCAAAGGACAGTGGAGGCGAGCACACGCGGGTCCTTCAGCGCGAACCAGACGTACCTTTGCCGAGGGAATGTGACGGTCGTCCAGGCCAGTGCGGTGCGTCCGGCGGATCGCCGGGCCGAAACCATGACCAGATCCTCGTAGCCCGCGCGGGCCGGGTAGCGCGTCAGGTCGGCCCAGCCGCCGTGCGCGAGCGGGACGTGGTCGAGGGAACGGAAGCGTGCACCGATCGCGAGCGCGGAATAGCCACCGTGGGCGGCGTTCTCGAATGGACGCGGGCAAACCCGACCGTGGTGCCAGGGCGAAAGCGCGATGCGGCCCGAGCCCGGCTCGTCGGGAAACTTGAGCATGGCGTGATGGCCGAGGCACACGGGCCCGGTGAAACCGTGCAGTTCGTGCCGGCAGTAGAGGTTGGTTTCGTCGGGACGCAGTGTGATCTGCTTCACGACCCGTCCGGCGCGCACGCGCGGGCGCAGCTCCGCGGTGAGTTCGACTCCGCCGCTCCGCGCGGTGTGGCGGCGGAGAGTCCAGTTGCGATTGGCCGCCTCGCCGTGAGCGGGGTGCCGTTCCCCTCGCCAAGGCGAGTCGTTTCCGCCGAAGGGCGCGCAGAAGAAGTCGCCCCGCAGCACGCGCAAAACCGGCGCGGTCTTCGTCGCCAGTTTCTCCGTGGCCCAAGGAGCGAGGGCGAAAGGCTGGATCGGTCCGGCCGCCGTTTCGAAAGTGACCGGACCGAGATGACCGCCGGCGCGGGTGAGGAAGGCCGTCACCCGGTTGCTCCGCAGTCGCCAGGACGGCTGCCCTTCCAGCCTTCGGAGCTGGAGTTGGTTCGTCATCCTGCGGGTCAGAGCGTCACCACCGTCTGGGTGGCGTGGCTCTTCAGGGCGGCGGCCCACAGTTCGTGGTGCGTCACGGCTTCATCCGGTGTGGCGCAGCCAAAACGTTTTTCCAGTTTGCCGGCGCGCTCGGCGAGGAACGCCGCCCACATCTGCTGGAGCAGATCCGGGAAGCCGGGCTCGAAGATGCCGCCCGTGATCGATTTGAAGGGCATGCCGAAACCGAGGTCCGTGGCGGACCAAGCCTGCTCGCTCCCGCGGGTATACGTCTCCAGCGTCTTGGGGCGCTTGGTGGAATAGCGCACGCCGCCTTCGGTGCCGAGAATCTCGATCTCCCAGGAATTGGTGTCGGTCGGGCTCATGCGCTTCGTCTCCAGTCGGAGCGGGACGCCGGGCTGGCCGGGCAGGTCGACCGTGCAATGCAGCGTGGCGTTGTCCCACGTGTCGCAGGGTGCCGTGCCGCCTTTGCCGTCCGGGCGCGCGGTGTAGATTTTCTGGAGCTGGGCGTAGAGCCGGACCGGCTTCCAGCCGAGGCGCAGCGGCACGTGCGCGACGTGGAGGCCGAGGTCGTTCATCACGCCGGCCTCGCCGCAAAAGCGATTCTGGCGTTTCCAGTTGATCGGCTTGGTCGGGTCGAGGTCGCTGGAATGCAGGAAACTGTTGCGCAGGGAGAGGACCCGGCCGAGGCGGCCGGACTGCGCCGCCGCGATCGCGCGCTGCACGCCGGGCAGAAACGGGAATTCGGAGGAGACGCGGCCGAAACGGCCGAGCTTTGCGCCCTCGTCGCGGATGCGCCGGGCGGCGGCCAGATCGATGCCGAAGGGTTTCTCGGCCAGGAGGTCCTTGCCGGCGCGGAGCACGTCGAGGTAGATCGCCTCGTGCAAGTGGTGCGGGACCGCGACGTAGACGACGTCGAGGTCGGATCGGGCGAGCATCGTCTTGTGGTCCTGATCGAAGTGACGGACCGTGGGGACTTGGCGGAACCAGTCCAGCGCGGCGGCATTCACGTCGCAGACGGCGACCAGTTCGGGTCGGACCGGGCAGTCGAGCAGGGAGAACCAGCGACCGAAGGCGCTGGCGACTTCGCGGCCCATGAGGCCGGCGCCGATGACGGCGACGCGGGGGGCAAGGAGTGTTTGGGACATGGAAAGGAGATCAGCGCAGGAAACGGGCGGCCTGGGCCGGGGTCGCCTTCTCGTGGAGGATGGCCATCAGGGCGCGGGTCATGGCCGCGGGTTTCGGGTGCTGGATGATGTTGCGCCCATAGACGATGCCCTTGGCCCCTTGGGCAAGGAGGTCCGCCGTGCGTTGCAAAATAACCTCGTCGGAAACGCGGCCGCCGCCGCGGACGAGCACGGGAACGCCGCCGGCGGTCTCCACGACCTTGTGATAGACCGACACATCGTCGGTGGGGTCGGCCTTGATGATGTCGGCCCCGAGTTCGACGGCCTGGCGCACGAGCGGAATGATCTTCTGCGGATCGCCGTCGACCATGTAGCCGCCGGCCTTGGCGTTGGGCTGGAAGACGAGCGGCTCGATCATCAGCGGCATACCGGCCAGATCGCAGGCGGGTTTCAGCGCGAGGATGTTCTGGATGCATTGGTCAGCCACCTCCGGCTGCTCCGGGATACGGAAGAGGTTCACGACGACGCAGGTGGCGTCGAGCCGCACCGCCTGGCCGACCGGATCCGCGATCATGCGCGAAAACAGCGTGCGCGGCAGCTGCGTGCCGTAGACGTTGGCCACATCGGTGCGCAGCACCAAGGCCGGCTTCGGTCGGACCGGGGCGGCCTGCAGGTGCGGAGCCTGGCCGACCGTCAACTGGATGGCGTCGGGCGCCGCCGCGACCAGCGTGGTGATCGCTTTCGGCAGGTTCTCGATGCCGGCGAGGAATCCGGCCTCGTTGAAGAAGCCATGGTCGATGGCCACGTCGAAACAGCGGCCGGTGCCGGGATTGAACAGACGGTTGAGGCGGGCATATTTCATGCAGAAGGGAAATGACAAGGATGGCAGGTCGGGGCAAACGCGGGGATATGTGCTCCGTTGAATTGGACTCCGGATGCTCGGAAATTACCTCGCCGGCCGCAGCGGGAAGCAAGACCGGCCGGTGTAATCAGTTTGGGGGACAAGACGGCCTGCGGACGGTAGCGTACATTTATGGGCCAGTCTCGGTTTTCCTCCAAGTATCACCGCACCAGGCGATCACCGGAACAAAATCTTCCTCCAGCCGCCGATCCGAATCGGCGCTGGTCCCGCTGGTATTCCCCATGTTCTCCCCACGACATCAGTTGCTCCGCTCCGCCGCTCGGTCGATGGTCTTCCTGCTCACTGGTCTGCTGGCGGCGGGGCCCGCGGCCGAGTCGCCGGCAGGACTGGGGCCGGTCGTGACGGTGGCGGGCGGTGCGCTCCGCGGTGCCGAGCTTGCAGACGGTGGGGCGGTATTTCGCGGCATACCTTTTGCCGCACCGCCAGTCGGTCCGCTGCGGTGGCAGCCTCCGCAACCTGTCGCACCTTGGAGCGGAATCCGCGATGCCCTGAAACCCGGTCCGCCCCCGGCGCAGGTTTCTTTCGAATGGGATCGCGAGTTGGCGGCGGCCGGACGTGAAGGTTGCCTTTATCTGGACGTCTGGACCCCGGGCTTGCCCCCGCAGGCGTCGAGACCGGTGATGGTCTGGATCCACGGCGGCGCCAATCTTTCCCTCGCGGGTGGATGGGAGCCGGTCTACGAGGGGCGGCCCATGGTCGCCCGGGGCGTCGTGCTGGTGGTCTTGGAGTATCGGCTGGGGGTTTTCGGTTTCATGGCCCATCCGGGCCTGACCGCGGAATCTCCGCATCACTCTTCGGGCAATTACGGACTGCTGGATCAGATCGCCGGCCTGCAATGGGTGAGGGACAACATCCGGGCGTTCGGGGGCGATCCCGGCAACGTCACCGTCTTCGGCCAGTCGGCCGGCAGTTGGGATATCATGGCATTGATGACCTCGCCGCTGGCGCGCGGACTTTTCCAGAAAGCGATCCTGCAAAGCGGCGTGCCGCCTCCCTCCGTCACGCGCACGCTGGCCGATTCGGAAAAGGCGGGCGAAGCCATGGCGGCCCGGGCACACGCTCCGTCCACGGACACGATGAAATTCCTGCGTTCCCTGACGGCGGAGCAGGTGATCGCCGCCGCCGAAGGGCTCAATCTTTTCACGCAGGACGGCTGGATCCTGCCGGAGCCACCCTCAGCCGCGTGGATGCGCCGGCAGGAGCTACCGGTGCCGATCATCATCGGCGGCAACGCCAGCGAATTTCCGGCGCAAGGCACGTTGCCAGAGCTACGGCAGGCGATGGCCTCGTGGTTCGGAGAACTGGCGCCGGACGCGTGGCGGCTGTACGGCATTGCGGGTGAACAGGAGCCGCCGGTCGACCCGGTCTACGGCGACGTCCGCGATCAGTGGGGCAGTGACCTGAATTTCCGCATCCCCGGCATCCTCCACGGCGAATGGCATCAGGCGGCGGGAAACCGCGTGTGGCAGTACGAGTTCGACCGCGCCATCGCCCCGCATCCGCGAGTGCAGCACTCCAGTGAACTTGCGTATGTGTTCGGCAATTTTCTCCGGCGCGGCGGCATGGTGTCCGGTGAATTCGACGCGGCGGACCGGCACCTCTCCGACGTGATGCTCGGCTACTGGACCAACTTTGCGAAGCACGGTGACCCCAACGGCGCCGGCCTGCCGGCGTGGCCCGAGTTCGAGCCGGTGGGCCGCGGGTTCATGCGTTTCACGCAGGCAGCGCGGGCGGTGGCGGATGCCCGGCAACGCGGCGACTTTGTGCCTCTCTTCCGCCGGTGTTTGGAAAAATCCGGCGACCTTCATCGATGAAGGAGTGGATCAAGCAGGAGGAGGACGTCTACCTCTGGCCGGACAGCTGCAACGTCTACGCCGTCCGCGGCACGGCTGATGACTGGCTCATCATCAACGCGGGCACCGGCGTGGCGGCCAGCCAACTGGCGCGGCTGGGTGTCGTTCGCGTGCGGCATCTGCTTCTGACTCATTTTTTTCGTGACCACGCCGCGGGGACGGAGCTCTTCCGCCAAAACGGGACGGTGGTGCGCGCCCCGTACTGGGAGCGCGATCATCTGGCTGGCGAGCAGCCGGCGTGCCGCACCAAGCCGACGGAGATGCTCTATGACCTGATGTGGGACCACTTCGCTCCGATCACTCCGCTCAGCGTGGACCTCTGGCTCATGGATTACGCGCGACATCACGTGGCCGGGCTCGACATCGAAGTGGTGCCCACGCCCGGTGTGACCCTTGGCGCGGTAAGCTACGTTGTCACCTTGCGCTCCGGCCGTCGCGTCGCGTTCATCGGCGAGCTCATGGCGGGCCCGGGCAAGGTTGCCCGGCTTTCGCCGCTCCAGTACAACTACAACGATCTTCTGGGCGGCGAGAACCTGCTCCTTTCCTGGGAACGGCTGCTCGCGCTCGGACCGGTGGCGGCCTACCCGAGTTTGGGCGCGCCGTTCGCCGCCCTGCCCGCCGCCGTGGCCGCTCTGCGGGAGAATCTCCGGAAGCTCGATCAAGTGCAGCCGGGCATGGCGGAGCGCCTCGCCCGGAATGGGCGAACCGAGATCGAGGAGGTTTGTCCCGGACTGTGGCGCGCTCAGAACGCCAATGCGGAAACACATTTCGTCGTCGGGCGCACCGGGCGGGTGCTGGCGCTGGATTACGGCTACAATACGGCAGGCATCTGCTTTCCCAACCGCACGCTTCACTGCACCCGTCGCCCGCTGCTTCACAGCCTTGAGGCGTTGCGGGAGAAGACCGGAGCGACGCGGATAGACGTGGTCATCGCGACCCATTACCACGACGATCACGTGGCCGGAATCGGATTGCTCCAGCGGCTGTTCGGCACCGAGTTGTGGGCCGGGGAGAATTTCGCCGATCTGTTGGAGCAGCCGCGCGATTTCGACCGTCCCTGCCTGTGGCCGGAGCCGATGCGCGTGAGCCGTCGCCTGCCCTTGGGCGCAACCTTCGAGTGGGATGGCGTGCCCATCACGCTCCACCCGATGACCGGGCACACGGAGTTCTCGACCCTGATCTGTCTCGAACTCAACGGCCGGCGCATCGCACACACGGGCGACCAGATCTTTTTCCTCGATGCGGCCGGCGTCGCTCTCGTGCCGCCGGAATCCGCCCGCGGACTTTTCACCAATCACGTCTACCGCAACGGACTCGCGCTCGGCGGCTACGTCGACTGCTTGCGGCATCTGCGCGCGTTCGCCCCGGATTGGATTCTCAGCGGTCATGCCAAACCGTATCGCCCCACAGAGGCGGCTTGGCGGATGATCGAGAGCGGGGCCCGCGGCTTCGATGACGCGCATCGCTCTCTCATGGCGCTGGAGACGGAGGACGTGCACTTCGGGGCGGACAGCACGGGGGCCAAGCTGCATCCCTATTCCCGGAGACTGTCGCTGTTGCCGGCGACCGTGCCGATGCAGGGCTGGGTTCTCAATCCCTTCGGCCAAGCGGCGGAAGCGGAGCTTCGCCTGGTGCTGCCGTCGGAAAATTGGTCCGCCACGTCGACGAGGATCATGCTCGAGCCGCGGAGCAGGCGCACCTTCACGCTGAAGTTGTCCGTTCCTCCAGGGGCCGCGTCGGGGCGTCACATGATCGCGCTGGAATTGAGCGTGGCGGGTCGGAGGTTCGGCCAGGTGGCCGAGGCGTGGGTCACGATTGGCTGAATCCTCGAAACAAGACGCACGTTCCGAATCACCATGAATCCTCGACCTCGCGCTTTCACGTTAGCCATCGCCCAGATGAACGTCGTCGGCGGACAACGGGAAGAGAACCTGCGGCATGCCGGAGAACTCGTCGACGCGGCGAAGGCGCAAGGGGCCGAAGTGGTCCTGCTGCCGGAGGCGGCGGACGTCGGCTGGACGCATCCGCGCAGCCGCGAGCTGGCGACGGCCATTCCCGACGGTGCGGCTTGCGCCGCGTTGCGCGAGGCCGCGCGGCGGAACCGGGTCTACGTCTGTGCCGGGCTGACGGAGCGGGCGGGGGACAGGGTCTTCAACGCCGCCGTGCTGCTCTCGCCGGAAGGCGACGTGTTGCTGCTGCACCGCAAGCTGAACGAACTGGCGATCGGGCACGATGTGTACGACCAAGGGGACCGCTTGGGCGTGGTGCACACGCCCTTGGCGACCTTCGGCTTGATGATCTGCGCCGACGGTTATGTGCCCGGCCATTATGTCGGCCGCACGCTGGGGTTGAAGGGAGCCGATGTGATTCTCTCGCCCTCCGCCTGGGCGGTTCGCCCGGACCACGACAACGAAAAGCGGCCCTACGGCGCCGACTGGGAGAGGAATTACGCGGCCGTTGCCCGGGAGTTTCACGTCTGGGTGGCGGGTTGCAGCAATGTGGGCCGGGTTGCCGGCGGGCCCTGGAACAGCTACCTCTGCATCGGTCGTTCGATGGTGGTCGACCCTGCCGGCCGGACTGCCCTCGTGGGGCCCTTCGGCGCAACGGCGGAAGAAATCATGTTGCTCCGGGTCTCACCCCGGCCTCGCCCGGCCCGCGGTGCGGAGTGGGAGAACTTCGCGAAGAAGTCTCTCCCCGACGCCATGACTTGAAGAATTTCTCCATGAAAACCGTCACCTCGCTCCTGCTGCTCTCCACGTTCACTGCCTCCACTTTGACTTTGACCGCCCGGGCCACGGAGCAAGGCGGAGGCGTTCCCGTCCTGCCTTGCCCGCTCGGTCCCGAGGCCGACCTGTGGGTGCTGGCCGGACAGTCCAACATGCAGGGCTGCGGCCTGATCACCCGGACGTATCCCGCCAACCCGAAGATCATGATGCTCGACCTGAGCAACGAGTGGATGCCGGCGGTGCCCCCCATTCATCGCGTCTATACTGCGGCCGCGCCGGTCTACCGGAACACCGTTCTGCAGAAGAATCCGACGCTGACCGTCGAGGCGTGGGACAAGATCGTGGCGGACGCGCGGAAGAAACCCAGCGGCGGCGTCGGACTCGAACTCTCCTTCGCCGTGAGCATGGTCGGCGCCACGGGCCGTCCGGTCGGGCTGATTCCTTGTGCGCTCGGCTCCACGGCCATGGCCGATTGGGATCCGGCCGGCCTCGCGAAGGGCGAACTCTCCCTCTACGGCAACATGGTCCGGCGCATCCGGATGGCTGGCGGGAAAATCAAGGGCCTGCTGTGGTATCAGGGCGAGAGCGACGCCGCCGTGTCGACGGTCGGCCAGTTCCAGGCGGCGTTTCTCAACTTCGTGGACTGCCTCCGTCGCGACACCGGCATTGCCGACCTGCCCGTGATCTACGTGCAGATTTCCCGGGTCTGCATGGAGAACCAAACGGGCGCGCCCGAGTGGGAGCAGGTGCGCGAACTCCAGCGCACCCTGGCGGCGCAGCGGCGAAACCTTTGGGTGGTGCCCGCCATCGACCTGCCGCTCGATGATCTCATCCACGTCGGCGAAGCCGGCCACGAGCGGTTGGGTCGCCGCGTCGCCGAGGTGGCGCTCACGCACCTCTACCACCTGCCGGGTCACGGCACGCCCATTGACTTCAAGTCGTGCGAGATTCTGCCGCCGCTCGACGTGCTGCATCACCGGCTGCGGGTGACCTTCTCGGGTGTGACCGGGCGCATCCAGGCGCAGGGGCGCCCCGCCGGATTCGAGCTTCGCTCGGACGATCCGAAGAAAGACGGGCCGATGGTTTTCAAGGTCGAGCCCGATCCCGAGCATCCGGACGCGGTCATCGTTTGGTACTCCAAGGCGATCGAAGCCCCGGTCCGCTTGTACTACGGGGCGGGATTGAACCCGTACGCCAATCTCACCGACAGCCTCGACATGGCCGTGCCGGCCTTTGGTCCGATCAAGATCGATCCCAAGTCGGCGCCCTGACCCCCTTCACCGCCCGAGCCGCAGCCGGAAGACCTCGCCGAACGCGGTGCGCTTTTCCGCACGAAGTCGCAGCACAACGTCGACCGGCTGGCCGGGCGCGGCGTCGATCTCGAATTCCGCGAAGGTGGCCCCCTCCAGATACGCCACCGCATGGGGCAGCGGCAGGAGGCGGGCCAGGCTGCGACCATCCGCGACAGCGAGATAGACCCCGCCGCTCGGTAGATCTGCTGCGGGCGGGAGCCAGCGCGCCTCCGCGGTGTTGGCGACGCTCACGCGGCAGTGAACCAGGCCGCCGGTCAGCGCGACCGTCTCCCCGTTTTCGACGGAGTGCCAGCGGTCGCCGACCAGCACCTCGACGCGCGTGAACTCCGCGTTGAGGTACTTGGGCGGGTTGCGTCCGGTCCAAGGCACGTTGCCCACGGCCACCGGGGGCGTGTTCGCCGAAGTCGTGCCCGTGCCGACGGTATCGAGCCCCGGAGTATGGCCGTCGAGGATGAGTTTCACATACCGGTCGGCGAGGGTCGTATGAATGCCTGCGTAGCCGGAAACATGCTGGTCGCGGTCCATTTCCAGCATGACGTCCGGTGCGAAACGTGCCCGCGGCTCGGCGTTGGCGCGCGCTGCGCGCTGCAGTTCTCGGGCGGCGGGACGCAGGGAGCGATCCGGGTTGATGATGCCGAAATCGCTTTTCTCATCGACGCGGTAACCGCCCGGCCACCACCAACCGGACGAGCCTGCCGCGCCGGTCTCGCGGACGAAGCGCAGCATGGTTTCGAAGTAGGCGCGTTGCGGCTCGAACTCGGCCGCGGTGACGGCCGGTCGGTAGTCCGCCGCCTCGACCTGCCAGCGGAGCGGTACGCCGTACTCGGCCCAGAACACGGGTTTTCCTCCACTGACGAGGCGCGCGTAGGCGGCGGTGAGGCCGCCTTTCAGGAATGCCGGCCAATCGCCGGCCAGCGCGTATCCCTCGGGGGAAATGAAGTCGAGATACCGGGCCCCGGAGGCGAGATCGAAGGGCATGAGGTGGGCGTACATCGGCGTGCCGTTGCCGCCGTAGCCGCTGCGCGCGCCGATGAGATGCACGGGGTCAACCGCGTGGATCGCGTCCCGCACGTTCCGGTAGCCGTGGCTGATCTCGTCGTCCCAGAACCGGCGATAGGCCGCCACGAAAACCCTCCAACCGCCGTCGGTCGTCAGCTGTTCATCCGTCGGCCCGGAGATGACGCCTGCGATCTGCGGGGGCCGGAACCGCCAGTCCTCTTCCGCTGCAGCGATGCTGCCGTAGCGTTCTACCACCCAAGTCTGCCAGCGCGGGTCGCTGGCGTGGCGAGCGGCAGCGCCACCGAGATGTCCTTCCCAGCAGAGGTCGTATGCAAAGACCGCCGGTGACTCCCGCAGATGCGCCTCGCGGATCAGGCGCTGCGCCTTCTCGATATCCGGACGCAGCGGTTCGAAGGCGGGACAGTACAGGTTCACCTTCAGCCGGTGACGCGCGGCACGGGCCAGAAAATCCATCAACGATCGAGCTTGGGTCGGTTCCGCATACTGGATGCTGAGCTGGTTCAGCCTTAGTTCCTCCGCCAGCGCGAGGTCGCGTTCGACGAGTTCGGGATCGTATTGCTCGGGTGAAAGCCAGCTGAGCGAGAAGTCCCCCGGTTCACGTCCGACGGAGAGGTGCGGCCAATAATTCATCCCGAGCGGATGCCATGGGCGCCCATCGAGAACGAAATCGCCGCCATCGACGCCCACCACTTCACGGCGTGACACCGCGTCGAAAGGGATCACTTCGAGCGGGCAGTCGATGGCGTCGATCGGCTGGCCATCGGCAAGGACGCGCATGCTCACTCCGTACCGGCCGGTCGTCAGCGTCACCGGTGGCGCGGTGAGGTGCAGCGGTTGGCCCGCGGTGCGAGGCGGGACGGTCGCGCGCGTGGACCACTCATGCGCCGGGCCTCCGTCGCCCGTTATGACTAGGGTCACGTCGACGGTCCTTGGCTCGCGGGCAAGGTTCACCAGGTCGGCACCGCAGACCACGCTCTCTCCGGCGGCGTACGCAACGTGCGCCGGTCCGGCATCGGCGAGGAAGAGACCGCGTTGCAGGCGGTCGATCAAGTCTGTCACCAGGCGGACGCTGTCGGGCCGGGTATTGTCGAGGGTGGTGGCAGGCAACCCCACCGCGCCCCAGACAGACCCGGTATAAGGTGTCGTAAGGTTGAGATAGAGGTGGGCCGCCGCGCCTTGGTACGCTCCCGCGGCATCCAAGGCCTCCACGAGCGGGATGAAGCGGGCCGGCCTCACATGGTCGCTGCCCAGCCCCCGGCCGCGCGGCAGGGGAATCGTCACCATTGCGTCCGCTGTGCGGCTGATCGACCGATCCGACCAGCGGAGAGCAGCCGTGCGGGTGGAATGTGTTTTGTAGGCCGGACTCAGGGTTTCGAGGATCGGCGGCTCCTTCAAGGACGAGAATGCGGACGGAGACAAACTCAGGAGGTGGTTGCCCTGCTGGAGAAAGCGCTCGATTGCCGGTCGGCCGTCCGCCGTGAGCACTGTGTCGGGCAGGATGATCGCGATGTTTCCCGGACCGCTGGGCGAGTCGGCTTGCTTGCTCCAATGTTCCGGCGTTGTCGTTCTCACGTTCGCGCCGCGCTCGGCGAGCGCCCGGCTCACCTCGACCGTGAACGCGCGGGGCGTCGCCGGAGTATCCGACCCGATGAGCCAGATCGTACCCGGCGCGGCGGACTCGCCCTGCACGGATCCGGCCGCCGCGAAGACGGCACCGGCCGCCAGCGCCAGCAGGACCGGGCCGGATCGGATCGGGAGATGGGGAAATGACATCGTGCGTGAACGGCGAAGAATGCGCGGTCGATGAACCGGGCTTTCCGCCGGAGCGGGGAAAACCGTCATCGTACTCCGCGGCGGCAGCGGGGGTCTCGTCACCAAAACTGGTGACATCATCCCGGCACAATTCTGCTGTATGTGCGGAGCCCAGCTGTTTGGTTTTCGGCGACGGGGTGGGCGCCCCTTCGAGGCCTGCCCGCCGTTCCGCGTTTCGCCCGCTTCCGACTGCTTCCATGAAAATCCGTGTTTCAGCCCTCCAGATGCCGGTGACCAATGACATCAGCCGGAATGTCCGGCAGATCTGCGTCGGCATCGAGGCCGCCGCAAAGGTGCGCGCGGAAATACTGCTGACGCCGGAAGGCTCGCTCAGTGGCTACCGGCACGATTTCGACCGCGGGGAGGTGGCGCAGGCGCTCAAGCATGTGACCACCATCGCCCGCCTGTACTCGGTCGGCCTGGTGCTCGGCACCTGTTACCAGGAACGGGGCGGAAAGTGCTACAACCAGCTCCGCTTCTACCGTCCGACCGGCGAGTATCTTGGCTTCCACAGCAAGACGCTCGTCTGCGGGACGATGGCGGAGCCTCCCGCCGGCGAGATCAATCACTACGCGGTCGCGCGGCTCAAGGTCTTCCCGTGGAATCCGCATCTCACCATCGGCGGCCTCATCTGCAACGATGTCTGGGCCAACCCGGAGTGCACCCCGATGCCGGACCCGCACCTGACCCAGCGACTCGCGACCATGGGCGCCCGCATCGTCTTCCACGCCGTGAACGGCTGGCGCGACGGCGGGGAAGCGTCGGAGCTCAACTGGCGGTATCACGAGGCCAACCTGCGGATGCGGGCCCGGGCCGGCGGCCTCTGGGTCGTGACGGTGGACAACGCCGAGCCGCTCAAGCTGCCGTGCTCCTCGCCTTCGGGTGTCGTGGATCCGAAAGGGAACTGGGCGTGTCGCGCGCCGGCCCGGGGACTCCGCTTCTTCACCCACGACATCGTCCTGTCGTAGTGCAGTGGTGCGGTCGGCTGGAACTCAGTAGGTGTCGACGAGCGAGCGGTATCGCAGCACGCGCCGCAGCCGCGCGGCGGATGGCGGGCGGTCGAACCGGACCCGCACCGCCTTGGGCTCGCCGGGGTACAAGTCGAAGTAGTTGTCGCTGACCCGATGTGCGATCCCCGGCAGTTCGAAAGCGAAGCGGTGCTGGAACGCATCGGAGGTGAAGGTCAGGATGACTTTGTCCGACCCGGTCATCGCCACGCGCACGCGGGTTTGGGCGCGGGGCAGTGCGACGAAGCGCGGCGCGGTCAGAAAGACGCTCTCTTCACTCACCCGCGCGCTACCTGCGTCGAGCGCGATGCGGAGCACCAGACGCTCCCGGCCGTGGGCGGCGATGGGGCCGGCCAGATCAAGGGTGCGCTGGCGCACACTCTCGCCATAGCGGAGCATGACTGGCTTGCTCCCGCGCAGCAGGCGGCGGCCGTCGACATGAAAGAGGTCCCAGCGGAGGCGGCCGCGCGCCGGGGTGGGCGCATCCGAGACGGTGTAAAGGTGCACCTCGCGCACGGTGGAGCGACGGTAGTTGCCGGTGACGGTCGTCTCATCGCCGGGGACGTGCGCACTGGCGAGCAGCGGGGCGAAGAAGCGCCGGGCAGCATGGTGCAGGGCGCGCCAGTGGCCGGTGAACTCGATGGAACTCCAGGAGGCGACGGGCCAGCAGTCGTTGAGCTGCCAGTAGAGCGCGCCCATACAATGCGGCATGTGACGCCGCCAATGCTCGACTCCCGTCTGCATGCAGTGCGCCTGGTTGAGCTGCGAGAGATAGATGAGGGCGTCCTGTGATTTCGGGAAACGATAGCGGCGCGAAACATAGTCGAGGATGATCTGGTTGCCCGCGCGGTTCTTCTGGTGGTTCTCCATCTCCGCGCCGAAGATGTTGCCGGCGCCTCGGGGGCAGAAGGTGGCGTTGGTCTCGGGCGAGCTGTAGCTCTGCATGCCGAACTCGGATAGGAAGCGGAAACGATATTTCTCGTAGTCCTTAACCGGATGGCGGGCGTGCCAGACGTCCCAGAAATGCGTGTCGCCTCCGCGTTCGCCGGCTGGATGAGCGAGACCGCCGTCGGGGCGGTGGGCGGAAGACGGCCAGTAGGCGGTGACGCCGTCGTGACGGGCGACTGCCGCGGGCAGGTCGCGGAGGAAGAGGTTGTCGTAGTTGCGTCGCAGGCGCGGCTGCTTGAGCAGCTCGGGGTTGATCTGCTCGATCTCGTTGTTGCCGGACCAGAGGGCGAGGCAGGCGTGGTGCCGCAACCGGCGCACCTGGTGGGCGGCTTCCGCCCGCACACTCCGCCGGAAGGCCGCGTCGCCGGGATAGATGTCGCACGCGAACATGAAGTCCTGCCAGACCAGCAGGCCGAGTTCGTCGCAGAGGTCGTAGAAATGTTCGCTCTCGTAGATGCCGCCGCCCCAGACCCGGATCATGTTCATGTGCGCTTCGGCGGCGGCGCGCAGGTCGCGGGCGTAGTCGGTGCGCTTCAACCCGGCCACGAAGCTGTGGGCGGGGATCCAGTTCGCGCCCTTGGCGAAGAGGGGGCGGTCGTTCACAATGAAGCGGAAAAATTCACCGCCGGCCGGATCCGGCGAACGGTCCAGTGCGACGGTGCGCAGCCCGAGCCGCCGCGACCAGCGCCCCAGCGGAGAGCCGTCGCGGCAAGTGAACGCGAGCTCCAGGGTGTAGAGCGGCTGTGTCCCGTGACCATTGGGCCACCAAAGTTGCGGATGCTCGACGCGCACCGTGGTGCCTGTTCCCTCCGTCACGAGAACGCCGTCGAGCGTGAGGCGATGATGGCAGGTGATGCGGCGCTCGTTCCGGGTGAGTTCCGGCGTGGCGAGGAGTATGACGGATTCGCCGGCGCCGGGCTGCTGCCGGACGCGGACGCCCTCGAGCCGGTTGCCGCTCCAGGCTTCGAGGCGGATGTCGCGCCAGATTCCGGCGGTGACAAACCGCGGGCCCCAGTCCCAGCCGAATTGGCACGGCTGCTTGCGGATGACCTGGCAGCGGCCGACGGGATCGTTGCATTCGCGGGAGGTGTGGCCTTTGCGATGCGTTCGGATGTAGCGCAGCGCGCTGTCGAAACGGAGGGTGAGTCGGTTGGCTCCCGTCCGCAGGAAGTTGCGGACGTTCCAGCGGTAGCCGATGAACATGTTCTCGGTGTGGGCGACGATCCGGCCGTTGAGCGTGACGGTGGCCACGGTGTCGAGGCCGTCGCAGACCAGATCGACCGCTTCCTCGGCGAGCAAAGCGGCGGGAACATCGACGACGGCCGTGTATTCCCAGTCGTGCTCTTCGATCCATTGGAGTTCGAGTTCGTTGGTGCCGTGGAAGGGATCGGGGATTACGCCGTGGCGCCGCAGGTCCCGGTGGACGCAACCCGGCACAACCGCGTCACGCCATGGACCGCGGACACTGGCGTCGCGAAACTGCCACGGTGCGGAATTGAGCGGGAGCTGTCGTGCGGGAAAGGGCATGTGCGACACTCTATCAGGCGTCGCTCCGCCGTCATGTCCCCGATATTGATTACAGCGCCACAGTTTCGCTCACCGAACGCGCAGAACAATCGTCCCATGGGCAGGGATGCGGCTGCGATAGCCGTCCGGTGCCGCCTTCAGGTCGCGGTGTTCCCAGAGATCTCTCAGACTGACGGGCGGTTGAAGCAGGCCGAGTTCCGGCCAAGTCAGGGCGCTCAGTATCGTTTCCTTGGTGCGGTTAAAGAGTCCGATCGCCATGCCTCCATCTTGGAGCGGCTTGCACCAGACCTCTAGACCGTCGCGCGCAAGCCGGCGTGTTGCCTGTTTCCCCAACGGATCCTGATCGACAGCGATCAATTCGCGGTTCGTGAGGATGGACAGGGTAGCGGCGGACATCTGGCGCAGATCATTTCCCGCGATGAGTGGGGCCGCCAGCAGGCACCAGAGACTGAAATGTGTCTTGTACTCCGTGTCGGTCATGCCGCCGTTGCCGACCTCCAGCATGTCCGGGTCGTTCCAGTGCCCTGGTCCGGCGTAGGGGGTAAAGTTGCCCTGGTTGAACCCGATTTGCTCCATCTCGACCCAATTGTCGTGGATGTCGGTGGTCGTGCGCCAGAGATTGGCGCCGGTCCGGGGGCCCCAGAGCCAGACATCACTGCCCGGCGAGGACTCGGACAAGCTGTAGACAATGGGGCGTCCGCAACCCGCCAGCGCCTCGCCCATTCGTTGGCAGGCCGCCCGACGCTCCTCCAGTCGGTAGGTGCGTCCCGCGCTGCACCAATCGTATTTCAGATAGTCGACGCCCCAGTCCGCAAAGGTGCGTGCGTCCTGCTCCTCATGGCCGTAACTGCCGGTGTAGCCGGCGCAGGTCGTGGTACCGGGGGAGGAATAGATACCAAACTTCAGGCCCCGGTTGTGCAGATAATCACCCAGCGCCTTCATATCGGGAAACTTGCCATTGGGGCGGATTCGCCCGGTGGCGTCCCGTTCACCTTCCCAAGTGTCATCAATGGTCACATAGGTGTAGCCCGCTGCCGCCATGCCGCTGCTGACCAGGGCGTCCGCGATTTCCCGCACCGTCCGGTCGTCGATCGTTTCTCCAAACCTATTCCAGCTATTCCAACCCATCGGAGGAGTCCGGGCCAGTCCGTTGTCCGGGACCAGCCGCAAGGCAGGCAGCGGGACGACCGCTGGCGGATTGATTTCGGTGTCCGCCACTCGGATCGCCGTTGTTTCGTCGGTCGGCCTCCATTCGTAGCGGACCGTGACGTGCAAGGACGGACCTTCGGAACGAAGCCGATAATGCATGCCAAACTGCGTGTCGAAAACTGCGTCACCACCTTCGAAATGGGCATTGAGGAGAGGCAGTTCGCCTCCGGCCGGGGCGAATACACGGCCTTCGAGTCGCCCACCCGACTGACGCAGCACGAGATAGAGCGGCTGATGCACGTCGCCGCGACGGACAAGATCGGCTTTCCAAGTTCCGGATAGATCCGTCGCCCGGACGCTGGCGAGGAGCAAGCAGAGTCCGAGGCTGTGGAGGAAGGCTCCCTTCATGAGACTGCGGGGATGCCGGCTACTGCTTGCCGATGTTCGCGCGGCCACCACGAAGCACGTATTTCTGGATCTTTCCGGTCGCAGTCTTCGGCAGTTCGGCGATGAACCGGATGCTCTGCGGCACCTTGAACCGGGCGAGTTTCTCCCGGGCAAACTGCTTCAGCTCGTCCTCGGTCGCCGCAGCGCCTTTCTTCAGGACGACAAACGCCAGCGGCGTTTCGCCCCACTTCTCGTCGGGAACACCGACGACGGCGACCTCCTGCACGGCCGGGTGTCGCAGCAGCACGCCCTCGACCTCGATCGAGGAGATGTTTTCGCCGCCGCTGATGATCACGTCCTTGAAGCGGTCGCGAATCTCCACGTAGCCGTCGGGGTGTACCACGGCCGCATCTCCGCTGTGAAACCAGCCGTCGCCCATGGCGTTGTCCGTGTTGACCGGGTCTCGATAATATCCGGCCATCACCACGTTGCCTCGTACGACGATCTCGCCGAGCGTCTGGCCGTCGCTAGGTACGTCGCGCTTTTGCTCGTCCACCACGCGCAGGTCGCCGGAGATCAGCAGTTCCACGCCTTGGCGCGCCTTGATCTCGGCGCGGGCATGCGGCGGCAACTGGGCGTGCTCCGGCCGGGGTTCGCAGATGGAGATGAAGGGGGAGACCTCGGTCAGGCCGTAGACTTGGGTGATCTCCCAGCCCAGCTCCCCCTCGATGCGTTCGATGGTGGCGGCCGCCGGAGGCGCACCCGCCGTGATGACGCGAACTCCGCGCGGGGCCTGCCGGCGCAGTTCCTCGGGGGCGTTGGCAATACCGATAAGGATAGTCGGTGCGGCGCACAGGAAGTTGGCCTTTTCCGCGGCGATGGTCTCAAAAACGGAGCGGGGATCGGGCTTGGGCAGACAAATGTGCGCGGCACCCACCGCCGTGACGGTCCACACGAAGGTCCACCCGTTCGCATGAAACATGGGCAGCGTCCACAGGTAGCGCTCGGCGCACGTCATGTGGATGTGGACGAGCGTGCCGACGGAATTGGTCCACGCGTTGCGATGCGTGATCATCACGCCCTTCGGCCGGGCCGTCGTGCCGCTGGTGTAGTTGATGGAAAGGAGATCTGATTCCTTGATCTCGGGTTTAGTGTACGTCGCCGCGGTCGCCGCGACGGCCGCCTCGTAGTCGATCCAGCCCGGAGCCTGCCCGGTGAGCGCCACGAAATGCTCGACCCCGGGGATCTGGCTGCGGATGTGATCCACCGCGACGAGGTAGTCGGCGTGGGCGCAGACCACACGCGCGCCGCTGTGCTCGATGATGTAGGCGAAGTCGGACTCGGAGAGTCGGTAGTTGATCGGCACGATCACGGCGCCGAGTTGCGGCACGGCGTAGTAACCCTCGAGATGGGCGTGGACGTTCGGCGCGATGTAGGCGACCCGGTCGCCCGGACGCACGCCGAGGCGTTGCAGGTGCGCCGACCAGCGATCGCAGCGCTCAAAGAACTGCCGGTAATTCAGACGCAGGGTTCCTTCGACCACCGCTTCGCGCTCAGGGTAGAGCTTGCGCGTGCGACGGGCGAAATCCAACGGGGTGAGCGGGATTTCCATGGGGTTGACGGGGTACGCGGCGAGAGCAAATCGTCCGGGGTCGGTCCGGCGAGAATTTATCGCGGGACGTTTTTCGGCGGTACGAGCGGCTCCTGGCCGACGCGGGCGCACGGGGCGCCATGAGTATTGCGGGAGTTGATTATCCGCAACACTTAGCGAGATGTGCCGTGCGCATCCGTTCCACTCGCGCGCAATGTACACGAGCCGGGTTGTCATCATTTTTGATGACAGCGTTAGGAGCCCATGCCGTTGCCGCAGTGTGTGCTCGGCATAATACCGTTTGCTCGCGGCGTATTGTTGCCCACGTCGGTCGTTCTCACTTCCCGCTTTCTCTTTATGCCCACACTTCGCCTCTTCCCGCTCCTGTCCTTGGTCTCGATCGTGGTCGCCGCCGAGCCAACTCCACAGGCCATGTTGCCCGACGCGGCCTTCCTGAAGGATTGCGTGTTTGTCTGCATCGACATCCAGGAACCCGGATCGCGGACGCACATGACGGATGCGCAGGTGCCGAAGGAATGGCAACGCATGGGCATCACCGCCGCCGACGCGAACGCGGCGACTGACTATGCCTTCGATGTGGCCTTTCCGAACGCGGAGCGGGTTGTCGCAGCCGTCCGCGGGCTCGGCGTACCCATGGTCTTCGTTCACTGGGGCTGCCGGTTCGCTGACGGCATGGACCTCGATCCGGCCATCCGCAACGCGTTCATCGCGGAGCACGGCCCCGATTACACCAAGTGGCATCACCATGAGGGCGACCCCGGCACGGAGCCGGCGAAATTCCTTCACATCCGCGAGGGCGAGTACGTCATCCCGAAGTCCGGGCAGGACGCCTTCAACTCGTCGAACATCCGCAACGTGCTGGTCAATCTCGGCGCGAAGCACCTGATCATGATCGGTGGCCACACCGGCGCCTGTCTGGGCAAGATCGCGGCATCCGCCAAGCGCGCAGGGTACCGCTTGCTGTGTATCGAAGATGCCACCTTCGATGCCCGCCAGTCGACCCGCCGACGCTGGATTGATGAGACCGGCTACGATTACGTGCTCGGCACGGATGAGTTCCTTGCCTGGCTGGCCAAAGTCAGGCGCTGATCAACCGGCGATCCGCTCCCGCGCGGTTTCCTAAGCCGGACTCATGCAGTCGAGGTCGAGATAATCTGATTTTTTCCGGCTCTGGCGGCGAGGGCGGCAACTGCATAGCAGGGATCCGCGTCGCTCAATTGGCGGAGGAGGACGCGCCACCAGTGGCGGTGTTTT
>JACPIS010000005.1:793-3572 GCA_016187925.1 Opitutia bacterium | reverse complement strand
CGCGCGGCGGCGGCACCGGCTACACCGGCGGCGCAGTGCCGCTGGACAAATTCTCCGCGGTAATCAACACCGAGAAGCTCGACTCCTACTCCGCCGTAGAACACCTGATGCTGCCCGGCGTGGACAAACCCTACGCCACGATCCGCTGCGGTGCGGGCGTGGTGACGCGGCGCGTGATGGAGGCGGCCGAGGCCAACAAGCTGGTGTTCGCGGTCGACCCGACCTCGGCGGACGCGTCGTGCATCGGCGGCAACGTGTCGATGAATGCGGGCGGCAAGAAGGCCGTGCTGTGGGGCACCGCGCTCGACAATCTCGCCTCGTGGCGCATGGTCACGCCGGACGGCCTGTGGATGGAAGTCGAGCGCATCAACCACAACCTCGGCAAGATCCACGACACGGAAACTGCGACCTTCCGCATCAGCCGCTTCGAGATCGACGGCAAGACGCCGCACGGCGCGCCGGAGCTGCTGAACATTCCCGGCAGCGCATTCCGCAAGGCGGGCCTCGGCAAGGACGTCACCGACAAATTTCTCTCCGGCCTGCCCGGCATCCAGAAGGAGGGCTGCGACGGCATCATCACCTCGGCGCGCTTCATCCTGCACCGCGCCCACGAGCATACCCGCACCGTGTGCCTGGAATTCTTCGGCCAGGTGCGCGAGGCGGTACCCGCGATCGTCGAAATCAAGAACTACATGGACGCGCACCCCACGGCGCTGCTCGCGGGGCTGGAACACCTCGACGAGCGCTACCTCAAGGCGGTGGGCTACGCCACCAAGGCCAGGCGCGGCACGCGCCCGAAGATGGTGCTGATCGCCGACGTGGTCAGCGACGACGCGGATGCGGCGGCCTCCGCCGCCTCGGAAATCGTGCGCCTCGCCAACCTGCGCAGCGGCGAAGGCTTCGTCGCGGTGACCGCCGAGGCGCGCAAGAAATTCTGGCTGGACCGCGCGCGCACCGCCGCGATCGCCAAACACACCAACGCCTTCAAGGTCAACGAGGACGTGGTGATCCCGCTGCCGCGCATGGGCGACTACTGCGACGGCATCGAACGCATCAACATCGAGCTGTCGCTGAAGAACAAGCTCAAGCTGCTCGATGCACTGGACGAATTCTTCGCGGGCGAACTTCCGCTGCGCTATCAGGACGACGCGCAACTTGGCGGCGCCGAACTGCTCGGCAACCGCCCGCAGGCGGCAAAGCAGGTGCTCGCCGAGGTGCGCACGCGCTGGCAATGGCTGCTCGACAACCTCGACGCGCCGCTCGGGGAAGGCATGTACACGCCCGAGGACCGGCAGGATGCGGCCACCGTGTTCGACGCGGTGCAGCGCCACCTGCTGCGCGCCTCGTGGAAGCGCGAGGTGCGCGAGCCGCTGCGCCACATTTTCAGCGGCGGCACCTACCAGCCCATCCTCGACCAGTGCGGCAACATCCACGGCAACGTGCTGAAGAGCCGCGTGTTCGTCGCGCTGCACATGCACGCGGGCGACGGCAACGTGCACACCAACATCCCGGTGAACTCCGACGACTACGAGATGCTGCAGGAGGCCTATGCCGCGGTGGACCGTATCATGCGGCTGGCGAAGGACCTCGGCGGGGTGATCTCCGGCGAGCACGGCATCGGCATCACCAAGTTCGACTACCTCGACCCTCAGGACATCGCCGCCTTCGCCGGCTACAAGCAGCGCATCGACCCGGAGGGACGCTTCAACCGCGGCAAGCTGCTCAAGGGCAGTAACCTGGAGCGCGCCTACACGCCGAGCTTCAACCTCATGGAGCTGGAGAGCCTGATCCTGGAAAAGAGCGAACTCGGCGAGATCGCCTATTCGTTCAAGGACTGCCTGCGCTGCGGCAAGTGCAAGCCGGTGTGCAACACCCATGTGCCGCGCGCCAACCTGCTGTACTCGCCGCGCAACAAGATCCTCGCGACCTCGCTGCTGATCGAGGCGTTCCTCTACGAGGAACAGACGCGGCGCGGCGTCTCCATCCAGCACTTCGCCGAATTCGGCGACGTCGCCGACCACTGCACGATCTGCCACAAGTGCAAGAATCCCTGCCCGGTGGACATCGATTTCGGCGACGTGTCGGTCGCGATGCGCAACTTCCTGCGCAAGCAGGGCAAGAAGAAATTCAACCCGGTGACTGCGGGATCGATGATGTTCCTGACCGCCACCGATCCGCTCACGATCACGCTGCTGCGCAAGACCATGATCGAGCTGGGCTACAAGGCGCAGCGCGCCGGCCACAAGATCGCCAAGCGCTTCGGCCTGCTGGGCGGCCAGCTCAGGCATCCGCCGGCCACCGTGGGCGGCGCGCCGCTGCTTTTCCCGCCCGGCCACGCGAAGGTGATCCACTTCGTCAACAAGCCGATGCCGGGCAACCTGCCCAAGAAGACCTCGCGCGCGCTGCTCGACATCGAGGACCCGAGCATCGTGCCGGTCATCCGCAACCCGCACAAGCTGAGCGAGGATTCCGAGGCGGTGTTCTACTTCCCCGGCTGCGGCTCGGAGCGTCTGTACAGCCAGGTCGGCCTGGCCACCCAGGCCATGCTGTGGTATGCCGGCGTGCAGACCGTGCTGCCTCCGGGCTACCTGTGCTGTGGCTACCCGCAACGCGGCTCGGGCCAGTACGACGTGGCGGACAAGATGATCACGGACAACCGCGTGCTGTTCCACCGCGTGGCCAACACGCTGAACTACCTGGACATCAAGACCGTGGTGGTCAGCTGCGGCACCTGCTACGACCAGCTCCAGGGCTACGAGTTCGACAAGATCTTCCCCGG
>JACPIS010000005.1:0-781 GCA_016187925.1 Opitutia bacterium | reverse complement strand
AGTACCTGCTGGAAAAGGGTGTCACGCTGCCGGGCGCGGCGGAGGGCGGTCAGGGCGGCTACCTGTACCACGACCCCTGCCACAGCCCCATGAAGCAGCAGGACCCGATGAAGACCGTCAAGGCCCTGGTGGGCGATGGCGTGCTCAAGAGCGACCGCTGCTGCGGTGAATCCGGCACGCTGGGCGTGACGCGCCCCGACATCTCCACGCAGATCCGTTTCCGCAAGGAAACCGAGCTGCGCCAGGGTGAGGCCGAACTGCGGGCCAACGGCTCCGTCGGTGCCAAGGACAACGTCAAGATCCTGACCAGCTGCCCCAGCTGCCTGCAAGGCCTGAGCCGCTACGGCAATGACCTGCAGAACGGCCTGCTGGAAGCCGACTACATCGTGGTCGAGATGGCCAAGCAGATCCTGGGCGAGAACTGGATGCCGGACTACGTGCAGCGCGCCAACGCCGGCGGCATCGAACGGGTGCTGCTGTGAGCGCGCCATCCGCCGACTGCGTGCTGTGCCGCGAGGCGGGTGGTCTGCCCGTCTGGCAGGGTGCACAGCTGCGCGTCATCCGGGCGCAGGAGGAGGGCTTTCCGGCCTTCTACCGCGTGATCTGGACCGCGCATGCGGCCGAGCTGTCGGACCTGTCCGAGGCCGACCGCAACACCTGCATGGCCGTGGTGGCCGCGGTGGAGCGCGTGCTGCGCACACAGCTGCAGCCCACCAAGGTGAACCTGGCTGCCCTGGGCAACATGGTGCCGCACCTGCACTGGCATGTGATTGCGCGCCAT
>JACPIS010000048.1 GCA_016187925.1 Opitutia bacterium | reverse complement strand
TCAACCCCAAGCCGCCTAATCCCATCCAGAGCGGGGAAGGGGCTGACGCCCCTTCCCCTGCACCCCATCCCATAAACCTCTTTATCCCGCCAAGCCACCAAACCACCGATCCACTTTTGCAGAACTTGACGGACACAACTCCGGTGCGGTTACCCAACCAACCACCAGGAGACTCAGCAGGAGCGGAAGCGTGCGTTTCATGATCGACGCACAATGCGCCTCCGCCCGGCGGCGGCGAGCGACCCGCGACGAACGGCGCTGGCGCGCATCCCAATCAACAAAAAGCGGCGCCGGATGGCGCCGCTTCGCGGGAGAAAAAACTGCCGACCGCTCAGGCCTTCGGGCCGCCCTGCGCGTAGTAGCGCGCGCGGAGCCGCAGACCGTTGAGGCGGATGAAGCCGGTGGCGTCGGTCTGGTTGTACCAGCTCTTCACGCCCTCCATCGACGCGATCTTCATGTCGTAGAGCGAGTACTTCGACTTGCGGCCGCAGGTGATGACGTTGCCCTTGTAGAGCTTGAGGCGGACGGTGCCGCTGACGTGCTTCTGCGACTCGTCGACGAGCGCCTGCAGCGCCTCGCGCTCGGGGGCGAACCAGAACCCGTAGTAGACCAGCTCGGCGTACTTCGGGATGAGCGAGTCGCGCAGGTGCATGACCTCGCGGTCCATCGTGAGCGACTCGATCTGGCGATGGCCGTGCATGAGGATGGTGCCGCCCGGGGTCTCGTACACGCCGCGGGACTTCATGCCGACGAAGCGGTTCTCGACGAGGTCGACGCGGCCGATGCCGTGCTTGCCGCCGAGCTTATTGAGCGTCTTGAGCACGCCGGCGGGCGAAAGCTTCTGGCCGTTCACCGCGACGCAGTTGCCTTTCTCGAAGGTGAGCTCGACGTACTCGGCCTTGTTCGGCGCGTCCTCGGGCGAGACGGAGAGCTTGAACATGCCTTTGTTGGCCTTGGTGGTCGGATCGAACCACGGATCCTCGAGGATGCCCGCCTCGTAGGAGATGTGGAGGAGATTGCGGTCCATCGAATACGGCTTCTTGAGCGAGGCCTCGACGGGAATCTTGTTCGCCTTGCAATACTCGATCATCTCGGCGCGACCGGGGAACTCGGTGCGGAACTCGTCGATTTTCCACGGGGCGACGATCTGCAGCTGCGGCGCAAGCGCCATGTAGGTGAGCTCGAAGCGGCACTGGTCGTTGCCCTTGCCGGTGGCGCCGTGCGCGACGGTGTCGGCCTTTTCCTTGCGCGCGATGTCGATCTGCGCCTTGGCGATGAGCGGGCGGGCGATGGAGGTGCCGAGATAATACTGGCCCTCGTAGATCGCGTTGGCCCGGATCATCGGGTAAATGAAGTCGCGCGCGAACTCCTCCACGAGATCGAGCGTGTAGTGCTTGGCGGCTCCGGTTTTTCGCGCCTTGGCCGGCAAGCCCTTCAGTTCTTCCTCTTGGCCGATGTCCGCGGCAAACGTAACGATCTCTGCATCGTACGTTTGCTTCAGCCACTTGACGATGACGGAGGTGTCGAGGCCTCCCGAGTATGCGAGCACGATCTTCATGGTAAAACCGGAGTGTGTGCCGGCCGCGGCCCGGCCCGCAAAGGAAAAATCCGCCATTTACGCGCGGTTCACCTTTCGGTCATTGCCCCCGGGGGCAAAAAACGCATAGTCAGCCCACTCCCCATGAGCCCCGCGCAGCCACTGGCGGTCGGCCGTTCTCCACGCGGATTCACGCTGGTTGAAATCATGGTTGTGGTGGTGATCATCGGACTCTTGGCGGCCCTCGCGATCCCGGCGTTTCAACGCATCCAACGCGCCTCCCGGAGCACACGGGTGATAAATGATTTTCGCGTCTTTGTGCAGGCGTTCGAAACCTACAACATGCAGCATGGCACGTGGCCCAACAACGCCGGTCCGGGCGTCATCCCCTCGGCGCCTTTCTCCATGGCGGGCGATTTCAATGCCGCCGCCTGGCAAGGCGTGACCGCAATCGGCGGCCGTTGGAACTGGGACAAGAATATCTCGGGATTCACCGCCGGCGTCTCCATCTCCAGCTTCACCTGCGACGACGATCAGCTGACGGAAATCGACGCGAAGCTCGATAACGGCAACCTCGCCACGGGGATTTTCCAGAAAGTCTCGTCCTCGCGAGTGATGTACGTGATCGAACGCTAGAGCTCAACCGCGCGCTCGCGCCAACGTGGCCATGATGGCCTTCTGCACGTGCAGCCGGTTTTCCGCCTCGTCGAAGATGATGCAGCGCGGATTGTCGAGCACCGCCTGCTCCACCTCCTCGCCGGCGTGCGCCGGCAGGCAGTGCATGAAAAGCGCATCGGATTTCGCGGCGGCAAAGAGCTTGGCCGTGACCTGATAGGGCGACATCACGCGGATGCGCTCCTTCGTCTCCTCCTCCTTGCCCATGCTCACCCACACGTCGGTGTAGACCACGTCGGCGTCCTTCACCGCCTCGAACGGATCGGTGGTGAAATGGTAGTTCTGCGGCAGGCCGTCCTTCTTCAGCTGCGCGTCGATGTCCGCGCCGGGAGCGAACTCCTGCGGGCCGGCGAGGCTGATCTTCATGTCGAAGAGCGCCGCGCCCAGGATCCACGAGTAGGCCATGTTGCACGCCGTGTCGCCGAGGAACGCGATCTTGCGCCCCTTGAGCGAGGCGAGCAGGTCGCCGCCCTGCGCCCAGCGCTCGGCCATCGTGAAAGCATCGGTGTAGATCTGGCAGGGATGCAGGAAATCCGTCAGGGCGTTGACGACCGGGACCGAGCCCGCGGCGGCCAGGCGCTCAACCTCGCTCTGCTCGTATGTGCGCACAACCAGGCCGTGCACGAAACGCGAGAGCACCTTGGCGGTGTCCTCCACGGATTCGCCGCGGCCGATCTGGATGTCGTTGCGGTTGAGGAAAAGCGGATTGCCGCCGAGTTCGTGGATGCCGACCTCGAACGAGACGCGCGTGCGCGTGCTGCTCTTCGAAAAGATCAGCGCCCACGTCTGGCCGGCCAGCGGCTTCTCGTGCGTGCCGCGCTCGCGCTTCAGGCGCGCGGCGAGGGTGAAGATCGGCGCGACCTCCGCGGCGGAAAAATCCGTGTCTTTGAGGAAATGGCGTGTCGGCATGTCAGGCGGTCTCCTTTTTCTTCAGGACACCCCGGATGATCTCGGTCGCCTGGTTGAGGTTTTCCATCGTGGCGATCAGCGGCGGGAGCAGGCGCACGGTGTTGCCGCCGGCCACCGGACAGAGCAGGCCGCCGTCGCGCAACGCGGCCACATACGGGCCCGGTTCGCTGTGGAGCACGAGGCCGAGCATGTAGCCGCGGCCCGTGACGGTCTTCACCTGCTTGGGGAACTCGGTCACCAGCTTCTCCAGCAGACCCTTCCAGGCCGCGCCGTTGGTCTGCACCTTTTGCAGCAGCTTGTCGCGCTCGATGACATCAAGCACGGCCAGCGAGGCCGCGCACGCCAGAGGCGTGCCGCCAAACGTGGAGCCGTGCGAACCCGGCGTGAACAGCTCGGCGTGTTTCTCCGCCGCCCAGATGGCGCCGATCGGGTAGCCGCCGCCGAGGCCCTTGGCCATGCCGATGGCGTCGGCGCGCACGCCGCTGTGCTGGAAGGCGAAGAACGTGCCCGCGCGGCCGATGCCGCACTGCACCTCGTCGAGCATGAGCAGCAGGTTGTGCTTGTCGCACAGCTGGCGCAGACCCCAGAGAAACTCGTCCGTACAGGGTGTGACGCCGCCCTCGCCCTGGATCGTCTCGACGAAGATGGCCGCGGTGCTCTCGTCCACGAGGTCGGCGAAGCTCTGCAGATTGTTCAGCTCGCCGAAGGCAAAGCCGGAGAGCAGCGGGCGGAAACCCTTCTGCACCTTCTCCTGCGGCGTCGCGCTCATGCCGCCGAACGTGCGGCCGTGGAACGCCATCTTCGCGCAGATGACCTTGTAGCACTTGCCCTCTTCGCCCGACTTGCGGATGCCGTGCAGCCGCGCGAGCTTGAGCAGGCCTTCGTTGGCCTCGGCGCCGGAGTTGCAGAAGAAGACGCGGCCGGGGCCGGCCTGCTGCACGAGCCGGCGCGCCAGCTCGCCCTGGTTGGGGTTGCGATAGAGATTGCTCGTGTGGATGAGCTCGCCCGCCTGCCGGCGGATCGCCTCCACCCAGACGGGGTGGCAGTGCCCGAGCGCGTTCACCGCGACGCCCGACGCGAAGTCGAGGAACTCCCGGCCGGTGTCGTCCCAGACCGACACGCCCTGTCCACGCACCAGCGTGAGCGGCGCTCGGTTGTAGCTCTTCATCACATACGCGTCGTAGAGCTCGGCGGTGTTGGTGCGGACGATGGTCGGCTGGTTCATGGGAAAAGCGAAGGGCGGCAGCTTAGTTTGGCCGGAAAAAATTGCACGCGCACAATGCGCGGGAGCCGGCTCAGCCGTGCACGATTTCGGTGCCCACACCCTTGTCGGTGAAAATCTCGAGCAGGAGGCTGTGCGGCATGCGGCCGTCGATGAAGTGCACGCGCTGCACGCCCTCCTGCAGCGCGCGGACCGCGCTGGCGACCTTCGGGCGCATGCCCTTGTCGATGACGCCCTTTTTCTTGAGGCCGTCGACTTCGCCGACCTTGAGCGTGGAGATGAGCGAGTCGGGATTCTTCGGGTCGGAGAGCAGGCCGGGCACGTCGCTCATGTAGACGAGGCGGCGGGCGCGGAGCGCGCTGGCCACGCGGCCGGCCACCGTATCGGCGTTCACGTTGTAGGGTTTGCCATCATAGCCCTCGGCCACCGGGGAGATGACCGGCATGAAACCCTCGCCGATCTCCTTCTTGATGAGCTTCACCTTCACCTCGGTCGGATCGCCGACGTAGCCGAGGTCGACGGTGTTGCCGTCGTCGTCGGCCGTGAGCTTCTGGCAGACGAGCACGCTGTCGCCGGGCAGGCCCTTCGGGCGCGCCTTCACGGAGGTGAGCGTGTCGCACACTTCCTTGTTCACGATCTCGTCGAGCGTCTTCTTGACGATGGCGATGGTCGCCTCGTCGGTGACGCGCAGGCCGTTCACGAAATTCGCCTTCAGGCCGGAAGCATCCATCGCCTTGCTGATGGCCTTGCCGCCGCCGTGCACGACGACGACGTTGATGCCGACCGCCGCGAGGAACGCGATGTCCGTCGCCACGCGCACGCGCACGGCCGGATCCGGATCGTCCATGAAACTGCCGCCGTATTTGACCACGAAGGTGGAGCCGCGGAAGTCCTGGATGTAAGGCAGGGCTTCAAGAAGCACGCGCGCTTTGGCAATTACCTCGTCAACATTCATCGAGGCTCAGTGAGTGGAAGGAGTGTGACCGGTGGTCATTGAGAGGGCGTGCAGGAAAATTAGTTAAGGCAACGCGCGGGGATTTCACTAAAAAAATGCGCCGCGCCGCTTTTCCGGCGGCCGGCGCGTCCGCTCATTCGCTCTTGTTGTAGTTCACGTAGCCTTCGCTCAGGTCGGTCGCGAGCAGCCGGTAGCCGGCTTTGCCGAGGTGCAGGTTGAGCGTCACCGTGAACCGGCGGGCCTTCACGATCTCCTTCCACTTCGGCTTCAGCTCCGGGTGCGGCTTGCCCGCGGTCATGGCGGGCGTGTCGTTATAGAGGATGTCGAGCTTGGCCTCGACGAGCTTGGCCCCGGCGTAGCCGGCGGCGTCGGCCAGGCGGCCCCAGTTGGGGTCCTCGCCGTACCAGGAGGATTTCACGAGGAGCGAGTTGCCGATGGCGCGCGCGACTTTCTCGGCGTCCTCGGTGGAAGCGGCGCCGGCGACCTTCACCTCGACGACCTTGGTGATCTTCTCGCCGTCGGAGACGATCTTGTCGGCCAGCACCTCGCAGGCCTTCCACACCGCCTCGGCGAACAGCACGCGCAGCTCACGCGGGCTCTTGTCGCCCACGCTGACGCCGGAGTGGCCGTTGGCCAGCATGAGCACGGTGTCGTTGGTGCTCATATCACCGTCGACCGTGATGCAGTTGAACGTGCCGGCGACGGCCTCGGAAAGCGTCTTCTGGAGGAAGGAGCGCGGCACGGAAAAATCCGTGGCGAGGAACGCCAGCATCGTGGCCATGTTGGGCTGGATCATGCCCGCGCCCTTGGCGAAGCCGGCAATCGTGTGTTTCTTGCCGTCGTAGGTGAAGCTGACCGTGACCGTCTTGGCGCGCGTGTCGGAGGTGAGGATGGCGTCGGCGGCCTTCTTGCCGTGCGCGGCGGTGCGGCCCTTCTCGGACGCGGCGCGCTCGAGGCCCTTGATCACCTTGTCCATCGGCAGCGGCTGGCCGATGCGGCCGGTGGAGCAGATGAAGAAAGCGTGCGGCTTCTGGTTGAGCGACGCCGCCATGCGCTGCGCCATCGCGTGCGCGTCCTTCAGGCCCTCGGCGCCGGTGCAGGCGTTGGCGTTGCCGCTGTTGGCGATGAGGCCGTGAAACGGGCCGCCCTCGGCGAGGTGTTTCGTGCAGAGCAGCACCGGCGCGGCCTTGACGGCGTTCTTCGTGAACGTGCCGGCGGCGGTGCAGGGACGGAGCGAATACACGAGCGCGAGGTCGAGGCGCTTCAGGTCGTTTTTCTGCCGGATGTCGCAGGCGACGCCCGCGGCTTCGAATCCCGGCACGTCCGTGATGCCAGCGCTGTCAGGTGTAACGGTCAGTTGTGTCATGTAGACTGGATGGGGGCTGCCATGCGATCAAACCAACCCGCTGGTCTCGGGGAAGCCGCACCAGAGGTTCATGATCTGGACTGCCTGGCCGCTTGCGCCCTTCACGAGGTTGTCGACGGCCGAGGTGAGGACGAAATTGCCCGTGCGCGCGTCGTGCAGCGCGGAAATGTCCACCCGGTTCGTGCCGGTGACGTAGGCGGAGTCCGGGGTCTCGCCGCTCGGCAGGATCGAGACGAAGGGCCGGCCGGCGTAGGCTGCGCGCCAGGCGGCGTAGACGCCATCGAGCGTCGCGTCCGGCGCGGCGGGCACGGTGATGGTCGTGATGATGCCGCGGCGCATCGGGGCGAGGTGCGGATTGAACTGGATGACGACCTTCGCGCCCGCGGCGAGCGAGAGCTGTTCCTCGATCTCGGCGAGGTGGCGGTGCTTGACGAGGCCGTAGGCCTTGGCGCTCTCGGCGCGCTCGACGTAGAGATAGGTCTCCTCGACCTTCCGGCCGGCGCCGCTGACGCCGCTGAAGGAATTCACCACAATGTGCTCGCGTGTGACGAGGCCGGCCTCGAGCAGCGGAGCGAGCGGCACGAGCGTGCTCGTCGGGTAGCAGCCGGGGGCGGCCGCGAGCTTGATGGACTGCATCCACGACGGATCGGTCAGCTCGGGCAGGACGAAGCGCGTCTGCGGCAGCAGCTCGGGCGCGTGGTGCTGGCCGTAATATTTTTCGTAGGTCGCAAGGTCGGCGACGCGGAAGTCGGCGCTGAGGTCGATGACCTTGCGGCCGGTCGGCAGCAGGGCCTTGGCGAAATCGGCCGCGGCGCCGTGCGGCAGCGCGAGAAACCACAGGTCGATGTCGGTGCGCGCCGCGAGCTCGGCCGGATCGGAGCCGCTGAACTTCAGCGTGTCGGCCGCGGTGCCGCGGAGCGCCGGAATGACCGCGGAGAGCGGCTTGCCGGCGTGCTGGCGCGAGGTGACCGCCGCCAGGGTGACGCGCGGATGCGAGAGGAGGAGTTTGACGAGAACTTCGCCGGAGTAACCGGACGCGCCGACAATGCCGACTTTCATCTAATTGAGAGCTGAGTAATGGGGAGTGGGACGGAGGCCGCAAATAAAAACGGGGTGCGCGAGGCACCCCGTTTCGTGAATGAAAACCTGTGGACCGGAGGCTTAGCGCTTCGAGAACTGGAAGCGCTTGCGGGCGCCGGGCTGGCCGGCCTTCTTGCGCTCTTTCTCGCGGGGGTCACGGGTGAGGTGACCGGCCTTCTTCAGGGTGACGCGGAGCTCGGAGTTGAACTTCAGCAGCGCGCGGGCGATGCCGTGCGCGACCGCGCCGGCCTGGCTGCTGATGCCGCCGCCCGCCACGTTCACGATGACGTCGAACTTGTCCTTCGCGTCGGCGGTGCCGAGGGGGGCCGCGGCGCGGCGCACGAAGTTGTCGTGCTTGAAGTAGGCGTCGAAGTCGCGGTCGTTGGCCGTGAGTTTGCCGGAGCCGGCGACGAGGCGCACGCGGGCCGTGGAGGTCTTGCGGCGGCCGGTGCCGAGATAAACGGTGGAGTCAGCGCTCATGGATCAGATTAAAGTTTGGTGGGATTCTGCGCGGCGTGCGGGTGCTCGGCGCCGGGGAAAACCCGGAGCTTGGTGAGCATCGTGCGGGCGATCCGGTTCTTCGGGAGCATGCCCTTGACGGCCTGCATGAGAATGAACTCGGGCTTCTTGCGGCGCACGTCGGTGAGCTTGCGGTACTTCTCGCCGCCGACATAGCCGGAGAAAGACATGTACTCGCGGGTCTCCTCCTTCTTGCCGGTGAGGGCGATCTTGCTCGCGTTGATCACGATCACGAAGTCGCCGGTGTCGACGTGCGGGGTATAGGTGGCCTTGTTGCGGCCGCGGAGAATGTTGGCGATTTTGACGGCGAGACGGCCCAGAACCTTGCCCTCGGCATCGATCAGATACCACTTGGGCTGGACTGTCTCTTTCTTGGCCAGATAGGTTTTCATTGCGGAAAGGGGCTCAAAGGAAGGGTTTTGCCCTACCCTGTCAACACCCAAGCTTTCACATTTTCAGTCCACTCGTCTTAAGCATCCGCCGGGAGACTTAATCCCTCAGAAGTCGAAGCTTACGGCAAGGCTCACCCACCCCCGCGTGCCGCCGCCCCGTCCATTGGGCGCCCAAACCGGGGTTTGGTTAGCCGAACCGGCCAGGTCCGCACCCATGGCCAGGGTCGTATGCTCCCCCACCCGATACGGCAGTCGCGCGGCCGCCCCCCAATAAGTGTAGGCGTCGCGAACGCGCGGGCTGGCGGCATCGGGCCGGACGTCGTCCGCCTGGCGCCAGCCGCCATAAAAGCTCAACTCCAGATAAGCGCCGAGCTTCGTCAGCGGCACTTCATAGGCCAGCGTCGCCTGCACGGTGTCCGCTTTCAGCCGAAAATCACGATAGTAGGCCAGACTCGACGCCAATCCCTCGCGCAGCGCCCAACCCGCCACCACCCCCGCCTCGGTCGAACGCTTGGTTGCCCCCGTCGGCGTAGCGAAGAAAAGAAACTGGGTCGCGACCGCCTCGATCGTGAGCTGCCCGGTCGGTTTGAAGGCGTAGCCGGCGCTCAATTCGGCTTCTCCCGGATCGCCACCGGCAAAAGGCTCGTACAGCCGCACTCCGCCACGGAAGCCGGCGCGCTTTAGTCCCAGCGCGGTTTCGGCCGAGCTCCCCGCGCGCCCCACCCCGCGGAAAACCCGGCGCGAGGTGTAGCCGATGTCCACGGACGTCTGCCATTCATCGTCCCACGCCCGCAGGCAAGCGGCGCTGGTCAGGAAAAGAAGCAGAAGCACGATGCGATACATGGCGGACGACAATTGATGTGTTTGTTTTCGGCGCGGTTGTCCACACACTCATGGCCGATGAACCCGACCACCCGCTGGATAACTGTCGCCGCCGGCCTGCTGGGTCTGCTCGGCGTGGCGCTGGGTGCCTTTGGCGCCCACGGGCTCAAGGCCACGCTGGAGGCCCACGGCTCGCTCGAGACGTGGCGCACCGCCGTGCTCTACCACCTGCTGCACGCCGTCGCGCTGCTGGCCCTCGCCGGCTGGCGCGACTCGCACGGTGGCGCCAGCGTCAAGGCCGCGTGGTGCTGGCTGGCGGGAGTGTTGCTTTTCTCCGGCTCCCTCTACTGGCTCGCGCTCGGTGGGCCGCAATTCCTCGGCCCCGTCACACCGCTGGGCGGCATCTTCCTCCTCGCCGGCTGGCTGGTGGTGGCCTGGAACGCCTGGAAACGCTCCGAACCTTGAAACTGCCCCCACCTCTCGTCGCCGCCCTGCAAGCCCTCCGATCCGCCGGCGGGCGGCCGCGGCTCGTGGGCGGCTGCGTGCGCGACTGGCTGCTCGGGCTCGAAGCCAAGGATTTCGACGTCGAGGTCTTCGGCCTCGATTACGAGGCGATGGGGCGGACCTTGGCTCCGTTTGGCGCGACCGACCTCGTCGGACGCAGCTTCGGCGTGCTGAAGATCCGCATCGGCGGCATCGAATACGATTTCTCCCTGCCCCGGCGCGAGTCGAAGACCGGCGCCGGGCACCGCGGCTTCGCCGTGGCGCCCGAGCCCAACCTCACCGAGGCCGATGCCGCGGCCCGGCGCGACTTCACGCTCAACGCCATCGCCTACGATCCGTTCGAGAATCGTGTCATTGATCCACACGGCGGCGAACGGGACCTGAAGGCGCGCCTCCTCCGGCACACCAGCGCGGCCTTCGTCGAGGATCCGCTGCGCGTGTTGCGGGGCTTCCAGCTCGCGGCGCGTTTCGAGCTGACGATGGCGTCGGAGACCGCCGGACTCTGCCGCGCCATCAAGTCCGCCTACACCGAGTTGCCCATCGAACGCGTGTGGGGCGAGTGGGACAAATGGGCGACGAAGGCTGCGAAACCTTCGCTCGGTCTCGTCGTGCTCAAGCAGACCGGCTGGCTGGCCCATTTCCCCGAGATCGCCACGCTCGATGGTTTGCCGCAGGAGCCGGAGTGGCACCCCGAGGGCGACGCGCTCACCCACACCAACCACTGCCTCGACGCGCTCGTCGGCCTGCCCGCCTGGCGCGATGGCGCCCCACACACGCGCCGCGTGCTCACGTTCGCCGTGCTCGCGCATGACTTCGGCAAGGCCGGCACCACTCACCAAGCCGATCGCCGCGGCAAGATTCGCTGGGTCAGCCCGGGCCACGAATCCGCGGGCGGCCCGCTCACCGAGACCTTTCTGCAGCGCATCGGCGCGCCGCACGACCTCGTGCATCAGGTGCGCCCGCTGGTCGTACACCACCTCGCCCACCATCACGGGCAGACAAACTTCCGGGACACGACCGTGCGCCGGCTCGCCCGGAAAATCGAGCCCGCCACGCTCGACGAGCTCACGGCCGTCATGCTGTCCGATCACCTCGGCCGCCCTCCGCTGGTGTCGACGGAAAGCCTGCGCCGCATCGACCAGCTGAAGGAAATCGCCCAACGTCTCGCCATCACCCACGCCGCGCCCAAACCCATCGTGCTTGGCCGCCATCTCATCTCGCTCGGATTCACGCCCGGGCCGCATTTCAAGGCCGCGCTGGACGCCGCGTTCGAGTCGCAACTCGACGGCGCGTTCAACGACGAGGCGGGCGGGCTCGAATGGATGAGGAATTATTTGCGGGCCCATCCTCTCGCAGTAAAGTGACCCCAACCTATTTCGCATGAGCACCTCCAACCAGCTCGATCAACTCAAGCAAATGACCGTCGTCGTCGCCGATACGGGCGACTTCGCCAGCATGCGGCAATACGCCCCGCGCGATGCGACGACCAATCCCAGCCTGATCCTCAAAGCCGCCACGATGCCCGACTACGTGCCGCTCGTGGACAAGGCCATCGCCGACGCCGGCAAAGCCGCGACGACCGCGCAGGTCATCGACCGCCTGTTGGTGAATTTCGGCCTGGAGATCCTGAAGATCGTGCCCGGCCGCGTCTCGACCGAGGTGGACGCCCGTCTGTCGTTCGACCGCGACGGCAGCATCGCCAAGGCGCGCGAGATCATCGCCCTTTATGAAAAGGCCGGCATCGCCCGCGAACGCATCCTCATCAAGGTCGCGTCGACGTGGGAAGGCATCAAGGCCGCCGAGCAACTCCAGAAGGAGAAGATCAACTGCAATCTCACGCTGCTTTTCTCGTTCGCGCAGGCGGTGGCGTGCGCCGAGGCGAAGGTGCAGCTCATCTCGCCGTTCGTCGGCCGCATCCTCGACTGGTACAAGAAGAGCACGGGCAAGGACTATGCCCCCGCCGAGGATCCGGGCGTGAAGTCCGTCACGGAGATCTACGCCTACTACAAGAAATTCGGCTACACTACCGAGGTGATGGGCGCGTCGTTCCGCAACAAGGGCGAAATCCTCGAACTCGCCGGCTGCGACCTGCTGACCATCAGCCCGCAGCTGCTCGGCGAACTGCAGGCCGACACCGGCCCGGTGGTGCGCAAGCTCGACCCGGCCAAGGCCCAGGCCGCCACGCTCAAGAAGGTCTCGTTCGACGAACAGAGCTTCCGCTTCGCGCTGAACGAGGACGCCATGGCCACGGAGAAAACCGCCGAGGGCATCCGCGTCTTTGCGGCCGACATCGCCAAGCTCGAACAGCTCATCAGGCAAAAACGGGGTTGACCCGCCGGTCTATGACCAAGTGCAAAACGCGGGTATTTTTCATCTGAGATTTGGCGGTCATCAGACGGCCTTGTTCGGGGGCTCAAGGTGTTTTAACGGAGCAATTTTCTACGGCGCCGTAATCTCGGCCGGCATGTACTGTTTGAGAAACGCATCCATCTCGCGGTAAAAGCTGATCCGGTTTTCAAACTTGCCGAACCCGTGGCCCTCATTCTCCACCTCGATATATTTGAAATTCTTGCCGTATTTCTTGAGGCGGTCGCGCAACACCTGGCCCTGGTCTTTGGTGACGCGCGGGTCGTATGTGCCGTAAGCGTGCAGGGAGGGCACCCGGATGTTCTCAACAAAGTTCATGGGGGACGTGGCCTTGATCTGCGCTCCGTCAACATCCGGGTTGAGCCACCGGCGGGCGACGTAGTCCCGCCTGACTTTATTGGCGCCGCGGAAGCTCAACATGATTCCGAGACGGTTGATATCGGAGACGCCAACATAGTTGATGCCGACCTTGTAGAGTTCGGGCGTATAGACCAATCCGGCCAGCGCCGCATAACCGCCGTAACTCGCACCATAAATGCCCACCCGCCCGGGATCGGCGTAGCCTTGCGCAATGGCCCAACGCACGCCGTCCGTGAGGTCGTCCTGCATCTTGAGGCCCCACTGCCGGTAGCCGGCCTCTTCAAAGTTGCGCCCGTAGCCGCCGGAGCCGCGATAGTTGATTTGCAGTACGGCATAGCCGCGATTGGCCAGAAACTGGACTTCCGGATTGAAGCCCCAGGAGTCGCGGGGGCCGAACGGACCACCGTGGGGGTGGATGATCAAGGGGAGATTTTTCGGTTCGCGGCCGGCGGGCAGGGTCAGATAACCGTGCAGGGGGAGCCCGTCCCGCGCGGGGAATTCCACGGGGTGCATCTCCGCCATCTGCGCGGGCTTGACCGGCTCGCTTACCCGGAGGAGTTCGGTAAGTTCCAGCTTCGCCGTATCGAGCAGGAAGTAAGTGCCGGGGTCGCGATCACTGGAGGAGTGGATGATGACCAGCGAATAGTCGCGCGTGGCGCTGACGATGGTGTTTTGCATGTTCGGCAGGGCACCATCAATGTCCGCCGCCAGTCGGCGGCGCTCGGGATCGAGCCAGACTATTTTCGGTTTTTCGGCCTCATAGCTCACGCCGATCACTTTTTTAAGATGACGGCTGTAGATGATGCCACCCGCGTCGTAGGTGTCATGCGCGAATACGGTGCCGGTGATTTTTCGCTGCTCGGGATCGTAGGTATAGATGGCGGAGGTGGAACGACCCTCATTGGACCGCACATAGAGCGTGCGGTTATCGCCATCGAAGCCCAGCGGCTCCCAGTTCTCTCCGTCCGCCGGCGTGGTCTTGATCGTCACCCATTCTGATTTCCCGTCGCGGCGGTAAATGACCTCACTCACCTCTTCCGTTTCGTCATACGAGATGCCCAGTCGCACAGTCCCGGCGCGGTCCGTAATCCACTGGCGCACCTTGCCGGGGTTGTTCATCACCTTGGAGAGTTTTTCCGTATAGACGTTTATGCGAAAGAGATCCCCTAAGCCCGAACTACCGCGATAAACCGCGACGAGAAGGTGATTCGGGTCATCGGGCAGGTCATCAATCACGGCGAACTGCTTGGGTGGAGCATTGACGACCGTCTCGCCCTCGCGGGCGACGAGCTGCTGGAGGACACTGAGCTTGGTGCCGTCGGCGTTCACGGCATAGAGGCCGGTAGATTCCTGCCCCTTGTATTGCTGGTTGAAGCCGAGGCGGTCGTCGTTCAGCCAGAAGAGCCCCGTCACGTTCTCTTCCTTCATGTCGGTGATCCTTTTTTTGGTGCCCTTCTCCCGGTCAATGACGGTGATATTCATCCGGTCGTTGGCCGGTTGGAGCATGGCGAGATAGCGGCCGGCAGGGGAAATCCGCAATTGCGTGATCTGCGAATTGCCGAAGAAGACCTCGAGCGGCAACTCGGGCGGCTGGGTGGCCGCCGCCCGGGCGGCGGTCAAAATGAGAGCGGATAGGAATAGAAAGCGAGGAAAGCAGACCTTCATTAGTAAGGCGGGTTGGAGGAGAAAAAATTGTCGTCGGGCGCGGCTCGAAGCAAGCCGCCGAAGATACGAGCCAGGAAAAAGGCGCGCCCATCTTGGGGCGCGCCTTGAAAAGTCAGGCAGCGGTGGCTGCAGACTGGATCGCTTAGAATTCCTTCTTCAGGCTGATGAAGGCGAAGCGGCCCTGCGGACGGCCCGCGAAGCTCTGGTCGTAACCGACGCTATCCCAGTAGAGCGACGGGGCCTCGTCGAACACGTTATCCACGCCGACGGTGATTCTGGTTCCGGCCAGGATGCCCTTGCTCGAAAACTGATACGAGACGTAGGCGTTGTAGAGCGAGTAGGCCGTCGTCCTGACGCCGTCGAGATCCACGTCGCCGTATTCCGGGATATAGTTGTTGGTGATACCGGCGCCGTATTCCTTGAGGGCCCAGTCGAGCCGGGTCTGGATGCGGAAGCGCGGAAAGCCGTCACGATCCACAAAGTTGGGCAACTGACTACCCGGAGTGCGGGTGAAGGTATACTCGTTCAAGTAGGTCGCTGTGCTGCTCGCGACGAAGCGGCCGTAACTGTTGGTTTTCTTGTTGTATCTCACGGCGAAGTCATAATAGCGGACGCGCTGCAGGGCCAGGTTGACGGTCGTGTCACTCAGCGAGAGGATCTGGCCGGGGACGGTGATCGACTGGCCCGGCTGCACGACAACGTCCGCGCCGGGTGAAAGACGGGCACCCGGACCCTTGTAAACCGTGATCGGATTGGCTGTGGTGTTGGTGAAGGTCTGTGTGCCTGGAACCCGCGTGATGAGACCGGCGGCATCGCCGAACTCATTGTTACGGAGGAAAGTGGTGCCGGTCGTGGTGATAATGTTGGTTTGCTTGATCTCACCATAGGTGGCTTCGATCGACAGCCCTTCGAAGCGCTTGAAAGGCACATCGTATATGAAGCCGAACTGGAAACTTTCGGCAGTTTCCGGCGTGAGGTTGGGATTGCCACCGGCCTTGACCAAACGCTGGGTGGATGAGCCGTCAAAGGGATCGCCGGTCAACGCCTGCGGGCGGGCGAAATCGGGGAGGCCGTTGGGCAGCGATTCGCGCACACCGCCGAACAGCTGGGGCAGCGTCGGGGCGCGGAAGGTCTCGGTGTAGGACGCGCGCAGCAGCAGGCTCTTGATCGGCTGGTAGCGCAGGCCGTAGTAGGGTTTCACGCCGGAGTCGTAACCGTCGCTGAATTTTTCGAAGCGCGCCGCCACATTGAGGCTGAGGTCATAAATGAACGGGAATGATTTGCCCTTGACCAGCGGCAGGCTGATTTCAGCTGCAACTGATTTAACGTTGCGTAGAGCCGCCGTGGATGACGCTAGTTTCACCTGCCCGATGATATCGTCCAGCGTGGTCGAGATGGCGTCGTTAGCCTCGTTAAAGTTCTCCGTGCGATATTCCGCGTAGACGGCGCCTTTAACTTCACCCAAGGACTCGATGTCGAAGAGGGGACCGGAAATTTTCGCATCGAAGAGGTTTAGCTCGGCGCTTCCACCCTTCTGTGAGGTGACCCTGATTGAGTCGATCGTGTTGGCGTTGTTTTTGAAGTTAGGTCCGCCAAAAATATTGAAGGCGGTGGCGTCGGTGCGGGCCAGCGCGGCGCGCACCCGGCTTTCGCTCAGGGCATTGGTCGTCACGTCAACCGTTTCATCGCGACCATAACTGTAGCCGATGTCCCAGTCATACTGGTTCTTGAGGGTGCCCCTGGCCCCGGTCAGAATCGTGTAAGTGTTCGACGTGATGTTGGCAATGCGGGGGCCGACCTCGGTGGGACGGTAGTTGAAGTTCAGATCCACGCCGAAGGGATTGTAGAAATTCTCCTTGGGCACGATGATCTGGTTGTCGCCGGCGGTCGAGATGGGCGAAGGGGCCAGGTGCGTCTCAGAATGATTGTGCTGATAACCCAAACTCATATAGGCCTCGATATTGTCCGTGAGGTCATAGCGGAAGCTGGCGGTCAGACCGGTGCGCTCCGTCGCTGGGACGAGCCAGACGAAGGGCTGGAAGTTGAAGAGGTTGGAAACCGCCTGGCCCGCGGTCAGACGCTGAGCCTCGTAGGTGGCCGCAGCGGCCGCATTGAATGCGCCGCCGGTGCCGCCCGAAAACGGAGTGGTGAACGACGGGGTGGCTGAGGCCAGCGTGCCGAGCAAGGCACCCGCCCCGGAGGGAACCACGCCACCCGTGCCGGGCAACCGGGTAAGAGCCGTGCCGACAGGCACGCCGGGGATATTGACGCCGTTGACGCCGTTAACCTGACCGGGGCGGATGGTCACCCGGGCCTGATTGCCAGTGCCAGAACGCCCATCATAGAAGCCGGCTGCCGCATTATCCGCATATTCCGGACCGGCCGCTATAAAGCGGGCCGTAAGGTCGGCATTGGCGGAGAAATCACGGTCGCTGGCCGCCAAGGCACCACGCTCGAAATAATTCAGACCGATCGTGAGGCTGGCTTTCCCGCTGGCAGCGCCGCCGAATAGCGAAATAGTCTTCTCGTTCACATCCGTGTCAAAGGTGTTGCCGTAGGAGGTGCTGAGCTCAAAACCAGTGTAATCTTTGCGGGTGATGATGTTCACGACACCAGCGGTGGCATCAGAGCCATAAATGGCCGAGGCACCGTCCTTAAGAATTTCGATGCGCTCGATCATCGCCACCGGGTAGCGGTTGAGATCAACGAAGGTCGTGCCGCCGCTGTTGGAGCCGGTGAGCACCTGCCGTCGGCCGTTTACGATGACGAGGGTGTTGTTGGCGCCCAATGCACGCAAATCCAACGCGGTGGAACCGCGAACGGCCGTGATCGTGCCGCCTTCATTGATGCCGATGGCACTGGTCTCGGGCAGTTCACGGAGTAGTTCGGTCAGGTTGGTGCGGCCAGAGGACTCGATGTCCTGACGGGTCATGATGCGGAGGGGGGAAGGACCTTCTGCATCAACGCGTTTGATGCGTGAGCCGGTGACTTCGAACTTCTCCAGTTTGACCGTCTCGTTCTTCTTCTCTCCGGCAGCGGTAGCCTCTTGGGCCACCGCGGTGCTGAAGCCGATGCCCGCGAAGAGCGCGAGCGCGGCCAGCAGATTCCCTTCGGAACGTGCGTTCATACGTAGTATGTTGGTGTTGCAGTTACTGTATCAGCCTGACTGCAGGGTCGCTGCAGTCAGCAGGGTGTAAGTCGATGGACGAAAACGCCAGTATGACACAGTGCAAGTTAAAACACCTGAAATTAGCGCCAAAATGGATGTTTTCTGCGATAAACGGCTTTACGAGAAGCTTATAGAACAGGCCCGATGACCCTAAACGTTCGGGCAAAAAAACGCTGGGGTTGGTCGTGTGAGATCGCCGACCGCCAAACAGCCCTGGCTAGATTGCGTGCAGATTCTACCCGCAAAAAGAAAAGCGGCACCGCCGGATGGCGGTGCCGCTGAAAACATATCGTCGGTTGCGACGGAGTCCGTTTAGAGCTTCTTCTCGAGGCCGAAGTAGACGAAACGTCCCTGGTCGGAGTAGAGGAAGCCCGGGTAGCCGTTCGAGTTGCCACCGGCACCCTGGGCGAGCGGCGGATCCTTGTCGAACAGGTTGGTGCAACCGGCGGTCAGCTTGAGGTCGGTCCACCAGTTGGCGTCGGCCTTGTTCTTCGAGGGGAAGGGCGTGTAGCCGAGCTGGAGGTCCCAGAAGACGGTCGAGTCGACGCGGCGGGGATTGCCGTCGAGATCGAAGTCCTTGTAGCCGTCCGTGTAGTTGGCGGTGAGGCGGGCGTTGACGCCCTTCCAAGTCCAACCGGCGAAAGCCTGGCCCTTCCAATGGAGGTAGGCGTCGTCGGAATTGGAGCCGGGAACTTCCCCGTCGACGAGTTCTTCCAGCGGAACGCCGGGGTTGCTCGAGGACTTGTAGCTGTGCATGTAGGTGGCGTTGATGCCGACGTCGAAACGGCCCCAATCGGCGTGAGTCCAGACGTAGCTGGTGCCGATGTCGATGCCGTCGACCTTGGTTTCACCGAGATTGCGGTAGAGGCCGTTAACCTGAACGAGGTTGCCCGCGAAGTCGCGGATCACGCTCTCACCGGGCTGCAGGCCGCCGGGGATCGTGCCGTTGGCGCGGTCGAGCACGTTCTGGAGGTCGGAGGCGACGGTGCCGTCGCGCTCGATCTTCCAGGCATCAATCGCAAGGGTGAAGCCGTCGAGCTGGCCCTTGGGCGACCAGACCACGCCGACGTTGAAGGACTTGGTCTTCTCGGCCGCGAGCTTGGAGTTGCCCTTGATGGTGACCGGCTGCTCCGGCTCGAAGACGCCGGAGACCGGATCGTCGATGGGCGTGAGAGCGGCGACCGGCGGAGCGTAAAGCTCGTAGAGCGACGGCTCACGGAAGCCCTTGCCCCAGCTGGCGCGGAACACGAGGGTCTCGTCCTTCGGGGACCAGCGGACGCCGACCTTCGGCACGAAGGCGTGACGGCTGCTGGTGAGGAAGCTCTCATAGCGCGCGGCAAGGTTGATCGACAGCGCACGGGCGAAGTCAACCGAGTGCGTGTCGCTGAAGATCGGGATCTCGAACTCGGTGAAGTACGAGGCGATCTTGCGTTGCTTGTTGATTGGGGAGGCCGGGGTGGCCGCCAGGATTTCGCCCGACTGGAGAGCGGAGTCGGGCGCCTGCGTGATGGCCTCGCGGCGATAGTCGGCGCCGATGGCGAAACCGACGCTGCCGGCGGGCATGGTCATCAGATCGCCGGTGCTGAGCGAGATGCCGCCATCGAGCATCGTCGAGGAGTTCTCGTCGCGCTGGTAGTGGGTGGCGTAGTTGACCACCGCCGTGTTCGACGGAATGGGATTCGCGTAGTAGCCGAACGGATTGTAGGGCGTCGTGGTGCCGATGTAGCTCGGGCTCGCCGGATTGAAGATCGGGTCCGCCGCGTTGAGCGCACGCAGGAGGCGACCGGTCGAAATCAGGCGATTGTTCGTATGGTTGAGGATCTCGCTGAAGCGGGCCACGGCGTTGAGCGACCACTTCTCGGCGATCTCATCGATCTTGAGGCCGCTGGTGAAGGCGAAGGCCGTGTTGCGGTTGTGGAACACGCGGTTGCCGAACTCGGCGAGGCGGATGCGCGAGGAACCCGAGATATCCTGGTTGAAGGGATTGAACGGATTGTAGGCGCCGGCGACCGCGGTGCGGACGCCACCCGCGGCGATTTCGGCCGGGGTCAGGATCGGATTCGGCGTGCGGGACGGGATGACAATCGTCGTCTGGCCGGGGGAAGCGAAGTTACCCGTGGCGTAGGGCGCGAGCTCGTCGATCTGGTGGACCTGCTGCACGAAGAAATCGCCGTAGAAATGCATGTTCGGGGCGAAGAACTCGCGCTCCCAAGAGCCAAACACGCCGCGACGGGTGATTTCCGGATAGGAGCCGGAGAATTCGTTGTAGTTGAACAGCGACTGGCGGCCGGTCGTGTAGCTGTAGCCCGAGGCCGGCACATTGCCGTGATTGCTCGTGCGGGTCGGGAACGTCGTGCCGAAGAACAGATTCGTGGTCGTGTTCGCGGCGCCGTTGATGGTGATCGCGGAACCGGCGGGCAGGCCCATGGCCTCGAGCACGGCGTCGCGCGTCAACTGAAAGTTCGGCGGCGAGGAGTTGGTGCTGAGGAAGGCGGGAACCGCCGAGAAGTCGCGATCACGATTGAAGATCGGATTGCGCTTCTGGAAGTTGGCGCCGACCGTCAGGCTGCCCTTTTCGCTGGTGACACCCATGACCATGCTGGCGGTGAACTCGGAGGAGTCCTTGTTCGTGGTGTTGCCGTAGGTCAGGCTGGCCGTCGCGCCGTTGTAGTCGCGGCGGAGGATGATGTTGACCACGCCGGCGACGGCATCGGCGCCGTAGGTGGCGGACGCACCGTCCTTCAGCACCTCGATGCGATCGATGGCGTTGAGCGGGATGGTGTTCAGGTCGACGAACGCCGTGGTGCCGCCCGCGCCCACCGGATACGGCGCCACACGGCGGCCGTTGATGAGGATGAGCGTCGCCTCGGGCCCGAGGCCGCGGAGCGAGGTCGAGTTGGCGCCGGGGGTGAAGCCCGTGGCGTTGTTGGTGAACGGCACGCTGCCGCCGTTCGAGAGCGTCATCTTTTGGAGGAGCTCTGAGGTGTTGAAGATACCGCTTTGCTCGATCAGACGGCGGTCGATGGTCTGCACCGGGAAGGTGCGGGCTTCGGAGGCCGTCTCGGTCGTCGGGATGTTGGAGCCCGTGACGACGAATTTTTCCAGCTTGACGGTTTTGTCATCACCGGAGGCAGCGGGAGCAGCAGCTTGCGCTTGAGCGAAGCCGGCCACCGCGAGGGACGCGCCTGCCATGACGGCAAGCAACGACCGCAAGTTCCTTACGGAGCTTGTGTTCATAGTTATCTCGAGGGTTAGGTTACGTGGAACGGGGCAGGTTGTGTGGCCGCCCCGTACTTTGACTTTGGTCGGGTCCGGGTGAAACAACTTGCCCCGACAAGCACAACCAAAATCTGCCAACCCCCGGACCATGAGGGTTTCCCCATGAGAGCGCGCGCACGAAAAAGAGGCCCGGCTTGCGCCGGGCCTCTGGGAGGTAAATCAGCCCTGACTGCGGGTCAGGTCTTAGAACTTGTACTTGCCCTCGACGAACACCATGCGGCCGATGGGGCTGTAGGTGGCGATATCGGCGTTGGCTTCGGAGAAGGTGCCACCGCCGCGCGGGGGCATCTTGTTCAGTACGTTGTTAGCGCCAACACGGACCGACAGGCCATTGAGCCACTTCCAGTCGGAGCCGAACGCGTAGGAGGCCGAGATGTCGATGGCATCGTAGGCCCCGATTTCGAATGGCGCAATCTCGCTGCCATCACCGTTGAGGTCAGTCACGCCGGGGATGTGTTGCCAGCCGAGGTTGGCGCGCCAGTGGCCGCGGCTCCAGTTGACCGAGGTGTAGCTCAGCCAGCGCGGGATGGTGCCGTTGGTGTTGGTGGCCAGGCCGACGGTCTCCAACGAATCCGAAGTGGGCAGCGCCTGGAACGTATAGCTCTTGTAGTAACCGACCGAGGCGACCGCATCGAAGCGACCGAAGCTGTCGTGGTTGTAGGTATACTCGACCTTCACGTCGACGCCCTTGAGCTTCTGGTTGGCGATGTTCACGAGCGTGTCCGTGACATAGATCGAATCGATGGCGTTGTTGCCGATCTGACCGGGAGCAGAGATCGCCGTGCCGTTGAAGCTGCCGAGTTTCACGAAGCCAGCGTAGGGCGAGGCCGCACCGAGCGTCTCGACATCCTGCAGGATCGTCTCGGAACCAATGCTCGAGATCAGGTCCGTCTGCTTGATGTCGAAGTAGTCGACCGTAAGCGAGAAGCCCTTGGTATTCAGGCTGCCCAGCGTCTTCGGAGACCAGACGAAGCCGAACGTGTAGTTCTTCGAGCGCGAGGGCAGCAGGGCCGAATTCGAGCCGGAACGGGCGTTGGCCTGTCCGCTGATGACACCGCCGCCCAACTTGTCGAGGGCGAGTCCGCTGGTGAAGCCGATGCCGCCGGGGCCGAACAGATTGAACAGCGTCGGGGCGGAGAACGACTTCGAGTAGGTCGCACGGATCAGCAGCTCCTCGTTGAGCGGGCGCCAACTGAGGGACACCTTCGGGACCGTCGGGTCGTCGGTGTCGCTGTATTTCTCACTGCGAACCGCGAGGTCGACATCGAGGGAGTGGGCGAACTGGATGTTCTGCTTGTCGCTGAGCAACGGGACACGGACCTCGGCGAAGTACGACCAGACGTTGCGATCCGAGTTGAAGGGATCGAGCGTGGTGGCCGATTCCCAGCCGAACGTGTTCGTCTGCGAGTAAACGTCGGCGGTCTGCTTGAGCGTCTCGACACGATACTCCATACCGACGGCGAAGCCGACCGGGCCGGCGGGCATTTCGAAAGCCTCACCGTTCACGCGGGCATCGTAGGTGGTGAGGGTGGAGGTGGCCTTGCCGATCGCGGTGCCGAAGAAGCCGGCGGCGGCCACGGCGCCGGGCGCCTGTTCGCGCGCAGCGAGGTTGACCAGACCGGTGGCCACGGCATCGGCGCGGAGGACCGCGTTGACGACGTTGTTGTTGGTGTAATTCTGATCGATGATGTTCTTGTTCGCCGCCGTCTCCCACTTGAAGTTGTCGTTGAACGAGCCGCGAGCACCGATGATGCCGCGCAAGCTGTTCGTGTCGTAGAAGTACTCGCGCGGATTCGAGAGGAAGCGGTTGCGGACCTGCATCGTCTGGTTCGTGGGATTCGAGGGATTCGAGGCAGCCAGAACGGCGGTGATCGGCTGGGCGTTCAACTGCGAATACGTGTTGGTCTGCGTGTAGATGAGGTCACCGAACACCGAGACGTTATCGTTCATCTTGTGGTCGAAGTTCACCGTGGCGCTGCTGCGTTTGTTTTCGACGAGCAGGGTCACGTACTGCGCCAGATTGAAGGCGTATTGCTTTTCATTGCCGAGGCCGAGGATCAGGTTGGTTGAATCGACCGGGATGTAGACACCGGCCGCCACGAGGGTGGCGAGGTCGGTGTGGCCGGCCGGGGGTGCGTTGAGCGACGGATTCAGCACGTAGAACTGCGTCGGGCTGACGGGCGGCCGGGTGTTGACGATACCGGCAAAACTCGCCGTGCCGTAGGCGGGATTGGAGAATTCGCGCTCATACTGGAAGAGCGGATCGGTGGAGGTGTACTCCGCCGAGACGGTGATGCCCGTCTTATCGGTGCTGGCGCCCCCGACCACGGAGAACGAGCGCTGCTCGTAGTGCCCCGTGTTGGTGGAGAAGCCGTAGTGCGAACCCACCTCGAAGCCCTTGTAGTCACTCTTGAGGATGATGTTCACCACGCCGGCGACGGCATCGGTGCCGTAGGTGGCGGAGGCGCCATCCTGCAGGATGTCGATGCGCTCGATGGCGGCGATCGGGATCAGGTTGACGTCGACGTACTGGAAACCGCCGGAGGCGAGAATCGGGGCGTACGACATGCGCCGGCCGTTGACGAGCACGAGGGTCTGCGTGTTGCGGAAAGCGACCTGTGAACCGCCGCCGGTCGCGCCGCTTGAGATGTTGGCGTTGGAGTTGCCGAGATTGCCGTTGCCCGTGAATTGGGGCGCGGCCTTGCGCAGCACTTCCAGCACGTTGGAAGTGATGCCGGTGTTTTCGATCGCCTTGGCGTCAAGCGTGGTGACGGGCAGGGCGGTCTGCGTGCCGGCGAACGGGATGTACGAACCGGTGACTTCGAATTTCTCGAGTTTGACGGTCTGCTCTTCCGATTTGGCGGTGTCGGCAGCCGCGGCTTGCGCCTGCCCGATGGTCGCCCAAGCGCTATAGCCAAAAATCAGGCCAAGCGCCGCCAGGGTCTTCCTTGCGGAGTAGTTCATAGTTCCTTCAGGGTGTGTTGTGTTGTGTTGGTCCGGAGCAATCAGGCGATTGCGCGGACAGTCTGACAGTTGAAAGCAAATAAGTTGCCCACGTGTAAGCAACGGCAAACTGCTCATTTTTGTCGACGAACGACTATCTTTGCGCGACAAAAAAAGCCCCGTGCGCGACGAGTAATTGGACACTTTCGGGTGAAATTCACCTGTAACTGCACCTGCCTCGCGGGCCACGCGCATGCCCCGGTACCACCACAAACAAGACTGCCGATTCCTATGATTGCCTTCCTCCCCCGTCGTATGCTGAGCCGCGCCGTCGTCGCATTGTTCGGCCTGAGCCTCGTGATCCTGCGCGCCGAAACCCCGAAAAGTCCCGCTCCGCTGGAGCACTTCTTTGCCGAGCCGGACATCCGCTCCGTGCAGGTCTCCCCCGACGGACTCAACGTCGCATTTCTCACCACGCTCGGCACCGGCAAGGTCGGCATCGCGCTCATGCACCTCGATACCGGCAAAGTCGAGCCGCTCGTCTCGGCCGCCGACGAAAACATCGAATACTTCCTCTGGAAAGGCAGCGACCGCCTCGTCTACGGCGGCGACCTCGGCGGCAACGAGTCGACGGCGCTCCGTTCCATCTCGCTCAGCAAGCGTCGCGTCGTCGCACTCGCCGAGTCTTACCGCGAGCTGCTCTCCGACCGGGCCAACTTCGCCAACATCATCGACACGCTGCCGCACGACCCCAACCGCATCCTCATCAGCGGCCCAAAGAACATCGGCAGCTTTAGTTTCGACCTCTGGTTTCTCGACGTGCGCACCGGCGAACGCCGCGCCGTGCCCATCAACATTGACAAGCCCGATACCGGCGGGTTCGTCGCCGACTGTACCGGCGCGATCCGCGCCCGTGTACGCCTCGAAGGCGACAAGACCCTCTACGAAGTCCGCCGCTCCGCCGATGCGTCGAAATGGGAGCAGGTCGCCGCATTTCCCGTCACCGACCAGCGTTGGAACTTCCTCCAGTTCGCCGCCGACAATGAGACGCTCTACCTGCTGAACCGCGACCGGACCGACACCTTCGCCCTCCACGCTTTCAACACCCGCACGCTCGAGCTCGGGCCCGTGCTTTTCCACACGCCCGACGGCGAGATCGCCAACATCATCTTCTCGCGCGACCGGCGCAAACTCTACGGCGTCACGTATACCACCGAAAAAGACCACCAGCACTGGTTCGACACCGACCGCGCCGCCCTGCAGGCCCAGATTGACCGCTCCCTCCCTCATACCACCAACGTCGTCACCAGCCGCTCCGACGACGAGAAGGTGCTCATCGTCACCGCCCACAACGACCGCGAACCCGGAGCCTATTACCTCCTCAATCTCCGCAAGCCCGCCCTCATGTTGCTCGGCCGGGTGAACTCCAAGCTTGATGCGGCCAGCCTCCGTCCGATGGAGCCCATCCAGTTCAAGGCGCGCGACGGCCTCCTGCTCCACGGCTATCTCACGCGCCCGGCCGGCGCCGAGGGCCGGCCCGTGCCGCTGATCGTCAATCCCCACGGCGGCCCGTACGGCCCGCGCGACGAATGGGGCTTCAACTCCGAGGTCCAGTTTCTCGCCAGCCGCGGCTACGCCGTCCTCCAGATCAATTACCGCGGCTCCGGCGGCTACGGTTACTCCTTCGAAAAAGCCGGCTACCGCGAGTGGGGCGGCAAGATGCAGGATGATCTGACCGACGGTGTGCAATGGGCCATCGCCCAGGGCATCACCGATGCCGGCCATGTCGCCATCTACGGCGCCAGCTACGGCGGCTACGCGGCCCTCGCTGGCGCCACGTTCACCCCCGACCTCTACCGCTGCGCCGTCAATTACGTCGGCGTCTCCGATCTCGGCCTCATCACCAGCTGGGGCCGCGGGCGCTTTGACCGCAGCTCCGATATCTTCTACCGCGAGTCGGTCGGTGACGACAGACAATACAAGCACGACCACTCTCCGGTGAACTTCGTCGAGCGGATCAAGATCCCGACACTCCACGCCTACGGCCGCAACGATCCGCGGGTGGAAATCGGCCACTGGACGCGCCTCGAGCCTGAGCTGAAAAAACACGGCCAAACCTACGAGGTCATCATCGAGAAGGACGAGGGCCACGGCTTCCGCAATGAAAGCAGCCGCATCGCCTTCTACCGCCGGCTCGAGGCCTTCCTCGGCAAATACCTGCGCGACTGACCGCCTGATTTCAGCGTCGCTCCGCCGTCTATAAGTGGAGCGACCAACCGCGGCGACACCCCAGCGGCCGGTTGACTCGTTTCGCATCGCCGCCAACGTAGCGGCGATGTCCGCGCTCCCCACGCTGCTTCACGGCCTCATCGACTACGCCGGTCTTTTCCCGCCGGCCAAGCTGCCGATGACCGACGCGGTGCGGAATCACGCGGACTACCTGCGCGGGCCGCACGCTGGTGCACTCGGCCGGTTCATTGTGCCACTGGCGCGCCTCACGGAATTCGAAGCCGCCCACGCGCGGCTCGCTCCCGCTGCCCAAGCCGGCTGGCAACTGAGCGCGCTCGCCGGCGACGACCCGGCGGCCGACGCGACCGTCATTCGCGATTTCAATTCCCGCCATCCGTCCGCCCGCATCGTCTCGCTCGAGACCAAGGCGGCGACGCCGGCGGATGTCGCGCGGCTGATTGCGCCTTTTCCGTCCGATTTCGAAATCTGGGTGGAAGTCCCGGGCAACAGCGACGCGCCGGCCTTCATCGCCGCCCTCAAAGCCACACGCGGGGCGACCGGCGCCCGTCCCCTCGGCGCCAAGATTCGCACGGGCGGGGTCACTGCTTCCGCTTTCCCGGCGCCGGCCGACGTCGCCCGGTTCATGCTCGCCTGCCGCGAAGCCGGTGTGCCGTTCAAGACCACGGCCGGCCTGCACCACCCGCTGCGTGGCGAATTCGCGCTGACCTACGAGCCGGGCAGCCCGCGCGGAGTGATGTTCGGCTTCCTCAATGTTTTCCTGGCCGCCGCGCTGGTCCACACCGGAGGCAGCGAAGCCGACGCCGGGGCGCTGCTCGGCGAAATGGATGCCGCCGCATTCGCTGTCTCGGCCGACGTCATCACTTGGCGCGGTCGCCGTTTCACCACGGCGCAACTCGCCGCCACCCGCCAGAATTTCGCCCGCTCCTTCGGTTCCTGCTCTTTCACCGAGCCGATCGAAGGCCTGCAAGCCCTCCGCTGGTTATGATGCTCAACCAAACCCACGATCTCACCCGCCGCAGCTGGATCGAGTCGGCCAATGTCGCCGATTCCGATTTTCCGCTCCAAAATCTGCCCTACGGCGTGTTCCGCACCGCCGCCGATCCGTCAGCGCTCATCGGCGCCGCCATCGGCGACCGCATCCTCGACCTGCGCGCCGCGGCCCGCGCGGGCCTGCTGCCGGACGCCGTGTCCCCGGCCTGCGGGCAGCCCGAACTCAACGCCCTGATGGCCCTCGGCGCGCCAGCCTGGTCCGCCCTCCGCGCCCGCTTGAGCGAACTGCTCGGCAGCGACACCTGCCCCGAAGGCGAGCAGCGCGCGCGCGTCTCGGCGTGCCTCGTGCCGATGCGCGACGCCGAGATGCTGCTGCCCGCCCGCATCGGCGACTACACGGATTTCTACGCCTCGATCCACCACGCCACGAACGTCGGCTCGATGCTCCGCCCGGAAAATCCGCTCCTGCCGAACTACAAGTGGATCCCCATCGGCTACCACGGCCGCGGCTCGTCCATCGTTGTCAGCGGCACTGCGGTGCGCCGCCCGCACGGCCAGCTGAAACCGGCCGACGCTCCCGCGCCCGTTTTCGCTCCGTGCAAAAACTTCGACTACGAGCTTGAGCTCGGCGCGTTCGTCGGTCCGGGCAATCGCCTCGGCGAGCGCATTCCGCTGGCGCAGGCCGCGAACCAGCTGTTCGGCGTGGTGCTGCTCAACGACTGGTCCGCCCGCGATGTGCAGACCTGGGAATACCAGCCGCTCGGGCCGTTTCTCGCGAAAAATTTCGCCACGACGATTTCCCCGTGGGTTGTGACGATGGAGGCGCTCGCGCCCTTCCACGTGCCGGCGTTCAAGCGCGACGGCGCCGACCCGGCTCCCCTGCCCTACCTCACCGACGCGACCGACACCGCGCGCGGCGGCCTGAACCTCACGCTCGAAGTCTACCTGCTCACGGCGCAGATGCGCCTCGCCGGCCAGGCTCCGCACCGGATCTCGCGCGGGAATTTCCAACACATGTACTGGACGCTCGCCCAACTGCTCGCGCACCACGCCAGCAACGGCTGCAATCTCCAACCCGGTGACCTCTTGGGCAGCGGCACCGTCTCCGGCCCGGAGCGCGACATGCGCGGCTGCATGCTGGAGCTCACCTGGCGCGGCACGGAGCCCCTCAAGCTCCCCGGCGGCGAGGAGCGAAAATTCCTCGCCGACGGCGACGAGATCATCCTGCGCGGCTACGCCGAACGCCCCGGCGCGCGCCGTATCGGCCTCGGCGAGTGTCGCGGCACGGTGTTGCCCGCCAATTGACCCTCGAACCCGGCGCAACTTTACCCGCTCTTGCCTCGTCTTCCCGGCCGGACATCGCAAACCCATCGCCGCCTTCCGTTCGGATTTTCAAACACTCCCCATGCTCATGAAAAAGCTGCTCGCCCTCGTCGCCCTCCTCGCCGCTGCCGCCGGATTGTCCGCGGCCGTGGACAAGGAGCAGGTCAAAAAGGAAATCGCCGACATGGAGGACAAATTCTGCGCGATGGCGCAGGAGAAGGGAATCCTCGCCGCCTTCCAGTATTACGCCGCGCCGGATGTGTCGTTCATCGACACCGATCCGCGCCAGTGGCGCGGTCCCGCCGCCGTGCTCCAGCGCATGGGTCCGGACCGCCCCGGCGTCACGCTCAAGTGGTCGGCCTACTACACCGATGTTTCCGAAGACGGCACGATGGGCTTCAACTACGGTCGCTACGAACTCCACGCCCCCGGTCCCGACGGCAAGGACGCCGCCCGCACCGGCTGGTTCCTGACCATCTGGAAAAAGCAGCCCGACGGCTCCTGGAAATACGTCATGGATAACGGCGCACCGGACAAGCCCCCGCGCCCGCCTGCTCCCGCTCCGGCCAAGCCCGCGGGCAACTGAGCCGGCCGGCCCTGCCACTCCAGCGCGACCCGTAGCGGTCGCGCTTTTTCATGCCTCGATCAGAGCCGCGCCTGGTATTTGCGCGCGAGTTCGAGCGCCATGTCGGCATCGCGCGCCGTCACGGTGAAGTGCCCCATCTTGCGGCCGGGACGCGGCTCGGCCTTGCCGTAGAGGTGCAGGCGGACGTTCGGCTGGGCGAGCAGGTCGGCCCACTTCGGCTCGGCTACGACCTTGCCGTCGGACCAATGCCAGGCGTCACCGAGAATGTTCACCATCACGACGGGCGAGAGGAGCGTCACGGCGCCGAGCGGCAGGCCGCAGATGGCGCGCACCTGCTGCTCGAACTGCGAGGTCATGCACGCATCAATCGTGTAGTGGCCGCTGTTGTGCGTGCGCGGGGCGAGCTCGTTGACGAGCACCGCGCCGTCCTTCGTCACGAACAGCTCCACGCCCATCACGCCGACGAGGTCGATCTTCTCCGCGATGAGCCGGGCGAGCTTCTCGGCCTGCGCCAGCACCTCGGCCGGCACGCGCGCGGGCACGATGGAGAAATCGAGGATGTGGTTCGTGTGGATGTTCTCTGCGAGGGGAAACACGCGCACGGCCGCGCTCTGGCTGCGCGCCACCACGGCCGACACCTCGCACGCAAAGTCGACGAACTGCTCGATGACGACCGGCTGGCCGGAGAACCGCTGCAGCGCCGCGAGAACGTCGGCCTCGGCCATGACCTTGAGCTGGCCCTTGCCGTCGTAGCCGAAGTCCGCGGTCTTCACGACGCACGGCACGCCGACCTCGCGGATGCCGGCGGCGAGATCGCCGTCCGCGGCGACCTCGGCGAAGCGCGCATGGGGAAACTTGTTGTCGCGCAGCCAGCGTTTCTCGCGCGAGCGGTTCTGCGTCGTCGCGAGCACGCTCCAGTGCGGGCGCAGCGGCGTGACCGCTTCGATGGCCTGCAGCGGCGCGGAGGGGACGTTCTCGAATTCGTAGGTGACGACATCGCATTCGCGCGCGAAGGCGGTGAGCGCGGCGGTGTCCTCGTAGGGGGCGTTGACCTCCTGGTGCGCGACGGCGCCGGCCGGACAGTCGGTCTGCGGTTCGTAGACGTGCACGCGGTAGCCGAGGCGCGTGGCGGCCTGCGCGAACATGCGGCCGAGCTGGCCGCCGCCGAGGACGCCGATGGTGCCGCCGGGAGGAATCACTGGGCCCGCGCTCACGGCAGCTTCGTCCCGAGCACTTTCTTCGTCTGGGCCGCGCGGAATTTTTTCCAGGCACGCTGCGTCTTCGCATCGCTCTGCGCGAGCAGCGAGGCGGCGAAGAGCGCGGCGTTGATCGCGCCGGCCTTGCCGATGGCGAAGGTGGCCACGGGCACGCCGCCGGGCATCTGGGCGATGGAGAGGAGCGAATCGAGGCCGTGGAGCGTCTTGGACTCCACCGGCACGCCGAGCACGGGCAGCGTGGTGAGCGAGGCGGTCATGCCCGGCAGGTGCGCGGCGCCGCCGGCGCCGGCGATGATGAGCTTCAACCCGCGGCGCTCGGCCGACTCGGCGTAGTCGACCATCAGCTTCGGCGTGCGATGGGCGCTGACGATGCGCTGCTCGAACGGCACGCCTAGCGCGGTGAGTTGCGCGGCGGCGTGCTGCATCGTCTCCCAATCCGACGAGCTGCCCATGATGATTCCGACAAGTGGTGATGAAGCCATAAGCTTTAAGCCGCAGGCTGTAAGCTCGGCGCGCCATGTCCAGCAATGAAAAGGCAGGGGGCGAACCCCTGCCTTGGCTTAAAGCTTACTGCTTATCGCCTATCGCTTTTAGAGCAGCGAGGCGCCCTTCGGCACGCGGACGATGGTGGTGCCGGCCACCTTGTCGTGCCAGGACTGCTTCTCGTTGTCGAAGGCGACCCAGATGAAGCCGAGGCCCGCCATGATGAAGGAGAGGAACGCCGTGAGGGCGCGGACCATGGCGACGCCCCAGTCGATGGGCCGGTCGTCGAGCCGCACGACCTTGAGGCCGCAGATGACGCCGCCGATGGTCGTGCCTTTGTGTTTCCACATGGTGGCGTGATAGGCCGCCACGCCAAGGAACAAGATGCCCGGACCAAAATCCATGAGTCCCATGATCCCCAGCGGTACGACAATTATCATGAAGTCGAGGAACGCCGCGCCGACGCGGATCCAGAAGCCGGCGCGCGGCAGCGTGACGGCGGAGATTGTCGGCGCGGCTGGCGCGACCGACACGATCGGGATCACCGGCGGAACGGCCGGCTCGACCGGCGGCATGCCCGGGGGTTCCGTGACAACGGGGGTCGCGACCTCGGCCGGGGCGCCGACAAAGCCGGCGGAGGCCGCGGGCATCGGAGTCGTGGGCACCGGGGCGATGACCGCCGCCGAAGCGGCGGGTTTCGGTTTCGACGAGAACATCGTCAGCATGACCGCGCCGAAACCGACGAACGAGACGAGCAGCGAAAGCAGCAGGCCGAGCACCGGGAAAAGATAGAGCACGATGAAGACCAGGGCGCCGAGGATGGTCGCGAGCGCGAGGTGCAGGCGGTCGCCGGTGATCTTGCGGCCGACCAGCGCGTAGATGGCAGCCTTGCCGAAGAGCACCATGAGCAGCCCGCCGATTGGCAGCAGGAACAGCGCGATCGGGATGCCAATGATCGTGATGCACAGGAGAATGAACAGCACCGGGAACGCCAGCAGGCTCAGCACGGCGGCGAGCACGCTGAGTCCGGGCTCCTGCACGAGCTTGTCGCCGCAGCGGCGCACGCTTTGCGGGAAGAGCAGCGCGAGCAGCGCGTAGAACGCGACGGAGAACCCGGTGAGGATCCACAGCCAGCCGAGATGCGCGCCGATGGCGAGCGGCCGGCCGAGCCGGAGCGTCTTGCCCCACCAAGTGTTGAGGCCGGTAAATTTGCCCTCGAGACCCTCGAGGCCTTGCACATGCACCTCGCCGCCGACCACGGCGCCGGGATCGCGATGGATCTCGCCGCCGATGCTCACGATATCGCCGTCGACGCGGGCGGTCGGCCCGAGCGTGAGGTCGCCCATCACCGCCACGGCGTTGCGGTGCACATGGCCGTTGATGACGTTGTCACCCATCACCGCCACGGCGTCGCGCTGGACTTCACCGTCGACCCGCATGTCGCCCATGACGGCGACGGCGTCGCCCTTGACGGTCATGTCGGCGGGCACGGTCACGTCGTCCATGATACGGACGCGATCGCCACCGGCCGCACCGCCCGGGCGCATGCGGTCGCGCTTGGCGCGGATTTTTTCCTCGGCCCGGGTAATTTTTTCCTGAGCCTGGGCCGCCTTCTCCTGGGCTTGGGAGATTTTCTCGCCGGTCTTTTCGATGGTCCGGTCGGCCTGCTCTTCGGCTTTCTGGGCGATCTTGCCGACGGCTTCATCCACCTTCTCGGCGATGGCGGCCTCGGTCGCGGGTTGCTCCACGGGCGCAGGCGGCGGAGTCGCGACGACCGGGGCCGGCGGCGGAACGGGGACCGCCTCGGCGGGTTTCTGCTCCGGGGACAGAGCCGGCGTCGGCGCGGCCGCCTCGGGTGTCTTCTCCGCGGGCGGAGTCGGAGCGGGCGTGGTTTCTTGCGCGCGCCCGGCGGGGCCGAGCGCGAGGGTCAGCGCGAGCAGCAGGAGGGCAAAAGGGGTGAGGCTGCGTTGCTTTTTCATGAGAGGGATCGATCAGTTGCTGCGGTAGAGGGTGCGATAGGCGGCGGCGCCGAGACCGAAGAAGGTGGCGTAGAGGGCCGCGACGGTGGCAAGACCGCCGTAGAGCCAGAGCGCAGGGATGCTGCCGACGAGGTGGCTGACGAGGTCGGCCGTCCAGGCCCCGGCGGCGTAGAGTTGCGCGGCGAGCGGGAAGCGGCTGCCCGCCTGCTGCACGGCGGCGCCGGCATCCAGACCGCGGGACATGAGGGAGATGGCGGTGACGATCGCGCCGGCCAGGCCGGTCGCGACCACGAGGAAGGCGGTGCGGACGGCCGCGGGCCAGTAGCTCCAGGATTGGTGATACCAGACGACGGTGGCGCGGTGCTCGATGGCGGCCATGACGCGGGACTCGAGGCTGCGCGGGGCGCGCCGCGGCGGCAGCGAGCGGAGTTCGCGGTGGATGAGTTGCTCGAGCTCTGCGGGGGTCATTTTGCGGTTCATGGCGGCTCCTTACATTAAGAATTTTTCGTGGGCGGCTCCGCTGCGGACGAGGATCTTGGCGAGGGCCTCGCGGCCGCGGAGGATATCGGTCTTCACCTTGCTGAGGGACACGTGGAGTTGTTTCGCGATGTCCTCGTAGGGCATGTCTTCAAAATGGAAAAGCACCAGCGGGATGCGCTGGTGGTCGGGCAGCTTCTCGAGCGCGCGCTCGATCCACTCGCGACGCTCGGCGGAATCGACGCCGCTGAAAAACGTGTCGGGAGCGGCGAACTCGACTTCCTTCTCCGCGCCCTCGTCGTCGTGGTGGACGATGTCGGAGAAGAAGCGCCAGCGCTTCTTGTAGCGCGTGATGTGGTTGAGGGACAGGTTGGTGGCGACGGTCTTGAGCCAGCCGCCGGCGGTCGGGCTGCCGGCGAGGTTGTCCCAGTGTTCGTGCGCTTTGATGAAGACCTCCTGGGCAATATCCTCCGCCTGCGTCTCATTGCCAATGAGTCGCACGGCGGTGGAGTAGACCATGTCTTGGTAGTTGCGCATGAACGTCGTGAAGTCAGGCGGGGCCGTCACGCCTTGGGTAGAAGTTTGCACTGGAGTTCCGTCATTCACGCTCAGAACACCCGGGTTCGCAGCTAAGTTGCGGATTTTTCCTGTCACCTAAACACCGGGCCGCCAAGCCCATAAGCTGCTCGGCGAGCCGGTATTCCGGCCGGCTGTGAGTGACAGCTTCAGGACCCACGGCGCACAGGGGAAGTTGCACGCGGCCGGGCGGCGGGTTTGCGCTCGTCCATGGTCCAGCGGGCCACGGCCTGGGCATGCACGTCGGTACTGTCGAAGATCGGCAGCGAAAAGTCGTCCGGCTGGAGCAACAGGGCCAGTTCGGACGAGCCGAGCAGGATGGCCTGCGCCCCGCGCCCGCGCAGGTCCAGCGCCAGCCGCAGCAGGAAGGCGCGCGACGGCTCGCGCACCTCGCCGCGGCAAAGTTCGCCGTAAATGATGCGGTCGATCTCGTCGAAGTCCGCCGGAGCGGGTGCCACGACCTCGACCGGCAGCCGCCGCCGGCCGCCGCCGGCCTCGGCGCCGGGGCGCTTGAGCAGGAAGTCGTGCTCGAGTGTGAAGCGCGTGCCGATCAGGCCGACGCGGCTGACGCGCGCGGCGCGCAGCTCCTTCAGCACGGCGTCGCCGATGTGCAGCAGCGGCACGTCGACGGCCGCCTCCACGTGCTCGGCCACGTAGTGCATGAGATTCGAGCACAGCACGATCGCGTCCGCCCCGGCGGTCTCGAGCGTGCGCGCGGCGTCGGCCAGCATGGCGCCGGCGTCGTTCCAGCGGTTCTCCTTCACCAGCGAGTCGAGCGCCTGGAACTCGAGGCTGTTGAGCAGCAGCGGCGCCGAGTAGAGGCTGCCGTAGCGGTTGCGCACGGCCTCGTTGATCAGGCGGTAATAGAGGGCCGTCGACTCCCAGCCGATGCCGCCGATGAGTCCGGGGCGTTTCATGAATGGGTGGCTGAGGCGGAACGGACCATCGTGGGTGGAGCAGTGCCGTCGACCATCGCCAGCGACGGCGGCCTTGGCAAGTGTGTGCTGTCCGCCATCCGCGCCGCGCCAGCAATTTTTAAATATGCTGCAATTAGAAACCGTTAAGCCCGCCTCCGGGGCCCGAAGCCCTGTTGCGGGCCCCGCGCCGTCGGCCAGAACCAAGGGCAACCCCACTCCCCTCTCGTAATATGGCCACGTTCCTGACTCCCGACCCGAAGATTGAAGCCGCCGTTCGCGCCAAGGGCGAACAGCTGTTCGCGCTGATGGACAAGCAGCCGCCTCCCGCGCTGTTCTCCAAGAAGGGCGCCTACGCCCGCCTCATGGACTGGTCCATGAAGGACCCGGCGTTCAAGACCCAGCTCTTCCGCTTCGTCGACGTCCTGCCGTCGCTCAACTCGTCGGGCGAGATCGTCCGCCATCTGCAGGAATACCTCGGCGACAAGGCCGTCGAGCTCAACCCGGCGCTCAAGGCCGGCCTCGCCGCCTCGTCGTTCGCGCCCGCGCTCGTCGCCGGCCCGGTCAAGGCGCAGATCGTCGACATGGCCGGCCAGTTCGTCGCCGGCGAGTCGGGCGAGGACCTGCTCAAGCAGATCAAGAAGAACATCAAGCTCGGCATCGCCACCACCATCGACCTCCTCGGCGAGGCGGTCGTGAGCGAGGAGGAGGCCGACGTGTTCCTGAAGCGCAACCTCGAGATCCTCGACTCCGTCTCGAAGTTCTACGCCAATGAACCGGCGCCGTGCTTCAGTGACCTCGGCCCCGACGGCAAGTCGCTCCCGCGCCTCAACCTCTCGGTCAAGATCTCCGCGCTCACGCCCGATGTGCATCCGGCCGACCCGGAAAACTCCATCAAGGCGCTCAAGCACCGCCTCCGCCCGATCCTCCGCCGGGCTGCCGAGGTCGGCGCGCTCGTGAACTTCGACATGGAGAGCTACAAGCTGAAGGACCTCACGCTCGCGCTCTTCAAATCCATCTTCGAGGAAGAGGAGTTCCGCCAAAAGCCCGCCATCGGCATCGCGATGCAGGCCTACCTGCGCGATTGCGAAGCCGACCTGCGCGACCTCGCCGCGTGGGCGCGCGCGCACCAGCGCCCGCTCAACGTCCGCCTCGTGAAGGGCGCGTATTGGGACTACGAGACCGTCATGGCCCAGCAGCGCGAGTGGCCGATCCCGGTCTGGCAAAAGAAGCCCGAGTCCGACGCGAACTACGAGAAGCTCACCGTCTTCCTGCTCGAGAACGCCGACCTCATCACGCCGAACTTCGCCTCGCACAACGTCCGCACCGTCTCGCACGCCATCGCACAGGCCGAGCGCCTCGGCGTGCACCCGAAGCACTACGAGTTCCAGGCACTCTACGGCATGGCCGACGAGTTGAAGGCCTCGCTGCTGCAGATGGGCCACCGCGTCCGCGAATACAGCGCCATCGGCGAACTGCTGCCGGGCATGGCCTACCTCGTCCGCCGCCTGCTCGAGAACACTTCGAACGAAGGTTTCCTCCGCATCAAGAACATGGGCGAGGCCTCGAAGGAGCAGTTGCTCGGCAACCCCGTCAACGCACTCGCCACCGCCACCGAGCCGCTCGCGCGCAAGCCGCGCCCGGCCGGCGTGTTCATCAACGCCGCCAACACCGACTACACCCTCGCCGCCAACCGCGAGAAGCAGCGCGCCGCGCTGAAGGATTTCGCGGCGACCAAGCTCGGTCAGAAGTGGCCGTGCATCATCAACGGCAAGAAGGTCACCGACCGGCCGTTCCTCCCCTCCGTCAATCCCGCGCGTCCCGCGCAGATCGTCGGCTACTGGGCCAAGGGCACCGTGCAGGACGCCGAGGACGCCGTCGCGGCCTCCGTCGCGTTCTTCCCGAAGTGGCGCGCCACGCCGGCCGACGACCGCGCCAAGATGCTCGAGCGCGCGGCCGACCTCATGGAGTCGCGCCGCCTGGAGATCAACTCGCTGCTCATCCTCGAGGGCGGCAAGCCCTGGGTCGAGGCCGACGCCGACGTCTCCGAGGCGATCGACTTCCTGCGCTTCTACGCCGTCGAGATGCGCCGCATGGCCAGGCCCGTCATCACCCAGCACGTGCCCGGCGAGCGCTGCGTGCAAACGTGGACGCCGCGCGGCGTCGGCGTCGCGGTCGCACCGTGGAATTTCCCGCTCGCGATCCTCACCGGCCTGACCGTCGCGCCGCTCGTCGCCGGCAATTGCGTCATCATCAAGCCCGCGCGCCAGACCTCGATCATCGGCGCCTACCTGATGGACATCCTGATGGCGGCCGGCGTGCCCGCAGGCGCACTGCATTACCTGCCCTGCTCCGGCGCCGACGCCGGCGCGCACCTCGTCGCACACCCGAAGGTGGATTTCATCGCCTTCACCGGCTCGCGCGAGGTCGGCCTCGGCATCTGGGAGGAGGCCGGCAAGACCAAGCCCGGCCAGCTCAACCTCAAGAAGGTCGTCTGCGAGATGGGCGGCAAGAACGCCATGATCATCGACAACGATGCCGACATCGACGAGGCGATCCCGGCCGCGCTCTACAGCGCGTTCGGTTTCGCCGGCCAGAAGTGCTCCGCGCTCTCGCGCCTCATCGTGCTCGAAGGCGTCTACGACAAGTTCGTCGAGCGCTTTCTCTCCGCGTGCCCGACGATTCCCGTCGGCGACCCGTCGCTGCCCGGCACGATCGTCAACCCCGTCATCGACGACGCCGCGCAGAAAACCATCCTCGGCTACATCGAGGCCGGCAAGCGGGAGTGCAAACTCGCCTGGCAGGCCAAGCTCCCGCCCGAACTGCTCGCCAGCGGCGGCTACTACGTCCCGCCGACCGTGTTCACCGGCTGCAAGCCCGAGCACCGGATCGTCCGCGAGGAAATCTTCGGGCCCGTGCTCGCCATCCTCAAGGCCAAGGACCTCGACGAGGCCTTCGCGATGGCGAACGACAACGACTACGCGCTCACCGGCGGCTTCTTCTCGCGCAGCCCGCGCGCGATCGAGCGCGCGCAGCAGGAGTTCCTCGTCGGCAACCTCTACCTGAACCGCGGCAACACCGGCGCCATCGTGCAGCGCCACCCGTTTGGCGGCTTCAAGATGTCCGGCGGCGGCACCAAGGCCGGCGGCCGCGAGTATCTGGAGAATTTCCTGTTTCCGCGGCTCATCGCCGAAAACACCTTGCGCCGCGGATTCACGCCGCCTGAAGAGGAATAATCACCCGTCGGGCTCGTCCTCCGTAGCCTTGGCGAAGGACTATTCCCGCGTCTCATCACGGAGAACGTGCTCCGCCGCGGCTTCCCGCCGCCGAGCGAAACTTAGCCCTTTGCACGAAGTATTTCCGCAAGTCTCAGCAGTCCCAGTTTCATGTCGAACACCTCAATCAATGAGGAGCCGATTGCCCTGAAATCGCTGATCCCAGCGGAACTAAAGACCTGTCAAATTTGACCGATGTGCTATCTTAGCTTGCGTCGCACAGTCCCTAATCAATAATAATTTACCATGGCTCAAGGCAATCCATCTGAGGACCTCATCAAGGTTCCTCCGCAGCCATCAGCCGAAGAGCAGTTGGCTAAGGCTCTCGAGGTAATCGATAACAAATTCAAAGGAGATTTTGCTGCGTTCGCAAAGAGCGTATCGCCACCGCCGGCTCCGGCTCGCAAGGCGAAGCAGATGGACGAACTGATTGAACTTGTCGGACGGGCCTAGCTCGAGCCATGGCGAAGCACGCGAACTACCGTGAGAATCCGGCGCGTGCTGTCTATGTTGTTGGCGAAATCAACGAGGAGCTGGTTCAAGATCTCACTCCGCAGATCACTAGATTGAGACTCTCCGGCCCCGAGCCAATTACTGTCTATATCGATAGCCGCGGAGGTAGCATACGTTCCGCGCTTCATCTCCAGAACTTGCTGCGTGCACCATCGCAAGATCGAGATACGAATTGGATAATCTGCGTTGCGACCACCCAAGCCAAAAGTGCCGCGGCAATTCTTTTGGCTGCCGGGGACTACGCGATTTCATACCCCAATGCCGAGATAATGCACCACGGTAGCCGACTGCCCGGCGAGCGCGACATTACGACTGAAAAGGCAACCGATCTAGCAGACCTCTTAAGTTCGGTTAACGAAGACGATGCGCTGAACCTAGCTGACTTGATGTTTCCGCGATTGGTCCTTCTCCACATTTTCAATCGCAACCAATACGGGGAAATCAGAAAACAAAGCCCCTCCGCTGTTTCGGAAGCCCAATGTTTGGCAGAAGTAATTCGCTCAAAGTTGCGGCAAGAGAACGCGCTTTTGGTTGAAAATGCCCTCATCCAGCTTGGCGAGTTGGATGCCATCTTTGACCACATCAATAGCACGATTGAAATCGGAAACGACGATCCGCCTGGCAAAGTGGAGTTGATGCTGTTTCGAGCCATTTTGGATTTTGAGGAAAGACGAAACGACCCCAAAACTTGGTCTCTAGCGCATAGGGGCCTAGATCAGATACGCCGTGACTTTCTATTGCTGAGCAAGTTCTTCACGAAATATGCGCGAGGATTAGACAGCAAAGTTGATGTTTGGGGTAAGTTCTTTTTGAGCCCCGGACAAAAAACCGCGTTCGATGCAATCGAGGAACGGTCCGCCCAACTCAAACACCTCGCCGATCATGCTACCCCCGAAGTAGAAAAGCTATGGACGCTGACCGTCCTTCTTTCGCAGGTCCTTCATAAACAGGACTGCCATTTTACTCCGATTGAAACCTATTGGCTCGGATTGATTGATGAAGTAGTTGGCTCAGGCCTTCCGAGTAAACGTATGACAGTCGAAGCAAGCTAGGGAATCGAAGCTCAGTGGCCGGCGCCCGCGCTGTGTTCCTGGATGTATTCCTGCTTGAGGCCGAGCGTCTCGGGGGCGTGCAGCACGAGCATCTTCAGGCGGATGTCGGCGGGCACTTTCGCCGCGGTGAGCTTGGAGACGACGATCATCAGGCCGAGGGCGAGCGGCACGGTCCAGATGGCCGGCTGCTCACAGAGGATGCGGAGCAGCGGATTGGCTTTCCAGAACGCGGCCAGGTCGATCATCTTCAGGTCGCTGAGATTGATGACGGTCGTGCACGCGAGCGCAGCCAGGCCGCCGCCCAGCATGCCGGTGGCGGCGCCGGCCATCGTCATGCCGCGCCACCAGACGCTCATGAAGAGCAGCGGAAAATAGCTGGCGGCCGCGATGGCGAAGGCCTGGCCGACCATGAAGTTGATCTGCAGCTGCTCGACCTGCGTGCCGAGCCCGATGGCGATGGTGCCAATGATGACCGCGGACAGTCGGAACATCCGCAGCCGCTCCGCCGGTGTGGCGGTGGGCTTGAGGATCCGGCCGTAAACATCGTGGGCCAGCGCGCCCGTCATCGAGACGAGCAGGCCGCTGAATGTGCTCATGAACGCCGCGAAGGCGCCCGCGCAGGTGATGCCGCTCAGGATGCTGCCCCACACGCCGCCGACGGCGCGTGGCAATTCGAGCACGATCTTGTCCGTGCCTTTCGCGCCGGTGGCGGCGTAGAGCTCGGGCGCAAGGTTGCGGCCGAGCACGCCGAAGATCGGCGGGAACACGTAGAAGATGCCGATCAAAATCATCACCCACATCGTCGTGCGCTTCGCCGCCACGCCGTCAGGGTTGGTGTAGAACCGCACGAGGATGTGCGGCAGACCCGCCGTGCCGCACACGAGGGCGATGATGAGCGAATAGGTGTAGAGCAGCGAATAAGGTTTGGCCTGCTCGGCGGAGAGGCCGGCGGTCTTGGCTGCCTTGGTCGTCAGCGGGCCAAAGGGCGAGATCCACGCCGCGTCGGCCGGAGCTTTTTCGACGAGCGGCTTGCGTTCCACGGCCGGGAGCGGAGGCGCGCTGCCCTCGCTGCGTTCCACCTGGGCGGCGGCGGGGGCTCCACCGCTCCAGTTGCGGCCGTCGTTGGCGCCGATGTGCGTCCCGTAGAAACCATAGACCGCCATCAGCACGAAGACCGGCACGCTGATCGCGAACATCTTTATCCAGTACTGGAATGCCTGCACGAGCGTGATGCCCTTCATGCCGCCGAGCGCGACGTTGAGCGTGATCACCGCGCCGACAAGCACGACGCCGCCCCAATACGGCATGCCCGGAAAGATGTAGGCGAGCGTGGTGCCTGCGCCCTTCATCTGCGGCATCGTGTAGAAAAACCCGATGAACAGCACGAAGCAGACGGCGATTTTTCGGAAGAGCGGCGAGTCGAACCGGCCCTCGGCGAAGTCCGGGATCGTGTACGCGCCGAAGCGCCGCAGCGGTCCGGCGATGAACAGCAGCAGGAACAGATAGCCGCACGCGTAGCATACCGGGTACCACAGCGCGTCGTAGCCGCTCGACATCACCATGCCCGCCACGCCCATGAACGAGGCGGCGGAGAGATATTCGCCGGAGATGGCCGAGGCATTCCAGCCGACCGACACCGCGCGACCCGCCACGAAGAAGTCGCTCGTAGTCTTCGAGGTCCGCGCCGAGCGGAAGCCCATCCAGATCGTGATGACGACAGTCGCGAGCGAGAACACGAGGATCCACGGATCCACCCCGCCCAGCAGATCGCTGGCCGCCAGTGGCAGACGAAGGAGCGTGCTCATTGTTCCGCCCTGCCCTTCTTCACCTGCTCCACTTCGTCCGTCTCGAGCCAGATCGAACGCCGGATGAAATACCACGAGATCGCCCAGACCGCCGGGAAGAACAGCACGCCCAGCAGCAGCCAGCTCAACGTGAAGCCGGCCACGCGCGTCGCCATGAGCCGCGGCGCGAAATAGTTCGCCAACGGCAGCCCGAGCAGCACCACCAGGAAGGCGGCCGCGCAGACGATGGAGAGTTTCAGTTGCCGGCGCATCAGCGTATGCAAAAAGACTTCGCTGTGCACCGCGTCGGGTGGGGTAGACGGCGTGGACGGGGGCATCTGCGGTCAGGGCTATCGGCGCACCAGCGCGGCGGCAAGACGAAGCCCCGGGAAACGCCAAATGTGACTCGATCGCTCACGCTGACACGCGACGACTCCGATGCGGCGCGCACCGCAGCAACTCAACTTCCCGGTCGCTTGGGTCGCGTTCCGAATCACCCCCACAGAGCTTCCCCATCCGGACCCATTTGCGCTAAACTCCGTAAAGTTTTGTCCGATTGTATCTTGCTGCTGAAACTTACCCACCGAAATGAGCCCGTAAAGATTTCCTCGATATAGGTATTATACCCTTGTCTATTCTGGGTTATAAACCTATCCATTTGCCGCCCCAAAAAAACGCCACCGTGTTTCTCGCCCGCCAACGCCTTCTGCTCCTCGCCGCGTATCTCGCGGTGGCGGCAACGTTGCCGGCGCAGATTATCACGACGACGTTCAAGGATTCGACCGCGCCGGGCTGGGTGCTTGGCGGCACCGGCTTCACTCCCACGCTGACGTCGGGCACGAGTGATCCCGCGGGCGACGGCTGGTTGCGCCTGACGGACAACGGCTTCAATCGCGCGACCTACGCGTACAACGACACCGCGCTCTCGTCGGCGAATCGCACGATCTTCGCCTCGGTGGACTACGCGATGTACAGCTCCGCCGGCACCGGTGGCGCGGACGGCCTGGGCTTTTTCATCTTCGACGCCAGCGTGCCGTTCTCTATCGGCGCGAGCGGCGGCTCGCTCGGCTATGCGCAGAAGACCGGCATAAACGGCATGGCAGGCGGCTACATCGGCGTCGGTCTCGACAATTGGGGCAACTTCAGCAACGGCACCGAGGGCCGCGTTGACGGTCCGGGCTTCATCCCCAACTCCGTCGCCGTGCGCGGCCCGGGCAGCGGCACCTCGGGCTACAATTATCTCGGCGGCACCAGCGATCTTTCCAGCGCGCCCTACAATCTCGGGCAGATGGATTTCCCCACCTCCACCACTCGCCCCGACCAGACAGGGGTCGATTTCCGGCATTTCGAGCTGCTCCTCACCCCGACCAATGAGCTGTCCGTCTCCCTGCAGTTCGGTGCGAACGGCCCCCTGACCAAGGTTCTCCAACTCGATCTCTCCGGCTACACCCGGCCCGACCAGATCAAGTTCGGTTTCTTTGCCGGCACCGGCGGCGCCACGGACATCCACGAGATCCGCTCGTTCACGATGGCCACGCTCGTCGCCAACCTCTGGGACAACGCCGCCGGCACCAGCACGTGGGGCACCGCCCAGAACTGGAATCCCGATTTCACGCCCGCCGTCGGCGCCGACATCCTCTTCAACAACCAGTTCGTCTCCACGGCCCAGACGATCGACGTCGGCGCCGCCGAGAACCGCACCGTCCGCTCGATCACCTTCGACGCGCCCTTCAACTACACGCTCAACAACGGCACGCTCACCTTCGACAACTCCGGCCTCGCCGGCAACTACGGCATCGCCGCCACGCAGTCGAACGGCTCCGGCACCGCCCAGACTATCAACTCGGCCGTCGTCCTCAACAACGACATCTTCGTCCGCAATAACTCCGCCGCCACGATCGCGCTCAACGGCACGGTCACGACCAACGGCCACGCCCTCAGCATCGAGGGCACGGGCAACACCGCCATCGGCGGCGTCATCTCCGGCACGGGCAGCCTCACGAAGATCGAGTCCGGCACGCTCTCCCTCACCGGCAACAACACCTTCTCCGGCGGCGCCACGTTGACCGGCGGCACGGTTTCCGTGTCGAACAACAACGCCCTCGGCACCGGCACGCTCACGCTCAACGGCGGCACGCTCACCTCCTCCGCGGCCAACACCGTGGGCAACACCATCAGCCTCCAGGCGAGCAGCGGCCTGAGCAACATCACCACCTCCGGCACCCTCACCCAGACCGGCGGCAGCTACACCCTCAATCTCGCCAACGCCACCGTCGCCGGCAACGTCGCCCTCTCCAACACCAACACCGCCCAGACCCTCACCACGCAGGTCGACAGCGGCACGTCGACCATCTCCGGCGCCATCGCCAACGGCGGCACCGGCGCCGGCAACCTCACCAAGACCGGCGCGGGCACGCTCGTCCTCTCCGGCGCCAACACCTACACCGGCACCACCACGATCAGCGACGGCACCGTCCAGCTCGGCGCCTCCGATGTTCTCGCCAACACCAGCGCCGTCAGCATCGGCGCCTCCGGCACGCTCAACCTCAACGGCTACTCCGAGCGCATCGGCAACCTCACCGCCACCGCCGGCGGCGCCACCCTCGACTTCGGCAGCACCCCGGGCGCGAACACCTTCGTTTTCAACACCTACACCGCCCCGTCGAGCGGCGTACTCGTCGTCAACAACTGGGAGACCGGCACCGACACCCTCGCCACCTTCATCGCCGGCCAGAACGTCGGCAGCATCTACATCTCCGGCTACGGCGTCGCCCAGGAAGCCGGCTCCACCACCGGCACGCTCTACGGCAACGCCTATCTGCTCACCCCGGTCACCGCTACCGAGAAAGAATGGGACGGCTCCAGCAGCACCCAATGGAGCACGAGCAACAACTGGACCTCCTCCGGCGCCCCCTCCAGCTCGCAGATCGCCCTCTTCGACGACCTCGGCCTCGGCCGGCTGAATGCCAACCTGACCAGCAACACCACGATCGCCGGCATCGAGTTCGGTGTGAACGCCACCTCCAGCTACACCATCAGCGGCTCCGGCTCCACTTCCCGCACCCTCACGCTCACCGGCACCGTGCCTTATATCCAACAAAAGAGCGCCGTCACCCAGAACATCACCGTCCAGCGCCTCCAGCTCAACGCGAATACCGTCGTCGATGTCATCGGTGCCGGCGACCTCGCCATCAGCTCCAGCCTCCGCGGCACTGACTTCAACCTCATCAAGGACGGCACCGGTACCGGCAAGGTCATCCTCTCCGGCAACAACTCCTCCTTCGGCAGCGGCGGCACCGGCGCCGTCTTCGTCAACACCGGCACCCTCCAGGCCGCCCACACCAGCGCCCTGGGCGCCAACGCCGCCACCGTCTCCAACGGCGCCACCCTCGAGCTCTCCGGCAGCATCAGCCCCACCAACGCCCTCAATCTCAGCGGCTCGGGCGTGGGCGGCAACGGCGCCCTCCGCAGCGTCAGCGGCGCCAACACCGCCTCCGGCAACATCACGCTCGGCGCCGACACCACCCTCGCCGCCGACACCGGCGCCTCCCTCACCGCCTCCGGCAACATCACCGGCGCCGGCAAGAACCTCACCGTCGCCGGGGCGGGCAACACCACCCTCGCCGGCGCCATCACCACCGGCACCGGCACGTTCACCACCAACTCCACCGGCACCGTCACCCTCTCCGGCGGCTCCGCCAACACCTTCACCGGCGACACCACCGTCAACAGCGGTACCCTCGTCCTCAACAAGACCGCCGGCGTCAACGCCCTCGCCGGCAACGTCACCATCGGCGACGGCTCCGGCACCGACACCCTCCGCCTCGGCGCGAACAACCAGATCGCCGACACCGCCAATGTCACCCTCAACGCCGGCGGCGTCTTCGACGTGAACGCCAAGACGGAAACCATCGGCAATCTCGTCTCCACCTCCAACACCGCGGCGGTCACGCTCGGCGGCGGCAATCTCACCGTTACCGTCACCAACGCCAACAACGACAACTATGCCGGCACGATTTCCGGCTCCGGCACCCTCAACAAGGCCGGCACCGGTACCCTCACCCTTACCTCCGCCAGCGCCGGTTACTCCGGCACCACCAACGTCAACGCCGGCAGCATCTCGATGCAGAACAACCAGGCGCTCGGCACCGGCACCATCAACGTCGCCAGCGGCGGCAAGCTCTCCGTCCAGAACAACCTCACCGTCGCGAATAATTTCACGATCAACGGCCCCGGCACCGGCGCCAACGACGGCGCCATCGAGAACACCTCCGGCACGAACACCCTCTCCGGCACCATCACCCTCGGCGGCGCCTCCCGCATCCAGTCGACCTCCGGCACGCTGAATCTCAACGGCACGGTTTCCGGTACCAACCAGAACCTCACGCTCGGTGGCAACGGCGACATCCACGTCAACAACGCCATCAACCTCGGCACCGGTTCCCTCACCAAGACCGACGCCGGCATCGCCGTGCTCAACAACGCCACCAACTTCACCGGCGGGGTCGGCATCACCGGCGGCACGCTCCAGCTCGGCGCCTCCAACGTCCTCAACTCCGCCAACTCCGTCGCCGTGTCCGCCGGCGCCACCTTCCTCGTCGGCGGCAACACCCAGACCCTCACCGGCCTCACCGGCGCGGGCGCGATGACGTTCACCAGCGGCGGCGCCGTCACCCTCACCGGCACCAGCGCCTTCGACGGCAGCATCGCCGGCGCCGGCACGCTCACGCTCAACGCCGGCTCCGCGCTCACGCTCAACACCTCCATCAGCAACAGCTCGCTCGATGTCGTCCTCGCCGGCGGCACGCTGAACCTCAGCGACCCGAGCTTCAGCTTCGGCAAGCTCACCGTCACCGCCAACTCGGTCATCGATTTCGGCAACGCCCAGAACGTCAGCCTCAACCTCGCCAATCTCCAGCTCGGCGCCGGCGTGACCCTCACCGTCACCAACTGGCAGGACTCCCTCGACTACTTCTACGCGCAGGGCTGGGTCGGCGGCGTGCTCGACTCGCGCGGCAACTCGCCGAGCAACCAGATCGTCTTCACCGGCTTCACCGGCAGCGACACCGTCTGGCAGGGCTATGATCACCAGGTGACGCCCGTCCCCGAGCCGTCCACCTACGGCGCCCTGCTGCTCGCCGCCACCGGCGGTTTCGTCGCCTGGCGTCGCCGCCGGCTGGCCCGGCGCTGAGCCCGGTCAATCGAGCCGGACGTTCGGCACGGCCGCGCCACCGCTAGGCGGCTCCCAATACCGCTGCAGCAGCACGTAGCTCAAATCGGCCGAAAGCCCCGAGAGGCTTGGCAACAGGGTCTCGATGCGGCCCCTCGGCCCGGTCGGAAAGAAATACTCCTTCAACCGCGCGCCGACCCGGTTCGTGATCATGCCGGCGGCGAGCGCCTGCTCGCGGCCCTGGGCGAAACGCGCCTCGTCGCCCGATGCGCCGAGCGCGCAAAGATAATTCAGCCAGATCTCCCGGCGCGTCGCCGCCTCGGTGCCGCCCAGCCGCTTCATGCCCTCCGCGAGCGAGGCCAGGATGACGGGATCGGGGTGGCCGATCAGGTGCTGGGCCAGCAGGGTGAGCTCGGCTTCGCCGATCTGGCGCGCCGGCGAGAGCAGCTCCGCCGCTTCGCGCCGCCGCACGGCGTCGTCTCCCGCCACCGCATACGCCGCCAGCGCCAGGCGCACCACGTCGCGCCCGGACAGGATCTTTTGCGACGCCGCCATCAGCGCCAGCGCCTCCCGCGGCTGGCCGGCCCGGATGAAGAGCTCGGCCCGCTGCAGCCGCGCATAGGGGAAATCCGACACGAGCGGCTCCGCGCGCAGGATGGCGAGGGCCTCCGCGCCCGTCGCGCGTTGCACCCGCGCCTCGAACAGCAGCGTCGTGCCCACCGCGATCGGCAGCTTGCCGTCGAACGCCGTGGCTTCCAGCAGGTCGGGCCGGTGCAGCAGCCGCGTCGCAAAAATCAGCGCGTGCGTCCAGCCCGCCGCCTGCTCCGGCTCGGTGGGCAGCGCGCGCTGCGCCAGCATGGCCACGTCCGCCAGCCGGCCGCGGGCGAGCAGGCTCAGGAACCACGCCTGCCCCGTCGCGTGCCGCTGCTCGGGATGGACCTGCAGCATGCGCAGGTAGATGCGGTCGGCCGCCTCCGGATTGCCCGCCTGGTAGAATTGTGCGAGCATCATGGCCAGCGCGTAGTTGTTCGGGTCCGTGCCGTAGGCCACCGACAGCGCGCGGATCGCCTCGCGGATGCGCCCGGCGCGGTAATGCTCCTGCGCCTGGTCGATGAAGATCTGGGCGCGCACCGCCTGCAGCTCGCTCCAGGCCCGGGGCCAGATCACCTGCCGCACCGTCACGCGGTAGCCGATGCCGCGCAACGCGCCCCAGACGGAAAATCCGGCCAGCAGATAGACGGCCGCCAGCACCGCGCCGTAAAAGCCGAAGGCCCGCGCCCAGAACGGCCGCACCTTGGCCGGCGCCGCGCTGCACACCCACGCGCCCTTTTCGTTGCAGACCAGCAGCGGGCAGACATTGCGGAAGCGCCCCGGGGTGTTCCAGCCGAGCACGGCCTCGCAGCCGGTCTTCAACGGCTCGCCCGAATCGCTGGGATTATGGCAGGGGCACTGACCCGGGCGGCCGCGCACGATGAACCACGACTTCCGTGTGTTCCAGTATAACAGCGCCCAAGCACCGCGCAGCAGATCACCGAGCCAGCCTTTCACCCCGCCAGTCAGCGCTCACCGCCGCAACAGCGCAAGCCCGCAGAAATTGCGCCGCGTCACGCGGCGTGCGACCACTCGATGACCGCAAAGCGCGCGAACTGCTCCCGCGCCTCCTCGACCGCCGCGGCCCACTCCTCTTCCGGCACACCGGCGAGCGCGCGCATCGCGGCGTCGTTGCGCCAGCAACCCTCCTCGCCCGGCAGTTCGCAGCCCCACTCCGCCGTGACGGCGCACGCGAGGTGCAGCTGCGCCTGCCCGGCCGCATGCGGGCTGGCCGGATCGGGTGCGAGATGACCCTGCATCGCCGCGCTCGTCGCGGCCGAAAACCGCCAATGATCGAGCAGCACCGCCGACACCTCCACCGCGGTCATGCCGTGCGTCTCCCGCTCCCACGCATGCAGGTCGGGGCGCTCGGCGGCGCCGGGATAGCGCACGGCGCCGGAATAATTGTTCAGCACCACCTTGCCGATGTTGCGCAGCAGGCCGGTTGAATAGGCCGTCTCCGCATCGGAGCCGGCGCACCGCGCGAAGGCCGACATGAGCGTGCCCGCCGCCACGGCGTTTTCCCACAGCCGGCCGGCCGGGATTTGATAAAGGACAAGCTCACCCTGGAACGACTCGCGCGCGACGGCGAGGCCGACGAGCTGGTGGATGTCGCCGAAGCCGACACGGGCGATCGCCTGCTCCAGCGAGTCGCAATGGTTCTTCAGGCCGTAGAGCACGCTGTTACTGAGCTTGATGACCTGGAACGTCAGCGCCGGGTCGATACGCACCAGCTCGACGATGTCGTCGAGATCGGTGTCGGAATCGCGCAGCAGATTTTGCAGGCGCCCGAAAATGCCCAGCGCCGGCGGCAGGCCGGTGCCGATGGAGATGATGGTGTCGCGTCCCAGGCTCATGCGTAGGGTGGTGCCCTCTTCATCGGCACAAACCGGCGGCAACCGTAGCCTTTCCGGCGGCGAATCAAAAATCGATGACCTTCAAGGGGCCGATTTTCACCTGGAAGCGGTCGCTGTAGGGCGTCACCCGCTTGAAATCCGTCCGGGCCTGCTCGTAGCTCGCACTCAGGCCCACGAACATGAACGAGCCGGTGCCGGCGGCGCGAATCGCGGTCACGATCGGTGCGTGCGCCGGGTCGACGGAGCTGAACTTCAGGTCGGCCCCGGCGTCCTTCACCTTCGCGACCAAGGCCACGCGCATCGGTTTGAGCAACCGCACTTCGATGGCCTCGAAACCGCGGGTCCGCTTGTTCACGCGGATGGCCACGCCGAAATTTTCCGGCGGCAGACGGGTGTTGTCCACCGGACTCAGCGGCACAGTGTAGGTCACGGTCGACTCGTTCTCCTCCGCTACCACCGCCTTCTCCAGCTCGAGCAGCTCGCCGAGCGTCTTCCGGTCCTTGCGCTGGTCGGCCATCTCGCGCCGGTGTTTTTTCACCTGGCGCTCGGTCGCAGGTCGGCCGTTCTTCGTCAGCAACGTCCATTGTTCGTCGTAAGGCAGCGAAGGATCGTAGCGGACCACGGTCTGCTCGTCGATCTTGCCGTCCCGGTCGCGGACGATCGTCGTCACGGTGCAGGCCCAGTGTTCGAATTCCCGTCCGTAGGCGGTCAGGGCTTCCTGCAACAGGGCCGGCACCCCGGCGCGCGCGCCGGTGGCGACGGCCAGCAAGAGCAGGATAGGAAAAAGCAAACGGCGCATGGCCTTGAGACCATGCGCCGGGAATTTGTTTCCGCAATCGCGGCGGGATGAGCGGTCGGAAGCTCAGCCCATGCGGCAGATGAGCAGCTCGCGTTCGAAGAGCATTTCCTTCGGCAGCGTCGCGCGGAGATCGAGGAAGAGCTCCTCATGGCCGAGCACTTCCTGGCGCCAGGCGTTCTTGTCGAAGGCCTGCAGTTCATCGAATTTCTCCTTCGAGTAATCGAGGCCTTCCCACTCGATGTCCTGGTAGCGCGGCACCCAGCCGATGGGCGTCTCCTTGGCGCGGCCGCCCGCGCGCACGCGGTCGACGATCCACTTGAGCACGCGCATGTTCTCGCTGAAGCCGGGCCACATGAACTTGCCGTCCTTGTCCTTGCGGAACCAGTTCACGTGGAAAATGCGCGGCGTCTCGCTGAGGTTGCGCTGCATGTTGATCCAGTGCCGGAAGTAGTCGCCCATGTTGTAGCCGCAGAACGGCAGCATGGCCATCGGATCGCGGCGGACCTTGCCGATCGTGCCGGCGGCGGCGGCGGTCATCTCCGAGCCCATCGTGGCGCCGATGTAGACGCCGCTGGACCAGTTGAAGGCCTGGAACACGAGCGGCATCGTGGTGGCGCGGCGGCCGCCGAAGATGAACGCGCTGATCGGCACGCCCTCGGGGCTCTCCCAATCGGGGTCGATGGTCGGGCACTGGCTGGCTGGCGCGGTGAAGCGGGAGTTCGGATGCGCGGCCTTGACGCCCTTCTCCTTCGCGAGCGCGGGCGTCCAGTCGTTGCCCTGCCAGTCGATGGCGTGCGCCGGCGGTTTCTCGGTCATGCCCTCCCACCACACGCCGCCGTCGTCGGTGAGCGCGACGTTGGTGAAGATGGTGTTTCGCGCGAGGTTCTTCATCGCGTTCGGATTCGTGCTGTCGCCTGTGCCCGGGGCGACGCCGAAGAAGCCCGCCTCGGGATTGATGGCGCGCAGGCGGCCATGGGCGTCGGGCTTGATCCACGCGATATCGTCGCCGACGGTCCAGACTTTCCAGCCCTGCTTCTGGAAATGCGGGGGCGGGATGAGCATGGAGAAGTTCGTCTTGCCGCACGCGCTGGGGAACGCGGCCGCGACGTAGGTCTTCTGACCCTCGGGGTTCTCGACGCCGAGGATGAGCATGTGCTCGGCCATCCAGCCCTCGTCGCGCGCCATGGCGGAGGCGATGCGGAGCGCGAAGCACTTCTTGCCGAGCAGCGCGTTGCCGCCGTAGCCGGAGCCGTAGCTCCAGATCTCGCGGGTCTCCGGGAAGTGGACGATGTATTTCTCCTTGTTGCTCGGCCACACGACGTCTTTCTGGCCCTTCTTGAGCGGGGCGCCGACGGAGTGGACGCAGGGGACGACGCGCTTGAAATCCTTGTCGATGAGCTCGAACACCTTTTTGCCGATGCGCGCCATGATGCGCATGTTGACGACGGCGTAGGGCGAGTCGGTGAGCTGCACGCCGATCTGCGACATGGGCGAGCCGATCGGGCCCATGCTGTACGGCAGCACGTACATCGTGCGGCCCTTCATGCAGCCGTCGAACACGCGGCGCAGCGTCTTCTTCATCTCGTGCGGATTGACCCAGTTGTTGGTCGGGCCGGCTGCCTCCTTCGAGAGCGAGCAGATGAACGTGCGGTCCTCGACGCGCGCGACGTCGCTGGCGTCGGAGCGGGCGAGGTAGCAGCCGGGCCATTTCTTCTGGTTCAACTTGATGAACGTGCCGCTCGCGACCATCTGCGCGCACAACGCGTCGTACTCCCGCTGCGAACCGTCGATCCAGTGGATGGCGTCCGGCTTGCACAGCGCGGCCATCTTCTTGACCCACTGGATGAGGTGCGGGTTCTTGCTCAGGGGCTGGGTGGACTTCTTCATGGCGTGCGGAAGCTATCAGCCGAATTTTTCGAGTAAACGGGAAAGCCCCCTGCCGCCGCGCTCATTAGTGGCGCCGGTCCGCGCATAAGTTGCGGCTCGCTTGTAAAAACCGCCGCACCACACTGCGCGCATGGTCAAGCTGTGCATCTTCGTCGGCACCACGCTGGGCGGCTATCTGTTCTGGTTTCTCGCCGACGCCGCCGGGCTCGGCTTCGGGTGGGCCTTCGTGCTGAGCGGAGTCGGCAGCCTGGTCGGCGTCTACGCCGGCTGGAAGCTCGCGCAGAAACTCCAGTAACGCGTCACCGCATCGGCTCGATGTGCACGGTCACGTCGTCGATCGCGTGCTGCGCCGAGGCGAGCAGCGCGTCCTTCACCGCGTGGGCGATGGCGTGCCCCTCGCGCACGGAGAGGTCGCCGTCGACGCGCACCTGGATGTCGACGAGGTGGCTGAGCCCGCTCTTGCGCATGCGCACCTTGTCGAGCGCCTTCACGCCCGGCACGGCCAGCGCGAGCGCGCGCACCTCGTTCTCGAAATTCTTCGGCAGCGCCGTGTCCATCACGTCGCCCAGCGCCTTGAGGAACATGCCGACGCCGTTGAACGCGATGATCACACACGCGAACAGCGCCGCCCAGTCGTCGGACGTCTCCCAGCCCTTGCCGCCCCAGAGCGCGATGCTGATGCCGGCGAACGCCGCCGCCGAGGTCAGCGCATCCGACCAATGGTGCAACGCCTCGATGCCCAGCGCGGTGCTGCCCACCTCCTCGCTCGCGGTGCCCATCTTGCGCGAGAGCGCGGCCTTTGTGGCGATGACGCCCGCCAACACCAGCAGCGTCCACCACGCCGGACCCTGGTGCGGCGTGATGATCTCGTGCACCGCATGCCAGCCGACCCAGCCCGCCATCGCGAAGATGAACAGCGATACTGCCATGCCGGCCAGTGGCTCCGCCTTGCCGTGGCCGTAGGGATGGTCCTCATCCGGCGGGCGCGCCGCCACGTGGAAGCCGGCCCATACAAGGGTGGACGACAGGATATCCAGCATCGACTCCGCCGCGTCCGCGATCAGCGCGTAGGTGTGGCCGAAAATGCCGCCCACAAGCTTCACCACCGCCAGCACGGCGTTGAGCGCGATGCCGCGCAGCACCAGCCGGGCGCTGTCGTGCGCGCGCTGCATCGTGCGGGCATGGGTGTCGGGCGGAGGCATCGGCCCACGCTACGTTTCCCCGGAAGACACTCAAGCCTGCGCGCGGTCCGCACATGATGCCTGTTGACCGCCTCCGGGGCACGGGTTTATTTACTGCACCGTCATGTCGAACGCCGAAGTCACCACCGGAGCAGACCCCGTGAAACAATTTTCGGTCTTCATCGAGAACCGCGTCGGCCGGCTCTTCGATCTCGTCGCCCTGCTCACGGCGCATCAGGTCCACATCATGGCGATGACGACGATCGATACCACCGACACGGCCATCGACCGCCTCGTCGTCGACGATCCCGACCGCGCACGCGAGCTGCTCGCCGCCAACAATTTTGCCTACACGGAGTGCGACATGCTCGCGGTCGAGTTCAGCGACGAGTCCCAGCTCAAGCATATCCTCGGTGCGCTCGTCGCCGTCGAGGTGAACATCCACTACGCCTACTCGTTCGTCATGCGGCCGGAGGGCAAGCTCGCCGTCGCGATCAGCAGCGAGGACAACGACCTCGCCGCGCAGTCGCTAAACAGCCGCGGCTTCAAGGTGCTCACGCAGCGCGATATTTCGCGCTGACTTTTCACCGCGGACCGGCGGCGCGGCGCGACTTCCCTCCGCGCGGAAATCCGCCGGATCACCCTCGGCAAACCGCCGCAGCCGACCCAATCGCGGGCCAAAGGGATATGAAAGCCTCCTGTTAGCTAGATGCCAAAGGCCCTAGGGGGTAAAACTCATGGAATTCCCTGATAATACCCTGTATCGGGGAAGCACATGAGCGTGACTACTCTTCATCGCGCCAGATTTTTGCACGAGGACCCGCTTCCTGCCGGATCATTCCTGGGCCCAACCGGCCCAGACGTACAGGGCGCTGATACCCTATGAGCATCCGCCTGCGCTTATTGGTGGTCATGGGCGTGCTGCTGCTGGCGCTCGGCGCCGCCATTTTCATGCTGCGACGCGCCGAGCAGGAGCAGATCGGCCGCATCCTCGCCAGCGTGCACCAGGAAGCGCGGCAGCAGATGACGCATTGGGTGCAGGCCGCCGCGCTGCCCATGCGCCAGTTCACGCAGGACTACGCGCCCTGGCGCGAGACCGCCGAATTTCTCGCCCGTCCCGACGAAGCCTGGGCCCGGAAAAACCTGGAGCCAAACCTGCCGGTCTACGGACTCGACGCCGTGTGGGTGCTGCGCCGCAACGGCAGCCTGCTGTTCTCCGCGCTCAAGGATTCCCGCACCACGCCGCCGCCCCTGCCATCCGCCGGTGAGCTGATCACCGCAGCGGCGCGCGAGGGTCCGCTTGAATTTTTCACCGAAAACGCCGCCGGGCTCTGGCAGGTTTCCGGCACGCTCGTTCCCGCCCTCCCCGGCGCCGATCCCGCGACCGGCGGGTGGCTGCTCGTCGCGCGCCTCTGGGGCGCCGCGCAATTGGAACACCTCGGGCTCCTCAGCGACAGCCGCGTCTCGCTCGCCGCCCGCGACGCTGCGGCCGCACCCGGGAGCAAGTCGCTCGTGCGCCTCAGCCTCCCGCTGAAGGACTGGCACGCCCGCCCGCTGCGCCAATTGCAGATGGAGCAGCCCGTTCCCGATCTCTCCGGCTCCATCGAGTGGGACGGCTACGTCATCCAGCTCTTCGTCGCCTTCGGCATGCTCCTGCTGATCGCGCTCGGGCTGAGCGTCCGCTACTGGGTGCTGCACCCGCTCGACCGCATCGGCCAGAGCCTCGCCACGCAAACCCCCGTGCCGATCGTACCGCTGCTCCAGCGCCACGATGAATTCACCCGCGTCGCGCGGCTCGTGGAATCCTCCTTCGCGGACCGTCGCGCCCTCGAGCACGAGGTCGCCGAGCGCCGCCAGGCCGAGGCCGCGCTGCGCGCGAGCGAGGAGCACCTCAAGCACTCCCTCGAACTGCGCGCCCGGCTCGCCCGCGACCTGCACGACACCGTCATCCAGTCGATCTACGCCGCCGGCCTCGGCCTCGAGAGCGTCCGCGCCCAGATGAGCGCCAACCCCTTCGGCGCCCAGGGCCGCATCGACCACTGCATGGCCGCCCTCAACGACACGATCCGGCAGGTGCGTCGCTACATCGGCGACCTCGAGCCCGATCCCGACGACGACCGCCAGACCTTTGCGCAGGCCGTACGCGCCCTCGCCGCCACCATGCAGAAACTCTGGCCGGTGGAAATCGCGGTCCAGCTCGACCACGGCGCCGCGATGAATCTGAGCGCCGCCTTCGAGGTCCACGCCCTGCAGATCGTGCGCGAGTCCATCAGCAACGCCCTGCGGCATGGCGCCGCCACCCGCATCGAGGTGAGCCTCCGCGCCGCGCCGCCGCACGCCGTGCTCGAGGTGCGCGACAATGGCAACGGCTTCGACCCCGCCCAGCGCACCGGCACCGGCCGCGGCCTCGTCAATCTCGCCACCCGCGCCACCGAGATGAGCGCGACCCTGCAGATCGAGTCCAGCCCCGGCCGCGGCACGCGCGTCGCGTTGCACCTGCCGCTGTTCAGCCGGCCCGCCACCCCATGAATTCCCGCCGCACCCTGCGTACCGCCCGCGCCTTCACCCTCGTCGAGGTGATGGTGGCGTCGGTCGTGCTCGTCTTCGGCATCGTCACCGCCATCACCACGATGCAGCGCGGCCTGCAGGCCGTGGATACCTCGCGCAACCTCGCCCTCGCCACCCAGCTCATGCAGACCGAGATGGAGCGCCTGCGCCTGAAGAGCTGGACGCAGCTCACGGAACTGCAGGCCTCCGGCCAGACGGCCGTCGCGCTCGACGGCTCGGCCGGGGCCGCCGCCGCGCGCTTCGCCTGCACCCGCGCCATCACGGACGCGAAGTCCGACATGAAGGAGATCACGCTCGTCACCCAATGGAACGGCTACGACGGCCGCCCGCACACCGCCCGGCTCATCACCCGTTACGGCAAAAATGGCCTCAGCGACTACATCAGCACCGCGCATTGACCGGCGCCGCGTGCGCTCCGCGGGCTTCTCGCTCACGGAGCTCATCATCGCCGCCACGCTCTCGGGCTTCGTGCTCGCGGGCGTGCTGAGCGCGTTCGTCTTCATCGGCCGGAGCGGCTTCCGCACCAGCAGCCTGAGCGAACTCGAAAACGAGGCGCGGCGCGGCCTCGAGGTCTTCGCCGAGGACGCCCGGCTCGCCAGCGACATCCGTTGGAACAATGCGCAAAGCATCACGCTCACCGTGCCGGCCAGCGCCGCGGCCAGCACCCAAGTCACCTACGCATACGATTCCTCCTCCGCGGGTGTCACCGCGGGCTCTTTCTACCGGCTGCCGGGCGACGCGGATTCCGCGGCGCCGCGCCGCGTGCTGATCCACGGGCTCGCGCCCGACTTCGCGTTCAAGCGCTACAAGCTCGAGCAGCCCGGCGTCGCCGACAATTCGGCCGCCAGCGATCTCGAGACCAAGCAAATCCAACTCGTCCTGCGTGCCCAGCGCACGAGTGTCGCGACAGCCGGCGTCAGCCAGTCCGTCGTCTCCGCCCGCTACATCCTGCGCAACAAGCGCGTGAGCAACTGATGCGCCGCCGCCCCTCCAGTCCCGCCCTCCCTGCCGCCCGCCGCTGGCCGGCGGCGCGCACGCGCGGCACCGTGCTGGTGGTGGCGCTGCTCATCATGGCCGTGATCGCGCTCGGCATCACCAGTTATCTGAACCTCAGCCTCGGCTCGGCCCGCCTGGCCAAGCGCGGTTTCTCGCAGACGGCCGCATTCAACCTCGCGGAGACCGGCGCGGAGGAGGCCGTGTGGTCTTTCAACCGCGCCAACGCCGGCGCCGGCGATGCGTGGAGCGGCTGGGCCACCAGCGGCGGCGTGGCCAAGCGCGCGTTCACCGGCTTCGATCTCGGCGGCAACACGGCCGGCTCGGTCAAGGTCTACGTCGACAATTTCGCCCCCGCCGGCAACGTCCGGCCGACCGTCGTTGCACTCTCCACCGTGCAGGCCCCGGGCGATCCGCCCGTCACCAAGATGATCGAGGTCAGCCTGCGCCGCCGCTCGCATTTCACCGCCGGTCTGATGGCCAAGGACCGCGTCACGTTCTCGGGCACGCGCACCTCGGTCGACAGCTGGAATTCCGACCCCGACAACAATCCCGCCACCGAGCCCGTCGAATACAACGAGGAGACCCGCAACGACCGCGGCAGCGTCGCCAGCGTGTCCGTCGCGAACACGGCGATGCTCGTCAACCAGGCCGACATCTGGGGCTACGTCTCCACCGGCGGCGCCGCACCGCAGGTCGGCACGCAGGGCTCCATCACCGGCCGCAGCACTCCCGACGGCGTCCAGATCGACGCCGCGCGCGTCGCGACGGATTTCACCGCTACTTTCCCCAACGTCGCCGCCCCGGAGGACGGCACGCTCATCACGAAATTCGAAGAGACCCTCGGCACCGAGCACAAGGCCACGAAGTGGCGCAGCCCCAGCCTCTCTCTGAACGGCAAGAAAACCCTGACCATTCTCGGCGATGTGACCCTGGTCATCACCGCCGGCCCGGGCACCCACGCTATCGACGTCACCGGCCAGGCCTCGATCATCATCGCCAAGGATTCCAGCCTGACCCTCTACGCCGAGGGCGATGTGCTCATCGCCGGCAACGGCCTTGCCAACGACAACCTTCGTCCCGCGACCTTCCAGCTTTACGGCACCAACACCCATGAGAGCGGCCAGAGCATCCACATCGCCGGCAACGGCAAGCTCAGCGCCGTCGCCTACGCGCCGAACGCCGACATCCAGATCAACGGCAACGGCGACGTGATGGGTTCGGTCATCGGCCGCTCGATCACGCTGACGGGCAACGCCGCTTTCCACTACGACGAATCCCTCGTGAACCTCGACACCGGCATGCCGTACGGCATCTCGAGCTGGCGCGAACTGACCGGCAGCGGCGACCGCTCCGCCTACGCCGACCGTTTCCGCGGCTGGTGAGCGGGCGGGCTTTTGCTTGGCCCCGCCCCGAGTTCGCGCCAGACTGGCTGCCCGTCCGACGATGAACACCCGCATCCGCCTCGTTCTCATGCTCGGCACGCTGTTACTGGCGTTCGCCCTGGGTGCGTGGGCCCTGCAGAATTCGCACAGCTCGGAGACAGGGGAAATGCTCGCCGCGCAGCACCGGGATCGCGCGCAGCTGCTGGAGCGCCTGCTGAGCCTGACCGGGCAGCCGTTGCAAGGCTTCGCCAGCGACTACGCGCAGTGGGACGACATGGTGGCGTTTGTCGCCTCGGGCGACAAGGCCTGGGCCGCGATCAACATCGACGCGAGCCTGCCCAACTTCAACGCCGAGGCGGCCTGGGTGGTTTGCGCCGACGGCCGGCTGGTCTACGGCGCGGAACGGCAGCCGGGTTCCGGGCTGGCGGTGCCGCCGGTCCCACTCGCGCCGCTCCTGCCCCGCCTGCAACGGGAACGCTTCATGCATTTCTTCGCCGAGGCGCCCGGCGGCCGGCTGCTGGAAATCCGCGCCGCACCGATCCAGCCCTCCGCCGACCTCAAGCGCACCTCCCCGCCGCTCGGCTGGTACCTCGTCGCCCGGCACTGGAGCGAGGCGCACCTGATCACCCTGCGCGAAACGATGGAGAGCGAGATCGCCCTGCGCTTCCCGTCCGCCGCGCCACCCCCGGCGGATCCGCTCGGAATCGAGCTGCACCACCCGTTGCCCGGCTGGGACGGACGGACCGTGCGCGTCCTGCAGGTGCGCTACCACCCCGCGGCGCTCGCGAGCCTGCTGGAAAACAACACCTACGAGATGGCCATCTTCTGCGGCTTCGGCCTGGCCGTGATCGGGTTCACGCTCACCGCCGTTTCGTATCTCGTCATCCGGCCGCTGCAGCAGATCGAGCGCAGCTTCACGCAGAATTCCCCCGCGCCGCTGGCGCCGCTGCGCGGCCAGCCCAACGAATTCGGCCGCATCGCCCGGCTGACCGAGGCCTCGTTCACCAGCCGCGCCGCGCTGGAAGGCGAAGTCGAGGAGCGCAAGCGCGCCGAGATCGCCCTGCGCGCCAGCGAGGAGGGCCTGCGCCGCTCGACCGAGCTTCGCACCCGGCTCGCCCGCGACCTGCACGACAGCGTCATCCAGTCCATCTACGCCGCCGGCCTCGGCCTGGAGAGCATGCGCCATTCCCTGCGCCAGGACCCCGTCGCCGCCGAGCAGCGCCTGACCGCCACCCTCGCCAGCCTCAACCAGACCATCCGCGAGATCCGCAGCTTCATCGGCGGCCTCGAGCCCGAGCAGAACCTCCAACCACAGTTCGCCCTCGCGTTGCGCACGCTGGTGGAAACGCTGCAGGCCCTCCACCCGTTGCGCTTCGAGCTGCAGATCTCCGAGGAGGCCGCCGCGCGCCTGACCGCCCCCGAGGAAGTGCATGCCCTGCAGATCGTGCGCGAGTGCGTGAGCAACGCCCTCCGGCACAGCGGCGCCTCGCGCGTCCGCGTCGGCCTCCGGCAGGAAGGCGGCCACGCCGTGCTCAGCATCGAGGACGACGGCTGCGGCTTCGACCCGGCGGCGGAGGCCGGCAAGGGCAGCGGCCTGGCCAACATCGCCTCGCGCGTCGGCGAGATGGGCGCGCAGGTCGGCATCGACTCCGCGCCCGCAAAAGGCACTCGCCTCACTGTCACCTTCAACCACACTGCCGTCACCGCATGAACTCGACCGCGACCCACGCCATCACCCTCCTGCTCGTCGACGACAGCGAACTGGTCCGCACGGGGTTGAAGACCCTGCTCACCGGACGCGGCGCCGGGGGCCATTTCCAGATCGTCGGCGAAGCCCACTCGGTGGCCACCGCCTTGAGCGAGACCGCGCGCCTGCAGCCGGCCGTCGTGCTGCTCGACATCCGCCTGCCCGACGGCACGGGTTTCGAGGCCTGCCGCCAGATCATCGCCCGGCATCCCGACGTCCGTGTGCTCATCCTCACCTCCGTCATCGACGACAACCTCGTCTACGAGGCCATGAGCAGCGGCGCCCACGGCTATCTGCTGAAGGAGATCAACGCGCAGTCGCTCTGCCAGGCCATCATCGACGTGGCCGCGGGCAAGTTCATCCTCGACCCCGCCGTCACCACGCGCGTGCTGAATCTCGTGCGCAACGGCGCGCCGCAGAGCGAGCAGGACAAGATCGCCCAGCTCTCCGCGCAGGAGCGCCGCGTGCTCGCGCTCGTCGCCGACGGCAAGACCAACAAGGAAATCGCCGAGCAGATGGGGCTCAGCGACAAGACGGTGAAGAATTACCTCAGCAACATTTTCGAGAAGCTGCAGATCAGCCGCCGCTCGCAGGCCGCCGTGCTCTACGCCGAAAGCCGGGGAACCAAGCCCCCCTTTCGGCCCTAGCGGCTAGAGGCTATTAAAACAGGCGAGCGGCACTTAGCTCCGGACGTTATCCGGCGTAGAGTGGAGGCGTGAACAGCACGCCCCCTTCCCTCACCTCCCGGTCTTCCGCCCCTGCGCGGCGCGGCCTGCGCTCCCTCGGCTCCTGCGGCTTCACCATTCTCGAGGTCTCCATGGCTTCGTTCGTCATGCTGCTGGGCATCGCCTCCGCGATCATCGCGATGCAGTCGGGCTTCAAGCAGATCGACGTCGCCCGCGGCACCACTCTGGCCTCCCAGATCATCCAGAGCGAGATGGAGCGGCTGCGGATGATGCCCTGGAACAAGACCATTCCCGCCAGCGTGGTCGACAGCATCAGCGAACTGCCCGCCTCGGAGACCTTCGACGGCGCCACCTACTTCAGCAATCACGCCGACCTCATCGGCAAGTACACCATCACCCGCACCGTGGCCGATGATTCCACCCGCCCGGGAAAAGTCAGGAACATCACGCTGTCGGTGCGCTGGCAATCGTACGACAACCGCTGGCACCAGCGCAGTTTCACTGCGATCTACGCCAAGAACGGACTTTATGACTACTACTACACTGTCGCCCATCCGTGAGCCGCGGCGCCCGCGCGGCGGCTTCACCCTCGTCGAGGTCATGATCAGCGCCGGCCTCGGCGCCATCCTCCTCGCTGGCGTGATGTCGACCTTCCTCTTCATGGGTCGCAGCGGGGCCAATTTCCAGAATTACAGCGACATGGAATCGCAGGCCCGCAAGGCCCTCGAAACCTTCGCCGAGGATGCCCGTCAGGCCGATACCATCACGTGGAACTCCAACGTGTCGATCAGACTGACCGTGAACACCGTGGTCGTCGTGTATGAATACGACAGCAGCACGGCCACGTTCTACCGTCGCGTTTCGGGCAGCAGTCGCGCCCTCATCACCGGCATCACCGCATCCTCCTTCGCCTTCAAGGCCTACAACGTGAACGGCACCGACCTGCCGCTGACCTCGGCCGCCGAGCTGGCCACCGCCACCTCGACCACCAAGCAGCTCCAGATCTCGCTCGAGGCTACGCGCACCAGCCAGACCGTGGTCGCCGCCACCAACTCCGTGCTCTCGGCCCGCTACATTCTCCGCAACAAGGTCGTCACCGCCTGAACCGAGGATTCGCCATGAAAATCCATTCTCCCTCTTTCCGCGCCTTGCGCGGGCAGCCCCGCGTCGCAACGAGGGGCTCCATCCTCATCGTCTCCATGCTGCTTTGCGCCATCATCGGCATCTCCATCGCGAGTTACCTGCAGCTTGGCCGCACCAGCCTCACCATCTCGAATCGCGCCCTCTACAACAACGCTGCGATGAATCTGGCCGAGAACGGCCTCGAGGAGGCCATGTATTCGATCAACAAGATGGTCGAGGACACCACCTACACTTGGTCCGACTGGAATAACAACGGCACCAACGCCTGGCGCCAGTTCCCCACCTCCGGCACCTACACGTTTGATCAAAACGCCACCGGCCTCGTGCGGGTCTACGCCTATAACTACCTCGGCAATGCCGCCCCGAAATTCATCGCCCGCTCCATCATCACCCTCGGCGCCGGCTCGAATGGCAAGACCATCGAGAAGTGGGTCATGGTCCAACTCCGCAAGACCTCCAAGTTCTCCAACGGCCTCGTCGCCAAGGAAAGCCTCCGCTTCAACGGCAACAACGCCTCCGTCGACAGCTGGAACTCGGAGAAAGATTCCGACGGCAACCCTCGTAGTCCAGCCGTGGGTTACAGCACCGACGTGCGCGACGACAACGGCAGCATCGGCAGCATCTCCGTCGCCGTCGGCGCGGTGGGCGTGAACAACGCCGACATCTGGGGCTACGCCTCCACCGGCGGCGCCCTGCCTTCCGTCGGCTCCAACGGCCTCGTCGGCCCGTTCGGCACCTCCACGGGCACGATGGACATGAGTCACGTCTCCACCGATTTCTCGGCCAGCTTCGATCCTGTGACAACCCCGGCCGGCGGTTCTTCCCTCTCCGCCATCGGCAACGGCGATCTGCCGACGACCATCGGCACCGCCGGCGCCACCGCCACCTATCGCATGCCCAGCATCTCCGCCACCGGCAACAGCAGCAAGGTGCTCACCATTGAAGGCCATGTGACGCTCATCCTCACCAACACTGCCGGCTCCAGCGCCATCAGCATGGGCGGCCAATCCAGCATCGCGATCGCTCCCGGCGCCTCCCTGACCATCTACACCGAGGGCAACATCGACATTGGTGGCAACGGCATCGCCAACGGCGGCACGAGCACCGCCACCGCGAACCAGCCCATCAATTTCCAGATCTGGGGCACGAACACGAGCACTGTCGCCAATCAGGACATCAAGATCGCCGGCAACGGCGTCCTCTCCGCTGTCGTCTACGCGCCGAACGCCGACGTCACGATCAACGGCAACGGCGATGTCATGGGCTCGGTTGTCGCCGAGAACATCACCATGACCGGCAACGCCACCTTCCACTACGACGAGTCGCTGGCCAATATGAGTAGCGGCAATCCCTTCCGCATCGCCAGCTGGCGGGAACTCACTCAGGCCACGGAACGCGCCTCCTCCACCTACACCGTGCTGAACCGCACCACCGATTCGCCCGCGGGCGTGTTCTGATACGAGGGCGCGCCTGTCCTTCACTCGGTGAGATAGGCTTTATATGCCCCGACCCGGGTACGAGCGGCCGATCAAGTCGGGGCATAAAGCCCCTCCCACATCCGGCCACAGGCCAAACCCAGGGTGAATTCCGCTCAGCCCTTCGTCTCGGCCATCCGGTCGCCTTCGAGCAGATACACGCCGGTCAGGTAACCGTTCTCGAACATTTCGCCGACCTTCAGCTTGCCCTCGAACGTGATCGGCACGTCCATCAGCGGCTTCACGCCGGCGCCGGTCATCTTGACCACCACCCACTCGTTGATCTTCGGCATCACGCCGTAGCAACACATCATCGGATCCTTCACCAGGAGAAATTCCTTCACCAGCCCGCCGTCCATTTTCACCGGCAGCATGAAACCCGTGATCGCGACCTTCTTCTCGTTGTACGCGCGGATGCGCTCCGGGATCTGGTCGTCGCCCTTCGCCGGCGCCTGCGCGTCGGGCGCACCCGTCTCGTAGCCGGGCGGCGTGAAATTGTAGGACGCCAGCTTGTCGAAGCCGACCTTCTCGTAACCCTCGGCCTTGGCCGCCGCCGGCGCCTCAACCGCGCACACGCCGGCCACGGCGCCCAAGGCAAAGAGGACGGTGGCAAGGCGCAGGGAGCTCAGGGCGGTGCTTTTCATGGTGGCAAACGTGGCCGCAACGTAGCCGGCTCGCGCCCGCCGTCAAAGAATTATCCGGCGCACGACACGCCGCGACAGGACGAGCATCACGAGACGGGGGCAATCGTCTCCGCCACGGGCACGCGGTAGGCCTTGAGCGCGGGCACGATGCCCCCGATGACGCACAGGCCGACGAACACCGCCGGGCCCCACCAGAAAACGGGATTCCAGCGCAGCGGCTCGAGCACGACGCCGGTCTGCGCCTGGATGATCGACGCCACGGCCGCACCGAGCACCGCGAACACCGCGAAGCCCGCGGCCGCGCCGAGCACGCCGATGGCGGCGGCCTCGCCCACCACCGCGCCGAAGACCGTGCGGCGCCGCGCGCCGAGCGCGCGCAGGATGGCGATGTCGCGCGCCCGCGCGCTCATCGAATTGTAGATGCTCACCAGCACCGAGCCCGACGCCACCGCGGCCACCAGCCACGCGAGCAGCGTCAGCACCCGGTCGATCCAGTTGATCTTGTTGAACAGCTCGGCGACGATCGTGCCGATGGGATACGCGAAGGTCAGCTTGCCGCCCGACTGGTTGATGAGGTTGCTCGCCATCAACCCCGCCGTCGGCGCGCGCAGCTGGATGAGCACGGCGCTGATCTCGGTTTTCGCGAGCGGATTGTGGCCGCTCATCGTCTGCAGTCCCTCCAACGGAATCCAAATGACGCGGTCGACCGGCGAGTTCGTCGGCGCGAGCACGCCGACCACCGTGTAAAGCTCCTCGTGTTCGCTCTCGCCCTGCTCCGCCACGCCGTGCTGCGGGTGGAACGTGCTGCCGACCCGCCAGCCGAGTCTCTTGGCGACGTAGCTGCCGATCACCGCCTCTTGCGTGCCGAGCTTAAAATTCCGGCCGCCAGCCGCGAACGCGTAGCGCTTGCCCGGCGTGTATTCGACCTCGGCGAACAACTGCTCGACCGTGCCGACGATGCGCCAGCCTTGGAAGCTGTCGCCCACCGCGATGGGGATGGCGGTCTTGATGGCGGCCCCGAGCATCGGATTGCGGCGGATGGCCTCGTAGTCGGCGGCCGTGATGTTGCCCGGCGAGGATTCGAGGTGGAAAATCGTGTTGAGCACCAGCTGGAGCTTGGAGCCGCGCGCGCCGAGCACGGCGTCGAAGCCGGAATTGGTCGCGGCAAACACCGCCTGCGACTGCGTCTTCACCACCCAGACCGTCAGCAGCAGGCCGGCCGCGAGCGCGATGCTGCCCGCGGTCACGAGCGTGGAAAGCGCGTGCTGGCGGAGCGAGCGGTAGATGAGGTTCCAGATCACGGCGTGAAAATCCCAAATTCCAAACGGCCAAACTCCAAACCTGCAGGCGCGGCTGCATTGGCGCACGCCAGCCTTGGCCTTTGGGATTTGGTGTTGGGCGTTTTCATGGCGCCGCGAGCGCCCGGTTGAGGCGGGTGAAGTCCTGCACGGACTCGAAGCCGGACAAAATCCCCTCGTCGTGGCTCACGAGCAGCAGCGCCGCGCCGCACTCGCGGCAGACCTCGCGGATGAGCGCGAGCGACTCGCGGGCGTTGCGGTGGTCGAGGTTGCCGGTGGGCTCGTCGGCGAGCACGAGCTTCGGGTGGTTGGCCAGCGCCCGGGCCACGGCCACGCGCTGCTGCTGGCCGGTCGAGAGCTGCCGCGGGAAATGCCCGAGCTTCCCGCCGAGCCCGACGCGCTGGAGCAGCGACGCGGCGTAGGCGCGGTCGACGCCGCGGCCGAACGCCATGCCGAGCTCCACGTTCTCGAGCACCGTATGGCCTTGGAGCAGGTTGAAGGTCTGGAAAATGTAGCCGAGGCTCTCCGCGCGGCGCCGGTCGCGCGCCGCCTCGCTCACGCGGGCCTGGTCCAGCCCGTCGAGGAGGATCGCGCCGGAATCGGGCGCGAGGATGCCGGCGATGAGGTTGAGAAACGTCGTCTTGCCCGAGCCGCTCTCGCCGCGCAGCGCGACCTGCGCGCCCGCCTCGAGCGAGAATTCCCGCACGTCCACCACCCGATGCTCGCCGCCGCCGGGCGTCCGGTAGGCTTTCACGAGGTCGTGGATGGCGAGCAGGGGCATGCGCAGATTATGCTTGGTGCAACGAAGATTAAACGCGCTAACAGGTCAACGGTTCCCCGGCTCCGACCCCGAATTGACTGGCTCCGCCTTATGACATTTGGCAACTTCCGCCGCAGTAACCCCAACCCCAACGTTCTGACTATGTTGCATTCACACCCCTGGAAACGGGTGGGCGCTTTGGCCACGCTTCTGGCCGCGTCCGCCGTACCCTCATTCGCCAGCGAAGCCGACATCAAGATCCCGGACCTGACCCAGGTTCACTTTGATGGCATCGGCATGAGCGGCCTGTCGCTCATGTACCTGGGCATCCTCTTCTGCGCGATCGGTGCGGCCTTCGGCCTGTACCAATACACCCGGACCAAGGCCCTGCCCGTCCACTCCTCGATGGGCAGCGTCTCCAACACCATCTGGGAGACGTGCAAGACCTACCTCTTCACGCAGGGCAAGTTCCTCGCCATCCTCTGGGTGCTCATCGCCGCGTGCATGGTCTACTATTTCGGCGTGCTGTCCCACAACAGCGCCGCTCACGTCGTGGTCATCCTGCTCGCCTCCGTGCTCGGCATCCTCGGCAGCTACGGCGTCGCCTGGTTCGGCATCCGCATCAACACCGTGGCCAACAGCCGCACCGCCTTCTCCGCCCTCCAGGGCAACCCGCTCGCCACGCTCTTCATCCCGCTCCAGTCGGGCATGAGCGTCGGCCTGCTTCTCGTCTGCGTGGAGCTGTTCTTCATGATCTGCATCCTCGTGTTCCTGCCGCGCGAGCTCGTGGGTCCCTGCTTCATCGGCTTCGCCATCGGCGAGTCCCTCGGCGCCTCCGTCCTCCGCATCTGCGGCGGCATCTTCACCAAGATCGCCGACATCGGCTCCGACCTGATGAAGATCGTCTTCAAGCTCCCCGAGGACGACCCGAAGAACCCCGGCGTCATCGCCGACTGCACGGGCGACAACGCCGGCGACTCCGTCGGGCCGACCGCCGACGGCTTCGAGACCTACGGCGTCACCGGCGTGGCGCTCATCGCCTTCCTCGCCCTCGCCCTCGCCGCCACCCCCGCCCTCTGTGCCATCCTCATCATCTGGATTTTCGCGATGCGCGCGCTGATGATCGTCACCTCGCTCGTCTCGTACTTCCTCAACCAGGTCGTCTCGCAGGCGAAGTACGGGCACCTGAAGGATTTCGATTTCGAGGCCCCGCTCACGCACCTCGTCTGGATCACCTCGGCGGTGTCCATCGGCATCACCTTCCTCGCCTCCTACTTCCTGCTCGCGCACCAAACCGGCATCCAGGCCGACCTCTGGTGGGTGCTCTCCACCATCATCAGCTGCGGCACCATCGCCGGCGCGCTCATCCCGGAATTCACGAAGATCTTCGTCAGCACGAACAGCAAGCACGTGAAGGAGGTCACCAACTGCTCCAAGCACGGCGGCGCCTCGCTCAACATCCTCTCCGGCTTCGTGGCGGGCAACTTCTCCGCGTTCTGGATGGGCCTCATCATCATGCTGCTGATGTGGACCTCCTATCACTTCTCGCAAAACCCGGCGCTCATCGCGCTCCTCCCCGGCAAGTTCGCCTTCGCCGCGCCCATCTTCGCCTTCGGCCTCGTGGCCTTCGGCTTCCTCGGCATGGGCCCCGTCACCATCGCGGTCGACAGCTACGGCCCCGTCACCGACAACGCCCAGTCCGTCTACGAACTCTCCCAGATCGAGGCCCGGCAGGGCATCGCCGCCGAGATCGAGAAGGATTTCGGCTTCAAGCCCGACTTCGAGAACGCCAAGTACCAGCTCGAGAAGGGCGACGGCGCCGGCAACACCTTCAAGGCCACCGCCAAGCCCGTGCTCATCGGCACCGCCGTCGTGGGCGCCACCACCATGGTCTTCGGTATCATCATGCTGCTCGAAAATCTCTTCGGCAACGTCGTCGCCCGGCTCTCCATCGTGCAGCCCGAGATCATCCTCGGCCTCATCATGGGCGGCTCCGTCATCTACTGGTTCACCGGCGCCTCCTGCCAGGCCGTCGTCACCGGCGCCTACAGCGCCGTGGTCTACATCAAGGAGCACATGAAGCTCGACGCCACCACCGCCTCGGACAAGGACAGCAAGGAGGTCGTGCACATCTGCACCAAGTACGCGCAGAAGGGCATGTGGAACATCTTCATCGTCGTCTTCTGCTTCGCCCTGGCCCTGCCGTTCTTCAACGCCTACTTCTTCATCGGCTACCTCATCGGCATCGCCTTCTTCGGCCTCTTCCAGGCCATCTTCATGGCCAACGCCGGCGGCGCCTGGGACAACGCCAAGAAGATCGTCGAGGTCGAGCTCCGCCAGAAAGGCACCGACCTCCACGCCGCCACCGTCGTGGGCGACACCGTGGGCGACCCGTTCAAGGACACCTCCTCCGTCGCCATGAACCCCGTCATCAAGTTCACCACGCTCTTCGGCCTGCTCGCCGTCGAGATCGCGGTGACGATGAACAACTATCCCAATCGGAAGCTCGCCATCGGCGCCGTGTTCTTCCTCATCGCCCTCGTGTTCGTCTGGCGTTCGTTCTACGCGATGCGCATCCCCGACGAAGCCGCCTCGAAGAGCGGAGCGTAAACCCACCGGCAAGGCGTGGTCTCCACCCCACGCGCCCACCCCCTTCAAGGCCGCGGCTCCCGCCGCGGCCTTTTTTTCTCCGCGTTTGCTCCACACCGGCAGCTGCCGGCAGGCGCGCATTTCTTAATATTGCCCCCGTTAATATGCCGGCGCCTCCCGGTATTTCTGTTGTAAGCCCCCGCGCCGGGGCAATGGTCAGGATTGCCTGCCGGTTCCACCCCCAACCCACCGACCCCATGTCCCCGAAATTCCTGATCCCCGTCGCCGCCCTGCTGCTCGTCACCGCCGGCTGCGGCAAGAAGACCTCCCAGAAAACCTCCGCGGGCGGCGTCACCATGGAGCAGAAGGGCGATGTCGCTACCGTCGAAGTCAAGGGCAAGGATGGGGGACCAGGCATGAAGATCGTGGCCAGCGAGAAAGGCGTGCCCTTGCCGGAGAACTTTCCCAAGGATGTCCCGGTCATCAAGGATGCGCTGGTTATCGCAGCCAGCACCCTCGGCGAAATATTCCAGGTGAAGACAAACTTCAAGGGCTCGATCCAAGAGGGCCTGAAGTTTTATGCGGAGAAACTTAAAGGCGAGGGCTGGGACGTTACGGTCGCCCTCGATCAGGGAGATTCTGGCGTCGTGTCCGCCAAGAAGGACAAGCGCGAATGCGCGGTGATGTTTAGCAAGGAAGACGACAAGCTGAGCACCGCTTTGATCATGACGACGGTGCCCGGAAAGTAATCCGTGCGTTCCCGCGGTTGATCCAACGGCTGGCCATGTCAGCCGACCACGGGTCTCCCCTGACCCCGGATCATTTCCCCTGTCTGAAATTCGCCAGCCCGCCGGCATTGTGAGCCGGAACCGTCGGCCCGGCGATCAGGCTGATTCTCGTATCGCTCCCCGTGTAGCTGGCGGTCGCACTCGCACCTGGCAGCCCGGCTTTCACCGTCGTTTTCACCACACTCCGAACGCCCGCATCCTGGATCGGGTTCTGGAACGATATATTGTTCACGGTAACGTAGACACCGCCCTTGCTGCTGGCTTCCGCGCCGCCCGCTCCCATGGTGATCTTGGGTCCCAGGTAGAGAGTGCATGTTCCGTCCATCTTGAACTCGGCCTCGGCGGTCAGACCCGCGGTCTTGAGCAATTCCATCCCCACTTCCACCGAGATCCCGTCGCAGGTGGCCTCGATTCCCACCGAGGCGTCGATGGGTTCCATCGGGGCCGCGATCTCCGAGCTGACTTCGGCTCCGACCGATTTCTTCGCGTCCTCCTCCGAGCAGTTGGCGAGCGTCGCATCTTCCGTCTTGCCCAGTTCATTCGCCGACGGTTTTCCCGGGGTGAGGCAGCTCAATTCGGGGCCGAAGTGATGGATTGCCATGTTCAGCAACAGCTCGTTGTAGCTGAGGTTGCTGGCTAATTTAAGGTGGGCGGCGAGATAGGCGCGGAAGTCCGGATCGGCCGTCAGGCTGCCTAGGGCGGTCACATACCGGTGCCAGGCGCGGTGCAGCCGCCGCGTGGCGAGGTCGACCGCCTGGACATGCGGACGCATCGCGGCATTCGCCTTCTCGGCCGCCGCGATGGTCTCCGCACATATCTTGGCCTTATCCATTTTGGGCTTCGAGTTGATCGCATATAATTCCAGCGTGTATTGTTCGAACACGCGTTCAAAAGCGTCCGTCGAGTCCACGATCGCCCGGTTGAGCGCTTGGTTCAGCGTCCGTATTTCGGCCAAGCGGGCGTTCTCGGGCTCGATCATGTTCTCCAATTCCATCAGCCGCTCCCGGACCGGCCACGGGAGGTCTTTCTGGCGGCAACGCTCCATGTGTGCGTCTCTCGCTGCGATGAGCGTCGGGAACTCCTCATTCTGCCGCGCCGAAACGACGTTCTTAACCCACTCACCGAATCTAGCCCAATCCTGCAGGTCCACCGGCTCGCGGATCGCGGGAAGTTCACCCGGCTGCCCCTTGGAGAGGTCCACAAAAAGCGCCGCATCCAATCCGACCAAGCTCGGCTCGGGCGGCTCCGCCGATGATGGCGTCGGATCCGCCGCTGAGCTTGTCGCGGCCTTGGGCCCTGCCTCGGCGGTCGGCAGATTGGCCAACTGACGGGCCGGCGCCCGGCGCCAGATGCCCACGCGGTAGGCCTTGCGCGCCTCCTCCTCCGATTCCGTGACGAGTGCGAACAGCAGCGCCGCCTCCCCGAAGGCCGGATTGGCCGCGACGATGGGCTTGAGCAATCCCGCCGCCTCCCTGGTCCGGCCCTGGCGCGTCTGGATGTAGGCCCGCAGATAGTCGGCGCCCTGTTGGGCCGTAATGCCGAACGGATGCGCGGGCAGCTTCTGCCGTGCCATGAGGTCGTCGAGCAGCGCCTGCGCCTCGTTCACCGAGCCGTGCTGCGCCAGCAGGCTGGCCAGATTGAACCTCACATCGGGGTTGCCCGGCCAACGCTCCTCGGCCAACCACAATCCACCCAGCGCCAGCAGCGGCCGGCCGGATGCGAACGCGGCGGCGGCCAGATTTTGCAGGCCGTCTGCCGTTTGGAGTTCCGGCCGTGTCCGCAAGGTGGCGAGGGTGGTCTGTGACTGCGAGTCTTTGAGCAAGACCTTGGCCTCATTCAAGGCGGCGGCCGGGCTCGATTTTTTCGTGGCCACTCCGCCGATCAACTTTGCGTTGGCCTCCCGAAAGGCGCGAAGGCTGCTTTCCACTTCGATCCTCTCCAGGTCGAACGCCGTGCGAACCCTGGCCTCGGGTGCGGGCTGGTTGAACACCCACTCCATCTCCGGGCCGGGTGCGGGCCTGGGCGGCGCCACGTTGCCGAAGGGGTTCGCCGGCGGCGCGCCGTCCTCCGCCGTGGCCGGGCCGGGGCTGGCGGACAGCAGGACGGTTAGCAGTGCAAGGGCTGCCTTGGAAAATCCACGGGCATGCATGGGCGGTTGGGGTTGACCGGCGTTCTGCACCTGTCGCAGGTGCAGGCCTGCGTGATGGCCCCGCCTTGTTACCCGCACCCGCCCGGCCCGGCAAGGCCATATCTCCCACGGCCAACCCAAGCACTCCGCCTTGCAGTCTTTTGCTCGTGGATTTTGGATTCCAGCCCTCCCCTCCGGCCAATTTGCCTTGATCCTTTCCGCCCCCGGATCGATCCGATCAACGCGTGCCGAAAAAGAAGCCCTCGACCAAGAAGGTAGGGGCGGTTGCCCCCAACCGCCCTGCCAGGAAAACCAAGCGAACCTCTGTCGTTACCTTGTCGCGCCGTAACTCATCGAGCAGCACCGTTTACCCCGACTACGACGCCACGTTCCGTCCCGACGACGCCATCGTCCAAGAGGGCCCCGAGGTCTTGCAGCCGTCGAAGCTCGCCTACCGCGACGACGCCCGCGGGCTCTACCTCTACCACGGCGACTGCCTCGAGGTTATGGACCATCTGCTGCAGAAACACCCCGGCGGCGTGTTCGACCTGATTTTCGCTGACCCGCCCTACTTTCTCTCCAACGGCGGCATCACCTGCCATGCCGGCAAGATGGTGAAGGTGGACAAGGGCGAGTGGGACAAGTCCCGCGGCCCCGAGGAGAATCACAACTTCAACCACGAGTGGCTCCGCCGCTGCCAGGCCCTGCTCAAGCCCAACGGCACCCTCTGGGTCAGCGGCACGCACCACGTCATTTTCTCCGTCGGCTACGCCATGCAGCAGCTCGGCATGAAGCTGCTCAACCAAGTCACGTGGCAGAAGCCCAACCCGCCGCCCAACCTCGCCTGCCGCTACTTCACACACTCCACCGAGACGATTCTCTGGGCCGCGAAGAACGAAAAGAGCCGGCACCGCTTCAACTACACCGACATGAAACGCGCCAACGCCGGCAAACAGATGAAGGACGTCTGGACCTTGACGGCGCCGAAGCCCGTCGAGAAAACCCTCGGCAAGCACCCCACGCAAAAACCCGTCGCCCTGCTCGAACGCATCATCCTTTCGTCCACCAGTCCCGGCGACTTCGTCATGGACCCCTTCATGGGCAGCGGCACGACGGCCGTCGTCTGCGCGCTGCTGGCTCGGACCTTCGTCGGAATTGAACGTGACTCCGTTTATCTCGACCTGACTTTTCGCCGACTCCACAGCGTGACCTTCGATCTCACGGTCCGCATCCATGTCTTCGTCGAAACTCAAAATGATCTTGAACTGGTTTCAGATCGGATCGATCCGATCCCGGCGATGTCCACCGAGGTCGCGCCCAAAACCGACTGCATCTTCCACGAATTCAAATTTGTGTTCCTCTCGTGTGCCCACGTCAGCCAGGCGAGCGTGGTCCACACCACGGTGGACGTCTCCCTACAGCAAGCCTGGGCCCACGCCCCGGACGGCAAGAAGCGTCAGACGACCCACATCGTCCGCTGCGAAACGGAGATTCTCCGAGTTAAATCCCATTGAAGAGCCGAATCCGGGCTGATCTAGTCGGCGCAGATGAATCTGCAGTTACCGACGCGTTTTGGCGAAGGCTACAAAAGTCCGTCCCAATTGGCGCGTCGCATCACCGAACCATGGGGAGCGGATAATCTCTACTGCTGCGCCTGTACCAGTGACCGACTCCACGCCGAGAGAAACAACACCCAAGTCAGCGATCTTGTTTGTCCGGAGTGCGTCGAGCGCTACCAACTCAAGAGTCACAGCAAGAAGTTGAGTGCTGGGATTCTCGGGTCGAATTACCAGAAGATGCTGGACGCCGTTCTGGGCAACAGGACCCCGAACTTTTTCCTCCTGCACTACCAACTTCCAGAATGGATGGTACGGAATCTTCTTCTCATTCCGCGCTTCGCCATCTCTCCCGCTGTCATCATCAGACGTAAGCCGCTCTCGGCTGTGGCGCGCCGCAGTGCATGGACCGGCTACATACTCAACGTCGGCCTGGTCCCCGCGTCCGCCAAGATTCCGCTTATCACGGAAGGTGTGGTGGCAGATCGGCGCGATATCCGCGAACAGTATGCGCGCATCGCTCGTCTCCAGGTCTTGAAGCCCGAACAGCGCGGTTGGACTCTCGATGTTCTCCGATGCGTGGAGTCGCTACCCAATTCCGTGTTCACCAACGACGACATCTACGCTTTCGAAGCCGAACTGGCCAAACTCTATCCCGGCAATCGCCACATCCGAGACAAAATCAGGCAGCAGCTCCAAGTCCTGCGCGACCGCGGTCTCCTGCAGCAGCCGCAGCGCGGCGTCTGGCAGCGATCCTGAGCGCTTCCAATTTCCTTTTCTCCACCGAGTGCCCCTTATTGCACCCTCTTGCGCCTCTTTGTGCCCAAACCTTCCGCCGGAAAGTTTCGGTTGGCGCGGCGATGGCGAGCAATCTCTTCATGGGCCGGGACGGCGAGGCGAACCGCGGGCGGTCATCGGCCACGTTTCTGTTTTCCGATACCGACATGAAACCCCATCTCCTTGGCGAGCGGTTCCGGCGGCGGAGTGAGCAGCGGACGGAGTTTGTCCCACAAAGCCCGGAGCGCGGCGTCGTGCTCGAGCAGCGTCTTGTCGATCTCCGCCAATCTGCGCAGCACCGCTTGGTTGGAAGCCAACGCCTCCCGCATCTGCACAAAGGCCCGGATAACGTAGAGGCTCATCTGCACCGCCCGCGGACTGTTCAGCACGGTGGCCGCCATCAGGCAGCCATGCTCGTTGAAGGCCCAAGGCCTGTAGCCAGCCCCACGCTTGGATCTCATCGCAGATTGCGATGAGATGCCCTTAACCCCTTCCAGGCCAGCGGTGTCCACACTCGATATCGCAGATTGCGATTTCAAATTGGCGAACTCCTCGGGCGTGAGTTGGAACCGGAAGTCCTCCGGGAATTTCTCCGCGTTGCGCTTCACCGCCTCGTTGAAGCGGAAGGTCGGCACGCCATAGAGCCGGGCCAGATCACTATCGAGGATGACGCGCTGGCCGCGGATGGCGTGGATGCGAGCGGACAGCAGATCGGAAGTTGATTGGGGCATGGGCGAAACGTTTTTCTGCCGCAAACGGCGGCGTGCGTTGGCCCGGGCAAAAAGCCAAATCGCCTCTTCCAAGGGAGCCAAGACCAAATCTCCTCATGCGCCCGCTACCTGCGCCGACTCCCCTCTCTCCATCGGCATTTTTTTGCGCCCTTTTGCGCCTCTTTGCGGCCAACCCGCCTTGCCAACCTCAGGCGGCAGTCCGCGCCCATCAGGCCGCGGTGGTGCGGGCGCGCACGCTCAGCACCTCGTCGCTGCGCAATGCTTCCAGGCTCGATTCGGGTACGGTCAGCACCGCCAGCGTGTCGCCCACGGCATTGAAAACCTCCACCGAATAGCCCGGCTCGCCGCCCGACGCTGGCGCAGCGTGATGCTCCACGACCGTGGCGAGGTCGCCACGCCGGATTCGCTCCGTCGGAATATCGACGGCCAGCGCCACGCGGCTGTAGAGCGGAAATTTCATTGGTCGGAATATAGGGTGATAAACTTGGTCACGCCAGTCGCTTTTTCCTTCATCCAGACCGAAAGCACCCGCAGTCGCCGGCCGTTGGGACCGGTCAGGGAGCCCCGAATGACATATCGCCAACCATACTGGTCCTCCCCGGCCGCGTCCGCCTCCAGGGAAAGCAGTTGGGCGCGCAGATCCACTTCCAATCTGGCCGCATCCTTTTCTGCGTATCCGGCCAGCGCAAGAAATCCCGACTTGTCATGATCGTCCCGTGGTCGCAGCAGGTAGTCCGAAAGTTTTTCCGGGGCAATCCGAGTGTCAGCGGGTAATCGCATCGGGCGGCGGCAAGTGTTCCTCTCGCCGCAAACGGCGGCGTGCGTCGGCCCGGGCAAAAAGCCAAATCGCCTCCTCCAAAGGAGCCAAGACCAAACTCCTCATGCGCCCGCTTCCTGCACCGACTCACCTCTCTCCATCGGCATTTTTTTGCGCCCTTTTGCGCCTCTTTGCGGCCAACCCGCCTTGCCAACCTCAGCGGCAATCCGCCCAGACCTCGCCACGCGGCATAATCGGCGAACCGGTTTGCCAAGCCCGTCCGCGGCGCCGCACAGTCGCGGCATGTTTCGTCGCCTGCTCCCCCTCGCTGCGCTCCTCTCCCTGGCCTTCTCGGCCGGTTGCACCTCGCCGAACCGTCCGGTCGATGCCGCCCGCTCCGCCGCGCCGGTGCGCGTGGCCTGCGTGGGCGACAGCATCACCTACGGCGCGGGCCTCGCCGGGCGGGAGCAGAATTCCTACCCGGCGCAATTGGGCGCGCTGCTCGGCGCGCGGTGGGACGTGCGCAACTTCGGCGTCAGCGGCAGCACGCTGCTGAACGCCGGCGACAAGCCCTACCGGCAGCAGCCGGAGTTCGTCGCGGCCCTCGCCTTCCAGCCCGACGTTGTGATCATCATGCTCGGCACGAACGACTCCAAGCCGCAGAACTGGGCCCATCGCGACCAGTTCGCCGGCGACTACACCGCGCTGCTCCGCGAGTTCGCCGCCCTGCCCTCGCCTCCGCGCCTCTGGGTGTGCCGGCCGATGCCGGCTTTCCCGCCCAGCGATTGGGGCATCAGCCCGGCCCTCATCGAGCGCGAGATCGGCCCGCTCGTCGCCCGCATCGCCCGGAGCGAGCATACGGGGCTGATCGACCAATTCGCCACGCTGCAAGGCCGGCACGATCTCGTGCCCGACCACGTGCATCCCAACGCCGCCGGCGCCCGCCTGCTGGCCCGCACCGTCTACCGCGCGCTCACCGGCCGGCCGGCGCCGTGAGCACTTCCTAACCCGGTAGGGCGCACCGCGTAAATCCTGCTCGGCGCGACGCGAGGTCGCGCCCTACAGTGAAATCCCCTCTGCGTAGGGCCTCACCTGGCGTGAGGCCACGGACCGGAGTCTCGCCCCAAGGTCGCGCCCTCCATCCGCTTCATCGACGCAATCCGTGGTCCAAGTGAACGGCGTTCCGCGGCGGCTACTTGCCGGCGGCGGGCACCGCCACCGCCCGGCGGTAGATGCGCCACTCGAAGGCGTCGAGCGCCACGTGGCCGATGCCGGCGGGCACGTCGCCGGCCTTGGGGTCGGCGCGCAGCACCGACGCGAAGCCGGCGGCGTCCGCCACGACGATGTCGGCCCACTGCGGGCGGTTGGAGAAATTGATGACGACGGCGAACTCCTCCTGCGCATCGCGGCGCAGATAGGTGACGACGTTGTCCGGCGCGGAGTTTTTCAGCCACACGACCTCGTCGGTGCGGAACGCCGGGTGCGCGCGGCGCAGGGCGATGAGGTGCTGGTAGGTCGCGCGGAAATGCTCGCGCTGCTTCGGCTGCCAGTAGATGGGCAGCTTTTCGAAGAGGGCCGGGGCGCCGGACTCGCTCGTGTCGCCGACCTCCATGCCGTTGTAGACGAGCGGCACGCCGTCGAGGGTGAACATCATGGCGCTGGCGGCCAGCGCGGCGGGCCAGCCGAAGCGGCTGATGGCGCGCGCCTCGTCGTGGTTGTCGGAAATGCGCAGGTGCAGCGAGCCGCGCGGGAACTTGCCGCGCTCCTCGTCCTGCCAGCTGCGCTGGAGGTCGCTCGCCGGGGCGCCGCCCATCAGCACGCGGTTGAGCGTGGCGTGGAACGGCCACGCGTAGTCCACGTCGAACGCCTGCACCATCAGGTCGGGCTTGCTGGCCTCGGCGAGCATCAGCAGGCCGGGGCGAATTTTTTCCAGCGCGGGGCGGACTTCCTCCCAGAAACCCACCGGCACCTCGCCGGCCACATCGCAGCGGAAGCCGTCGAGTTTGAACTCGCGCAGCCAGTACTGGAGCATGTCGCCCATGTAGCGGCGCGTCCCGGCGTTCGTAAAATCGAGGCCCGCCACGTCCCACCAATCGTGCGGCGAAATCACCTGGCCGGCGGCGTCGTGCTTGTAGAACTCCGGCTTGGCCATGAGCACGCTGTCCCACGCCGTGTGGTTGGCCACGATGTCGATGATGACTTTGAGCCCGCGCTCGTGGGCGGTGTCGACGAGCCGGCGGAAATCCTCCTTGGTGCCGTAGTCGGGATTGATGCCGTAGTAATCCTGCACCGCGTACGGGCTGCCGATGCTGCCCTTGGCCTTCAGCTTGCCGATGGGATGGATGGGCATCAGCCAGAGCACCTCGACGCCGAGGTCCTTGAGTTCGTCGAGCCGCGCCGTGATGCCGGCGAAATTGCCCGTGGCGGAGAACTGCCGCGGAAACACCTCGTAGATCACCGTGTCGCGCACCCACGCCGGCACGGCGCGAGCGGACTCCTTCGAGAAATCCCGCGTCTCCTCGGCGCGCAGGAACGGGACGACCAAGGCCAGCAACAGGAGTGAGCGCAGCAGCGCGCGAAACGAGGGGGGTAGCTTCATGCGCCCAATCTATCCACCCCAAGTGTGGCCAGAAGCCGAAAGGGCCCGATAAATCTTAGGGCAGGCGGCAAATTCCGGCGTGGCTGCCGCCTGCAGCGGCGGCCTGCTCGTCGGCCGTAGCCTCGGCGGAGGTTGATGACCGCCGTGTGCGCGGTCGGCGGTCATAGACCACGCTACAACTCGTTGGGCCTGACTTTGAGGCAGCCGGTAACCGGGAGGGTCCGCGTCCCCGCGGGCCGGGGTCCACCGCTTCGCCCGACCGGCAACGGGGTGGTTTTAGCTTTGCGACGCAGCGCCGCGTGGCGTTGAGTGGGGCTGCTCCGGTCACCCCCGCCCGCATGATGCTTTCCCTTCTGCGTCTGGTCCTGAAAGTGTTCTTCCGCTTCCGCGTCGAGGGCGAGGCGGCCTTGCGCGGCCCCGGGCCGATGCTGCTCTGCCCCAACCACACTTCGTGGCTCGACTGGCTCTTCGTGCTCGCCTGCCTCGGCGACGACTGGAAGTTCGTCGCGTCCTCCACCACGGCGCAGGCCACGTGGATCCACCGGAAGCTGATGATCAACTCCCGGACGTTCCCGGTGGACAACACCTCGGCCTACGCCGTGCGCGGCATGGCCGAGTATCTGGAGCGCGGCGGCAAGCTCGTGCTTTTCCCCGAGGGCCGCATCAGCGCGACGACCGACCTGATGCGCATCTACGACGGCACGGCCTTCCTCGTCCACCGCACCGGGGCGCGGGTCGTCACCTGCTACCTGCGCAACGCCGTCCGCGTGAAATGGGTGCGGCACAAGGGCTGGACGCAGTGGTTCCCGCGCGTGTCGGTGCATTTCAGCGCGCCGCTCACCGCGCCGCCCACCGCGCACCTCGCGCACAACGTCGCCCGCCAGAAGCTCACCCAATGGCTGCGCGACCAGATGATGCGCCAGCAGTTCGAGACCGAGATGCGGCTCGGCCCGCCCACGCTGCCCGCCGCCATCGCCGAGACCGCCGCCGCCACGCCGGGGCGCGTCGCCTGCGAGGACGTTTCGTTCACCGAACTCACCTCCCGGAAGCTCATGATCGGCACCGAGGTCCTGGCCCGCGCGCTCGACGGCCACCTCGGCCCGGCGCGGCCCGGCGAGCGCATCGGCGTGCTGCTGCCGACCGTCAACGGCGCGGTTGTCACCGTGCTGGCGTTGTGGGCGCGCGGCCAGGTGCCGGCGTTTCTCAACTACTCCACCGGCGGGCCGGTGATGGTCAGCTGCGCGCAGCTCGCCGGCCTCAAGGTCGTGCTCACTTCGCGCGTGTTCCTGGAGAAGGCGCGGATCAACCTCGCTCCGCTCGAGGCCGCCGGACTGAAATTCGTCCACCTCGAGGACGTGCGCGCCGGCATCGGTGCGCTCGCGAAGCTCTCCGCGGCGCTTGGCAACCGGTGGTCGTTCGGCCGCGCGCTGCGCCGGGCGCCGGTCGCGGCTGGCGACACCGCCGCGGTCATCTTCACCAGCGGCTCCGAGGGCATCCCGAAGGGCGTGGAGCTCACGCATCGCGGCATGCTGGCCAACCTCCGGCAGATCTTCGTCGCCGCCGACGTGCGCGACGACGACCGGTTGTTCAACGCGCTGCCGTTCTTCCACAGTTTCGGGCTCGTGGGCGGCATCGTGGTGCCGCTCGTGCGCGGCATCTACGTGTTCAATTACCCCTCGCCGCTGCACTACCGCATCGTGCCGACCGTCGTCTACGAGAAGAACTGCACCATCATGCTCGCGACGAATACCTTTCTCAACGGCTACGCGCGCAAGGCCCACCCCTACGACCTGCAGACCGTGCGCTACCTCGTCGCCGGTGCCGAGAAGGTGCAAACGGCGACGTTCGACACCTACGCCCGCAAGTTCGGCGTGCGCATCCACGAGGGCTACGGCGCCACCGAATGCGGCCCGGTCATCTGCCTCAACACGAAGATGGACCCGAACACGGCGACCGCCGGCCGGCTCGTGCCCGCGGTCGAATACCGCCTCGAACCCGTCGAAGGCGTGCCCGAGGGCGGCCGGCTGTTTGTGAAAACACCCGCGATGATGAAGGGCTACCTCAACGCCGACGCCCACGCCGCGTTCCAGGCCCTCGGCGGCTGGTACGACACCGGCGACATCGCGAAAATCGACGAGGACGGCTACGTCACCGTGCTCGGCCGGCTCAAGCGCTTCGCCAAGGTCAGCGGCGAGATGGTCTCGCTCACCGCGGTCGAGGACGCGCTCGCGGGCGCCTTCGCCGCGCACTACGGCCTGCGCTGCCAGGTGGCGGTCGTCGCCGTGCCCGACCACGACAAGGGCGAGAAGCTCATCGCCATCGCCAACGAAAGCCGCCTGCAGCTCGCCGACGTCCGCGCCACCGTCCGCGCCAAGGGCCTGAGCAATCTTTGCGCGCCGCGCGAGCTGCGCTACGTGCACGCCATCCCCAAGCTCGGCTCGGGCAAGATCGACCACCGCTCGCTCCTGCGTGAATTGCAGGAGGCCGAGGCCGCCGCGCCCGCAGCCGTGTCCGTGCCGGCCGGCACGCCGTGACGGGCGTCGCACCGGCGATTTTGCCGCGTTGGTCGAACTGCCGTCGACTCCGGCCGGCCGGCTCGCCAGCCTCCCCGCTCCTTACCCCATGAAACTCCGCCACGTCCTCCCCCTCCTCGCGCTGGGCGCGACCGCGCTCAACGCCGCCGATGCCGCCTTCGATCAGTGGACCGAAACCTTCGCCGCCGACTGGGTGCGCGCCAACCCCACGGTCTCGACGCTGCAGCAATACCTGCCCGCCAGCGAGCAGGACGCGCTCGACCGCCAGCTCACGCCCATCACGCGCGAGTTCCGCGCGCAACGCGTCGCCGCCGCCCAGGCCGGCCTGGCCGCGCTGGCGAAGTTCGACCGCAGCCGCCTTGATCCGGCGCAGCGCACGTCCGCCGCCGTCATCGAGTGGTCGCTCCGGGGCGTCGTCGAGTCCGAGCCGTTCGCCGACTATGGTTTTGTCTTCAACCAGTTCGGCGGGCTGCACGTGAACATCGTCAACTTCCTGAGCCAGTCGCACCCGATCCGGAACAAGCGCGACATCGAGAACTACCTCGCCCGCCTCGCCCTCGTCGCCGGCCGGATGGACGACGGCATCGCGCTGGCCAAGGACGCCGCCGCGCGCGGTTTCCTCATGCCCGACTTCATCACCCGTTCGGCCATCGGGCAGTTCGAGCGCTTCCTCGCCGATGCGCCGCGCCAGAACCGCTTCGTCGCCTCGCTCGACGAACGCGCCGCCAAGCTGAAGGACGTGACGCCCGAGGAGCGCGCGCAATTCGCCGCCGCCGCCGAGCAGACCACGACCGAGGCGATCATCCCCGCGTTCAAGCGCGCGCTGGCGCTGCTGCAGGAGCAATTGCCGCACACCACCGACCACGCCGGCCTCTGCTGGCTGCCCGGCGGCGACCGCGCCTATGCCAACGCCCTCCGGCGTTTCACCACCACGGACATGACCGCCGAGCAAATCCATGAACTCGGCCTCAAGGAGGTGGCGCGCATCGAACAGGAGATGGACGGCTACTTCCGCCAGCTCGGCTACCAGGAGGGCTCGATCAAGGAGCGCATGGAAAAGCTCGAGCACGACCGGCAGCCCAAGGACGCCGACCCGCGCCCCGTCCTGCTCGCCAAGTTCGAGGAAATCCTCCGCGACGCCGAGCGGCGCGCCAAGCTGGTGTTCGACCTCACGCCCAAGGCCCCCGTCGTCGTGAAGCGCGAGCCGCCCTTCACGGAGAAGACCGCCGCCGCCCACTACACCGGGCCGGCCAAGGACGGCAGCCGCCCCGGCATCTTCTGGGCGCCGCTGCCCGGACCGACGTTCGAGATGGTGACGATGCGCACGCTCGTCTACCACGAGGGCGTGCCCGGGCACCATTTCCAGATCGCGCTGCAGCGCGAGACGGACAGCCTCCCGCGCTTCCGCCGCGATGGCGTCTTCGGCGGCGGTTCCGCCTACGCCGAGGGCTGGGCGCTCTACGCCGAGCAACTGGCCGCCGAGAACAACTGGTATGAAGGCGACATCGTCGGCCGTCTCGGCCAGCTCGACGACGAGCTCTTCCGCGCCCGCCGCCTCGTGGTCGACACCGGCCTCCACGCGATGAAGTGGACGCGCCAGCAGGCCATCGACTACGGCATCAAGGCCTCCGAGGTGGAGCGCTACGTCGCCAACCCCGGCCAGGCCTGCGCCTACAAAATCGGCATGCTCAAGATCCTCGAACTGCGCGCCAAGGCGCAGCAGGCGCTCGGCGCGAAATTCTCGATCAAGGAATTCCACAACGTCGTCCTGCAGACCGGCAACGTGCCGCTCGCCGTGCTCGAGCAGGTCATCGACGGCTGGAGCGCGGCCGGCGCTGTGCCGGCCGCCGCCACCACGCACTGAGCCGGAGTCCGGGCATTGGACGCTGGCGCGCCGATGCCCGTTTATTAGCGTGCAGGAATGCCGACCCCGGACCAAGCACCCGACCTCGACGCCTATTTCGCCCGCATCGGCTACACCGGCCCGCGCGATCCGTCCCTCGCCACGCTCAACGCGATCGCCGGCGCGCATGTGACGGCGATACCGTTCGAGAACCTCGACATCCTGCTCGGCCGGCCCGTCGACATCGAACTGGCCGCCATCGAGCGGAAGCTCGTGCACGGAAAGCGCGGCGGCTATTGTTTCGAGCAGAACACCCTGATGCTCCACGTGCTGACGAAGCTCGGTTTCCGCGTCATGCCGCTCTCGGCGCGCATCCGCCTGCAGCAGCCGCGGGAGTTCACCCCGCCGCGCACGCATCTTTTCCTGCGGGTCGAAGTGGACGGCATTCCCTGGCTGGTGGATGCCGGCGTCGGAGCCTTCTCGCTCACCTCCTGCATCCGCGCCGATCTCGAGGGCGAGCAGTCCACGGCCCACGAGCCGCTCCGCATCCTGCGCGAGGACGGCCGGCTGTTTCATCAGGTGCGACTGGGCGATGAATGGTCCGATATCTACGAATTCACCGGCGAGGCGATGCCCGCCGTCGACCGGGAACTCGCCAACTGGTGGACCAGCACGAGCCCGCAATCGAAATTCAAGCGGACGCTCGGCGTGGGGCTGGCTGGCCCGGCGGGCACGCGCCTGGCGATCCGCGACAACGAGTTCATCCGCCGGCAGGGCACCACCGTCCTCGAGCGGCGCGTGATTACGGCACCCGCCGAGCTGCTGGAGATTCTCGCGCGGCACTTCGGGCTGCACTTCCCGGCCGGCACGCGTTTCGGCGGTCCGGGTGCGGCGTGGCCCAATTGAACCCGTCCGACCAAAACGCGAATCCTTCGTTTCGGTCTCCGCTCAGGCGCGACTGGCGGGTGGCGGACGGTTTTCGCTGATCTCGATGAGATCGAACGACGTGCCGTGCGGATGGTGCGCCATGCCGAATTCCTGCTTCAAATCCTGCAGGTAGCGCGTGGCGAAATCGTTCCAGCCGATCTTGCGCGAAAACTCGTTCCAGATGCGCGTCTGTATCTTGGTCGGGCGCAGGCCGCGGGCGAAAATCCACTCGACCAGCTCGGCATCAGAGCCGCCTTCGCGCACGCGCGCTTCGATGTCCTTGAACTCGACGTTGAGGAAGCCGCAGAGGTGGCCGTCGAGGCCCGCGCCCATGCCGTAGTTCGAGTGAAAATGGCCCGGCAGCCGGCCGGCCAGCATGAGCCGGATCTTGTCGAGCATGCGGCCGAGGTGATGCAGGCCGCCGGCGGTTTTGTCGTAGGGGGAGCGCAAACCTTCCACGTGGGGCATGGCGGGAAATGAAGCCCATCGCGCCGTGTTTGGCGAAGCGTTTTTCCTCCGCGTACCAATGCAGAAAGCGTCATCTATTATATGACACTTCCGAGCGGGCCGGCCGGACGCCGCGCGGAGCGTCGAGCGCGGGAGGACGGGGAAAAGAAAAAGGCGCGGACCGGGTGGTCCGCGCCTTGAAGAGGCAGCTGCGGGAGCATCCCGCGGCGGGCAGCTCAGTACTTCAGGCTCAGCTTCGCATAGTAGAACGCGCCGTTGAACCCGAACGGCGAGATGCCGCTGTAGGGGAAGATGCCGGCGTTGTCGGAGCCGTTGAACACGGTGCCGTTGACGATCTTCGAGCGGAGGTTCTCGTCCGGGTAGATGTCGAACAGGTTGTTCGCACCGACCGAGACCGTGATGTTCTTGTTGTAGTGGAACGTCACGTCGAGGTCGGTGAGCCACTTGGCGCCGAACGTCTGGATGATCTGCTTGTTCGTCGTCGTGCCGCCGACCGAGCCGGGGACGGCGGGTCGGAGCTCGACGTCGTAGCCGGGCGTGAGGGCGTCGATCTGGGCCTGCGTCGCGCTGGAGAAGGCGACGGCGGAAACCTCACCATAGCGCACCTCGCGGACGAGGAACGACCACTTGTTCCACGACCAGTTGGCGGCGAGGTTGAGGGCGTCCTTGGGCTGGCCCTTCTCGAGGCGGATGGTCTCGGTGAGGTCGAAGAGCGGCGTGGTGGTGATGGCCGCGAGCGCCGCGGGCGGCGGCTTGATCTTGGTGGCCGAGGTGGAGTTGTGGTTGTAGCCGGCGGTGAACGTGATCTTGCCGAAGTCGTGCGTCTTCCAAGTGTAGCGCAGGTTCACGTCGATGCCCTTGGTGGTGGTGTCGACGGCGTTGGTGAAGTAACGGCCGCCACCGATGCCGGTGATGCCCTGCGTGGCGAGCAGGTTGATCACGGCGTTGCCGGTGAAGTTCGACGAGAGGACGATGCGGTCCTTGATGTCGATGTTGTAGTAGTCGACGGTCGCGGAGAAGCGGTCATCCGGGTTCCAGGTGAAACCGATGCTCTCGTTGGTGGACTTCTCGGGCTTGAGCGGGCTGGCGCCGAGGGCGATGGCCGCCGGGGCGCTGACGGGGAACGTCAGGATGTCGAACGGCACGCCGCCGATGAAGTTGGTGGCGGTGGAGCTGAACCACTCCTGCGCGAGGTGCGGGGCGCGGAAGCCCGTGCTGATGGAGCCGCGGAGGGCGAGGGTGTCGTTGATCTTCACGCGCGTGGCGAACTTCGCCGTCGTGTTGGTGCCGAAGTCGGTATAATCCTCGAAGCGGCCGGCCACGGAGGCGAGCCAGCGCTCGGTGAGCTGTTGCTCGAAGTCGAGGTAGACGGACTTGGCCTGGCGGTCGTGCGAGCCGGCATCGGAGGGCTTGAAGCCCGGGAAGACCTGCGCGCCGACGGCCGCGAGGCCGTTGGCGTTCGGGCCGTCGATGATGCGGACGCCGCCGTTGCGGTAGGAGTCGGGCTCGCCGGCCTTGATGGTGTATTCCTCCCAGCGGTATTCGACACCGGCCGCGACCTTGAGGGGCGTCTCCAGGCCGAGATTGGCCGTGGTGGTGACGTCGAAGTTGGTGGTCCACTGGTTGAAGCCGAGCTGGCCGTCGTAGAAGCTGGTCGGGCTCGAGGTGCCGAGCGTGACGTTGGCCGAGTTGGCGGTGCGGTAGTCGAGGGTGTTGTAACCGTAGACGGTGCTCAGGTCCCAGTCGAAGTTGCTCGACTTGCCCTTCACGCCGCCGCCGAAGGAGGTGTCGACGACCTCTGACTGGATGAACGGCAGGAAGCCGTTCGGGTAGATGGCGCGGACCGTACGATCGTCGCCCGCGCGACGGGCGAAGCCGGCGCCGTTGGCGTGGCGGAGGCTGGAGCCGCCGAAGAAGTAGAGATCGAGGTCGTTGGCGAGCGGGTAGCTGCCGTTGACCCAGAGGCCGCGGTCCTTGGTGAGCGGATCGCCGAAGCGGTGGTTGATGCGGTTGACGGTCTGCTCGCGCGGATCGAGTGTGCCGCTGGAGGCGCTGAGGCCGACCCCGGAGCCGTAGTTGCCGGAGATCGTCGTCTTGGCGCCGGTCGCGGGATTGGTGCCGAAATACTGCTGGCGCGTGTCGGCCAGGCTGCGGTTGGTCGGACTGTGGTCGCGCACCCAGAAGTTCAGGAAGAGCGAACCCTTGTCGCCGAGGTCGGTGCCGGCGTAGGCATCGAGCTTGTAGTCCTCGCCGTCGCCTTCCTTCGTCTGACCCCAGGCGAGGTCGAGACCCCAGCCCTTGTCCTTGCGGAGGATGACGTTGATGACACCGGCGATGGCGTCGGAGCCGTATTGGGCGGACGCGCCGTCGCGCAGCACCTCGATGCGGCCGATGGCGGCCGACGGGATGGCGTTGAAGTCGGTCGAGACCGAGCCGCGGCCGATGGAGCCGTTGAGGTTGACGAGGGAGCTGGTGTGGCGGCGCTTGCCGTTGACGAGCATCAGCACCTGGTCGGGCGCGAGGCCGCGCAGCGTGGCCGGGCGGATGTGATCCGTGCCGTCGGTGAGCGACGGGCGCGGGAAGTTGAACGACGGGATCTGCGCCTGGATCATCTGGCTGGTCTCAAGGTAGCCGCCTTGCTTGAGCTCGTTGCCGCTGATCACATCGATCGGCACGGGGGAGTCGGTGACGGTGCGGTCGTTGAAACGCGAGCCGGTGGTCACGAATTCGGTCAGCTTGACGACTTCTTCCTTCTTCGGCTCGCCAGCAGCGGGCTGGGCGGCCTGTTGGGCGGACAAGGGCGCCAGACCGAGACCGGCCCCGAAGGCCAGAACGGTGACTACATGCGCCCGACGTAGGCCGGCAAAACGCGCGGCCTGAACACTTTTCTTCAGTGGGTTCATAAGGGTTGCTAGGTGGTGACTGCCGCCCAAGTGCCGTTAAGCACCCAGGCAGTTAGGATAAACACCTTATACGATGCTGAAGTTGAGCTAACAAGAAATTATCGGTCTATGACGCCGAAGGCGGCGGCGATTACATCTTGTCGCCGCCCGCTTCCTGATAATCCTAGCCCGCCATGAACGTTTCCCCGCGTCTGCTGGCCGCCCTGCTCGGTGCGGCCTTGGTTCTGTCCGCCCCACTCGCGCTCCACGCGCAGCGCCCCGCCATCGAGGCACAGCACGGCCTGGTCACCTCGGCGCATGAACTCGCCTCGCAGGCGGGCGTCGAGATTCTCCGGAAGGGCGGCAACGCCGTCGACGCCGCCGCGGCGACCGGCCTGGCGCTCGCCGTGGTCTACCCTTTCGCCGGCAACCTCGGCGGCGGCGGCTTCATGCTCGTCCACCTCGCCGATCCGGCGGCGCCCGGCGGCGGCCGGGACATCGCCATCGATTACCGCGAGACGGCTCCCGCGACCGCCTCGCGCGACATGTATGTCGGCCCTGACGGCAAAGTCATCCAAGGCACCGGCTCCTCGACCGTCGGCTGGAAGGCCAGCGGCATCCCCGGCTCCGTGGCGGGCTTCGCCCTCGCCGTCGAGAAATATGGTTCGCACAAGGTCACCTGGGCCGAGATCTGCGAACCCGCCCGCCGGCTCGCCGCCGAGGGCCACATCGTTTCCCAGTCCACCGCGCACGGCCTGCGCGACTGGGCGAAACTGCTCGGTCAGTTCGATGAATCCAAAAAAATCCACCTGAAGAACGGCGAGTTCTGGAATGCCGGCGAGAAATGGGTGCAGGCCGACCTCGGCGAGACCTTCGCCCGCCTGCAGAAGAACGGCCCGCGCGAATTCTACGAAGGCGAGACCGCCCGGCGCATCGCCGCCGCCATGGCCGCGCACGGCGGCAACATCACGCTCGACGACCTGAAGAACTACCAGGTCGCCGAGCGCACACCCCTGCGCGGCAAATATCGCGGCTACGACATCGTCACCATGCCGCCCCCGAGCTCGGGCGGCATCGCGCTGCTCCAGATGTTCGGCATGCTCGAGCCGTTCGATGTCGGCGCCCTCGGCTACAACTCCGCGGCCAAGTACCATCTCTTCGCCGAGGTGATGAAACGCGCCTTCCGCGACCGCGCCGAGTATCTCGGCGATCCCGAATTTGTCCACGTGCCGGTCGCGCAGCTGCTCGACCCCGCCTACATCCGGGGCCGCATGGCGGACTTCTCGCCGGACCACGCCACGCCCGCCAGCGCCGTGCAGCCGGGCCTCGGCAAATTCGTCGCGCGTTCGCCGCACGAATCCAACGAGACCACGCATTTCTCCGTCGTCGACGCCGCCGGCAACGCCGTCGCCAACACCTACACGCTCAACGGCGCCTACGGCTCCGGCGTGACGATTCCCGGCACCGGCATCCTCATGAACAACGAAATGGACGACTTCACGTCGCAGGTCGGCACGCCCAACGCCTACGGCCTCATCCAGGGCGAAGCCAACGCCATCGTGCCCGGCAAGCGCCCGCTGTCGTCGATGACGCCGACCCTCGTGTTCAAGGACGGCAAACTCGTGCTCGTCACCGGCTCGCCCGGCGGCCCCACGATCATCAACACCGTGTTTCAGATCATCACCAACGTCATCGACCACCACATGCCCGTCATGCAGGCCGTCGACGCCCCGCGCATCCACAACCAGTGGCTGCCCGACGTCGTCACTTTCGAGCGCTTCGGCCTCTCGCCCGACACGATGGCGCTGCTCAAGGCCAAGGGCCACAACCTGCCCGAGCGCAAATCCTACGAAGGCGCCTACCAGGGCGACGGCGAAACCATCGCAGTCGACCCCGCCACCGGCCTCATCCTCGGCGCGGCCGACCCGCGCAAAGGCGACTCGCGGGCCGTCGGCTACTGAGCCGCGCCTCTCTCCCCCTCGTTTGAGCCAGCGCCGGCCGCCGCCGGCGCTGTTTTGTTTTCCGCGTATCGGACTGTACCGGCCGGCAACCAAGTCTGGCGTCCCGGCTGCTCAACCGTTAGCAACCAACCACGCCCATGAGCCCCACCCGCCACCCCGAGACGCTCGCCGTCCACGCCGGCCGCCGCGTTGATCCCGCCACCGGCGCTGTCACGCCCAACCTGACCCTCGCCACCACCTTCGAGCGCGCGCCCGACGGCTCCCTGCCCCACGGCTTCGTCTACTCGCGCACCGACACGCCCAACCGCCACGCCCTCGAGCAGGCGCTCGCCGCCATGGAGGGCGGCAAGGACGCCATGGCCTTCGCCTCCGGCCAGGCCGCCACCGCCGCCATCCTGCAGGCGCTCGCGCCCGGCGCCCGGGTGGTTTTCCCCGACGACATCTATCACGGCACGCGCCACCTCGTGAAAAACGAGTTCGCGCGCTGGGGCGTGCGCGGAGATTTCGTGGACTTCACGGACCTCGCCGCCGTCGAGCGCGCGCTCCAGGCCGCACCGACGCAGCTCGTCTGGATCGAGACGCCTTCCAACCCGCGGCTGAAGATCACCGATCTCGCCGCGGTGGCCATGCTTGGCCGCGCCGTCGGCGCGCTGGTCGTGGCCGACAACACCTGGGCCACCTCCATTCTCACTCAACCGCTCGCGCTCGGCGCGCACGTGGCGATGCACTCCAGCACGAAATACATCGGCGGCCACAGCGACGTGCTCGGCGGCGTGCTGGTGTTCGGTGCCGATGCCCCGGCGGAGCTCGTCGCCCGCGTGCGCACCTGGCAGCAGATCGGCGGAGCCGTGCCCGCGCCGTTCGACTGCTGGCTGCTGTTGCGCAGTCTCTCCACGATGCCCGTCCGCGTCCGCGCCCAGTCGACCACCGCAGCCCAGCTCGCGGCCTGGCTCGCCGAGCACCCGAAGGTCGAACGCGTCAACTACCCCGGCCTGCCCTCGCATCCCGGCCACGCTGCCGCCCGGCGGCAGATGGCCAGCGGCGGCGCGATGCTGTCGTTCGAGGTACGCGGAGGCTTCGCCGCCGCGAGCGCCGTCGCCGCCAAGGTCCGGTTGATCACGCGCGCCACCAGCCTCGGCGGCATCGAAAGCCTCATCGAGCACCGCAAGCTCGTCGAGGGCGCCGACTCACCCACGCCGGAGAACCTGCTGCGGTTTTCCGTCGGCTTGGAGCACGTCGACGACCTCCGCGCCGACCTCGCCCAGGCGCTGGGCTGAGCGACGCGAGGCCCGGCAGCCGGGGAGTTTGCGTCCTTCGTCGCGCGGCAGGGCGGGCCGGCCGTTTTCCATTCGCCAGACCGGGCCGGCTGGCTAGCGTGCCGGGCCATGAAGAGACTCCTGCCCCTGATTGGATTGGCGGTTTTCGCCGCTGTGTTGGCGCTCTCCGGCGCCGAGTTGACCCCGGAACAAAAAACCTGGCTGGCCAAAGCCCACCGGCACGAGAAGGCCGGCTGGACCTATCTGCACATCGAGGGCGGCCCGCGCGAGCGTGGATTCCAACACGGTTATCTCCTGGCCAAGGAAATTGCCGAAGCGATCCGCGTGACCGCCGCGCAGTGGGAACACGAGAGCAGCTTCGACTGGACGTGGCTCAAAGACAGCACCAACGGCTTCATCCAGGCCGGCATCGACGACGAGAACCGCGAGGAGATGACCGGCATCGCCGAGGGCATGAACGCCGCCGGCGTCGCCACGACCTACGATGACATCGTCGCCTACAACGCCTCCATCGAGACCACCGGCTACTGGTGGCCCGAGGCCGCCAAGAAACTCGACGGCTCCGCCACCGTCGTGACGAACCCGAAGGAGATGTGCTCGTCGTTCATCGCCACGGGCGGCATGACGAAGGACGGCGGCGTGGTGCTCGCGCACAACACCATGTCGGATTTCACGATGGCGCTCTACAACGTCGTGCTCGATCTCGCGCCAGCGCACGGCCACCGCATCCTCATGCAGACGCAGCCGGGCTGGATCCACAGCGGCACGGATTTCTTCCTCACCGACGCCGGGCTCGTCGGCTCCGAGACGACCATCGGCGGTTTCCACGGTTTCACCGAGAAGGGCGTGCCGGAGTTCATCCGCATGCGCCGCGCCACGCAGGACGCCGGCGGCCTCGACCAGTGGTGCGAGATCATGAAAAAGGGCAACAACGGCGGCTACGCCAACGCCTGGCTCATCGGCGACATCCACACCCGTGAGATCGCCCGCCTCGAGCTCGGCCTGAAATACATCGGCTTCGAGCGCACGAAGGACGGCTATTACCTCGGCTCCAACATCGCCGAGAACCTGAAGATCCTCCGCCTCGAGACCGACATGCACGACACCGACATCCGCCTCTCGCCCGTCTCGCGCCGCGTGCGCTGGAAGCAGCTGATGAAGGAGAACGTCGGACAGATCGACCTCGCCAAGGCCAAGGACTTCGAGGCGGACTGCTACGACACCTGCTACAACGAGGACGGCAAACCCAACGGCCGCGCGCTCAACGCCCGCGGCGACCTCGACCCGCAGTTTGGCAATCCGCACAAGATCCCGTTCAATCCCGCCGGCACCACGGACGCCAAGGTCGTCGACACGGCGCTGGCCAAGCGCATGAGCTTCGCCGCCCGCTGGGGCTCGGCCGACGGCCGCGAGTTCGACGCGAAGAAATTCCTGCAGGCGCACCCGCAGTTCGACTGGATGGACGGCCTGCTCAAGAGCCGGCCCAGCCAGTCGTGGACCGAGTTCACCGCCGGAGAGAAAAACTGATCCCACCCTGGAGGGAATAGACTATCGGGCCAGGTTCGACGAGGCAGGGCGCGACCGCCGAGGCTCAAGCGCTTGTCGCCACTGGGCGCGCCGTAAGGATTCTGCTGGCCAGCAGAACGGACGGCCCGGCGGCGCGAAGTGCGTAAGCCTTCGCGGTCCGTCCCTGCCGACGCTGCCGCGCCAAAACCCGAATGCTACGGACGATTGGTATGATACGGATGCAGACGGATTGTCCGGAGCCCACTATGCTCTGGCGTTCCGGCGAAGCGTGGATTTCCTGCGGGTCTCCCCACCCCCCCGCACGCCATGCTGAAGCCTGTCCGCGTTCTTCTGTTCGTCTCGTTGTTCACCGTGTCCGCCTTCGCCACCGAGAGCGGCGCGCCCATCGCCCAATTCCAGCAGCTGGAGCAGCTGCTACCCACGCCCACCGCCCGGCGCAACGCCGCCGGTGCGCCGGGCCCGGCCTATTGGCAGCAACGCGCCGACTACTCCCTCGACGTCGAACTCGACGAGCACACGCACTCCATCGCCGGCCGGGGCACCATCACCTATCAGAACCGCTCTCCGGACACGCTCACGTATCTCTGGCTGCAACTCGACCCGAACTTCTTCTCGCACAACGCTGACTCCCGCACCGCCGACCGGCCGGTCGACATCGCCAAGTTCCCCTACAAGAAACTTGAGTCGCTCCTCACCGAGGAGACCTACGGCAGCGATCTGCAGATTTCCTCCGTCACCGACGCCGCGGGTGCCCCGCTCGCGCACACCATCGTGAAGACCATGATGCGCGTCGACCTGCCGGTACCACTCGCTCCCGGCCAGACGTTCAAGTTCACGGTCACGTGGAGCTACCAGCTCAACCCCTGGAAGGGTTCGCCCGCGCGCACGGGCTACGAAGTGTTTGAGAAGGACGGCAACGCCCTCTACGTCGTCGCGCAGTGGTTCCCGCGCATGGCCGCCTACACCGACTACACCGGCTGGCAGCACAAGCAGTATCTCGGCACCGGCGAATTCACCCTCGAGTTCGGCGACTACGATGTCCGCATCACCGTGCCCGACGACCACATCGTCTCCGCCACGGGCGAGCTGCAGAACGCCGACGCCGTGCTCACCGCCGCGCAGCGCACCCGGCTCAAGCAGGCCGAAACCGCGAAGTCTCCCGTGTTCATCGTCACGCCGGACGAGGCCAAGGCCAGCGAGACCCACAAACCCGCGGGCAAGAGGACCTGGATTTTCCACGCCGAAAGTGTCCGCGATTTCGCCTTTGCCACCTCGCGCAGGTTCATCTGGGACGCCATGGGCGCCGCCGGCCACAGTTACAAAGGTCGCCCCGTCATGGCCATGTCCTTCTATCCGAAGGAAGGCATGCCGCTCTGGGACAAATACTCCACCCACGCCATCTGCCAGACGCTCGACGTCTACTCGCGATTCACCTTCGCGTATCCCTACCCGGTGGCCCAGTCGGTCAACGGCCCCGTCGGCGGTGGCATGGAGTATCCGATGATCTGCTTCAACCGCCCGCGCCCCGAGGACGACGGCACCTATCCAAAGCGCACCAAATACGCGCTCATCGGCGTCGTCATCCACGAGGTCGGCCACAACTACTTCCCGATGGTCGTCAACTCCGACGAGCGCCAGTGGACGTGGATGGACGAAGGCCTCAACTCCTTCGTGCAGTCGCTCGCCCAGGAGGAATGGGAAAAGGACTACCCGCAGGGCCGCGACGCCCGTGCCCTCCCGGAATACATGCGCCGCACCGACCGCGTGCCGATCATGAGCAACTCCGAATCGATCTACGAACTCGGCTACAATTCCTACGCCCAGCCTACCGTCGCGCTCCACCTGCTCCGCGAAGTCGTCATGGGGCGCGAGCTTTTCGACCACGCCTTCAAGACCTACGCGCAGCGCTGGATGTTCAAGCGCCCCACGCCGGCGGATTTCTTCCGCACCATGGAGGACGACAGCGGCGTCGATCTCGATTGGTTCTGGCGCGGCTGGTTCTACGGCACCGGACACGTCGACATCGCTATCGACCAGGTGCGCTGGCTGCAGCTCGACTCGCGTGACCCCGCCGTCGAGAAACCCAAGGCCAAGGCCGAAAAGGACGCTCTGCCGAAAACCCTCATGGCTGAGCGCAACGCCCCGCTGCCCAAGCGCGTCGACTGCTTTCCCGAACTGAAGGACTTCTACACCGACTACGACGAAACGACCGTTCTCCCCAGCGAGAAGACAGTCTACGAGCGGCTCCTCGCCGAGCTCAAGGACGCGAAGATCGACCCCTCCCTGCTCAAGACCGCGCGCAACTTCTACCTCGTGGATTTCTCCAACCTCGGCGGCATCGTCATGCCGCTCGTGCTGCGCATCGATTACACCGACGGCACCAGCGAGGAGCTGCGCATCCCCGCCGAAATCTGGCGCTACAACACCGAGAAGTGCTCCAAGCTCATCCTGACGCCGAAGGAGATCAAGGGCATCGTCTTCGATCCGCGCCAGGAGCTCGTCGACACTGACGTGGAGAACAACTACTGGCCGCGCCGTCCCGTGAAGACGCGTTTCCAGCTCTTCAAGGACGATGCCGAGAAGAACCCGATGCGCGAGCTGAAGCCCAAGGCCGAGGAAAAGAAGCCTTGAGCGGACCGACAACCCGCCACCCGTTGCCGTGAGAAGCATGGTCAAAATCCTGTCGGCCGTACTGTTTTTCGTCTCGATTCTCCTGCCGTCCGTCTTCGCCCACCCGATCCATACCTCGTTCGCCGAGGCCGACTACAACCGGGCCACACTCCGGCTCGAGGTGGCGTTGCGCGTCTTCGCCAACGACTTCGAATCCGCACTCTCGCAACGGGCCGGCAAAAAAGTCTCCCTCGAAAAAACGCCTGCGGCCGAACTGGACGCCCTGATCCAGGTGTACCTCGCCGAGCGGTTCATCGTGCGGCCGGCAGACGGCGCCAAGGTTCCGCTCACGTGGGTCGGCCGGGAAGTGAAGGACGCGCAAGACGTGCTCTGGCTCTACTTCGAGGCCCCGCTGCCCGGCGGCAGCGAGGGCGCGCGGCTCCAGCAGCAGCTGCTCTGCGACCTGTTCCACGACCAGTTGAACACCGTACGCGTGCGCGACGGCGATCGCCAGGTCACGCTCGTCTTCCTTCCGGATCAGGGCGAAAAAACGGTGCGCTTTTGATCCCGCCGCGTCAGACTCCCGGCGACAACCCGACGACGAGCCCGACCACGAGGCCGTAAGCCGCATGCCCCGCCAGGTGGCTCAGCCCGATGGCGAGGTCGGCCTCTTTGAATTCCTCGAGCGGGTGCTGGTCCGCCACGATCCAGACGATCATCAGGCTCACCACCAGTCCGTGCAGCACGCCGAAGCCGAGGCCGAGCATCATGGAGTTCGGCAGCCGGGTGTAGCCGAGCGCGACCAGCGCCATCGTGTAGACCAGCGCGAAACCGACGGCCGAGATCGCGTGGATCACCAGGCCGACCCGGTAGGCGTTTTCCCGGGTGCGGGTGATGAGGCTGCCGAGCGCCAGGATCATGTCGACCCGGCGGCCGCTGGCGCCTCCGACCGCCAGCAGCACCCCTTCCATCGCGGCGCCACCCAGCACGCCGGCAATCAACGCGGTCAGCACATGACCGAGAATCAATAGCGCGGTATTCATCGCGTTTCCTTGGTTGCGTGGATCAAGAAAGCCGGGGCCGCCGCTACGCGGCCGCGGTCACAGCACTATGCATGCTCGCGGGACGAAAGCCATCCCGGTTTTCCGCGGCGCGCAAATCGCTTGGCGCGGCACCCGGGTTGCGCGAAGCTGCGCCGGTACGATGAATCCCTTCGTCCTGCTCACGCCGCTGTTCTTCGCCTTCGAGCTCTGGCAGCTCTACGTGGGCGAACGCTACCTCGGCATCCGGCAGATCAAGGTGAGCGCGGACCCGCGCGAGCTGCCCATGCCGAACTGGATGGCGGTCACGTGGTCCGGCGGGCTCATCACCTACGGCCTCTGGATGTTCACCCTGCTGTTTCATCCGGTGGGCCGGGCGCAGGGCGCGGTGCTCCTCGTCGTGACCTTTCTCGGCTACCTGCTGCGCTCGACCACCAGCCTGAAGTGGACGCTCGTCATCCTCACCTTCGAGGGCTCGATCCGGATCGGCATGCTCATCTCCCTCGTCGGCATGACGTGGCGGGCGCTCACGCACTGAGCCCGGGGCGTGCCGCCGCGCCGCGAAGGAGCAGGCGCGGAGCCGGGATGCTTATGCCCCGCGCGGCGCGGGGCCGGTTTCGCCGGATTGGACGAAGAACTCCTGCGCGGCGGCGAGCAGCTGGGAGTATTTCGTGTAGTCGCCGGCCCACGAATTGGGCACGCAGATGCGCTTGATCACGCCCCGGCCGACCCGGTCGGGCGCGTCGGTGTCGGCGGTCAGCTCAAGCGTGAACTTCGGGTCGTGCGTGTGCACCACGTAATGCTGCGCGCCCGTCCTGCGTCCGTCCCGGTCGATGCGCACGAAGTGGGGGTTGCTGTCCGGCACGAGCCGGAGCATGTCCGCGACTCCGGGCGGCACAAGCCGTTTCCCGTCGGGCCGCGGGCCGCTTTTGCCTTGAGAAAACCCCGGCCCCCGACGAAAACCAAGCGCGCGCGGAACCACCCCATGAATTCCTCCGAACCCCGCCTACAAAAACTGCCCTTCTTCATCGCGGATGCCGTGCTTCTTCTCGCCGCCACTGCTCTGGCAAAATTCAGCGCCCAGCCGCTTGATACGACCATCATTGTGATCGTCGCTGTGCTCGTGATAATTGGGGCAGGTCTGATAATCGCCCCGTTCATTATCGCCTATGTGGCCGACTCGCGCGAAGCCGCCGACCGGCTGCGCGACGAGCTCGAGCTGCAGATCAAGCGCGTGCAGGCCGCGAGCGAGGGCCTCAGCCGCGCCGCCGCCCAGATCAAGGCCATCGAGGAGGCCGTGCACAAATCCGCCCGCGACGCCGAGACGCTGCCCTATCGCATGCAGGAGAAACTCGCCGAGTTCAACGAGGCGCTCGCCGAGAAGGAAAACGAGGAACGCGAGGCGCTCGAGCGCGAGCTCGAGGAACTGCGCGCCGCCAACGCCGACCAGCTGAAGGCCATCGCCGACAAGATCGCCAAGGCCACCACCGACTGGGCCGCCCTCGAGGTCGCCACGCGCAAGCAGCTCACCGGCGCACAGGACGCCGCCGCCAAGCTCGACGACAAACTCAAGTCCGCCTTCGCCACGCTCGACACCAAGATCGCCGAGCTCGAGAAGGCGCTCCACTCCGCCCCGGCCCGCTCGCACGCCAAGCAGCACGATACCCCGGCCGTCGCCGCCGAGGAAAAGAAACCCGAGCCCGCGGCCGAACCGGTTGTTGCCCCTGCTCCAACTCCCGCCGCCGAGCCCGCTGAACCTCTCGCCGCGACACCCGAAATCTCCGTCTCCTCCGAACCCGTCGCCAGCGAACCACCGAAGCCCAAGAAGCCCCGCGCCCCGCGCAAGCCGAAACCCGAGGACACGATGATGGCGATGTCCGGCGATTCCGCGGCCGAACCGGCATCGTCGCCCTCTGTAGCGGCGGTCTATGACCGCCGGGAAGAAAGCACGCCGACCGTCGACGGCGGTCACAGACCGCCGCAAGCAGACTCCACCCCGGTTTCCGTGGCCGATGACTCGCCCTCCGAAGCGCCCGCCGCCGTCGAGGCCTCGGCTTCATCCGACGGCGCCACGCGGTTGCTCGCCACCGCCTACATCGGCATCGGCAACAAGCTTTTCATCCGCGGCGATGGCCCCGGCCTCAGCTGGGATCGCGGCGTGCCCATGCAGTTCGTCTCCATCGGCAAGTGGGGCTGGTCGACGCACGACGCCGCCGGCCCGGTCCGCATCAAGCTCTACAAAAACGACGAGTCCGCCGCGCTCTCCGGCGAAGTCACCCTCGAGCCCGGCCGCCACACCGAGGTCACGGCGTTGTTCTGACCGCGCCGGAATTCGGCTGCGACTTTCCGCCCGCACCGGTGTCCTTGGGGCACGGCCGGCCCTGGCCGCATCTATGACCCACCACCTGAAATCCGCCCTGATTGCCACCCTCGGTCTGCTCGCGCTCAGTGCGAGCACCGGCTGCATCTCGACCCACGAGACGGTCTACTCGGACGCGCCGCGCGCGAAGGTCGCCTTCGCCAGCGACAAGGCCGGCCGCGTCTTCTACGAGACGCTCTCGCACACGCCCGAAGGTCGCCAGCGCACCGAGAAGCACACCGAGGTCAGCCTCATCCTCATCGATGTCGACCGCCGCACGGTCACCGGCCCGAACCACCTCTTCAACGAAGCCGTGGCCTTCTGCGACACCGATCACGACGGCATGATCACCGAGACCGAGGCGGAAATCTTCGCGCACGCCTGGCCCACGGCCCGCGGCGATCGCTGATACCCACGCCACGCAACCGGGCGCCGCCCGTCGGCCCCCGAGAAGTGTCATCTATTGTATGACACTTCCGCGGGATGCCCGCCGCGCTCAGTAGTGCGGCGGGCGCTCGTCCTCCGGCGACTCGGGGCCGGAATCCGGCGCCGCGACCACCTGCGCGCGCAGCGCGGCCAGCTCCTTGTGGAGGCGGATCATCGCCTCGTTGAGTTCGAGCATGGCCTTGTCCTGCTCGGCCACGTGGCGTTGCAGATGGGCGTAGCGCTCCTCGAGGCGCTGCAATCGGTCGGCGTCGGACATGGACGGCACAATGCAGGTTGCCGGGCGGCGCGCAAACCCTAGTGTGGGCGGCACTGATGACCCGAACCGCCCTGCGCCTCCTGTTGCTCGCGGCTGTCCTGCTCGGCTTGACGTCGTGCTCCGCCCCGCCGACCGCCGCCACGCACCGCAGCGAACTGCTGATCCTCGTCTCGATCGACGGTTTTCGCTGGGACTACCTGCAAAAATACGACGCACCGACCCTGCGGCAGCTCGCGGCCGGGGGCGTGCATGCGCGGCGGATGACGCCGAGTTTCCCGTCCAAGACCTTTCCCAACCACTACACGCTCGTCACGGGCCTTTACCCGCAAAACCACGGCATCGTCTCGAATTGGTTTTTCGATCCGGCTTACGGCGAGACTTTCGGCATGAGCAAGCCCGACAGCAACAGCCAGGCGCGCTGGTGGGCGGGTGGCGAACCGGTGTGGATCACCGCCGAGCAACAAGGAGTGCGCAGCGCGTGCTTCTTCTGGCCCGGCTCCGAGACCGAGAATCATGGGGCGCGCCCGAGCCTCTTCCGGCCGTTCGAAGGGAAAATGCCGAGCAACGACCGCGTCGACGGCCTGCTCGCATGGCTCGATCTGCCGGCGGGGCAACGGCCGCAGCTCTGCACTTTGTATTTCGATCTCGTCGACCACGCCGGCCACACGTACGGCCCCGACGCACCCGAGACCGCCACGGCCGTGCAGCAGGCGGATGCCGCGATTGCGCGCCTGCTCGCCGGACTCGCCGCGCGCGGCCTGCGGGACAAGACCGACCTCGTCATCGTCTCGGACCACGGCATGTCTCCGTGCGGGCCGGACCGGATCATCTTTCTCGAGGACCTGATGGATGTGAACACGGTGCAGGTCGAGTCGACCGGCCCCAACGGCGGCGTGCGCCCGAAGCCCGGCGGCCCGACGCCCGCCGAACTCGTGGCGGCCATCCGCGCGAGGAATGTCCCGCATCTGCGGGTTTTCCTGCGCGAGGAAGTGCCCGCGCGGCTGCACTACAGCCGCGGCGACCGCATCCCGCCCGTGGTGTTGATGGCCGACGACGGCTGGAACATCGAGAGCAAGACCGGCTGGCCGAAGCGCGCGCCCACCTATGTCCGCGGCTCGCACGGCTGGGATCCGGCCACCTCCAACATGGGCGCGCTGTTCATCGCGCACGGCCCGACGTTCCGGCGCGGGCATGAGTTCGCCGACGTGGAAAACATCCACGTCTACAATCTGCTCTGCGCCGCGTTGGGCCTGCAACCCGCGCCGAACGACGGCGACGACCGCTTGGTGCGCGAGGCGCTCGCGCGTTGAGCTGGCGGGGTCAGCCCAACAACCGCCGCAGCTCATCCGGCCGGTCGACCGGCGCGAGGCACGTGAAATCCTCGCACACGTACGCCGTCGCCCGGCCCTCGCGGCTTTGCATTTCCGCCAGGTAGGGCCGGCGGGCGGCCAGCCACTGCTGACCGGCGCCACCGTCGGCGCACAACAGCGCGCGCCGCGGGCCAAGCCGTTCGTGCAACACCGCGAGCAGCGCGCGGAAATCGGATGCCGCCGGATCACCCGCCAGCACCACGGTACGCGGCGATTCGAGCGCGAGCGCGGCAGCGCACAGCATGCCCGGCAGGCCGTGAGGCGCGCGGCTCCATTGCCCGCGGAACGCCTCGACCGTCCGCCGCGCCTGGTCGCGCGCGCCGGGGCGGCCGAGCATCCAGTCGAGCCGGAGCAGGTTCATGGCCGCCACGGAGCTGGGCGCGGGTTCGGCGCCATCGTGATCCTCCTTCAGCCGCACGATCACGCTCGCGTCACCGGCCCGGGAATTGAAATAGCCGCCTCGCGCCGCGTCCCAGAACAGTTCGTCCATTTTTTCCTGCAACCGCTCGGCCCACTGCAGCCAGCGGATGTCGAAGCCCGCCTCGTAGAGATCGAGCAGGCCCTGGATGAGGCAGGCGTAATCCTCCGCGAAACCCTGGATGTTGCTCCGTCCCTCGCGCCAGCTGCGGTGGAGCACGCCGGTCGCGGCATCGTAAAGCTCGCGCTCGATGAACTCCGCAGCGCGCGTCGCCATCTGAAGGTAGGGCGCGACCGCCGGGCGCGCCGTATCCCACGGACGGCCCGGCGGTCCGTCCCTACCCTCGTCGGCTTCGTCTCCAAGAATTTGCCACCCTTTCGCCAGCGCAGAAATCATGAGGCCGTTCCATGCGGTGATCACCTTGTCGTCGCGCGAGGGGCGCGGTCGCTTCGCGCGCACGGCGCGGAGCTTTTCCTGGCAGGCGAGCAGCCGGGCGACGGCCGCTTCGCGCGACAGCCCGGCGTCCTCCGCCGTCTGTGCCAGCGGACGGCGCTGCCGGAGCACGTTCTTGCCGCGAAATTCATCGCGCGGATCCTCGGCGACGTTGCCGTCGGGCAACACGCCGTAATGGGCGCAGAAAAACGCGGCGTCATCGCCCAGCGCTTCGTCGAGCTCGGCCTTGGTCCAGACGTAGAACGCACCCTCGGCGTGCTCGGGCGAGCCGGCTACCAGCAGGCTGTCCGCATCCTCCGCCGAGTAGAACGCACCTTGCGGACTGGTGAGATCGCGCCGGACATAGTCGAAGATGCCGCGCGCCACCCAGGCGTACACCTCGATGCCGGTGGCTTGGCGCGCCTCGAGCAGGTTCCGGGCGATCTGCGCCTGGTCGTAGAGCATTTTTTCGAAGTGCGGCACGTGCCACTGTTCGTCGACCGAGTAGCGGTGGAAGCCGCCGCCGAGATGATCGTGCAACCCGCCCTCGGCCATGCGTTGCAGCGTGTGCGCGGCCATCTTCACCGCCTCCTGCCCCGCATCGGTCTGCGCGCCCTGCAGGGCGGCGACCCGGAAAAGAAAATCGAGCGCCGAGGCGCGCGGGAACTTGGGCGCGCCACCGAAGCCGCCCCAGCGCGGGTCGTGCGTCTCGTAGAAATATTGAAAGCCCTGCTCGCAGGCTGCGGCCACCGCCAAGGCGAATGCACTTGGCGCCGGCGCGGGCGCGCCCTCGGGCTTTATCTCATGCGCCGGACCCTCGGCGGCGTAGCGCTGGAGCGCCGCCACGACCTCGTCGGCACCACTGAGGATTTTTTCGCGCTGCTCCGACCAGTGGCGCGCGATGGCCTCGAGCACGGTCTGGAATCCCGGCCGGCCTTGGCGGTCGTCGGGCGGGAAATAGGTGCCGCCGTAGAACGGCTTGCCGTCCGGCGTGAGCCACACGCTCATCGGCCAGCCGCCGTGGCCCGTGGTGTGTTGCACATAGGTCATGTAGACGCGGTCGAGATCGGGCCGCTCCTCGCGATCGAGTTTCACCGGCACGAAGTGCGCATTGAGCACCGCGGCGATGGCAGGATTCTCGAACGACTCGTGCGCCATCACGTGGCACCAGTGGCAGGTCGAGTAGCCGATGCTCAGAAAAATCGGCTTCTGCTCCGCGCGCGCCCGGGCCAGGGCCTCGTCGCCCCACGGCAGCCAGTCGACGGGGTTGTCGGCGTGCTGGCGCAGGTAGGGCGACTTCTCGGCGGCGAGGCGGTTGGGCATGGTTTGCCACGGAACATCAGGTGCCGCCCGGTGGCAAACCCTGCCTGCAAGCGTTATTGGGGATTGCACAACGGGGAGGGCTCGTATGAAAAAGCGGCTGCGTCCCGGCCAAGGTTTCATGCCCCGTCCATCCCGTTTCACGCAGATTCCGGTATTCGCCCGGCTGTCGCTTTTCTGGCAGCTGCAGCTCGCCGGCTGGGGCGCCTTCGCCGTGCTGGCCCTGCCGTTGAAGCAACTGGCGTTCGGCTCCATGCGCGCGGCGGTGCTCATCTCGGTTTTCCAGTTTCCCCTCAGCCTGGCGCTCTCGGCGGCGCTGCGCCGGTTTTACCTGCGAGTGGCGCCCGCCGGTCAAACCTTCGGCCGGGCCGCGCTGCTGGTGTGGGTGGCGTGCGCGGGGGTCTGCACCATCGACACGGGCATCAGCATCCCGCTCACGCGCCAATTCGGCATCGCCACCCGCTCGGATCTGGTCGAGCCCGCCATGTATTTTTTCCGCTTCGCCGTGTACTTCGGCTGGAGCCTCGCCTACTTGCTGATCAAGACGCAGCGGCAGACGCGCGAGCAGGCCTTCCAAACCGCCGTCGCCGAGGAACGCCACCGGTTCGAGCTGCTCCGCTACCAGCTCAACCCGGGGTTCCTGGCCAAATCCCTCGCGGCCATCGCGCAGGAGATGAACGAAAATGTCGCGGCCGCGCACGCGATGACCCTGCGGCTGGCGGATTTTTATCAGGGCGCACTCCGGCAGACCGCCCGGGAAAGGCCGGCCACCATCGGCGACGAAGTGGCGCTGCTGCGGACGTACCTCGAACTCGAGCGCCTCCGGCAGCACGGCGCCCTGCTCGCGCGCTTCGCGGTCGACGAGTCGCTGCTCGACCTGCCGCTCCCGCCGATCCTGCTGCTGCCGATCGCGGAAAAGGCCGTCAAGAGCGGCCACGGCACCGTGGAGGAGCCGCTGGAGGTCAGCGTCACCATCCAGTGCAATCCCGACGGGCTGGTGGCGTTCGAAATCGCGCGCACGCGCCGGACGCGCGGCAGCCGCCAGCCTTTCGCGGAGGCGAGCCCCGAGGTCGCCGATGTCCGCGCCAACCTCGAGCGTTACTATCCCGGGCGCTACCGGTTCAACGTCTCGCGCGACAGCCTCCGCGAGTGCACCACGCTCTGCCTGCCGCTCGCCCGCTGAAAAACGGTCACGGCGTTCGCGGGTCGAGCGAGCCGCACACCTGCCACGGCCCAACGGCCCGCGCCCGCGCAACCTCTTGGGCCACGGGAAGGTGAAGGCGGAACGCGGACGCAGGCAAAAGCCGCGGACCAGCGTAGCTTCACGCGCGATTTGTCCACACTCGGTGGATTCGCCCGCAAAGCCATTGACGGCGGCGCGGCGAACCGGCTCACTCGCGGGTTTTCCATGCTGACCCTAGCCGATGTCGCCAAGTCCTACGGCACCCGCGAGCTCTTCGCCGAGGTGTCGCTCTTCGTCGCGCGCACCGATCGCTACGGCCTCGTGGGCCCCAACGGCGCGGGCAAGTCCACGCTCTTCAACCTCATCCTCGGCGAGGAGCAACCCGACGAGGGCATCATCGAGTGGGAGCGGGGGGCGGATTTCGGCTTCCTCCCGCAGGAGAGCGCCCCCGTCGGCGACGAGACCATCCTCGCCATCGCCACCAGCGGCAAGAAGCTCGTCCCGGAGAACGACGACGATTACGACATCGACTGGACGCTCGAGCCGCGCGCGAAAAAAATTCTGGCCGGCCTCGGTTTCCGCGAGGAGGACCACGAGAAGCCCGCCAAGAGCTTCTCCGGCGGCTGGGTCATGCGCGCCCACCTCGCCCGCTTGCTCGTCAGCGAGCCGGCGCTCCTCCTCCTCGACGAACCGACCAACCACCTCGATCTCGAGGCGCTGCTCTGGTTCCAGGACTACCTGACGCGCTACCCGGGCGGGCTCGTCATCATCTCGCACGACCGCGAGTTCCTGAACACCCTTTGCACCGGCATCCTCGAGCTGAAGGGCGGCACACTCAACAAATACACGGGCAACTACGACGACTATCTCGCCGAAAAGGACGCCCGCAAGGAGCAGCAGGCCGCGCTCTTCAAGAACCAGCAGCGCGAGATCGCGCACCTCCAGAAATTCGTCGACCGTTTCGGCGCCAAGGCCTCGATGGCCTCCCGCGCGAAGTCCAAGGAGAAGCAGATCGAGCGCCTCAAGGACGTCGCCGTCGAGGAGCCGTGGGAAGACCTCAAGAAGATCAATTTCCGTTTTCCCCAGCCGATCCGCTCCGGCCTGAAGGTCGTCAATCTCAAGAACGTCCAGCAGGCCTACGGCGACCACGTCGTCTATCGCGACCTGAACTTCGAGGCCGAGCGCGGCCAGAAAATGGTGCTCGTCGGCCCCAACGGCGCGGGCAAGTCCACGCTCCTGAAAATCCTCGCCGACGTCGTCCCCATCCAGGGCGGCGTGCGCGAGCTGGGCAGCAACGTCGTGCCCGGCTACTTCGCCCAGAACCGCGGCGACAACGTGAAACTCGACCTCACCGTGCTCGAAAACGTCATGGAGCTGCGCACCGCCGAGAACCAGCTCACGGAGCAGCAGGCCCGCGCCGTGCTCGGCGGTTTCCTTTTCCGCAAGGACGACGTCTTCAAGAAAGCCGCCGTGCTCTCCGGCGGCGAGAAGTCGCGCCTCGCCCTCGCCCGCCTGCTCGTCAACCCGCCCAACCTGCTGCTGATGGACGAGCCGACGACGCACCTCGACATCCCGTCGATCGACGCGCTCGTCAACGCGCTCAAGAACTACGAGGGCACGCTCATCTTCATCAGTCACGACGTGTATTTCATCCGCACACTCGCGCAGACCGTGCTCCACGTGCACAGCGGCCGGCTCACGCCCTACGCCGGCAACTACGACTACTATCTCGAGAAGTCCAAGGCCACGAGCGCCCGCGCCGCTCTCACCGCCGGCTTCACCGATGCGCGGCCCGTGCAGGGGACGCCCGCAAATCTCAAATCCCAGATCTCAGATTCCAAATCCCAGGCGAAACCGTCAGCGGGCGACCTCAAGAAACTCCGCATCGACGTCGGCCATCTCGAGCAGCGCGTCAGCGAACTCGAGACGAAGCAGAACGAGCTCACCGCGGAGCTGGAGAAACCCGAGACTTACACCTCGCCCGGCCGCGCCCAGCATTTGAACCGGGAGTTGAGCACCACGGTCGACCAGCTGCACGCCGCCACCGCCGAGTGGGAAAAGACGGCCAGCCGGCTCGCCGAGCTGGAAAAGGCCTGAAAATAGGCCGACCGGCAGCACCTAAGCTGCCGGTCGGCAATTGTTCCGGCCGGTCACACCCCTGCGGCCGCCGGAAGCCATCGGTCGCGACGCCGGTCAGGCGCTGCGCCGATGAGAGCGGAACAAATCCACGAAAGGAATTTCATTGAGGCCGATGCGGATGTACTGGCCGTCCGGCTTCGCGGCCCGCGGCGGCGGGGCAAAAGCCTTGGCGGCGAGGTCCTTTTCCCGGGTCTCGATCCAAGCCTCGCGCTGTTTGAGCGCATCCTCGCGGCGCCGCAGCGCCTCGCGGTCCTCGCGCAGGGCGATGAGGTCGTCGGTCAGGGCGCGGCGCTCGGCCTCGAGGAGCGCGCGGGAGCGTTGGAATTTCTCCCACTCGCCGGCCAGAGTCTGGGCGTCGCCGGCGAAAGGAGCGGCCGACATCGGCGCGCGGGAAACGGCGCCCATGGGCGGCATGGATTCGCGCAGGTGCGATTCGAAGGCGCGAAGGTTGGTCTCTTGCTGGCGCAGCGTCTCCATGTCGGCGAGGATCTGCTGGCGCATGGTTTCGAGCTGGGAAATTTCGTAGCGGAGGTGATCCGCGGGGGCGTCGGGAGTCTGGGTCTGATTCGTGCTCATGTGGTTTCTGAGGGTGCGACGCCATCCTAGCGGGAATGGTTCTTTTGCGCTAGGGGTGCGGCCGGCATTTACCGGGCGTTTACGGGTCGGGCGGAGGTTTTGACAAACTCTGAACACTTTTGCTCCCGGCAAAACGCAAGAAGCCGCCCGGCTTGCGCCGGACGGCTTCAGACACACACTAACCAAATTGGTCTCAGGCCCGGAACATCACGTCCTCGCGGTTGAACATCCGCACCGCGAAACCGAGCGCGATGATCGCATAGAGGCACGATGAACCGAAGATGAGCGCGATGTAGTTCCAGTGCCAGACGCCGGAGAGCATCTCCTTGCACACGAGCGAGAGGCTGAGGATCGGCACGAGCGCGGTCCGGGACGAGAGCTCGATGCCCGGCAGCATGCCGAGCACCGCCGGCATGATGACGACGATGATGAGCGGCGAGACGTAGCTCTGCGCCTCCTTGTAACTCTTGGCGAAAAGCGAAATCGCGAGCAGCAGTGCCGCGAAAAAGACCGCGATGGGCGCGACCATCGCGAAGACGCCGATCAACCCCTCGGGGGCGATGAGCGGGATCACGCCGGCCGCCGTGGCCTTCGTCCCGGCCGAGGCGGACACGCCGAACATCGAGATGCCGAGGGTCGTCGCGACGCCGGTCGACACGAGCGTGAGCAGCATCGTGGTGATCGAGGCCGTCAGCACCATGAGGAACTTGCCGAGCACGATGTTGATCCGGCTGACGGGGCTGCAGAGCAGCGTCTCCATCGTGCCGCGCTCCTTCTCGCCCGCGGTGAGATCCATCGCCGGGTACATCGCGCCGGTGAAACACAGGATGATGATGATGTAGGGAATGATGCCGCCGATGATGTTGCCGCCGACCTTCTCGGGCGGCGCCACGTTCTGGCGCTTCATCTCGAACGGCCGCACGATGTCCTCCGGCAGACCGTGCGCCACGAGGCGGGCGCCGACGGTCTTTTCGCGGAGGTTGCGGAAGAACTTCTCCAGCTCACCCGCGCCAATGCCCGACTTCAGCTCGCCCTCGTAGTGGTAGATCGTGACGGTCTTGCCGCCGCCATCCTTCAACGATGCCTCGAACCCTTCTTGAATCTCCACGGCGGCGCGGATTTTCTTGTCGGAGATGAGCGTGCGGTAATCGCCGGCCGGGGCGACGATGCGGAATTTCTTCTCGGCCTTGAGCGCGGCCACCACGCCCGGGGAATCGGCGCCGCCGAGGATGACCACCGAAGACGCCTCCTCCTGCGCCTCCTTGATGATCTTCGACATGACCTTGCCGACGCCGAACATAAGCAGCGGCATCACGACCGTCGGGACGACGATCATCGAGATGAGCGTGCGGCGGTCGCGGAGCGAGTCCTTCAGCTCCTTGAGATAGATGGTGAGAATGTTGTTCCAGTTCATGGGGCGTGGTCCTCAGGCTTTCAGCGCGGCGGCCAGGGCGGCCTCGCCGCCGACGGCCTTCACGAAAATTTCCTCCATGTCCTGCTCGCCGAACCGCTGCTGGAGCTGCGCCAGCGATCCCTCGGCCACGAGCCGGCCGCCGTGGATGATGCCGATGACATCGCAAAGCTTCTCGACCTCGCTCATGACGTGCGTCGAGTAGATGACGGTCTTGCCGCGGTCGCGGCAGTCGCGCACGAACCGGACGATGGAGCGCGCGGTCATCACGTCGAGCCCGAGCGTGGGCTCGTCGAAGATCATCACCGCCGGGTCGTGGATGAGCGTGCGGGCGATGGAAGTCTTCTGCTTCATGCCCGTGGAGAACTTGTCGCAGCGGCGGTCGAGGAACTCGTGCATGTCGAGCTCGGTTGCGAGCTGGGCCAGGCGCGCCTTGATCGCGGCCTCCTCCATGCCGTTGAGCTGCCCGAAATACGTGACCATCTCGCGGGCGGAGAGCCGGCCGTAAAGGGCGGTGCTGGCGGCGAGGAAGCCGACGTTGGCGCGGACTTTCTCCGGTGCCGCGGCCACGTCGTGCCCCGCGACGATGGCGGTGCCGCTGGTCGGCTGGAGCAGCGTGGCCAGCAGGCGGAGTGTGGTGGTCTTGCCGGCGCCGTTGGCGCCGAGCAGGCCGTAGATCCGCCCGGGCCGGCAGGTGAAGGATACGTTTTCGACGGCGTGGATGGCGCCACGCTTCTTGTCCTGAAACGTCTTGGTCAGGTTTCTCGCTTCAATCATGTTTGTGGTGTGTGAAAGGAAGTCAGCCGCGCCGCAGCGTGAAGACGGCGAGCAGGGCCGCGCCGACGGCGGTGCCGATCGCCGGGCCGTTGGAGACGCCGAGGGCGAGACCGATGCCGAGTGGCACCGCGAGCAGCGAGAGGTTGAGGCAGAATTTCATGAAAGTCCTGGCCGCAGTTTTCACAGGCTCATGCGTTCGCGGAAATCCTGCGCCTGACGGCGCGAGAGCTCGACCTTGAGGCCGCCCTTGAGCCGCACGAGCAGGCCGCCGCTGAACCACGGCTCGATGCCGTCGACCCATGCGAGGTTGATGACCTGCTTGCGGTTGGCGCGGAAGAAGTGCTTGGCCTCGAGCCGCTCCTCCATCGCGGTGAGCGAGCGGAAGAGCTGCGGCTTGTTGTCGTCGAAGTGGACGCGCGTGTAGTTGCCCTCGGACTCGAGCAACCGGATGTTTTTCACCGGCACGAACCAGCAGCGGTCGCCCTCGCGCACGAAGACCTTGTCGTCGAGCGACAGCCGGTGCTGCGGTGCGGCCTCGCCCTCGGGGCCGGCGGCGCCACGCGTGCGCAGCTTCTCCAGCGCGGCGACGAGCCGGTTGGGGTCGACGGGCTTCATCAGGTAGTCGAGCGCGTTGAACTCGAAGGCCTTCACGGCGAACTCGTCGTAGGCCGTCGTGAAGATCACGGCGGGGGCGGGCGGCTCGAGCTGCTCGAGCAGGCTGAAGCCGTCGGCCCCGGGCATCTGCACGTCGAGGAAGATCAGCTCGGGCTTGAGCTCGCCGATCTTCTGCAGCGCGTCCTCCACGTCCTTGGCTTCGCCCACGATCTCGATGTCGGCGTGGGCCGCGAGCAGGCGGCGGAGTTCGTTGCGCGCGAGGCGCTCGTCGTCGATCAGCAGGGCTTTCATGCGGCGGTGTTCTTGATGGGGATGCGGACATCGGCCGTGACGAAGCCGGCGGGCTCGGCCAGCAGGCAGAGGACGGCCTGGTCGCCGAAGAGCAGCTTCAACCGTTCGGAGGCGTTGCGCAGGCCGACGCCGGTGGACGAGCCGGCCCGCGCGGCCGACTGGGTGGCGGGCGCATTGAGGTCGCCCGGATTGGTCACCCGGATGTGAAGGGCGCCCGGCTGGGCGGCGGCGGGGGCATCGTAATGGGCGGAAATGACGAGTTCGCCTCCTTCGCGCCGGGAGGAGATGCCGTATTTCACGGCGTTTTCCACCAAGGTCTGCAACAGCATCGGCGGCACGGCGAGCGGGCGCGCCAGTTCGGAAATCTGCCAGCGGACCGTGAGCCGGCTCTCGTGGCGGATCTGCTCGAGCGCGAGATAGTCCTCGACGATGCGCAGCTCATCCTCGAAGGGCACGGTGGCCAGCTGGCCCGACTGGAGCGAGTAGCGCAGCATGTTGGCGAGGCGGGTGACCGACTCGCGGGCGCGCGGGGCGTCCTCGTCGATGAGCGCGCGCAGGCTGTTGAGCGAGTTGAAGAGAAAGTGCGGGTTGACCTGCGACTTGAGCGCGCGCAGCTCGGCTTCCCGGAGATTGGCCACCAGCCGCAGCTGCTCGAACTGCAGGCGGTTGAGCCGCTCGAACGTGTGGTAGAAAAAATAAAAGCACAGCCAGCCGATCATCATGATGCTGCCGTTGATCCAGGTAACGAGGAAGATCAGCTGCGGGCTCGACTTGGGCGGCCAGGGCTCGCGCAGGACGCCGTAGGTGTAGCCGTAGCCGAAGCTCACCCACAGAAAGGACAGGGTCACCCCCATCATCAGCACGCGCGGGATCAGGGCGCGCCAGCTCAACTCCTTCCAACCCCAGCGGTGCATCACCGGCCGCACGAAATGCGTCAGCAGGAGGCCGGTCAGCACGACCAGCACGAACTGCCCATAGCGCCCGAAATCCTCGCGCGCCCGCGTCCGGTCCGAGAACGCCTGCACAAAGACAAATTGCAGGGAGAGAAACACCCCCCACCCGCCGACCTGGCAGAGGACGTAGAGCCGCTCCTTGGCGCGCTGGAGCCGGGCTTGGGTTTCCGCTGCGGTGTTCATGGCCGGGCGCGAGCGAACCACGCCGGCGGGGGGCACGGCAAGAACGTCCGGGCGGACAAAGGCGGAGACGGCGGTTGGGACGGCCATGCCGGGAGCTTGGCCCGCGCGCGCCCACCGGCGGCACCCATTTGGACGGACGGTCAGCCCGCCCGATGAGCGGCGCCGGACGCGGCGCCGTTCCAGTAAATTCCAGGTAGTAATTCCCGGTGGAGCAGATTTGCGTAGCCACGCGCACGCGCGGCGCTACATTGGCGCGCTGTGAAACCTCGCGTCGTCGTCGTCGGCAGCTTCAGTCAGGACCTCGCGTTTTTCGCCACGAACTTCCCCCGGCCCGGCGAGACGGTATTCGGCGACTTCCGCCCCGGCCCCGGCGGCAAGGGTTTCAACCAGGCCGTCGCCGCCACGCGCGCGGGTGCGCCGACGCTGTTCATCGGCGCCGTGGGCCGAGACGCCTTCGGCGCGGGCGCCAAAAAATTCTCCCACGCCAACGGCCTGCGCTCGCATTTCGTCGAGAAGAAGAAGGAGCCGACCGGCACCGCCGTCATCTGCGTCAATGCCTCCGGGCAGAACCACATCGTGGTCGCGCCCGGCGCCAATCTCGCGCTGCACAAGCAGGACATCCCCGATGAGCCGCTGCGCGACGCCCACGTCGTCGTCTGCCAGTGCGAGTCGGATTTCCGCACGGTCGCCCATGTGCTGAAGACCGCCCGCGCGGCGGGCGCCGTCACCGTGCTCAACCCCGCCCCGATGCGGCCGGAGTTCGACTTCAAGCTGCTGCGCCATACCGAGGTGCTCGTGCCGAATGAAATGGAATTCCTGGCGCTGGCGCGGGGCGTGCCCGCCACGGCGGCGCTCCTCCGCACCGCCGCCTACCGCGAGGCCGGCGAATTGAATTACAGCAACCTCGCCTCGCTCAAGGCGGACGCCTTTCACCGGCTCTGCCGCGCGCTGGGCGTGCCCATCGTCATCGTCACCCTCGGCGCCAAGGGCTGCTTCGTCTCGCAGCCCGACGTTTACACCCGCATCAACCCGCACGACGTCGACGCTTTGGACACGACCGGCGCGGGCGATGCCTTCGTCGGCGGCTTCGCGGCCGGCCTCGTGCGCTTCAACCGCAACGTTTTCGAGGCGGCGCATTTCGCCAACGCCGTCGCGGCTCTCTCGGTCACGCAGCCCGGCACCGCCGCCGCCATGCCCACCGCGCGCGAGATCACGCGCTTCCTCAAAAAGCGCGACCATGCCTGAGCCCGGCCGCCGCCGACCGAACGCGGGCGCCACGGCGTTCCGCGCGATGTTTTCTTTCAGGGCGCGAGCTACCCCGCCCTCTCGGCTAGGAGCTTGAGATTCTGCAGAGTCGCCTTGAGCCCTTCGCTCATCATGGCGGCCAACGCCGGCTCCATGTCCGCAGAGTTCGCCTCCAGCTCGGCTGTCACTTCCACCCGACTACAGTCTCCTTCGGGCCGCACACGGAATGCACCCGCCGAATGTCGCACCGGCATCGGGGTCTTCACATGCCGGTAAGTCAGCGCATGTTGCTCCGGGTTGAAAGTCAGGTGTTCGTGGATCTCGGCACCGTTCGCCAAAACACAGACGCGGTGCGTCCCGTCGAACCGGGCTTGCACCACGCCGGGCACGTAGCGCGAGGCGGCCGTTGGATCACCCAACAGGGCCCAAACTTGCGGCACCGAAGTTTGAATGATGATTTCCGCATGAATGGTTTTCATGGTGATAGTGGGTTGAGTTGGGTTTGGGTTTAAGCGGCCGCCGGACGGGGTTCGCGGTGAATCCAGCCCAGCAACAGACCCGTGAGGCCAAATTGGATGAGATGAAACGCCGCCTGGATCAGTAAGAACTGGCTCATTCCGTGCACCACCGTCTTGGCCGCCGCCGCCAGGGTCGAAACGGTAAACATGAACAGCCCCATCAGCAGACAGAACTTCAGTCCACTGGCCAGAGGAGCCTTGGCCTCCAGCCAACGGGGAAACAGCCAGGCGAGGATCGCGCCCTGGATCCACATCGAGAGAAATCCGAGCGGGATGATCGGATCGGCCCGGTTATAGATGCCGAAAGCGTGATAGGCGTCCTTAAAGAGCACGAAATGCCATAAGGGACCGAGAATCATCGTGAGCAACGCGTAGGCGAACAGACTGAGGAAGAAACGTAGATTCATAGAGCGGGGGGGGGGTTGACGTTTACTTGCGAGTTACAAGCGAACTCGAATTATCTTTTCTTGCTCTTTGCAAGTATTAACTTCCTGTTTCGCTGATGCCGCCGAAAAAAAACCCGGCCCGCTCGGGCTGTCCTGTCGCCAACGCGCTCGATTTGCTGGGCGACCGCTGGACGCTGATCGTCTTGCGCGACTTGATTTTCTTCGGCCGCCGCGAATTCGGCCAATTTCTTGGCGCCGGCGAGGGCATCGCCACCAACATTCTCACCGACCGCCTGGAAAAACTCTGCCGATCCGGGCTCGTGGCCCGTTTCGACCACCCCGCCGACGGGAAAAAATACGTCTACCGGGTCACGGAGATGGGCCTCGATCTCGTTCCCACCATGATTGAACTGATCCTCTGGAGTGCCAGCCACCTGCCCGCGGTCAAGGCGCCCGCCGAAAGCCTGCACCCGCTGAAACACGATCGGGAAAACTTCATCCGCACGCTGCGTGCCGGGCTGCTCGCCGAGTTCAAGGCCGCCGGCAAACCACTCCCTCCTCCACCCTGCAAATAGGAACCGCCATATGCCTTACGATGAAGTCCTCGCTGCCCGTGTTGCCGGCTATTTCACGGCCAAGAAGATCCATCCTGAAACCAAGCGCATGATGGGCGGCCTCGTCTTCATGGTCCGTGGCAAGATGTGCGTCGGCGTGGAGTCGGACCGCCTCATGGCCCGCATCGATCCGGCCGCATATGACGACGCCCTCCGGCGGCCCGGCTGCAAGCCGATGGATTTCACCGGTCGCCCGATGCGCGGATACGTCTTCGTCGACCGGTCCGTTCTGCGTACCGAGTCGCAACTCGCCTCGTGGCTGAGCCTCGCCCTGACGTTTAATCCGCGCGCCCAGTCCTCCCGCCGCAAACGCTGAACCCGGCTCCGGCTTGCCCCGCATGTCTCCAGCCGTAGACTCCAGCCGCGTGAACTGTTTTACCGCCAAGCTGTACCAGATCGCCCTCGTCCGCTGGGTCGATCTGCCCAGGAAACTCGTCGATCCGCTCGGCTTGCCGGCCGCCGAGATCAAGGGCGGCGGGCGCGGTTGGAACGCCGTGCTGCGCTTCAACGGCGACCTCGACCGCGTGACGCTGCTCCCGGGCAAGCGCGGCCACTACAAGCTGGCTTTCAAGGTCGAGCTGCTCCGCGCCGCCGGCGTCGACGCAGGCGACGAAATCGAGTTCACCCTCGCGCCCGACACCGCCTCGCGCGAGCCCGACCTGCCCGAGGAGATGCGGAAAGCCTTCCAGTCGCGCCCGCCGCTCGCCGGGCGCTGGCTCGCCAACAGCCTCGCCAGCCGCCGGCAGGTCATCCGCTACATCGAGGAAGCGAAGACACCCGAGACGCGCGCGAAGCGCTGCTGGCTGTTCTTGGAACGCCTCGCCGACACGGGCCGGTTGGGGCAGGACTGAGCTGCCGCCACTCAGCGTTTCGCCGGCGTCGCCGCGAGCTCGCCGACCAATTCCTCAATGAGCACGCCGCGCGGCTCGTGCCGCCGCCACGCCACGTGCATCTCGGAAACAAAAGCCGACGGCGGATCGATCTCGGCAAACACCACCCCTTCGTGCGGCATGCGCCGGGTCATCGGGATGACGTGCCCCACCGTCTCGGTCGTGGCCACATGCACGAAGAGCGAAGCCATGCTGTCGGTCTCCAGCGCGATGCGCGGCCGGAAGCCCGCCGCCCGGCACACCTCGATCAGCTGTTGCTTGCGACCGGGAAATTCCCGCTCGTCCCACGTGACCCACTCGGCGTCGCGCAACTCGGCCAGCCGCAGCTTCCGCCGCTTGGCGAGCGGATGCGTCGCCGCCAGCGCCAGCAACGCCGGATACGTCGCCACGCGCCGGGTGGAAAATTCCCGGCGCTGCGCCGCGTCTGTCAAACCGACGAGCGCCAAGTCGACTTCGCCGCGGCGCAACGCGCCGGCCAGTTCGCGCGGCGTCAGCTCGATGGGACACAGTTTGACCTTCGGGTGGCGCTGGGCGAAGCGGCGGAGCGCCGGCGAAAAATAGTCGAGCCACAGCACCCCGTAGTGCCCGAAGCGCAGGCGGGTGGCGCCCTCGCGCACCTTGGCCGCCAGTTGGTCCGCACCGGCCAGCAACTCCCGCGCGCCCGCCAGCAGCGCCTTGCCCTCCGGCGTCAGCTCGGTGCGGGCATTCGCCCCGCGGTGCAGCAGCCGGCGGCCGAGCTCCGCCTCCAAGTCGCGGATCTGCCGGCTGAGCGCGGGCTGGGTGACGTGCAGGCGCGCGGCGGCGCGGGAGAAGTTCAGCGCCTCCGCCACCGCCACGAAATACCGCAGGTGCCGCAGTTCCATGCCGCCTGTTCAGCCTCATAACCAAAAGGCATACGAGCCCAAAAAGGAGGCATTAGCCGGCCCGGCGCCGGCGGGGTAAGCTGTCCGCCTCATGAAGCATCTCCTCCTGCCTGCTCTCGCCGCGCTCGGAACCGTCGTCGCTGCGGCCGCTCCGCTCACTCTGCGCGAAATCGGTGGCCACCGTCCATCGCCCGCACCGCTCTCCGCGAGCGTGGTCGTCATCATCGATGCCCAGCGCGAATACACCGACGGCCGCCTGCCCCTCGCCGGGGTCGCCGACGCACTCCGGCAGACCAACCGGTTGCTAGCGCGTGCGCGCGCGGCCGGCGTGCCGATCATCCACATCCAGCAGCTGAGCAAGCCCGGACGCGGACTTTTCGACTCCGACGGACCCTTCGTGGCCTTCGCGCCGGAAGCGACGCCCCGGTCGGGCGAGACCGTCATCGCCAAGCAACTGCCCAATGCCTTCGCCGGCACGACGCTGGCCGATGCCCTGCAGCAGCTCGGACGCAAAAAAATTGTCGTTTCCGGCTACATGACCCACATGTGCGTGAGCGCCACCGTCCGGGCCGGCTTCGATCTCGGCTATGAAATCACCGTCATCGCCGATGCCTGCGCGACGCGCGATCTTCCCGACGGAGCCGGTGGTTCGCTGCCTGCCGCCACGGTGCACCGCGTCGCGCTGGCCGAGCTGGCGGATCGGTTTGCCACCATCGTCACCACCCTCGACCAAATCCCCGACTAATACCAAACGCCCGTAGGAAATAGACTATTGGGCCAAGTCCGACGAGGTAGGGCGCGACCGCCGAGGCTCAAGCACTCGTCGCCGCTGGGCGCGCCGTGAGGATTCTGCTGGCCAGCAGAACGGACGGCCCGGCGGTCCGTCCCTACCGGCTGCTGCCGCGCCAAAGTCCAAATGCTACGGGCGATTGGTATAAGCACCCCGGCCGGTGCGTCGGCCAAGCGTGTTTATTCCCCCTTTTCTCCTATGAAAACCTGGCAGATTGATCGTTTCGGAATCGATGCGTTAAAGCTCATCGATCGTCCTATCCCGCAACCCGGCTCGGGCGAGGTGCTCGTCCGCTGGCGGGCGCAGTCGCTCAACTACCGCGATCTCGTCATCGTGCAGGGCACTTACCTGCCCAACTTGCCGCTGCCGTTCACGCCGCTCTCCGATGCCGCCGGTGAAGTCGTGTCCGTGGGCGACAGCGTGACTGCGTGGCGGCCGGGCGACCGCGTCATCGGCCACTACATCCAATCGTGGCAGGAAGGTCCGCCCACGCCGGAAAACACCCGCCTCTCGCTCGGCGCGCCGCTGCCGGGCGTGCTCACGGAGTTCTCCGTGCTACCCGAACACGGACTGGTGCCGCTGCCGGCGCATCTCTCCTTCGCCGAGGGCGCAACCCTGCCCATCGCCGCGCTGACGGCGTGGAACGCGCTGTTCACGACCGGCGACCTGCGGCCCGGCGCGACCGTCGTGCTCGAAGGCACGGGTGGCGTATCGCTTTTCGGGCTCCAGCTCGCGCATGCCGCCGGGTTGCGCACGCTCATCACTTCCAGCAGCGACGAAAAACTGGCCCGCGCCCGCGAACTCGGGGCGGACGAGACCATCAACTATCGCGCCACACCCGACTGGGGTCGGCGCGTGCGGGAGCTGACCGGCGGCCGCGGGGCGGACTTCGTGCTCGAGGTCGGCGGACCGGCGACCTTCGGCGAGGCGCTGCGCGCGGTGCGCGCCAACGGGCGCATCGCATTCGTCGGCTTCCTGAGCGGCACGGCGTTGCAGCTCGACGCGGTGGAGTTCATTCGCAGCGGCGCCACCGTGCACTCGTTGCGCGTCGGCTCGAGGGCGATGTTCCGCGAGCTGCTCCGCGCGATGGAGCAACACCGGTTGCATCCGGTGATCGACCGGGAGTTCGCCTTCGGCGAGGCGCCGGCCGCCTTCCGGCACCTCCTGACAGGAGCACACTTCGGCAAAATCGTCATCCGCACAGCCGATTAGTCGCGTCCCCCGGTGGAATTCCGCGTCTGCCTGGCTAGATTCAAAAATCAAACCAACTGCCGCCATGAACTCCTGCTGCACCATTCCCACCGCCAAGCTCAACCCCGTCGCCGCGCCCGTAGCGCGGCCCGCACGCGGGCCTTTCGCCGCCCTTCAACGGCTGATCGACACCGCGTCTTTCACCGCCGTCGACCTGACCCACGTTTTCTTCGTGGATCCGGACCGGCCGGAAGTGGACGCGCCCCGCCAGACCTACTGCGAAACCCGCTGAGTAACAAGCGCCTCGCGCGGCTCCGCGCGGGGCGCTTGCGTTCAAAAAAATTTCTTGGCGCCGCGCTTGCGCTGGGCGCGGGATTTCGCAGGTTTTGAGTGCCGTCACCCGACGGTTTTGCATGTCCGTCCCCCCGACCCCCGCCCTCACCATCGACACGCCGTCCATCGCCGTCGCCTCCCCGCATGCCCGCCCGCGTTTCGGCGAAAACGACGGCTTCCAAGCCGAGCTCCGCCGCCGCGTGGAGGATTTTTTCCGCCGCACCGGCAAGAATCCGCGCGATTGCGCGCAGATGTACGTGAAGACCTGCGTCATCCTCGCGGTGTTCTTCCTCAGCTACATCGTGCTCGTGTTTCTCGCGCACACGCCGCTGCAGGCCATCGCCGCGGCTCTCATGCTCGGCGGCTCGGCCGGCATGATCGGCTTCAACATCCAGCACGACGGCTCGCACCTCGCCTACTCCGACCATCCTTGGATCAACAAGCTGACCGCCATGTCGATGGATCTCATCGGCGCCAGCTCCTACCTCTGGCACTGGAAGCACGTCGCCTCGCACCACATCTACGTGAACATCACCGACCACGATGCGGACGTCGATCTCGGGGCGTTCGCGCGCGTGACGCCGCACCAGCCGCATTATTTTTTCCACCGCCTGCAGCATTTCTACCTGTGGGCGCTCTACGGCTTCATGACGATCCGCTGGCATCTCTACGGCGACTTCCGCGATCTGGTGACGCGCGATATCGGCGGGCATCCGTTCCCGCGCCCGAAGGGCCGGGAGCTGGCCATCTTCATCGGCGGCAAGGCGGTGTTCTTCACCCTGGCCTTCGTCGTGCCGCTGTTTCTCCACACCTGGTGGAAGGTGCTGCTGTTCTACGTGCTGGTGGCCAGCGTCGTGGGCGTGGTGCTCAGCGTGGTTTTCCAGCTCGCGCACTGCGTGGAGGAGGCCGATTTCCCGATGCCCGACCAGGCCACGAACCGGATGGAGGACAACTGGATGGTTCACCAAATCCACACCACGGTCGATTTCGCCCGCAACAGCCGTCTCGTGTGCTGGCTGCTCGGCGGCCTGAATTTCCAGGTCGAGCACCACCTCTTCCCGCGCATCTGCCACATCCATTACCCGGAGATTTCGAAGATCGTCGAGTCCACCTGCCGCGAGTTCGGCGTGCGCTACAACGAGCACAAGACCCTCTGGGCCGGGCTCGTCTCGCACTACCGCTGGTTGCGCCGGCTGAGCGTGCCCGCGGGCGCCAACTGAGTCTTCGCGCTTCACGTCGGTGCAGATCGAGCACATCGCCCTCTGGACGCACGACCTCGAGCGGGCCCGCCATTTCTACGAAACCTACCTCGGCGCGCGCGCCGGGGAGCGCTATCACAATCCGCGCAACGGCTTCTCTTCGTACTTTCTGAACTTCACCACCGGGGCGCGGCTCGAGCTGATGCAGATGCCCGGCATCCCCGCCAACGCGAACGACGTCGACCGGCAGGCGACCGGCCTCATCCACTTCGCCGTTTCCCTCGGCAGTGAGTCCGCCGTGGACGAGCTGACCGCGCGCCTGCAGCGCGACGGCTACCGCGTCGTGTCCGCTCCCCGCCGCACGGGCGATGGTTACTACGAGAGCTGCGTGCTCGATCCCGACGGCAACCGCATCGAGCTCACGGTCTGAACACCATGGGGCGCCTCAAGCCCATCAAAGTGCGCCGCACGCCGTCTCATCGAAACGGGAAGGCCGGAACACGCTCACTCGGCAACCTGCTCAACCTCGGGCCGAAATCCTCGGCTTGGCTCGCCGCGGCCGGCATCCACACCCGCGAGCAACTCGAACGGCTCGGCCCCATCGAAGCCTGTCGGCGCATCCGGCAGTCCGGCCATCCCGTCAGCGTGCTCATGGCCTACGCGCTCGAAGGCGCACTCATTGGGACGCATTGGAACGCGATTCCCTTCGAGACGAAGCAATGGCTGCGCGCCGAGTTCGCCGCGATGAAGCGTGAGACGAAGGCCTAGCTGTCTCCCGCTTGCGAATCCGGTAAAACGAAACACGGTTCGGCACATGCCTACCCCGCTGAACGACGCCCTGGTCCGGGCGCGTCTGACCCGTTTCATCGCCGACCGCGGTTTCGCCCCCGACAACGCGCAGCTCGCCCGCGAGTTCAAGTGCGAGACCGCCGACGTCGAGAATTCCCTGAAACGCTTGCACGCCTCCCACGGCGTCGTGCTTCATCCCGAGGCTTGCGGCTGCAAGCTGTGGCTCGTCCATCCCTTCGCCCTCTGGCCCGGTCCTTGTTTCGTCCAGACCGCCCGGCAATCCTGGTGGAGCAACTGCATCTGGTGCTCGCTCGGCATCGCTGCGATGGTGAAGGAGGACACCACCATCCACGTCCGGCTCGGCGGCGAGGCGGAGCAGGTCACCATACGCATGCAGGGCGGCCGGCTGCTCGACCAGGATTACCTCGTGCATCTCGTCGTGCCCGTCGCGCAGTTCTGGGATAACGTTGTCTTCACCTGCGGCAACATGCTGCCGTTCCGCACCGAGACCGACATCGACGACTGGTGCCGGCGGCACAACGTCGCGCGCGGCTACGTCATGCCCCTCGAGACCATGTGGCGGCTGGCCAGCAACTGGTACGGCGACTGGCTCGCCCCAGAGTGGCGGCGCAAGACTCCGGCCGAGGCGAAGGCGACCTTCGAGCAACTCGGCCTCACGGGACCGTTCTGGAGCCTCGATCCCGCCTGGAAATAGGCGGGTCAGTTGTTCGGGATGAAACCTTGCGGCTTCGGCTCGAGGTAGCGCTTCGCGAAGAACGGCGCGTATTGCGCGATGCCCAGCACGCCGAGCAGGAACAGGTCGTCGCGGTACGGGCCGCCGAGGAAGATACCCAGAACTCCGCAGGCCTCGGCCAGCGCCAGGCCGGTGATGAACATCACGAAGGCGCGCGCCATCTCGATGCCGCGCGGCAGCACGAGCCAGCGGATGACGATGCTCACGAACAGCGGCACCAACCCGGTGAGATCGAGCAGCGGGTTCGCATGCGGCTCGTTGCCCAGCAGTTTCAGAAATCCGAAAAACCACCAAAGCGCGCAGAGCCCGACGAGCAGCGCCGCCCAGACGATCCACCATACTTTCAACTGCGCGCGGGCGCGCTGGAGGTCGGGTCCGTAAGTCATGTGACAGACTTCTTCTCGACCCACGCTGCTGTCAACCACTGTAGAAGCGGGTTTCCTAAGCCGGACTCATGCAGTCGAGGTCGAGATAATCTGATTTTTTCCGGCTCTGGCGGCGAGGGCGGCAACTGCATAGCAGGGATCCGCGTCGCTCAATTGGCGGAGGAGGACGCGCCACCAGTGGCGGTGTTTT
>JACPIS010000047.1 GCA_016187925.1 Opitutia bacterium | reverse complement strand
GTTCTTGTTTTGTGAGGTTGATCGTCTCATCATTCCGTTTCAGGCGGGTCATGGTATTTTTCCTTCTGTTGGTGGTTTTTGGCTTAAGCACCAAACCACCTACCATGATCCGCCTTTTTGCTGAACTCTTCGGACACTACCCGCACCGGCCCAGCCGGCCTCTTCGCCGGCCGAGGCGCGCCAGTTCGATTTCTGGCTCGGGGAATGGGAAGTGATGACGCCGAGCGACCAGCTGGCCGGGCGCAGCCGGATCGAGAAAATCGCGGGCGGCTGGGGGTTGCTGGAAAATTGGACGGGTGCGGGCGGCAGCGAAGGCAAGAGCCTGAACACGTGGCGGCCCGACAAGAAGCAGTGGCAGCAATTCTGGGTGGGGGCCGGCGGCGCGCTTGATCTCACCGGTGGCCTGAACGAGCGCGGCGAAATGGTGCTCACCGGGCGCCATCCGAACGGTCAGGACAAACCCGTGATCGAACGCATCACCTGGACGCCGCATGCCGACGGCACCGTGCGCCAGCACTGGGAGCAGTCCGCCGACGACGGCCGCACCTGGACGACGGCTTTCGACGGTCTATACCGGAAGAAAAAGTGACGTGAAGCGGCGTCAGTCCCGGCCGATGACCGGGCTCCGCCGCTCGAGCAGCAGGGTGTCGCACCACTGGCCGGCGAGCGGGCCGTGCGTCATCCGGCCGATCTTTTCGCGGATGCCGACGATCTTGAAGCCGTGCCGCTGCTGCAAGGCGAGGCTGGCCTGGTTCTGCGGAAACGTCGACGACTGCAGCGTCCAGAAGCCGTGGGCCTCGGCCACGGCGATGAGTTTTTGCATCAGCGCATCGCCGACGCGCCGGCCGCGTTGCGCCGCGCTGATGTAGAGACTGGCCTCGGCCACGCCGTGATAGACGGGGCGATAGGAGACGGGAGTCAGCACCGCCCAGCCGGCGAGCGCGCCGAATTGGTCGCACACGGTGAGGGCGCAGGACGCCACCTTGGTGCGGATGAACTCGTCCCACGTGGCGGGCGGCGCGCTTTCGAAGGTCGCGATCCCGGTGGCGATGCCCTCGGCGTAGATGCGTTGCACGTCGGGCCAGCCGGCCTCGGACATCGGGGCGAAGGCGAGTTTCATGGCGCAGGGCGGAGCCGGAACCATGCCAGCGAATCACGTCCGCTGGATCGTGTGACCGGCGGCTTCGAGCGCCTGCAGGGTTGCGTTGAGGGTCACTTCCTTCACCAGCAGGTAATCGGTGTCGAAGGTCGCGACGGCGAGCGAGCTGATGCGCGCGCCGGCCAGCGGCGTGAGCACCGAGGCCAGGATGCCGACGGCGCCGAAGTCGAACGGTCCCTGGAATTTCAGCAGCCGCCAGCCGCGCTCGTGTTTCACGGCCGCCGGCACCTGCGCCGCGGGGCAGAAGACGGACAACTCGTCCGCGTTCCGGGTGACGCTGCTGAACACGGCGGAGCCGGCCCACGCGGGGACCGGCTCGGTGGGCGCCAGCCGGCAGGTGGCGAACTCGCCGGCCAGCAGTTGAATCGTCAGTCCGGCCATCAGAACAGGGCGTTGGCAGCGACACCGACGGCGGTGATCGGGCCCTGGTCGCCGAGGCCGTCGAGCGCGCGGTCGGCTTTCTTCACGACGCCCTGCACGTCCTTGTAGAGGCCGTCGTCGTTGAGCAGCTTGCCGAGCGTGCCTTCGCCGCGGGCGATCTTGTCGGAGATGGAGCGGATGTTGCCGACGGTGACCTTGAAATTGTCGGCCGTGGCCGGGTCGTAGAGCAGCGCGCCGACGGCGCCCTTGCCGGCCTTGACGTCGGCGACGATGGTCTTGGCGTCGGACATGAAGGTGCGGGCATCGGCGGCGGCGCCCTTGATCTCGTTGACGGAGGCGAGCAGCTCATCGTGGAGCTTCGGGTCGTTGACGAGTTTGCCGAACGTGCCGTCGCCATTCTTGATCTTGGCGGTGATGTCCTGGAGGTTGCTGATGGTGTCGGTGAGCTTCGGGCCGTTGTCGGTGACGAGCTTGTCGAGCTTGTTGAAGAGCGAGCCGGAGCCGTTCTCGCCGCCGAGGGCCTTGCCGATGTTGTCGGCCACGCCCTCGAGCTTGGCGCCGAGCGAGCCGAGCTGGGCGATGACCTCGTTCATGTCGACGGTGTTCTTGGTCTGGATGATGTCGCCGTCCTTGAGCATGACGGCGGACTGGCCGAAGCTGACCGCCAGATGCTGGCTGCCGAGCAGACTGGAGGTCTCGACGCTGGCGATGGCGTCGTTGGGCACCCGCACATCGGGCTCGATGTTGAGCACGGCCTCGACGTGCCCGTGGGCGAGGCGGGTGGTGGCGACGGAGCCGATCTTGACGCCGGCCATCTGGACCTCGTCGCCGGTCTTGAGGCCCTTCAGGTTGGCGAACGGTGCGACGACGGTGTAGCCGCGTTTCCGGAAGACCTGGCCACCGTTGAGCGATTCGAAGGTGATCCAGGCCAGCGCGAGACCGAGGATAAAGAACAGTCCGACACGGACGGTTTGCAGGGTGTTATTCATGGGCGTTCTCCAGTTGTTTGAAGCGGGGATTCTTGAGGTCGATGACCGGGGTAAGGAAGTTGGCGATGGCCGGATCCTTGGGATTGCGGAACTCGTCGGGCCGGCCGGTGGCTTTGATGCGGCCGTCCATGATGATGGCGAGGCGGTCGCAGATGCTGAGCGCGAGGTCGCGGTCGTGGGTGACGACGATGCTGGTGACGGCGGTCTGCTCGCGCAGCGTGGCGATGATCTCGCTGATGGTCGCGCTCATCACCGGGTCGAGTTCCGAGGTCGGCTCGTCGTAGAGCAGCAGCTGCGGCTCCATGACGAGGGCGCGGGCAATGGCGACGCGTTTGCGCATGCCGCCGGAGAGCTCGGAGGGGAATTTCGCGGCGGCCTTTTCCAGCGACAGGATGGAAAGGGCGTGCATCACGCGCTCGCGGATGCCGGCCTCGTTGCAGAGCCGGTGCTCGCGCGGGTAGAGGGCGAGGTTGTCGTAGACGCTGAGGGAGTTGAACAGCGCACCGGCCTGGAAAACGAGGGCGAGGTGCACCTTCGCGCGGGTCTCGGGGTCGGCGGCATCGTACTCGCCGATGCGCACTTCGCCGCTCGTAGCGAACTCGAGGCCGGCGATGTGTTTCAGAAGCACGCTCTTGCCGGAGCCGCTGGGGCCCATGATGCAGAAGATCTCGCCGGGCTTCACCTCGAGGTTGACGTCGCGCAACACGGTCGCGCTGCCGAACTTCTTGGTGAGGCCGGTGACGGTGACGCCGAAGGTCTTGCCGGTGAACGGCGAGGCGGTGAAGGAAGCGGGGGGCGTGATGGCCATGGGCGTCAAAGGAGGACCTTGGTGACGAAGTAATCGAGCACCAGGATGAGGATGAGCGAGGTGACGACCGCGCGGGTGACGGAGGCGCCGATCTCGCGCGGGCCGCCGCGGGTGCTGAGGCCGATGTAGCTGCACACGAGCACGACCACGAAGCCGAAGACCTCGGCCTTGTAGAGGCCGTCGGTGACGTCGCGCCAGTCCATGTAGCGCTTGAGCACGGCGAAGTAGGTCTCGCTGTCGACGGAGATGAAATGCGTGTACTGGCAGATGAGCGCGCCGCCGTACCAGCCGCAGATGTTGGCGATGAGCGTGAGCACCGGCATCATGACGAGCACGGCGGCGAGGCGCGGCAGCACGAGCATGCGCTCCGGCGGGATGTTCATCGTCACGAGCGCGTCGATCTCCTGGTAGACTTTCATCGAGGCCAGCTCGGCGGTGATGGCGGAGCCGACGCGGCCGGCGACGAGGATGGCCACCATCACGGGGCCGAGTTCACGGGTCATCGAGAGACCGACGAGTGTGCCGATGAACTGCTTGGCGCCGAAGTTCTCCATGCTGTAGCCGCTCTGGAGCGCGAGCACGCTGCCGATGAAGAAGCTCAGGATGGTGACGATGGGCAGCGAGGTGTAGCCGATGAGGAAGCACTGCTCGATGAAACGGTTGAACTGCCGGGGGAGGGTGGGCGTGTATTTCAACGCCCGCACCAGCAGGAGCACGGTGCCGCCGATATGCCCGAAGACGTTGGCGAGTTGGTTCATGGTTGGGTGGAGGCCGCCGGGGCCTTGGTAACAGATGGGGAGCGGAAATCGAACAGGAAGAACCGCCAGCGCGGCGCGCCCGGCTCGCGGCGCCAGCCGAGCAGGCCGTTGCCGAAGGCGACGCGGGCGCGGTCCGGCGCGGCGTAGGTGCTGAAGAGCGGGCCGAGGTGGAACTCCTTTTCCGCCGGCGAGTCGTGCCGGCTCAGCAACCCCCAGAGCACGGACCAGCGCACGTCGTCGCGCGCCCGCTGGTCGTAGCGATAGACGGCGAAGAGCGGCGAGTAGAGCTGGCGGATCGGGTCGTTGTGGGGGAAGAAAACCTCGAGCGGGCTGAGCAGCTGCAGCTGGCGGCGGCCGGCGCCGTTGTCCCACACACTGAAGAGCGGCCAGAGGTGCTTCTTGTAGGCCGGCGCCGCGGCGGGATTGGCGAGGCTGCGCTGCTCGAGCGACCAGTAGACGAAGTAGAGGAACTGGTTCTTCTCCTGCGCGACGCCCTGCTCGGACCACCGGTCCTGGCGGAAGAGCGGCCAGGCGAGCCAGGTCTTGTCGTAGCCCTTGATGACGGAGTGCGTGTAGAGCGGCGCCCAGCGGTTGAGGTACTTGTTTTCTCCGCGCCCCTGTACGAGCAGCGGCCAGAGGTAGCGGGTCTCGTCGTAGCGCGTCGGCGCGGTGCGGTGCGTGTAGCCGAAGAGCGGCCAGGCGTAGTTCTCGCTCCGGTAGCCCGGGCCGGTCTCGCGCGTGTAGAAGGGCAGCGCGCCCAGCTTCACGTCGGGCTGGGTCGCGGAGAGATTGGATTCGTTCCTGTAGAAGAGCGGCCAGAGGAAGAACTGGTTGTGGTATTCGCCCTCCTTGCCGCGCGCGCCGGCCAGCGGCCAGAACTCGAACCCGCGGTGCCCGGCGCCGTCGATGAACCGAATGAACGGCCACGGCACGGACGTGACCTGCTTGCCCGATTTCTCCGTGTGGAAATAAAGCGGAAACGCACCCCAGCTCAGGCGGTCCTTGCCGAAGCGGTGCTTGATGGTTCCGGCGACCGGGAAGAGCGCGTGATAGTCTTCCGCGGGATCGCCGGTCTGCCGCGAAAAATAAAACGGCCACACGTCGAAGTGGTGCGTCGCGGCCGCGCCGCCGGGCGGGATGTTGCGCCGGTCGTTGATCAGCTCGAAGAAGCTGAAATACGTCTGTGTGCCGTCGCGCTGCCACGTGAACAGCGGGTAGAGCAGGTAGGTGGTCTCCTTTTCGCCCTGCGCCTGCCAGAGCATCAGCGGCCGGAACGCCTCCGTCTGGCTGCCGTCGGCGTTTTGCCGCTGATAGAACAGCGGCCCGAGCATCTCCGTCGTCGAACTTGCGCCGGCGGGTGTGGCTTCCGCGCGCTCGACCACGACCGGCCAGGCGTTGCGCTCGGCGCCGCGCAGCAGCGGAGCCAGCATAGCCGCGAAGAGCAGCCAGACTGGGAGTCGGGACATCATGCTTGGTGAAGATGGTAAGGCATTGCCTTTGCCTGCACGGGAAGACAGTTAGGTGATGACTTCACGCCGGCAAGGGGTCAGCTAAATCCAGCCTCTGCCGGGGCGCAAACGATATGTTACAACCGCAGCTAGTCGAAAGTGTTCCGTCCAAATGGCTCGAACCGTCCATCCAAGCCGTCTGGGGTGAAAACCGGCGCGATTTTCCGCCATGCGGGTGACCGGCGGACAGGCGCGAGGCATCCCGCTGGTTTTGCCGAAGGGCGATGCCGTGCGGCCCGCCACGGACGCGATGCGGCAGGCGGTTTTCTCCAGCATCGCCTCGCGCGTGCCGGGGGCGCGGTTTCTCGATCTGTTTGCCGGCAGCGGCGCCTACGGACTCGAGGCGCTGAGCCGCGGCGCGGCGGGCGGCGTGTTCGTCGAACGCAACGCGAAGGCCGCGGCCTGCATCCACCGCAACATCGAGGCCGTGTGCAAGAGCCTCGGACGCGGCGCGGACGACCTGACGGTCGTCACGGCCGACGCCACATCGGTGGCGCTGCCGGGCGGTCCGCCGGACCTCGTGTTCATCGATCCGCCCTACGACGTGATCGCCGAGGTCGCGCCGAAACTCTTCGGGCGGCTGACCGAACTGCTCGCCGCAAAGCCCGATCCGGTGATCGTCTTCGAGATGCCAGGCGAGCAGGAGCTCGCGCCGGAAGGCTGGACCTGCGTGAAGCGTCTCGGCCAGGGCGCGCGCCAGCCGACGGTTTGTTTCTTCCGGAGGAATCCATCCCGTTGACCTGCGCTTGCCGCATGGTGTGTTACCCTCGCGGAGTGGGCTGAGACTCGAGAATTTCCTTAAGGCGCATGGAAATATCGAGCGCCGTATCGGCGGCGTCGACGCGACCCCGCTGGTTGAGCAGGAAAGCGAGATCGACCAGTTCGCACTGCAGCGTGCGCAGCTGTTCCAACAGCGGGGTTGCTCTGGCATCGGTGGTCTTCATGCGTGGGAGGGGTTGGTCAGAAGCGCCCGGAGATGCCCAGCTGGGCGTAGGGCGCGCCATCGATCTTCACGGTGAGTCCGCGCTCATTGTAATCGAAGCGGCGATCGGCCGCCCAGCCGGCTTCAAGTTCGAGGGTGAACTGGTCCGAGAGCGGCCAGCGCACGCCGGCGCCCAGCCGGATCTCCCGGTAGGTTACCTCCGTATCGCGCAAGCCGGCCTGGCCGACCGGCGCGGCGACGGCCGGATCGTCGGTGTGAAAGGCGCCGCCCCGGAAACTGGCGCCGGCATACGCACTGCGCCGCTCACCGAGATCCCAGGCCGCTTCGGTGCGCGGGATTCCGACCGCGATGGAAAACCGGGGCGTCGCCGCCCAATTCAGTCCGAGTACGGGCAGGACCGGCTGGTCGGCGAAAGAGTTGAAATAGAGCCCGCCCATCAGGGTGAGCGTGGAGCCGACTTGCCGGCGGGCCGCGACAAGCACCGGCGAGTTGAAGCTTTTCCGCCCCAACGAGGCCCCGTCGCTGAAGAGTCCCGGACGGGCACTGGCGAGGAACGACCACTCGGGGGAGGCCTGCCAGCTCAGGCTCAAGTCGAGAGTCAGGGCGCGCAACGCGTCGGGCACCGGAAGGCTGGCGTCTGCGTCGATGGAGAAATGCTCATAGCCGATGCCGGCGCTCAGGCGCAGCGCGTCCGAGAGCCGGTAGGCCTGGGCGGACAGCAGGCTGAATTGCCCGACCCGGATCTTGCCGGCGTTGCCGTGGCCGAATTCTGCTTCGCCGGCGCCGGAGTAACTGTAGGCGAGGTCCAGCGAAGCGCCGCGGGACGGCGCGGGTTGGGCGCCGAGGGGAGCGAACCCGCCGAGGTTCAGGACAATGGCAGCGGCGAGCACGCCGAGGGGCGAGGCCGGTCGCGGATGAAGGGGAGGGAGCAGCGTGGACATTTCCGATTTTAATCCGTTTGCGCCGATGCAACAACTCGCGTTCAAAATGGTCGGAGGACAGCCATGAAAGCCCCGCGTCATCCATGGAAAAAGGCGCGTTTGCCCCGGAAAAAACCGCGGCAGGCGCGCTCCCAAGCAACCGTCGATGTGATTCTCGATGCCGCGACTCGCGTTTTTTTGGCGACAGGCTTCGACGAGGCGAACACGAACGTCATCGCCGAACGGGCGGGCGTGAGCATCGGTTCGCTCTATCAGTATTTCCCCAACAAACTCGCGCTGCTGGCCGGGGTGCGGGAGCGCCATCTGCGGCATTTTTCCGCGTGCCTGGGCCTCGTTTGCGAGCGGGGCTGCGCCATGCCCTTGCCGGAGGCGGTGCGGATGGTCGTGGATGAAACGGTGGGCTGGTTCGTCAAGCAGGGGGCGCTGGCCGGGGTGTTTCGCCGCGAACTGCCGCATCCGGACAGGGATGATTACGCGATCGAGGCCACCCGCGCGCTCTTCGCCGCGCATCGCTCCCGCCTGCGGGTCGGCAACCTCGATGAGGCCGTGTTTTTCGTGCACACGATGGCGAGCAGCGTGATGAAGGCGGCGGCGTGCGACCGGCCGGCGGATCTGCGCAACGGCCGGATTTCCGGCGAACTCACCACGGCGCTGCTGCTTTACCTGACGGGCGCGGCGGATGGTATTCCGCGGGGCCTCCCGGGACGGGGAGAACCGGATTCCCCGGCCGAAGTCAGCGCAGCGAGCCCCGCACTGACTTCACCAGCGTGAGCGCGGCCACGACGGCCGTCTCGACGCGCAGCACGCGCGAGCCGAGATGGACGAACGCAAAGTCGTGCGCGCGCAGCAAAGCCCGGTCGGCCGCGGTCCAACCGCGCTCCGGACCGAGGGCGAGCGCGACGGGTTGCTGCTCGACGACGGACATCCGGCTGAGGGGCGTGGCGGCTTCGTAGTTGTCGAGGGCGAGCCGGGCCGCGCCGGGCAGGAGGCGGGCCAGCACATCGGCCAGCGGGACGCCGTAGGAGACTTCAGGGAGGCGCGTGTCGAATGCCTGTTCGGCGCCGGCGAGCACATGCCGCCGCCATTCTCCGCTGCTCCAAAGCGTGCTTTGCGCGTAGCTGCGCTCGGATTTTTCCGTCGCGACGAAATCCAGCCGGGCCACGCCGAGCGTCGTGGTGTCGCGCAGGATGTCGCGCGAGGTCTGCGGACGGGGCAGGCCGATGATCACGCCGATGGCGTCCGGTGGCGGGGGCGGCTCGCCCCAGGCGAAAGACAACAGCAGCGATTCTTCCGTAATAGCTGTCAGGGTACCCTTGCCGCGCGGCCCGTTGACCAGACCGCAATCGAAACTGTCGCCGGGCTGGCGGCGCAGGGTCGCGAGCAGATGCGCCGCGCGTGGGTCGCGCCGGGGCAGCGGCCGGGCGGTTTCCTCTGCGGTGAAAAGGATGAGATTCACGACGGATGGATTCGGCGCGGCGACGGAAAAATTGTCACGGCTATTATCGTTTCAGCACTTATGTCACTCCCTTCGGCTTGCGTGGCCATAATCCCACGATAGCCTGTACCTTTGTGGGTCGCCCCAGTCTACAACGTGAGAAGCCCGACAAGCCGCCGGCGACGGTCGGCATACGCGTGGTCATCATCGAGGACCAGCGCTTGATCGCGGATTTCTTTTCGCTGCACTGCCAGGCCATCGGCCTGAAGGTGGCGGCAATCGCCGTGACGCTGGCGGACGGCCTGGCCGCGGTGCGGCAGCACAGTCCGGAGCTGCTGTTGCTCGATTTCTCCCTGCCCGACGGCAGCGGTCTGGAGGCAGCCAAGATCCTGCAGAAGGATTTTCCCGCGATGAGAATCCTCGGCATCTCCTCGCATCGCGATCCGTGGACCCTGCTGCAGGTGCAACGCCTCGGCCTGCACGGCTTCGTGGACAAGCACGACCAACGCCCCGATGTGCTCACCGAGGCCATCAAGGCGGTGCTGGCCGGCCGGACCTTCTACACTCCGGTCGTGAGCGAGACCGCCAACACCATGCGGCGCGACCCCCATGCCTTTATCCGCGTGCTCTCGGACTACGAGATCCAGATTCTTTCCCTGATCGGCGAATCCAAGTCGGACGACGAGATCGCCGCCCAGCTGGGCATCACCGCGGCGACCATGCAATCGCGCCGGCGCGACATCATGCGGAAGCTGGACGTCCACACGACGCCCAAGCTGATCCACTTCGCGATCGTGAACGGGCTGACCCGCCCCGAGCAGCTCAGCCAGCGGCCGCCGTGAGCCGCTGGTGCAGCGGCACCAGTTCGTCCTGATAGCGGCTCCAGGCCGGATCGGCCTGCTCCCAAATCTCGTTGGTCACCGCCGCCTCGATCGTCCGCACGCAATCCTCCGCGGCGTCGGCGTGCACGAAGCCCAGACGACCGGTCAGGCGGTGCGCGGCGCGCGCGGCCGCCGCGCGGTCGCGCTGCGTGAGGGCGGTCTGGAGCGCAGCGTTTTCCTCGGCGAGCTCGCGGAGATAGAGTGCGACCTCGTCGCCGAAGGGCACGCCCTTGCGGCTGGCGATGAGGCGGAGGGCGGCCAGCGGATCGGCGCCGTCGGCACCCGGCGCCTGCAGCGGGGCGGCGGAGCGGCTGAGCGCGGTGGCGGCGGCGAGCGCCGAGCGGATTTTCTCAAGCGAGACCGGCTTGCTGAGGAAGGCGTTCATGCCGGCGGCGAAGCATTGCGCGCGCTTCTCCGGCGTGCCGAAGGCGGTGGTGGCGATGATCGGCAGGTCGGCGGGGAATCCCGGCAGGGCGCGCAGCTCGCGGGCGATGTCGAGGCCGCTTTTGCCGGGCAGGTCGAAGTCGAGGAACACCGCATCGAACTTCCCGCTGCGCGCGGCGGCGAGCGCGGCCTCGCTCTCGCCGGCGGTGACGGATTCGAAGCCCAGCTCGGCGAGCATCGCGGCGAGCGCGACGCGGTTGTATTCCTCGTCGTCGACGACCAAGGCGCGATAAATGGGCGGGGGCTGGGTGGGCGCGGCGGGGCGCAGCGTGAGCGCGGCGTCGGTGGCCACGGGCAGCGGCACGGCGAAGAAGAACGTCGCGCCCCGGCCGGGCTCGCTCTCGACCCACAGGCGGCCGCCCATCTTGTCGGCGAGGGTCTGGCACAGGGCGAGGCCGAGGCCGGCGCCGGAGACGCGGTTCTGCCGCGCGGCCTGGCCGCGCTCGAAGCGCGAGAAAATCTTCTTCTGCTCCTCGGGCGAGATGCCCGGGCCGTCGTCCGACACGGCGAACGTCACCTCGCAGCGGTCCGGTGTGGACTGGCGCGACCACACTGTCAGGCAGACGGTGCCGCGCCCGGCGTACTTGAGGGCGTTGATGACGAAGTTGAGCAGGATCTGGCGGATGCGCGCGGCGTCGCCGACGAGCAGGCCGGGCACCGCGGGCGAGACGGCGACTTCCACCGGAATGCCGGCCTGCGTGCTCTCGACCGTGGTGATGGCGGCGATGGACTGCACCAGCTCGGGCAGGTGGAACGGTTGCGGGTCGAGCGACACGACGCCGGCCTGCAGCTTGGAAAAATCGAGGATGTCGTCGAGCAGGCTGGAGAGGTGCGTGGCGCAATGCCGGAGGTAGGCGAAGCGCTGCTTGGAATTCTCGTCGAGCGGCGCGGTGTCGATGGCGGAGGCGAGGCCGACGACGCCGTTCATCGGGTTGCGGATCTCGTGGCTGATGCCGGCGAGGAACTCGTCCTTGGCGGCGTTGGCCTTGACGAGCTCGGCGGTGCGATCGGCGACGACCTGCTCCAGATGGCGGTTGCGCTCGCGGATGCGGCGCTCGCGGATGCGCATGTAGCCGAGCATGACGGCCGCCAGCGCGCCGGCGTAGCCGCCGTAGGCCCAGCCGGTGCGGTACCACGGCGGCAGGATGCGGAAGTTGAGCACAGCCGGCTCGCTCATCATGCCGGCGGGATTCACGCTGCGGACCGCAAAGGCGTAGGCGCCTTCGGAGAGGTTGGTAAACTCGAACGAGCTGCGCTCCGTGGGGGCGGACCAAGGTGTGGTCTCGTCGCCGAGGCGGGTCTGAAAAAGCAGGGCGCGGCGCGTGAGGACTTCCGGCGTCTCGATCCGTAGCGAAACCCGGTGGCCGGAGAAGGGAAAGGTGGCCGGCGCGGTGTCCGTTTCCGCCGCAGGAGTGTCACGCAGCAGGCTCAGGCGGGGGCTGACCGGTTGGCGGACTACGGGCAATTCATCAGGACGCAGCCGCATGACGGCTTCCGAGCCGCCAATCCAGACCGTGTCGGCTCCACCCTCGGATAACACCAGCAGGGTGTTGGGTGTGCCGATGGCATCGAGCCGGGCGATTTGCAGTTCAACCCAGGGTTTTTCCGGTCCGACGGAGGTGAGGTCGAAATATCCCACCCCGCCCGTCGAGGGCTTGCCGTCGTTTCGCAAGCGCTCGAAGCAGGCGTAAAGCCGCTTTCCGTCTGGCGAGGGCCTGAGCTCGTTGAGGGTGCGGGCAAGCGGCACGTCGCCGAGTGGCGTCGCCCGACGCGCGAGCGGATCGACCACGAAGCAGCGGTTGTCACGGGCGAAATACAACCGATCCCTTTCGCCGGCGAATGCCAGGTAGTTCGCCGCTTGGTCGGCGGGAGCGCCGTCATCCACGCGGTTGATCTTTCCCGAAGCGGAGTCCAGGCAAAGGATGCCGGCCCGGACGGTATTCAGCCACAAATTGCCCTGGGTATCCTGCCAGGAGCTGGCGCTGTAGTCCGGCAGTGTCGCCAGCTCCTGCGTGCGCCATTCCCCCGACGGCAACCGGGTCAGCCGGAGGAGATTTTTCCCGTACGAAAAGGTGACGCTATTCGGGTCGAGCTGCAAGGGAGACAAACCCCAGAACGACTTGGCCGTCAGTTCATAGGCGATGGATGATTGCGCGCCGTCATAGAAGTCTATGGCCCCAAAGCGGCCCAACAGCAGACCATTGGCGAACGGCGTCAGCACCCCGAAGTTTTTGGCGAGACCGGGGATCTTGACGAAACGGGCGAGGTTGCCGGACCCCGGCTCCAGGCGAATCACTCCACTATCAGACAGTCCGACCAGGGAATGGGCAGACTGACGCAGGGCCTTGATGGTGCCTTTGCTCAAGCCGCTTTGTTCATTGAACACGGTGATTTTTCCCGGCGCCTCGATGCGGAAGGGGCCGCTGTCCGTCACGCCCCACAGGCAGCCTTCGCGATCCACCAGGACAGCGAGCACGTAATCGCTGGGTAATCCATCGCGGGTATCGAGGACCCTGAGCAATTCGCCGGACGAAGACACGACGGCGATACCACCATGCGCGGAGGCGACGTAATAAGTGCCGTCGGGAGCCGCCGCGACTGAAGTGACGCGGTTCTTGAGGCCGAATTGACTGAAGGCCGGGGAGCAGAGCGGGGTGTCTGGTCGCCCGACCGCGACAATCCCTTCGTTGCTGATCAAGCGCAGCTCGCCCTCCGCACGGAAAAGATGGAAGGCGGCGGAAGAGGGAAGGGCAGAGGCGGAGTATTCCAGTTTCACTCCCTGTTCCGAAATGCGATACAGACCCGTTTCTTCGTGCGTAAACCAGAGCTCGTGGTTCAAGTGTACGGGGAAGAGCCGGGTTTTAGTCGCGAAATGAGTGATCTCGAAGCGCTGCCCGTCCCAGCAAAGCAGCTTATCGGTGCAGATGAAGTAGGTCTTGGGACCGACCTGACCGCAACCCCAGGCCATACCCAGCGTGCGTTCTTCCTTGGGCAGACGATCGAGCAGAGAAGTGAAGGAGAGACCGCCCGACGCAGATTCGGTCAGATAACCCAGTTCTTCAAATCCTCCGATCCATAACCGGTGGTTTGTGCCCGGCGACATGGAGATGATATTGTAGCCTGTGCCAATAGAGTGACCGCGCCACGCGGCCCCGTCGTAGGTGAGCACGTTGCTACCCCCGAGAAAAATTCTGCCCCGATCATCTTGATGGACGAAATATCCGGCCGTGGTGGAGGAGGTGCCGATCTCGCGGGCGGGGAAAAATTCCAGCAAGGGCAGCCCTTGGGAGTTATCCGTCCAAGCCCCGTGCAGACCAAGGCCGAGGCACAGCGGAAGAAGGGCGCACAGAAACGCGCGAGGAGCTGGACGGAAGTACGGCACAGGGAGAAACGGCCCCATGGTGTCCGACAAGGTTAAGGTGGATCAACACCTAGTTTCAGGGGCGGACGCGCGGCGAATCAGGGAGGCGCACGACCCTGATTCAGGCGTTTATCGCGATATAAAAACGGGACGACCGGTGAGAAAATTCGGCCATGAAAACGATCCGACTTCTCCTCGGGCTGCTCGCCAGCCTTTTTCTCTTTGTCGGCTTAACGAAGGCGGCGCAGACGGTCGATCCGTTGCATGCGCAATTGAAGGATCAGTCCACTTTGACGCAAGGAACTGCGCGGGATTGCTCTTTTAGTGATACAGGACCGTGCAAGTGGCTGTAAGCACCGATGCGCGCTGCCATGACCAGTCTCGCGTCATTCCGCTACCGCAATATCCTCCGAGCAAACGGCGGGCCGCTCGCCCGCGTCGAGCTCGCCGACATCACCATCCTGGGCAAACGGGCGTTTCAGGCCAACGCCTGCCTGTGTGACGAGTTGGTCGCCTGGCGATCGATGGGAGCGGTGTATGGCGAAGCCAACGGCACGGGCGTGGATGCCTCGCCGATGGTCGCGCGCTTCAAGGCCGTCTCGGAGGCCTTGGAGCGCTGGGCGCACATGGCGGTGCTGACTGCGGGAGAGGGTGGGCGATACGGCTTCGACGTCGATCCGTCGAGCAACGGCATGGCGGCGTTCCCCGGCCTGTTCGCTCGGCAGGCCCGCCGCGCCGCGCAGCTGGAGGCTTCGGAGCGCTTCAACCTGCTTTCGTGGTGGGAGGGATACCTGCCCGCGTTGGAAACCGAATCGCCCTGGCCGGAGGTGCGAGCGGTGGTGCTGTGCTCGGAGGTGCCGGGCGTCACGGTCATCCTTTTCCGCCGGTCCGCTGCGCACGGCCACTACGCCTACGGTCACGCGGCCGGCTCGGATTTCACCTCGGCGTGCGAAAGCGCGGCCATGGAAATGGAGCGGCACGATCATGCTGTCGGCCGCTACCTGCTGGCTCACGCTGGTGCGCCGGGCTCCGCCATGCCGGCGACGGCGCACCCGATCGAGCGACGCAGCGTGTTTTTCTCCACGCCCGAAGGGCATGAGCTTTTCCTCGGTCGGCTGCGTTCGCGGCCGCCGCACGCGGCGCGTCATCCGCGGGTGATTTTCGACGGCGCCGTGCCCGGCCCGTGGAGCCGCTACGCCGACGTGTGGCGGGTGGCCTACGAGCCGCCGAGCGAACGTTTCCTCGGGCGGGACGAGCGGTATTTCTTCTGGTGAGGCGTAGTGGCGGATGGTTTGGCCGTCCTGCGCCAAGGCTTCGGACGGCAGCCTTCGTTTCGCTCTGCGGCGGCGAAGGCTGGTGCGGCTGGAGGGAATCGAACCCTCGATACCGCTTTGGAAGAGCGGAGTTTTACCACTAAACTACAGCCGCAGGAGCGAGCCCGCCCAGAGTGTCCCGCCGGAGCGGCCGTTCAAGCTTTAGTTGAAGTTGCGCGCCGAGCGGAAAAGGGGTTGCGGCGCCGCCCGGCCTGGGCTTAAAGCATGGTCATTATGGCGACCCCCGCTGCGGCCAAACCACAATCCAACGTCAAGGCTGCCCAGGCAATGGCGCGGCAGAAAGCCCTCGAGAAGAAGGCCAAGTCCTACAAGCTCGATCTGGGCGAACTCTCCATCTTCACCAACCAGCTCGCCTCGCTGCTGCAGGCCGGCCTGCCGCTCGTCTCGTGCTTGGAGGCGTTGCAGGACCAGACGGAGGATGAGGTCTTCCGCATCATCATCCGCGACGTGCGCAACGACATATCCACCGGCACCTCGTTCTCCGGGGCGGTGAAAAAATTTCCCCGGTCCTTCAACTCGCTCTTCATCTCGATGGTCGAGGCGGGCGAGGCGTCCGGCGGCCTCGCGGAAATTCTCGGCAAGGTGGCCAGCTACTTCGAGTCCACCGTCAAGCTGACCAAGAAGGTGAAGTCGGCCATGACGTACCCGATCGCGGTCATCGGCCTGGCCGTCGCGCTCGTGAACGTGCTGCTGATCTTCGTCATCCCGGTGTTCGCGGCGATGTTCGCGGACTTCGGCGCCAAGCTGCCCGCGCCGACGCAGATGCTGATCGACCTTTCCAACTTCATGAAGGCGTGGTGGTGGGCGCTCGGTCTCGGCGCCTACGGCATCTACTACGTCGTGGGCAAGTATGTGGCGACGCCCAACGGCCGCCGCCAGAAGGACCAGTTCCTCGTGCGCGCCCCGATCTTCGGCAATCTCGTGCACAAGATCGCGCTCTCCCGCTTCTGCCGCACGTACGCCACGCTGATGCGCTCCGGCGTGCCCATCCTGCGCACGCTCGAGATCGTGTCCGCCGCCAGCGGCAAGGTGCAGGTCGAGGACGCCTGCACGGAAATCGCGCGCCACGTCAGCCAGGGCGGCCAGGTCTCCGAGGTCATGGCCGCCAATCCCTTTTTTCCGCCGATGATGAAGCACATGGTGAAGGCGGGCGAGTCGACCGGCAACGTCGACGGCATGATGAACAAGATCGCCGACTTCTACGATACGGAGTGCGACGCCACGGTGGCGGCGCTCACCTCGCTGATCGAGCCGATGCTCATCGTGTTCCTCGGCGTGGTGGTCGGTGGCATCGTCATGGCGATGTTCCTCCCGATCTTCCAACTCGGCGCCGTCGCCGGTGGCCTGCAGTAATTTCTTACCGGGATTTGACGGAATGTCGCTTGCCTGCGGGTTGACCAACCCGCACATTCACCGTCCTTTTACCGTATGCCTTCCATCCTGATCGTCGACGACCTCATCTCGATCCACGAGATGCTCGAGGCCGTGATCCAGCCCACGGGCTACGCGACGGCGTTCGCGACGGATGGCGAGAAGGCCCTGGTGCGCTACAAGGCGGAGAAATTCGACCTCGTGCTGGCCGACATCGACATGAAGCCGATGGACGGCATCACACTGCTCAAGCAGCTCAAGGTCTACGACCCCGCGGCCGTCGTCATCATCATGACGGCCTACGCCTCGACCGAGAGCGCGATCCAGGCGCTGAAATACGGGGCCTTCGACTATCTGCAGAAACCTTTCAAGGTCGACGAACTCATCACGACGCTGAAGCGCGGCATGGAGTTCAAGCGCCTGACGGCCGAGCGCGAGGCGCTGTCGTTGTCCGGCGCACCCTTCGCCGCCAAGGCGGGGGATTTCGACGCCAAGCTCATCGGCCAGAGCCCCAAGATCAAGAAGCTCGTCGCGCAGTTGAAGAAACTCGCGAGCGCCCACACTCCCGTGCTGATCACGGGCGAGCTGGGCACCGGGCACGAGGTCGTCGCGGAGCTGCTGCACGCCGCAGGGTCGCCGGCCGGCAGCCCGTTCGTCAGCATCGACTGCCGGCTCAACACGGCCGAGGTTTTGCGCGACGGCCTGCTCGGGCCCGAGGGCACGGGCGGCAAGTGGATCCAACAGGCCAAGGGCGGCGCGCTTTTTCTCCAGCACCTGCACTGCCTGCAAAAAGAGGCGCAGGAGATGCTCGTGTCCGTCGTGCGGAACAACTCGCATAATTTCCGGCTCATCTGCTCCACAGAGGAGGATCTCGAGAAACTCACCGAGGACGGCCAGTTCAACGAGGAGCTGTTCTACCGCATCGCTGCGCTCCCGGTCAACCTGCCCCCGCTCCGCGAGCGCATGGAGGACATTCCGCTTTTGCTGAAGGACATCGCGGCCCGCACGGCCAACCCGCAATTCGACGCGCGCCAGATCGAGTTCACCGAAGATGCCCTCGCCACGCTCCGTTCCTACCGCTGGCCGGGCAACATCGCGGAGTTCACCCAGTTTGTCTCGCAGATCATCTCCACCTCGGAAATGCGTGTCATAACCTCCGCGCAATTGCCGCTCCGCGTGCAGGAATTGAAGGACTGGCCGCCGCTGGCCGACTATATCGCCGGCCAGGAAAAACAGTACATGGCCCGCGTGCTCCTCGCGTGCGGGGGCGACAAGGCCAAGGCCGCCCAGATTCTCGGCGTCGATCCGACCAAGCTCTCGTGAGCGCCGCCCCGGACCGGGCGAAAACGCCGCGGGCCCTTTTCCCGCTTGCCGCGCGTTTCGGCGCACTCAAACCTCGCCGAAATCTACGCGCATGCCCAAACGCACTGACCTAGAGTCCATCCTCATCATCGGCGCCGGCCCGATCATCATCGGCCAGGCCTGCGAGTTCGACTACTCCGGCACCCAAGCGTGCAAGGCGCTCAAGGAGGAGGGCTACAAGGTCATCCTCGTGAACTCCAACCCGGCCACGATCATGACCGACCCGGAGTTCGCCGACGTCACCTACATCGAGCCGCTGACCGTCGAGATCCTCGAGAAAATCATCGCCAAGGAGCGCCCCTCCGCGTTGCTGCCCACGCTCGGCGGCCAGACCGCGCTCAATCTCTCGATGGAGCTGCACAAGGCCGGCATCCTTGAGAAATATCAGGTCGAGATGATCGGCGCCAAACCCGACGCCATCCAGAAGGGCGAGGACCGCCAGCTGTTCAAGGAGGCCATGCTCAAGATCGGCCTCGATGTCGCCAAGTCCGGCGTCGTCCACTCGCTGGAGGAGGCGCGCGCCGCGGCCGAAAAAATCGGCACGTATCCGCTCATCATCCGCCCGAGCTTCACGCTCGGCGGCACCGGCGGCGGCATCGCCTACAACCGCGAGGAGTTCGAGCAGATCGTCAACGGCGGCCTCGAGGCCTCGCCGACGCACGAGGTGCTCGTCGAGGAGTGCCTGCTCGGCTGGAAGGAATACGAGATGGAGGTCATGCGCGACCACAAGGACCAGTGCGTCGTCATCTGCTCCATTGAGAACTTCGACCCGATGGGCGTCCACACCGGCGACTCCATCACCGTCGCCCCGGCCCTCACGCTCACCGACAAGGAATACCAGGTGATGCGCGACGCGTCCTTCGCCGTCATCCGCGAGATCGGCGTCGAGACCGGC
>JACPIS010000046.1 GCA_016187925.1 Opitutia bacterium | reverse complement strand
GCGGCCCGCGACGGCGTGGCCACGCACGACGAAAAATCGCGCGCGGCCCTCGCCGCAGCCGTTTTCCTGTCGGACCCTTCCGCTCCGCCGCACTTTTCCCGCCGCGCCTAAAAAATCCGCGGAGGTTTTGAAAGAGCCTCAAGTGACAAGTTCCTGCGGGCGTTTCCCCTCTGGTTTGTCACGTAATAATAAGTGACAAACTGCTGCCGCGGCGGACGGACGGGATGGCATGGCGGAGCATGACCATGACCCTGACCTCCGGGGGATGCGGCGGCGCGGCGGGTTCTGCTACCTTGGGCACGCTCCCGCCGCTCCATGCAGAAATTCATCCACGAACTCACCACCGCCCTGCGCCAGCTGCGCCGCGCCCCGGGTTTCGCCGCGCTGGCCATCGTGATGCTCGCGCTCGGCATCGGCGTGAACGTGGCGATCTTCTCCGTCCTCCAGACTATCGTCCTCAGCCCGCTGCCCTACCCCGAGCCGGACCGACTCGTCGGCTTCAGCGCCATCAACGGCGCCAAGGCCCTGCGCCAGCCGGCGCTCTCGGTCGCCGACTTCCGGGACTTCCGCGAGCGGAGCACGGCCTGCGCGAACCTCGCCGCCTACCGGCCGGACTTCGTTGGCTACGCGCCGCAGGGCGCCGATCCGGTGCAACTTGTCTGCGGACTGGTAACGGAAGAATTCTTCCCGGTCTTCGGCGTGGCGCCGCTGCTCGGCCGGCCTTTCCGCGCGGAGGAGTTTGCGGGCGGCGCCGCCTCCACCGCGCTGCTCAGCTTCAACGCCTGGCGCCGGCACTTCGCGCAGGATCCCGCCGTGCTCGGCCGCACCGTCATGCTCAACGAGCAGCCGACCACCATCGTCGGCGTCATGCCCGCAGACTTCCGCGAACCGGACTTCGTCGACGTCTGGCTGCCGTTCTCGCCCGAGGCGCCGGAGAATCTCGTCCGCGACTCGCGTTACTGGACGACCGTCGGCCGGCTCAAGCCCGGCGTGACCCTCGCCGCCGCCCAGGCTGAGGCGACCACGACCGCTGCCGCGCTCGAGGGCGAATACTCTACCACGAACCGGGGCTGGACCGTCGCGCTCCAGCCGCTGCGCGAGATGCGCACGGGCGGCGTGCGGAGTTCGCTCTTCATGCTCGTCGGCGCGGTCGGTCTCGTGCTGCTCGTCGCGTGCGTCAATCTCGCCAATCTCATGCTCGCCCGGGGCGTGGCCCGCATGCCCGAGCTCGCGGTCCGTCTCGCCCTCGGCGCCTCGTCCGGCCGGCTGGCGCGCGCCGTCCTGCTCGAAAGCCTGCTGCTCGCACTTGCCGGCGGCCTGCTCGGCGCCGGACTCGTGGCGCTCGGGCTGCCGTTGCTGGCGCAGCAGTTGCCGCCGGGACTGGTGCCGCGCGCCCACGAGATCGGCGTCAGCGGCTCCGCGCTGGCCTTCGCGCTGGTCGTTTCCGTGGCCACGGGGGTCGTCTTCGGCTCGCTGCCCGCGTGGCAGGTGTTGCGGGCCAACGTCAACGAGCTGCTCAAGGCCGGTGGCGCCCGCGGTCAGGCGGGCGGTTTCGCCACGCGCGCCCAGTCGGGCCTGATCATCGGGCAGGTGGCGCTGACGCTGGTCGTGCTCACCGGCGCCGGCCTGCTGATGAAGAGCCTCCTCCTGCTCAGCCGCGCCGACCCCGGCTTCGACCCGCGTCATGTGCTCACGCTGCGCATCGCCCCCGGGCAGGACAAGTGGAGCGACTTCACCGCGCTCTCGCTCTACTACGAGCGCGTGCTCGGGGAGCTGCGCCGCGTGCCGGGCGTGGAGTCGGTGTCGCTCAACAGCAGCGCGCCGCTTACCGGCATCACCCTGCGCTACCCATTCTGGGTGCAGGGCCGGCCGCGCTCCGAGGGCAACTCCGACGAGGCCGTCTTCAACTCGGTCGATCCCGATTACTTCCGCACGCTCCGGGTGCCGTTGCGGCAGGGTCGGACCTTCGAGGCCCGCGACGACGAGCAGGGCGCCGCCGTGTGCCTCGTCAACGCCGCGCTCGCGCAACGGCTGTTCCCGAATGAAAGCCCGCTCGGCAAGCGGCTCCAGCTGGTGCCGTGGCTCAACCGCAATTACCGCGAGATCGTCGGCGTGGTCGGCGACGTGAAGCAGGACACGCAGGCCGACGTGCCCATGCCGCAGATCTACGTGCCGCTGCGCCAGTCGCCCTGGTTCTTCGCCATCGTGCTGGTGCGCACCGATGGCAATGTCACCACAGGCGCGCTGCAGGCGGCCGTGCGCCGCGCCGATCCGGCGCTGACGATGACCATCCGCACGATGGACGAGGCGATCGCCCGCACGGCGGCGCAGCCGCGCCTGCGCGCGGCGCTCTTCGGCGTCTTCGGCGCGCTGGCGCTGGGACTCTCGGCCTTCGGCATCTACGCCAGCATGGCGTTCTCCGTCAGCCAGCGGCGCCGCGAGATCGGCGTGCGCATGGCGCTCGGCGCCAGCCCCGCGGAAATCCTCGGCTGGGTGCTGGGCCGCGCCGGCCGGCTGACCGCGTGGGGCGTGCTTCTCGGGCTCGCCGGCGCCGCCGCGTTTTCACTACTGCTGCGCAGCCTGCTTTACGGCGTCGCCCCGGCCGATCCGCTCGTGCTCGCCACGCTCGCCGTCTTTCTCCCGCTCGTGGCGCTGGCCTCAACCTTCGCGCCGGCCTGGCGCGCCTCCCGCCTGAATCCCACGCAGGCGCTGCAACAGGAGTAATCCCCAACCGGCTCTCCTCATTCCATGAAAACCCAACGTTCCCTCCCCGCGGCCCTGGCCGCCCTTGTTCTCCTCGCCACCAGCGCGCTCGCCCAATCTCCCGTCGAGCTGGCGGCCGCCGCGCTCAAGAAAGGCGACCTCGCCGCCGCCGAGGCGCTGCTCACCCCGCTCACCGCCGGCGAAAAACCGGATCCGGCGGCGCTGAACCAGCTCTCGGCCGTGCGCCTGGCGCAGAAAAAATCCAAGGAAGCCATCGAGCTCGCCGACAAGGCCGTCAAACTCGACGCGACCAAGGCGGACTATTTCGCGCAGCTCGGCCTGGCGTACGCCGCCCGCATGGGCGAACTCAGCTTCATGCAGCAGGCCTTCGTCTCCGGCAAATTGAAGAAGGCCTTCGAGAAGGCGGTCGAACTCGACCCGAACCACCTCGCCGGTCTCATCGGCTTGTCGCGTTTCTACGCCGGCGCGCCCGAGATCGCCGGCGGCAGCCTGGAAAAGGCGAAGGAACTCGCCGAGCGCGTGCGGAAGCTCAACCCGTTCCTCGGCGAGATGGAGCTCGGCCGCGTGACCGAGCGCGGCGAAGACTTTGACGGCGCGCTGACGCACTACGAGGCCGCGGCCAAGCTCAAGCCCGACCACGCCGGCGCCGCCCTCAACTGCGGCCGCATGCTCGCCAAGCTCGGCAAGAAGGACGAGGCCCGCACCCGCTACGAGGCGGCGCTCAAGCTCAATCCCAACCTCGAAGCCGCCACGAAGGCCCTCGCCGAACTGGACAGCCCGGCCGTGCAAAAAGGCTGAGGCCCGCCGGCGGAGGCTTCGTCCTCCGCGCGCGGCCCGCGCGACGCCCGGTCGGCGGGATTTTCCCGAGGCTGGCACCCGTGGTGCTCTTTCTCCAGCATCCCGCCATGCCCCTCACCCGCTTCTCCGTCCCGCCCCTGCACACCGTCACCCGCACGCTGGCCGCCGTGGCCATGGGCCGCGAGGCGCCCGATCTCGTCCTGACCGGCGCGCGCGTGCTCTCCACCTACACGGAGCGCGTCCACGCCGACCGCGAGGTCTGGATCAAGTCCGGCCGCATCGCGGCCGTGAAACCCGCCGGCACCTTCAAGCCCGGCCCCGGCACCAAGACGAAGCTCTACGACGCGCGCGGCGGCATCCTTGCCCCCGGCCTCGTCGATCCGCACATCCACATCGAGAGCTCGATGATGACCGCCTGCGCCTACGCCGAGGGCGCGCTGCTCAACGGCACGACGACCATCTTCTGCGACAGCCACGAGATCGGCAACGTCTGCGATGCCGCCGGCATCGAGTGGATGCTGCGCGACGCCCGCCAGGCCCCGCTCAACATCTTCCTCACCGTGCCCAGCACCGTGCCGGCCACGTCGGCGCATTTCGAGACCGCCGGCGGCGACCTGACGCCCGTCAAGATCGGCCGGCTCTTCGACCGGTGGCCCGAGGCCGTGGCGCTGGGGGAGAAGATGGACTTCGTGCAGGTGGCCATGGGCGACAAGCGCAGCCACGCCATCCTCGCCGAGGCCATCAAGCGCGGCCGGCCCGTCTGCGGTCACATCTACGGCCGCGAGTTCGTCGCCGCCGGCGCCGCCAGCGGCATCAACGACACCCACGAGTCGATCGACCGCGACATCGCCGACGACTTTCTGGAGAACGGCCTGTGGATCTTCCTGCGCGGCGGCCCGCCCACCACGCCGTGGCATTCGCTGCCGCTGGCGATCAAGACCATCACCGAGCTCGGCGCCAACCCGAAGCGCGTGTGCGTCTGCACCGACGACCGCGACGCTGACGATCTTTTTCTCTTCGGGCAGGACTGGGTCGTGCGCGAGGCCGTGAAGCACGGCATGAAAACCACGACCGCGTGGAGCATGGGCTCGCTGCACCCGGCCACGCGTTACGCGAAGGACGGCGACATCGGCGGCCTCGCGCCGGCCCGCCGCGCCGACATCGTGCTGCTCGACGACGACCTCGTGCCGCAAAACACCTGGTTCGGCGGCGAACTCGTCGTCGCCGACCGCAAGATCACGCCGCTCCTCGATAAGGCTCTGGCGAAACGCTACCGTTACCCGCGCGCCGCCTACCAAACCGTGAAGGTCGCGCCGAAGCTCCAGCTCACGCCCGCGCTGCCCGCCGGCCCCGTCACGGCCAACTGCATCCGCACCGCCCTGCCGGGCATCATCCTCTTCCACGAAAAGGTCGCGCTCCAACCCGCCCCGGGCGGCACGTGGTCCGATCTTTTCGCGCGCCACGGCCTGTGCTTCGTCACCGTCGTCGAGCGTCACGGCAAGTCGGGCGGCGTCGCGCACGGCCTGCTCAAGGATTTCGGCCTGAAGGACGGCGCCGTCGGCAGCTCCGTCGGCCACGACGCGCACAACATCATCCTCGCCGGCACCAACGAGGCCGACCTCCAGCTCGCGCTCAAGACGCTCAAGGCCATGCGCGGCGGCGTGTGCGTCATCCGCGGCGGCCGCGTGGTCGCCAAGGTCGCATTGCCCATCGCCGGCCTGCTTTCCGACAAGCGCGCCACCGCGGTCGCCCAAGAATCCACCGCCCTCAAGGCCGCGTGGAGCGCCGCCGGCTGCACGCTGCCTTACATGGGTTTCAACCTCATCCCGCTCTCGGTCATCCCTGAAATCCGCATCACCGACAAGGGCCTCGTGACCGTGCCCGGCATGCAGATCCTGCCCTTGTTCGAGCCGGTGAAACCGTAAGGCCGGCCAAGGCTTCGGCGAACCAAGCAGGACAGTCCGGCCGGGCAAAAGGGCCGAGGTGTTACGACGAAAGACTTGTCTCCCGACCGCGCCGGCCCGACCCTTGGCCGGCTTTCCCCCATGAGCATCGACTACCCCGCCCGCCGCGAGCGCATCGCGCGCGCCCTGAATCTTTCCGACGAAATCCTGCTGGCCGGCGCCGGGCACCAGTTGCCCAAGCCCGAGATCAGCGACGCCATGCTGCCGTTCATCGCGCACCAGGAGTATTACTACCTGACCGGCCTCGCCGACGCGATGGGCGCGGTCGTCGCCTACGATCCCAAGGGCGGCCCGCGCGACGGCTGGGTGTCATTCGTGCCCGAGGTGACCGAGGCGGAGCGCGTCTGGGAAGGCCGCGAGCCCTCGCCCGGCGAGCCGCTGGGCAAGCTCGCGGCGTGGCTCGCCGCGCGCTCCGGCCGCAAGGTCATCATGTTCGGCGCGCCCGTGGCCGGTGTGGCGTTCGACGAGGCCCGCACCGCTGCGGTGCGCGAGGCCTACAAGCACGCCCGCCGCCCGAAGGAACCCGCGGAGATCGAGCTGATGAAGCGCGCCTGCGCCGCCACCGCCGCCGGCTACGCCGCCGCGCAACCTTTCCTCCGGCCCGGCGTCAGCGAACGCCGCATCCAGGTCGAACTCGAGGCCGGTTATTTCCGCGAAGGCGCGCAGAAGACCGGCTACGACACCATCGTCGGCGTCGGCGCGCAGAGCGCCATCCTGCACGGCACGCCGTCGCGCGACCGCATCGCGAAGGACGGCGACTTCATCCTCATCGACTCCGGCGCCGAGTGGGACCGCTACGTCTGCGACGTGACGCGCACCTACGTCGCCGGCAAGCCGAGCGCGTTCCAGCGCGATCTCTACCAGGCCGTGCTCAACGCCGAGGTGCGCGCCATCGAGCGCTGCCGCGCCGGCGCGGAGTGGAAGGACATCCATTTCGGCTCGGCCGTCGACATGGTCGGCAGCCTCGTGGCAATGGGCGTGATGCACGGCCACCCCGAATCGCTTGTCGAACAGGAGGCACACACCCTGTTCTTCCCGCACGGGATCGGCCACATGCTCGGCCTCGGCGTGCGCGACGCCAGCGGTTTGGAGCCCGGCCGGGTGAAGGATCCACGCCCGAGCCTGCGCACCCTGCGCCAGGATCTGATCCTGCGTCCGGGCTACATCGTCACCATCGAGCCCGGCATCTATTTCATCCCGCCGATCCTCAACGATACCGCCCGCCGCGCGAAATACCGCGACGGCGTGAACTGGACGCTGGTCGACCAACACCAGCAGCTCGGCGGCGTGCGCATCGAGGACAACATCCTCGTGACCGACGGCGCGCCGGTGAACCTCACGGCGGCGATCCCGAAGAACCTCGCCTAACCGCGCGCCGCCAGCCAGCGGCGCATGCCGGTGGCGACGATCGCGAGGCTGAGCAGTGAGCTGGCGGGCATGATGATGGCCGCGATGAGCGGATTCATGTGCCCGAGGGCGGCGAAGGCGACCGTCACGAGGTTGTAGCAGACGGAGAAGGTGATCAGCCACCCCTGCGTGCGCGAGCGCGTACCGTTGACCTCGAAGAGCCGGCGCAGACCGGCCAGACCGCGGCCGAGATAATAGAAGTCGGCCTTGCCCTCGAGCACGCCGCGATGGATGACCGGCGTGCCGCGCGCGAAGGCTGCATCGAACGCGAGACTGTCGTTCGCGCCGTCGCCGAGCATGAGCGTATCCTCCGCGTCGAGACTGCGCACCCACTCGGCCTTGCCGGCCGGCGTCACCTCGGCCAGCGCGCGGCGGAACGGGATGCCCAGCTCCGCCGCCATGTGGTCGACCTTGCCCGTCCGGTCGCCGCTGAGGATGTAAGTGGAAAAACCCTGCGCGTGCAGCGCCTCGATCTCGGCGCGGGCGTCGGCCCGCACCGCATCCGCGAAGCGGAACCGCGCCAGCACCACCCCGTCGCAGGCAAACTCCGTGTCGTGCGCCGGGGCGTCCGGGGAAGTGTCATCTATTATATGACACTTTTCTTGGGGACCGCTGCGCCAGCCGGGCCGGCCGAGCGACCACTCACCGGCGGCAGTCTGGAGAACGACGCCGAAGCCCGGCTCCTCGCGCAGCTCGCCGGTCATCGGCTCGCGGCCGTTGACGCGACCATGGGCCAGAAGCGTTTCGTAGAGGCTCTGGCTGACCGGGTGCGGGTTGTCGCGCACGAGGGCGAGCAAGGCCGCGCGAGCCTCCGGCGCCAGCGCCTGCAGCGCCTCGGGGTTGACGAGCACGGGCGTCTCGAGGGTGAGCGTACCGGTCTTGTCGAAGATGATTTTCCGGATCCGGCCTAGGCGCGGCCAGAGGTCGGCCTCGCGCACGAACACCCCGAAGCGGCGCAGCGCGACCGTGGCCATCTCGTCAGCCAGCGGGTAGGCCAGGCCGATCGCGCACGGACAGGACACCACAAGCACCGCGGTAACGGCGGCCCAGGTGCGCGCCACGTCATGCGTGCCCAGCCACCAACCGACGGCGGTGGCGCAGGCCACGAAAAGGATGCCGAAGAGGTAACCGCGCACGACGCGCTCGAGCAACCGATGGCGGAACTCGTCGCGGCCGGACGGCTGGAACAACTGCGCGAGCAGCGAACCGCTCCACGGCTGGGCGGCGCGCAGCCGGATGAGATTGCGGCTGAGGTTGACGGCACCCGCGGGCACGCGCGCGCCCGCACGGCAGTCGCGGGGATCGGCCTCGCCGGTGATCCAGGCCGTGCCGAGCGTGGCGGCGACGGACTCGAGCTGCGCCTCGACCGGCACCACGTGGCCGGCGCGCACCTCGAAGACATCGCCGGCCCGGAGCTGCTCGACGGGCTGCTCGCTCACCACGCCGTGGGCATCGACGACGCCGACGCGCTGCGGCCGGGCGTTCATGCTGAGCAGCCGGCGGCGGTTGCGCTCGACGGCCACCACCTGCGCCCAGCGGCCGAAAAGCATGAGGAGGATGAAGGTGCCGACGAAATCGAAATAGACGAAGGCCTCGCGCCCGCTGAACCAGCCGTAGAGCGAACCGAGGTAGGCGCCGATGATGCCGAGCGCGATGGGCAGGTCGATGTGCATGACCCCGTCGCGCAGCGCGCGCACGGCGCGGCCGATGAAATACGTGCCGCCGACGAGCACGCTCAGCGTGGCGAGTACCATCGACAGCGTGCCGAAGAGCCCCGCGTACGGGAAGGTCTTCTCCATGCCGAAGTAGGCCGGCAGGGCGAAGAGCATGATGTTCATCGCGAAAGCGCCGCAGAGGCCGACGCGCCGCACCAGCCGCTTGCTCTCCGGCACGGCGGGCTCCTCGCCGGGCGGACCGACGAGGTAGTTGAAACTCTGCAGCGCCCGCGCGAACGCCGGCGCGTCGAACGCGCCCCGCTCCCAGCGCAGGCGCATGCGGCCGAGCTGGGCGTCGGTCTCGATGAAAAGCGCGCCCGGCTGCTTGTGGAAAATTTTCTCGATGAGCCAGACGCAGCCGGCGCACGAGATGCCCTGCACCTCGAGCGTCAGCTCCGGTATGACCGTGCGTTCGGCCGCCTGCTGCAGATCGGCCAGCCAGGCGTAATCGCGCGACTGGAAGACGACCTGGTCGACCGGCGCCACGACGGCGTCGCGGATCTTGTAGTAGCCTTCGAGCCCCTGCTCGTGCACGAGCTGAAAAACGTAGGAGCAGCCCGCGCAGCAGAAACCCGACTCGCGCGTGGCGTCCGTCACGAGCGGCACGCCGCAGTGGCGGCAGAGGTGGACAGGGGCGGACTTCCCGGCGCGAGGTCCACGCACCCCCGCCGGGGTCAACACACCCCTATCCACCCAGCTCGCCTGAGACGCAGCGCTCATCTCAGAAACATACGAAATTGTTCACGTCCGGTCCCGCGAAGCCGAGGGTGCCGCGCAGCCGCCAGACGAGGACGGTGGCGACGGCCAGCGCCAGCGCGGTCTGCACGCGCGCGAGCCACACCGGACCGAGCTTGAGACGCAGCCAATGATAGTTGGTCTGCGCGAACCACAGCAGCGGCACCGTGCCGAGACCGAAGGCGAGGAGCGTCTCCGCACCGCGCACGGCCGAGCCGGAGAGCAGCGCGAGCGAGACCAGGAAATACAGCGGCCCGCACGGCAGCAGCGGGGTGGCGAGCCCGAGCGCGGCGGCGGCCCGCACGCGCGAGCGGCCCGCGCCGGTGGCCCCGCGCAGATGCGCCGCGACCCACGCGTAGGCGCGGCCAAGCAACGGAAGTTTCGGCAGCCGCTGGTCGAAGCGCACCGCGACCGCGATGAAGAAAAGCACGAGCAGCCACGGCAGGAAGCGCACCACATCGTCGCTCAACAGCGCGAGCGGCAGACGCCCCGCCCCGCCGGCCAGCGCCCCGAGCGCGCCGTAGCCGGCAAGCCGCGAGACATGATAGACCGTGCTGACCGTCTGCGGATCAGCGTCGTCGCGCGCCGCGGGCATGAGCGCGCAGGCCAGCGGGCCGCACATGCCGGCGCAGTGCAGGCTGGTGATGAGCCCGGCGACGAGCGCCGTGCCGGGACCGGTGATGCCGCCGAGCTCGTGCGTCACGGCCGGCCTCCCTTCGGAGCGAGCGGCACGTCCCTGATCTGCGCCTGATGGGCGGCGCGGAAGGCAAAGAAGTAAGCTGTCGCGAGTCCGGCGAAAACCACGAGCACGAGCAGCCAGGGGCGGAACCTAGTCATGTTTCCCCTCCTTGTCCTTGCGGTGTTCGCGCTCCTCCTTCTCCTCGCGGAGCAGGCGCGGGTCCGGGCCCATGAACTCGACCTCGCGCTCGAGCGCGAACGTGCCGGCCTCGTCCTGCACCTTGACGTTGAACTTGAACGGCCCCTTGTAGTGGTCGCGCTCGATGAGCAGCACCAGCGGACTGATCTGTTCGGCGAGCGGGGCGATGGTCACCGTCTCGGTGAAGCCCGTCTGCTTCACGTGCTCGGCCAGCCCCTCGACCTTCACCTGGAACACGGCGGGCGTCGTGCGCTTGTTGACGATGCGCACCATGAACTGGTTCCGCACGTCCTCCGCATCGACGAAGTAGGAGGCGCCGGTCATGCGGAACACGAGGAAGCTGGCGGGTCTAACCGAAGAGAAGGCGAGCGAAGCGACGGTGGCGCCGACGAGCAGCAGGATGCCGTAGAAGATGGTGCGCGGACGCAGCCACCGCGTGGTGCCGCCGCCGAGGGCGACGAGCGAGGCGTAGCGGATGAGGCCGGTGGGGCGCTTGAGCTTCGTCATGACGTCGTCGCAGGCATCGACGCACGCGGCGCAGCCGATGCACTCGAGCTGGAGGCCGTGGCGGATGTCGATGCCGGTCGGGCAGACTTGCACGCAGCGGTTGCAGGCAATGCAAGCACCCGCGTCGGGCGTACCGAGCTTGCCGCGCGGCTCGCCGCGCCTGGCGTCGTAGCCGATGTTCAGCGTGTGGTCGTCGGTGAGCGCGGACTGCAGCCGGCCGTAGGGGCAGATGACGATGCAGAGCTGCTCGCGGAACCAGGCGAAATTGAAATACAGGATGGCGGCGGCGATGAAGACGAAGAGGAACGACGCCCAATGCTCGCCCGGCGCATCGTGCATGTAGAGCCAGAGCTCGGGGATGCTGACGAAATACGCGAGGAACAGGTGCGTGATGGCCAGGGCGACCAGTGCGTAGAGCGCGTGCTTCACGACGCGGCGGAGGAACTTGCCCGCCGACATGGGCGCGGCCTTGAGCGCGCGGCGCGCGGGAGCGTCGCCCTCGAGCCAGCGCTCGATGCGGCGGTAGACATGATCGAGGAAGACCGTCTGCGGGCACGCCCAGCCGCACCAGAGCCGGCCGAAGAGGGCGGTCAGGAAGAACAGCGCGAAGCCGAGGCCGGTGATGCCGAAGAAGAGCAGCCAGGCGTCCTGCGCCGCGAGGGTGTAACCGAAGAAATGGAAACGGCGGCTGGCGACGTCGAGGAAGACGGCCGGGTAGCCGTTGACCGGGACCCACGGCAACAGCAGGTAGACGGCGATGAGGAAGTAGGCGCTCAGCCGGCGCGCGTTGATGAAGCGGCCATGCGCATCCGCCGGGTACAGGAAGTTGCGCGAACCGTCGTCGTTGATCGTCGAGACGAAGTCGCGGACGGGGGCACGGCGGGCGGGGCCGGCAGGCGGGGGCGGCGTGGGGCGGGCGAACGGCCCGGTGGGAGGAGGTGGTTGGACGGGATCTGCGCTCATGTGCGTGGAGGGTTGAGCGAGAGTCTTGGGGTGCCGGGGCGGGCAGGGGGCACGACCCGGCGGAAAGCGCTATTTGGAAACTTCGACGGTGATGTCTTCGCCTTTCTGGTGCTGACTGAGGACGTAGGCCACGACCTCGACGGTCTTCTTCTGGCCGAGGACGGGCTCCCAGGCTGGCATGCCCTTGGCAAGCACGCCGGTGGAGACGGTCTGGTAGACTTCCTTGGGTGTGCCGCCGTGAATCCAAGCGGTGTCGACGAGGTTCGGACCGACGGCCGCGGGATTCTCGGTCTTGCCCTTCATGCTGGCGAGATGGCACGGGATGCAGAGCGAGTTGAAGGTCTGCTTGCCGGCATCGACGAAGACACCGTTCTTGGACATCTCCCAGAACTTGTCGTCGTTGGAAACGTCGATGGAGGTCGACATCTTGGCGGCGGCGATCTGCGCGAGGGCGGCGTCGACCTTGGCGGCGTCGGTCGGCATGATGTGGGCGATCTGGTGGGCGAACCAGTAGACGATAGCAAAGGCGATGGTGCCGTAGAGGGTATAGAGCCACCAGTTGGGCAGGCGCTTGTCGTATTCCTGGATGCCGTCGAAGCTGTGAGGCCGGAGGGCATCCTCGCCATGCGCGGCGGGTTTTTGCGGTTGGTGATTCATGAGGAGGGCTTACTCGTGCTCGAGGGGCAGGCGGGCGAGGTGGTCGATTTGCGCGGGCTTCATGCGGGTGGCGCGCCAGGCGGCGGCGACGTAGACGAGCGACGCGACGGCGAGGGCCACGACGGGGAAGATGAGCTGCCAGTCTTCGTAGATGATGCGGCGGAACATGGGAGTGGTGGGTTGAAGTTGCGGTGGCGTGGTGGGGAGATTACGGAGCGGCCGCGCCGGCGGGGGCGGTGGGCTGCCATTTCTTGCCGAGCGACTGGAGGTACGAGATGAGGGCGATGATCTCCTTGTCGGGCTCGGTGTAGCCGCCCTGCGCGCGGAGCTCCGAGGCGATCTGCTTGGCCTGCTCCCGGGCGAGCGTGTCGATCATCGCGGGTGACCAGGAGGGGAACGGCACACCGAGCATGCGCTGGACGCGGATCTTGGAGGAGAGCGCGGCGTAGTCGGTGTTGTTCTCCCGCAGCCAGACGTAGGAGGGCATGTTGGAGCCCGTGGAGATGTTGCGCGGGTTCTGCATGTGGTCGAAGTGCCAGGCGTGATTGTATTTGCCGCCGACGCGGGCAAGATCCGGGCCGGTGCGACGGGAACCCCATTGATACGGGTGGTCCCAGATGGATTCGCCGAGGCGCGAGTAATCGCCGTAGCGCATGACATCCGGCACGAGCGTGCGGATCATCTGCGAGTGGCAGAGGTAGCAGCCTTCGCGGACGTAGATGTCGCGGCCGGCCAGTTCGAGCGGCGTGTAGACCTCGGCGACGCGGTCCTCCGTCTGGAGGCGGCGCTCGATGGTGAGCATCGGGATGATCTGGATCATGCCGCCGACGGCGACGGCGAGGAAGCAGAGCACGGTGAACGGCAGGGCGTTGATGAGGAGCTTGTCGTACCACTCGCCCCACGCGGTGCCGCGGGACTGAAAATGGCCGATGGCGAGCAGCACGCACATGACCGTGCCGAAGAGGCCGAGGATGTTGAGCCAGCCGGTGGTGAACAACCACACGCAGGCGGCGAGAAGGCCGAGCGCGCTGAATACGACGGGGGCGTTGAGGATCGTGCCGCCGACGCCGAGGTTCTCCCCGGAGGTGCGGGGCTCGATGTAGACCTCCATCGTGCCGTTGACGGCCTTGGCGCCGGAGATGCTGCGCCAGATGTTGTAGGCCATGAGCAGGAAGCCGGAGAGGTAGAGCGTGCCGCCGACGACGCGCAGGAGCATGAGCGGGCGGATGGCGTTGAGCGTCTCGAGGAAGTTGGGGTACTTCAGGATGGTACCGCCCTCGGCCGTGGCGTTGAGCATGAGGCCCTGGTTGATGCCGGAGACCCACATGGCGGCGACGTAGAGGAGGATGCCGAAGGTCCCGATCCAGAAATGGAGATTGGCGAGCGACTGGGAGTGCAGGGGCTTGTTCCAGAGGCGCGGGACGAGCCAGTAGAACATGCCCGCGGCCATGAAGCCGTTCCAACCGAGCGCGCCGGCGTGGACGTGGCCGATGATCCAGTCGGTGTAATGCGCGAGGGCGTTGACGGACTTGATGGAGAGGAGCGGCCCCTCGAAGGTGGCCATGCCGTAGAAGGTGACGCCGGCGGCGAAGAACTTGATGACCGGGTCGGTGCGGAGCTTGTCCCAGCCGCCGCGGAGCGTGAGCAGGCCGTTGAGCATGCCGCCCCAGGACGGAGCCCAGAGCATGAGCGAGAACGTCATGCCGAGCAGTTGGAGCCAGTTGGGCAGCGCGGTGTTCAGCAGATGGTGGGGGCCGGCCCAGATGTAGAGGAACACCAGCGACCAGAAATGAATGACCGAGAGGCGGTACGAGTAGACGGGACGCTCCGCCGCCTTCGGCAGGAAGTAATACATGATACCGAGGATCGGCGTGGTGAGGAAGAACGCCACGGCGTTATGCCCGTACCACCATTGCACGAGACCGTCCTGCACGCCGCCGAAGACCGGATAGCTGTGGAGCAGCGACGTCGGGATCGAGAGGTGGTTGACGACGTAGAGCATCGTCACGGTGATGATCGTGGCGATGTAGAACCAGATGGCGACGTAGAGGGACTTCTCGTTGCGCCTCGCGAGCGTCCAGAAGAAGTTCGCCGCGAAGACGACCCAGATGACGGCGACGGCGATATTGATGGGCCAGATGAGTTCGGCGTATTCCTTGCCGCGCGTGAGGCCGAGCGGGAGTGTGACGGCCGCGGACACGATGATGAGCTGCCAGCCCCAGAAGTGCAGCTGCGAGAGAAAGTCGCTCGCGAGGCGGGCCTTCAGGAGGCGCTGGGTGGAATAATAGACGCCGGCGAACATCATGTTGCCGACAAACGCGAAGATGACCGCGTTCGTGTGCAGCGGGCGCAGGCGGCCGAAGCTCAGCCAGGCCGTCTGGAAGTTGGCCTGCCAGAAATTCAGCTGCGTGGCGATGAGGACGCCGACAAGCATGCCGACGACGCCCCAAAGGACGGCTGCGAGCATGAATTGCCGGACGATCCCGTCGTTGAACTCAATGGTGGTTTTTTGTCCTGTCGTCATGGATAGGTGCGTGGAGCGGGGGTGCGGTTCAGAAATAAAGGTCACCCGGCGCCGGATCGGCCAGGGGGGCGGCGGAGGCGGGCGCGCCGCGCGGGCGGGTGGAGCGAGGAGTTTCGTCGGCCAGCGGGAGCAGCGAGTCGCGCTCGGGGCTGGCGAAGCGGTGGCGGCGTTGCTCGCGGAGGAAGAGCGCGACGAAGAGCGCGGCGAGCAGGAGGCTGCAGAATACAGTTATGGGGATGACAGACATGGCGTGGAAAAATGTCTGGGGCCATTATTGATATTTTCGCGCCGCCCGCTGCGCATGGGTTGGCATTAAACCGTCAATTTTTGCCCAATCCTGCATCCATCCCCGAGGGGACACAGGGTTTTCAAGATATGCGCATCGATGCACAAGCCATGCAAAGCCCTAGGTGTCAGGAAGTGGCAGACTGCCCGCGTGGATCAGCCTGAAGTCACCCAGCTGGAGGCCCTCCGTCCCACCATCAAGCGCGAGTGGGAAGCCCTGTTGCGCGCCGAGCCGACACTCTCTCCGCTCGGCAATCCGGACACGCTGCTCTATATGATGGACGAGACCCTGACGCAGGCCTTCAAGGGCATGGCCAGCCGCTCCCTGAAGACCTGGCTGCGGAAGTCCCCCGTCCTCCTCGCCCCACTCCAGCGGAACTGCGCCTGCGGGCTGAATCCCCTGCTCAACTACTACGCCACGGGCGAGCTGGCGCTGCGCGCCGCCGCCGGCAAGCGCCTGCCCTTCCCCACGCTCGAGGCGCTGCTCACCAGCTTCCACCTCAAGGCCCAGCAGGAGATCGACACGCTTTGCGCGGTGTGCCTGAACCGGAACCGCACCGGCTGCCAGGCGATGATCCGCACCCACCCACCCCGCCCCGCCAAACCCGCCCGCACCGTCTCAAGTGGCTGATTTGCCCTGCTTGAGCTTGTCGCGCCATACGGTGGGCGACTCGCCGACGATCTTGCGGAACACGCGGTTGAACTGCGAGAGCGACTGGAACCCCGTCTCGTAGGCCGCCTCGCTGATGCGCTTGTGCGGGTTGAGCAGGAGGTTCTTCACCTTTTCGATGCGCACGCGCGCGAGATAGTCGGTGAACGTCAGGCCCGTGGCCTGCTTGAACATCTTGCAGAAATAAAACGCGCTCGTGTTCACCGAGCCGGCCACCTGCCGCAGCGAGATCTCCTCGTGCTGGTGCTCGGCGATGTAGACCTTGGCGCGCGAGATCATGGGCGACTCGGCCTGCTTGGCCGAGAGCATCAGCTGGTTGCTGATCGACGAGAGGTGCTGCGCGAAGATGGTGAGCAGGCGGAGCACGGCCTCGTGCTGTTTCTTGTCGAGCACGCGCGTCTGGTAATACGCCTCCTCGAGCCGCTTCAGATCGGCTTCCACACCCCAGTTGATCAGCTCGCGCGTGACCTTCTTGAACTCGCGGGCGTTCGGCTTGTGCAACAGGATCTGGCCGGTCTGCAGGAAGGCCACGAGGTTTTCGCCGACGCGCACCGGCACGGCGGAGTCGCACAGGCCGGCGAAGCACTTGAGCGTCTTCGGCTCCATGCGCGCCTGCTCCTCGACCTTTTTCTGCAGTTGCAGGCAGGCCGAGCAGGTCTGGTTGGTCTTGGCCATCAACGCACAAAACGGCGCCTCTTTGGGGTCGCCGTGGTGCGGAAGATTGAACGCCTCGATCGGCCGCAGATTGATGGGCAGACCCGTGGTGTCGCGAAAGGCTTTCTCGTAATCGCGATAGATTTCCGACTCGCGCAGCTGGTTGACCAGCTCGCGACTTTGGCGGGCGTTGTCCGTGGGAGTTACCACACGGAAAAATAAGGCACCCTTTCCGCGGCCCGGCAACCTGTTTCGCGTTCTTTTCCCTCGCCTAACAGTGAATGTGTTTACCGGTAGAAATCTTTTGCTGCAGAATGGAGACCGGATGTCATAATCTCACCCGTGAACTCCCCTGCCCCCAGCGCCATCCTGCCTGCGCGCCTTCTGCGGTTGCGCGACGGCGGGAACTACCGGCTCCGGCCGCTCGGCCCGGGCGACGAGCCGCTGGTGCGGGAGATGTTCGCCTCGCTCTCGCCCGAGAGCATCCGCGCGCGCTACGGCTACCTGATCCGCGACATGACACCCGAGCGTGCCCACCGGCTCGTCGCCGCGGATCCCGCACGCGATCTCGCCATCGGCATCCTCGAGCGGCCACCCGGCGGCGGGGAGATACTCTGGGCCATCGGCCGCCTCGTGCATGCGCCGGACAACCGCTCCGCCGAGTGCGCGTTCCTCGTGCACGACGCGAAGCGCCGGCTCGGCATGGCCTCCTATCTCCTGATTTACCTGCGTCTGCTCGGCCGGCGGCGCGGCGTGCCCCGGCTCTTTGCCCAGGTCCGCCGTGAAAACCGCGCCATGCTCGGGGTTTTCCGCAAGCACGGCGGGCTCCTGCACTTCGACCCCGCGGGCGAGGTGGTCGAGGTCGACATCCCCGTGCGCACTTCGAAGATTCTGTTCGACAAGCCCCCCGCCGCTTCATCTCCTGCGGCCATGGCTTCGCCCGAGAAAAAATCCTTTTCGATTGTTGAGCTGGTCGTCGACCTCGTGCTCTGCGCCGCGTTCTTCGGCTATATTTTCAGCTTGATCAAGGGTCACGTCCCGTCCCTCGACCCGCAGATGATCCTGCTCTGGGGCGGCCTCTCCGCCGGCTGCATGACCGGCGTGTTCTGGCTGGCGCTGCAGATGGTGAAGACCGTCTACCGCTTCCAGCGCGCCAACCAGAAATAACGCCCGCGGGTCGGGCCGATTCCACCGTGGCCGCCACCGGCACCTCCCGCTCCCGCACCTCCGTCGCGGCCGAGGACTATCTCGAGAAGATCGAGCAGCTCATCGCGCGCAAGGGCTACGCCCGCGTGGTCGACATCGCCGCCGAGCTGAAGATCTCCCAGGCCAGCGTCACCGCCATGGTGCAGAAGCTCGATGCCGAGGGCTTCGTGAAATACGAGAAATACCGCGGCATGGTGCTGACCAGCTCCGGCCTCGAGGTCGCCCGCCGCATCGCGCACCGCCACGCGCTGCTCACCGAGTTCCTCCACGCCATCGGCGTCACCGACGAGAAGGTGATCTACGACGACGTCGAGGGCATGGAGCACCACATCAGCCCGGAGACTTTCCGCGCCATCGAGGCGCTCACGCGCTACCTCGAGCGCAACCCGTCCGTCGTCGCCAAGGCCGCCGCCGCGGCCAGGACGGAGAAGTAAGCCCGGCGCTCCGCGAGCACCCCGCCCTCGCGGCAACGCATCGCCGGCCGCTACCCGCCGGACCCCACACGCGGGTCATTGTCACGTGAGGCTCTTTCAAAACCTCCGCGGATTTTTTAGGCGCGGCGGGAAAAGTGCGGCGGAGCGGAAGGGTCCGACAGGAAAACGGCTGCGGCGAGGGCCGCGCGCGATTTTTCGTCGTGCGTGGCCACGCCGTCG
>JACPIS010000006.1 GCA_016187925.1 Opitutia bacterium | reverse complement strand
TTAACATCAGGTTGAACATACAAGGATCCACGTGCTCGGGCGCGATGCAGGATTCGCACGCGTGGATTCTTCGCTGCGCTCAGAATGACAGGATACGAAGTTGGCGCCGGAAGTCGGGTGCGCTGTGGGATGTCTGTGGTCCATGACCGTCGGAAGCTGAACGACAGTCGCAGACCGCCGCGACAGGTCGGCGCTGCCGCCGTCGTGCCGCCTTACTCGTGATCCCAGTCGAGATCGCGCGGGGCGAGTTTCACGAGGGCGAAATTGACGGCCAGCAGCACGGCGAGGCCCGGGGCGGCGTTTTGCGTGGAGCTGAGCAGATGCGCGAGCGGCGCCCGATGATAATCGAACGCCGGCACCGCCCATTGCAACGCGATGGCCACGGCCTTGGCGGGGAGGTAGCCGAGCGGCGCGATCAGCCAGAGATTGGGCCAGCGCCGGACCAGCCCGGCGGTGCAAAGCGCGAAGGCGACCAGCTCGATGCTCATCGTGCCCAACCACGGGAGCGCCGGCAGGCCGGTGAGCAGGAGGTTCACAATCGGTGTGACCAGCGCGACGACCGCGCCGACCAATGCACCGCCGAAATACACCGCGACGAACGTCGCCCAAAACGCCGGGATCAGGTAGACGCCGATCTCACGCGGCCCGAACGACGGGATGAAGTGCACGAGAAACGGCACCAACCAGGACGCCACCATGAGCACCAAGGTCTCGCGCCACGAAACGCGGCCGGTGGAGGGAAGAGCCCGCGAGGAGGAATTCATTCGGCCGGGAAGCTAGCAGCCGGGCAGGCCCGGCGGGAAGGCGAATTTTCCCCGACAGCGGCGTATTTATGACTGGTTCGCCCGAGGGTTTCCGTGCTCAATGCCGCGACCTTGTCCCCCACTCCGCGCATCCTCCTGCTCATGGGCGTCGCCGGCTCCGGCAAGACGACGATCGGCCGGCAGGCTGCCGCCGCGCTCTGCTGGCCGTACTTCGAGGCGGACGACTTCCACAGCGCCGCCAACAAGGACAAGATGGCCCGCGGCATCCCGCTCAACGACGACGACCGCGCGCCGTGGCTCGCCGCCCTCCGTGCCAGGATGGACGAGGTGCGCGCCGCCGGCGGCAGCGCGGTGTTCACCTGCTCGGCGTTGAAGGAGAAATACCGGCAGGTGCTCGTGGGCGGCGCCGAGGCCGTCACGGTGCTCGTCTATCTTTCGGGTGACTTCGCGACGATCCTCGAGCGCGTCGGCCGCCGGCAGGGACACTACCTGAAGGCCGACCTGGTGAAGAGCCAGTTCGAGGCGCTGGAGCCGCCGCAAGGCGCGCTGGCCCTCGACGTGCAGTTGCCCCCGGCGGAGATCGTGCGCGCCATCCTCGCCCATCTCGCGCGCGGCTGATCCGCCCGGCGCACTTCGCGCTAGACTACCGGGGAGTGTTTCCGGTTAATGCGGCATGGCCTGCACGGTATTCACCATCGCCAATCAAAAAGGCGGCGTCGGCAAGACCACGACCGCGGTCAACCTCGCCGCCGCCCTCGCCGAGCGCAAAATCCACACGCTCGTCGTGGACCTCGACCCGCAGGCCAACGCCACCAGTGCGCTCGGCATCGAGAAGCAGGAGGGCAAGAGCCTCTACAAGCCGCTGCACGGCGAAGGCAGCGCGTTCGAGATGCTGACCCCGACCGCCTGGCCGCACCTCGCGCTCATTCCGTCCGAGGTCGACCTCGCCGCCATCGAGATCGAGTTGGCCCAGCAGGAGAACTACCTGCTGCGCCTGAAGAGCGTGCTCGACCCGCTCCGCAACTCCGGTGGCTACCGCGCCATCATCATCGATTGCCCGCCCGCGCTCGGCATGCTCTCGATGAACTCGCTCGCCGCGGCCGACCACCTGCTCATCGCCCTGCAGTGCGAATACATGGCACTCGAGGGCCTCGGTCAGATTTTGAAGGTCGTCGACCGGCTGAAGACCGCCGGCGTCAACCCGACCCTCGATGTCGGCGGCATCCTCATGACGATGTTCGACAGCCGCACGAACCTCGCGAAGCAGGTCGTCGAGGAGGTGCGCTCGCATCTGCCGGACAAGATTTTCGAGACCGTCATCCCGCGCACCATCCGGCTCAGCGAGGCGCCGAGCTTCGGCAAACCGATCTTCGCCTACGACCCGCACGGCCCCGGCGCCACCGCCTACCGCGCGCTGGCCAAGGAAGTCGCAGCCCGCTTCGGCCTGAAGGAAAACGGCGCGCCGTAGTCGTGCCGCGCGCCCGAGGCCTTGGGAGCGCGGGAGGGCGTGGAGGGCTCATCGCCCGATAGGGGTATTTACGTGACTCAACCTACCACAACCTGTAGTGTTCCGGCGCATGGCCGAGGATTTTCCCAGGACGCTGCTGGAGTTGGAGCAGCGCTTCAGCGACGAAGCAGCCTGTCGGGCGTTTCTGTTCAAGTTGCGCTGGCCGCAGGGATTCACGTGTCCAGAGTGTCGGGGCCAGAAGGTATGGCCGATGACCGGGAGCCGGTGGTTGTGCGCGGGATGTCGCTGGCAAGTGTCGGTGACGGCGGGCACGGTGTTTCAGGACAGCAAGCTGCCGCTGGTGGTATGGTTTCGGGCGATGTGGCAAGTCACCGCGCAGAAGAACGGCGTGCGCGCGATGGGATTGCAGCGCGTGCTTGGGTTGGGCAGCGACAAGACGGCTTGGACGGTGCGGCACAAACTTCGCCGCGCGATGGTTCGACCCGGCCGCGAGCGGCTGCACGGAGCCGTCGAGGTGGACGAGGCGTATTGGGGTGGCCAAGAGCAGGATGTGCGCGGGCGAGAGACCTACGAGAAGGCATTGATCGCCATCGCGTCCGAAGCCGACGGCGAAGGCATCGGGCGAATTCGGCTCCGTCATATCCCCGACACCAGCCGGGCGACGCTGCATGGTTTTATCGCCGACAGCATCGAACCGGGCAGCACGGTGCAGACCGACGGGCTCCAAGCCTATCGCGAGATGAAGGGCTATGTTCACGACCGGCGGGTGCAAAGCCATCAGCCCGAAGACGCCGAACATCTGCTGCCGCGTGCCCATCGAGTGATTTCCTTGCTCAAGCGTTGGCTACTGGGGACGCATCAGGGTGCCGTCGGTGCGGATTACCTCCAGGATTATCTCGACGAGTTCACGTTTCGGTTCAACCGCCGCACCTCAGCCACGCGGGGCAAACTCTTCTTTCGACTCGCCCAGCAGGCGGTGCAGACCGAGCCGACGGCCTACGACGCGCTCGGGAAACACAACCCGTAGTGGCTGGTTGAGTCATGTAAATACCCCTATCGCCCGATGAGCCGCGGCCCAGCGGGAGCTGGGCCCTCCAGAAGCCGACCGCGGCCGCGGGGACGCGGGCCCTCCGAAAAACCGGCTTGGCCTTGCGTCGAGCTTGAGCCCGCACGCGCCGCTTGCGCTCGGGGCGGTTCGCTGCTTACTGCTCGTCCTCACCGCCCGATGCCTTCCTCCCGCTCATGCTCGCCACGCTGACCAAATACCGCGCCGCCTTCGCCGTCGGGCTGCAGGGCAACATCGTCTACCGCTGGAATTTCGCGGCGCGGGCGCTGTTCTCGCTCTTCCATCTCGTGGTGGTGTTCACGCTCTGGGGCGCGGCATTCGCCGGCCAGGGTGACATCGGCGGCTTCGACCTGCGGCAGACGCTCACCTACTTCGTGATGATGCTGCCGCTGCAGTTCCTCATCGGCGCATTCAACGAGGACTACCAGGTAAGCGAGGAGATCCGCAACGGCCTCATCAACCAGTTCCTGCTGAAACCGATCAACTATTACGTCTATCGCATCAGCATCTTCGTGGCGGCGCGGCTGGTGTCGGGCCTGCTGGCGTTGCTGCCGCTGGCGATCGCGCTGCCGTTCATCTTCCAATATCTCGCGTTCCCGGCCGACTGGGGCTGGCGGCTGGCGCTCGGGCTGCCCGCGCTGGTGCTGTCGGGACTCATCCAGTTCACCATCGCGTACTGCTTCGGGCTGCTGACGTTCTGGTTCCTCGAAATCCAGTCGTTCGTCATCCTGTCGATGGCGGTCGAGGTGCTGCTGGGCGGCCAGATGTTCCCGCTCGACCTGATGCCCGCGTGGCTCTTCCGCATCTCGCAGTTCCTGCCCTATTACTACCAGATGTATTTCCCCGCGGCGATCTTCACGGGCCGGCTCGACCAGGCGCAGGTCGCGCAGGGGCTCGTCATCCAGCTCTTCTGGGTCGCCGTGCTGCTGGGCATCGCGCAACTGCTGTGGGTCCGCGGCCTGCGCCGCCACACCGCCGTCGGAGGCTGAACCATGGAACTCGCCCACTACGCCCGCGTCTGGCTCGCCTCCGCCCGCTACTCGATCGTGCGGACGCTGATGTTCCGTCTGGATTTCCTCATGTGGTCGCTCGTCGAGTTCTTCTGGATGGGCGTGAACGTGCTGCTGATCGGCGTCATCTACTCGCACACGAAATCCGTCGCCGGCTGGAGTCAGTACGAGATGCTGCTGCTCGTCGGCACCTCGATGATCCAGCAGCGCCTGATGATGGGCTTTTTCTGGAGCAACCTCTTCGAGCTCGGCCGCAACATCCGCACGGGGCAGTTCGACTTCTTCCTGGCCCAGCCGGGCAACCCGCTGTTCATGATCTCGACGCGCAAGCTCGATCTCGACGGCCTGCTCAACAGCTTCGTCGCCATCGCGGTGGTCGTCTACGCCGCACGCGAGCTCGGCCTGCATCCGGGTGTGGCGGACGTCGCCGCCTATGTGCTGCTGCTCGGCTGCGCGCTGGTGATCCACTACGCGATCGTGCTCATCTCGGTATCGCTCACGTTCTGGCTGATCGGCAGCGAGGGCATCGTCGGCAGCTACTTCACGATCTTCGAGTTTGCGCGCATTCCGCGGCAGGCGTTCACCGGCATCAAGCGCATCCTGTTCGTCTGGGCGCTGCCGGCCGTCATCTGCAGCAACATTCCCGCAAGCACGCTCATCCACGGTTTCCAGTCGCGCTACCTGCTTTGGATCGCCGGCGTCGCCGCGCTCTGGCTGGCGTTCGCGGCCTGGCTGTTCAACCGCGGGTTGAAACGCTACTCCAGCGCAAGTTCGTGAATTTCCGATCCGGAAAACCCAAATCCCGAACCCCAATCGCCAAACCATCCCATGCGTTCCGATATTGGCTCTTGAGGTTTTCTGGGGATTGGGAACTTGGAGTTTGGAATTTCTACCATGGATAAAACCGAGCGCGCACTCTCCAGCCTGCAAAAGCGATTGAACTATCGCTTCCGCACCGCGTCGTTCCTGCACGAGGCGCTCACGCACGCGTCCTACCTGCAGGACCACCCGAAGACCGCCGGGCACAACCAGCGTCTCGAGTTCCTCGGCGACTCCGTGCTGCACTTCGTGCTCACCGATCAGCTCTACCGCGAGTTCCCCGCCGAGCGCGAAGGCGCGCTCAGCCGCCGCCGCGCCGCGCTCTCCAAGGGCGAATTTCTCAGCCAGCTCGCCCGCGACCTCGGTGTCGACGGCGGCCTGTTGCTCGGCAAGAGCGAGGAGGATGCCGGCGGCCGCACCCGCGCCTCGATCCTCGAGGACGCGCTCGAGGCCATCGTCGGCGCCATCTATCTCGACAGCGATCCCGCCACGACCCAGCGCGTCGTGCTCGGCTGGTATGGTTCGCTCACCGAGCGGCTCGCCCTGCTCGAGGACGCCGAAAATCCCAAGGGCCGCCTGCAGGAGCTCATCCAGCCCGCGCACGGCAACGGCGCCCTCCGCTACGAGGTGATCAACGCCACCGGCCCGAAGCACGCCCGCGAATACGAGATCACCGTCTTCCTCGGCGACCGCCCGCTCGGCACCGGCCGCGGCTCGTCGAAGAAGAGCGCCGAGGAGGTCGCCGCGCGCGCGGCCCTCGTCACCCTGCGCAAGGGTAGCGTTAAGTAAGTTGCGGCCCGCAGGAAGCGGGCCCTCCGGAAAACCGACCGGCACGCCGTAGGGCTCGACCTTGCGTCGAGCCAAGGCCTCACACGAGGTGAGGCCCTACCCCGGATATAGGCCTCCCGGTGGAGCGCATTGCCCTCAAGGCGCTTTGCCTCGCGGCGGGCATTCTCGGCGCGTTGAGACCAGCACGCCTTACCTTTTGTGCTGCCCGTGTCGCGACCCGCGGGGACGCGGGCCATCCAGGCGAGCCGGCCAAACCCCGGAATTGCGCTGAGCCTGATTCTGCACTCTGTTCCGCTCCTTCGCCCCGCGATGGAATCGTCACCTCCCGCTCTGCGTACCAAGCTCACCGGCATCTGCCCGGCGGCGCAGGCCTATGCCCTCGCGCGGCTGACGGGTGAACACGCCGCGCCGGTCTGGCTCGTCGTGCTGGAGGAAGCCGCCAAGGCCGACGCGCTCGGCGAGGACCTGGCGCTGTTCCACCAATCGCTGGGCACCAAGCCGTCGCCAGTCATCCTGCATTTTCCCGAGTCGCAGGCGGACAACCGCGACATGCGCGAGGCCTTCAACGCCGCGAGCGACCGGCTCGCCGTGCTCAGCCAGTTGCGCGGACGGCGCGGCCTGGCCAGCGCGCCCGACCCGCTCATTGTGCTCACGACACCCGGCGCGCTCCTGCAGCCGGTGCCGCCGCTGGAGGATTTCTCGTCGCGCGAGGCCACCGTGCGCAAGGGCGAGAGCCGGCCGTTCCAAGGACTGCTCGAGCTGCTGCGCTCGTTCGACTACGACCACGAGGCAGTCTGCGAGGCCCCGGGCCAATACGCGGTGCGCGGCGGCATCGTCGACGTCTACCCCGTCACCGCGCACCAGCCCTACCGGCTCGATTTCTTCGGCGACACGCTGGAGGACATCCGCACGCTCGACCCGGTGACGCAGCGCTCGGGCGAATCCGTGGAGTCCATCACGCTCACCGGCGCACCCTCACTGCACGTCGCGTCGACGCAGGCCACCGTTTTCAACTATCTCAACCCGCGCACGCACGCCGTGCTGCTGGAGCCCAAGGCGCTGGAGGAGACCTTTGATCTTCTTAGCCACGACCGTTCCCTGGGTAGGGCGAGTCCTCCGGACGAGCCACCACCGAACGGCTCGTCCGGAGGACTCGCCCTACCTGTGCTCGCCGCGCTCTCGAATACCTGCGTCCGGCTCTTCGGCGTCAGCGATCTCGACCTCGCTAGCGACCTGTTCGACGGCGTCGCCGACGAGCACACCTGGGATACCGAATCGCTCGCCCACCACCGCGCGAATCCCGAGGAGCACCTGCTCGCGCACGAGCGGCTGCAGGCCGAGGACGGCGCGCGCCGCGACTTCTTGGAGAAGGTGCTCGCGTGGAAAAAGGAGGGCTACGCCGTCGATTTCATCGTTTCGAAGGAAGGCGAAGAGCAGCGCACGCGCGAACTGCTCGATGAGGACGCGACACTGAAGAAACTGAAACCCCGCTTCGTGCGCGGCACGGTGAACGAGGGTTTCCGGGTGACGTTCCGGGATGGTAGGACGGGACCGCTGGGACCGCCGCAACCTGTTTCCGGCGGGGTCGGCGACCCCGCCCTACATCAAGGTAAGCGGCCCCGCAGCTACGTCGCCGTCACGGAGACGGAAATCTTCGGCCGGAAGCGCCAGCGGCGCGCGGTGGGCAAGCGCGCGGTCGTCACGCCGTCGGCCATCGACCAGTTGCTAGATTTCTCGGAATTGGTGGAGGGCGACTTCGTCGTCCACCTGCAGCACGGCGTGGCGGTCTTCCGCGGGTTGACGAAGATCGAGACGCGCGACGGCGTGCGCGAGGTCATCTCGCTGGAGTTCGACGACAAGGTGACGCTGCACGTGCCGTTGCAGGAGTCGCATCTCATCAGCCGCTACGTGGGCCTGACGAAGACCAAGCCGCAGCTCGGCCGCGTCGGCTCCGGCCGCTGGGAGAAGGTGCGGGCGGCGGCGGAGCGCGCGACGCTCGACCTCGCCGCGGAGCTGCTGCAGATCCAGGCCAAGCGCGAGGCGCAGCCCGGGCACGCCTTCGCGCCCGACGCGGCGTGGCAGAAGGAGTTCGAGGCGGCCTTCCCGTTCACCGAGACGCGCGACCAGTTGAAGGCCATCACGGAAACGAAGACCGACATGGAAAAGACGCGTCCGATGGACCGGCTGATCTGCGGCGACGTCGGCTTCGGCAAGACCGAGGTGGCGATCCGCGCGGCGTTCAAGGCCGTGACCGGCGGCCGGCAGGTGGCGGTGCTCGTGCCGACGACCGTGCTCGCGCAGCAGCATCTGAACACGTTCCGCGAGCGCATGGCCGGCTACCCGGTGGCCATCGAGATGCTCTCGCGCTTCTGCACGCGCAAGGAGCAGCAGCAGATCCTCGACGCCGCGGCGCAGGGCAAGGTCGACATCCTCATCGGCACCCACCGGCTCGTGCAGGCCGACGTGCAGTTCAAGGACCTCGGGCTCGTCATCATCGACGAGGAGCAGCGCTTCGGCGTGAAGCATAAGGAGGTCTTCAAGCGCTGGCGGGCGCACGTCGACATGCTGTCGATGAGCGCCACGCCGATCCCGCGCACGCTCTACCTCGCGCTCACCGGCGCGCGCGACCTCAGCACGATCGAGACGGCGCCGGTCAACCGCCTGCCGATCCAGACCATCGTCAAGAGCTACGACGAGAAGCTCGTCGTCGAGGCCGTGCGCCACGAGACGCGCCGCGGCGGCCAGGTTTTCTACCTGCACAACCGCGTCATGAGCATCGACCTCGTCGCCTCGCGGCTGCGTGAGCTGCTGCCGGGGCTCACCATCGGCGTCGGCCACGGCAAGATGGACGAGGGCGAGCTGGAGCAGGTGATGACGGACTTCGTCGCGGGCAAGTACCACGTGCTCGTCTGCACGACGATCATCGAGAGCGGCCTGGATATCCCGAATTGCAACACGATCATCATCGAGGGCGCGGACCGCTTCGGGTTGTCGCAGCTCTACCAGTTGCGCGGACGCGTCGGCCGTTTCAAGCACCAGGCCTACGCCTACCTGTTGCTGCACCGGCACGCGCGGGTGATGGACATCGCCCGGCAGCGGTTGAGCGCCATCCGGCAGCACAACCAGCTCGGCGCGGGCTTCCGCATCGCCATGCGCGACCTCGAGCTGCGCGGCGCGGGCAATCTGCTCGGCGCCGAGCAGAGCGGCCACATCGTCGGCGTGGGCTTCGAGCTTTATTGCCAGCTGCTGCGGCAGAGCGTGGCGCGGTTGAAGGGCGAGAAGCACGCCGCCGCCGTGCGCGCGGCCGTGAAGCTCGACTTCGTCTTCGTCGGCGAGGGCGCCGAGACGGAGCGCGCGGAGGCCACCAACACGTTCACCGCGCTCAAGCAGGCCGAGCGCGAAGCGGGCGAGATCGCCAAGGTCCAGGCGCGGCTGCCCGCGGCCTACCTCGGCGAAACGCGGCTGCGCATCGATTTCTACCGCCGGCTGGCTTTGGCTGAGACCCCGGCGCAGGTGAAGGCCATCGAGGGCGAGTTGCGCGACCGTTTTGGGAAGTTCGGCGACGAGGTCCGCGCACTCCTGCTGGTGACGGAAGTGCGTGTGCGGGCGGAACAAAAGGGGCTTTTGTCCGTCGAAACCAGCGGCAATCGCCTGAAGTGCCTGCGCAACTCGGGCCAGCGCGATGACTTCATCCAGCTCAGCAGCCGGTTTCCCCGCTTGACCGCCCCCACCCCCCTTGCAAGGTTGAGGGAAATACTTACTTTCCTGCAGAATCTATCCAGTTCATGAGTCTTCCCGGCGTTCGTCACCTCTTCCTTTTCCTCGGCACCTTGGGCACCGCCTTGGCCCTCTTCGGGCAAGCCGAGCCCGCGCCGCAACAGCCTCAGCAGCCTGTCGATGACGGCCTGAACATGCGCTTCGCCAACGGCATCGCCGCCATCGTCGAGCAGAAGGTCATCACCGTCGACGACATCCGCCGCGAGATCGCCCCGCTCATCCAGCAGGTCCAGCGCGAGAGCCGCAACGAACGCGAGTTCAACGAGAAGCTCCAGCAGCTCCAGGACAACATCATCCAGGACCTCATCGACCGCGTGCTCATCGTGAAGGAGTTCTACAAGGACGAGAAGCGCAAGGTCCCGGCCAGCTTCATCGACAACCAGATCTCCGAGATCATCGCCACGCAGTTCGACGGCGACCGCAGCAAGTTCCTCGCCTACCTCCGCTCCCGCGGCATCTCGCAGAAGGACTATCGCAAGGAGGTCGAGGAGGACATGATCTACGGCTTCATGCGCCAGCAGCAGCGCAAGTCCGCCAGCACCCTCTCGCCCGTCAAGATCCAGACCTTCTACGACGAGAACAAGGACCGGTTCTACCAGGAGGACCAGGTGCACCTCCGCCTCATCCAGTTCACCCGCGGCGCCGACGACACCGACGAGACGCTCCACACCAAGGCCACCGACGTCATCAACCAGCTCAAGTCCGGCGCCAGCTTCACCGACCTCGCCCGGCTCTACAGCCAGGACTCCCGCCGCACCAAGGGCGGCGACTGGGGCTGGCAGCGCAAGTCCGACCTCCGCAAGGAATTTTCCGACATCCTCTTCACTCTCGACAAGGGCCAGTATAGCGAAGCCATCATCATGCCCGAGGGTGCGTTCCTCCTGTTCGTCGAGGAGCGCAAGCACGCCGGCATCCTCCCGCTCGACGAAGTCCGCGACCAGATCGAGCGCATGATCCAGCAGCAGAACGCCCATCAGGCGCAGGAACGCTGGCTCGAGAAGCTCCGCCGCAACGGCTACGTGAAGCACTTCTGAGCCGGACTCCGGCCGGAATCAGGCTCCGCAGCGGCGGACTGCGATCCTATCGCTCGGTCTGCGATTCTGTAGCGGCGGTCTATGACCGCCGACCTTGCCCGACGCAACACCCGGGAGGGCTCGCCTCCCGGCGAGCCGGATTGCTCAGGATGTGGGAGGGGCTTTACGCCCCGACAGATCCCGCCGCCCGGCCGCCACAGTCGCGGCCTAAAGCCGTTCCCACTTTCCTGCAGTCCCCTGCGGGTTTGACACCCCGCCGTCCTCCTCGCCACTCTCCGCGCATCGCCCGGGGCCACGGGCGGCAGTTTTCCGGCCCCATGAGCGAACCTTACCCCGCCCTCCGTCTCAAGGACCTCGCCGTCCACGACCGCCCGCAGGAACGCCTCGAAAAACACGGTCCCGGCGCGCTGAGCGACACCGAACTGCTCGCCATGCTGCTCCGCAGCGGCAGCCGCGGCCTCAACGTCCTCACTGTCGCCCAACAGTTGCTCGCCGAGGCCGGCTCCCTCGCCCGGCTCGTCACGTGGACCGCCGCCGACTTCCGCCGCCGCAAGGGCATTGGCCGCGTCAAGGCCTCGCAACTCGTCGCCGTCATGGAGGTCGCCCGCCGCGTGCTGACCGACTCCGGCGAGACCGAGCCCGTCCTCAACCGCCCCGAGCTCGTGCTGCAGCATTTCCAACCGCTGCTCGCCAGCCTGACGGTCGAGAAATTCTGGGTCCTGCTGCTCAACCGGAAGAACCGCCTGCTCAAGCAGGTCGAGGTCACGTCCGGCACGGCCACCAGCAGTCTCGCCCACCCGCGCGAGGTTTTCCGCGAAGCGATCCGGCACGGCGCCACCGCCGTCATCTGTGCGCACAACCACCCGTCCGGCGACCCCGCGCCCAGCGCCGCCGACGTGCAGGTGACCCGCCAGCTCCGCGACGCCGCCCGCGCTGTCGACATCGAGCTGCTCGACCACGTCATCCTCGGCCGCGCATCGGCTGATCCACACGGCCTCGGCTTCTACAGCTTCCGCTCGGCGGGGATGCTGTGAATCGCTACCGGGTTGTCACTCTGAGCGAAGCGAAAAATCCATCGCTGGTGCAAAGTCCGCCTTCGCCGGGGCTTCGGCGGGACAATTTTGACCGACGTCCGCTTCAAAATTGGTGGTGGAAGGTGGATTCGAACCACCGAAGGACGATGTCCAACTGATTTACAGTCAGTCGCGTTTGGCCACTTCGCTATTCCACCAACGCAATAAGACTGGCGAAGGAAGGGGACTTTGCCGCGTTTGCCAAGCGGTTTTTTCAATTATCACCGGGCCGGCTCCGGCCGCTCTCAGTTGGAACCGCGGCGCCCTCGCCGCGGACGGAAAAACGCGCCAGGCTCGCGATGACAAGGCAGGCTCCTCGCCCTGAAAAGCAATCCGCCCCGCGCGCCGTTGGGTGGGTCCACGCAACCCAACCGCATACGGCGTCACGGAGCGGAAATTGGTTCAGGGTCGCCAGAGTTGCAGCGTCCTCAGGTAGTTGCCGCGCTCGTAGGCCTCGGCGTCCGGGCAGTTGCGCACGCTGAGCGCGCCGCGCATCTGGTCGACGGAAGAGTATTCGTTCTGCTCCATCCAGTGCTTGAGGCCGGTGAGCAACCCGCCGAGCTGGGCCGCGCCGTGTCCGAGCAGGGACGAGACGACCTGCACTCCGTCGGCGCCGGCGAGCAGCGCGCGCACGACGTCGGTCGAGGCATGCACGCCACCGCTGCAGCCGAGGCTGAGTTTCACCTGGTCGCGCAACAGGCCGAGCCAGCGCAGTCGCAGGCGCAGGTCCTCACGCGTCGAGAGGTCGAGCTTCGGATTCACCTCGAGGGTGTCGACGTCGATCTCGGGTTGGAAAAAGCGGTTGAAGAGCACGACGCCGTCGATCCCCTCGTCCTCCAGCCGGCCGACGAGGTGCGCCACCGACGAGTAGAATGGCGAGAGCTTCACCGTGACGGGAATCTTCACGGCGCCACGCACGGCGCGGGCGATCTCGATGACGCGCTCCTCGATTTCCGGGCCGGAGACGCTGCGCAGCGTCGCGAGGAAATACGTGTTCAACTCCAGCGCGTCGGCCCCGGCGTCGGCGATGAGCCGGGCGTGCGAGACCCAGTTGCCCGGGTGGCTGCCGTTCAACGAGGCGATGACGGGCAACTTGGTGGCGGCCTTGATGTGCGCGATGCGGTCGAGATATTCGGCGGGGGCGACGGAGTAGTCGTCCTGCTGCGGGAAGATCGTCGTGGCCTCCGCGAAGTTCTCGTTCCAACGGGAGACGTGGCGGGCGAAGGCGGCCTCGCTGCGCTCGATCTGCTCGGCGAAGAGCGAACTCATGACGATGGCGCCGGCCCCGGCATCCTCGAGCTGGCGGATGCTGTCGAGGTTCTCGGTCAGAGGCGAGGCGCCCGGCATGAGCGGGCTCTTGAGTTTCAGGCCGAGGTAAGTGGTCGTGAGGTTCATGGCGGATCCTCCGGAAGATTGCGACTCAGGCGGAAGCCGGCGGCGGTGGCGCGGGCGGAGTCGCCGCGGGCTTGGCCGGTGCCGGGGCCGGCGCGACTGGCGGAGCGTCCTGCCCGGCCAGATATTGGTAGGTGGCGAACCGGGTGTTGACGGCCTCCTGGGCTAGCTTGGCCAGCATGGCGGCGCGCTCCGGGTCGGACTTGTGGAGCACCTGGTAACGAAGCTCGTTGCGCGTGTAGGCGTTGAGCGGCTGCTTCGGCGGGGCCGAGTCGAGCACGGTGGTGGCGAGGCCGCGCGCCGGGCGGGCCGGGTCGTGCCGGAAGAGCGGCCAGTAGCCGGTCTCGACGGCGAGCTTCTGCTGATCGAGGCCGTTGGCCAGCGAGTAGCCGTGCGCGATGCAGTGCGAGTAAGCGATGATGAGCGAGGGTCCGGGGTGAGCCTCGGCTTCGAGGAGCGCCTGCACGGTCTGGCTGTCCTTGGCGCCGTAGGCCACGCGCGCCACATAGACGTTGCCGTAATGCGTGGCCATGAGCGCGAGGTCCTTCTTGTCGGAACCCTTGCCCGCGGCGCTGAACTTCGCCACGGCGCCGAGCGGCGTGGACTTGGAGCACTGGCCGCCGGTGTTGGAGTAGACCTCCGTATCGAGCACGAGGATGTTCACCTTGCGGCCGCTCGCGAGCACGTGGTCGAGGCCGCCGTAGCCGATGTCGTAGGCCCAGCCGTCGCCGCCGACGATCCAGACCGTCTTCTTCACGAGGTAATCGGCCAGCTGGTCGAGCACGCGGGCCTCCTCCTCGGGGAAATGAGTCAGCTCCTTGCGCAGGTCCTCGATGCGGACGCGCAACCTGGCCAGGCCGGCATCGGTCGACTGGTCGGCGTCGCGGATCGCCGTGACGAGCTCGGCGGGCAGCCGCGGGGCGAACTCCGTGAGCAGGCGCTGCGCCTGCGCGGCGTGCTGGTCGACACCGCCGCGGAGGCCGAGGCCGTATTCGGCGTTGTCCTCGAAGAGCGAGTTGGACCACGCCGGGCCGCGGCCCTCGCGGTTGGTGCTGTAGGGTGTCGTCGGCAGGTTGCCGCCGTAGATGGAGGAGCAGCCGGTGGCGTTGGCGATGATCAGCCGGTCGCCGAAGAGCTGGGTGAGCAGCTTGAGGTAAGGCGTCTCGCCGCAACCGGCGCACGCGCCGGAGAACTCGATGAGCGGCTCGCGGAACTGCGAGCCCTTCACGTCGGCGCGCAGGAGCGCGGCGGGCGGCGGCGGCAGTTTCAGGAAGAAGCCGAAGTTGTCGCGCTCGGCGTCACGCAGCGGCTCCTGCGGGACCATCATGAGCGCCTTGCGCTTGAGGTCGCTCTTGTCGCGGGCCGGGCAGACCTTGTGGCAGAGCGTGCAACCGGTGCAGTCCTCGGCCGCCACCTGAATGGTGAAGGCGTGGCCGGGCGCGTCGTTGCTGCGGAGCTTGGCGTGCTTGAAGGTGGCGGGCGCACCGGCGAGCTCGGCCACCGGATAGGCGGCGGCGCGGATGGCGGCGTGCGGGCAGACCAGCACGCATTTGTTGCACTGGATGCAAAGGTCGGGATCCCACGCCGGGATTTCCTGCGCGATGTTGCGCTTCTCCCAGCGCGTGGTCGCCATCGGCCAGGTGCCGTCGACAGGGAACGCGCTGACGGGCAGCTCGTCGCCGCGGCCGGCCAGCATCATCGCCGTGACGCGCTGGACGAAATCGGGCGCCTCCGGCGGCACGACCGGCGGGCGCTGGAACTTGGCCGTGACGGCGCCGGGCAGCGCGATCTCGTGCATCCCCGCGAGCGCGGCGTCGACCGCCGCCTCGTTCTTGGCGACGACCGCCTCGCCCTTCTTGCCGTAGGTTTTGCGGATGGCTTTCTTGATGGCCTCGATGGCCTCCGCGCGGGGCAGCACCTGCGCCAGCGCGAAGAAGCACGTCTGCATGATGGTGTTGATCTGGCCGCCCATGCCCGCGGCGCGGGCCACGGCGTAGGCGTCGATCGCGTAGACCTTGAGCTTCAGCTCGAGCACGCGCGCCTGCATCTCGGCGGGCAGGCGGTTCCAGACCTGGTCCGGCGGTGCGGCGACGTTGAGCAGCAGCGTGGCGCCGGGCGCGGCCTGCCCGAGCACTTCCATGCGCTCGACGAACGGGAAATGGTGCACGGCGACGAAGCCGGCGCGGGAGATCAGATACGGCGCGCGAATCGCGTGCGGGCCGAAACGCAGGTGCGAGACCGTCATCGCGCCGCTCTTCTTGGAGTCGTAGACGAAGTAGCCCTGCGCGTTGAGGTCGGTGCCCTCGCCGATGATCTTGATGGAATTCTTGTTCGCGCCGACGGTGCCGTCGGAGCCGAGACCGAAGAAGATGGCGCGCCGCGTGTCGGCGCTCTCGAGATCGAACTGCTCGTCGTACTTGAGCGAGAGGTGCGTGACGTCGTCGTTGATGCCGACCGTGAAGCGCGGCTTCGGCTCGACGTGCTCGAGCTCGGTGAAGACCGCCTTGGCCATGCCGGGGGTGAACTCCTTCGAACCGAGCCCGTAACGGCCGCCGATCAGCTGCACGCGGCCGACGCGGTTGCTCTCGTAGAGCGCCGCGGCCACGTCGAGGAAGAGCGGCTCGCCCAGCGCGCCGGGCTCCTTGGTGCGGTCGAGCACGGCGATGCGCTTGACCGTCGCCGGCAGCGCCGCGAGCAGCGCCTTGGCGTCAAAGGGACGATAGAGGCGCACCTTGAGCACGCCCGTGCGCGCGCCGTGGGCGTTCAGCCACGCGGAGGTCTCGGCCACCGTCTCGGCGCCCGAACCCATGATGATGACGACGCGGTCGGCCTCGGGGTGTCCCTCGTAGTCGAAAAGCTTGTAGCTGCGGCCCGTGCGCGCGGCGAAATCGTCGAACGCCGCCTGCACCGCGGCGGGCACCCGGTCGTAGAAGGGATTCGCGGCCTCGCGGGCCTGGAAGAACACGTCGGGATTCTGCGCGGTGCCGCGGATGGCGGGCCGGTCGGGCGAGAGTCCGTGCAGCCGGTGCGCGGCGATGCGGGTCTCGTCGAGCAGGGCGCGCAGGTCGTCGTCGTCGAGCCGGGCGATCTTCTGCACCTCGTGCGAGGTGCGGAAGCCGTCGAAGAAATGCATGAACGGCACGCGCGTCGCCAGGGTGGCGGCGTGCGAGACGGCGGCGAAATCCTGCGCCTCCTGCACGGAGTTGGAGCACAGCATCGCCACGCCGGTCTGGCGGCAGGCCATGACGTCGCCGTGGTCGCCGAAGATCGAGAGCGCGTGCGTGGCCAGCGTGCGCGCGGTGACGTGCAGCACGAACGGGTGCAGTTCGCCCGCGATCTTGTAGAGATTGGGGATCATCAGCAGCAGCCCCTGCGACGCCGTGAACGAGCTCGCGAGCGAGCCCGCCTGCAACGCGCCGTGGAGCACGCCGGCGGCGCCGCCCTCCGACTGCATCTCGATGACCTCGGGCACATGGCCCCAGAGGTTCTTCTGGCCCTTGGCCGCCCACTCGTCGACCCACTCGCCCATGGGGGACGACGGGGTGATCGGGTAGATGGCGAAGAGCTCGCTCAGGCGATAGGAGACGGATGCGACAGCTTCGTTCGCATCCAGGGTGATGGCGACAGGCGCGTGGGTCTTGATCACGGGTTCACTTTACCGCGCGCTAATGCGGTCTGCTTCGCCGAACTTGGCGAAGCCTGTGCATATCTTGGGGCCGCGAATCCGGCCCGCGCGCTCTGCCGCTACTTGCCAAATCGCCGCGGGCCGCTTGGATGGGCGCGTGAAAGAGTGGCTGAGCCAGGCTTACGACTCGGTCGTCGCGCACCCGTTCGTCAACGGCGTGCTGCCACACTTGCTGACCGTCGCGGGCTTCCTGCTGGCGTTCTTCGCCATCGCGCGCCTGATGAGCGACCGCAAGCAGCCAGGCAACACGATGGCGTGGCTGCTCGCCATCGCCTTCATCCCCTATCTCGGCGTGCCGCTCTATCTGATGTTCGGCGGCCGCAAGGTCCGCCGGCTCGCCGCGCGCAAGGCCCAGCTTTCCCCGATCATCCCCGGCGCCCCGCCCTCGCCCGCCCGGGCGAATCCCACCGCCAAGGTGCTCACGCTGAACGGCGCCGGCCCGCCCGTCGGCGGCAACCGCGTGCGCCTCATCACCTCGGGCGAGGAAGCCTACGCCGAACTGGAGCGCGGCATCCTCGGCGCCAAGCACACGATCCACCTGATGACCTTCATCCTGTCCCGCGATGCCGTGGGCAAACGGATCGTGCGGCTGCTCGCGCAGCGCGCGCGCGAGGGCGTGAAGGTCCGCCTGCTGCTCGATTCGCTCGGCTGCTTCGTGAGCAGCCGCCGCTTCTGCGACCCCATCCGCGCGGCCGGCGGCGAGGTGGTGAAATTCATGCCGGTGCTCCCGCTGCAGACGCGCTGGTCCGCCAATCTCCGCAATCACCGGAAAATCGCGATCTTCGACCACCGCGTCGCCGGACTCGGCGGCCACAACCTCGCCCTCGAATACATGGGCCCGGTGCATTCCCGGCGCCGCTGGCGCGACTTCGGCGCGATCGTCGAGGGTCCGGCTGTCAGCCTGCTGAACGAGATTTTTCTCGCCGACTGGGCTTTCGCCAGCGGCCAGTCGCTGGAAAAACTGCACAACGAACTGCCGCCTCCGGCGCCCGCCGCCGCCGGCCACAGCGAGGTGCAGGTCGTGGCCAGCGGCCCGGATGTGCGCGGCGACCCGCTCTACGAGGGCATCCTCTCGCTCGTGCAGCAGGCCCAGCACAGCATCTGGATCGTCACGCCCTACTTCATTCCCGACGAGGTGCTGTTCCGCTCGTTGCTCCTGCAGGCGCGCACGGGCCTCGACGTCCGCATCGTGGTCCCGGCGAAATCGAACCATCCGATCACCGACCTCGCGCGCCGGCACTACCTGCGCGAGCTGCGCCGGGCCGGCGCCAAAATCCTTTTCTACCAGCCGGGCATGAGCCACGCCAAGATGCTCCTCGTCGACGAGCACACCGGCCTGCTCGGCTCGGCCAACATGGATCTGCGCAGCCTCTTCGTGAATTTCGAGGTCGGTCTCGTCACCTATTCGCCGACGGACGCCGCCGCCATGGCGCGCTGGGCGCATGAAGTTTTCACCCAGTCGAAACCGATGACCGAGCCGCGCCACAACCACCGCCTCATGCCCGCCATCGGCGAGGAGATCAGCCGGCTGCTCGCGCCGCTGCTGTAGGCTTACGCCCGGCCGATGCGGCCGGCCAGCGGCCAGACGATGTGCCGGCGGCCCGGACCCCACGCTGCGGCCAGCGGCGCCACGAGCGCATCAACCGGGTCGGCGCCATGCGCCGTGGCATAGCGCACCGTCGCCGACCAGGAGCGCAGGTAGGTCGCGAATTCATCCGCGGTCCAGTCGTGCTCGATGGCCGCCCGAGGAAAAACGAACTCCGCGAAGGGAAACTCGAACTCGCGATAACCCGCCTCGACGTGCCGCCGCTCGGGCGGCCAGAACGGGCCGACCGTCTCCGCGTAGAAGTGGTGCACCAGCTCGTCCACTGCCGGATCGATCCGGCAGATTCCGTAGCTCCACAGCGCCACCACTCCGCCCGGCCGCAACACGCGGCGCACCTCGGCGTAAAACGCCCCGCGGTTGAACCAGTGCGCCGCCTGTGCCGCCGTCACGAGATCCGCCGAACCGTCGGCGATGCCCGGCGCCAGCTCGGCGCTCTGCACGTACGAGACCCGCGGGTGCCGCACCGCCTCCGCCAACTGCGCGGCGCTGGGCTCCGTCGCCACGACGCGCTCGAAAAATTCCGCGAGTCCGGCCGACGCCTGCCCGTTGCCCGCGCCGCAGTCCCAGGCCAGCGAACGGCCGGGCGCGAGCCGGGCCAGTTCCGCGAACAACGCCGGCGGATACGTGGGCCGGGACTTCGCATAAGTCGACGCCTGCGTGGAGAAATGATCCTGAAAGCTCATGCCTCTACCGGTTGCATCGCTGCGCTGCCGACGCCAGCCGGACTTCGCCGCTTGGTCGTATTGCAGCGAAGGTTATGGGGCCGGTGAGGGCTGGTTAAGTTACGTTAATGCGGTCGCCCTTGGTCGGCGGCGTGGAGGAAAGGATGAACTCCACCGGGGCGTCGCCATCGTTGAAGGCCCGGTGCCGCACGCCCGGGGCGATCTCCAACCCCTGTCGCACGCCGATTTGGACAACTTCACCACCGACGGCCAGCGACAGCACGCCGCGCAGGACGAAGAAAAATTGCCGGGCGCGCTCGTGATAGTGCTCCGCCTCGGTGGCGCCGGGCGGTATGCGTTCCTGGATGACACTCAGCTGCTCGTGGCGGACCAGATGCCAGCCGTCGCAGACGCCGCCCCAGGTGTAGTGTTCGGAATTCTCAGTGCTGACGGGTTTCATTGCGCCGACGGTCTAGCGTGCGGCCGGCCGCTTCTCACGAGAATTGTGCCGTGCACCGGCACAGCAGGCGAAAACACCGGCCAGACACAGGCGCCCGGTGCAGTTCAGACCGGGGTACCGTGCTGCGTGATGTAGGCTTCGACTGCCGCGGTGTCCGCCGCGATGCGCTGCTTGACGACCGGGCGGCTCTTGAGCGCCTCGAGCGAAGGATGCACCGGCCCGAGGCCGATGGCGCTGCGCAGCACGTCGGGGAATTTCGCCGGATGCGCCGTAGAGAGCACGATGCTGGTGCGCTCGGGATTGAGCGACTGAAACGCGCAGGCCGTGTGCGGATCGATGACGTAGTCGTAACGCTGGTGCACCTCGCGGATGAGCCGCACGATGTCGGCGTCCGTCGCGCAGGAGGAGCTGAAGGTGTCGCGATCGAGATTCGCGAGGCGATAGCCGCCATCCACCTTGAGTTGCGCCATGATCTGGCGGACACGGGCGGCATCCTCCCCGACGACGTAATAGAGGAAGCGCTCGAAGTTCGACGCCACCTGGATGTCCATCGACGGCGCGAGACTCGGGTGGACGTCGCCGACGCGATACTCGCCGGTCGTGAAGAAGCGGTGGAGGATGTCGTTCCGATTCGTCGCGACCTTGAAGCCGCGGATCGCCACGCCCATGCGCCCGAGCATCCAACCCGCCAGCACGTTACCGAAATTGCCGGTCGGAACGACAAACTCGACGTTCGCGCGCTGCGCCTCGGGCAACCGCAGCCAAGCGTACAGATAATAGACACACTGGGCCAGCACGCGGGCGAGGTTGATGGAATTGACGGCGGAGAGATGGTGCTGCGCCGCGAAAGCGCGGTCGCCGAAGACTTCCTTCAGCACGCGTTGCGCGTCGTCGAACGAGCCGTCGATGGCCAGCGCGTGGACGTTGGCCGCGCCGGTGCAGGCCATCTGCCGTTCCTGCAGCGGCGAGACACGGCCGTCCGGATAAAGGATGAAGATGGCGGTGCGCGGCTTGCCCAGCAGGCCGTGGATGGCCGCCGCGCCGGTGTCACCAGAGGTCGCGCCGAGCACGTTGATCCCCTGCCCCGTCCGTTCGCATTGCCAGCCATAGAGGTTGCCGAGCAACTGCAGGGCGAAATCCTTGAACGCGAGCGTCGGTCCGTGGAAAAGTTCGAGCACATAGGTGCGCTCGTCGAGCTGCCGCAGCGGCGCGATCTCCGGGTGCGTGAAAGCCGCGTAGGAGCGGCGCACGAGCCGGCCGAGCACGTCCTCGGGGATGTCGGTCGCGAAGACCTTGAGAAATTCCGTGCAAAGTTCGGCGTAGCTCAGGTTCTGCCAGGCGCGCAGTCGCGGCGAGACGTCCGGCAGGTGCTCCGGCAGGAACAGGCCGCCATCGGGCGCGAGGCCGAGGGCCACCGCCTCGCTGAAGGAGACGGAATCGGTCTGACCGCGGGTGCTGAGGTACTTCATCTCCTTAGCATGTCATTCTGAGCGCAGCGAAGAATCCAGTCCTATCTCCGCCCATGCTTTGTGACGATGCTGCTCGCTTCGCTCAGGATGACACAGGGCGAATATCCGCCTCAATCCTTCTTCCCCAGCCCGAACGCCGTGTGGACGGCGCGCTGGGCGTCGTCGGCGCGGTCGCGCGGGACGGCGAGCGTGACCTTGATCTCGGAGGTGGCAATGAGTTCGACGTTGATCTTCTGCTCGGCGAGCGCCTCGAGCATCTGCGCGGCGACACCGGCATGCGTGCGCATGCCGACGCCGACGACGGAGAGCTTGGCGATGTTGTCGTAGGCGGCGACCTCGCCGCCGCCGAGTTTCTTGAAGACGGACGGGAGCACCTTGACGGCGGCATGCGCATCGTCCTTCGGCACGGTGAAGGTGACGCTGGCGACGCCGTTGTGGCCGACGTTCTGGACGATCATGTCGACGTTGATGCTGGCCTCCGCGAGGGCGCGGAGCACGGCGGCGGCGCTGCCGGGTTTGTCGGGCAGGTTGCTGATGACGACCTTGGCCTGATCCTTGTCGACGGCGACGCCGCGCACGACGACCTTTTCCATGTAGGCGACTTCTTCTTTCACGATGGTTCCCGGGTTGTGGTTGAAACTGCTGCGGACTTCGAAAACGACGCCGTATTTCTTGGCGAACTCGACGGAGCGCGACTGCATGACCTTGGAGCCCTGCGAGGCGAGCTCGAGCATCTCGTCGTACGAAATCTCGGCGAGCTTGCGGGCGTCCTTCACGGCGCGCGGGTCGGCGGTGTAGACACCGTCGACGTCGGTGTAGATCTCGCACTTGTCGGCCTTGAGGGCGGCGGCGAGCGCGATGGCGGTGAGGTCGGAGCCGCCGCGGCCGAGCGTGGTGATCTGGCCGTGCTCGTTCACGCCCTGGAAACCGGCGACGATGACGACCTTGCCGGCCTTGAGGTCATGGCGGAGGGCGGTCGGCACGATGTTCTTGATCTTGGCCTTGGTGTGGACGAGGTCGGTGAAGATGCCGGCCTGCGGGCCGGTGTAGGAAACGGCGGGCACGTCGATCGCGTGCAGGGCCATGGCGGTGAGGGCGATCGTCTCCTGCTCGCCGACGGCCAGCAGCATGTCCATCTCGCGGTTGTCGGGGCGCGGGTTGACGGCTTTGGCGCGGGCCGTGAGTTCGTTGGTCACGCCCGCGCGGGCGGAGACCACGACAACCAACTGGTGCCCCGCGTCGTGAGAGGCCTTGATGCGGGCGGCGACGTTCTTGATGCGGTCGGTGTCGCCGACCGAGGTGCCGCCGTATTTTTGGACGATGAGTGCCATAATTCCAATCGGGTTACATGGCGCGCCGGGGGCGGGTTTGGCAAGGCGCGACTCCGCACCGTGCGTCATACCGCAACCGCCGCGCCACTCGGGAGAGGGCGTCAGGGTTGCGTGTCCGGTTTTTTGGTTTCGGCCGCGTTGGCGGCCGGTTTCTTGACGAAGCGGCTCTCGGTGCCGTTGAGCAGCCGCCGGATGTTCTCGTGGTGCCGGAGGATGACGAACGTCCCCAGCACGGTCGTGATGATCGAGACCGCGAGATGGTAATGCAGCAGCCAGCTGGCGACGATCACTGCAGCCGCCGCGAGGATCGAAGCCAGCGAAACGTAGCGGAGCGCGTAGAAGACCACCACCCAGGTCACAGCCGCGATGCCGCACGCCTCGGGGATGAGCACCACGAGGCCGCCAGCGGCGGTCGCGACGCTCTTGCCACCCTTGAAGCGGGTGAAAACCGAAAACGCGTGGCCGATCACGGCGGCCACGACGCCGATGAGCGAGAGGATCCACTGATGCTCGGTGTGGACAAACGGCAGCATCGGCCAGCCCGTCGCCACCGCACCCTTGAGCATGTCGAGCACGAGGACGGTGTTGCCCGCCTTGGCGCCGAGCACGCGCTTGACGTTGGTCGCGCCCGGGTTGCCGCTGCCGGCCTTGAAGATATCCACCCCGTGCGCCTTGGCCACGAGGTAGCCGAAGGGCAGAGCGCCGAGCAGGTAGCCGGCGATGGCGGTGGAGATAATCCAGAAATTGCTCATCCGGGAGAAGGTAACCTCTTCTAGCCTGCGCGACGCGCCGGCGGCTGGTCAACAGCGGAGTCCGCCAAAGAAAACTCCGGCGGCGAAAGTTCCGCACCCCGGAGCTGCAAGCGGCTTGCCGTGAACCGGGCGGAGCCTATTTGCCCCAACCCGTGAAGTGCGCGCCGAAGCCCATGCGCAGCGCCCAGTCCTCGATGGTCTTCGAGACCGGCGAGGTGCCGCTCGAGCCGCCGTGGCCGGCGTTGGCCTCGATGTGGATGAGGATCGGGCCGCCCGCCGGATCGGCGCCGGCCTGCGCGGTGGCGGTGTACTTGTAGGAATGCGCGGGGAAGACGCGGTCGTCGTGATCGCCGGTCGTCACGAGCACGGCCGGATACTTGGCGCCCTGTTTCACCGTGTGCACCGGCGAGTAGGCGCGCAGATAGGCGAAACCCTCGGGCGTGTCGGAGTTGCCGTAGTCGCTCGCCCACGCGGCGCCGACGGTGAACTTGTGGTAGCGCAGCATGTCCATCACGCCGACGGCGGGCACGGCCGCGGCGGCGAGGTCGGGGCGCTGATTGACGACGGCGCCGAGCAGCAGGCCGCCGTTGGAGCGGCCGTCGAGCACGAGCCGCGAGTGTGAAGTGTAGCCGTTGGCCACGAGCCAGTCGCCGGCGGCGATGTAGTCGTCGAAGACGTTTTGCTTGCGCTCTTTCGTGCCGGCTTTGTGCCACTCCTCGCCGTATTCGCCGCCGCCGCGCAGGCAGACGTAGGCATAAACGCCGCCGCGCTCGATCCAGACGAGCGGCGGCACCGCGAACGCCGGCTTGAAGGAGATGTTGAAGCCGCCGTAGCCGTAAAGCCACGTGGGCGCCGAGCCATCGAGCTTCAGGCCCTTTTTGTGCACGAGGAACAGCGGGATTTTCGTGCCGTCCTTCGAGGGGAAGAACACCTGCTTCACCTCGAACTTGTCCGTGTCGAAGGCGGTCTTCGTCGCGTGGAACGTCTCGGTTTTGCCCGTCGCGAGGTCGTGCCGGACGATCGTGCCGGGCGCGAGGAACGACGAGAAGCCGACGAACAGCTCGGAATCCTTGAACTTGCCGCTGACGGTCGCGACCGAGCCGATGCCCGGCAGCGGGATTTCGCCCGCCGGCTGGCCGTCGAGGCCGAACAGCGCGACGCGGTTCGTGGCATCGTGCATGTAGGTCACGACGAACTTGCCCGCGGAGATCCGGATGTTTTCGAGCGTGTCACCCGACTCCGGGATGATCGTCTTCGCCTGCGCGAGGTCGGGCGCGCCGAGGTCGACCGCGATGACCTTGCCGCGCGGCGCGCCGGCATCGGTGAAGAAATAGAACGTGGGCCCGACGTTGCCGATGAACGCATAGGTCGACACGAAGGAGTCGACCAGCTTGTTGACCGCGCCGCCCAGCACGGGCGCGTGCTCGTCCGCGAGATCGATGTAGTACACGGAATTGCCGAGCTTGCCCGGCTGCGAGACGGAGATGACGAGGTAGCGTCCGTCGGAAGAGACGGAGCCGCCCAGGAACCACTCCGGATGCTCCGGCATCTCGAAGACCAGTTTGTCGTCACCCTGCGGCGTGCCGAGGCGATGGTAGTAGAGCTGGCGGTTGGCGAGCTTGGTGAAGACTTTCGGGTTGCCGCCCTCGGGCGCCGGGTAGCGCGAGTAGAGGAAGCCCTTGCTGTCGTGCGTCCAGCTGAGGCCGGAAAACTTCACCCACTTCACGGTGTCGGCGGCGTCCTGGCCGGTCGCGATGTCGCGCAGGTGAAACTCGTTCCAGTCGGACCCCGCGCTGGCCAGGCCGTAGCCGAGCCACTTGCCGTCGGGCGACGGCGAGGTGGCCGTCACGGCCACGGTGCCGTCCTTCGACAGCGCGTTCGGGTCGATGAGCACGCGGGGCGTGCCGTGCAGGCCGTCCTGCACATAGAGCGGCGACTGGTTCTGCAGGCCATCGTTCTTGGTGAAGAAATACCAGTTGGCCTCCTTGAACGGCACGCCTGTGCGCGGATAGTTCCAGAGCTCGGTGAGGCGCTGCTTCACCAGCGCGCGCTCGGGCATCTTCGCCAGCTCGGCGTCGGTGAACCCGTTCTGCGCGGCGACCCAGGCCTTCGTGTCGGCCGAGTCGAGTTCCTCCAGCCAGCGGTAGGGATCGGACACTTTCGTGCCGTGATAATCGTCGACGTGCTCGACGGTCTTGCTGGCGGGATAGTTCCAGGCGGCGAGCGCGAGGCTCGGGGCCGCCATCATCAGGGTAAGACGGGCAACATTTCGCATGGGGCGACAAAAACCCAAATCGCCCCCCGCGCAAGCCCCGGCCGCCGAACGGTCGCTCGTCGCGATCAGCGGCGCCTCCCAGGTTGCCCGCGCCGCGCGCGCCGGACCGCGCGCGGCCACCCGCAGAGCGTGTAGCGTGCAGGGCCTCACGCTGTCACCCGCACAGGGTGTGGTGTAGTGCGTAGGGCCTCACCTCGTGTGAGGCCTCAGGCTCGACGCCAGGCCGAGCCCTACATTTCCGCGCCGCGTCTTGCGCTTGGCTCCTTTCGTGTCTTTCGTGTGTTTCGTGGTGCCCACTTCCTTACCCCGCCGTCTTCGTCTCTCCACGCTCGCGCTCTTCGCCGGGCTGCTGCTCGTCTCCCCCGCCCTCGCCAAACCCGCCGACTGGGCCGCTGAGATTGCCCAGCTCACGGCAACCGACACCACTCACCCGCCCGCACGCGGCGGCATCGTGTTCGTCGGCAGCTCGTCGATCCGGCTCTGGAGCACGCTCGCGCAGGACTTTCCCGGCCTTCCCGTCGTCAACCGCGGCTTCGGCGGCTCCGAGCTGGCCGACAGCACGTTCTACGCGGACCGCATCGTGCTCGCCTATCAGCCGCGCACCGTCGTGCTCTACGCCGGCGAGAACGACCTCTGGAACGGCAAGACGCCCGAGCAGGTCGCGGCCGACTTCCGCGCGTTCCGCACGAAGCTCCACGCCGCCTTGCCGCAAGCACGCCTGTTCTACGTGTCGATCAAGGAAAGCCCGTCGCGCGCCCGCATCGGCGAGGCCATGCGCCGCACCAACGCCCTCATCGCCGCCGAGTGCGCCACCGACCCGCGCTGCCGCTTCGTCGACGTCAACTCCGCCATGCTCGATACCGCCGGCCACCCGCGCCCCGTGCTCTTCCGCGAGGACCAGCTGCACATGAAGCCGGCCGGCTACGCCCTCTGGGTGAAAATCCTGACCCCGCTCCTCGCGCCATGAGCTCCGCCACCGCCGACCGGCTCGCCCGGCAGATCGAATTTCTCGTCGAGGTCGACAAGCTCAAGGAAGTCCTGCGCCGCACCGTCGTGACGCAGAGCCGCCGCGCCGAGAACAGCGCCGAGCACACCTGGCACCTCTGCCTCGTGGTCGTCACGCTCGCCGAGCACGCCAACGCCCCGCAGCTCGACCTGCTGCGCGTCCTGCGCATGCTGCTCATCCACGATCTCGTGGAGATCGATGCCGGCGACACGTTCGCCTACGACGCGGCCGCGATGGTCGGCCAGCACGAGCGCGAGGCCCGCGCCGCCGAGCGCATCTTCGGCCTGCTGCCGCCCGACCAGACCGCCGAGTACCGCGCGCTGTGGGACGAATTCGAGGCGCACACGACGCCGGAGGCGCAGTTCGCCCTCGCTTGCGACCGCTTCCAGGCGATGTTGCTCAACGCCCGCACCGAAGGCCACGCGTGGAAGAAGCACGGCGTCACGCACGACCGTGTGCTCGCCCGCAACGCGGCGGTGCAGGACGGCTCGCAGGCCATCTGGGAATACGCCACGCGCATGATCGGAGAATCCGTCGCGCAGGGTCACCTGCCGCCCGCCCCCGCCGGACGGAAATGAGTCGCCGCGTCCGGCCGCACCCCTCGCCACCCTGCCGCTCCAACCGATGAGAGTCCTTCGCGCCTTGTTTGCCGTGCTCGCCTGCCCTGGGATCGTCGCCGGCGTGGTGCCGGCGTTTCTCGTGCGTCACGATCCGCCTCATCCGGCGCTGGTCTTGCCCGGCGCGGGGCTGCTCGCGCTCGGGGCGGCGCTGCTGCTCTGGTGCGTGCGGGATTTCTTTGTGGCCGGCCGCGGCACGCTCGCCCCGTGGGATCCGCCGAAGCACCTCGTGATCGTCGGCCTCTACCGCCACGTCCGGAACCCCATGTATCTCGCCGTGCTGACATTGGTCGCCGGATGGAGCGTGCTTTATGCCTCGCCGTGGACCGCCGGCTACGCCGCGCTGCTCGCCGTGATCTTCCATCTGCGTGTCACCCGTTTCGAGGAACCCTGGTTGCACGGGCAGTTCGGCGCCGAGTGGGAATCCTATGCGGCCTCCGTCCCGCGCTGGAGGCCGGCGATCCGCGGAAAATCTACCGCCCGATGAAAACCCGCAAAACCGCCCCCGCAAAGAAGCTCCCCTCCGGTCGCCCGGCGGAATGGGACAATCCCGACGCCGTGACCGAGCTTATCGCACACAGCAATCATCCGCTCAAACCCGTGATGACTGCCCTCCGCAAAATCATCCTCGCCGCCGACCCGCAGATCACGGAAGGCATCAAGTGGAATGCCCCGAGCTTTTTCTGCCATGACTGGTTTGCGACCTTTCACGTCAGGCGCACCGATCACATCCTCATCGTGTTTCACCGGGGCGCGAAGCCCAAGCCAGGCCGCATCGCCATCACGGAAGACACCGGCCTGTTGGAGTGGCTCGACGAGCGCCGCTGCATCGCCAAGTTTTTCAGCCTCGCCGACGTGAAGTCCAAGCAGGCCGCCTTGCAAGCGGTGGTCCGGCAATGGGCCGGGCATATGGCCCGCACATCCTGAGCCTTTCCGCGATCCGGCGCCGCCCACCGGTGCTCTGCCGCGCCGCCCCGGCTCCAGGCGGAATTCGTTTGTGACCCGCCGCCCGCGCGGTTTGGCTGTGAACGCAACGGGCCATCGACCAATGAACAAACATTCCCGCTGGTTACTGGGCGAGATCGAGCGCTGGACGGAGGAGAGGCTCATCACGCCGGAGCAGGCCGCCACCTTGCGCAGCCGCTATACCGCCGAACCCGCCGGCGCCGTGCCGTGGGGCCTGCTGGTCTTCGCCACCGCCGGCGCCATCGTCATCGGCCTCGGGGTCATCCTGCTCTTCGCCTACAACTGGGACGAGATTCCCAAGGCCGGCAAACTCGCGCTGGTCTTCGGCGCGATCATCGCGACGCACGCCGGCGGCCTCCGTCTGCGCGCGCGCGCGGGCTGGCAGCCGAAGCTCGGCGAGGCGCTCGCCGCGCTCGGGACCATGTTCTATGGCGCGGGCATCTGGCTCGTGGCGCAAATCTACAACATCGACGAGCATTACCCCAACGGCTTCCTCTTCTGGGCGCTCGGCGCGCTGGCGATGGCGTGGGCCATCCGCTCCACGGCCAACGGCCTGCTGGCCGTCGTGCTGCTCGCGATCTGGGGCTGTTGCGAGACGACGGCTTTCCACCAACCGGAATACTGGTCGGCCCTGCTCGTCGCCGGCGGCGTCGTGACGCTCGCGTGGGCGCAGCGTTCCGCGCTGCTGCTCACCGCGGCGCTGGCCGCGCTCCAACTGCTCATCGCGCTCAACCTCGTGACGTGGGGCAGCGCCTCGCACGCCTTCACCGCCAGCCTCGCGCTCGGCGTGCTGCTCGTCGCGGCGGCACGGCTGACCGCGGCGGACCGGCCCGACTTCGCCGGCGGCGCGGCCGTGATGTCGTTCTTCGGCTACGGTGCGTTTCTCGTCTGCGCCTACCTGCTCTCCTTCCACGACGCCGTGCACGACCTCCTGAACTGGTCGCGCCAATACGAGCGGAATCCCGAGGTGGCGACGGTCTTCGGCTGGTCGCTCTTCACGGGCGGGCTGGCCGGCTGGCTCTGGCTGCTCCAGCGGGCGTTTTCCCGGCACGAGGCGGGCGTGCAGCGCGAGGAATGGCTGCTGCCCATCGCGCTCCTCTACGGCTACGGCCTCGCCGCCACGGACACGCGCGGCTGGGAGCTGTTCGTCTCGTGGTCGTTCAACCTCGTGCTGCTCAGCCTGGCGATCATGTGGATGTGGCGTGGTTGCCAGCAGAGCCGGCTGCGGCCGACGGTGCTCGGCTCGCTGTTGCTCAGCGCCGTGGTGCTCGCGCGCTACTTCGACCTCTTTCACAGCCTCGCGGCGCGCGGGCTGGCGTTCATCGTCCTCGGCGGCATCTTCGTGGCCGAGGCGATGTATTACCGGAAAGTGCGGCGGGAAACGGGAGGGGCCGCATGAAAACGCGCCTCGCCCTCGCTGTCGTTGCCCTGCAGGTGCTCGTGCTGGCCTTCATGGCCGGGCAACGCGAGTGGATCGCGCGCACCGGCACGCCGCTCACGCTGCGCAACGCCCCCATCGACCCGGGCGATCCCATGCGCGGCGCCTACGTGCGGCTCGACTACGAGATCAGCTTCGTCCCGCCCGCCCTCTGCCGCGGCGAGCCGGCCAAGTGGGTCAAGGACACCGACTATCGCCTGCTGCAGACCCTGCGCGACCGCGTCGTCTACGCCGCCTTGCAGGTCAACCCGCACGGCATCGCCGAACTGGCCTACCTCAGCGACATCGCGCCCGCCCGCGGGCCGTTCCTGCGCGGACGCGTGCAGAGCGCCGACTCCTTTGGCGTGCGTGTGCGCTACGGCATCGAGGCGTTCTTCATGTCGCAGCAGGCCGCGTTGAAGACCGAGAGCACCGCGCTCAACGAGCGCGCCGGCGCCCCGATGAACGCGCACATCGCCGTCGGCTCCTCCGGCATAGCCGTGCTCAAGGATTTCGCGTGGGAGCCGCTTGGTCTGACCATCGCGTTCGACCGGCCGCCGCGTCCGCAACAAACCCGCGTGCCCGGCCAGCCGTGGCAGCCGCAGACGCTCACCGGCCTCACCGTCACGCTGCACAACTACGGCGACAAGGACCTCGCCCTTGTCACCCTGCCCGGCGCGCGCTCGTTCCGTCTCGTGCGCAACCAGCGCTTCACGGCCGGACACTACGCGTGGGCCGGCGAAAGCCGCACCGACCCACCCGCACCGCACGCCGAGGACATCCTCGTGCTCAAGCCCGGTGCCACGCACGCCGTGCACTTGGATTTCACGCAGCCCGAGTGGTGGGTCACCGACACGAACAAGCCCGACGCCGCCCCCGTGCCCTTCGAGAAAATCCAAGACGGCTGGTCCGCCAGTTTCCGCATCGAATACGCCCCGCCCGGCCCCGACACCGTCCGCGGCCTGCCCCACGCCGACCTCATCCGCCACGCCCCGCTCCGCTCCCGCGCGTTTAACGCGAATCAGGGGGTGGATTGAGTTCTCTCCCAATCCAGAATATCGAGGCCCCCTGAAACCTATCCCGTGCGCAGAGTGATTTGGATTATTGTCCTGCTTAGTCTATCAGCTTGGGTAGTCTGTGTGGTTACACCCTATCTGCTTCCCAGTTTATTGAGCTGGTGGCAGCCGAGAATTTTGTTTCGCGGCGATGCGTCACGGAAAGTGATTTATCTCACGATTGACGATGCGCCGACCACGGCGACAGGGGAAATATTGACCGTACTCGCCAGACATAAGGTCAAAGCCACGTTCTTTGTCATTTCCGGTCGCATCAAATCGGACGCAGCCCTGAGACAGATCGTCGAAGCTGGACATCACTTGGGAAATCACCTGCGCACGACTGTCGCCTGTTCGAAGCTGGGCTGGGAAAATTTCACAGCAGATTTCGACTCAACCGCCGCCGCTCTGAAACGAGTCGAAGCCGCCAAGTTCTTTCGCCCTCCATCAGACTTCGGCTCCGCAGGTCAACTAGACTATGCGCGAAGCAAGGGCTGCATACCTGTGCTTGGCACCGTTTTCCCACTCGATCACTGGATAAACGATCCGTGGCTGCTCTCCATGCTTGTCAAGTGGCTGGCGATTCCCGGTGGCATCTTGATCATGCACGATGGCGAAACTCGCGGAGCCAGAACTGCGGCAGTTCTCGACAAGATCATCCCTGCACTCAAGGACGCCGGCTATGAATTCGGCGACTTAAACGATCTGACCAATCTTCAACCGCCTAACTGATCAGCAGCAGGCGCGGCTGGCCGGGCACGGTGGCGGGGGCGCGGTGGAGGCACGGGAGCACCGGGTTGCCGGGATAATCGAGCGCGATGCGCCAAAGGTTGCCCAGGCCGAAGGAATACGGCTTCGCGCCCGGCACGGTGGCGTAGTGGAGGTCGTAGCAGTGCTCGCGCAGGAATTCGCGGAAGCTCTCGTCGTCCGCGCCGCCGTGGAGCTTGAGCAGCTCGGCGCGGGTCGCGGGAACGTCCACGCGGCGCTGCGCCTCCTCGTTGCGCACGCCTTCGCTCGCCGCGCCGTGGTAGGTGCACAGCCAGGTGTCGGCCGGCACCGGCGCGCTGTCGGCGTGGAAGGAAAAAACGTCCGTGGGCACCGGCCCGGCGGTGTCGTCGCCCGGATAGCCATGAATGCAGTTGAGCACCGGATCGAGGTCGTGCGTCCGCAGCAGCCGCAGGTCCGCGAGCATCACCTCCACGGCTGTCCGGCCCGCCGCGCTCAGCGGAAGCGCGCGCAGGCGCGCCTCGTCCAGCATGTCGATCCCCTCGCCCGCGCCCAACCGCACCACCACCTCGCCGAAGTCCCCCGGCAACGCACGCGGCCAGCAGAGGGCGTTGACGTCACCGGTCATCGGCGTCGCGACCAGCTCGGCAAAGCTGTTCACCCGCTTGATGCAGGGATAGTCAGGGAGAGTGAACGAAGGCGCGCCCAAGGGGAAACGGTCACTTGAACAGCCGGTCCTTGAAGGTGGCCAGCAGCGTAAAGAGCACCAGAAGGATTGCCATGATAAGGACGAATTTCGGCACGGGGAGAAAAGTGTGCCGCCATGCTGATACGACAAAGGCCCGGAATGCCACTCAAAGCTGCGCCTGCTGGTGTCGCGCGCCTACTTGCGGGCCAACTCGATGAACTCGTCGACGGTCAACCCACTGGCGCGAATGAGGCTGCGGAGCGTTCCTGGGGCGATTTCGCGGTGGTCGGGCACGGACAGCGTCGCCCAGTGCCCGTCCTTCACCAAAATGATGTGGCTGCCCTTCTGGCGCGCCACGCCCCATCCGGCCCGGCCGAAGGCCTTCACGACATTGCGCCCGCTCAGTTTGGGCACCTGCGGCATCAGACAGCGACGGTCACTTGCTTCGTCTCAATCGTCAGCGGCAGGCCGCGCTCGGCGCGAACTTCGAGACACAGTTCGATCGCCTCCTCGATGTTCTTCAGCGCCTCCTTCTTGGTCTTGCCTTGGCTGACGCAGCCCGGAATCGCGGGACACTCCACAACCCATGTGCCGGATTCATCGCGGTCGACTGTCACCGTAAATTTCATGTCGCGACCAAAGCATTCCGATTCGGGATTGTCAACCGACCGCCCTGGGCGTGGTCGAGCGACGGTCATAATCCGTGCTCATCCGCGCCATCCGTGGTCAAAAAAATCGCCCGCCCTCAGCTCAAATCCCGAAACGAGCCGAATTCCGGATCAAAGAGCCGCCGGTACGTCCGCACGATCATGCCGTCGGTCTGGCCGGCGAGGTAGTCGCAGAGGCGGCGGGCTTTGCCGTCGAGCGATTTCTCGGCGTTGATCAGGCGGCTGACGTTGGGCGGGAGGATGTGGATGACGCGCTCGTTGCGTTCGGCGTAGTTCTCCCAGATGGCGGCGAAGAGCGCGTTGAAGATGACGCGCGCCTTGTGCTCGAGCTGCTCGAGCTGCGGGCTCTCGAAGATGATGTCGTTGGCCATCTTCTTGAAGAACGCCGCCTCGGCCAGCGCGGGCTCCTCGACCACGAGCTCGTAGCGGTAGCGGTTGGTCTTGGCGGCCATGAAATTGTCGCGCTCCTTCAGGCGGCAGGCCTGGATGAAGGCGCCGATCTTCTTGGAGAAGGTGTTCTCAAGCTTGTCCTTCCGGAGGGCGTCGAAAAGCGAATCCATGTGGCGCTGCTCGGCGGCGCCGACCTGCTCGCCGGCGGCCCAGTGCTCGACGCGCTCGATGGTGAGGAAGCCCGCGCGCACGCCGTCGACGATGTCGTTGAGCGAATAAGCCGCGTCGTCGGCCCAGTCCATGATCTGGCACTCGACGCTCTTGAAGTCGTTGAGGGCGCCGCCGCGCATGAGCGCGCCGGGGATGCGCTCGCCGCCGAAGACCCAGGCGCGGATCGGCTCCTGGCCGTCGTAGATGAAGTGGTTGACCGGCGGCGTGGGCCACTCGGTGTAGAGTTTCTTGTACTTGAGCACGCCGTCGAGCAGCGCGCGGGTCGGCTGCATGCCGCGCACACCCGACTCGTTCTGGTACATGGTCTCGCAGAGCAGGTGGAGCGTCTGGGCGTTGCCCTCGAAGCCGCCGCGGCGCTTCATCAGCTCCTGCAGCGTGCGCTCGCCCGAGTGGCCGAACGGCGGGTGGCCCATGTCGTGCGCGAGACAGCTGGCCTCGACGAGCGCGTCGTCGATGTAGAAGTCGTCCGTCAGCGGCCCGCCGCGGCTCTGCAGGAAGTGGCAGATGGAGCGGCCGATCTGCGCGACCTCCATCGAGTGCGTGAGGCGCGTGCGGTAGAAATCGTATTCGCCGCTGAGGAAAACCTGCGTCTTCGACTGGAGCTTGCGGAAGGCGTGCGCGTGGATGATGCGGTCGCGGTCGATCTGGAACGGGCTGCGGTAGTCGGGCTTCCGGGAGCTGCCCCACTCCTGCAGGTCGAAGGCGTTGTAGAATCGGTTTTGCGGCATCGGAACCACGGTCGTCCCGCAAAAGCCGCCGCGCGGCAACGCAAAAACCTCCCGCACTGAGTTGGGTGTCATCGCGGGCCCGCGCCGCCGGGCGTGGCGATCCAGTCGGCGGGATTGCTTCATCGCGCCGCTCCGCGGCACGCCTCGCAATGACAGGGGTGGAAGATACGGCTCCGCGGACGGCGCCGGGCGCAGCTCCGGCACAGTTCGTCGTTTTCCCCGGCGCGCCGGCCAAAATGCCTTCGACAGAGCCCGGGGCTTGGACAGAGTGCGGGACCCGCTTATGCCACGCCTCCCCCTGCTCCGCCTGGCCCTGGTTACCTCGTTGTTCGTGCTGGCCGCGCTGCCGCGTCTCGCCGTCGCCACCGACGCTCCCGCGGCCGCCAAGGATTCCCCGCTCATCCAAGCCACCGACCTGCTGAAACTGAAACAGCTGTCGTCCCCCGCCCTCTCGCCCGACGGCAAGTGGGTCGTCTACGTCGTCAACTCCATCGAACCCAAGCCCGACGCGAAGGACGACTGGGTTTACCACACGCATCTCTGGCTCGCCGCTACCGACGGCTCCGCGCCCCCGCGCCAGCTCACGCACAGCGCCCACAGCAACACGGCCCCAGCCTGGAGCCCCGACGGCACGCGCATCGCGTTCGTGCGCGGCGGCAGCGCCCCGACCGACAAGGCGCAGATCTACACGCTCGCGCTCGCCGGCGGCGAGGCCGTGCAGCTCACGAAGTCCGAGTTCGGCGCCGGCAATCCGCGCTGGTCGCCCGACGGCTCCAAGATACTCTTCACCACCGCGCTCAGCTACGCGCAGGTGCGCGATGCGCTCGAGAAATCCGGCGCCGACCCGAAGCCGAAGTGGAGCTTCGAGAAGCCCGGCCGCACGGCCAACGACACCGGCAACTGGGGCTTGAAGAACGGCGACAAGGCCAAGAGCGAGGACAAGGACGCGAAGAAACCGGCCGCATCTCCCGACGGCTCGCTGCAGGAACGCCGCGAGTGGCTCGCGAAGAACGAGGCCGACGGCAACCCGCGCCCGCTCGACCGGCTGGCGTTTCTCAACGAGTTCGACATCAACCCCAACCTGACCTTCTCGCATGTCTTTGTGCAGGAGGCGCGCGAGGACGCCCCGGCGACGGACCTCACGCCCGGCTACAACGGCTTCGCCGCCGCCGAGTGGATGGCCGACGGCAAGAGCATCGTCTGCGCCGGCGCCAAGAAGCTCGACGAGCACCCGGACCGCAGCACGGCGTTCAGCCTCTATCAGGTCGACGCGGCCGGCGGCGGCGTGAAGCCCTTCGCCGCACTGGCCGACTACTCGCTGGGCAACGCCACTCCGTCGCCCGATGGCAAGTGGGTCGCGCTCACCGCGACGCCCGGCGAGGCGTTCGGCTACGGTCAGACCGTCGTGGCCATCGTGCCCGCGGCCGGTGGAGTCGAGCCGAAGCTGCTGACGGAGAAACTCGACCGCAGTGCCGGCAACCTCCAGTGGTCGGCCGACAATCGTTTCATCTACTTCGTTGCGGCGACCGATGGCGGCTTCCCCCTCTACCGCGTTCCGGCCGCCGGCGGCACCGTCGAGAAGCTCACGGACAAAGCCGAACTCGGCGTGCGCGACTACGCGCTCGGCCGCGAAGTGCTGGTGCAGGTGCTCACATCGCCGGCCAACCCCTACGAATTGCACGCCGGCCCTGTCGGCGCCCGCGACTCCCATCCGCTGACCGCGCACAACAGCGCGTGGATCGCCGGCAAGAAACTCAGCGCCATCACGCCGCACAGCCTCGTGAACAAGGAAGGGCTCACGATCCAGTATTGGACGATGCCGCCCACCGAGTTCGACGCGAAGAAGAAGTATCCGCTGCTCGTCGAGATCCACGGCGGCCCCGCGGCGATGTGGGGCCCGGGCGAGGACAGCATGTGGTTCGAGTTCCAGTATTTCGCGGCGCGCGGCTACGCCATCGTGTTCTCCAATCCGCGCGGCTCCGGCGGCTACGGTTACGATTTCCAACACGCCAACCACAAGGACTGGGGCATCGGCCCGGCGGGCGACATCCTGAGCGCGGCCGATTTTGTGGCGAAGGAGAGTTACATCGACAAGGCCCGCCAGGTCGTCACCGGCGGCTCCTACGGCGGCTACATGGTCGCGTGGCTCGTCGGCCACGACCAGCGCTTCAAGGCGGCCGTCGCGCAGCGCGGCGTGTACCATTTGCCGACGTTCTTCGGCGAGGCCAACGCGTGGCGGCTCGTGCCGATCGCGTTCGGCGGCTACCCGTGGCAGGAGGAGACGCGCCGCATCCTCGAACGCGACTCGCCCTTCAACTACGTGGAGGCGATCAAGACGCCCCTGCTCATCCAGCACGGCGACAACGACCGCCGCACCGGCTTCGGCCAGAGCGAGATGCTGCTCAAGGCCCTCAAGGTCCTGGGCCGCGACGTCGAATCCGTCCGCTACCCGCGCGCCACGCACGAGATGAGCCGCAGCGGCGAGCCCAAGCAGCGGCTCGACAGCCTCGTGCGCTACGAGGAGTTCTTCCGCCGCTACATCGGGGAGAATTAAGCGCCCGGTTTTCGTCATCGTCCCGTAAAACAGTTCCGGCTGACTTGCAGCCGATGCCGTTCGCGCCTATCAGTCCCGCCATGCCCCACACGCTGTTTCCGACCGCCTACGGCACCTGCGGCCTCGCCTGGAACGACAAAGGTCTGACGGGCTTCCAGCTTCCCGAGAACGACGTTGAACGGACGGAAAAACACCTCGCCACCAAGGCGCACTCCAGGCCGGCCGACGAGCCGCGGCCCGAGTGGGTGCGCCGCACGGTCGAGCGCGTGCAACAGCACCTCGAAGGCAAGCTGCAGGATTTCGCGGATGTCCCGATCGACTGGTCGCGCGTGAGCGATTTCCAGCGCGCCGTCTACCTGCACGCGCAAGCCATCAAGCCCGGCTACAAGATAAGCTACGGCGAGATCGCGAAACAGATGGCGCTCGGCAGCGACGCCGCGCGCGCCGTCGGCGTGGCGCTGGCGACCAATCCCTGGCCGCTGATCGTGCCGTGCCACCGCGTGGTGTCGGCCAGCGACAAGATGACGGGCTTCTCGGCCCACGGCGGCGTCCGCACCAAGACCCGCCTGCTCGCCCTCGAGGGCGCGGAGCTGATTTCGGAATGAACATTACTGTCATTGCGAGGAGCGTGAGCGACGAAGCAATCTATCTGGATCGCCACGCCCGGCCAAGCCGGGCTCGCGATGACGTGCGGAAATGAGGCCTCGTCACCGTTACGACCCGGCGGAGGCCGTCGCACACCTCCGCACCAACGACGACGTGCTGGCCGCGCTGATCGACCGCACCGGACCGTTCGAACTGAAACTGCTCAAGGCCGACAGCCTGTTCGAGGCGTTGCTGCGCTCGATCGTCTACCAGCAGCTGCACGGCAAGGCCGCAGCGACGATCCACGCCCGCGTGCTCGCCCTGCTCGACCGCCACGGCGGACCGAACGCCTCATCGCTCGCCGCGGTGAGCGACGAGGAGTTGCGCGGCGCCGGGCTCTCGCGCGCCAAGCTCGCGGCGACGCGCGACCTCGCGGCCAAGTGCGGCGCGGGCGTCGTGCCCTCGCTGCGCGAGGCGCACAAGCTGGCGGACGACGAGCTCGTGACGCGTCTGACCGAAGTGCGCGGCATCGGCCCGTGGACGGTGCACATGCTGCTCATCTTCCACCTCGGCCGGCCCGACGTGATGCCGACGGGGGATTTCGCCATCCGGCTTGCCTTCAAAAATCTCTATCGCAAACGCCGCGATCCGAAACCCGAGGTCATCCTCCAGCATGCCCGGCGTTGGTCGCCCTACCGCAGCGTGGCGAGCTGGTATCTCTGGCGCTCGCTCGGACCGGCGCAGGAATAAGCGGCGCGGGCGGAAGATAGAATGCGGGAGGGGCTTTACGCCCCGGCGCGTCATGGCGCTCGACCGCGGCGAGGGCGCCGCAGCTCCAGGCATTCCCATCCAATCTCCGTCGGGCGTAAAGCCCCTCCCACACCGGGCCAAGCCCCGCGCGGCGAAATTAGCCGGCGCGGCGGCACAGTTAAACGCGCTTAAAGCGCACGGCTGCGGACGTTCGGGGTTGTAGCGGGACCGGCGTGTCATAACTTGCCCTCAACCCTACTCGCCATGCCCGCCAAAATGCGCGCCATCGTCAAACCCACCGCCGGTCCCGGCCTCATCATGACCGAAGCTCCGGTCCCCACGCCCGGCGTCAACGACGTCCTCATCAAGATCAAGAAGACGTCCATCTGCGGCACCGACGTGCACATCAACAAATGGGACAAGTGGGCCGCGCGCACCATCAAGCCGCCGCTCATCATCGGCCACGAGTATGTCGGTGCCGTCGAGGACGTAGGCGCCGGCGTCACCGGCTTCGCCAAGGGCCAGATCGTCACCGGTGAGGGCCACATCGTCTGCGGGCATTGCCGCAACTGCCGCGCCGGCCGCCGCCACCTGTGCCCCAACACCATCGGCGTCGGCGTGAACCGCGACGGCGCGTTCGCCGACTACGTCGTCGTGCCCGCCTCCAACGTCTGGAAGGTGCCTGCCGGCCTCGATCTCGACGTCGTCTCGTGCTTCGACCCGCTCGGCAACGCCGTGCACACCACCCTCTCGTTCGACATGGTCGGCGAGGACGTGCTCATCACCGGCGCCGGCCCCATCGGCTGCATGGCCATCGCCGTCGCCCAGCACGCCGGCGCACGCCACATCGTCATCACCGACATCAACGACGGCCGCCTCTAGCTCGCCAAAAAGCTCGGCCCCATCCGCGCCGTGAACGTCGCGAAGGAGAACCTCGCCGACGTCTGGCACAAGGAGCTCGGCATGACCGAGGGTTTCGACGTGGGCTTGGAAATGTCGGGCAGCTCCGCCGCGCTGAACCAGATGATCGACAACATGGTCATGGGCGGCCGCATCGCTCTGCTCGGCGTGCATCCGGGCGAAGCCACCGTCGACTGGAACAAGATCGTCTTCAAGATGCTTCACCTGAAGGGCATTTACGGCCGCGAGATGTTCGAGACGTGGTATAAGATGACCCAGCTCGTGCTCGGCGGCATGGACATCACCCCCGTCATCACCCACCGCCTGCCTGTCGCCCAGTTCCAGGAAGGCTTCGAGCTCATGGGCGCCGGCAAGTCCGGCAAGATCGTCCTGAACTGGGAGTGAACCACACGCCTGCCTTTCTGGAGGGCCCGGCTCCCGCCGGACCGCGGCTCAGCCGGAGCTGAGCCCTCCACCCAACCAATCCTCTGCCTATGAATTCCGCCTACTACGACCACCTGAAGAAGACACTCGCCGAGATCGACGCCGCCGGGCTCTACAAGCGCGAGCGCATCATCACCACGCACCAGACCGCGCACATCGCCGTGGCGAGCGGACAGAAGGTGCTGAACATGTGCGCGAACAACTACCTCGGCCTCGCCGACAACCCCGAGCTCATCGCCGCCGCGCGCGCGTCGCTCGACCGCTGGGGCTACGGCCTTGCCTCCGTGCGCTTCATCTGCGGCACGCAGCAGCTGCACAAGGACCTCGAGGCCGCCATCGCCCGGTTCCTCGGCACCGAGGACACCATCCTCTACTCGTCGTGCTTCGACGCCAACGGCGGCCTGTTCGAGACGCTGCTCGGCGCGGAGGACGCCATCATCTCCGACGAACTCAACCACGCCTCGATCATCGACGGCATCCGGCTCTGCAAGGCGCAGCGTTACCGTTACAAGAACAACGACCTCGCCGACCTCGAGGGCAAGCTCAAGGAGGCCGACGCCGCCGGCGCCCGCTTCAAAATGATCGCCACCGACGGCGTGTTCTCGATGGACGGCTTCATCGCCAACCTGAAGGGCATCTGCGACCTCGCCGACAAGTACCATGCGCTCGTCATGGTCGATGACTCGCACGCTGTCGGCTTCATGGGCCAGACCGGCCGCGGCACGCACGAACACTGCGGCGTCATGGGCCGCATCGACGTCTTCACCGGCACGCTCGGCAAGGCGCTCGGCGGCGCCAGCGGCGGCTACACCTCCGGCAAGAAGGAGATCATCGATCTGCTGCGCCAGCGCTCCCGCCCCTACCTGTTCTCCAACACCGTCGCGCCGTCAATCGCCGCCGCGTCGCTGAAGTGCCTCGAGATGCTCAGCCGCTCGACCGAGTTGCGCGACAAGCTCGAGGCCAACACGAAGTTCTTCCGCGACGGCCTCACCAAGGCCGGTCTCACCATCAAGCCCGGCACGCACCCGATCGTGCCCGTCATGCTCGGCGACGCCGCGCTCTCGCAGAAGTTCGCGGCGCGCATGCTCGAGAAGGGCGTCTACGTCATCGGCTTCTTCTACCCGGTCGTGCCGCAGGGCACGGCGCGCATCCGCACGCAGGTCTCCGCCGCGCACAGCCGCGAGGACCTCGCCTTTGCGATTGAGAAATTCACCGAGGTGAAGAAAGAATTGGGCCTCTGATGGCCGAAGAACTCACCCCCGCCCAGTTGCGCCGCCTCGAGGCAGCCGCCCGCCAGGCCGCCGGCAATGCCTACGCGCCCTACAGCGGCTTCGCCGTCGGCGCCGCGATCCTCACGTCGTCCGGGAAGATCTACTCCGGCTGCAACGTCGAGAACGCCTCCTACGGCCTGACCAACTGCGCGGAGCGCACCGCCATCTTCGCCGCCGCCGCCCACGGCGAGCGCAAGCTGCGCTGCGTCGTCGTCTACACGCCCACCCCGACCGCCACGGCCCCCTGCGGCGCGTGCCGGCAGGTCATCTACGAATTCGGCCCCGGCGTGCGCGTCATCTCCGTCTGCGACGGCAAGGCGCGCACCGACACCACCATCAAGGACCTGCTGCCCGGCGCCTTCGGCCCGCAGGATCTCGCCTGATTTTTTTGGCGGCGCCCGGTGGCGCCGTTTTTTTGTCGCCATGAAATACCACGCCTCCCTCGCGGCCCTGTTGGCCGTCACCGTCACGCTGTTCGCCGCCGAGCCGGCCCCGGCGCCCACCCGTCCCATCCTCGGCGTCGACCGCGCCTACATGGACCTCGCCGTCTCGCCGGCCAAGGATTTCTACGACTACGCCAACGGCGCGTTCAACCACGTCGCCATCCCCGGGGAATACGCCTCCTACGGCGTGAACCAGGAGATCGACGAACGGAGTTTTGCCATTCTGAAGGACATCCTGGAAACCTCGGCGCAGACCGGCGGCCCCAAGGGCAGCATCGCCCAGCGCGTCGGTGACTTATACGCCGCGGGCATGGACGAGGCCGCGATCGAGGCGGCCGGCCTCAAGCCGCTCGCACCCTACCTTGCGCAGATCGAGGCGCTCGCCGCACCGGCCGACATCGCGCCGGCGCTCGGCCGGTTCTTCACCGAGGGCGTCGATAGCGGCTTCCGTTTTGGCGTACAGATCGACGACAAGAACAGCACCGCGATGATCGCGGGCTTCGCCCAGGGCGGCCTCGGCCTGCCCGAGCGCGAATATTATTTCCGTCCCGACGAAAAATCCGCCGACATCCGGCAGGCCTACGAGGCGCATATCGCGCGGATGTTCGCCCTCGCCGGCGGCCCACCCGAGCAGGCCAAGGCGCAGGCCGCCACCGTGCTCGCCTTCGAGACGAAGCTCGCCGCCGCCTCGCGCAAGCTGGTCGACCTCCGCGACCCGGAGAAAAACTACAACAAGTTCAAGGTGTCCGAACTCGCCGGCGTTGTGCCCGGCTTCGACTGGAAGGGTTTCCTGGCCGCGGTGGCGCTGCCCGCCAGCGAGGAAAGCGTGCTCGTCGGCCAGCCGGAATTCTTCCAGGCCTTCGCCGAGCTGACCAAGTCCGAGCCGCTCGACACGTGGAAAACCTACCTCCGCTGGGCGCTGCTCCACCAGTCGGCGAACTACCTCGGGCGCGCGTTCGTCGACGAGGCCTTCGCCTTCTACGGCAAGAAGCTCTCCGGCCGCACGGAGCTGCGCCCGCGCTGGAAGCGCGTGATGGCCGCGGCGGACGGCGCCATCGGCGAGGACCTCGGCCAGCTCTACGTGAAGCGCGCCTTCAGCCCCGAGGCCAAGAGCCGCGCGCTCGCGATGGTGAAGTTCCACCTCGAGGCCATGCGCAACCGCATCAAGTCCGCCGGGTGGATGAGCGAGGCGACGAAGCAGCAGGCCTACAGGAAAATCGACAGCATGCGCACCAAAGTCGGCTATCCCGACAAGTGGCGCGACTACAGCTCGTTGGAGATCACGCGCGATTCCTACGTCGGCAACGCCATCGCCGCCTCGGCCTTCGAGTTCCGCCGCCAGCTCGCCAAACTCGGCCAGCCCGTGGACCGCACCGAGTGGTTCATGACCCCGCAGACCAACAACGCCTACTACGACCCGACGCAGAACGAGATGTGCTTTCCCGCCGGCATCCTGCAGCCGCCGTTCTTCGACGAGAAGGCCGACGACGCCACCAACTATGGCGCCCTCGCCTCCACCATCGGCCACGAACTGACGCACGGCTTCGACGACCAGGGCAGCCAATACGATGCGCAGGGCAACCTGAAGAGCTGGTGGACCGACGAGGACGCCAGGAAATTCAAGGAACGCGCCGAGCTGGTCGCCCAGCAATACGAGGCCTACGAAGTGCTGCCCGGCCTGCACATCGAGGGACACCAGACGCTCGGCGAGAACATCGCCGACATCGGCGGGCTGCGCGTCGCCTTCGAGGCGTGGAAACTCGCCACCGCGGGGAAACAGCTCGCCTCCATCGACGGCTTCACCCCGGAACAGCGCTTCTTCATCGCCTTTGCGCAGGGCTGGCGCACCAACCAGCGCCCCGAGCAGTTGCGCCTGCAGGTCACGAGCGACGTGCACAGTCCCATCCGCTGGCGGGTGCTCGGCCCGGTCGCGGTGTTCCCGGAGTTCTACGAAGCGTTCAATTGCCCGCCGCCCAAGGAAACCTGGCCAGCGATCTGGTGAGCGCCCGTTTCGCGGTGGAGCCGGCGTTCCGACCGGCGCACCACTGCCCACCACAAACCAAACGGCACGGAACAGCCGCAGAGCAAATCGTAGGGCCTCACCTCGCGTGAGGCCGCCCTTTCTTGCCATGTCTGTCAGGCTCGACACAAGGTCGGGCCCTACGGCTTCATGCCCCGGCTCACGAGGACGTGAGCCCTCCAAAAATTCACGGCAATTGCTCCGAGAAATCGCGCAAGGCCTGCCAGAGACGCTCGCCGGTGACTTCCGTGAAATCGTTGTGGTGCGCGCCGTCGACCCACAGGTGCGACTTGCGGCCCGGTGCCGCGGCGAGCAAGGCCTCGCCGTGCGCAAAGGGGATGACCTCGTCGTCGCGTCCGTGCATGACCAGCACCGGACACGTCACGCGAGGCAGCTTGCGGAGGTTCTCGAACTTGTCGAAAGGCAGCAGCCGTCGGCCGGTCATGACGCGGTAGCTGCTCGTGAACGCCGATTGCAGCACCAGCCCGGCGACCGGTTCGTGTGTTGCCAGCTCGACCGCCGCCCCGCCACCGAGCGAACGGCCGTAGAGGATAACCCGAGCGAGCGGCACCTTGAGTTCGCTCTGCAGATAGCGCGCGGCCGCATCCGTCGCGGCGTAGACTGACCTCTCCGACGGCGCGCCGGAGCTCAGCCCGTAGCCGGGATAATCCACGGCGAACACCGCAAAGCCGCGCCGATGCATCTCGCGCAGGAACGGCTCAAGGTCGCCGAGATCCTCGGCGTTGCCGTGGAAGAACCAAAGCGTGTGCTTCGCCGTCGGATTCGGCAGGTAGAGCGCGGCGAGCGAGCCGCCACCCGGCAGCGGGATGCGGCGCATGTCCTCCGGTGCACGCCGTGAACCGTAGTCCGGCTGGAACATCACGCTGTCCGAATAGAAATATGCCAGCACGACGACGGCGGCGTAGAGCCCGAGCAGGAGCAGCGCGAGACGACCGAGACTCAAGGCGGAGGCGGCCATATCGTGAATGTGATCTTGAGCGATGCGAAGGATCCATCCGGTGAGACGGGTGGCGAACGGTCATTCTGGATTCTTCGCTGCGCTCAGAATGATCGGTTTGAGCGAGTCTTCAACGCCCCGCCAGCGCGGTGCGGACGGCGTCGACCACTTCGGCGCGCGGAACCTCGCGTTCGGAGCGGTCGGACATGTCGCGGATCTTGACGACGCCCTTGGCGAGTTCGTCGCCGCCGTAGATGAGCGCCAGCTTGGCGCCGGACTCGGCCGCCGCCTTGAACTGCTTGCCGAAGGCGGCGTCCTTGAAGGGATATTCGACGCGCCAACCGGCCGCGCGCAACGCCCGGATGTCGGCGAAGGCCGCCTTGCGCTCCGCTTCGCCGCCGAGGACGACGAAGACATCGGGAGCGGTGGCATGCTTCGGCGCCAGCCCGCGCTGCTCGATGAGCAGGCCGGTCGTCACGTCGCCGATGGCGAAGCCGACGGCCGGCAGATCGGCGTAGCCGAGCTTCTTGATGAGATCGTTGTAGCGACCGCCGCCGGCCAGCGCGCGCAGGTCGCCCTTGCGGTCGAAGGCCTCGAAGACGAAACCCGTGTAGTAGGCCAAGCCGCGCACGACGCCGAGGTCGACCGTGATGAAATCCGCCAGACCCATCGCGCCGACGCCATCGAGCACCTTGCGCCAGTCGGCGAGGCGGGCAGCGAGCTTGTCGGATTGGTAGGGCGCCAGCGCCGCCTCGAGTTCGCCGAGGCTCTTGATTTTCAGGAAAGCGAGCACCTTGGCCTTGCGGTCGGCATCGAGTTCGCCGTGCGTCTCGGCGTAGCCCTTGAAGGCGTCGTCGCCCATCTTCTCGTAGCGGTCGATGGCGCCGAGGATGCCGCGCGCCTGGGCGTCGTTGAAGCCGAGCGCCTCGAGGTAGAAGAACCAGAGGTCGCGGTCGGAGAGGCGGACGTAGAAATCGTCCTTCGTCAGGCCGAAGCCGGCGAGGCACTGGATGAGCAGCGCGATGAGCTCGATCTCGGCCTCCGGGCCGGCCTCGCCGAAGATGTCGGCGTTAAATTGGTTGAAGGCGCGGAGGCGGCCCTTTTGCGCGCGCTCGTAGCGGTAGAATTCCGCGATGCTGAACCATTTGATCGGGCGCTTGAGCGCACCGGCCTTGGCACCGACCATGCGGCAGACGGTCGGGGTCATCTCGGGGCGCAGCGCGACGTCGCGGCCGCCCTTGTCGGTGAAGCTGAAGAGCTGGCCCTCGATCTCGTCGCCCGACTTGGTCGTGTAGAGCTCGAGTGGCTCGAGCACGGGCGCATCGTATTCCTGGAAGCCGTAGGCTTGGGCAGCCTGGCGCCAGGTGCGAAAGATTTGCTGACGGCGGGAGAAGTCTTCCGGGTAAAACTCCCGGAAGCCGGGGAGCGACTGAAAACCGGCCATGCCTGGGGGGACGCGCGGGGCGCTTACTCGGCCGAGGCCGGAGGCGGCGGGTTGTTCTTCAGTTTCTCAAGGCTGAGCTGCTTGATCTTCTGCTTGAGAATCTTGCCGGACTTGAACTTCACGACGGCGCGCTCCGGGATGACGACCTCGGTCTCGGGCTTGTTCGGATTGCGGCCGACACGGGCCTTGCGCACCTGAACTTCGAGGACGCCGAAGTTGCGGAGCTCGACGTTGCGGCCGGCGGCCAGTGCATCCATGACGATATCGAGGGTCATTTGGACGGTATCCTGAATCTGCTTCTGCGGGAAGCCGGTCTTCTCGTAGATCTCCAGGACGATTTCTCGTTTGGTTAGATTAGTCGACATGGCGTGGCGGGGGTTAAAGTTTACGCAGTTTGGTTACGGCACAAATAATTCACTACCCTGCGCTTGCGTCAACCGCAAACCCGCCTAAGTGATTTACCTTATCCATGCCCGATCCCAACGCAGTCCGCAGCATGTTCGCCCGCATCGCCGGGCGCTATGACGTGGCCAACCGTTTGCTGAGTGGCGGCGTGGATATTTGGTGGCGAAAAAAGCTCGTCCGCGCCGTCCACGACGCCCATCCGGACGCTATTTTGGACCTCGCCACCGGCAGTGGCGACGTGGCGTTTGCCCTCGCAGACGGCCTGCCGCCGACGGTGCGGATCACCGGCATGGATTTCTGCCAACCGATGCTCGACGAGGCCGTGAAAAAGCGCACCGGCAGTCCGCGCTGGGCACTGATCGAGTTCAAGCAGGGCGACGGCATGGCCCTGCCCCTGCCCGACCGGGGCTTCGACGCGGTCACGATTTCCTTCGGCCTGCGCAACATGGCCGACCGGCACAAATCGCTCGCCGAGATGCGCCGCGTACTGCGGCCGGGCGGGCGGCTGTTCGTGCTGGAGTTCTCGCAGCCGTTCCTCTGGTTCCGGCCGTTCTACTATTTCTACCTGAAGTTCATCCTGCCCACCGTCGCAGGCGTCGTGACCGGCGACAAATCCGCCTACGAATACCTCTGCGGCTCCATCGAGCAGTTCCCCGGGCGCGAGGCGATGAGCGGCGAGATTTTGCGCGCGGGCTTCAAGTCAGTGCGCGCCACGCCGCTGACCTGCGGCATCGTCGCGCTGCATGAGGCGCGGGTTTAGTTAAAGGACTTGCCGCAACCGCAGGTGCTCTGCGCGTTGGGATTCTTGATCTCGAAACCCTTGCCCTGAAGGCCGTCGTCGAAGTCCACGCTCGAGCCGTTCAGGTAGGCGAGGCTCGTCGGATCGACGAGCACCGGCACGCCCTCGCTGACAAATTCCTGATCACCCTCCTTCGGCGCGTCGAACGACATGCCGTATTGGAAACCCGAGCAGCCGCCGCCCTCGACAAAGACGCGCAACTTTTTCTGCGCATCGCCGAGTCCGGCCTGCATGGTGCGCACCTGCTGCGCGGCACGGGGAGTGAGCGTGATCATAAGGCGGACCGTAGGCCGCGGGACCTTCTTGTCAACCGGCGGCAAGAGCCGCGTGTCAATCCTGTAGCAGGAAGCGTGCAAATTCCCGCGCTGAGTTCTTGCCAGCGACCGAAGCCGGCGTTTTTGTTTCTACGTGGCTTCGCTCAAGCACATCTTCAACGAGCTCCATTACGAGCTGACCCGGAAAATCTCCGAGGGCGGCATGGGCGTGGTGTACGAAGCGGTCCAACGCGGGGCCGGCCAGTTCCGCAAGATTGTCGCGATCAAGCTGATTCGCGAGGAATACTCGAGCATCGAGGAGTTCCAGAAAAACTTCATCGGCGAGGCCCGCCTCGTGGCCGATCTCATCCACACCAACATCGTCCAGACCTACCACCTCGGTCAGATCGGTGGGCAGTATTTCATGACGATGGAATTCGTGCGCGGCATGAATCTCGAGCAGTTCCTCGACCGCCACGCCGAGCTCGCCCGCCCCATCCCGATCGACATGGCGGCGTTCATCATCTCCCGCGTCTGCCGCGGTCTCAGCTACGCCCACGCCAAGCGCGATACCGACGGCCATCTGCTCGGCATCGTCCACCGCGACGTGAACCCGAAGAACGTCCTGCTCGCCTACGAAGGCGACGTGAAGCTCACGGACTTCGGCATAGCGAAGGCCCTTAACCTCATGTACAACGAGGAAGGCAAGGTCATCCCGGGCAAGGACGAGTACCTCTCCCCCGAGGGTGCCAGCTACGCCGTGACCGACGGCCGCTCGGACCTCTTCTCGCTCGGCATCGTGCTGACCGAGCTGCTGCTCGGCAAAAACGTCTTCCGCTCGGCCAACCGCATCGAGTCGCGCCGCAACATCCTTTCCATGCCCATCCCGCAGTTCTCCTCCCTGCGGGCCGACATCGACCCCAAGCTCGAGGCCATCATCCAGCGCGCCCTGCAGCGCGACCGTGCCCAGCGCTACCAGAGCGCCGCCGAGATGATGACCGACCTCGAGCTTTATCTCTACAGCGATCGCTACGGGCCCACCAACGAGAAGCTCGCCGTCTACCTTCAGGAAGTTTTCGCGTCCACCCCCTCCGCCCCCACCAGCTTCCCTCCGGTCTCGCCCCCGCCGCCGATTTCCACCCTCGAAAGCCAGCGGTAATCCCACGCCCCCATGAGCGGTCCGGGCTTTCAACAGAGCTTACAACAGCGGCAGACGCAGCAACTCGTGCTGGCGCCGCAGATGCGGCAGTCGCTGAAGATCCTGCAAGTCGCCGCGCTCGATCTCCGCGCCGCCATCCAGGAAGAACTCCAGTCCAACCCCGCCCTCGAGGAACTGCCGATGGACGGCGTCTCCCTCGAGAAAAACGCCGGCAGCGGCGCCGACAACTCCGGCCCGGAGACCGACGCGCGCGAGGAAATGGAGTTCAAGCAGGACTTCCAGATGCTCGAGAAGATCGGGCAGGACTGGCGCGACTCGATGAGCGACACCGGCGGCGTCCGCGCCAGCTCCTCCGAGGACGAGGAGCGCCGCCAGCACTTCTTCGACTCGCTCACGACGGAGACCTCGCTCGCCGAGCACCTCATGCAGCAGGCCGAGATGACCGACTGCCCGCCGGAAGTGCGCGAAGCCGTCCGCTACCTCGTCGGCAGCCTCGATGACCGCGGCTTTCTCACCACCTCGCTCTCCGACATCGCGCTCATCTCGCACCTGTCACTCGAGACCGTGCAAAACGGCGCCAAGCTCCTGCGCGGCTTCGAGCCCGCCGGCATCGGCGCCGAGAACCTCTCCGACTGCCTGCTCCTGCAACTCGCCCAGAAGGGCCGCGACAAATCCGTCGCCGCCCGCATCGTCCGCGACCATTTCGACCTGCTGGTGCGCCGCCGCATTCCCGACATCGCCCGCAAGATGGGCCTCTCTCCCGAGATCATCCAGGAATCCCTCGGCGAGATCGGCGGACTCGATCCCGCGCCCGGCCGCCGCTTTGCCGACGATTCCAACCGCGTCGTCGTGCCCGACGTCACGGTCGAGCAGGACGGCGACGAGTGGAAAATCATCCTCAACGGCGACTACATCCCCCGGCTGCGCCTCAGCAACACCTACAAGGACCTCATCGCCAAGGGCACCCTGGGCAAGAACGAGCGCGACTACCTGCGCGAGAAGCTCCGCTCCGGCAAATTCATCATCAACGCCATCGAGCAACGCCAGCGCACCATCGAGCGCATCACCCGCGAAATCCTCAAGCACCAGCGCGAGTTCTTCGAGGAGGGCGTCTCGAAGCTGAAGCCGCTCACGATGACGCAGATCGCCGACATCATCGGCGTGCACGAGACGACCGTCAGCCGCGCGCTCGCCAACAAATACATCAAGACCCCGCACGGCGTCTTCGAGATGAAGTTCTTTTTTACCTCCGGCTACCAGTCGCAGGCCGGCGTGTCCGTGGCGAACACCAGCGTGAAGGAGATGATCGCCGACATCGTCGCCAACGAGGATCCGGGCGCGCCGTTGAGCGATCAGGACATCGTCGGCTTGCTCACGCAGAAGGGTCTGACGATCGCCCGGCGCACGGTCGCGAAGTACCGCGAGGAACTCGGCCTGCTGCCGAGCAATCTGCGCCGGCGTTACGACTGAGTCCGGCGGACGGGCGCCGCGAGCGCGGCGCGTCAGGCGCTGAGTCCCAGCGCGGTGTGCAGGGCCTGCCGCAGTTCGGCCATGCTCATCGGCTTCATCAGGCACGCGCTGAGATTGGCCAGCGGCACGCTGCGCACGAGCAGGTCGGGATTCACATAGCCGGTGATAAGGATGCGCTTCGCGTTCGGCTGCCGCTCCATCGCCTCGACGAGGAAATCCAGCCCCTGTTTCTTGCCCGGCATCATCTGGTCGCTGACGATTGCGTCGAACTGCCGCGTGCCGAGCAGCAGCAAGGCCTCGTCGGCGTTGCCCGCCACCTCGAACTCGAAGTCGTCCTCGAGATTGTCGCACACGGCGCCGGCCAGTGGTCCCTCATCCTCCACGAGCAGGACGACCGGCCGCCGTTTCTTCTCGTCTGCCATGGCGGTGGTCTCAGCTCGCCGCGACCGACTGGTCGTAAAGCTTGGCCGCCTCCTGCACCGTCTTGATGAGCTCGGGGAGCGACACGGGCTTGAGCAGGTAGCGGTAGAGCGCCGCCTCGTTCACGCTGCGGAGCAGCATCTCGGGTTTCATGTAGCCGGTGACGAGGACGCGCTGGGTGTTCGGATATTCCTCGCGCGCATGCACGAGAAAGCTCAGGCCGTTGCCGCCGGGCATCAGGTGGTCGCACACGACGACCTTGTAGGTCTTCTTGTGCATCAGGAAGCCGGCCTCGCGCGCGGAGGAGGCCATTTCCACCTCAAAATAGGGTTCGAGCGCCTCGGCAAAAAGCTGCAGCAGCGGTTTCTCGTCGTCGATCAGCAGGACACTGCCTAGCTTGCTGCTCGTGTTCGGTGTGGCCGGCTCAGTCATCGCTCAATGATGCTGGGGGGCCGTATGGCCTTGGCAAACCCAAACACACCGGTGCGGCCGGGGTTTTGGTTTGCATGCCGCGGGAGCCGCATGATTCCCTGAAACCGTTTCGCATGGAAAATTTCGACTTTCATGTCGCAGCCCGCGAAGGGACCTTCCCGCTGATTCCCGTCGAGGAAATTACCGCGGCCAACCTTTCGCGCCGCAACGCCTCGGGCAATACCGCGCTCCACCTCGCGGCCAAATACGGCACGCTCGATCTGCTCCCGGCGTCAATCCTCACGCCCGAGCTGCTCACGCTCAAGAACGACGCCGGCTATACGCCCATCCATCTCGCCGCCCGCGCCGGCCGGCTGAACCAGCTGCCACCCGCCCTCATCACGCGCGACCTTATGCTGCTGCGCTCGAACAGCGGCTACACGCCCTTTCACCTCCTCGCCAGCGCCGGCGCGCTCGACCAGCTCCCGCCCGCGCTCGTCACGCTGGAGCACGTGCTCACCAAGACCGACCACGGCAACACGCTCCTGCACGAGGCCGCCGAGGCCGGCACGCTCGACCGCTTCCCCCGCGAGTTCGTCACGCACGAAACGCTCACCAACCCGAACATCAGCGGCGAAACCGTCCTGCATGTCGCGGTGTTCAACGGCCACCTCGACCAGGTCCCCGCCGAGTTTCTCACCGCCGAGAATCTCACGCTGCAGACGGCCAACCACGACACCGTGCTGCACGCCGCCGCCATCGCCGGCCACCTCGACCAGATCCCGCCCACAGTGCTCACGCACGACAATCTTCTCATGGCGAGCAAGGCCGGCTATACCGTCATCCACGCGGCCGCCGAGGGTGGCTTCCTCAGCCAGATCCCGCGCGACCGCCTGAGCATCGATCTGCTCATCGCCCGTAACGAATTCGGCGACACTCCGCTGCACGCCGCCGCCGTCGAGGGCCACCTCGACCAGATCCCCCGCGAGTTTTTCAACCGCACCACGCTGCTCATCCGCAACTATAACGGCGGCACCCCCATCGGCGCCGCCCTCCGCCACGGCCACGCCGACCAGCTGCCCGAGGAATTCCGCCCGAAGCCCCCCGGCCCGCTCCGCCGCCTCCTCGTCAGCATAGGCCTCAGCCGCCCGCCTTATACTTAAGCGCTGACACACTGCGGCCTTCGCGCGTGTCCTCCACCCTGCTCTGCTGCACCCTCTGCCCGACCCTTTCCTCCGATGAACACCACCATTACCACCATTACCGCGCGTGAGATCATGGATTCCCGCGGCAATCCCACCATCGAGGTCGACGTCCGTCTCGCCTCCGGCCACCTCGGCCGCGCCGCCGTGCCTTCGGGCGCCTCCACCGGCGAGCACGAGGCCATCGAGCTGCGCGACGGCGACAAGAAACGCTATCTCGGCAAGGGCGTGCTCACCGCCGTCGCCAACGTGAAGACGAAGATCGCCCCGGTCCTCGCCGGCATGGACGCCACCGACCAGGTCGGCATCGACCGCGCGATGATCGCCCTCGACGGCACGCCCACCAAATCCAAACTCGGCGCCAACGCCATCCTCGGCGTCTCCCTCGCCACCGCCCACGCCGCCGCCCACGCCTGCGGCCTCCCGCTGTACAAGTACCTGGGCGGCCCGAACGCCAAGGTCCTCCCCGTCCCCATGATGAACATCATGAACGGCGGCGCGCACTCCGACGCTCCCATCGATTTTCAGGAATTCATGATCATGCCCACCGGCGCCTCCTCATTCCGCGAGGCCCTCCGCATGGGCGCCGAGGTCTTCCACTCGCTCAAGAAGGTGCTCAAGGACAAGGGTCTCGCCACCGCCGTCGGCGACGAAGGCGGCTTCGCCCCGAAGCTCGAATCCACCGAGGCCGCGCTCGACGTCATCGCCCTCGCCGTCAAGAACGCCGGCTACACCCTCGGCAAGGACATCAACCTCGCCCTCGACGTCGCCGCCTCCGAGTTCTACGACGCCAAGAGCAAGCACTACGTCTTCAAGAAGTCCGACGGCCGCAAACTCTCCGGCGACGAGATGGTCACCTTCTACAAGGAGCTCACCAAGAAGTACCCCATCATCTCCATCGAGGACGGCTGCGCCGAGGGCGACTGGACGACGTGGAAGAAGCTCACCGACGCCATCGGCGACAAGATCCAGCTCGTCGGCGACGATCTCTTCGTCACCAACACCGAGTTCCTCAAGAAGGGCATCGCGACCGGCACCACCAACTCGATTCTCGTCAAGGTCAACCAGATCGGCACCCTCACCGAGACCCTCGACGCCGTCGAGATGGCCAAGGAGGCCAACTTCACCGCCGTCATCTCCCACCGCTCCGGTGAAACCGAGGACACCACCATCGCCGACATCGCCGTCGCCACCAATGCCGGCCAGATCAAGACCGGCTCCCTCTGCCGCACCGACCGCGTGGCGAAGTACAACCAGCTCCTCCGCATCGAGGAAGAGCTCGGCAAGAACGCCATCTTCGGCGGCAAGCTCTGACGTCATGGCGCTGTCGCTCCGCTTCCTCGCCGCCTGCGCCGCCGCCGTCCTCGTGACGGCGGCCGTTTTCGCGGCTGAAGCCACCTCAGCCCAGCCGGCCGCAGCGACCAAACCCGCTGCGGCTCCCGTCTCCGCCGTCAAGACCGAAGGCCCCACCGTCGCGCTGCCCAAGTTCGAGGTCAGCGCCAACCGCCTCCGCGAGATCGATCTCACGATCAAGAAGCTCGAGAAACTCATCGCGCGCGAGACCAAGCTGCTCGAGAAGTCGGCCGTGGATGATACGCTGAACAACGAGAAGGTCTCGAAAGCCGCGGCACTCTTCGGCGGCAAATCCACCGTCCAGCGCGCCTCGGTCGCCGCCGTGCGCATCGAGTCCATGGAAAAGGAAATCTCCCTGCTGGAGACGCTCCGGACCCCGCTCACCAATGAAGACCGCGCACTGATGGAGAAACTCGTCACCGACCAGCGCACCTACCGGCGCGAACTCGATATCACCCTGCGCTGAGACTTTCCGGCGTTTCCGACCCTACCCCTGCCGAAAACGCCGGAGATAGCACACACACCAGAAACGGCCGCGCCGCAAGGCGCGGCCGTTTTTATTTGGCCGCCCGCTTCCCGTAGGGCCTGACCTTGCGTCAGGCCTTTCCGGCGCGACACGAGGTCGCGCCCTACGACGGAATTATTCGGCAGGGAGACGAAGAGGCCTTCCTCACTCCACCCGCAGGATGTAGCCGCGGAGGTATTCGCTCTCGGGCATCGTGGCCAGCACCGGGTGGTCGGGCGGCTGGTGGCACCATTCGAGCACGTGCACGCGGCGCTTGGCGTCGTGGGCCGCGGCCGCGAGGACGTCGCGCAGCTCACGATCGCCCATGTGGTGCGAGCAGGTGTAGGTGGCGAGCAGGCCGCCGGGCGCAAGGGCCTTCATGGCGCGGAGATTGAGTTCCTTGTAGCCGCGGAGGGCGTTCTCGAGCGAACTCTTCGACTTCGCGAACGGCGGCGGATCGAGGATGATCAGGTCCCACGCGGGCGCGGCGTCGCGCTGCTCGGTGAACCAGTCGAAGACGTTCACGGCGACGAACTCGGCCGTGACGCCGTTGCGCTCGGCGTTCTTCTTCGCCTGGCCGATGGCGTCGAACGCGCTGTCGAGCCCGCGCACGCTCGCGGCCCCGGCGCGCGCGCAGTGCAGCGCGAACGAGCCCTGGTTGCAGAACGCATCGAGCACGCGCTGGCCGGAGGCATATTTCGCTACGGCGGCGTGCTGCAGACGCTGGTCGAGGTAGAACCCGGTCTTCTGGCCGTGCTGGAGATCGAGCCAGTAGTCGAAGCCGTCGATCTTCGCCCAGCGCGGCGCCCACGGCTGGCCGCTGCGCGTGTGCACCCCGGGCGCGAGGCCCTCAAGTTTGCGCAGGTTCGAGTCGTTGCGGAAGATGATTTCCCGCGCGCCGGTCAGCTCCGCGAGCAGGTCGCCGAGGACCGCGCCGCGCTTGTCCATCGCGAGCGTCTGGATCTGCACGACGAGCGTGTCGCCGAACTGGTCGACCACCACGCCGGGCAGCTCGTCCGACTCGGACCAGACGAGGCGCTGAAAGCGTTCATGTAGGGCGGAGCCGCCTGACCCCGCCGCGCCCGTCTCAGGCGGGGTCAGGCGACCCCGCCCTGCATCGCGCCGCTTGATCGCCCGCTCCAGCGCACCGCGCAGGTAGGCGGCGTCGAGCGTCACCCGGTCGCGGCCGAGCCGGCGCCAGACGATCTGCGACTTCGAGTTGTAGATGCCGGTGCCGAGCAGGCGGCCGGTGCGGTCGCGGCATTCGACGACCTCGCCATCGTGTTCGGCGGGCAGCAGGGCCTCGACCTCGTTGGCGAACACCCACGGATGGCCGGAGAGCACGCGCCCCTTGGCGTTGGGTTTGAGTTTAAGAGCAGCAGCGGTCGTCACCCCGTCATCATCAGGGGCGAAGGCTCCGCCAGAGAAGGCTAAAATGAAAATTCGCTTCTCTCGGGCACTCGATCGTTGCGATTCAGGTCACTTTCTCCGGCTTGGCGGCGCGGCGGTCTGACGGCAGTCCCAATATGGCCCGGAACAGGTCGTGCAGCACGATGCGGCAGTCGGAGAGCAGTTTGGTGACGAGGGGATTTTGGCTAACGATGGGTTTGGGGGTGGGTGTAGTGTGTGAGGTGACCGTGGTTTCCATGGGGAATGGTGGGGTCCACAATCCCTGTATCGACACAACGACGACGCGCCTCAACCGCCCGGCGTGACATATCCCGGAATTTTTATGTCATCCCTGCCCCGTTCGCTCAGCGCGAAACCCGATACTGCCGTACCGCCACGAGCAACAGCCCGCCAATCGGCACGCACAGGAGGATGAGGATGGCGAGGGTCATAAGAAGTATATCGGCGGGATGCGTCCTTTCTGAAACCCCTCTCCGCCGCATCAAGCCCCGGCGTCTTCGCCTTTCGGCCCCTGCGCTGCCCCGCGACGCAGGCCACGCCGCTCCTCGCCCGCCGCTCCAAAATAGTCTTTCCCTCCGCGCCATTGCGGCATTGCGTGGGCGCTTCATGTCCACCGCCGCCCAGGAAATCGCCCGTCGCCGCACCTTCGCGATCATCTCGCACCCCGATGCGGGCAAGACGACGCTGACCGAGAAGTTCCTGCTCTACGGCAACGCCATCCACCTCGCCGGCGCCGTCAAGGACCGCAAAAACCAGCGCGCCACCGCCTCCGACTGGATGGAGCTCGAGAAACAGCGCGGCATCTCCATCTCGTCCACCGTCCTCCAGTTCGACTACGCCGGCTGCGCGGTCAACCTGCTCGACACCCCCGGCCACAAGGACTTCTCCGAGGACACCTACCGCGTGCTCACCGCCGTCGACGCCGCGCTGATGGTCATCGACGCCGCCAAGGGCGTGGAGGCGCAGACGCGCAAGCTCTTCGAGGTCTGCCGCCGCCGCGGCGTGCCGATCTTCACGTTCATGAACAAATGCGACCGGCCGACGCGCAACCCGATCGAGCTGCTCGACGAGTTGGAGACCGTCCTCGGCCTGCAGGCCTCGCCCGTCATCTGGCCGCTCGGCAACGGCCCGACGTTCAAGGGCGTGTTCGACCGCCGCACGAAGCAGGTGCACCTTTTCGAACGCGTGCCCGGCGGCGCGTTCCAGGCTCCGGTCAACGTCACCTCGCTCGACGACCCCGCCGTCCGCGCCAAGCTCGATGACGACACCTACGAGCAGGTGAAGGAGCAGCTCGAGATGCTCGACGGCGCCGGCCACCCCTTCGACCTCGCCGCCGTCCACGCCGAGAAGCAGACGCCCGTCTACTTCGGCTCCGCGGTGAACAACTTCGGCATCCAGCTCCTGCTCGACGGCTTCCTCCAGGACTCCGTCCCGCCGCAACCACGTCGGGCCATCATCGTCGATGCCGCCGCGCGGCCCGAGCAGGTGGCTGTGACTCTCAATGCTCAACCTTCGACTCTCAGCTCGCGGATAATCCCCGTGGATTATCCGCGCTTCTCGGGCTTCATCTTCAAGATCCAGGCCAACATGGACCCGAAGCACCGCGACCGCATCGCGTTCCTGCGCGTGTGCTCCGGGAAGTTCGAGCGCGACATGGTCGTCACCCACCAGCGCACCGGCCGGTCGGTCCGCCTCTCGTCCTCGCACAAGCTTTTCGGCCAGGAGCGCGAGACGGTCGACGAGGCCTGGCCGGGCGACGTCATCGGCTTGGTCGGCCACGACAGCTTCGGCATCGGCGACACGCTCACCGAGGACCGCGCCATCGCCTACGACGAGATCCCGCGCTTCCCGCCCGAGGTCTTCACCTACATCTCCAATCCCACCGCCGGCGACGCCAAGAAATACCGCGCCGGTCTCGAACAGCTCCTGCAGGAAGGCGTCGTGCAGTCCTTCACTGCGAAAAACGCCCCGCCCGGCGCCACGCTGCTCGCCGCCGTCGGCCCGCTGCAGTTCGAAGTCGTCCAATGGCGCCTGCAGAGCGAATACAACGCCGAGTCCCGTCTCACGCCCGCGCCGTGGAACGTGCTCCGCTGGCTCGTGGTGCCCGACGCGCTGAAAGGCCCGAAGGGTTTCGACTTCTCCCGCTGCGTCGTCGCCACCGGCGTCAGCTTCGGCGCCGACAAGTTCGACAACCCCGTCGTGCTCTTCCCCAACGAGTGGACGACCCGCTACTTTCTCGAGAAGAATCCCGAACTCAAGCTGCTCGACCTGCCGCCGGAGCAGGCGAAGTAGCCCCAACCCGGTCTCGCCATGGCCGCCGCGATTTCTCTAGCGTGGCGGCATGAGCAGCAAACTCATCGGCCGGATTCTCGGCGTAGCGTCCGGTTTGGCGGCCATGTTTCTCCTGGTGGCGGCGTGCCACCACCTCGGCTGGGCCAAGACCTCCACGAGCCAGAACTACCATTATACCGAGACGATCAGCAACTGCCTGAGCGTCGGCGCCGTGCTTGCCTATGTGCTGGTCGCGGCTGCGCTGGGTTACCTGCTGCGAACCCCGCCATTCATCGCGCTCGGCATGATGCTACCCTGGCCGCTGGCCGCCGCCGTGGAGATTGCCCACGACAAGACCAACCACAACCTGCTGCCCTTCGAAGTCATCATGGTCTGGGCGCCGGCGTTTTTCGTCGCGTGGGGGCCGGCCCGTTATGCGCAAAAACTCCGCGCCCGGATCGAGCAGCCCGCCGCGCCGCCGGTGATCACCTGACTCCGATGCCCGTCAGACTGATAATGGAGGCCGATTATCTCCGGATCGAATGCTCCGGCCGGCTCACGGCGCAGGATTTTCTTCAGCTGGCCGAGGCCGTGATCAAGCTCGAAGCCAGCCTTGGCCACGCGCCCAATCGCATAACCAACCTGACCGAGGTGCAGCAGTGGGATGTCAGCTTCCTCGACATCGCCGAGCTCACCCGCATCCGCAAGGCGACCCTGTTTCCCAATCTCATCAAATCGGCGGTGGTCGCCACCCTGCCGGTCCACTTCGGCATGGCCCGCATGTTCCAGACCCTGAACAAGCACCCGCAGATCGCGGTGGAAATATTCTCCAGTCCGGAAGCAGCGCTGGAGTGGATCGTAGCCGCCGACCAGACGTGAGACTGCACTGGAGTTTTGCCACGACCGCCGACGCCGGTGCCATCGCGACGCTGCGCAACGCCGCGTCCGACGCGCTGACGGCCAAGCACGGTTTCGGCTGGTGGTCCGGCCACGGCTCGGCCAAGGGCGTGCTGCCCGACCTGCGCGACGCGAAAATCCTGCTCGGCACGCATCGCGGGCTGCTGCTCGCAACCCTGCGCCTGACCACACGGAAACCCTGGGCCATCGACCGCGCGCATTTCACGCCGGTTCAGCGCCCGCTCTTCCTGACGTCGCTCGCCGTCGATCCCGCGCACCAGCGCCGCGGTCTCGGCCGGCAGGCGATGGCCGAGGCACGCCGACTGGCCGAAGCGTGGCCGGCCGACGCCCTGCTGCTCGACGCCTTCGACCACCCGGGTGCCGGTGCGGGAGCATTCTACGCCAAGTGCGGCTACCGCGAGGTGGCGCGCGTCACCTACCGCAAGGCCAGGCTGATTTACTACGAGCTGCCGCTTAGCCGGACGGAGTAAACGGCCTCGGGTTTCAGTCGGCGCAGCTCCATCGCGCGCGATGTCCGGATTGGACTTTGGGCGCATTGTTGTGCCTGCTGGTAGCCACCCTCCCATGCGCGAACGCCCCGCCAAACTCGACCGTGTCCGTGTCGTCCACCGTTACGCGTGGCTGTGGGAACCGTTGGAAATGGACGCGACGTTCGTGCTGCGCGCGATGTTCGGCGCGAGGGCCGCCTACCTCGACGGCAAGCTGATGCTGTGCTTCACCGCGGGCGATGAGCCGTGGCGCGGCGTCCTCGTCTGCACCGATCGCGCCCACCACGCCGCCTTGCAGGCCGAGTTTCCCGAGCTGGTGCCCCATCCTATTTTGCCGAAATGGCTCTATTTGCCGGAGGCGGCCGATTCGTTCGAGCGCGCCGCCGCGCAGCTGGTCGGGCTCGCGCGCCGCCGCGACCCGCGCATCGGAGTCGTGCCGCAGCCGAAAAAGCGCCGCGCTCCCGCGAAACGCTCCCGCGCCCGCGGCAAGTAAAGCCCGGCGGTGCGGACCGTGCGTCCGGCCCGACCGCATGATCTGCGCCATGGCGCAGCAATGGCAGGATATGCGCAGCACGGCGCCGGCCGCAGGCGTATGATGCCGCCACACAACTTCCGGAGGCGCCACCCGAACCGGGCCGGCGTGATTCCTACTTAGCGGCCAGGCCGCGTCGTTCCTTTATGAAAATCATCCGCTCTCCCCGTCCGGGCCGGTTGCCCCGCGCCCTGCTCGTGCTCGCGCTGCTCCTGGGCGCCGCGCCCACCTTGCCGTGGGCCCTCGCGCAACGCGGCGCCGCCCGCCCCGCGCCGACTCCGACCGCGCCCGCCGACGGGGCGACGCGCAATGCCGACCGCTTGACGCGTATGCGCAACGTGCGGCGCGGCAACGTCACCGGCACGGCGCCCGTCCTTGCTAACGGGAAGGTCACCGACCCGTTCCAGATCCCGGGCTTCGCGGCCCGCGCCACGACGCCCGACGGCATCAACGTCCTCCAACGCGTGTTTCTCGACCCGCGCACCGGCGAACTGGTCTTCGTCGGACGCTACGATCCGGCCTACGCCACGGGCGCGATCGACTACTCCACGCTGTTGAGCGACGCCCAGCGCAGCCCGGCCCCGTCCTTCAGCCTGGAACCGACGCCGGAATCGCGCGCCGCGAGCGCGGCGTTTGTCCGGCAGTTCGACCAGCAGATGGCCGCCAACCTGGGCAGCGTCGAAGCCGGCAAGGCGTGGATGACCGGCCTCTTCGACCAGTTGCTGACCAACCCGGCGCTCGAGGTGGACCGCCGGCGCTTCCTCGCGCGCGGCGCGCAGCTTTTCCGCGTGCCGCCGGAAGAGGTGCCGCCGTTTGTGCAGGCCATGCTCGGCCGGACCGAGATGGGCTCGCCGCCGTGGGTCAATTTCTGGGTGAAACTCTATCAGCACATGGGAGCCCCCGAAGCCGCCGAGTATATCCGCGCCGCCGCGAACAAGGACGCCGACCCCGGCTCATTCCAGGCCGCGCTCGACAACCTCGGCCTGCGCCCGACCATCACCGATCTGCGCGCGCGCATGCAATCCGGCGCGCTCAGCCAGCCGGTCGCGTATGCCCGGCTCGAGGTCGCCACCTGGGCCGCCATCTATGAGCGTTGCCGGGTGCCCGCCAGCCGCTGGCGCGCCGCCGGCGACCGCGCGGGCGCGATCGGCGACACCACGCAGTTCCGCACCGTGATCGACGCCATCAACACCGAGATGGTCAGCGAGAGGGTCATGGATTTCTGGCTCAACGGGCTCGTGCTCTCCGAGACGTTCCTGCAGGTCATGAACCGGATGCCGCCGCTCACGGTGACGCCAGTCTGTTCCAACGGCCTCTCGGCCGACTCGGAGCTCGCCCGCACGTTCCTCGCGGCGGATTGGATCCTGAAGAATCTCGGCGTCACGCCCGAGCTGGCCGAGCGCGTGCCCGGCCACCGCACGCCCAGCCAGTTCTCCTTCGAGCTGGAGACCGCGCGCGGCATCTACGACCTCGGCGATGTGCGCGCGCGCATGTGGCTGGAGCCCGCCGCCGTCGAGCTGAAGCACGACGCCGGCGGCAACGTCATCGACTTCGGCCGCGCCCGCGTGGCGGTGCACGGCAACGTCATCGCGCACGGCCGCAGCGGCTCGGCCGCCGGCGAGCAGCTCGCGCGCGACGCGGTGGACGGCTACGTCAAGGAACTCACCCGGCGCTACGACGAGTACGCCCGCGCGTTGCCCGACCTGCACCGCCTGCGCGAGGCGGCGAAGGTCATTGCGCTGGTGCATTGGGCGCAGGCCCGCCGGGTCAAGCTCGTGCCCCCGGGCCCGATCGCCGCCCCGGCGCCGATGCCCGCGAGCTTCCAGCGCGGTTTCTGGACGGGTAATTTCTACGCGAACCCCGAGAAGACCTTCTTCGGCCTCGTCGCCATCGGCGGCGTGGACTTCAGCCCGCAGGTCGGCACCGGCTGGGTGCAGACGCAGGAGGATCCCGTGCTCGGCAACAGCGCGCTCAAGCAGCTCGTCGCCAGCAACGCCCTCGGCCAGGCCGCCGTCAAGGCCGCCGTCGAGGACGGCAACCTCGAGCAGGCGCGCGCCCTCGCCGAGCAAAGCGCGCAGGCCATGACCGGCGCGATCGATTTCACCGGCCATCCGGCGCTCGGGCAGATCCCCGAAGTGCCGCCGCCCACCCCGGTGACGGAGATCGAGCTGCAAGCCGAGGTGCTCGCGCAGGCCCGGCAGAACATCACCGAGCTGGGCCGCACCCAACAGGCCTTGCGCCAACCCAACACCGACGAGCTGCGTGCGCAGCTCGAGGCCCAGCGCGCCCAGGCCGAGGAGCGCCTGCGCAAGCTGCAGGCCCTGCTCGCCACCAACGCGCGCGAGCCGGCCCAGTCGCGGCAATACACGAAGCTCCTCCGCAACGGCGACTGGGGCTCGTTGCCCACGCCGCCGCCGCGTCAGACCGTGGTGGCCGCCGCGCCCACGCCGCCGCCGGCCGCTCCCGCGGCGCCGGTGCGCGTCGAGGTCGACCCCGTCGAGCGCGCCCGCCTGCGCGGCGAGATCACGCAGTTGCGCACGGAACTCTGCCGCGTGCAGGTGCAGTTGCGCCGCTTCAACGCCACCATCCAGATGGACCAGGACCAGCGCGCCGAGTGGGAGAAGCGCGTCAACGACGCCTACGAGAGCGCCCTCGACCGCGCGAAGGAGAAGCTCGCGGACTTCAGCGTCGATTTCCCCGAGGACAAGCTGAACGAGCGGTTGGAAAAACTCACCGACCCGGCCGAGCGCGCCAAGGTCGAGCGCGCCCTGCGCATGGTCCAGCACCTGAAGGAAGCCTACAAGGTGAAGGACTTCTCGAAATGGGCCGAGCACGAGGAATACACCCGCGCCGAGGTCATCGAGGGCATCAAGATCATCGCCGACGTCTTCGACGTGGAGGACAAGATCAAGGATTACCTCTCCAAACGCTGGGGCCTGAAGCGCGTCATCGCCTTCCAGGAGGCCGCGAGCGACCTGGTGACATCCGCCTTCGACGTCACCTCCGAGGTCGTCGCTTGGCGCCGGTTGAATCAGCTCAATCGCAACAGCGATGACTTCCTCCGCGCCATCGAGGCCACGGCCAAGCGCCAGCGCGAGGTCATGGAGGGCATCCGCCAGCGCGAGATCCGGCTCGGCCTCGATCCGGGCTCGACCAAGGAACCCTGCGAACCGTGACGCACCTCAGTCGACGATTCTGCCGTCCTGAACGCCGCGGGGAATCCACGGCTTTCGAACGTGGCGTCCCGCTCGGCTGGGGTGATTCTTCGCTGCGCTCGGAATGACTTGGGTGGAACGCGTTGACCCCGGCGCGTGCGGAGCGGATTGAAGTCAATCCGCTCCACCCACCCCGGTTCGTCTCTTCCGCCAAGATCCCGGCAGCGGAACGCAACACACGCGGAGCCGCGCGCGGCGGACTGTGGTTTCATGGTACCACTCCCATGTCTCCTGAAATCCACGGCCACGCGGTCATGGACCTGATGCTCGCATCCGGTCGCACGTTCACCCGCGAAAGCCTCGCGAGTTTCATCACCGAGCATTTCGGCCCTGCGGCGCGCTTCCACACCTGCTCGGCCGCCGGCATGACGGCGCGGGAGCTGGTCGATTTCCTCGCCGCGCGCGGCAAGTTCGCCGGCTCCGAGGAAGCTTTCACCCTCGATCCGCACCGCGTCTGCCAGCATTGAGGTGCGCGGGCCGCGGCGGACGCCCGGAGCGCGGCTTTCGCCGACTTGCATTTGGGCGCGGCTTCCGTTCACTGCCGCATCCCACCAGCGCATGAAACTACCCCGTCTGCTCCTCCCCCTCGGTCTCGTTTGCGCGGCCACGCTATTCGCCGCCGAGCCCGCCAAGACTGAATCCGCGCCCGCGATCACCATCGTCCGCGCCGCCCGCCTCGTCGACCCCGCCGCCGGCAAGGTCCTCATCGACCAAGCCGTCGTCATCGAGGGCGACAAGGTCAAGTCCGTCGGCTCCGCCGCCGACGTGCTGAAATCCCTGCCCGCGGGCGCCAAGGTCATCGACCTGGGCGACGTTACTCTCCTGCCCGGCCTGATCGACTGTCACACGCACATCACCGGTCAGCCTGAGAACTTCTACGAGGATCTCTTCCGCCGCAGCCCGATCGACGAGGCGACCGTCTCCCACATCTACGCCAAGCGCACGTTGCTCGCCGGCTTCACCACCATCCGCAACGTCGGCGCGGACAACTACACGGACCTCGCCCTGCGCAACGCCATCAACCGCGGCGCGCTCCCCGGCCCGCGTATCCTCGCCAGCGGCCCGGCCCTCAGCGCCACCGGCGGTCACGGCGACCTCAACCGCATGTCGCCCTACGTCCACATCGACGGCATTAACGGCATCGCCGACGGCGTCGACGCCGTGCGCAAGAAGGTGCGCGACGACGTGAAGTACGGCGCCGATGTCATCAAGATCCTCGCCACCGCGGGCGTCCTCTCCGAGGAGGAATCCGTCGGCCTACCGCAATACACGCTCGAGGAGATGAAGACCGCCGTCGAGGAGGCCGCCGTCTGGGGCAAGAAGGTCGCCGCCCACGCCCACGGCACCGAGGGCATCAAGCTCGCCATCCGCGCTGGCGTCGCCTCGGTCGAGCACGCCAGCTTCATCGACGACGAGGGCATCAAGCTCGCCAAGGAGCACGGCACCTACCTCGTGCCCGACATCTACAACGACGACTACATCCTCGATGCCTACGCCAAGATGGGCTACCCGGAGAACATCATCGCCAAGGAGCGCCTCGTCGGCCGCACGCAGCGCGAGAACTTCCAGAAGGCCGTCAAGGCCGGCTGCAAGATCGCCTACGGCACCGACGCCGGCGTCTATCCGCACGGCTGGAACGGCAAGCAGATGATCCACATGGTCCGCTGGGGCATGACGCCCATGCAGGCCGTGCAGAGCGCCACCGTGAACGCCGCCGACCTGCTCGGTCAGAACGGCAAGATCGGCCAGCTCGCCCCCGGCTTCTTCGCCGACCTCATCGCCATCAAGGGCGACCCGCTCGCCGACCAATCACTTTTCGAGAAGGTCGACTTCGTCATGAAGGCCGGCGTCATCTACAAGAACCACCTCACCGCCGACCCGGTGAAGCAGTTCGAGTAAACGCGACCCCAGGAACCTTCCCATCAACGGCTCACCCATGTGGTGGGCCGTTTTTTGATTAAAGGGCTCCCCTCTTGAAGTAAGTTGAAGTTGAAATCCCTACGCGTGTGCCATGAACCCGACGGAGTATCCTACGTGGTTCCAAAATCGCATGCCCGATTCAATCTTCGGATGTCCGCCACGATATCCTTCGTTCGTTGAAGGGATAGGAACAACAAGACAACCCAAGGCATAGTCATGAGAAAGATCAGGATCTTCGAACACATCTCGCTGGACGGCGTGATCGAGCACGACGGAGACTACGCGTATGGCGCATGGACGACACCGTATCGGACTCCGGCTGGGCTGCAGGCCGTCATCGAGGCATACGGCACGAGCTTTGATCTGCTGCTTGGCCGCCGCACCTACGATATCTGGTCCGGCTTCTGGCCGAAGGCCGGGAACAGTCCGCTGGCGAACGGTCTGAACGCCGCCACAAAATACGTCGCCACTCACCGGCCGGACAGCCTCGGATGGGGGCCGGCCAAGGACCTGGGCGCGGACATCATAGCGGGTGTGCGCGGCATCAAGTCGGAAGACGGCCCTGACCTGATCGTCGCGGGAAGTTCGACGCTTACGTCAGTGCTGCTCGGGCAAGGCCTGGTCGATGAGGTCGTGCTGATCGTCTACCCGGTCCTGCTGGGCCGGGGCAAACGCTTCTTTTCGGAGAGTGTTGCCGCGCGCGAACTCGCTCTCGTCAGCACCAAGGCCACGCCCACGGGCGTGCTCCTGAACGCCTACCGATATGTTGGATCGCTGCGAACCTGATCCTTCGCCAACGCGGTCGGCCCAGCGAACGCCTGTTGAGCCTCGCGCATCAGACTGACAGGTAGGGCGCACCGGCCCGGCGCGCCCGGAGCGTGATATCACCCTCGCGGCGGAGCGGGCCGCTCTGCCCAAACCGGCGAAGAGCGACCGCGCGGTTTCGACGTCGAGAGTTGCCAGATCGACCAATTACCCGCGGCAAACAGCACCCATACGCCATCGGCTTGGTCAATCGATCCGGACCATTGTTTGGGTTATCGTAGCCGTCGCCCGATCTTCGCCGCCCTTCATAAGGCGGCGAAAGGTCACCAGCCGAAGTTCACGCTCATGGCGGTCGCTTACGTCAAGATGGAGAGCCTATTGGGATTGCGCGGCTCAGGGTTTCCCGGCTGCAGAGGTGCCGAGCGCGTAGAGCGTGCCGTCCGCGCTGCCGACGTAGAGCGTACCCTCATGCACGACTGGGGACGAAATAATGGAGCCGAGCGCGAAGAGCCGCGTGCGGATGCCGACGATGGTGTCGTCCAGTGTCTCACCGATCCAGACGGCTTCGCGTTTCAGCTTGCCGTCGGCATCGAGGTAGCGCGGGGCGTTGAGGTGACGGCTCGGAGTGGCGAACGTGGCGCCGTAGCGCTGCGCCGCCAGGTCGACCTCGTGCAACAGGCCGTCGCACGTGCCGAAATACGCGCGCCCCTGCGCGACGGCGGGCGAGGAAAACGAATAGAGATTGGTCGGCAGCGCGAACACCAGGGTACCGGTCTTCGCCTCGAGCACCTCGAACTGCAGGGTGTCGGAGGTCGCGTAGCAGAGGCGGCCGTCAAAGAGGGCGGGGCTGGCGATGACCCAGGAGCTTTCGGTCTGATGCTTCCAGCGCAGCGCGCCGGTGGCGGCGTCGAGCGCGTACACATGGGCGTCGCGGCAGCCGAAGCACACGAGGCCGTCGTCGGTGACGACCGCCGAGCCGGGGATGCCGACCAGCAGGTGGGAGCGGTCCTCGTCGCTGGTCTTGAATTTCCAGACGAGCGCACCGGTCTTGGCATCGAGCGCGTAGAACCACGAGTCGAAGCTGCCAACGTAGACGCGCCCGCCGGCGACGGCCGGCGTGGCGTGGACGGCCTCGCCCGTCGCGAACTTCCAGCGCAAGGCGCCGGTGGCGGCATCGACCGCGTAGACGTGGTGGTCGCCGCTGCCGAAATAGATGAGGCCGTCGTGCAGCGTGGGCGACGAGAGAAAGAAGTCCCACGGGTCGGGCTGCGTCTCGGTGGCGGGAGCGGAATAGTCGATGCCCGGCCATGTGTGGCGCCGCTCGCCCTCGGTGGCGAAGGCCCATTTCTGCGCCCCCGTGGCCGCATCGACGGCGTAGAGTTTGCCATCGAGGCTCAGGGCGTAGACCACGCCCCCGGCCACTGTTGGCGAGGAACTGACATTGCCTTGGGCGTCGAATTTCCACTTCAGCTTTCCCGTCGCGGCGTCGAGAGCGTAGAGGAAATTGTCGGAGCTGCCGACGTAAACGACGCCGTCGGCGACCGCCGGGGACGAGATGATGGGCTCGGCGGTGGCGAAGGTCCATTTGACCTCCAGGTTTTTCGGTGCGGCGGTGCGGTAGACGCCGGTGTGCCGGGCGTCGCCGCGGAACATGGCGCTTTCCTGCGCCACCGCGCCGAGTGCGGAGAGCTGGGCAATCAGCGCAAAACCGAGGACGCAGCACAGGGAATAAGGATAGAATCGGATCATGGGGGTGGAAGAGCAACTGTGAGCACGGCGCGGAACGCGGCAATCCACCAGATAAGCGCCGCCTCCCGCAACGTCTTTCCCGTAACGGCGGAAATCGTCAGGCCCGTTCAAACACGAACAGCAGCAGGCCGAGCACGGTGAAGATCACGCCGAGCAGCCCGGCCTCCACGCGCTCGATCTTCCGCACCGGCAGTTTCTCCATGCCGACCAGCGTCAGCCACGTGAACACCAGCATGCCCGCCAGCGTGCCGACGGCGAGGATCAGGCTGAGGATCACGAAACCGCGCCAGCCGAACTGCACGCCCGAGAGATAGACCGGCAGGAAGCCTTCGCACGGCGAGAGCGTGAGCATCGTGAACAGGCCGGTGATCGCCGCCCAGTCACCCGACCGGTCGGAGACGAGCGCGGTGTCCTTCAGTTCGTCGTCCCAGTGGCTGTGGTCGTGCTCGTGGCCGCACTCGGCCGACTCGTGGTGATGCCCTCCGGGCGGATGGTGATGCAGCACGCCGCGTCCGCTGAATTGGCGCCAGAAATAAAACAGTCCGATGACGATCAGGATCCCGCCCGCGATCCACGGGAAGAGTTGTCCGACACGCTCGCCCAGTTGGAAGCCGAACCACGCGATCACCAGACCCAGCAGGCTCGTCAGCGCCACATGGCCCAGCCCGGCGAAGACCGACACGGCCAGCGTCTTACCCCGGCTCCAGCCGCGCGCCCGCGACACCAGCACGAACGGCAGCCAGTGGGTCGGGATCGCCGCATGAAAGAACGCCACGGTGAAACCGGTGGCGGCGATGGTCGTGAGGACGGCGGAATTCATGCGGCGGAGGGACGAGAAAAGACGGGGCGGTGCGCCCTGTCGACCTTGAACCCTAGCAAACCCGTCAAGCCCCGCTGATAATCCTTCTCGTGCGCTTAATCATTATCATTCTCCCTTTCCTGTCCTCGACTCGGGTGGGCAAGCCCGATTAGATGGAGGCAACATTCGCCATGCCGCCCGACCTCAACGCCGTCAGCTCCTACCTGCTCGCCCTGCAGGACTCGATCTGTGCGGCCTTGGAGCGCACGGACGACGGCGGTGCGTTCCAGGAGGACCGCTGGTCGCGCAGCGAGGGCGGCGGCGGCCGCTCGCGCGTGCTGAGCGATGGCGCGGTTTTCGAAAAGGCCGGCGTCGGCTACTCCCACGTCTCCGGGAAAAGCCTGCCGCCCTCCGCCACGGCCACGCGGCCCGAGCTGGCCGGACTGCCCTACCACGCGCTCGGCGTCTCGCTGGTGATCCATCCGCGCAACCCCTACGTGCCGACGAGCCACGCCAACGTCCGGTTCTTCACCGCCGGTGAAGGCACCCAGGCCCACTGGTGGTTCGGCGGCGGCTTCGACCTGACGCCCTACTACGGTTTCGACGAGGACTGCGCCCACTGGCACCGCACCGCCCGCGCGGCGTGCGAGCCGCACGGCGCGCAGCTCTACCCGCGCTTCAAGCAGTGGTGCGACGACTATTTTTATCTGAAGCACCGCAGCGAGCCGCGCGGCATCGGCGGCCTGTTCTTCGACGACTTCAACGCGCCGGGTTTCCTGAAGAGCTTCGCCTTCCTCCGCAGCGTCGGCGACGCCTTCGTGCCGGCCTACCTGCCCATCGTGGAAAAGCGCAAGGCCACGCCCTTCGGCCAGCGCGAGCGCGATTTCCAGCTCTACCGGCGCGGCCGCTACGTCGAGTTCAACCTCGTCTACGACCGCGGCACGATCTTCGGCCTGCAAAGCGGCGGCCGCACCGAATCCATCCTCATGTCGCTCCCGCCGCTCGTGGCGTGGCGCTACGACTGGCGCCCCGAACCCAACACGCCCGAGGCGCGGCTTTACGAGCACTTCCTCAAGCCCCACGACTGGGCCGACCTTTCCGCATGACATCACGCGAACGTTTCCTCCAAGCCTGCGCCTGCGAGCCGCTCGAGCGGCCGCCCCTCTGGGTCATGCGCCAGGCCGGCCGCTATCTGCCCGAATACCGCGAGTTGAAGGCCAGGCACTCCTTCCTCGAGATGGTGCGCACGCCCGAGCTGGCCGCCGAGGTCACGCTGCAACCGCTCCGCCGTTTCGCGCTCGATGCCGCGATCATCTTCTCGGACATCCTCGTCATCCCCGAGGCCATGGGCCAGGGCTACAAGTTCCGCGAGGAGGGCGGCATCGCCATGGAATTCCGCCTCGAGAACCGCGCCCAGCTCGACCGGCTTGATCCGGCCCGCGCCACGGCGCACCTGGATTACGTCGCGCAGGCGCTGAAGCTCGTGAAGGCCGACCTGAAGGGCGACAAGGCGCTGCTCGGCTTCGGCGGCTCGCCGTGGACGCTCGCCACCTACATGGTCGAGGGCGGCAGCTCGGAGGATTTCTCCCGCATCAAGGAGCTGTTCTTCACCGACCGCGCGTTCTTCAACGCCCTGATGGAGAAACTCACCGCGGCGCTCATCGCGTATTTCAAGCTCCAGATCAGCGCCGGCGTCGACGCCATCCAGCTGTTCGACTCGTGGGGCGGCATCATCGCCGGGCAGGACTACGAGGCCGCCTCGCTGCGCTGGATGCGCGAGATCATCGCCGCGCTGCCGAAGGATTTTCCCGTCATCCTCTACGCCAAGGGCACGCCGACGCAGCTCACCGACATGGCGTTCAGCGGCGCCGCCGTGCTGGGCGTCGACTGGACGGTCGACCTCGGCATCGTCCGCAAGCTCGTGCCGGACAACATCGCCCTGCAGGGCAACCTCGACCCGGTGCTGATGAACACCACGCCGGACATCGTCCGCCGCGAGACGACCCGCCTGCTGGAGAACATGCGCGGCGCCCGCGGGCACATCTTTAACCTCGGCCATGGCATCATGCCGCAGGCCAAGCTCGAGTGCATGCAGGCGCTCGTCGACACCGTCACGCAATGGAAGTGACGGCCCGGGCCCAGCAACGGGCAAGAAATGCGGAGCAGGGACGCGGCCCATCCGCGAAAATGCCGCTCGCATGAGCCAGCCCGCCACAGTCGCCGTCATCGGCGCCGGCATCACCGGCCTCACGGCCGCGTTCCGGCTGCATCAGCGGGGACTGCAGGTGAAGGTGTTCGAGCGCAGCACCCGCGTCGGCGGCGCCATCCGCACGATCCGCGAGGACGGCTGGCTGGCCGAGGCGGGGCCGAGCAGCCTGATGTTCGGCGCACCCGAGCTGAAGCAGTTGGTCAGGGACCTCGGCTTGGAGCCGCGGCTGCTCACCGCCAATCCCGCGGCGAAAAAGCGTTTCATCGTCTGCGGTGGCAAGTTCGTGCCGGTGCCGATGTCGCCCGGCGCGTTCCTCGCCACCCCGCTCTTCGGCGCGCGCACCAAGCTCTCGATTTTCACCGAGCTGCTCACGCGCCCGCGCGTCCGCACGGCCGATCTCAGCCTCGCGGAGCTGGTTCGTTCGCATTTTTCCCAAACGCTGGTCGACTATGCCGTCGATCCGCTCATCGCCGGCATCTACGCGGGTGACCCGGAGAAACTTTCCGTCAGGCACGCCTTCCCCAGCCTGTGGGAGGCCGAGCGCTCGCACGGCTCGCTGCTCCGCGGCATGCTGGCTGCCGCCAAAGCCAAGAAGGCCCGCGGCGAAAGCTCCGGCCCGGCGCCGCTCGTCTCCTTCGCGGGCGGCCTGCAAACCTTGCCCGACACGATCGTCGCCCAGCTGCCGCCCGGCGCGGTCGCGTTGAACACCGCGGTCGAGACCATCATTCCCGGCCGGCCGCATCGCATTGTCTGGCAGGACGCCGCCGGACAGCGCCAAAGCGGAGAGTTCGACACTATCGTGCTCGCCCTGCCCGCCTCCGCGCTGGCGCAACTGACCTTCGGCACGCTCGGCGAGCGGCCGCTCGCCTCGCTCGACGCCATCCACCATCCGCCCGTCAGCTCGCTCTTCCTCGGCTACCGGCGCGAACAGGTGGCGCATCCGCTCGACGGCTTCGGCGGCCTCGCGCCCGGCATCGAGCACCGCGATGTGCTCGGCATCCTCTTTTCCTCGACGCTGTTTCCCGGCCGCGCGCCGGAGGGCCACGTCGGCCTCACGGTCTTCGCCGGCGGCATGCGCCAGCCCGAGCACGCGCGGCTCGCGACGCCGCAGCTGCTGGAGCGCATCGGCCGCGACCTGCGCGAGCTGGTCGGCGCGAGCGGCGCGCCGGTGTTCGTGAAGCACTCGTTCTGGCCCAAGGCCATCCCGCAATACCAGCTCGGCTACGAGAGCCATCTCGAGACGATGACGCGGCTGGAGCAGGCGCATCGCGGCCTGTTCCTCGGCGGGCAGGTGCGCGACGGCATCTCGGTGCCGGATTGCGTGAAGGCCGGGCACCGCCTGGCGCAGGCCGCCGGCGTGGCCGCGAGCTGAATCGGGCGCGGTCCGGCGGCCGTTTTTCCCTCTGAAGCAAGAGTGAAAATAGGGGGCGAATTAATGCCCGTCTAGCCCCTTGACTCGCCTCCGTGATGGGCTAGCGTCCGGCGCTTTTATCGCCATGGCGCAAGACCTGAAAGACACGCTCCTGCTTCCCAAGACCGAGTTCCCCATGCGGGCGAACCTCGTTCAACGGGAGCCGGCGCGCATTGCGCACTGGGAGAAACTGGGCCTCTACAACCGCATCCAACAGCAGCGCGCCGGCCGCCCGGCGTTCGTGCTGCACGACGGCCCGCCCTTCACCAACGGCGACGTGCACATCGGCACCGCGCTGAACAAGTCGCTCAAGGATTTCGTCAACCGCTACAAGTCTATGCGCGGCTTCCGCACGCCCTACGTGCCCGGCTGGGACTGCCACGGCCTGCCCATCGAGCAGAAGGTCTCGCGCGAAATTCAGGAGCAGAAGCTCACCCTCACCACCGCCGAGCTGCGCGCCAAGTGCGACGAATTTTCCGAGAGCTGGATCGCCAAGCAGACGGCGCAGTTCAAGCGCGTCGGCGTGCTCGCCGACTGGAGGAACGAGTACAAGACCAAGGCCCCGGCCTTCGAGGCTGATGTCCTCCGCACGTTCGCGGCCTTCGTCGCGCAAGGTCTCGTCTACCGCAGCAAGAAGCCCGTTTACTGGTCCATCCCCTTCGAGACCGCCCTCGCCGAAGCCGAGATCGAGTACAAGGACCACGTCTCGCCCTCCATCTGGGTGAAGTTCGCCGTGCCCGCGACCGAGGCCGCGAAGTTCGGCCTGCCGACCGACAAGCCGCTCTTCATTGTCATCTGGACGACCACGCCGTGGACGATTCCCGCCAACCTCGCGATCGCGGTGCATCCGGAGGTGGACTACGTCGTGGCCGACATCGGCGCCGAGCGCCTGCTCGTCGCGCAAGCGTTGCTCGGCTCCGTCGCCACCGCGGCCAAGCTCGAGGCGCAACCGGTCATCGTGCTCACCCTGCACGGCGCCAAGCTCGAACACCTGCAGGCCCGCCACCCGTTCATCGACCGCGCTTCGCCCGTCGTGTTGGCCGACTACGTCACGACCGACAGCGGCACGGGTTGCGTCCACACCGCGCCCGGTCACGGCGCCGAGGACTATCAGACCGGCCTGAAGTACGGCCTCGAAGTTTATTGCCCGGTCGGCGATGACGGCAAATACCTCAACGACGGCAAGGTGCCCGCCGACCTCGTCGGCCTGACCTGCCTCGAAAGCGTCGAGGACCTCGCCGCCAAAAAGACCTCGCCCGCCAACATCGCCGTGCTGAAGAAGCTCGCGGCCACCGGCGCCCTGCTCGCGAAGCAGAATCTCAGTCACTCCTACCCGCACTGCTGGCGCTCGAAGACGCCCATCATCTTCCGCGCCGTCGACCAGTGGTTCGTCTCGCTCGACAAGGCCGGCCACCGTCAGGTCGCGCTCGCCGAGATCACCAAGGTCGCCGAGGCGCAAGGCTGGATCCCCGCCTGGGGCGAGGCCCGCATCCGCGGCGCCGTCGAATCGCGTCCCGACTGGTGCATCAGCCGCCAGCGCTCGTGGGGCGTGCCGATCATCGCGTTCTACGGTCCGGACAAACAGGCCTACATCGACGCCGGCGTCATCCGCGCCGTGGCCGACAAGATCGCCACCCAGGGCACCAACTTCTGGTACGCCTCCACCGCCGCGCAGATCCTCGACGGCGTGACATTGCCCGCCGGCTGGCCGGCCGCCGCGTCCCTCACCTGCGGCCGCGACACGCTCGACGTCTGGATCGACTCCGGCTCGACGCAAGCCGCCGTGCTCAAGCGCGGCCAAGGCGGCACGCATTGGCCCGCCGACCTCTACCTCGAGGGCAGCGACCAGCACCGCGGCTGGTTCCAGTCCTCGCTCTGGTGCAGCGTCATCGCCTTCGGCGGCGCGCCCTACAAGGCCGTGCTCACCCACGGCTTCATCGTCGACAAGAACCGCCAGAAAATCTCCAAGAGCTCGACCTACCAAAAGCCCCAGACCGCCGACGCCTACATCGCCCAGCACGGCGCCGACGTCATCCGGCTCTGGATCGCCTCGCAGGATTTCCGCGACGACATCCCGGTCGACGACGAGATCCTGAAGAACGTGGGCGAGGCCTACCGGCTTTTCCGCAATACCTTCCGGTTCCAGCTCTCCAACCTCTTCGACTTCGATGCCCAGAAGCACGCCGTCGCCGTCAAGGACATGGATGCGCTCGATCGCTGGGCGCTGCACCAGACCGCCGCGCTCATCACCGAGTGCACGAAGGCCTACGACGCCTACGAGTTCCACCGCGTCTACCAGCTCTGCAACCAGTTCTGCGCAGTCACGCTGTCGGCGACGTATCACGACATCCTGAAGGACCGCCTCTACACGCTCGGCGCCGCCCACCCGCTCCGCCGCTCGTCGCAGACCGCCTTCCACGCCATCTTCAACGCGCTCGTGAAGCTCCTCGCGCCCGTCCTCACCTTCACCGCCGACGAGGCCTGGAGCTACGCGACCACCGGCAAGGAATACAGCGAGGATTCCATCCATCTGCAGGACTGGCCGGTCGCGCCCGCCGAGTGGGCCAACGCGGCCCTCGCCGCCGAGTTCGACCAGCTCTTCAAGCTCCGCGCCAAGGCCACCGAGACGCTCGAGCCGCTGCGCCAGGCCGGCACCATCGGCAAATCGCTCGACGCCGCACTCGCCTTCACGGGCGCCGCCGCAGACGACGCTTTCCGCGTGCTGGAGAAGCACCGGACGTTTCTGCCCGAATTTTTCATTGTTTCCCGCGTCGCCTTGGAACCCAAGGCCGGCGCGGCCGTCGAAATCGGCGCCCAACGCGCCGAAACCGGCGGCCACCACCGGTGCCCGCGCTGCTGGCGCTGGGTGCCGGCGCTGTCAGCAACTTCCCACGGAGAAGTTTGCCCTCGCTGCGTAGAAGCCCTTAACTCCTGAACCAGGTTACCGATTATGCCCAAGAGCAAGAAACCCTCCCCGTCGAAGCCGGCCGCCAAGAAGCCGGCCGCCAAGGCCGCTCCGGCCAAAACCACTTCCGCCAAGCCCGCGGCCAAGACCGGCGCGGCCCCCGCCAAAGGCAAAACCGCCATGACCGCCGCCGACCTCAAGCGCATGATCCTCGAGCGCAAGTCCGCCGGACACGGCAAGTCGATCGCCTTCTCCCTCGACGAGGTGCGCGAGATCGCAAAGAAGAACGAGAAGCAGGTCGAGAGCTCGGCGAAGAACGCCAAGAACGGCGCCAAGGCCGCCGGCAACGGCAAGGTCGCCGGCCCGCACGCGCAGCTCGAGCGGCCGCACAAGCCCCACCACGTGAAACCCGCCTCGCTGGCGGACATCCTCGGTTTCAACCCGAACAAGGGCCGCAAGCCCGCGCTCGAGCTCGACGAGAAGGACATCCCGGAGAAGTTCAAACGCTACTACCGCCTGCTCGTCGACCTCCGCAACCACGTGCTCTCCTCCCTCGGGGAACACACCGAGGAGACGCTGCGCAAGTCCGCCAAGGACGACTCCGGCGATCTCTCCGGCTACGGCCAGCACATGGCCGACGCGGGCACCGACACCTTCGACCGCGACTTCGCGCTCAGCCTCGTCTCGAGCGAGCAGGAGGCCCTCTCCGAGATCGAGGCCGCCATCAAGCGCATCCGCGACGGCACCTACGGCATCTGCGAGTCCACGCAGAAGCCCATCTCCAAGGAGCGCCTGCTCGCCGTGCCGTTCACCCGCTATTCCGCCGAGGCCAAGAAGGAGGTCGAGCGCCACTCGCACCGCGCCCAGCAGCGCGGCGGCCTGTTCGGCGACGCCACCGAGGAAGACGGCGGCAAGGCGGCCGATGACGACAGCGGCGGCGGCAGCGACGAGTAAGCCCACGCGCCCTTGGCCACCGAAGCGTCACGCCTGCAACGCACCCTCGCCTACCGCTGGCTGTGGGCGCTGGCCGTCGCGGCGTTCGCCCTCGACCAGCTGACCAAGCTCTGGATCAACCACCGGCTGCCGCTCGGCAGCTACGGGAAGTTCGGCGGCATCGAGATTTTCCCGCGCTTCTTCTACATCGTCCACGTGGGCAACACCGGCGCGGCCTGGAGCATGTTCTCCGGCATGAGCACGGTGCTCGCCCTCCTCGCCCTCGCCACGCTGGCCGCCATTTTCCACTGGCGGCACTCCCTCGGGCTGCGGCAGCGCGCGGCCCAGATCTGCTTCGGCCTGCTCGTCGGCGGCACGGCGGGCAACCTGGTGGACCGGCTCGCCCACGGCCATGTGATCGACTTCCTCGACTTCCATTTCGGCGGCTACGTCTTCCCGACCTTCAACGTCGCCGACTCCGCCATCTTCATCGGCGTCTGCGGCTACATCCTCTGGTCGCTGAAACAGCCGTCCTCGGCGGGCTGAAAGCGACCAAGAGTTCATTCGCGGTGGGTTTGATACCTCGAACCTTGGTTCGGCTTGTAGGAGCTTGCTTGCAAGCGATGCGACACGGTCGTGGTCGGCGTGCGACCGATATCGCCTGCAAGCAGGCTCCTACAACACATGGGTCGATAAACGAGCATGAGGTTTTTCTGAATGCCCCGGGGATCTTTACTTTAAAACTCATCTTTGTGCAGGGGCGGTAGTGTCCGAAGAGTTCAGCAAAAAGGCGGATCATGGTAGGTGGTTTGGTGCTTAAGCCAAAAACCACCAACAGAAGGAAAAATACCATGACCCGCCTGAAACGGAATGATGAGACGATCAACCTCACAAAACAAGAAC
>JACPIS010000045.1 GCA_016187925.1 Opitutia bacterium | reverse complement strand
CTGACCCTGGTGGGCGAGCTGAACAAGCGCAAGAACAAGCTCACCAACATCGATACGGACACCGTCGCACTGGGCGCCATCCTGTTCTTCTGACGGGCAGCCGTCAGGCAACGAATCTCCTCTGAAGGCAGCATCTTCAGGTTTGCGCGGCCCGCTCGGGCCGCGTTTTTTCTTGCTAGCGCCGTAACTGCCGTTCGGCCTGAGCTTGTCGAAGGCCGTCCGCGCTTCGACAGGCCTGTCCTGAGCCTGCCGAAGGGCTCAGCACGAACGGCGGCGAAAATGACCGTTCGCCCTGAGCTCGTCGAAGGGTGAACGGTCATCCCTTTGCGCGCTTGTCCCGGAGCATCAACGGCGCGCAGCGCTGGCGGTCCTCGTAGATGGCCACGCACTCCAGGCACTGGAAGCACTCCGCATAGCGGATGCGTCCGTCGCGCTCGATGGCCTGGTACCGGCAGCGGTGGTGGCACAGGCCGCAGGGCTGCCCGCACTCGGGGCGGCGGCGCAGCCAGTCGAACAAGCGCACACGGCCCAGCAGGGCGAGCCCGGCCCCCAGCGGGCACAGGTAGCGGCAGTAGAGCTTGTAGGAGAAGGCGCTCGCCGCGAGCAGGAGCACTGCATAGAGCACGAAGGGCCAGGCGCGCACGAAGCCCAGGGTGATCGCCGTCTTGAAGGGCTCCACTTCCACCAGGCGGTCGGCCCAGGCGGGGGCGAGGGCCGCGGCGAGGAGGATCGCCGCCAGCACTGCGTACTTGATGCGCTCCAGTCGCCGGTCCAGCTTTGCGCCGATCTTCCACTGCGGCACGCGCAGCCGCTGCGCCACCGTGCCGATGAATTCCTGCAGCGCACCGAAGGGGCATAGCCAGCCGCAGAAGCTGCCGCGGCCCCAGACGAACAGCGTGGCGAGCGTGTACGCGCCCACCACGAAGGTGACGGGGTCGTAGAGCAGGAAGGCGAAGTCCCCGCCCCGCAGCGCCGCCTGCAGCGGGCCCGTGAGGTTCACGACGGACAACTGCCCCTGGGCGTACCAGCCGACGAAGCCTAGGGTGAAGGCGAGAAAGCCCCAGCGGAAGCGGGCGAGCCAGCGCGGGCGCGCCGCCAGCCGGTTGAGGCCGACGAGCGCGAAAGTCAGTCCCAGCAGAGCGGCGGCAAGGATGGTGAGGTCGGCGGCGCGGGCGGCCCACACCGCCTTCCAGGCCCGCGTCGCCTCCGATTCCGGGACCACGAAGAAGCGCGCGGGCAGGGCGTAGTCGAAGCCGAAGTCCTGGGTGACCGTCTCCGGGAAGATCATGCCCTTCTGGCGTGTGGCGCGCAGGGCCAGGGTCCAGGGCTGGGCCGGGTCAAAGCCCGCCTGGGCGTAGACGGCGAAAGTGCGCGCGCTCGCTTCCGGAGGCAGGCCGGGCGCGGTGATAGCCACGTCGTACTCCCGGTCGCGCAGCTCGATGGGCAGGCCGTTCTGGCGCAGGCCGAGGCGCTCGGGCACCGCGCCGCGCACGTAGTCCTCGCCCACGAAGCCGTAGCGTCCCCGGCTCGCCACCCACAGCACGTGCTGGCCCGGCTCCACGCGGGCCATGAGCCGCGCATGGCCCGCGTCCCCCAGCAGGCTGCGGCCCACGGTGGGCACGTTGAGATAGGCGTACCAGAGCTCCGTGAAGGGCGCGCCGGGCTGCTCGCGCGCAATGTTGTCCTGGCCTTCGCCCACGGTGCCGCGGAAGGCCGTCTCCACCTCGCCGTTAGTGAGCACCCGGTGGCCCACGTAGCCCTGGTCCAGCAGTTGCGGCCAGGTGAGCCGCTCGAACACCTCGTCGCGCACCCGCGCTGCCTCGGCCGCGCTCCTGCCCTGCGCGTAGCCCAGCTTGGCACGCGCCACCTGGAGCGCCGCGGCGAGCACCGTTTCGTTCACGATGCGCACGGAGGCCGTGGCCTTGGTCACCCCGTCCAGGTGCGCGTCCGCGCCCGTGCTGCGCGCGCCGACGCGGATGTTCTGCTGCAGGTTCTTGCCCCTGTACTGCTCCACGAAGCGGAACAGCGGCTCCGGGCCGAGCCCGTCCAGGAACACCGGCTCGTGCTGGGAGAGCACGCGCACCTCGAGGAACTCACCGCGGCGGTCCAGGGCGACGAGCAGGTTGAAGGGCAAGCCCGCGAAGCCGGGGATGGGCGCGAGATCCATGGACTCGAAGGCGTAGGCGACCACTGTCTCCGTCGGCCCGTCCAGCTTGACGATGGGCCACACGGGCACTTTCGCGTCCTTCGGCCCGATGCGGATCGCGTCATGGAAATGGCGGGCGAGGTCGTCCTGGGTGAGCACCCCCGCACAGGCGGGCAGGGCGAGGAGGGCGGCGCAGAGGAGCAGCAGGCGCCAGCCGAGTCGCTGCGAACGGGACATGAAGTGCACGGCGTCGCGGCGTCGTCGAGATGCGCGACGTAGGTGCAACATCCATGCCACTGGCCAGACATTCCTCCCCCTTCAAGGGCCTTCAAGGGGGAGGCTAGGAGGGGGATGGGGTCAGCAGGGATGGGGTTCGCGCGCCCTTACGTGCTACGCGACTGTTTAACCGTCACGCTTCACGCCGCCCGCAACAGGAACTCCACCTTCACCGCCTCGAAGGGGAACTCGATGCGGCCGTCTTCCGTACGGTCGAGCACACCGGCGTTCAGCAGCGCCGTCACATCGCCGTGCACCGCCTTCACGTCACGGCCGACGCGCCGCGCGGCCTCGCGGATCGACACCGGCCCGGCCCCGCACAGCGCCTTGAGCAGTTCCCAGCGCTTTGCGGTGAGCACCTGCCAGAGCAGCTCGGGCGTAGCGAAGCTGATGCGGGCTGCCTTTTCGGGCTTTCCGGTTTTCCACGCGCGCGTGAAATCCGCCATCGAATCGGCGGGCGTTCGCACATCAAGAATGACGGTTTTCATGGTTCCACCTCGCAATGTCCTGCTGAAAGTCGGCGATCAACTTCTCCGGCGTGGTGAAGACGTAGGGAGTCTCCTTCCGTCCGAAATGCCGGTGATCACCCTTGCCAACCTCGTTGTCGTACCGCACGACGCATTCTCCGCGCACCACATACGCCAGCCGGTACTTGAATCCATGGGGTGACCCTTCAACGGGCTTGGGCAGCCGCCACAGCACCAACTCGGCAAAGGCCGAGTCCGAATAGGCAATGCGGGTCCGGACGAGTTGAACGGCCTTCATGTTGGAGACTATGCCAACACTTGGCGTGTGTTGTCAATAGGTCCAACAAGCGCCCGGTGCCCGGCCCAAGAACGGGAAATTGCGCATCCCGCACGATGGCTCCCCCTCTCCCTCCCGGGGCCCCTCCCGGGGAGACAACACGGCGCCATAGGCGCCTTGTTGCGGTGAAGGCTAACGCGGCGTGCCCCCTCTCCCTCCCAGGGAGAGGGCTGGGGTGAGGGTCAGGTAGTTACAACTCCAGCCCGTAATACCTCACTCCCTCCAGCGGATTCTCGTAGTACGCCTCGATCTCCCTGAATCCCAGCGACGCATAGACGTGCCGCGCCGCCGCCATGCTGTCCAGGGTATCCAGCACCATGCGCCGGTAGCCGAGTCGGCGCCCCGCCACGACTGACTCTTGCGCCAGGCGCCGCCCCAGCCCGCTGCCGCGGGCGCTCTCGCGGACGAACAGCCGCTTCATCTCGCAGGTGTCCGCCGAGAAGCGGCGCACGCCGACGCAGGCCACGACCTCCGCGCCCTCGCGGCCCAGGATCAGGCAGCCGGCCGGCGGGCCGT
>JACPIS010000004.1 GCA_016187925.1 Opitutia bacterium | reverse complement strand
CTTTGGTGCCCAAATCCAACCGCACCGTTTGGTTCGCCGTCATGTTGACGGCATCGTCGCTTGTAATGTTCACACCATCAACGACGCCAAACGGTGCGCCTTTTGGCGATCACTGCTTCAGCTGCATGAGTCCGGCTTAGCGTTCAGCGTTCCGCGGTCAGCTCTCAGCCTTCAGCACTCCGCCCTCCGCGCTCCGCGGCTACTGGCTACCGTCCTCTGGTAACCGCTCACTGCCTCCCGCTCACCGATAGCTTGGGGCGAGTTCGCTATATGACCCTGTGCTCAGCTCCGTGTTCGCTGTGATCCGGCGGAGTCCGGCCAAGGAGGACGGACCCCGCGCGAAGTCGCGGTCAGGGCCTTGCTGCGAGGCCTGCGGCGGCAGCCAGTTTGCGCTGGTTGGCGTCAAAGGAGAGAAATTCACTTGCGCCGAGATGCAGAGCTGTGGCCACATGCAGAATGTCGAGGTAGCGATGCCCGCCGGTCGGGGTGTGCCGGGAGGAAATCTGCTCGGCCAGCGCCAGAACATCGGACCATTCGGCCGGCGCTACCGCGAGCGCCCCGGAGTCAAGGTTGGCCTGCAGTTTTGCCAGGGCTTCCAGGCCGGTTTTGCGGGCGTAGCCCTGGGTCGGGTCCCGGCCATGGCGGAAGATCTGGAACCGGACGGACTGGCGAAACTCGCCGAGCAGCAAGGCCGAGACGTAAAGCGGCTCCGTCATGCGCTGATAATGGGCGATGGCCGCGACCGACGTGCTTTGCGGCACGTAAAGGGCGCAGAGGAAGGAGGTGTCCGGATAGGCTTTCACGACAGGCTTCCCAGCTCGGCGTCCCGCAACGTCCGGGTTTCGGCAGCCGAGAACACCTTCCGTCCCCATACGGCCCGCAATTGAGCGGCGAAGTCCACCTTGATCGCCTTGCCGGGTGAGGCGGCGGTGGGCACCAAACGTGCAAAGCGCCGGCCGCGTTTGAGGATTTCGACGGACTCGCCGTTTTCAAGCCAGGCAGAGACACGGCGGAAATTGTTGCGGAGGTCGGCTACGGTGGCGGTCTTGGTGCTCATGATAGATACATCTATCATGGATGAGATACGAGTCAAGCCGCCCCACGGGTACAGCCCAGGCCAAGCGCCTGCCGTTCAGCGTCTCGGCACTCGGCTGCCACCTTCGTTCCCTTCGCGCCTCTGCGCCTTTGCGTGAGACCTCTGCTTCCGTCCTACTGCTACCGCTTACCGCTTACCGCTCACTGCTCACCGCTTCCGCTCACGGTTGAAAGTTGAACGTTGAATGTTACCCCGCCCTCAGCACTCCGCGCCTCCGCACTCAGCCCGCTCACTTCTCCGGCGGATCTTCCCGACTGAAAAATCGCTGCATCGAAGTGAATCGCTCATAGACCGTGGCCCGGACATCGATGAATTCGCACGAAATTTCGCCCTTCGGCAGATAACGGTAAACAATGCGGAATCTACCCACACGCAGTCGATAAAACCCCTCCAAGTCGTCTTGCAGCGGCATGCTATCCGTCCGTCCGCCGGTTTCCAGGGTTCGTAGCGCGGCCTTGATCGCCCGCCGCTGGGCGGGATGCAGGCGCTGCACGAAGGCGAGCACTTGGTCGGCGATTCGCATCAGCCGGGCAAGGTGTCGAGCGGGCGATATTTGACTTTGCCGGCGCGCAGGCGCCGCCATTGGCGCTGAAATGCCGGGTTGGCCAGCAATTCCATGGTTTCCAGCAGGGCGTCCCATTTTTCTCGGGAAACAACATACGCCACCGCCTCGTCATGCTTGGTGATCGTCGCCACTCCCCGCTGCTGCGCGGTGCGCACCAAAAGCGGGAATTGGCTCTGGCCCTTGGAAATAGAATACGTAGTTTTCACATGAAATCTACTAGTCCCGGGGCGGCGGGAAGTCAAGTTGTCGCCTGTGGGCGGCCGGAACGGTTTCTTCACTGCGGATGTCGATGTCGAGGATAACACAAATTTTTTACGGAAGTTCGCCAAGCAGAAGAGAAGATTACCGCTACGGATGCTCCGATGGGCGCGGAATAGATTGGTTTTACAGAAGGTCACAAAGGGAACGGAGTGGTTTCGTAGACTACAGGTGAGAGGTAACCCGAAATCGCGTAGGGCAACAATTTGAGTCGCCAACCATTTCTCTTCCTCGAACCATATCCCCTGCCAAATAAATCGCCGATGCCCATCCGATCTGATTGCCTGCTGTTCTCTCGTCTTGATTTCTCCGCAAAGGATACTCGGGACAAGCTGCCGCACATGATCGCCGCCCGGGTCCAGCGTTCAGATATTTCACCGCGATTGGCGTTCGAGTCCCACATGTAGACAAGGTGGGGAGCCTCGGCTTCTGCGACCACCCTTTCCCTAAACGTCAAAATCGTAAGCCTTTAGTAATTCGATGATCCGTTCTCCCAACGGTAGTTTCCCATCAGCAATTTCCGACGGGCCCGTCACCGGTGCGAAGGTGGCGGTGTCCCGTTGGGGGCTTGGCCTGCGCACGGCCACCGCCGTCGCGCTGGTGGCGGGGGGGGGGCTTTGGGCGACTCCGAATCTGAGCCTGCTGGTGACGGAGTGGGACGAAGGAAACGTAATCTATGCCCCGATGGCCTGGAACCATGGTCAGGTGCCGAACATCGACTTCGTGCACGGGTATCCAGGGTTGATGGCGTTCGTGCAGGCAGGCCTGCAGGGCTGCGGGATGGATACTTTGCGGTTAGGAAAGCTTCTTGCGCTGATTTGCGGTTTGCTCACTGCTACCGGCCTCGCGTGGATGGGGAATCGACTCTTCGGTTTCGCCGCCGGTGCGCTCGTCTTCGTATGCAGCTTCTGGTCTTGCTACGACGTGTGGCCGTTGCTCAACCCCGGGTACGCTGCCAACGCTTGCACGGTCTGGGGCGTCGTAGCGCTCTACGAATCATTGCGGTCGCGACGCGTAATCGGACGCAGGTCCATCAACGTGGGGACTTGGGTCTGCGGCGCGTTTCTCGTGGGCCTGGCGGTCAGCTTCAAGCAATCGGGTGTTTTCGGGTTGGTGGGCATTGTGTTGGGGGCGGTGGCAATCTGCCCGGTTGGCCGCTGGGCAACGTGGCCGCGATGGGCAGCCTATGCGATGGTCGTCCTTCCCCTATCCGTGTTCCTTCTCGCGCGTGTTGCGCCCAACCTCGCTACATCTCCTTGCCATTCGATTGCTGCGCTTCCATGGATCGCCGCGGCCGTTACGACTCTGCAACGGGGCGGCGATGGCGAGGCCGCAAGGCTCTTGGAAGCTCGAGACCTGGTCTGGGCAGTGGTTGCCATGGTCTTGGGAGCGACGGCATGGCTGTTTATGTATCCAGATTTGGAGGGAACTGCCAGGGAGCTGATTTACGAAATCTGGGTGCGAGTCCCCCAGTTGATTGACCGCCACGTAGAGGACCTTGGGTTCAAACCAAACTTGGTGGCCTGCCTGGCGGTCGCCGGTGTGTACCTAGTTTGTGTTCGCACGCACAAGCACCGGGGAAAGCGTGTTGCGGTCGGAGTTCTTGCGTTGCTAGGAGCTGTCGTGCTCCCGCTGCGAGGTGCCGCGTCGGCGGAACGGGTTCTGGCGAGCTTTTCGCCTATCGGCTGGGATACCTACGTTGTGCCGGCGCTGGCAGGAACCGTGGGCGTGCTATGGCTGCCCCCAAGACCCATCCGAAGGGTTCCGCCCGAGCAGGCTTTCTTGTTGCTGTCGGGCGTCGTTGGGCTGGCGGCTTTGTTCCCTTATCCCGGCAACTACCGGTACGCAGGCCTCGCATTGTTCACATGCTATGCGACCGCCGTGGTGGCGATCGGGCAACGGGGTACCGCAGCCTCGATCCGGCGATCGACCCTGCTCGTGTTCCTGCTAATTGCGACCTTGGCGGCCATCACAGATATCGCCCATCGGAGAAGCGGGCGAGATGCCTGGTCGCGAAAGGACTACCCTACGCTCGGGATCTCAGTTCAGGCCAGTGATTCGTGCCACGTATTCGTGGAGATTTCGGGCTGGTTGGCGATGCGACTCGCTTATAACGAGACCATTGGCGGCTATCCGAATTATGGATTGGTGTTTGGACTGCTCCAGCGGCCGAGCGCAAGCCGACTACCGAATTTCATCGGAGATCAAGGGGACTTCAGTCGGCTCGTCGACCACATCAGATCTGGACAGGGACCGGATGTCTTCCTCGTTTCGCCCGACAACTACCCTTACCCGGTCGGCTTTGCGTACTTCCCAGACCCGGAACCGCTCATCGAGGCGCTGGGTCGGGACTACGCGTTATGGCGTACCGTCACCGTGGGCTCACGGGAGGTTCGTGTGTACCGGCGGTGGAACAAAGATGTCAGGCATGGCCTGCCATCTCGCATTCACCGTGTGCCCGATTTACCGCGGCAGGCAACTGTGCCATCCAGTTCAAATTTTCTTGAACTCCAGTTCGCAAAGTGACTGGCTCGGTGCGTTGCCCGCCCGTACTGTCAGTCCAGCGCCGGTGATCGGCTCGGATCCTGCCTTTGAACAGGAATGCGTGGCGCTGTTTTCGGAGTTCCTACATGTGCTGGGTCTGCCGAAATCCATCGGGGCGATTTACGGCGTCCTCTTCGCTTCGCCCGGGCCCCTGTGCTTTGCGGACATCGTCGAGCGATTGGACATGAGCAAAGGCTCGGTCAGCCAGGGGCTCAGTTTTCTGCGCCAGAGTGGGGCAGTGAAGCTCGTCGACCTAGCCGATGACCGGCGCGAGTTCTTCGAACCCGAGCTCGGTCTGCGCCGGCTCGCCAGCGGCCTGATCCAGGAGAAAATCCAGCCCCTGGCCAAGGAGAGCAAAGCCGCCCTGACGCGGCTACGGAAGCAGGCCACCGAAGCCGCAGGTGAGCGGCAGCAATTTCAAATGGAGCGGATTGAACAACTGGCAAAATGGCACCGGCAGCTCGGTCGGATACTTCCAGTGGTCCAGACCATCCTCAAAATCCCCCGCCCGTGATTCCGTGGAGAGCGATGCGCCGATTGGTTGCTTTCCGCGAGGAAGTGACGGGGCGAAGCTATAAAACGGCAAGTCGCAGCGCCCGGGACGGGCGCCCGTGCGTGGAGTCGTTCCTGGTACCGACCGCGGTATCGACTGATCGCGCTCTGCGGGTGTCACGGGGCTTCGTCGTCAATCTTTCGGAACGGTCCGGCGCTAGACGATGACGCTTGGTCGCCGCATCATGACGGTCGGGGCCGGCACCGCGCTGGCGCAGGTGATCACTGCGGCCAGCACCCCCATTCTCACGCGTATCTTCTCTCCGGAAGCACATGCTGCTTGGGCGATTTTTCTCAGCCTTACTTTGATCTTTGGCGGTGTTGCGACCCTGCGTTACGAACTGGCGGTCGTGTTGCCACCGGACGGGGCCAGCGCTGCGGCTCTTGTCCTGGTCGGGTTGGCCTCGGTGCTGGGCATCTCGACGCTGGCGGCGGCGACGGTCGGTCTGCTCGGATCTCGCGTGCTCAGTCTGGAAATGCTCGCATTCCTGCAGGATTGGGTCTGGCTTGCGCCGCTTTCCGTGCTGGCGGTGGCCGGCTTTCAGCTTGGTCTCGCGTGGTGCACGAGAGAAGCATCGTTTCGAGTCTACGCGATGGCCCAGTTCGGCCTGCCAACGGGGATTCTGGCGGCACAGGTTCTGTTTGCCCTCGCTGGCTATCGGAATGCCCATGGTCTCATTGGCGGCACCGTCTGCGGGCAAATCGCTGCGTTCACAATACTCGCGATAGTGGTGGTGAGGGGAAATGCTTCGGTTTTCCGCGACGCTTTCGCCCGGCCCGGTCTGCTAAAGGCGGCACTCACCTATTGCCGGTACCCGCTATTCATGACGCCCTACACATTGGTGAGCCTGTTCCGTGAACGTCTTGCCTATTTCCTGCTGGCGCGATTCGGTGCGCCTCAGTCGACCGGTTATTATAACTTGGTGGCCCGGCTCGTGAACATGCCGAACAGCCTAGTGGTGGGCGCCGTGAGACCGGTCTTTTTCCAACACGCCGTCGGCAGCGATTTGAAAGCGCTGGAGGAACCAGTGCGTGAAGTCGTGCGAGCCCTCGGACTCTGTATGCTGCTGTGTTGGGGGCCATGTGCGATTCATGCAACCATGTTGATGGAACTGGTCTTCGGTCCTGCATGGGGTCCGGCGGCGCCGTACGCCATAGCATTGTCGATTCCTGCGATAGCTTTGGGGATGGGGAACTGGGCGGATCGAATGCTAGACGTGCTCGGGTGCCAGCCGCTGGCGCTCAAAATGGAGCTCTTTTTCTCGGTGACGGCAATGGGCGGACTGGTCTTTGGATTCTGGTGGTTTGGTGACTTGCTGAGTGCCGTGATCCTACAAAGCGCCTTGCTGACGATCTACCATCTCGTGTGGCTGTTGATGCTATTCCGCGTCGCGGGTTATCGAGTCGGCCGGCTGGCGACCGTGCTCGTGGAACTCGGGCTGGTCGCCGGCGCCTCGTGGGGCGGGGCCTACCTGCTGCAGCGGGTGTTAAATCCATGGCTAGCGTGCGGGGTGAGTTTCGCTATTGTAGTTTCAATGGCGTTGGTGACGGGAAGTCGCACTTGGCGGCGGATCAACGACAGCTTGGGCGAGGTTGCCGGCAGACAAGTCGGCATGAGCGCTTGAAATCGCAATGGTCGCCCGGATAGTTGGTCAAAATAGACTCGACGTTAACTCCTTCACCCGGTGAGAGAACACGCATGATTGCCGTAATCGACTACGATATGGGAAACGTGGGATCCATTCTCAACATGTTGAGAAAGATCGGCGCAACCGCGAAACTCACCTCGGACCACACGGAGATTCGGGATGCGACGGCGCTCATCCTGCCCGGCGTGGGCGCGTTCGATCAAGGGATGCGAAATCTTGCGGCGAAGGACCTCCGTGGGCTGCTGGACGAATGCGTGCTGGCGCGTGGGACGCCTCTCCTCGGCATTTGTTTGGGGATGCAATTGCTGACAAAGGGATCGGAAGAGGGGACCACCCCAGGCTTCGGCTGGATCGATGCGGAGACGAAGCGATTCTGCTCTACAGGCGCCGAGGCAAAACTGCGAATTCCCCACATGGGCTGGAACTATGTCCAAATCCCGGTACGGACGCGCCCGCCCGGCGGCACGTTGGCCGATCGGCTTTTTATGGACGGGGAACCCAACCCCAAGTTTTACTTTGTGCATTCGTACCACGCGTGCTGCGCGCGGACCGAGGATGTTCTCGCGACCGCGAACTACGGATACGAGTTTAGCGCGGCCATTGGGCGAGAGAACGTGGCCGGAACCCAGTTTCACCCTGAGAAGAGCCTCCGGTTCGGGCTGGCGTTGATGCACTCCTTTGTGAAAAGTGTGACCGCCGTGCACTCGAGAACATGAAAATACGTCCCCGGGTCATCCCTTGCCTCCTGCTGGATCGGACCGGCTTCTACAAGACAATGCGTTTCAAGAACCCGGTCTATCTTGGCGATCCGATTAACATCCTGAAGATATTCAATGAGAAGTCGGTCGACGAGATAGCGATACTCGACATTGGCGCCACACCGACGAAGCGCGGGCCGAATTACGAACTGCTGAAGGATCTCGCCAGCGAGTGTTTTATGCCGCTCGCGTACGGTGGCGGCATCACTTCAGTTGCCCAGATGAAACAGCTGTTTCAGATCGGCTTCGAAAAAGTAATCCTCAACACCGCTCTGGCCGATCATCCCGCCCTGGTCACCGACGCGGCGGAGGCCTTCGGAAGCCAGAGCGTGGTGGCATGCATCGACGTGAAAAGGACGGTATTCGGTGGGTACGAGGTGGTGACCGCAGGCGCGCGCCGAAAACTCGGCCGGCGACCCGACGAATGGGCGAAGGAACTGGAATCTCGAGGAGTGGGCGAAATCGTGGTGAATTCGGTCGACCAAGACGGGACCCTTTCCGGTTACGATCTCTCGCTAGTAAAACTTGTGGCCTCTGCTGTAAGGGTCCCTGTCATCGCGTGCGGCGGCGCGCGCAATGCACAGGACTTGGGTGACGCCGTGAAGCAAGCACACGCATCCGCGTGTGGCGCCGGGGCAATGTTTGTCTTCCAAGGTCGGCATCGTGCCGTGCTGATCAACGTGCCGTCCGAGCAGGAACTCGATGCGGCGTTGGGATGAAAGACCATATGGAGACGCAGTGTATTCGTCCCGGAGAGCCGGGATATCGTCAGTGTTCGGTCACGATCATGGACACGACGGACCCGGACATCACCTTCAACGATCGGGGAGAATGTCATTACGTGACGCACTACCGGGAGCGCCTGCGCCAGATATGGAATCCCGATGGCGATGCCGCGGCATTCGAGGCGTTGGTCGCGCGCATACGGGAGGAAGGGCGGGGACGCGAATACGACAGCATCCTGGGCCTCAGCGGCGGAGTGGACAGCAGCTATCTGGCCTATCTGGCGTGGCAGAACGGACTCCGCCCTCTCGTGGTGCACACCGACACCGGTTGGAACTCCGAACTCGCCGTCAAGAACATCGAGAACATCGTCAAGCGATGCAAATTCGACTTGTACACCCACGTCGTGGACTGGCCGGAAATGCAGGATGTGCAGCGCGCCTTCTTCCGCTCGGCTGTGCCCAACCAGGATATTCCACAGGACCATGCGATTTTCGCAGCGTTCTACGGGCTTGCGGCGAAGCACCGGATCAAGTGGGTGCTCAACGGCAGCAATTTCGCCTGCGAGAGCATCCTGCCCCCGGCTTGGGGTTACGACGCCGGCGACCTGTACCATATACGGGCCATCCACCGTCGTTTCGGCGAGCGGCCGATGCGGCGGTTTCCGAGCATGGGCTATGGCCGGTACGCGCTGCAATTCCGTCTATTGCATAGGCTGAACGTCGTGAAGCCCCTGAACTTGGTTCGCTACCGGAAGGACGAGGCAATCCGCACGCTCAGCGCGGAATTCGGTTGGAGGTACTATGGCGGCAAGCACTACGAATCCCGGTTCACCAAGTTCTTCCAAGGCTGGTACCTGCCGACGAAGTTTGGCTTCGACAAAAGGCTCGCCCATCTCTCTAGCCTGATCCTGAACGGTGAGATGACACGGGAGCAGGCGCTCGTCGAAATGAAGCGAGAACACTACCCAGCCGAGGAACTGCGAGAAGACATGGTCTACATGCAGAAGAAATTGGGGGTGTCCCCCGGGGAATTTGCCCGGTTGATGGAGTTGCCCCCACAAGCTCATGAAAAATATCCCAATAGCCAATGGCTTTTGCGGGTCCTAAAGAAAATACGCCGTATCTGGCGACCGTAGTCGCGGGCGTCGATATCCACCGGCACCAAGTGCTGTTGGGTGGATTGCGGCGGCGTCTCGTCCTGCTCTGCCTGCTCGCCATGGCGGCAGTCGGCGTCCAACTCGTCTATGCCCTGCATGTCAGCCCGAGGTATGACTACATGGGATTCCATTACTATGGACTCGGCTTGGTCCGCGGTTTGGCTGTCGTATTCTGGTTGGCCGTACCCGTGCTCTTCCTCATGCCCGGGGGCATAAGTCGTCCGAGCCACCTCGGATTGTGGGTTTTGTTTCTCGGGGCTTACTTTCCTGGGTGCCTGATTCCGGCTCTGAGTTGGAAGGCCGGCTCCGGTGTGCCGACGGCCACGGCCATGGTGCTCGCAGTAGGCCTCCTGTCCTTGGTGCTTACGCTGCGAATGAAGCTGCCCCCGTTGCAAATCCCGCAGTTCCGATTGCCCCGTTGGAAATTCACGGCGATCGCCCTCATCGTGGGATTGTTGCCCGCCATGTTGCTGTTCAAGGCGACGGGCTCGTTCGAACTCGACTTTGGCGGGCACTACGATCGCCGGATGGCCGCGCGCGAAATCACTAGGATGTGGCCTCAGTTGGCATATGCCTCGGAATGGTTGGGCAGTTTCTTCGTCCCGTTCTTGGCTGGACTCGCGGTGCGCCAGCGGTCGGTCTCATTGGCCGCCGCAGCCGGCTTTGGGGTCGTCGTGCTCTTTGCGTTCGACGGGACTAAAAGTTCAGTATTCCTACTGGTGGCGGCGGCAGCGGTGGCCTGGTCAGTGCACCACCCATCGTGGCTGCAACCGCAACGATTGATGCAGATGTTTCTGGCGTTTGTCGCCGTCGCGCTGATCGAGCCGCTGTGGTTCGACAAGATATACCTCATTGACTATGTGCTCCGGCGCATTGTGATCATACCGGGTTTGGTGGCGGGGTTCTACGTCGATTTTTTTTCTCAGAATCCGCTGTTGTTCATGTCCGATGTATCCGGATTTCAATTCCTGGCCGCGCACCCCTACGGGATTCATCATTCGTTTTTGATCGGGGAGAGGTATCTGGGGGACCCCGAACTCAATGCGAATTGCGGCCTTTGGCCTACTGCCTACGCGGAGTTACACCTGCCCGGCGTGATCCTGTTTTCGGTTGTGGCGGGCCTCGGCCTGCGCTTTTTCGACCAGCTGTGGCTGCGTCGTGGTGACACGATGCAGTTCGTGGCGGCGGCGGTGACTGCGTTGATTTGGGTTGAAATCCCCCTCCACTCATCGCTGACCTCGGCGGGAGTCGCGTTCTGGTTTGTGCTTCCAATGATTGTACTGAAACGCACATGCTCCCCTGGGCCGGAACATAGCGCTGGTTATCGGCGGGTGTGACATCCGAGCAGTAGTATGCGCCTCCCTACCTGTTGGCACCTGCCACCGAACCAATGCGAGTGTGTTGTTTAGCGCCATGCCGCCGGTGATTGAAGGCCCTCTGGCTTTGTCATGGGACCGGCCTTTCGCACCCAAGCGTCACTCTCCGTATCAGGTCCACCGATGACATTCAATTCAGCCATCTTTGTTCTTTTTGCCGCGGTCTTTTTCGCGTTCTGGCCTCTGGCCCGGCGAACCGACCGGACGCGCTACGTCTACATCATCGTCCTCTCCCTGTTTTTCTATGGTTGGTGGGATTGGCGTTTTGTCCCGCTGCTCGTCGGCACCGGGTTGGTCGACTTCTATGCGGCGCTGTTGATGAGCCGCTTTCCGGCGCACCGCCGGACGTTCCTGATCGCGTCACTCATCTCCAACCTGGGCGTGCTCGGCTTCTTCAAATACGCAAATTTCTTTGCGAGCAACCTGAATGGACTGGCGTCGCTGTTTGGTTTCGAGGGTCACGCCGCACCGGCGTTGTCCATTGTTCTCCCGGTCGGGATCAGTTTCTACACCTTCGCCTCGATGAGCTACACCATCGACGTCTACAAGCGTCACATGAAGGCCTCGGAGGATGTCTGGCATTTCCTCGCCTTCCTTTCGCTGTTTTGTCACTTGGTCGCCGGGCCGATCGTGCGGGCTTACACGTTGATGCCGCAGATGACCCAGGTTCGGCGACCGGACGAGGCGATGCGCTGGGAGGGCACAAAACTGGTGATCTTCGGATTCTTCAAAAAGGTGGTCATCGCCGATAACCTGGCGCTCACGGTGAATACCGCATTCGCCGGAGACTCCACCGGGGGCGCGATCTTCTGGTGGACAATTGTCACGATGTTCGCGTTCCAGATATACTGCGACTTCAGTGGCTACAGCGACATCGCGCGGGGGCTGGCCAAGTGGATGGGGTATGATTTCCTCCTTAACTTCAATTTCCCTTACAGTTCTATTGGGATCAGGGACTTCTGGGCGCGCTGGCATATTTCGCTCTCCACCTGGTTTAGGGACTATGTGTATATTCCTCTCGGCGGCTCCCGACGCGGATTCTGGTCGGGGATCCGGAACATGTGGATCACGATGCTGCTTTCCGGTCTCTGGCACGGCGCCAACTGGACGTTTCTGGCTTGGGGAGCGGTTCATGCGGCATACCTGATGATCGAACGATTGACCCTGTGGCCGGAGAAGCTGCAGGCGAGCGGCCGGGCCGGAGGGATTGTGGGATGGGCGGTCACGATTGTGTTAGTGTGGATCAGTTGGGTGTTTTTTCGGGCCGAAACGCTGGCGCACGCAATCGAGGTGATCGGCGGTATGTTTAGATTCGCCGACCTCAATGTGCCGATTCCTGCCTCGGTCTTTGCCTTCCTGCTTCTCGGCATTTTCTTCGAAGGCGCGCTTCGCGCATGCCCGAAACAGTGGCCGAACCTATCCCGCTTGGATCCGTGGTGGAAGCCGGCAGTCTTGGCCGGACTTATCACGATCTGCATATTTATGCGCGGTGCGGGGCAGACGTTCATCTATTTCAACTTCTGACCATGCAAGTCTTGTCGCCCCTTACTCCAGATGTCACGAAGGCCCGCGGTGGCTCGCGACTGAAGCGACTGTCAAGGGACCGCCTCATTTTGACCGTCGCCATGGCGATTCCATTGGTGGTGATCGTGGGGATGATTCCCAAGCGACCAGCCGCCATGATCGAGTCCGGCATAAGCCAGCGGCAGCTCTACGAGTTGAAGCTCAACTGGAAGTCCGAATTCGACATGGTGCTGGCCGGAAACTCCCGGGTCACCGTGGGTCTTGCGCCGGGTGAAATGTCCGCAGCGCTGCCGGGGCTGCGAATCGCGAATTTCGGATTCGATGGGAATGGCTTCACGCCGGAATACTTGGACGCCCTGGAGGCGACGTTTCGCCCGGGCTCCGGAGAAAGGATCGTTGTGCTGGGAATCACGCCGATCACGCTGACTGAAAGGGCGGCCCGGCAGAATGGTTTCTCGGAGGAAAGGCTCCGTTCAGCTGACGAACGCTTCCTCGCCAGACACCTGCCGTGGGTGCTCGACTTTTTCGCGCGATTCAACCCGCGGATGGCATTGGTCTTACTGCGGGGTGACGACATCGGGCGCGAGCTTTGGCACGGTTATCCGGACGGTTGGGCCGCCCAAGACATGCAACCCGCTGACCTCGATGGTCAGGTGCGTTTCCTTCGCGTGAACGTGCGCGACGGTGCCTTTCCGGTTTCGCCCCGGATCGTGTCCAACCTCCTGACGACCGTCCAGAAGTGGCGACAAGCCGGGATCACGACCTTTGCGTTCCTGCCCCCGGTTACCGCCGAACTTGCACGCGAAGAAATTCGTGCCACCGGTTTCGTGCTCCCGGAATTCGTGAAGGGGTTCACCGCGATGGGCGGCCATTGGCTCGAAGTACCGTCCGAGGTGTACCTTACCTATGACGGTGGTCATCTGGAGGAGGAGTCGGCGCGCAGGCTGTCGCGGGACATCGCGACGGAGATCGCGCGGCGTGTCCGCGCCGCACCGACAACATCCCATCCCCATGGGCATTAACCTGCACGTCTATCCCAATTCGTTCCGGCAGGAAACAAGGATACTGAAGGAGACGACCAGCCTTGCCCAAGCGGGCCTGTTCGATCACATCCATATCGCCGCGGTATGGGAGCGCGGGTTGGACGAAACGCAGCCGCTGGACTCGAATCGCACCGTGACCCGCTTGAAGCTGTGGAGCGTGGGATGGCGCGGCTCCGCCGGCCGCGCCGCGCGCCTGATGGAGTGGTCATGCCGCGTTTTCATTGCCTTTCGTCGAAGTCGCGTCGCCGTCGTCAATTGCCACGCCCTCACCACGCTGCCATTGGGCGTATTGTTCAAGTATACCACGGGAGCGAAACTGGTTTACGATACGCACGAACTCGAAACGGAGACCCATACCTCGCGCGGATTGAGAAAACGACTGGCCAAGGTGGTCGAGCGCGCTTTGATCAGGTACGTCGACTCGGTGATCGTCGTTTCGCGCTCGATCGAGAACTGGTACCGGGCCACATACGATCTTCGCGAAGTCCATTTGGTGCGCAACATGCCCTGCCGTCCGGACGAACAGCCGGTAGGACGGGGCAGGTTACGGGAGCGTCTGGGCGTCGCGCCGGATGAACTCATCTTTATCTACCAGGGCATTTTCGGTTCAGGACGGGGCATCGAGTTGCTGCTTGGTGCATGGAGCCAGTTGCCCCGATCGCACCACCTGGTCTTCATGGGTAACGGGCCTTTGCAGCCGCTCATCGAGGCGGCGGCCGGTCGCGCCCAGAACGTTCACCTCCATCCTGCCGTGCCGCTGGCCGATATCCTCGACTACACGAGTGCGGCAGACGTGGGCATCGCCCTCTTCGAGAACACCTGCCTCAACTACTATTTCGCTCTGCCCAACAAATTCTACGAATATCTTTTTTCCGGTGTGCCGGTGATCGCAAGTGACTTTCCCGACATGGCCGGCGTGATCGATGAATTTCAGTGCGGTTGGAAGACTGCGGTCAACCAGGAGGCGTTGGTGCGCCTAGTGTGCGCAATTGACCGAGTGCAAATCGCTGAGCGACGGCGAGGAGCCGATCGGTGCCGGGGGAGCTCAGGCTGGCAGATCGAGGAGAAAAGCATGCTTCAAGCCTACGCCAAGATCGTTCCCACCGGTCCAGGCGGCGCGTATTTCTTGCGACTGTAGCAGGTCGAATAGCGCCTCCTTTTGAACGGCGGCCTTATCACGCCGACAAGAACTCGTTGTTAATTAATTTGGTATTTGCCATGAATCCACCGGAACAATCATAAGAACCGTTCCGATTTTCCCATGTACAACCGGCAGCACAAACCCCAGTTCATATGATTCGATTTGGCCTGATTGGATGCGGCGCCATTGCGAAGCGGCACGCGAATATATTGTCCGGTGGGCAGATTCCCGGCGCGGTGTTGGCTGCGGTTTGTGATGTCGATGTCGAGCGCGCCCGCGCCCTCGGGACGTCCCACAAAGCGGCGGCATTCGAATCTGTGGAACAGATGATCGCTGGCGCGGCGATCGACGTGGCCGTCGTACTGATCCCGAGCGGGCACCATGCCGCCGTGGTGCGGAAGCTGGCCGGATTGGTGAAAGCGATTGTCGTGGAGAAACCCATGGCCCTGACGTTGGACGATGCCGATGCCATGATCGCAGCTTGTGATCGGCACCGGACCCGGCTCTTCGTCGTAAAGCAGAACCGCTTCAACCGGCCGGTGATGGCGTTGCGATGGGCGCTGGAGGCCGGTCGCTTCGGAAAGCTGGTGATGGGAACCGTGCGCGTGCGCTGGTGCCGACCGCAGTCGTACTATGATGCCGCGAAATGGAGGGGAACCTGGGCCTCGGATGGCGGCGTGCTCTGCAACCAAGCCAGCCACCATATAGACCTGCTCGAGTGGATGATGGGCGCGGTGGACAGCGTGCAGGCCATGAGCACGCGAGCTTTGGCCAGGATCGAAGCGGAGGATACCGCGGGCGCGCTCCTGCGCTTTCGCAATGGTGCCCTGGGCATCGTGGAAGCCACCACCGCCACTCGTCCCAAGGACCTTGAGGGGAGTCTTTCGATCCTAGGGGAAAAAGGTTCGGTCGAGATTGGGGGCTTTGCGGCGAACGAACTCAAGACCTGGGCGTTTTCCAGCCCGATCCCGGAGGACGCGACAATCGTCCAGGAACACGGCGCCAACCCCGACCATCCCTTTGGATACGGGCATGCGGCGTACTACGAACATGTCGTTTCGTGCCTCGATCACAATACGCCGCAACTGGTCGACGGATTGGAGGGACGCAAGAGCCTTGAACTCATCATCGCCATCTATGAGGCGATCGAAACCGGTCGGGAGGTGCAGTTGCGTTTCAACCCGCGGCGGTGCCGGCTCGGCCATGCCAATTGAACGCAGCGACGCGATGACTACACCGCGGAAGAAATCAATCGGGATCGTGGACGTATCGTTCGGGGAGAACGTTACCATCGTCGAACCGGCCAACGTGTATGGATGCACGATTGGCGACAACTGCTTCATCGGACCATTCGTGGAGATCCAACGCGGGGTCGTGATAGGCCGAAACTCCAAGATTCAGTCGCATTCGTTCGTGTGCGAGCTGGTAACGCTGGGCGATGACTGCGTTGTCGCCCATGGCGTGATGTTCATCAACGACCTGTTTAGCAGTGGCGGGCCGGCCAGGGGCAACAAGAGCCTCTGGAAGGCCACGATTGTCGGCAACCGGGTCTCCATCGGCTCCAACGCGACGATACTGCCGGTCCGAATCGCGGACGACATTGTGATCGGGGCGGGAGCGGTGGTCACGAAGGACCTGGTTGAGCCCGGCATCTACGCGGGCAATCCCGCGCGGCTGCTGAGAAAGATCCCTATCCGGTCGGCCCCTTCAAGTTTCCCATGAAAATGCGCGTCCCGTTCAACGACCTCAAACTCCACCACGAGTTGCTCCAGCCGGCTCTTCGTGATTCGATCGAAGCAGCGATTTCGTCCTCCGCGTTCATTCGCGGACCCGAGGTCGACGCTTTCGAGAAGGAATTTGCGGGCCTGTTGGGCGTGAAGCACTGCGTCTCCTGCGCCAACGGGACCGACGCGCTCTATATTTGCATGCGGGGCCTCGGCCTCCAGCCGGGCGACGAAGTGATCACCACGGCGCACACCTGGATCGCCTCCTCCGAGACGATCACACAGGCAGGCGGCCGCGTGGTTTTTGCGGACACCGACTTCACCACTTTCACCATCGATCCGCAGGACGTTGCCCGAAAGATCACTGCCCGCACCAAGGGAATTATCGCCGTGCACCTCTATGGCCAGGCCTGCGATCTCGCGCCTTTGCTGGAGCTGGCCCGAAAACACAAGCTCTGGCTCATTGAGGATTGCGCGCAGTCCCACCTGGCAACGTATCGCGGCCAGATGGTCGGCACCTTCGGCGACGCGGCGACGTTCTCTTTCTACCCGGGCAAGAACCTCGGGGCGATGGGCGACGCCGGCGCGCTGGTGACGAATCGAGACGATCTCGCGGAATGGTCGACGCTGTTTGCGCGGCATGGCGGCAAGGGCGACCACAAGATCGAAGGCATAAACAGTCGCATGGATGGCATTCAGGGATCGGTCTTGCGCGTAAAGCTCCCGCACCTGCAGCGCTGGACCGAGGCCAGGCGTAAGGCTGCGGCATACTATGATGCCCGCCTGGCTGGTATCGGCGACATCGTGACCCCGGCGATCGCCCCGGGCCGAGACCATGTCTATCACCTTTATGTCATTCGCACGGCACGGCGTGATGGGTTGCGGCAACATCTGACCGCATCGGGCATCGAGACGGTGCTCAACTATCCCAAGGCTCTGCCGTTCTACGCGGCCTACGCACATCTCGGTCACAAGCCGGCCGACTTTCCGAACGCCTATGCCAACCAAGGCACGATACTTTCCCTCCCCATCTACCCGGAAATCACCGAGGCCCAGCTGGATTACGTTGTCCGTTCGGTTGCGCAGTTCTTTGCCCAAGCCTGAATCCAGCGTTCAGAATGCCGTCCAGCCATAACACCGCCGTGCCAAACCAAGCCATCCCCACGAAATCCGCCCGACTGCCTGTCCCTTGCCCGGTTTGCGACGGAACAGAATCGAGCGTGGTCTTCACCCCGACGGTGCAAATCGACGATCCCACGCGCCTCTTTGGCGCCGCGTCAGGCCTGCCAGGCACGCAAACCATCGTGCGTTGTCACAACTGCTCGATGATCTACGAGAACCCGCGGTTTTCGGAGGAGGCGATCATCGCAGGCTATAGCTCCTCCAACGACGCGGGACACGACAGTCAACACGCGATGCGTGTGAACAGCTTCCACACAGCCCTCGAGAAGCTTGCCCCGCATTTGCCGGCGCGTGGCGCGAAGGTTTTGGATGTCGGGACTGCCGGGGGCGCATTCCTCGAGGCGGCGAAACGCTTCGGTTACGACGCAACCGGACTGGAACCGTCCCGCTACCTCGTTGATTGTTGCAAGGATCGCGGACTCGACGCCGTGCAGGGAACAATCGATAATTTCGAGGCGGCCGACGGAACCTATGACTTGATCACGTTGTGGGACGTCATCGAACACCTTGCCCGGCCCAAGGATGCACTGCGGCGCATCCACCAGTTGCTCAAGCCGGGTGGTACGTTGCTGATCAATTATCCGGACATCGGCACATGGCAGGCAAAAATGGCCGGACGCCGTTTCTGGTGGCTGCTGTCGGTGCATCTCAGCTATTTCGCCCCGTCGACGATCAGGGAAATATGTGGCCGTACCGGCTTCTCGGTTTTCTACATCCGTCCGTACTGGCAGACCCTGAGATTTGGCTACCTGCAGGAGATGGCAATCCACTACAAGATCCCGCTGGCCGGGCCGATTCATCGGCTCACGCCACGATTAATCCGCGACATCCCCGTCAGGTATTACGCCAGCCAGACGACGGCCCTGGCGCGAAAACAAGGCTGACGATGAAGCGGGTCCATATCTTGGGTGCGGGTCCCACCGGGTTGGCGCTGGCGCAGGAACTGGCGGAACGAACCTCCGACCTATCGGTCGTCGTCTATGAGCGGTCGACGAACCTCGGCGGCATGGCGCAGACGGTGCAATGGGCGGGCTACGGTGCGCACGATTTGGGGCCACATAAGATATTTACCGTAGATCGCGCGCTCTGGCAGCGAGTTCGCGGGCTGCTCCGGGAGGAGGATTGGCTGACGCAGCCCAAAAGGAGCCGGATTTACCTGGGGGGACACTTCCTGCCGTATCCGCCTTCGCCGTTCGCCATGGCGCGGGTATTCGGGCCGGTGGCCTTCGTTCAAATGACCTTCGGCTTCCTTAAGGCGCGGTTCTTCCCCCGGTCGACCTCTGAAACTTTCGAAGGTGATCTCCGTGCGCGCGTGGGTGATGCGCTGTTCGAGAGGCTGTTCCTCCCGATCGCGCTGAAACTCTGGGGTGCGCCGAATACGTTGGACGCGAAGCTGTCTCGCGGCCGCGTGCAAACGCCGGGAATCGCGGAAGTGATACTTCGCATTCTCCGGATCAAGAAATCGAGCCAGTTCGAGGCCCTTCAATTTGACTATCCGCGCCATGGCTTGTCGCGCCTGTGGGACGCCATCGTGGCGCGCACGGTGCAACGCCGCGTCGAGTTCCGGACCGGCACCGAAGTCCGGCAGGTGCAAATCGAGGGCAATCGGGTCCGGCGCTTGGTCGTGGCCTCGAACGGGAACGAGAGCGCAATCGACCTCGAATCTGAGGACTTCGTGTTTTCCACCCTGCCGGTCCTCCGGCTGCTCGAATGCACGGACGGCGTTTCCCCCCGGATTCATCAGCTCGCCCGTGCGACGGTACGCCTCAATGACCTGGTTCTGGTGTTCCTCAAACTCGACGTGCAGGAACTCTTCGAGGACTCGTGGATTTTTGTCCCGGATGCCGGGATTTCCTTCCACCGGGTCAGCGAGCAAAAGAGCTTCGATCCAGACATGACGCCGAATGGCACGATCGTCTGTTGTGAAATCATGAGCCATGCCGAGCGCAGCCTCAGCGCCTGTTCCGACGCGGAACTCGAATCACTCGCCGTGGAGGATCTTCGCAGAATGGCTCCGCGCGCCTTCCAAGTGCAGGCGGCACGAGTCATCAGGTTGCCCGCCTCCTATCCGGTCTACCTGACCGGGTTCGCACCGAAGTTGGAAGAGCTGATTGGGTACTTCGACGGGCTGGAGAACTTCCGCACGATCGGTCGGGCGGGGGCTTTCAATTATATCGGCACCCTTGATTGCATGGACATCGGGTATGGGGCTGGTCGCTGGTACGTCGACGATCACTTGCGCGGAAACGCTGCCAGCTGGCGGGCCGAGCGGCTTCGCACCAGTCACTATCCGGTGCTGGATTAGCGCGCCTCGCACCCTCCAGCATGAACACGCTGCTAATCTCGCCGAGGATCGCGGTACAGAAGGGCGATTTCCTGGGATCCGGGATACCCTACTGGCCGATTGAACTGGCGATACTGGCGGCTTACTTGCGGGACTGCGGGAACCAGGTGCGCGTATGGGATTCCCTGGGCGCGGCGCCGGCCTGCTTCGAGCAGGCCGGGGACCACTTCATGCAGGGCCGGAGCATCGACGAGTGGATCCAGCTGGCCAATGGTATCAGCGCGGATGCCGCGATCATCTATGCGATGTCCTTTATGTCACATGAGGACATCAGGTACATAATTCGCCGCCTCCGCGCCGGTGGCTACGCGGGTCCGGTCGCCGTCCTTGAGAACTCCCAGGCCGTGACGGCTTATGCGCTTCCGCATGCCAGCGAATCGCTCTTCGCGGCCGGCGCGGACCTTCTCATTTGCGGCGAGGCCTATTGGAACTGGGACGAAATCGAAGCCGCGCTGATCTCCGGCGGCGTACCACCGAAGAACTGCCTTTCCTGCCGCCATCCGGCCGCGGAGGGAGGAGTTCAGCGACTCGTCAGCGGCGCGGGCGCCCGCTATCCCGTTCCCGCATGGGACTTGTTCTCGGTGGAAGGATACTGGCGCCTGCCGTATGCGCACGGGCCGAAAACGGGCAAATTTCTGCCCATCCTCACCTCGCGCGGGTGCCCTTACCCATGTGACTTCTGCGTGGTCCCCGAGACCAACCGTCGCAAGTGGCGTGCACGCGCCGTGGCCGACGTCGTGGCCGAGATGATCGAACTCAAACAACGCACCGGCGTCTCCGATTTCCAGATCGAGGATTTGAACCCTACGGTTAATTCGGCGCGATGGAAGGAACTCTCCGAACAGCTCCTCGCGAAGTCTGCCGGCATTCGATATTACATCGTCAGCGGCACCAAGGCGGAAACGCTGAGGCTCGAGGACATCCTGCTTTACGCCCGATCCGGCTGCCGCTACATCTCGATCAGCCCGGAATCCGGCAGCAAAGCGGTGATGGGCTCCATAGGGAAACCATTCGATTATGACCACGGCTTGAAGGTCATCGAACTGTGCCACGAGCACGGCATCCGCACCCAGGCATGTTTCATTGTCGGGCACCCGTCGGAATCGGATGCGGACCACCGCCTGTCCCTGGCTTATCTGCGCCGCTTGGTTCGGGCGGGACTCGACGAAGCGGCGATTTTCATCGTTGCTCCCATTGCGGGAAGCCGCCTGCAACGGGAGGCTAGGATCGAGGTTGCCGACAAGGACGCATTGCTGTCCTTCACGCCCAAGGGGCGATCCGACTGGAATATCCTGGCGCGACGGCGTGCCCAGTTGATCCGGGTCTTTTTCATAGCCAAGTTGCGGCAGGGCGCCGGTATTTGGCTGCAGCTCTTCAGGGCCCTCGCCGGCCGGCCCGAGACCAAGATGGAGAACCTGTTCCGGCGCATTCTCTTTGTGCTTTGGCACGCATACCGGCCGGGGCTCCGTCACACCCATGAGTGAGCCGGCGGTCCAAGTTCCGCGCGTGCTGGTGGTGATTCCGTGCTTTAACGAAGGCAAATCGATCCGCGGCGTGCTGGAACAAATCCGAGCCCTGGACGAGCGCGTGGATACGCTGGTGGTCGACGATGGATCCCGGGACGATACGAGCGACCAAGCCCGACCGCTCAGTCGTTGCGTGCGGCTGGTCATGAACCTCGGGATCGGCGGTGCGGTTCAGACCGGCTATCGCTACGCCCGTGAGAACAACTATGATTTTTGCATTCAAGTGGATGGCGATGGGCAGCATCCACCCGACCAAATTCTGGTGTTGCTGGCGGCCGCCCGCGCCACTGGCGCCAACTTGATGATCGGCTCGCGTTTTCTATCCGGACAGGGGTTTCGCTCGACCCGTGCGCGCCGTGTAGGCATCCGGCTGATTTCGATGGCATGCCGGTTCCTGTTCGGGCTCAAGGTGTCCGATCCGACGAGCGGCTTCCGGCTGTGCGATCGACGGGCGATCAGCCTGTTCGCCGATCAATATCCACAGGACTTCCCCGAGCCGGTCTCCATCGGTTACGCCCGTGCCGCCGGCCTGAAGGTCGAGGAAGCTCCGGTTCGGATGATTGAGCGAACCCATGGCTCCAGCTCGATCACCGGCTTCAAGAATCTGGCTTACATGCTCCGGGTGCTTGGCAACCTGGTGCTGATCCGGCTCGACTCCAACGCCTAACGTCCATCCCGCCATGACCACCCTACAGACCAAGATCGTGCTAATCCTGTTCTTTCTTGTTTATCTCAGCTATCTGACACGCAGCGCCGCCCGGAACCACATCGATATCTACGACTATTTCGCGTTGTCGTGCGTGGCGCTCCTGCCGCTCGGCTTCGGCCTGCTGCCGGTGCCGATTACCGTCATCTCGCATTGGATGGGCGTCACGTTTCCCTTCGTGGTCCTTTTTGGGGCGCTCTTTGTCGTGATCTTCGTTTACCTGCACCGACTCCTGAACCAGCTCAATCGCCAGACCCAGTTCAACAAGCAGTTGGTGCAGGAAATCTCCCTCTTGAAGGCAGCCTTGGAGTCCGGGAAGAGAGCCGATCCCGGCACGATTTCGGCCCCGTGAACGGCGGTGCAGATCGCGGATGAGCGCGAACTTCCGCAAGGCCGCGAGACTGCTTCTCAAGGTCGCCATCTCGTGCGGACTTCTGGGCTGGGTGCTTTCGAAATTACCCTGGTCTGAGCTGGTGTGCCAGGTCATGGGGCTTGATATTCGCTGGATCCTGGCGGCCTTGTGCCTGTTGGGCTTCTCCACTGGCTTGAGCACTATCCGGTGGCAATTCCTGCTCGCTGTGCAAGGGATCCGGTTGCCCCTCGCCGGCCTTTTCCGGCTCCAGATGATCGGACAGTTTTTCAACTCGTTCCTGCTCGGCTCGACCGGGGGTGACGTGGTGCTGATCTACTATGCGGCCGGGCACGCGCCGACCAACCGGACCGGGGTCGCCGTTTCGGTTCTGGCCGACCGCTTGCTGGGGCTGGCCGGCTTGACGTGGTGGGTCGTCGCTGTGGTTCCCTTTCTTCCGTGCCGGGCCGACACTACGGTGAATCTCGCCGCGACGGGTGCCTGGTTGGCGGGCGCCGCGGTCCTCGGGCTCGGAGCCATCGCGTGCCTTCTCTTTACGCCCGCCGGTCGTCGCTGGAGTCACCGATTCCCGGACCACATGCGAGAAGGGATGCACCGGGTGCATGAGGCGCTCGGGCTCCATCGTGGCCAACCTGCGCTTTTGGGCGCGTCGCTTCTCCTAGCCATTGCAATTCCGCTGGCAATCGTCGGCGTCGGCTGGTGCCTTGCAAGAGCGCAAGGTCTGGCGATGCCGTATCCGACATTGTTGGGGGTGCTGCCGCTTGTGCTGCTTGTGTCAAGTGTGCCGGTGAGCATCGGCGGACTGGGAACCCGCGAGGGTGTCGTGGCCCTGCTGTTCCCCGCCTATGGTTTGGTCGAACCAGCGGCCACCGCCACCGCGGTCGCCTTTTCGTTGCTGTGGTACCTCCTGAACATCCTCTGGGGCGCAATCGGCGGGATTGTCTACGTGAATACCCGCCGGGCTGCGCTCGCTTCTGGTCTTGCTCCCGACCAGAAGGGCTGACTGTTTCGGTGAAAAACCGCGTGGCAAAATCGATCCAATGAATCTAGGCCCCGACCACCCTCAGCCGTCCCCCGAGGCGAGCCCCAACCGCCTGGTGGGCTGGCTGCAATTCTTCAGCCAGCGCGCGGTACTCGCATTTTGCGCTGCCCTGGGGCTGCTACTGTTTTTTGTGGCGGCCATCAACATCCAATACGGCGTGGAAGACGAACGGATCGTGGAAGCGTTCGAAAGCGACGAGCACCATATCTACCAACGCGTCAGCAAGAACATCCATGACGGCAACTTCGACCCAAACGGCTACTATCATTATCCTTATGGTTGGTTCACCGCCGGCGCGGCGGTCGGACGGTTCTTCAAGGCGCGAGGCTACAACGTTGACGTCCGTTTCGTCGTCGGCATTTTTCGCGTGATTTCGATCCTGGGCGGGCTGGCGACCGTCTATTTGGTTTTCCGTTTATTGTGCCAGCTGGGCGTGTCGTCCCACTTGGCGGCGGTAGGCGGCATCTACATCATCACGATTCCGGATTTCTACTTCTGGGCGCAGAGTGTGCATCCCGACGTCCCGCAGGCCGCGCTCGTGGTCGCGGCTTTCCTCTTTTCTTTTCGCGACGATCGGCTCCCGGGAGCCGTCAAGGCGACTTTCTTTCATGGCTTAGCCTTGACCACCAAGTTTGGTGGAGCATTTTCGTTTCCGTTCTCGATGCTCTATCATTCCCTCCGGCGGTTCGGCGCCGAGCCGCCGGGATCGGATGGCACAGACGAACCGGTGCCGTGGAAGAAGATCGCCATGGGCGTCTTGGCCTGCCTGACGGTTCTCGTCGGCCTGTATCTGGCCACCAATCCCTATTTGTTCACTCACCTTAAGGAAGTGCTCGACGGGATTTCCTTCATTAAGAAGGCCATCGCGGGAACCTCGCTAGCCACGACTGAAGCGCCGCCATGGGATGGGTGGTTGTGGTTTCGAACCATCGGATCTGGCATCGGCCCCTACGGGAAGGTGCTAATCGTCGGTGGAGGCGCGATGCTAGTCGTCCACCTAGCGTGGCGCCTTGCCCACTTGGGATTGCGCGGTTTCATCGCCTGCCGCTCGAGCGTGCAACTGGCAACACTGCTGCTCTTCGTGCTCGCCTGCTTTGCGCTTCACACCGCGACCATTGCCTGGCCCGCCCTCCGGTACACTTATCATTTTCTGCCCGCACTCGTCATCCTCTGCATCGCCGGACTCTATTTTGCGACGAGGTCGTTGCCGCGGCTGGTCCTCGAAGTGGTTATCGTCGCCCTGGCTTTGTCATTGGTGCCGCGAGCTGAGACGGCATTCGAGCGCATGAAGGCCGCCTCTAACAAGCCAAAGGCCGACATAGCCGAGCTCGGTCGGTGGTTCGAGGGGCGATACCCGCAGGACGCCCTGATACGTTTCGAGATCGGCAGTTATGTACCAGTTTCCTATTTTGCCAGCGTTTCCGCCTGGGGAATGTCAGAGGCAGCCCTGCATGAGCCCGAGCTCAAGGCATTCGTGTTGTGTGAGGACATGTCAGGCCGGTGGATCTGGAAGGCCGCCGGAACCAATTGGAGCGAGGGCAAGATGGTCGGAGATCCCAACAGCAGCCCACGCGCGGAACAGGCCTACAAGGTTTATCGCTATCTCCAAGAGCACTCACACGAGTGGAAACTTGTCTACGAAAAGGGGCGCTTCATGGTCTTCGAACGAGTGCGTTGAATCTGACGCGCTGATCTGAGGGCCAAGATCCGCTGCGAGCGGGAACCAATACAGAATCGATGACGAAAATCACCACTCTCCAAGCCTCTGCCTCGGCGCCACCGGGTCACAGTTACGCAATTTGTACCCGTTGTGTAATGGACACGAGCGATCCAGACATCACCTTCGATCAGCAGGGGGTCTGCAGCCATTGCCGCCGGTACGACGCGCTCCTACCGTCGCGCGTGATGCATGGAGCTGAAGGGGCCGTGGCGCTGGAGGCGATTGCGGCCAAAATCAAGAACCACGGCCGCGGTCGCGACTACGATTGCATCATTGGCGTCAGTGGCGGTGTGGACAGCACGTACGTGGCCTACCGGGTGAAACGTTTGGGGCTACGGCCGCTTGCGGTGCACCTCGATAATGGGTGGAATTCCGAACTGGCTGTAATGAACATCGAGCGAGTTCTTCGCCGGCTCGACATCGACCTGTATACGCACGTTCTCGACTGGGAGGAATTCAAGGCGCTGCAGATCGCCTTTCTCAAGGCATCCACTCCTGACGGCGAAATCCCTTCCGATCATGCGATCCAGGCGCTCCTGTGGCGCCAGGCGATCAAGCACGGGGTGCGTTACATCATTTCGGGGATGAACTTCACGACCGAGTCGATCAGCGTGCCGGCTTGGGCCTATGGCCACTCCGACTGGCGTTACATCCGGGGCGTGTACCGGCAATTCGGCGGCGGCGAACTTCGGAGCTATCCGCACTTCACCTTTCCCTTCCTGCTTTATGTGAACGCAGTGCGGCGCGTACGGGTCGTGTCGCTGCTCAACTATATCGACTACGACAAGTCGGCCGCCATGAAGGTCCTGCAGGAGGAACTCGGCTGGCGGTATTACGGTGGCAAGCATTACGAATCCATCTATACGCGCTTCTACCAAGGCTACATCCTCCCCGTGAAGTTCGGGATCGACAAGCGGGTGGGGCACCTTTCCGACCTCATCAACTCCGGGCAGATATCCCGAGCGCAGGCGCTCGAGGAGCTGAAAAAGCCGCCGTACCCGGAGGCCTTGTTCAAGACCGATTACGACTTCGTGCTCAAAAAGCTGGGCTTGGACGAAGCAGGTTTCCAAGCGCTGATGAAACTGCCGTCGAAGACATTCCGAGACTACAGGAATTCCTACGCGCTTGTACAATTCATGCGGAACTCGGTGAACCGGCTCCGAGGCTTCGGACTATATCCGAGGTGAGCGGCCGGGCCATCCTGCATGCGTGTCTGGCTGGTTAAGTTCGAGGAGACGCTGCCGACGGATCCGAATCCGCGGCTCTACCGCATGGGCATGCTTGCGGAGGCATTGCAGGCGTCGGGACATGAGGTCGTCTGGTGGGCATCGACGTACGACCACCAGGCGGGGCGGCTGCGAAGCTCCCGCGATACGGTGTACGAGCAGGGGGCCGGGTACCAGATCCGGCTGCTGCACACCGTTTCGGGATATTCGCGCGCCGTGTCGGGCGCGCGTGTGTTGAACAATCTCCGCCAAGCGTGGCGCCTGCGGGCCGTCGCCGACGCGGCACCCCCGCCCGATATCATCGTCTGCGCGATGCCCACTCCGGAACTGGCATGGGTGTCGGCTGGCCTCGGCGAAAGGCATGGCGTCCCGGTGGTGCTCGACGCCCGTGACATGTGGCCGGATATCTTCGCCGAGTTGCTGTCGCCGGCGATGCGGTTGGCGGCATGGCCTTACGTCAAGCTCATGCGGGTCTTGCTTGGATCCGCGGCCCGGCGGGCGGCCGCATGCACCGCGATTACCGAGCCCTTTCTGGACTGGATCGTGGGCTACGCCGGCCGGCCGCGCCGTGACACCGACCGGACGTTCCCACTGGGGTATCAGGAGCCCAGGACGAGTGCGGCCGAACTGGCGGAAGCAGAAGTAACGCTGCCGGTCGAGCCGGCCGGGGCATTCAACGTCGTGTTCCTGGGCCGGCTGAACCGGACGGTTCTGGACGCCTTCGATCCCGTGCTGCAGGCGGCCCGCCTGCTGCGGGCGGAGGCCCGGCCATTCCGGTTCTATTTTGCTGGCACGGGGGATTGCGCCGACGTCTTGCGCGCTCGCGCGGTGGATCTGCCGGAAATTGTGTTTCTCGGCCAGATCCGTCCGCCTGCCCTTGCGGCACTCAGGCGACGCGGGCACGCCGCCTTGCTGTGCATTGCGCGGCGGCGCGATTATCAAGCCAGCCTTTCAAACAAGGTGTTTGACTACCTTGCCGCGGGGCTGCCGCTTGCGTCTCACCTGACCGGATTGGTCGGACAGCTCGTCAGGAGCGAGCGCTGCGGCTTCGTCTATGACGACGGTGAGGGGCTGGCCTCGGGCCTGCGGGTCCTGGCGGTGGACGAGGATCGACGCCGGAGCCTGGGCCGGAATGCGCGCAGGATCTTCGAGGACCGTTACGATGCCAGTCGACTTTATCCCCGAATGGCGGAGTATCTGACCGCCCTTGCGGCAACGCACGGGCGCGCGGCCGGGTCGTAACTGTTATGAAACGAATACTCATTCTCGGTGCTGGCGGTTTCGGACGCGAAGTCCTCGCCTGGGCGCGTGCGACCTTCGATTGCCGCGAGTATGGATTCCTGGACGACAATCCACTCGCGGCTCAGGACAAGCGGTTGCGCGCGCCCGTGATTGCGACGGTGAAGGCTTACGAACCGCAGCCGGGCGACGCATTCCTGTGCGCCGTCGGCAACGCCAGTCTCCGCCGCACCCTGTCGCTGACCATCAAGGAACGGGGCGGGCGATTTGCGACGCTGGTCCATCCGACTGCCATCGTGGCCGAAGGGGCGACGCTCGACGAGGGCGCACTCATCTGTCCTTACGTGGTGATCTCGGCCGATGCGCGCCTGGGCGAGGGAGCGGCGGTGTACTACCATAGCAGCATCGACCACGACGCCGTGGTCGGGCGATGGGCGCAAATCTCGGCGCACTGCGATGTCACGGGCGGCGCCGACTTGGGCGATGTCGTCTTCATGGGAAGTCATGCAACTGTGCTGCCGCGCGTGAAGGTCGGCGCCGGCGCGGTCGTGGGCGCCGGCGCGGTGGTGAATCGGGATGTGCCGGCAGGCGCGAAGGTGATCGGGGTGCCGGCGCGCGCGCGGGCCATGTGAACATGGCGGCGAAACGCTGCTTCGACCTGCTGGTCCTCATCCTGCTGGCGCCGTTTTGGCTGCCGGTGCTCGGCGTGGTCGGGTTATTCGTGCGCTGGGACCTCGGATCGCCGGTCTTCTTCCGGCAGGAGCGAACGGGCCGAGGCGAGAAGCCGTTTGTCATCGTCAAGTTCCGAACCATGCGGGATGCCCGCGATGCGTCCGGCCGGCTGCTGTCCGACGCGGAAAGACTGACATCTTTCGGGAAGTGGTTGCGATCGAGTTCGCTGGATGAATTGCCGGAACTTTTCAACGTGTTGCGAGGCGAGATGAGTTTGGTCGGACCGCGCCCGCTCTTCGCGCACTACCTGACACGCTACTCGGTCGAGCAAAGGCGCCGCCACGAAGTGCCACCGGGGCTGACCGGCCTTGCGCAGGTCAACGGGCGGAACGCGCTCAGTTGGGAGGACAAATTCGCCTGGGACGTGCGCTACGTGGATGAACGCAGTTTCTGGCTCGACCTGCAAATCCTGGGAAGGACCGCGATCCAAGTCCTGCTGCGGCGCGGGATCAGCGCCCCAGGGGAAGCGACGATGCCGGAGTTCCTCGGCAACGAGTCCGAACGAAAGTAGTCTTGATGTCGAACGGGATTCATCTTGTATGCCAGCTTTACACAAATGACCGCCATCGCGACGTCGCAATCCACTGTTCCACCGGCGAATCGGACGTTTCCCGGCTGGCCGGTCTTTACGGCCGCCCAAATCGACGCAGTCGGGTCGGTTCTCAAGTCCGGTAAGGTCAATTACTGGACGGGAAGCGTTGTCAAAGAATTTGAGAAGGAATACGCGGCACATCTCGGTGTGAAGCATGCGGTCGCGGTTTTCAACGGAACCATTGCGCTCGAGCTGATCGTCCGCGCAATGGGAATCGGCCCCGGCGACGAGGTCGTCGTGCCCCCCCGCACGTTCGTGGCAACCGCCACTTCCGTGATGTGGAATGGCGCCAGGCCGGTCTTTGCCGACATTGACCCGGTGTCGGGCAATGTGACAGCCGACACGATCCGCGCGGTCGTCACCCCGAGGGCCAAGGCGGTGATCGTGGTGCACCTCGCCGGATGGCCGTGCGACATGGACCCGATCATGGCCCTGGCCGCGGAAAAGAACCTCAAGATCATCGAGGATTGCGCGCAGTCGCACGGCGCTGAGTATCACGGGCGCAAAACCGGCGCGATCGGCCACGCGGCGGCGCTGTCCTTCTGCCAGGACAAGATCATTACCACTGGCGGCGAGGGGGGGCTCATTGCGACGAACGACAACGAACTCTGGAACCGGATCTGGTCACTCAAAGACCATGGAAAATCGTACGATGCAGTCTTTAACCGACAGCATCCGCCGGGCTTCCGTTGGCTGCACGAGGGACTGGGTACGAATGGCCGCATGACGGAAATGCAGGCCGCGATTGGTCGCGATGCGTTGAAATGCCTGCCCGACTGGCTGGCGCGGCGGACCGAGAACGCCCAGGCATACGCGCAGGTTCTCACCGGGGTCCCGGCGGTGACGCTTTCACAGCCGCCGGCTGGAATCCGCCCCGCGTATTACCGATATTACGCGCAACTGCAACGGAACCGGTTGCCCCGGGATTGGACGCGCGACCGGATCATGAACACGGTGGCCGCGGCGGGCTACCCATGTTTCTCCGGTAGTTGCTGTGAAATCTACCAGGAGAAGGCGTTTGAGAAGCTGCGCCCGGCCCACCGTCTGCCGGCGGCCAGCGCTATGTCGCTCGATTCACTGTGTTTCCTCACGCATCCCACCCTGACGCCCGCGGATTGCGCGGAAATCGCCGGTGCGGTGCGGAGACTGTTGGAAGTCCTCGTCCGTTGATTTTATGGCCACTCCTGCTCAAACCAGTCCCGCCTCGATCCGGCAGCGCCTGCTGCCCAGCACGCCCGCGGGGTACTTCCGGGTAATCGCCGACGCTTGCGTTCTCGTTGGAGCAGTAGCTCTCGCTGTGCTGCTGCGGCTCGTTTGGATGATCGCGGTTGAAGGACATTCGCCGGAACTCGCGACGGAAGTGTCCGTCGGCTCCTTCATATGGACGACGCTAATCCTCGTCCCGGTGAGTATCGTGACCTTCTCCGCTTTCGGATTCTACACTTTTGGCCGCTCATACGAGAGCCGCTACAAGGTCCTAACCGTTTTGAAAGGAGTCGCGGTGGCGTCCCTAATCGCCGCCTTGATCGTATTGTTGCTGCGCGACAATCGCGATTTCAGTCGCGGCGTGCTGCTCCTCGCCACGGCGTTTGCCGCTTCCGCGCTCGTGCTGATGCGGATCGGCACACGCATCTGGCGTGAATTGACCCGGGGCGAAAGGCGCTTGCTTGCCCGGACCGAACGGCCACGGAGCCTGCAACGCGTGCTGGTCGTGGGCGGGGCCGGCTATATCGGGTCGGCGCTGATCCCCAAGTTGTTGGTCGAAGGCTACTACGTACGCGTATTCGACCGCATGATCTATGGCGAGGAGGCGATCGCAGACTACCTCCAGCATCCCCGCGTGGAAATCGTGCGGGCCGATTTCCGCCAGGTTGACGCCGTCGTGCGGGCGATGCAGGACGTCGACAGCGTCGTGCACCTCGGGGCCATCGTTGGCGATCCGGCTTGCGCCCTCAACGAGCAGCTCACGATCGACATTAATCTGATGGCGACGCGGATGGTCGCGGAAGTCGCGAAAGGGCTCGGCATCCAACGGTTCATCTTCGCCAGCACCTGCTCGGTCTACGGCGCAAGCAACGAACTGCTCGACGAGCATTCCCAGCTGAATCCCGTCTCACTTTACGCCAAAACCAAGATCGCCTGCGAACGCGTGCTGCTGAAGATGGCCGATGAGCAATTTCATCCCGTCATACTGCGTTTTTCCACCATCTACGGGCTTTCGGGGCGCACGCGCTTCGATCTGGTGATCAACCTGCTGACCGCCAAGGCGCATTTCGACGGGGAGATCACGGTCTCTGGTGGCGACCAATGGCGGCCGTTCGTCCACGTGGACGATGCGGCACTGAGTGTCGTGCACGCGCTGCATGCGCCCCTACACCTCGCGTCGGCCCAGATATTCAACGTGGGTGGAAACGCCGAGAATTACACGATCGGCCGCGCGGCCGAACTCATTCACCAAGTGGTCCCTACTGCGGTCATCAAGGAGATCCCGTTCGACGGCGACCGGCGTAACTACAAAGTGCGCTTCGACAAGGCCGCACGCGACCTTCGCTTCCAGCCGATGTGGCGCCTCGAGCAGGGCATCATCCAGGTTTCCGACGCAATTCGCAGCGGGCGCATCAAGTCGTACCGCGACCCCCAATACAGCAACGTTCTCTTCCTGAATAGCAACGGCGTAGTTGGCTCGCTCAACATTAACGACGGCGCGGGCAACATTGAACGGATGATCACCGAGGAAGTGCCGGAGAAGACTGCGGGCGCCTGAGGCCGTCCATGCTGTTCGCGCACCACATCGGGTGAATACTCCCGCGCCCTTGTCCAACCGTCCGTTTGCTGCGATCGGCGTTGTGGGCGGCGGTCTCGTGGGGTTGGCGACGGCGCTCCATCTGCGCCAGCTATTCCCCGATTCCAACGTCACGCTTTGGGAAAAGGAGGCTGGGGTCGGCCGGCACCAAAGCACGCGCAACAGCGGCGTGTTGCACGCCGGCCTGTACTATAAACCCGGATCATTGAAAGCGCGCCTGGCCGTGACCGGCCTTCGCCGGATGGTGGAGTTTTGCCAGCACCACCACATCCGCCACGAGATTTGCGGCAAGGTGGTCGTCGCCACGGACCAAGCCGAAATCGAACGCCTGCGCACCTTGCTCGATCGGGGCAACCAGAACGGCCTGCGCGGGCTGCGCTGGCTCGGCCGTGAAGAGCTGCATGAAATCGAACCCCATGCGGCGGGAATGGCGGCGGTCCATGTACCCGAGGAGGGGATCGTCGATTATGCTTCGGTCTGCGCGGCCCTGCAGCGTGAGTTCGAAAACGCGGGCGGGCAAGTCGTCACCTCCGCCCGGGTGGAACGACTTCGGAGAACCGGAGTGCAGTGGTTCGTCTCGACCACGGCGGGCGACTGGTCCGTCGACTTCTTGGTGAATTGCGCCGGATTGCACTGTGATCGCGTGGCCCTCCTCGCCGGCGAGCGCGATGTGGCACGCATCATCCCGTTTCGGGGCGAGTACTATCAGTTGCGGCCTGAAGCGGCGAAGCTGGTGCGGAATCTCATTTACCCGGTGCCGGATCCTACCTTCCCGTTCCTCGGCGTCCACTTCACCCGCCTGATCGGCGGAGGCGCGGAAGCCGGACCGAATGCGGTGCTGGCGCTGGCGCGAGAGGGCTATTCATGGGGGCGGGTGAACGTGCCCGACCTCGCCAATGCACTGGGCTACGCGGGATTGTGGCGGTTTCTACGCCGTCATGCCGCCATGAGCTGGGGCGAGGTCGTGCGATCCCTCAGCCGTCAGCGTTTTTGCGCGGCGCTGCAGAAGCTGGTGCCGGAGATCCGGTCATCCGACCTCGTCGCGGGCGGCGCAGGCGTTCGCGCCCAAGCCCTGCTGCCTGACGGGACGTTGCTGCAGGACTTCCACTTTGTCCAAGGGCCCCGAGCCCTTCATGTCTTGAATGCCCCAAGCCCGGGGGCAACGGCGAGCCTAGCGATCGGCGAGTACATCGCCACGCAGGTGGTGCGCCGCGCCTGAGCCACGATCAGGCGGGACCTTCGCGGGGCCATTGAAAAGCGAAACGCCGGGCGGCGGAGATACCAAACCCCGTCCAAGGGAGCTGACGTGGTATGCTACGGTGGTTCAGTTTGAGGATTCGTCTGGCGTGAACTGGAAACTCTGCGACCGCCGTCCAGCAGTTGCCCGCGGAGTTCGTTTATGCCGGCATGGTCAAGTACGACACGTTGGTCGGACCAATGGCCGGATAGCTGCGCGCTTGCTGACGACGGACTGAACAAGTGCCTGTAATCCGGTAGCACAACCAAGGCCCGGGCATACCCCAACTTTTCGGCCAGGCGGACTTCGGAGAGCAGGATTCTGGCACTCGGGGCGCCGTCGTGGTTAAGCAGTGCGCCCACTCGTAAGAAGACGGCATTGTCGGGTATGGCGGCACGTTCGCCCCGCCCGAACGAAATCTCGTAGGTTGTCCAGTTTTCAGCGGTCGAACATCCTGCTGGCCCAAAGTAGCTGTAATTTCCGTTGACCCATCCGAGAGGCTCGCCGGCTCCCTTAGGTACCGGTCGGTTGGAGCGAAGCAGCTCGGCGTTTTCATCGTACCAAGCCACCGCGAGATAGGAGACGGCTTTCGGGTTGCCGGTTTGCCGGAGTGCGGCCGATACCCGGTAGTGCTTGTTGTGGTCGACCCGGATCAACTCCGGACTGAACGCGTCGGAGGCCTGTCCGGGCAAATTGCCGACCAGCCGCGCGCCGCGGTTAAACATCTGTTGGGGCGGTTGGCCTCCCAAGCGGATCCACGGTGTGGGAGAACCAGTCAAGTTCGCGACGAGGCGAGTTTCAGACCGCGCCGAACCGATTTCACTGAAGATCGTCCAATCTGGTGAAGTCGACGGCTCGACGCGCCCTCGGCAGAGGGTGGCAGCGGACGCAGCTGCCCGGACCGCGAACTGGAATTCCTGGGCAAGAAAGGCCGGGGGAGCGAGGGACTGCCGGAGCGGAACCAGGCGTGGAGTACCGGCGAGCGTGTCGCGGACCTGCGTTCCCAAGGGCGAGGTGACGACCAAGGCATTGTCGGCCGAGGCGAGGTCGACATTTTGTTGGTTCCAGACGGCAACCAAATGACGCAGGCTCAAATCACCCGGTGTAACCTGAAGGCCGCACCAAAACCGATTGTAGGTGGATTTGGCGGGGGAAAGTGCGGCGAGGGAGGCCAGCGCCAGCAACAGCAGCGCACAGGCGGCCCGGGCGGGAAGACGAACTCCGGGCCACCGGGACGCGTGATTGGTGCGCGGGGCAGCAGCCGGGTCGGTCGGAGTCAGTGCCGACGCGAGGAGGACCACCAAGGCGGGGCTGCCCGACACGGCAAAGAGCAGCCGATGAAAGGTAAGGATGATGTCGGGCGACGAGCCGTACACAGTCAAGATGTGAGAAAAAGGAAGCGCGAAACACGGAAGAGAGAGTGCCAGCAACGGCATAAGCGCCATCCAGCCGGCGAGGTGGTTTCGCCGGATCACCAGCCACAGGCCGGCCGCGAGATTGAGCAAGCCAACGAAGCCCAAGATATGGAGCGCACGGTCCTGGGACGGGGAACCCTGGGAGTGGAAGTTGAATCCGTACCAAGTGTTCAGCCAGCCCCGGGCGCGATAGACGTCATCGATTGCCGGATGGCGCGGATACCACAGCACAGTGGCGATGCTCAGGATCACTGCCGCACAGAGCAGCCAGAAGATCATCGTTCGTCTCCATTCAATCAATCGCCAGACAACAACCGCCAAGACTCCAAGCCCGGCAATACCGAGGCCTTGGATGTGGTTGAAGGCGATCAATGGAAGCAGGATCAACCCAGCAATCACTGATTGCAGTAGCGAGTAGCGAGCAGCGAGTAGTGGGTAGGCGGTGGACGGTGACCGGTGACCGGTAATTGGTAACTGGTAACCGATGACCGGAGGGCGGAGCGCCTCCAGCGCTATTCGCGTCAGCGCGACCGCCCCGATCTGCGCGAGGATGCTGCTGGAGAGCCCGTAGTAGCGATAGAAGGAGAAAATATTGTTGCCGAAGGTGACCACGTTCAGGAGCACGAACACGAACGAGGCGCGTTCGCCGAGTCCGACGGCCCGGGCCAGCCGATAATACTGCCAGCTGAGCAGCAGGCAGATTCCCGTGTAGTAATAATTCAGCCAGGTGAGCTGCGACAGGCCGAAGGTGTGTCCGGTGAGACTGTACGGGAGGAAGTAACTGGATTTCTTCCACGCAGAGTGCGCCGTGACCGTATCCAATACATGCCACTCATTGATCCGCCGGAGATGTTCCCACGGATCGGACGGCCATTCGAGGTAAATGCCCGGAATGTAGAAAACGAGGGCGAGGAGGAGCCAGGGAACCAGAGGCCAAAGTGTTGAGAGTTGAGAGCTGAGAGTTGAGGGACCGCGACTCGCGGGGTTGTGTGCACACCACCAGACTCGCAGGGCCATTGCGGCCAGCCCAACGTGAATGGCATGCAGTGCCCAGTAGACGTGGAGGAGAGGAGGGATGAGGGAATGAGGGAGAAGGGAGGAGATGCCGGTGGACGGCAGAACGGTTGACGGTGAGACGGTTGGCGGTAGGGCTCCGACTCCTTCACTTATCTCTTTCACTATTCCCTCCCCGCCGGTGGCGGGGTTCACCGGCCACTTGAGCCAAGCGTAGAGGAGATACGCGGCGAGGTAAGGAATGAAAAACGCCCAGCCACTTCGGAAGTAGGCGCGCAGCGCACGGTTAACGGTGGACAGCGGACGGTGGTTGGATGAAGGCACGGTGGACGATAACTGAAAGACGGAGACCGGTGGACGTAGGACGGTAGACGGAGAGCGAATTGGCAGCGACTGGTAACCGGCAACGGGTAACTGGTTTCTACGACCAGTCGCCGGAGTTCAACATACGGCCGAGCCGACGTCCGACCTGCTTGGCAGGCTGCCACACGGAATCAAATGCCCCTGCACTCAAATAGCCGTAGTCTTTTGCGCGGAGGAGCCAGTGCTGCGTTTCCTGCAATTCCGCATCCGCATCAGTGAGCTTGCTCGTGAAATGGGCCGGATATCGACGCTTGGCCCCCTCCGGGGCGTAGCTGCATCGGCGCAAATGACAAAGGTGTCGGTCTTCTACAGGGTGAAACCCCTCCGAAGTAGGAACTATTTTTTTTTGAGCCATTTGATTCTTCGTCCGCGGGATTTCTTTAGTTGGAATTCGAACCATCGAGCTTGATGGCGTGTTTCGAATTTCTCGGTCTTGATTGCTTCCCAAGGTCGGTGGTTGCGAGTGGATAAAACTTTACCACTGTTATGCTGAGCCAAGCGAGTCGCCAAATCATTCGTCTGGCCAATGTATATCTTGGCAGTTGCCAGACTTCTGATGGCGTAAACGACGAACATCCTTATCTTCTACGGGGCGGAGCCAGCTTCGGCGATATTCGCGCCTACTGAACGCGAGGAGCGTCGAATTTGATCGGTCAGAGAATACATCTCTTCTTTGGGCCAGGTTTTAGTGAGTTCGAATATGGCAAAGTCCAAGGCGCAGGCTTCCTGATATACCTCAAGTTCGTCAAAGCTGTCCGCCTTACGCGTCATCTCCGGAACAATGATGGGATAGCGTTCTCGTTGGCAACTGGTATCCAGAGGTGTGTCGGTGACCGGTTGGCGGCGGACGGTAACCGGTAACTGGCAACCGGTGACCGAGCTCGTCAGAGCACGTCCGCGAAGCTGCCGCGGAGGCGTTGGAAGAGGCCGGCGCCGATGACCAGCGTGGCTACCCCGGTGAGATAGAGATAGGCGCAGTGCACCGGGTTGATCGGATGCGCCCAGAAGGTGGCTTTGCGGGCCTCTTCGATCGTCAAGAGCAGGGGATTGTATTTCAACACCGCCCAGGCGGCGGCCGGGATCTGCGCCACGGGATAAAATACCGCGCTGGCGAACATGAGCACCAAGGCGAGGTATTGCGTGATCTGGGCGATGTCGCGCCAGAACACCCCGAGCGAGGAAATGGCGAGCGTGAGGCCCAGCCCGGTGAGCACCAAGGGCACGATCAGGACCGGCAGCCAGAGAATGCCGGCTTGGAGCGGCACGCCGGTCAGCAGAGCGCCGAGCAGCACGAGCACGAGCGTGATGCCGAAATGGAACAGGGCGGAGCCGACATTGGCCGCGGGCAGAATCTCCAGTGGAAACACGACCTTCTTCACGAAGTTGGGATTGGAAAGGACCAGCATCGGGGCAGTGGAGATGACCTCGGCGACGAAGTGATAGATGGCGAGACCGAGAAAGAGCGTGAGCGCGTACTCGATGCGCGATTCCGTGCCGTCGCCATGGAACCGGCCGCCGAAAATGAAGCCGAAGACGAGCACGTATAGCGAAAGCATCAGCAGGGGATTCAGGATGCTCCAGATGAGCCCGAGGTGACTGCCCTTGTGCCGGAGTTCCACCTGGCGCTTGGTGAATTGCCACGCGAGGGCGCGCTGACGCCAGAGGGTGCGGAAGATTGACGCGGTCGCCCGGAACATGGATTCGGAGTAAGCCGCGGGCGTGACTCAGGCAAGGAATTCCGTGGGGAGTGTTTTTTAACCACGAAACACACGAAAGGGCGTCGTCGCTGTTCAACGGCAGGCGCGAAATCACCCGCAGGGAGCTTTGACCACAGATGGAGACGGGATGCGGAGAGCTGAATGCGGAATGCTGAGCGCCATCCGCGACGAAGAGGGACAATTGGAGCCGCGGCGCCCTCGCCGCAGTAGTCTGCGCCGACACTTAACCTTCAACTCTCAACGTTCAACTTTCGACGTGTAACTTCCAGTGGAAGGAAAGTGGGAGGCGGAGGACACCACGGAATACCAGCCTTCGCTCGTTGAGCTATGGCCGGCAGGCACAGAATACACGGAAGAAGGGTGGGACCAGTCGCCGGTGAGCTATCGCGACGCCGATCTCCGGTGCCCGGCTTTTCAACATTCAACCCCCAACGTCGAACGCTCAACATTCAACTGCCAGGAGGGAAACGGTAATTGGAGCCGCGGCGCCATCGCCGCAGGAGAGGTTCTGCTTCCTTCGCGTCCTTCTGTGAAACCAATCCGGTTGGTTCGAAGCGATGCTTCTTACAGGAGCGCGCAGAGAACACCGTGATTTCCGGAACGTTCACCGCCCGCGCCTGTCAGGGCGGGCGTGATGATGCTTTCCCGAAAAAATCTCCACCCTTCCTTTTGCGCAAGATACTGGGCGGGAGGCCGCGCCGAGGATTTCCTGATTGCCAATGCGGGGGCTTTGCGACCGCATAGCCGTCCATATATGAAATCTTGGAAATCGCTCGCGGTCATTCCTCTGCTTGTTGCGAATCTCTGGGCTGCTTCCCCTGCGGCGGGTGACCTGCCGTTGCCAGAGTCGGTGTTCCCCGGCCTGGATCCCATTCTGAAAAAGGCCGTGCAGCAGTCGCCGCGCATGATCAACCAGACCATCGACCTCGAGATCGCCGAGAACGATCGCATTGTCGCCCGGGCGGGCCTTCTGCCCAATGTGGCCACCAGTTACAGCTATTATCGGTCCAAGGATCGGCAGGCAACCCTCTACGAGACCCCGAACACGCCGAACTTCATCAACAGCTTCACCCTTACGAAGACGCCGTATTCGGCCTCCGTTTCCCAGCCGTTGTTTTACTGGGGCGAGCGCCGCAACACCGCCCGGGTCGGCGAAATCCGCCAGAGCATGACCGAGGGCCAGTATCGGGACGGCTATCGCCAGCTGGCTCAGGCGCTGCGGGGAGAATATCTCCGGTTGGTCATCGTCAAGCTGGGTCTCACGAAGGCCCGGTTCTATCGGGACTTCGTGAACAGCCAGCTGCAGGAGGCGGAAGAGCGCTTTGCCAAGAAGGTCATTTCGGAGGCGGACATCATTCCGGCCCGCATCTCGGCCGAGCGGGCGCAAATCGCGTTGGAGCGCAATGAGACCGAGATGGAAATCTCGCTGCGCTCATTTGCCCGCCTGGCGGGATTGGGGGCGTCCTTCTCCGAGCAGGACATTCCGGATGCCATCCCCGTCATCCCGTCGGCGTCCGCCGGTTTGGGGCGCCTGGCGGCGGATTATCTCAAGTTGACCGAGCTGCCCACCCTGGAGGCCTCCACTCTGCGGCGGCAGCTCCAGATCGAGGAGCTGAACTATAAAAACAGCCGCACCCGGTTGTGGCCCAAGTTCAGCCTGACCATCGGAGCGAGCCAGGACGAACAGCAGAATTACTTCGGCACGGGGGCGAAGTACAAGAACTCGTCCCTCTATGGCGGCATCACGATCAACTGGCAGATTTTTGACGGCTTTGCCGCCCGCTCGGCGGTGAGGAGCTCGCTGGCCCGCCGCCGGCAGATGGAAAACGACTACAAGCAGTTGACCGAGAAACTGACCGAGGATGCGCAGCTCCAGGCGAAGCAGCTGGATTTCGCGGCCCGCGAGATGTCCATCTCCGACCGCTATCTGATCTCGGCCGAAGGCATCGTATACACTCGCGAGGATGAGTTCCGTCGCGGCGTGCGCTCCGAGGCGGAAGTCAGTCAGGCCAAGATCGGCCTGTACGACGCGCAGATCAACGCGTACTCCGCCCGGCGCAGCTACCTGCTGGCGATAGGGGATTTTCTGGGTCTGGTGGTCGAAGATCCGGTGGTGGCCAACCTTTCCAACAAATAATGAAGCAACCCGACTCTGCCCGCTCCTGGGGCCCTCGTCTCATCGCCGCCGCGGTCGTCGTGGCGGCGCTGGTGTTCGGCGCAATGTACCTGCTCCGGCCGGTGGCCCCGGTTGTTGTGGCGGTCAAGGGCAAGGCGGTCGGGACTGTGCCCGGGACAGTCGAGGTGAAGGCGGAATTTGCGATGGAGCTGAAAAGCGCGACGGACGGACGCGTGCGCTCCAGCGAGCTGGATCTGGGCAAGAAGGTCTTCAAGGGCGATGTGCTCGTGCAGCTCGATACCGGCGATGTCGACCTGGAGATCGAGCGCACGCGCAACGAGATCACCGCCGCGAAAAAGAAGGTGGAACTCGGCTCCACCATGCGGGCCGACGTGCTCAACATGCGGGACACCGTCGCCAATTACGAACGCCAGACGCAGGCCGGCGCCTTTCCGCAGGGGGAACTCGACAAGCAGCGCCGCTCCCTCCAGCAGCTCGAGCAGCGCATGGAGCTCGATGAGACGAACAACCGGCTGGCTCTCGCCAACCATGAGAATGCGCTCAGCACCAAGCTGCGGGAGAAGGACAAGATGACAATCGTCGCCCCCTCTGATGGCGTCATCACGGCGGTTTATGCCCGCGTGGGTGATCTGGTCGGCAGCAAGTCGCCCATCGCCACGGTCATGGCGGTTACACGAACCGTCGAAGCGAAACTGAGCGAAGAAAATTTTGCCGCAGTCAAGGTCGGCCAGAAGGCCACCGTGCGTTTCCTCACCTACGGCGCCGACCAGTACAATGCGGTCATCTCCAAGGTGCTGCCTTCAGCGGATTCGGCCACACAGCGCTACACCATTTATCTCGAGGTGCACCTGCCCGAGGGGCGCGTGCTCGTCCCGGGTTTGACCGGCGAGGTGAGCATCATCATCGCGGAGCGCGACAACGCCGTCATCATCCCGCGCCGGGCGCTCGTGGGCAACTACGTCTATGTCGTCAACGGCAGCAAACTGGGACTGCGCAAGATCGAGAAGGGCTACGAGAGCCTCAATCAGGTTGAGATCGTGCAGGGACTCGCCGTCGGCGAGATCGTGGTGGTGGAGCAGCAGGACCGCTTCCGCAACGGCGATCGCGTGCGCACCCAGGTGCTGCAGCAGAACTAACCGCCCGCAAGGCGCCGGCTGCAGTGTCCACCAATCTCCGCATCGCCCTCCGTTTCCTGACGGCCAAGAAGCGCTCCATGCTCATGAGCCTGGCCGGCATCGTTTTTGGCGTCGGCTTCTTCATTGTCACGCAGGCGCAGACGAGCGGCTTCGAGGACTTCTTCATCAAGACGATCCTCGGCACCAACGGGGCCATCCGCATCGAGGACAAAATCCAGGCCACCATCTTCGCCATGGCCGCCGCCGGGCACGATATCGGTGCCAGTAAATTCGAGGTCGCCGCGCCACTCGAGGGTCGCAAGTACATCGAGGGAGTCGAAGACCCCGAGGTGATGATGGAGGCCCTGCGCAAGTTTCAGAACGTCTCCGGCGCCTCGATGGTGGTCCGCGGTTCCGTGGTGGCCGACAGTTCTTTCAAGAACGACACCGCGCAGGTCTATGGCATCCGGTTGGAGGACCAGATGGCGGTATCCGACCTGGCCGCGCAAATCACACGCGGTGATTTGGAGGACTATCGCCGTTCGCCTTCCGGTTTGCTGGTCGGCAAGGTTTTGGCCGAACGCTTGCAGCTCAATCTGGGCGATACGCTCATCCTGCGCGCCGGGGACCAGCAGCGCCGCTACAAGGTCTCGGCAATCTACGAGACGGGTGTGCGCGATATCGATCAGGTCCGCATCTACATGCATTTGGGCGAAGCGCGCTCGCTGTTGAAGCGCAGCACCGGCGCCTCGTTCGTCCAAGTGGCCCTTTTCGACCGCGAGCGCGCCCCCCAGGACGCCGCGCAGATGGAATCGGTTTTTCGCCACGGCGCCCAAAGCTGGCAGGAACGTGAGAAGACCTGGCTCGAGGTGTTCCGGGCGCTGCGCATCTCGTCGGCACTGACGGTGTCGACGATCATTTTGATTTCCGGCCTGGGCATGTTCAACACGCTCGCGATGATCGTCATCGAAAAGACCAAGGAGATCGCCATCCTGCGCTCGATGGGCTACACGAGGCAGGACATCTCCCGCATCTTCATCTGGCTGGGAGCCATCGTCCTCATGGTGGGCACGGTGGGCGGTTGGATTCTTGGTGCCAGCGTGACTTATGGAGTCTCCCAATTGCCGATCCGGATCCGCGGCATCTTCTCCACCGACAGCTTCGTCGTCGCGTGGTCCATCTGGCACTATGTGGTCGCCACCCTCACGGCCGTGGTGGTGGTGATGACCGCGGCGGTCATCCCGGCCCGCCGCGCGGCCAAACTCGAGCCGGGCGACATCATCCGCGGCACGGCGCAGTGAGCACCATGGTAAACTCCGGCAACAACATCGCGCTCCGTTGCGAAGACCTCCACCGCTATCTCGGGCAGGGGGAGGGCAGGGTGCATGTGTTGCGCGGCGTCTCGTTCGAAGCCAAGCGGGGCAAGGTCTGCGCCATCGTCGGTCCGTCCGGTTGCGGCAAGAGCACGCTGCTCTACCTGCTCGGCCTGCTCGACAAGCCGGATGGTGGCTCGATCTGGATCAGCGACCAGCTGATGTCCAACAGCGGCGATATCGAGCGGACGGCCGCGCGCGGCGAGCATATCGGCTTCGTCTTCCAGTTTCACTTCCTGATGCAGGAGTTCTCCGCGCTGGACAATGTCATGATGCCGATGCGCAAACTCGGCCGCCTCTCGGAGCCCGAAATGGCCGAGCGCGCCCGCGCCCTGTTGCACGACGTCGGCCTGGGAGACAAGACCCACCGTCTTGCCACGCAGCTTTCGGGTGGTGAGCAGCAGCGCGTGGCCATCGCCCGCGCCCTGGCCAACCAGCCTGCGATCATTCTCGCCGACGAACCCACGGGCAATCTCGACCAGAAAAACTCCGCCATCGTGTTCGACCTGCTCACGCGCCTTGCCAAGGAAAACGGCCAGGCCGTCGTCTTGGTGACCCACAATCCCGAGATCGCGGGCCGGTGTGACGAGATCCGTCCGATGCGCGACGGTGAATTCGTGAAATAGACTCATCCGGGGCGGATTTTGCTCCGCCGCAGGCAGGAGGCAGCCCGGGAGGTCAAGGTTCCGCGATTGCGCCTTGGTGGACGGTCCGCACCAGCCGGGCCAGTTCGTCGTTGAAGCGGGTCGATTCGTCGAAGAACGGCGCGTGTCCGGCGTCGGCATACAATGAGAGCTGCGACCGCGGGACAAGGGAGACGGTTCTCTGCGCCATGCGCGGCAGGGTCAGACCGTCCTTCGCACCATGCACGACCAGCGTCGGCACACGAATGGCGCGAAGCACTTCGTCGCCCTGAGCGAGTGAGATCCGCGGAATGGCCGCATGCACACTCGCAGGCAGGATTCCCGCCCGGGCAAGGATCAGATTAAGCTCAGCCGGCTTTGGCGGCACGACGAAGCATGCCTCGATGAAGCGCCGGGTGGCCGCGGATCGAATTGCCGTGTCCGGGGATTGAAGAGGCTGCACGAGCCCGGCATTGCCTTCTCCAAAAAGCTCCGGCGAAAAACACGTCACGGCGTCGACCAATACGATGCCGGCCAAATTCGCATCGCCGTGGTCGCGAATGTAGTTCAGCACCACGACTCCGCCAAGGGACCAGGCCACCACCACCGGTCGCTGCAGATGTGCTGCCTCGATGACCGCCGCCAGTTCATCCCCCCAGCGGCGGCCTTCCGTGTAGAATGCGTCGCCGGCCGGCCGGTCGGAAAGTCCGTGGCCACGCAGGTCGTAAGCGACCAGGTGGAATTCCTGCGCCAGCGGGCTTTCCAACTGGCGAAGCCAGGATGCTCGGCTGTGGGCCAGACCGTGGACGAAGATAACGGCCGACCCATCTTTGCGGCCGCGTTCTTCCGCCGCAATGGTGAGTCCGTCCAGTGTGCGAACCGAGAATTCGTGTGGTAGGGTCATTTTGCGGGGCTCCCCGATGTCAGTTCGCGTCGGGGTCGCGCCAACGGTTGTGCTGGCAATCAGGGCAAACAGGCTGCCGTGGTGCAGCCGATGAAGGAAGCGGCGCAGACCAGCAGTCCCACGGAGGAAGGCTTGAGGTGGGTTCATCGGGCGAAAAGGCGAACCGGATAACTCTCGTCCGAAAGACGATCTGCTGGATGCTTGTCGCGGTGCTCGACGTATTCGACGAGCGTGCCGTCGGGATGGCGGACGAGCATGTTCCAGCCGGTCGGAACGGCCTTGGGCCTATCAAGCACTTCGACGCCGAGCACCGGGAGATGCCGGGCATAGCCCTCGATATCGTCGACGAAAAATGTGGCATGCGTCGCGACAAAGGGGGCCAGGCTTTCCGGTGGACCGGCGATGAAAAGGATGGAGGCGACTTGGGCAAGCTTCAGCCCGTACTCGGGATAGTCAAAGCGCAGGCGCGCCTTCTGGCCGATCAGCGCCTCATGAAAGGCGACGGCCGGATCGAAGCGATCGAGAGGCAGACAGCGCCGAACCAGAATGTTCAGGATCTTCATAACGTGTTTCGGTTTTGGTGAGAATGCTCTCCGTCACACCTTTCGCTATGTCCGGTTGATGAACCGGGTAATGAGCGCTGCGACCTCATCCGGTGCGTCTTCCAGGCAGTAGTGCCCCGCACCCACCAGCCGGTGGACCGGCGCCTTTGGAAACAGCGCGGTAAAAAGCGGCAGAAAATGAGCGGCGTGGAGCGTGCGGTCGGCAACGCCCCAGATGGCCAGCGCGGGTTTGGCCCGGATCGCACGAGCAGCCGCTGCGTCGGGCACCTCGAACCGATGCCTGCCGGTGGCAAACCCTTTTGCCCAACCAATCGCACCAAGGCAGTCGGCAGGACTGGCGAAGTGCGATCCGTAAGCGGAGAGCCATGTGTCGGCAATGAGCGCATTGTTCTCGAAGCCGTTCAGCTTGAGCGTGCTCAGGATGTTGAAGCCGAGCTGCCCCAGGACTGCCTCCAGGTTGCCGTTATTTTCGGCCTGCGCGATCCACTGGAACCAGGGGGAAACACGGGCGTTGGCCGTCACCCGCTCGATCAGATCCGGCTGGCCGAACGGGGTTGGCCCGTTGGTCGAGATCACGCGGCGGATGCGGTCGGGATGTCGGGCGGCCAGGCCCATGCCGGTCGGGCCGCCGAAGTCATGCATCACGAGGGTGATGTCGCGCAGGTCGAGTGAGAGAACGAGGCGCTCCAAATTGTCGATGTGGTCCTGCAGCCAATAGCTGCGATCCGGAGGCGTCGCGCTTTTGCCGAACCCCATGTGGTCGGGCACGACCACGCGGTGGCCGCCGCTCAGCGCCGCGATCAGATGCCGGAACAGGTATCCCCAGGTCGGCTCGCCGTGGAGACAAAGCACCACGCCGGCTTCGCGCGGTCCCTCGTCGACATAATGCATCCGGAAGCCGGGAGCATCGGAGAAGTGCGGCGCGAAAGGGAAACTGCCGCCAAAGGTTTCAGTGGGTTGGATCATGAAAGACCTCCTTGGTCGGACAGCGTCGCGGCAGTCATAAGGATGGGCATGATTTGGCAAGCGAGGTTGGGCATTGGCGGTTTCCCGCTCGAATCCGATGACGGCTGCTCCTTGAGATTGGGGCGTCAGCCGTTTGTGAGGTTCATCACGGCCGCCGGGTAACGGGAGCCGGCGGCGGCGCCGCGCGGGGCCACGGCGTTGATCTCTGCCAAATCCTCGGGTGTGAGCGTAACCGCGAACGCGTCTATGTTTTCGGCGAGATAATTTCGGCGCTTGGTGCCAAAGATGGGCACGATGTCCTCACCTTGCGCCAGCATCCAGGCGAGGGCGAGCTGCGAGGCCGTGCAGCCCTGGCGCGCGGCGAGGAGGCGGATGCGTTCGACGAGATCGAGATTGCGCTGGAAGTTCTCCCCTTGGAAGCGCGGCGACTGCCGGCGGTAATCGTCCGGCGCGAGGTCCTCGAACCGCTTGATCTGGCCGGTGAGGAAGCCGCGTCCGAGGGGAGCGTAGGCGACAAAGCCGACGCCCAGTTCCCGACAGGTCGCAAGAATCTCCTCTTCGGGGTCGCGCGACCAGAGCGAGTATTCGGTTTGCAGCGCAGTGATGGGATGCACCGCCTGGGCGCGCCGGATCGTTTGTGCGCCCGCCTCGGAGAGTCCGAGGTGCCGGACCTTCCCCTCCTGCACCAGTTGCGCCATGGCGCCGACGGTCTCCTCGATCGGTGTGGCCGGGTCCACACGATGCTGGTAGTAGAGGTCGATCGCCTCCACCCCGAGCCGGCGGAGGCTGGCTTCGCAGGCTCGGCGCACGTAGTCGGGGCGTCCGTTGACACCGCGGACCGCGGGGTTGTTCGGGTCGAGGACGATGCCGAACTTGGTCGCCAGCACTACCTGATCGCGGCGGCCCTTGATCGCCTGGCCGACGAGTTCCTCGTTCGAGAACGGGCCGTACATGTCGGCGGTGTCAAGGAGTGTGATCCCGCGATCCAGTGCCACCTGGATGGTGGCGATGGATTCCGCGTCATTGCGCGCCCCGTAGAAGGCCGACATGCCCATGCAGCCCAGTCCGAGCGCAGACACTTCCAGGCCTTTTTTTCCCAGCAGTCGTGTTTTCATGGAGTCTTTTATTTTGCCCGGTGTTAGCCGATCGCCAGTTCCCGACTGCGTTTGATGCCCTGCTCCAAAGCAGCCGAGAGGTTCATGCCGGAAGTCAGCGCGTGGAGGATGGCCTCGGTCACGCCTCCCGGCGTCGCGGCTTGGGCGAGATAGCGCTTTCGCTCAGCGTCTGAAAGGCGGCGGGGCCGGACGCGATGCGCCCATTGGAGAATCGAATCGTAATCAGGAAGCTCGAACCGCTCCGCCGTCTGCCGCAACTCGGCATCGTCGATCTCATGGCCGAGGCCTTCCCATTGCGTCAGCGCGATAGGAAGGCAGGGTCCGAGCGCCGTGAAGGCGTGAAAATCCGACTCCCGCCTGAGCGGCACGATCTTCAGGTGAAGGGATGCGAGCAGTTCGCGGGTCAGCGGATTGTCCGCCGGATACAAGGCCGCCAGGCCGTCCCGCTGTCGCAGGGTGTCCGGCGCACTGGTCATCGCGCGCACACGCTGCGCGGCGGCGACATTGGCGGGCAGGTTCTGCAGAGGGACGCCGGCCATGAACGAGACCACCAGACAGTCCGCTCGCAGTTCAAGGCCCTGCATCGCCAGGTAGTCCTGCGGGCGCACCAGATAGAGCAGGATCCGCGACCGGCGGGCGACTTGCTCGCTGCTGGCGACCACTTCGGCCAGGCCGGCGTCGCTCAGCGCGCGGTCAGTCTCGATCGAACCCCGGCGGCAGATGGCGAGACGGCGCTTGGGCAGCCCGGCGGCCAAAAGCCCTTGGGCGATCGCCCTGCCCAGGTGTCCGGCGCCGAACAGCCCGAGGGTCGCGTCGCCGAGAAACCGGCCGGTGAGTTCAAGGTTCATAGGCATATGCTCATGAGGTTGGGATCCGGGTTCCCTTGTGCGCTCCGCCGACCGCTTGGGCGACCGCAAAGCTGTCCTCAAGGAGCCGATAACGAACAATCAAGGCATCTCTGATGGTGAAACTGATCGCGAACGCGCTTTCAATCGTCCTGCCAGTGCTTTTTACCCGCGAGACAAGCTCTCCCAAGGCCACGGCCTCTTCGTCGTGGACGACGGTCGAACGCACTTCAAAGCGGACGGGCTCGATCCATTGGCGGAGATCCCGGAAAAATCCGGCCACCCCCGCGCGTCCCTTCCTTTTCCCTATCCAAGGGACATGGGCGACATCACCCGCGATATCCCAATCGATCTTTTCGCTAAACAGGGCGGCAATCGCTTCCGGCTCTGCACCGGAGGCAACACGCTCAAAATAACGGTTCACGATTTCCCGGGTGATATCGCTGGTCGGCATGTTTATTTTGGTGAAAGTCGGTGCGGCTGATTCCATCACGGCAGTCCGGCCACGTGCACCCGGATCTTGTAGATGCTCGTTTTCGCAGAGATATAGAGCGTCTTCCGGTCGGCATCGCCGAACACCAGATTGGTTGCTTCCTCCGGCAGGGATATGACGCCCAGCGGCTTTCCCGCCGGAGAAATGACCCAGACGCCGCCGGGACCGCTGGTCCACAGGTTGCCCAGCGCATCGACTTTCATCCCGTCGGTAATGCCCGCCTCCTTTTCGCTGTGCAGGTCGATAAACAGCGTGGAGTCGGTCAGGGTCCCATCCGCTTGCACGCGGTAGCGGCGAATAAAACGGTCGATGGAACCGTTGGCGTACAGAAATCTTTCGTCCGGGGAAAACGCGAGGCCGTTGGTATTGGCAATGTCATCGGCCACCCGTGTGACCCTGCCGTCGCGAATCATGTAGATGGCATTGACATCGATTTCCTTCGACGGGTCCTTCTCCATCTTCAGCAAGCCGCCAAATGTATCCGTGAAATAAATCGAACCATCCTTGCACACCACCACATCATTGGGTCCTCCGAAGCGCCTGCCCTGGTAGCGGTCGGCGAGCACGGTGCGCCGGCCATCCTGCTCGATGCGTACGATTGAACGTCCGGCCCAGGTTGCAATTACCAGCCGTCCCTGCCGGTCAAGGGCCAGGCCATCCGAGCCGCACATGTTGAACTTCTCGAAGCCCGGATCGTCCGGCGGCTTGCCGTTGGTAAATTCCATGCCCACCCGCCAGAGATCCGGCTTCAGGTAGCCGCTTTTCTCCAGGTAGATCTCCACCTTGCCACCAGGCGACCAGCGATAAATCACGTTGGCCGGAATGTCGCTGAACAGCAGACAGCCGTTCGCTCCCTGCTGCACCCAGGTCACACCTTCGGTAAAGCCGAACCCAGTCGCGACCAGCTCGATTGTTGCATCGGGCGAAATGAGCGCATCAAGTGCCGGCGCTCTCTTTCGAATCGGTGCTTCGCCCGGCATCTGCGCATTTGCCAGGCCCGCCAAAAGCATGATTGCCATCAGAACGACGGGCCTGAATTGCGAGGTATTCATATATACATCCTTGTATGTGCAGATTGACACTTTCCGCTCACCCCGTCACGAGCGCAAACCCGTCATCCTTCCATCCGGCGATTCCGCCAATCATCTTCTTCACCTTCCGGCCCAGGCCCGCGATGCTTGCCGCCGCCCGGTCGGCGGCACTGCAATGGGGGCCGCTGCAGTACACCACGAACAGGGCATCGGATGGGTATCGGGTAAGGTTACTCTCGTTGATATCCCGGTAGTAGAGATTGATCGCACTCTCTATGTGCTCCGCCTTGAACGACTCCGGAGTCCGGACATCCAAAAGGATGAAGTCGGTGTAGCCCTGCGTTATGGCGGCATGGACGCTCCAGCAGTCGGTTTCATACAAGAGTGCCGATTCGAAGTGGGTTCGGGCGCTCTCAGAGTCGGCAAAAGGGATGTCGACCACGGGCCGATATGCAGTGACTGGATGTAACATGATCGTTCCTCGATTCGTTTCCTTGGAATGGGTTTCTCCGGCGGTGCGTTCCGTGGCTTCAAACTTGATCACGACCTTGCCGAAATGGCGGCCGGAGGTGAGATGCTCATAGGCGGCCTCGGTCTCATCGAAGGCAAAGCGGCGGTCGATCACCGGCTTGATGCGATGCGTGGCGAGGAATTCGTTCATGGTGGCGAAATGCTCGCGGGAACCGACATTTATGCCGTTGATGTCGGCATTGATCAGTTGCAGGCGCAGCAGATTGGACTGCGGCCCCATGCCGGTGAAGACGCCGATCTGCGCAATCCTGCCACCCGCCGCGAGCGCACGCAGTGAGCGGTCATACGTGGCCGGCCCGCCAAGCTCCAGCACATGGGAGACGCCGATGCCGCCCGTCAGCCTGCGTACCTCCACATCCCAGTCAGGGGTGGTTTTGTAGTTCACCGTCGCCCAGGCGCCGAGCCGCGTGGCACGCTCGCGCTTTTCTTCCGAGGAAGACAACACGATGACCCGAGCGCCGAGCACCGTGGCAAACTGGAGGGCAAAGAGCGCGACGCCACCGGTGCCTTGCACCAGGACAGTGTCGCCGGGAAGCAGGCGGCCCCGGGTCACCAAGGCCTGCCAGGTCGTGACGGCGGCGCAAGGCAGGGTTGCCGCCTCGTCAAAGGTCAGCGCTGCCGGAATGCGCACGAGTGACGATTCCGGGACAACGATCAGGTCCGACAGCACGCCGTCGCTGCTGCCGCCGCCCAGGGCGGACGCAAGGTAGGTCTCCTGAAACGGGCCGCTGTGCCAAGCCGGGTAAAAGATTGGCGCGACGCGATCGCCTTCCTGCCAGTGCGTCACCTCCGGGCCGGTGGCGACTACGCGGCCCGCGCCGTCCGACAAAGGCACGAGTCCGGTGCGGACTTGCCCGAGTCCGCCACGCAAGACGAGTAGATCCCGGTAGTTGAGACTCGCCGCCTCGATGCGCACCAGTACTTCGTGTGGTCCGGGTCGCGGAGCCGGCTCTTCGCTTTGCTGGAGGCGCAATCCCGCCACGGAAGGGACGAGGCGGTATACGCGTCGGTTTGCGGGCGTTGCCGCCGGCTGACGGTGGATGTGCGGTTGCGTGGAAGCAGGTGCTTCCGCAGAAGGGTTCGCCGGGTTGGGTTTCATGGAGTCGGTGTCGGATCGGTTGGTGGTCTACACCGCTGCGAGAACCTGGTTTTTTTGGAAGCGCACTTTCTTGAGCGCAGCGTATTTGTCGCCGTTGGCGCGATAACCGGCGGCAGCGATCACGGTCGCGGCTAGACCTTGCCGATCTAGGTCGAGGATTTCGCCGTACCGGGCCGCATCGAAGCCTTCCATCGGGCAGGCGTCGATGCCGAGCAGCGCGGCGCTGGTCAGAAAATTGCCCAAGGCGATGTAGACCTGTCGGGCCGCCCAAGTATACCGTGCGGCGCCATCGCGGCCGTTCACGAGACCTCCGACCATCATGTCACGAAAACCGGACAGGGCTTCCCGCGGAGCGCTGCGCACGGCGGCGATGAGCCCGAGGTACTCATCGATGTCCGTCTCACCGATGTTCTTTTTGGCCGCAAAGACCACGAGGTGAGAGCAGTCGGCCACCTGCTGTTGTCCCCATGAGGCAGCCACGAGCTTTCCTTTTACCGCCGGCTCGGTGACGACGACGAACTTCCAGGGTTGAAGGCCAAAGGACGAAGGCGTGAGCACCAGCGCTTCCTCGAGCGCGGCCCAGTCTTGGGAGCCGATTTTCCGCTGTGGATCGAACTGTTTGGTGGCGTAGCGCCAGTTGAGTTGCTGCAAGAGAAGATCGCGATGGATGGTGGACATGTTTGGGAATGATGAAGGGGGGATTCACCGATGCCCATTGCCGCTCGCGTGCCAATGCAATGAGGTGGTCGTGCGATAATCGTAAGATATTAAATAAGAGTATAATAAAATTATGCGCTTTCTCCAGGGCGGTCGTTGTTAAGAAATGTTTAATCGTGGTCACCTATTATTCATTGTTAGAGCAACATTTAATCGTTGCATCTCGCGGGAGGATTGCCGTCATTCGGAGCCATGGAGCTTAAAGCGCCGAAGGAAACCGCGGATAACGCAGTCGCGGCATGCCGCGCCGAGACCGAATCATTCTACCGGACCGTGTTGGAGAGTCTGTCGGAAGCAGTGCTGCTAGTGGGGGCGGATCGGAGGATCTTTTATGCCAACAAGCTGGTCTCAGAGATTTCAGGTTATCTGCCCGAAGAATTGCTCGGTCGGCCGCTCCACGAGCTCTTTCATTTCGAAGACGAAGCCAAGGCCGCCCAATGCCGGACCCACGATCCGCTCTCCGATCAGACGAAAGTCATGGAAAAGGAGCTGAGAGGGAAGGACGGGCGCTTGCATTGGATGCTCGTCCGTACGACGCCTTATCGTCACCAGAGTGGCGAAATCGTCGGGCGGGTGGTCGCAATGAGCTGCCTCGCCCGGCAAAAGTGTCTCGAACTGGAGAACGAGGCGCTGGTGGCGGACTTACGGCACAAGTTTGGCAGCATCATCGGCTGCAGCCCCGCCCTGCAAAAGGTGCTCGCACAGATCTCCACGGTGGCGCCCACGGAGGCAAATGTGCTGATACTCGGTGAATCCGGCACCGGCAAGGAACTGGTGGCCCGGGGGATTCACGAAATGAGCGCCCGCCGGGACCATCCGTTGGTGCGGGTCAATTGTGCGTCGATCCCCAAGGAGCTTTTCGAAAGCGAGTTTTTCGGCCATGTGCGCGGGGCCTTTACCGGCGCGGTGAAGGACCGCGCCGGACGGTTCGAAGCCGCTGATGGCGGAACCCTTTTGCTGGATGAAATCGGCGAAATTCCCCTCGATCTCCAGAGCAAGCTCCTGCGCGTTTTGCAGGAGGGGCAGTTTGAACGCGTGGGCGATGATCGCACGCGAACCGTGAAGGTGCGGCTCATCGCCGCCACCAACCGCGATCTGCTGGCGGAGGCCAAGGCGGGGCGCTTCCGGTTGGACCTCTATTATCGGCTGAGTGTCTTCCCGATTGAAGTGCCGCCACTGCGCGAGCGCATGGAAGATATCGGATTGTTGGCCGAGCATTTTGTTGGCCACGCCGCCCGCCGGCTCGGCACGCCGCGCCCCCGCCTGACCAAGCTGCATGTCCAGGAACTCCAAAGTTACGACTGGCCCGGGAACGTGCGGGAACTGCAGAACGTCATCGAGCGCGCCGTGATCCTCTCTCGCGGCGGGCGGTTGCGTCTCGATCTGCCTTCGCGCGCCGCGCCGCAAAAACCCGGTCGATGGGCCGAGTTGTCGCCGGTGCCGGATGCGGATGAGGAGCTGTCATTGGACGAACTGGTGGTCCGGGAGCGCGAGATCGTGCTGACGGCTCTGCGGCGCACTAACTGGAAGATCTATGGCGTGGACGGAGCCGCCGCATTGTTGCAGTGCAAGCCGACCACCCTCGTCTCCAAGATGAAACGGCTCAAAATCAAGCGGGAGAACCGACACATTCCGATCCTTTGAGCGAAAGCCGGTGCAGGACTTGGCTGCCGGTGGCGCGGGCGCGTTTGCGGCGGCTGGCGTATCCGGTTGAGGATGGCGGCGGCCCCGTTTTCTCCTCTTGCCGTTCTTTGTCCCGGTCAGCCGACGCCCCTTGAATCGCTCAGCGGCTGCATCATGATGAAGCGGTGAAAATCAGGTCGGGATGTTTCTTGCCGCGCTTCATTCTACTCGCGCGGTTAGATTAGCGGCCGTGCATCCGGACCCTGTTGCACTAATAATCACACATGACGTGGGTGGTCTGGAATTTTTGTTTTACATCGCTCCGGCGGCTTCTTTTGGTGGTGGTTTGAACCGACACACACCCGTGAGCCCCGATTGTTCGCGCAAATCATTCTTTGCTAAGTTGGGCGGCCTGATCCTGGCCGCCGGCATCGTGCCGAAAATCCTCGCGAAGCCCGCGTCCGCCCCGGCGACCGCCGCTTCCGCGCCGTCGGTCCCGCTCCGCTCCGAGCCGCGTGCCATCGCCCGCCAGGAGGGCAGTCTCTAAACCACCCGCCCGCCGGGTAACCCGCGTCCACGACGGCCTATGTCGAATATTTTTCCGAAATCCGCCAACCGGCTTCCGCTGCAGATCGTGATTTTCCTCACCATCCTGGCCGGCGTTGCCACGGCGGCAGTCACGTACTACGCCACGCCGAAATACCTCCGCGTCGGCTACCAGCCGGTGCAGCCGGTTCCCTTCGACCACAGCCTGCACGCGGGCAACCTCGGCATCGATTGCCGCTACTGCCATGCCTCGGTGGAGAAGTCCGCCACGTCCAGCGTGCCCAGCGCGCAGACGTGCATGAACTGCCATAGCATCATCAAGCCGAACAGCCCGCTGCTGGAGCCCGTCCGCCAGAGCGTCGCGACCGGCCAGCCGGTGCCGTGGGTCAAGATCCACCAGAATCCCGACTACGTTTACTTCAACCACTCCGTGCATGTGAACCGCGGCGTCAGCTGCGTCGAGTGCCACGGCAAGGTCAACGAGATGCAGACCGTCTCGCAGGCGCAGTCCCACTCGATGGGTTTTTGCCTCGATTGCCACCGCAATCCGGCCATCCGCATCCGCGACCCGAAGGATGTCTACAACCTCAACTCCAAGACGCTGGCCGAACAGGGCCGCCTCGAGGAGGCGCACAAGATGATCAAGGACTGGAAGGTCATGCCCCCGCAAAGCTGCTCCGGCTGCCACCGCTGATGAAACGCCAATTTGCCCATCCCGCCCCCTCGCAGCGCGAGCTCGCCGGCCCGAAATACTGGCGCAGCCTCGACGAGCTGGCCGACACGCCCGGTTTCCGCGAGCAACTCGCCCGCGAGTTCCCCGAGGGCGCGTCCTCCCTCGAGGGCGTCGACCGCCGTCAGTTCATGAAGATCATGGCGGCGTCCTTCGCGCTCGGCGGCCTCGGCCTCGCCGGCTGCCGCCGCCCGGAGTCGAACATCCTGCCCTACGGCAAGTCCGTCGAATACGTCGTCCCCGGCCTCCCGCTCTACTACGCGACCGCGATGCCGCTGCGCAAGTCGGCCATCCCGCTGCTCGCCGAGACGCACCAGGGCCGCCCGACCAAGCTCGAGGGCAACCCGAGCTACCAGCCGCACGGCGGCGCGACCACGATGATCGCGCAGGCTTCCGTGCTCGACCTTTACGACCCGGACCGCTCCGCCGAGCACACCAAGGCCGGCAAGTCGCTCACGACTGCCGAGGTCAACGTGCTGCTCGCCGGCATCCGCTCGACCTACGCCGGCAGCGGCGAGGGCCTGGCGTTCCTCGCCAGCGAGTCCAGCTCGCCCACGCGCGCCCGCCTCGTGGCGAAGCTGAAGCAGGATTTCCCGCGCGCCATCTGGGCCGAATACGAGCCCGTGCAGGACGAGCCGCCGGTCGCCGCCGCGCAGGCCTCGTTCGGCCAGAACGTGAAGCCGCTCTACCGCTTCGCGAAGGCCAAGCGCATCGTCTCGCTCGACGCCGATTTCTTCCACGCCGAGGCCGGCAGCCTCTACTACGCCCGCGAGTTCGCCAAAGGCCGTCGCGTCGCCAAGAAGGACGACCCGATGAACCGCCTCTACGTCGTCGAGAGCGGCTTCACCCTCACCGGCAGCATGGCGGACCACCGCCTCCGCCTCGCGAGCAGCCATGTGTTGGCCTTCACGGCCGCGCTGGCCAACGAGGTGCTCGGCACCCGCACTTACGAGTCGCTGACCCAGGGCCTCGAACTCAACCCGAAGTGGATCGAGGAGTGCGCCAAGGACCTCGCCGCGCACAAGGGCGAGAGCCTCGTCGTCGCCGGCGCCCACCAGCCTGCGCAGGTCCACATCCTCGTCAACGCGATCAACGCCGCGCTCGGCAATATCGGCCAGACCGTCGACTTCGTCGCCGTCGAGCCGTCCGGCGCCTCCACCATCCAGGCCCTCGCCACCGCCATCAAGGAGGGTGGGGTGAAGACGCTCGTGGTGCTCAACGGCAACCCGGCCTACGATGCGCCCGCCGACCTCGATTTCGCGGCGCTGCTGAAGTCCGTGCCCGATGTCATCCGCTACGGCTATTACGCCGACGAGACGTCCGCGGCCGCCGGCACGCACCTCGCCGCCACCCACTACCTCGAGTCGTGGGGCGACGCCCGCACGGTCGACGGCACCATCGTGCCCGTGCAGCCGATGATCCTTCCGCTCTTCAACGGCCTCATGGAGATCGAGCTGCTCGCCCGCCTCGCCGGCGAGGAGACGCCCGACGCCTACGCGCAGGTCTATACGACCATCGCGCACCACAGCGACGGCTCGAAGAAGGCGTTCGAGAAGTTCCTGCACGACGGCGTGCTCGAGGGCTCGGCCTACAAGTCCGTTTCCGTTTCCTTCGATGCGCCGCGCGCCGCTGCTCTGCTCGCTGCCGCACCGAAGCCGGCCACCATCGACGAGAACAGCATCGAGGTTCGTTTCGTCACCGACCACAAAATGGACGACGGCCGCTTCGCCAACAACGGCTGGCTGCAGGAAGTGCCGGATCCCATCACCAAGCTTTCGTGGGACAACGTCATCCTCGTCAGCCCGCGCCTCGCCAAGAAGCTCGGCATCGAGCCCGGCGGCAGCAAGCTGCAGGTCGCCCGCAAGGAGCTCGCCGAGGTCTACCATTACAAGGAAATCACCTTCATCGGCGAAGTGACCGTCGGCGGCCGCAAGATCAGCGGCCCGATGCATATCCAGCCGGGTCTGGCCAACTACACGGTCGTCCTCCCGCTCGGTTACGGCCGCACCAAGACCGGCCACGTCGGCACCGGCGCCGGCTTCAACGCCTACGCCGTCCGCACGAGCGGCGCGCTGCACTTCGCCACCGGCGCCAGCATCCGCACCACCGGCGAGCGCCAGAACATCGCCACCACGCAGGAACACTGGTCGATGGAGGGCCGCGACATCGTGCGCGAGGCCAACCTCGGCGAGTATGCCGACGAGAATCCCTTCTTCGTGCGCGAGGCCACGATCGACTCCCACGCCCCGGCCAACCTGGGCAAGGACGCGGGCCTCCCGCTCGCGGTCACCTCGACCACGATCCCGCGCGGCAATTCGCTCTACAAGACGCCCGAGTTCGACGGCATCCACCAGTGGGGCATGTCGATCGACCTCAATACCTGCATCGGCTGCAACGCCTGCGTCATCGCCTGCCAGGCGGAGAACAACATCCCGATCGTCGGCCGCGAGCAGGTGAAGCGCGGCCGTGCGATGCACTGGATCCGCCTCGACCGTTACTACGCGGATGGCCGCATCGACGCCGAGGCCTTCGGCGCCGAGGGCAACCGCGAGATCCCCGAGGACCCGCAGGCCATCGTCCAGCCCATGGCCTGCCAGCACTGCGAGCTCGCGCCCTGCGAGACCGTGTGCCCGGTCAACGCCACGGTGCACGACGAGGAGGGCGTCAACACGATGGCCTACAACCGCTGCATCGGTACGCGCTACTGCGCGAACAACTGCCCGTACAAGGTCCGCCGTTTCAATTTCTTCGATTTCAACAAGCGCGCGCTCGACGCCCTCTATCTGGGCCCGGCCGGCCACCAGAGCGAGATGCCCGAGCTGCTCAAGATGGTGAAGAACCCCGACGTAACCGTGCGCATGCGCGGTGTCATGGAGAAGTGCACCTATTGCGTGCAGCGCGTGCAGCAGGCCAAGATCGCGCAGAAGCGCCAGGCCGGCGCCAGCGGCGACGTCGTGGTGCCGGACGGCACGATCAAGGTCGCCTGCCAGCAGGTCTGCCCGGTCGAGGCCATCGTCTTCGGCAACATCAAGGACGAGAAGAGCGCCGTCTCCCAGACCAAGGCGCAGGACCGCGACTACGCGGTGCTCGGCTACCTGAACATCCGTCCGCGCACGACCTACCTCGGCAAGCTCCGCAATCCCAACCCGCACATGCCCGACTACCAGCAGCTCCCGCTCAGCCGGGTCGAGTATAACAAGAAGAACCACCCTTCCGAGGGCGGTCACGGCCACGAGGCGGCAGCGCCCGAGGCCAAGCACGGAGGGCATGAGTGATGGGCGCGCACGCCTCTGATCATCCCGCTCCCGCGATCCTCGCCGAGGTCCGGCCCGCGGTCCTCCCGCGCGCCGAGCTCGTCGAGCACCACCGCGACTTCAAGTGGATCACCGACAAGGTCTGCGGCATCGTCGAGGGCACGACTCCCACCTGGTGGTGGTGGTGCTTCGCCATCGCGGTCTGCATCGCCTCGTTCACCGTCGCCGGCATCACCTACCTCGTCGCCACGGGCGTCGGCGTGTGGGGCCATGCGAACCCGGTCAACTGGGCGTGGGACATCGTCAACTTCGTCTTTTGGATCGGCATCGGCCACGCCGGCACGTTGATCTCGGCCATCCTGTGCCTCCTGCGCCAGAAGTGGCGCACGTCGATCAACCGCGCCGCCGAGGCCATGACGATCTTCGCCGTCGTCTGCGCCGGCATCTTCCCGGTCTTCCACGTCGGCCGCGTGTGGATGGCCTGGTATCTCTTCCCGATCCCGAACTCGAACTTCCTCTGGCAGAACTTCCGTTCGCCGCTGGAGTGGGACGTGTTCGCGGTCTCGACCTACGGCACGGTCTCCGTGCTCTTCTGGTACGTCGGCCTCATCCCCGACCTCGGCACGCTGCGCGACCGCTTCACGGCGGGCGGCAACCTGCTCAAGGCGCGCATCTACGGTTTCTTCGCCATGGGCTGGCGCGGCTCCAACCGCCACTGGAGCAACTACGAGATGGCCTACCTGATCCTCGCCGGCGTCGCCACGCCGCTCGTGCTCTCGGTGCACACCATCGTCTCGTTCGACTTCGCCGTCTCGCTGATCCCCGGCTGGCACACGACGATCTTCCCGCCCTACTTCGTCGCCGGCGCCATTTTCTCGGGCTTCGGCATGGTGCTCACGCTCATGCTGCCGCTGCGCGCGATCTTCCGCCTCGAGGACCTCATCACGCAGTACCACATCGACTGCATGTGCAAGATCACCCTGGCGACGGGCACCATGGTGGGCTACGCGTACTCGATGGAGTTCTTCATCGCGTGGTATGGCGCGAACCCGTATGAAGGCTTCGCGTTCATCAACCGCGCGTTCGGCCACTACGCCTGGGCCTACTGGATCATGATCACGTGCAACGTGATCACGCCGCAGTTCTTCTGGTTCAAGAGCGTCCGCCAGAACACGACGCTCGTCTGGATCCTCTCCATCTTCGTCAACGTCGGCATGTGGTTCGAGCGCTTCGTGATCATCGTCACGTCGCTCGCCCGCGACTTCCTGCCGTCGAGCTGGGGCTACTACTCGCCGTCGATCGTCGAGATCTTCACGTTCTTCGGCACGTTCGGCGTGTTCTCCACGCTGTTCCTGCTCTTCATCCGCTTCGTGCCCATCATGCCGATGTCCGAAGTCAAGGCCGTCATCCCGCAAGCCGATCCCCACGGCGGCGAACACCATTGATCGGAGCCGCCATGAAAAAGACCTACGGACTCCTCGCCGCCTTCGACTCCACGCCCGCGCTCTACCACGCCTGCGAGCAGGTGCGCGACGCCGGCTTCAAGCAGTGGGACGCGTTCACGCCGTTCCCCGTGCACGGCCTCGACGCCGCCATGGGCGTGCGCCGCTCGAAGGTGCCGCGCTTCTCGCTCACCGGCGGCCTCATCGGCTTCGCCACGGGCATGACGCTCATCTGGTGGACCGGCGGCTACGACTACAAGCTGATCGTCGGCGGCAAGCCGCTCTTCTCACCGATGTTCGCCTTCCCGGTGAGCTACGAGCTGACGATTCTCTTCACCGCTTTCGCGACCATCGCGGGCATGTTCATCCTGAACCGGCTCCCGATGCACTACCACCCCGTGCAGAAGGCGCCGCAGCTCACGCGCCTGCTCGACGACCGCTTCCATATTGTGATCGAGGCCAACGACCCGAAATTCAACGCCGCGCAGACCCGCGAGTTCCTCGCGAAGATCGGCGGCCAGGACATCGTCGAACTGGAGGAATAAGATGCGTTACGCCTACTACACGCTCGCCTTCCTCTGCCTGCTCACGGTGTCGATCCTGGGCTTCCGCGGCATGACCACGCCGGACGCCCCCCTCGTCGTGTTCCCGGACATGGATTATCAGGCGAAATACAAGCCGCAGATGTCGTCGAAGTTCTTCGCCGACGGCCGCGCCGACCGCCCGCCGGTCGCCGGCACCGTGCCTTTCGGCCGCTCCGCCGAGCAGGCCGATCCGGCCTTCCTCCGCGCCGACGACTTCCGCTACGCCGGCAAGGCCGCCGACGGCTCCTTTGCCCGCGGTTTCCCGGTCGAGGTCACCGCGGCGCTCGTCCGTCACGGCCAAAACCGCTACGAAATCTATTGCCAGCCCTGCCACGGCGCCTTGGGCGACGGCAACGGCATCACCAAGCAATACGGCATGGTGGCCACGCCGACCTATCACGACGACCGTCTGCGTCAGGTGGCCGAGGGCGAGATCTTCAACACCATCACCAACGGCAAAAACACCATGCAGTCCTACGGCGACAAGCTTTCGCCCGACGAGCGCTGGGCGGTGATTGCCTACGTCCGCGCCCTCCAGCGCGCCCATCATGCCTCCATCGACGATGTGCCGGCCGAACACCGGGGGGAGCTGAAGTAACATGAGCGCCACCACCGCCACTGTCTCCCACGCTGCGGCCCCGGCTGCCTCCGCCACTCCGGCGGGCAAGTTCCTCGCCGCCGGCGTCGCCGGCCTCGCGCTCACTGCAGTCGGCCTCTTCGTTGCGCCGCCGCAGTTCGTCGCGCTCTCCTATCTCGTCGGCATCTCCTTTTGGACCGCCATCGCCGTCGGCATGCTGCTGCTGGTGATGATCCACCACATCTTCGACGCCGGCTGGTCGACGGTTCTGCGCCGCCAGCTCGAGCACGGACTCTCCGCCTTCGTGTGGCTCGGCGTCCTGTTCCTCCCGCTGCTGATTTCCGCCTGGGTCAAGCCCGGCCTCGTCTGGTCGTGGATGGATGCCGGCGCCCATCTGCCCGGTGGCCACGGCACGGTCGGCACCGATGTGCTCTACGTGAAGAAGTCGGGCTTCCTCAGCCTGAAGATGTTCACCGGCATGACGGTCGGCTTCTTCGTGGTCTGGGTGTGGCTGTCGGCCCGCCTGCGTCAGGCCTCGTTCGCCCAGGACGCCGACGGCGACCTCAAGTGGACCTACAAGAACCGCGTCACCGCCGCCATGGGCATCCCGCTCACCGCGCTGTCGCTGACCTTCGCGGCCATCTACTGGATGAAGAGCCTCGAGTACCACTGGTTCTCCACGATGTACGGCGTGTGGTTCTTCGCGAACTGCATCCGCGGCGCGCTGGCCTGCACGGTCTTCATCATGCTCTGGCTCTACGGTCGCGGCGACTACAAGGGCGTGCTCAACCTCAATCACTGGCACTGCGTCGGCACGCTGTCGCACGCCTTCGTGATCTTCTGGGCGTACGTGACCTTCTCCCAATACTTCCTGATCTGGAACGCCAACGTGCCCGAGGAAACGTTCTGGTACAACATCCGCGAGATCAACAACAGCGACGGCCAGTTCAACCAGTGGGGTTGGATCGGCATGGTGATTCTCTTCGGCCACTTCTTCCTGCCGTTCCTCTATCTTCTGTCCTACAAGCTCAAGAGCACCGCCGCCGGCCTGCGCCGCATCAGCTGGTGCATCGTCGCGACGATCCTGATCGACCTCTGCTACAACATCCTCCCGGCCCTGAAGAACGAGCACGGCGACCCGCTGCCGTTCCTCTCGCTCAACCTGCTCTGGGTGCTCAGCTCCGTGGTGGGCGTGGGCGGCGTCTGCGTCTGGGCCTATCTGAAGAGCTTCCCCACCGCCAAACTCATCCCGATCCGCGACCCGCGCATTGTCGAGTCGCTGACGCACCATGAGGCCTCCGCGCCATGAGTGAGAATCCGTCATCCTTCGCCTTCCCGCAGCGCACGCCCGTCTTCACGGCCGTGGTCGTGATCGCCGGCATCCTGCTGTTCGGCTGGTTCATCAACCGCACTTACCACGCCGCCCCGGCGGTCGATCCGCGCGGCAACGCCAACCCGGCCGACTTCGCCGAGGACCAGCGCTGGAAGATGACTCCCGAGGGCCGCGCCAAGGCGCTGGCCGACCTCCACGCCAGGGAGCAGACGCAGATCAACACCTACGGCTGGGTCGACCAGCAGGCCGGCATCGCCCGCCTCCCGATCGACCGCGCCATCGAGCTCACCGTGCGCGACCACGCCCAGAAGTAACCTTTGCCGATGAATTCACCCGACAACAACGCCCGCTCCGAGCAGCAGGGGATCGACGCCTCCGCCAAGTGGCCGGTGCTCGCCTTCTTCGGCTCGGCGCTCGTCTGGTTGCTGGCCGGCGGCGCGCTCCAGCTGATCGCCTCGATCCAGCTGCACACGCCCACGTTCCTGGCCGACTGCGAGTGGTTCACCCACGGTCGCGTCGCGCCCGCCGCGCAGAACGCGCTCGTCTACGGCTGGGGCTTCAACGCCGGCTTCGCCTTCGCCCTCTGGCTGATGGCCCGCCTCTCTGCCTCCGCCCTCCGCTCCGGCGGCTGGCTGCTCGTCGCCGCCAAGTTCTGGAACATCGGCGTCGCGCTCGGCGTCATCGGCATCCTCACCGGCGCCTCCACCTCCTACGAACTGCTGGAGATGCCGCGCTTCGTCACGCTGCTCCTGCTCGGCGCCTACCTGCTCATCGGCGTCTGGGCGGTGACGACCTACAGCGTGCGCAACACCGAGAACGTGTACGCCTCGCAGTGGTACATCCTCGGCGCCGCGTTCTGGTTCCCCTGGCTGTTCCTCGCCGCGCTGCGGATGCTCTTCGAGACTCCGGTCAACGGCACGGTCCAGTCCATCACCAACGCCTGGTACGTGAACGGCCTCTACAACCTCTGGTTCGTGCCGCTCGCGCTCGCCGCCGCCTATTACTTCCTGCCGAAGATCCTCGGCAAGCCGGTCTACGACTACTACATCGCGATCATCGCGTTCTGGTGGCTCGCCGTCACCACCTCGCTGGCCGCCGGCTCGCGCCTCATCGGCGGCCCGGTGCCCGCCTGGGTCGGCACCCTCGGCGTCGTGGCCAACTTCCTCGCCGTGCCCGCGGTCGTCATGATCGCCGTGAATTTCCTCGGCACGCTCTCCGGCCGCTTCAGCGAGGCCAACAAGAGCCTTACGCTGCGCTTCGTGCTGCTGAGCATCCTCGGCTTCTTCGCCGCCTCCGTGCTGAACCTGCTCCTCTCGTTCCGCGACATCGTGGCCGTGGCGCAGTTCACTCTGCTCCCCGAGCTGCGCGACTGGACGCTGCTCTACGCGTGCTTCTCGACCGCGATGTTCGGCGCCGCCTACTTCTATCTGCCGCGCGTCACCGGCAAGGTCTGGCGCTCCACCGCGCTCATCAAGGCCCACTACTTGGCCACCGCGCTCGGCGTCGTCGCGCTGCTCGTCGGCCTGGCCTACGCGGGCTGGCACCAAGGCGGGCTGCTCAACACCGCCACACTGCCCTTCGCCGAGGTCACCAAGGCCATGACGGCCTGGTACGCCTTCCGCTCCGTCGCCTTCATGCTCCTCACCATCGGCCACGCCGCCTTCCTCATCAACTTCGTCTGGATCGCCTGCCCGGTGAACTCGCAGTCCACTCCTGCCGCGGTCATCCAGAACCCGCCCGCCATGGAGGGACAGCAGGCATGAAAAACGGTCTCGCCCTCTTCGCCGGCGCCTTCGCCACGCTCGCCCTCTCGTGGGGCGCGGTCGTGCTCACCGCCCACAGGCAGTACGGCAGCCTCACGCAATACAAGGATCCCGTCGAGGAGACCCTGTATCCGCAGCCGCTGACCGGCTTGGCCAACCAAGGCCGCCGCGTCTATCAGGATCTCGGCTGCGTGCAGTGCCACACCCAGCAGGTGCGCCGGGACGGCTTCGGAGCCGATGTCGCCCGCGGGTGGGGCTCCCGCCAGAGCGTCGCCCGCGACTACATCCGCGAGCAGACCGTGCTGATCGGTTCCCACCGCTACGGCCCCGACCTGCGCAACGTCGGCGCCCGCATCACCGAGCCGGAGTATTTCTACAAGCTGCTCTACTCGCCGGCCGCCATCGCGCCCGGCAAGCCCGCCTACCAGTTCCTGTTCGAGACGCGCCAGGCCGTCCCCGGCCAGCCGTCCGCCAAGGCGCTGAAGCTCGGCGCGCCCGCCGGCTACGAGATCGTCCCGACGCGCCGCGCCGAGGCCCTCGTTGCCTACCTGATGAGCCTGAAGGACACCTACGAGTATCCCGAGGCCAAGCCCTTTGTCGAGGCCCCCGCCCAGAAAGAGGGAGGCCACTAAGATGAGCTCCGATCACAACCACACTTACGTCGAGCAGTCCGGTGCGTCCGACGAGAGCATCCAGCAGGTGCACGCGCACGCCCAGGCGAAGAAACCCGAGCAGCCCCACGGCTACGCGAAGTTCCCGCTCGTGCTCCTCGGCATCATGTGCACGGCCATCTTCTTCGGCTCGATCTATCTCGCGCACTACTCGGCGCACTTCGACCCGATGATCTACAACGAGCACCAGAAGCCCAGCAAGGGTCCGGCGCAGGTGGCCACCATCACTCCCGCCATGCTCGGCAAGCGCGTCTTCAACAACACCTGCATCGCCTGCCACCAGGCCAGCGGCCAGGGTGTCCCCGGTGTCTATCCGCCGCTCGCCGGCTCGGAGTGGGCCTCGGGCAGCGAAGAGCGCATCATCCGCATCGTGCTCCACGGCCTCAACGGCCCCGTCAACGTCGCCGGCAAGGATTTCAACAACGCCATGGCCCCGCTGGGCGCCGTGCTGAAAGACGACCAGGTGGCCAACGTGCTGACCTACGTCCGCGCGGAGTGGGGCAATAACGCCCCGGCCGTCAGCGCCGAGACTGTCGCCCGCATCCGCGCCGAGACCGCCACCCGCACGCAGGCCTGGACCGCCACCGAGCTCCAGCCCTACGCCAAGTAAGCGGAGCTTCCGACTTCCCTTCATGACAAAGGCCGGGCGCACAGCCCGGCCTTTTCGTTGAGTGCGCCCGGCTTGGCCGGGCGCGCCACGCGGAGCAGAGTTGCTCAGTTCCGCTTGAAGGGATTCAGCCCGCCGAGGTCGGGCATCTGGAATTTCTGATAGCCTTCCGGCACGGCGAAGTCTGCGGCGCTGACGCCGCCTTTCTCCACCTTGGTCGCCTCCATCTTGAAGCTCTCTTTGCCGGCCTCGTCGCGGGTGATCACGCGCAACGGAAAGCCGCCCTTGCCCTTGAGGGCCTGCTCCCACTTCTGGGCCGCTTCGCTGTTGGCCTTCTTCCGGCCCATGAAGCCGCCACCACCTCCGCCGCCCATGCCGTTGCCACCGAGACCCATGAAGGGCGCGAGCCCTTCGGCCAGCCACATTTCGGTGACGCGCTTGCCGTCCTTCACCAGGAACTGGCGGCAGGTATAGCCGCAAATGACCTCCGTCTTGCCGGTCTCCTCGATGTCCGGCAGGTGCTCCGGTTTCCCTCCCTCCTCGCGCTTGGCTTGGTCGGCCTGCGGGATGGGCCGGCTCATGTACATGCGCTGTTCGTGCATGAGCATCAGCATCTCGTGCTTGCCCATGTCCATGATGGTGCTGACGGGCGCGCCGTGCATGTCGATGCGCATGGACTGGCCCATGATGGCGTAGGTCAGGGCTTGCGCCTGACCCTTGCCGCTGGTCATGGCGAGGTCGATTTTCCCTTCGAACGAACCGGCGGCTGACGCGACGGTGGCGAGGAGCAGCGCGCCGAGAATGGTGAGACGGTGGAGCGGTTTCATGGCGCGGAAGGCTAGCAGTTGCGCGGAGCGGCACAAGCCGGCACTGGCGGTTCCCCAGGGTGGACCGGCGGCCATCGCAGACGTTCGCCCCGCTCATCGGATCGGGCTTGTGGCGTGGAAGCCCGGCGATAGAAAACTCCCGTGGAACGCGCGCTCTATCGCTCGATGTTCGCCCTGCTGTTGCTGGCCGCGGGGTGGTTTGCCATTCGGAACAGCGTGGCCGATTTCTCCGCCGGGTATCGTCTGCTGGCGTTCAACCGCACGGTGTTCATCACAGCCATGCTGTTGAGCATGCCCACCACCGTGCTGCTTTTCCTGCCGGTGCGGATGCTCATGAGCGGATCCGGGAAGCGGGTATTCTGGATCAAGCATCCGGCCCGCACCATCGAGGAATGGACGGACGAGCCGCTGGACAAGATCGGACAGACCGCCCGGCAACGGCTCGATGCCCTCGGCTTCACCGTCCACCTGGCGGAAGAAAGCCCCGACGGGGCGCGGATCCTCTTCACCAAACCCAAGGCCGAGAAGGTTGTCCGGTTTGTCGATCACGCGTTTGACGGCGAACTCGTCGTGCGCCGTGCGTCCGGTCGCAACCAGCTCTCGGCCACGGTCGTATTCCGGGACATCGTGCTGGTAGAATCGGGTGAATCCGAACGGCTGGCGGCGCTGGCGCGCTACCTTGCCGGTGCGACGACGGACCTGCAGGTCGCGATCCTGCCCTTCACCATGCTCTGCGGAGTGGTGATCGCGGCGCTGAACCTCGCGCTCCTGCCCGTGGACGGGCTACGTCCCTGGCTTGGGTCGCAGCAATTGAGCATCGCGCTGGCCGCGGTCGGTTTGATCCTGTTCGGTGGCTTTCCCATCCTGCGTAATCGTGGGGAGAACTACGGCCTGCCGCTCGGGGTGCTGGGGCTGACGGGCGCCGTGCTGCCTCTGCTGCTGGCTTGAAAGGAAACAGCGTTGCGCCGGTCCGCGGTCCGCGGAATTCTCGCCCCATGTCCTCCGAGTTCACGATCACGCGCACCGTGGAGTTTGCCGAGACCGACATGGCCGGCATCATGCATTTTTCGAATTACTTTCGCTGGATGGAGGCGTGCGAGACGGCGTTCTGCCGCTCGCTCGGCCTGCCGCTGCTCACCTTCACGCCGGGGCAGGTCGCCGGGTGGCCGCGGGTGAACGTGGGTTGCGAATACCGCGCGCCTCTGAGGTTCGGCGACACCGTGGAAGTGCGGCTGCTGGTCCGGAAGATCGGCACCAGTTCCATCACCTACGCCTTCCAGTTTCGCCGGTCCGGCGAGTTGGTGGCGAAGGGCGAACTGACCGCGGTTCACGCCCGGGGCGGCGCCGAGGGCGGCATGACGGCCCAGCCCATCCCCGCCGAGATCCGCGCCAAATTCCACGAAGCGCCCGCGGCCGCGCTCCAGTAATGCCAATGGGCCAGCGCATCGTGGCGCTCGGTCCAACGCGCAGACCTGTACGGCGATCAGCGCCGGCTTTATTTGCCGGATTGGGATTCCAAGTCCCGCAGCATGATTTCCACAGTCGCGAGAAGCACCGGCACATCATATTGCACGGCGTTCCAGAGAATCCGATGGTCCATGTTATCGTAGCCGTGGCTCAGATGGTCACGCGTTCCGGCTATATTCTTCCAAGGGACGTTAGGATGGCGGGCCCGAAGCTCAATCGGTACGCGTTTCACCGCTTCACCGGTGACTTCCATGAAACGCTCAAGTGCGGCTGTTGCCTGTCAGTCGGCCAGCAACTGATCCAAGGTTCTATTTGCGCAAATCTGCTGCAGCCGACGGGCGGCATCCTGAATTTGCCGAAGAGTCACCCGCGGGTCATGCACGCTCATAGATGGGCAATGCCTCCCGTCTGACAGTTGCCTCGATGTGCGGATTGAGGCGTGAACAAAAATCAACCCGACGGCCGAGAATTGCGGCCAGAGCTTCACCATAGCCGAAGTAGTGAAAGCCGATATTGTCCAACGCTCCTGGTTCGAATTCAGCCAATACATCAACATCACTGCGTGACGGATCGAAATCATCGCGCAATACGGAGCCGAACAAGCTCAGTCGACGGATCCCCCTCGCACGGCAATACTCTGCAATCCGATCTACATCGATCGGGAAAGGCAGTTCAATATGCCCTAGTTTGGAGACCATATCGGTAGAATACGTTCCCCAAGTTGGCTCGCAAGTACGGGTTTCCAACGGCTCAAACCGATTCACACCCGGTGAGGCCTCACGGTCCCATCCGCCGCCCTCAGTCCGCGGCGTAGATCTGCACCGCGGCGCTCTTGCCCTTGACGGTGACTTCTCCGAGTGGCCGAAGGGGCTGGGCGCGCTTGGCGGCTTTGGCGGTGGCTTCGCTGACGATGATGTGCGTGCCGTAGGAGGGCTCCTTGGTCAGCGATTCGAGCCGGGAGGCGATGTTCACGCCGTCGCCGATGACGGTGTAGTTCAGGCGCGTCTGCGAGCCGATGTTGCCCGCGACGACGCGGGCGGTGTTGATGCCGATGCCGAGCACCAGCGCCGGCTTGCCCTCGGCGACGAGTTCCCAGTTCAGCTCCGCGAGCGTGGCGAGCATGGCGCGGGCGGCGGCGACCGCCCGGTCGGCGGCCTCGGGGTCGGCCACGGGCGCGCCGAAGAGCGCCATGATCGAGTCGCCGATGTATTTGTCGATCACGCCGCCGTGCTTTTCCACCACGGTGCTCATGCGGTCGAGGAAACGGTTGAGCAACGCCAGCACCTCGGCCGGCGGCAGCGGCTCGCTGAGCGTGGTGAAGTTGCGCAGGTCGGCAAAGAGGATCGTGACCTCGCGCTCCTCGCCGCCGAGCTGCAGGTCGGAGCGCAGCAGCTGCGCGGCGATCTCGGGCGAGACGACCTTGCCGAGCAGGTCGCGCGTGCGGTCGCGCTCGGCGAGGCCGACGGTCATCTGGTTGAAGGCGGTGGCGAGCTGGCCGAGCTCGTCCTCGCGGCGCAGCTCGATGCGCTTGGTGTAGTCGCCGGCGGCGACGTGGCGGATATGCGCGGCGAGCGCCTGCACGGGCTGGCTGACGCCGCGGGCGATGGCCAGCGCGGCCAGCATGGTCGCGGCGAGCGCGGTGAGCGCGATTTTCAGGACAAGGCCCTCAAGGTCGCGGGCGAAGGCGAGTTCCTCGTTGAGGGAGCGCTGCAGGATGATGTGGGCGGGATCGTCGCCGAGCAGCGGCAAAGACAGGAGCGAGGTGACGTACGGCTCGCCGGCCAGGTTGATGATGGAGGTCGCCGAACCGGGGACTTCGTGGTGGGTCGCCACGTCCGCCGCCATGCCGGAGTTGAGCGTGGTGGCCAGCACCCGGGCGCGGTCGTGTCCCATCGCGGAGGTGAAGGTGACATCGAGGTTCGCGAGCGATTTGATCCGCGAGGCAAAGTCGTCGTCGATCGGGAACGCGAAGCCGAACCAGTTCACGATCTCCGGCGACGGGGCGTAGAGCGGCACGATGACCAGCACGTGCAGACGGCCGTCGAGATACGCGAAGTCGCTGGCGTAGCGGCCGTCGACCAGGACGGTATCCGTCTCCGTGGCCTTTTGGATGAGGTAGCGGAACGGTCCGCAATGTTCGGCGGAAAGCTCCTCCCGGGTGTTGGCGATGAGGTCGCCGGAGGGGGTGAAGAGCGCGATGACCGGCGCGCCGATGCGCTCGGAGGAATTGAGCAGGGCGGAGCGGATGGTGCGCGGCTCCATGTGTTCGCGGAGCAGCATCTGCCGGAAGGCGTAGTCGTTGGCCATCTGGCTGCCGCTGCGGGCGAGGATCTCGATGCGGACGGAGACGGCCTCGCGGTAGAGGCGGGCGCCGCGCTCGAGGTTCTGCTCGATGTGCCGGACGGCGTTGAGGCGGTTGGCGCGGGCGACCAGCCCGTAGACGGTGAGCAGGGAGACGGCGACCAGGCCGGCGATGAGCAGCAGCACGCGGGTGCTGAAACGGCGGAAGCGGAGCAGGCTCACGGGAGGCTCATTCGTAGCCGGTGGACTTGCCGTCGGGCGCGCGGCGCAGCCGGCGGTCGGGCTTCAGATGCACGGAGAAATTTACCGGCTCGGTCCCGCCGTCGGCGAGCGTCAGGGGGCGGGGGATGCTGCCGGTCAGGCGCGGGTGCCAGAGCTCGAAGCGATATTGGCCCGCCGGGGCCGTGAGCGTGGCGGCGCCCTGCGCATCGGTCTTGGCGAAGTAGGGCGTATCGAGCACGACGAGGTACGCGAGCATCCAATCGTGGATGTTGCAGCCGAGGGTGACGATGCCCGGCTGGTCGAACACGATCGTCTCGGCCTTGCCGGGATCGTAGAGCGGCAGCTCGAATTTTTTCGGACGCGACAGCGAATAGACGTGATGCTGCACGGTGTCCTTGTTGGGAAACTTCACCGCCGTGCCCGTCGTGACGACGGTGACGTAGGGCATGAACTCCTGGTCGTTTTGCGTGATCTCGATCGCTGGCAGCGGCGTCGTGCTCGGCGGGATGCCGTCGGCGCGGAGCAGCGACACGACGGCGTCCTCCACCGGCTTGCCCTTGGTGTCCATCACCTTCACGCGCAGCTCGGCGCTGAAAGCTGACGCTGCGAGCAACAACAGGGCGGATAGGCAGAAGGGGCGACGGAGCATGAGCGGGGGAGTTTAGAAGCGGTGGGCGATGCCGAGCGACCAGACGGCCGTGTCGTAGCGTACGTCGGCCCGGTTGACGACCCTGACGGCCTCGTAGCGGATCGGGATGGAGGTGTTCGCATCGATGGCGAAGGAGGCTTGGAGCCACCAGAAGTCAGCGACACAGTCCACGCGGTAGGCGGTCCAACCCGGGCCGAACGTGTTAGTGACCGCCCAAGGGATATGGCTGTAATAGTGGGCGATGCGCGGGCCGTAGACGCCGGCGAGGGCGCCCCCGTAGACATCCCATTCGGTGTTGGCGGTCAATTCGCCCCACAGGCGCTGGGCACCGGCGCTCAGCCGCCAGCGTTCGGTGGCATCCCAGCTGGTCTCGATGGCCAGCTGATGGCTGCGCAAGTCGTAGGTGTGCCGCTGGGCGTAGTATTCCTGCCAGCCGCCGCTGGCCGACACACGCCAAGTCTCCGTCAGACGCTGGCTGAGCGTGAGGCCGAGTTCAGTCTTCCAGCCGCTGCGGCCGCTCTCGTGAAAGGAGAAATAGGTCGCGCCCGCGTTGAGATCGAGCACCGGGACGAAGGCGCCGAGGCCAAACTTCCGCCGCAGCTGCAGTGTCAGGCCGCCATGGGTGGCGTCGAGCGAGTTGAACTTCGGTACCGTTTCGACGCCCGCTTCACCGGCGGCAAAGAGCTGCCAGTCGCGGGTGATCTGCCGGCCTTGCCTGACGCTGACCGACGCGGCGTAGGTCGCGGCGTCCTTGCGGTAAGGGAGGGCGGAAGTGCGGCTGAGATTGTCTGTCCAGCCGACTCCGGCCTGGGCGCTCACCTCCAGCGCAGGCAAGGCCAGGGGCGAGGCCATGAGGCCCAAGGCGAAAACGAAATGGCAGGGGAACAGCCTCATAGAAGGGGCGACAGTACCTTCCACACATTATCGGCTACGACCCGGTGTCCTTCAACCGTGGGATGAATGCCGTCGGCCTGATTCAACTCGGGGACGCCGCCGACGCCGTCGAGCAGGAACGGGATCAGCGGCAGGTGATTCAGCTCCGCCAGCTCGGGGAATATCCGGGAGAAGTCCCGCGTGTAGTCGGGGCCCATGTTGGTGGGGATTTGCATGCCGGCGAGCACGATGGTTACGCCCGGGTTGGCCGCGTGGATGCGGTCGATCATCGCCTGGAGGTTGGCGCGCGTCTCGGTCAGGGGGATGCCGCGCAAGCCGTCGTTGGCGCCCAGTTCGAGGACGAGCAGGTCGACGTGCTGCCGCAGGATCCAATCGATGCGGCGCCGGCCGCCGGCGGTGGTCTCTCCGCTGAGGCCGGCGTTGACCACGCGCCACGGTTTCCCGGACGCGTCGATCTTCCGCCGGATCACGGCCGGAAAGGCGTCGTCCGGATCGAGACCATAGCCGGCGGTCAGGCTGTCGCCGAAAAACACGAGCGTGCGCCGCTCGGCCGCCCCGGAAGTGAGGGCCAGCAGACAAAAAAGGAGAAGCGCGCGCATCATGGGGTCGGGCCGTTCAGCGATGTTCTTTGCCGTTCGAGTGAAATTGGTTCTTAATCAACCCGGTCTGCATTTTAAACCTTCCCTCATGTCTGTCGAAGCCATCCTAAAAGTCGAGCGCCTGACCAAGACATATGCCACGGCGGCCGGGCCGCTGACCGTCCTGCACGAGGTGACCTTCGCCGTCGAAGCCGGTGCGACCTGCGCCATCGTGGGCCCGTCCGGCAGCGGCAAGACGACGCTGCTCGGCCTCTGTGCCGGCCTCGACCGGCCCAGCGGCGGCACCGTGCAGCTCGCCGGACGCGAGATCGGCGGACTCGACGAGGACGGCCGCGCCCGCGTGCGCAACGAGTCGGTCGGCTTCGTTTTTCAGAACTTCCAGCTCGTGCCCACGCTGACCGCGCTCGAAAACGTGCTCGTGCCGCTCGAACTCCGCGGCGAGACCGGCCGGGAGCCCGAGGCACGGGCGCTGTTGGAGCGCGTCGGCCTCGGCAACCGGCTCGACCATTATCCCGTCAAGCTCTCCGGCGGCGAGCAGCAGCGCGTGGCGCTGGCCCGCGCCTTCATCAACCGCCCCCGCATCCTCTTCTGCGACGAGCCGACCGGCAACCTCGACGGCGACACGGCGCACGCGATGGTGGACCTCATCTTCGGCCTCAACCGCGAGCGCGGCACCACGCTCGTGCTCGTGACGCACGACCTCGAGCTCGCGCGCCGCACGCAGCGCATCATCCGCCTGCGCACCGGCGCCGTCGTCGCCGACGAGCGCACCTGATTTTGGTCACCACGAAATACACGAAACCACGGGCCCACGAACCACACGAAAGGACACGAAAATGAAAGACGTGGTTTATGCCGAGGAGTGCTACAAGATCGTCGGGGCGTGCTTCGAGGTCTACCGGGACAAGGGGTGCGGGTTTTTAGAAGCGGTATTTCAGGAGTGTCTGGAACTGGAGCTGGCCCTGCAGGGCATACCTTTCGAGGGCCAAAAACCGCTTCCATTGTCCTACAAGGGGCGCTCGCTCAAGCAGACGTACAAAGCCGATTTTGTCTGCTACGGAGGGATTATTCTGGAGATCAAGGCAGTCTCTGCACTGGTGGATGAACACCGCGCCCAGGTGCTGAACTACCTCGCGGCATCGGGGCATCGCCTGGCGCTGCTGGTGAACTTCGGACATCATCCGAAGCTCGAATGGGAAAGGATCGTGCGATGAACGCCCCGCTTTCGTGTCCTTTCGTGTGTTTCGTGGGCGATACTCCCTCATGAGTTTCATCCTGAAAATGGCGTGGCGGGATACGCGGGCGAGCCGGCGCCGGCTGCTGCTCTACTCGCTGTCCATCGTGCTCGGCGTGGCCGCGCTCACGGGCATCGGTGCGCTGGGCGACAACCTGCGCGGCGCCATCGACAGCCAGGCCAAGGGCCTGCTCGGTGCCGATCTGAGCGCGACGGCCCGGCAGACGTTCTCCGAAAAGGCACTTGCCCGGCTGCGCGCCACCGGCGGCGAGCTGGCGCTGGGCACCGCCACCAGCACCATGGCGACGTTCGGCGGCGACCCGCGCCGGCTCGTGCAGCTCACGGCCGTGGAGGGCGGCTTTCCCTTTTACGGCGAGGTCGAGACCGCCCCCGCCGATGCGTTTGCCCGCCTCGCCGAACCCAACACGGCAATCGTGGAGGAGGCGGCGCTGACCCAGGCCGGCCTGGCCGTCGGGAGCGAGATCACGCTCGGTTCGTCGAAGTTCACCGTGATCGGCGCGCTGAAACAATATCCGGGCCAATCTCCTTTCACCTCGCTGTTCGCGCCGCGCGTGCAGGTGTCGATGGCGGCGCTGCAGGCGACGGGCCTGCTGCGGAAGGGCAGCCTCTCGCAGCACAGCGCCTACCTGAAACTGCCGGCGGGCACCGATGCGCGCGCGGTGGAGAAGACGCTGAGTGCGGAGTTGCGCAGCGAGCGGCTGCGCTTCACCACGGCCGACGAGCGCAAGGAGCAGCTGGGCGACGCGATGAAGAACCTGTTTTCGTTCATCAGCCTCGTCGGGTTTCTGGCGCTTTTTCTTGGAGCCGTCGGCGTGGCGAGCGCGATGCACGTGTTCATCCGCCAGCGGCTCGCCACCGTGGCGGTGCTGCGTTGCCTCGGGGCCAGCGCGCGGACGAGTTTCGCCATCTATCTGGCGCAAGGGTTGGGCCTCGGCTTGGCGGGCAGCGTCCTCGGTGTCGGGCTCGGATTGCTGCTGCAGGTGTTGCTGCCGGTTGTGCTGCGGGATTATGTGCCGTATAACCTGGGTTTCGCCGTTTCGTGGCCGGCCATTCTGACCGGTCTCGGTGCGGGTCTGGGGATTTGCGTGCTGTTCACGCTCCTGCCGCTGCTGGAAATCCGCCGGGTGGCGCCGCTGAACGTGCTGCGCTCGGGCTTCGACGAGGGCGACAGCAAGCCCGATCCGTTGCGCTACGCCATCTACGGCGCCATCGGCGTGGCGATGTGGGGCATCGGCACGTTGCAGATGTCCAGCTGGCGGCTGGGCCTCGCCTTCAGCCTCGCGATGGTGGCCAGCTTCGCGGTGCTCGCGGGCGTCGCGGAGGCCATCATCTGGCTGGCGCGGCGCACGCGGACGGACTGGCTGCCCTACACGTGGCGGCAAGGGGTGGCGAACGTCCACCGGCCGAACAACCGCACACTGCTGCTCATGATGTCGCTCGGCCTCGGCACCTTCATGCTCCTCACGCTGGCGCTGACGCGCGCGTCGCTGCTGGAAAAAATCCAGGGCATGGGCGAGGGCGACCGGCCCAACCTGATGTTCTTCGATGTGCAGGCGGACCAGATCGACCGGCTCGACGCCATCGCGCGGCGCGAGGGTGTGCCGCTGGCCAAGACGTCGCCCATCATCACGATGCGACTCAGCGCACTGAAAGGGCGCACGGCGGAGGAGCTCGCGGCGGACAAGGACAACCCGCTGCCGGCGTGGGCGCTGCTGCGCGAGTATCGCTCGACCTACCGCGCCATCCTCGACGACGCCGAGAAGGTGACCGAGGGCCGCTTCGGGGGCACGATGCCCGCCGGCGCGGAGCGCGTGCCGGTGTCGATCGAGAGCAGCCTCGCGAAGGATCTCCAGGTGAAACTCGGCGACGAACTGGAATTCAACGTGCAGGGCGTGACCGTCAAGGCGTTCGTCGGAAGCATCCGGCAGGTCGAGTGGCAGCGCATGCAGACGAATTTCTTCTTCGTGTTCCCGCAGGGCCCGCTCGACGCGGCGCCGGCGACGTTCGCGGCCGCGGCGCGGGCCCGGAGCGCGGACGAAGCGGCGCGGCTGCAGCGCGCGGTGGCGAAGGAGATGCCGAACATCTCGGCCATCGACCTCGGCTTCGTCGTGCGGCTGCTGGACGGGATTTTCACGAAGATCGCGTGGGCGATCTCGTTTCTGGCCAGCTTCACGGTCATCACCGGCGTGGTCGTGCTGGCGAGCGCGGTGCTGATGGGCCGGCACCAGCGGGTGCGCGAGGCGGTGTTGCTGCGCACGCTCGGCGCGCAGCGCCGGCAGTTGCGGCAGATCATGCTCGCGGAATACGCGGTGCTCGGCCTGCTCGCGGCGGCGACGGGCGGGGGACTCGCCGTAGCGGCGAACGGCCTGCTGGCAAAATTCCTCTTCAAGGTCTCCGCGGTGCCGCCGGGTTCGTGGCTGCTGGCGACGGTCGCGGCGGTGACGGCGCTGACCATCGTCACCGGGTTGCTCGCCAACCGCGGGGTGAGCGGCCATCCGCCGCTCGAGGTGCTGCGGCAGGAGACGTAGGGATTTGGCGTTGCCCGGGGCGGGCGGGCCGGCAATCCATTCGGATCGCATGACGACCCCCCGTTACCTGCTTTTCCACTATACGCTGCGCGATGCGCAGGGCCGGATGCTCGACACCTCGCGCGGCGCCGAGCCGATGGGCTGCGTGGAGGGTGGGGGGATGATCATCGACGGACTGGAATCCGAACTGCGGATGATGCAGCCGGGCGAGTCGCGCCAGGTCGTGGTGCCGCCGGAGCGCGGCTACGGCCGGCGCGAGGCGGCGTTGGTGCAAAAATTGCCGCGGGCGCAGCTGCCGGTCGATGCGGTCAAGGTCGGCGACCAATTTCAGACCGGGCCCGACCGGCATGCGCCGGTCGTGACAGTGATGGCCATCGAGGGCGACGAGGTGCTGCTCGACGCGAACCACCCGCTGGCGGGCCAGCCCCTGCACTTCGACGTGGAATTGGTGGCGGTCCGCCCCGCGACACCGGAGGAGCGGCGTATGTCGCAGCCGGCGGGTTGAAGGTATTGCCAAGGGCGCGCCCCGTTTCCTACGTTGGCTTTTTCCCCATGAGAGTTCTCGGCATCGATATCGGCGGTTCGGCCTTCAAGGGCGCGCCTGTGGACACCAAGACCGGCCGGCTGCTGGCCGAGCCGCACCGGGTCGCGATCACGTCGCCGTGCCCGGTCGCCACCGGATTGGCTGCGGCGCGTGAGATCGCGCGGCATTTTGCTTGGCGCGGGCCGGTCGGCATCGGATTTCCCGGCATCGTGCGCGACGGACAGATCGGTGCGGTCGGCAATCTCGGCCACGGCTGGGAAAACAAGAACGGCGCCGCGCTTTTCCGGCGGGCAACGGGCTGCAAAAGTTATCTGGTCAACGACGCCGACGCGGCGGGCCTGGCGGAGATGCGGTTCGGGGCCGGACGCGGCCGGCAGGACGCGGTGTTGATGCTGACGTTCGGCACCGGCATCGGCTCGGCGGTGTTTCATCGCGGTCAGCTTTTCCCCAATGTCGAGTTCGGCCATATCCCGTGGTACGGCGAACCGATCGAGCGTTACGCGTCCGCGGCGGCAAAAACCCGCGGCAGGCTCTCGTGGCCGAGCTGGTGCAAGCGCGTCAACGTCTACCTGCGCGTCGTGGAGCGACTCGTGTCGCCGGATCTCATCATCATCGGCGGCGGCGTCAGCGCGGAGTGCGAGACATGGCTGCGTTACCTGCGGACCGATGCGGAGATCGTGCCGGCGCGCATGAACAACGACGCCGGCATCGTCGGCGCGGCTCTGGCGGCGGGTGCTTCCTGACCTGCCCGGCCGCCGGCGCGGCGCGAATCCGCGGCCGCGGACGAGCGCTGCCGGCGGAGGTTCTCCCGGGTGTTTCCCGGGAATGGGAAAATTTATCCGCTTGAATCGCGTGGGCTTCGTCCGCACAAGGCGAGGCTGTCATGACCAAGCTACGGGCAATCCACTGGGTGGGCATCGTCGCGCTGTGGTTTGCCATCGGCATGCTCCTGAGCCTCGAGGTGTATTTCAACCTCCGCGTCTCCAACCCGTCGGTGAGATTCTGGGAGGTGGCCGAACTCCAGTTCTACCGGGCGGCGTTCTGGGCGGTGCTGGTGCCGCTGGTGGTCCTGCTCCGGCGGGCGGTCCCCCTGCAGGTTGGGCACTGGTTCGGGGGCGTGGCCTTCCACCTGCTGATGAGCTTATCGCTGATGGCGGCGTACTACCTGTTGCGCATTTTCCTCGTCACCCTGTCGATGGGCGAGCCGTTGGCGGAGTTCTGGGCCAGCGCCCGCGCGAGCTTCTACGGCCGCAACCTGATCGACATGGCCTTCTACTGGGCCGTCATCGGCGTGGCCTACGCCCTGCGCGTGCGCGAGAGCTACCAGCGCGAGTCGCTCCGCTCGGCCCAGCTCGAGTCCAAGCTCATCGAGACCGAGCTGAAGGCGCTGAAGCACCAGCTGAACCCGCACTTCCTTTTCAACACGATGAACACCATCTCGGTGCTCGTGCGCGAGCAGCGCAACGACGACGCGGTGCGGCTGATCGCCCGGCTCAGCGCGCTCCTGCGGATGTCGCTCGACAACACCCGCGTGCAGACCGTGACACTGCGGCAGGAGCTGGATTTCCTCACCCGCTACCTCGAGATCCAGACGGCGCGCTTCGGCGACAAGCTGAAGTTCCGCGCCGATATCGAGCCGACGGCGCTCGATGCCGTCATTCCCAACCTCATCCTACAGCCCAGCGTCGAGAACGCCATCCTGCACGGCATCGCGCAGAAGACCGAACCCGGGATCGTGGAAATCACCGGGCGGGTCCGGAGCGGCCGGCTGGAGCTGGAAGTGCGCGACGACGGCCCGGGCTTCGAGATCACCGCGGACAGCGCCGGCGACGAAGGCATCGGCCTCACCAACACGCGCGTCCGGCTCGACCGGCACTACGGCAAGGAGTACCAGATGGTCGTCAAAAGCGAACGCGGCCGCGGTGTGACCGTGAGCCTCGTCCTGCCCTTTCAAACCAACCCGCCCGCCCACTCATGAGCTATCCCAAAATCCGAGCCCTCATTGTCGATGACGAACCCGCCGCCCGGCGCGGGGTGCGCATGCTCCTCGAGCGCGATCCCGACATGCAGGTGATCGGCGAGGCGGCCTCCGGCCCGGAGGCGGCGCGGAAGATCGTCGATGAACGGCCCGACCTCGTGTTCCTCGACGTGCAGATGCCGGAGATGGACGGCTTCAAGGTCCTCGAAAACGTGGTTGCGAAGCACAGCCCCGTGGTGGTCTTCGTCACCGCCTACGACCGGCACGCGCTCCAGGCCTTCGAGGTGAACGCGGTCGATTATCTCCTGAAGCCCTTCGACGACGAGCGCTTCTGGGCGGCGGTCCGTCGCGCCAAATCCGAGTTCCAGCGCCGGCAGACGGACTCGCTGGGCGAGAAGCTCGGCCACCTGCTCGACTACCTGCAGACCGCGGCGTCGCGCGGGGCCGGCTCGCCGGCTTCCGGCGCCGGTGAGCAGGAAGCGATCACCCGCGAGCGCATCCTGCTCAAGACCGGCGGCGAGATTTTCTTCCTCAAGGCCGACGAGATCGACTGGATCGAGGCCGAGGGCGACTACATGAAATTCCACGCCGGCGGCCGCACGCACCTCCTGCGCGAGACCATGGGCCGGCTCGAGGAGAAGCTCGATCCCAAGCGCTTCGTCCGCATCCACCGCTCCACCATCGTGAATCTCGACCGCGTGAAGAAACTCAGCCCGTCCTTCGCCGGCGAGTACGCGGTGATCCTCGCCGATGGCACCAAGCTGCGCCTCAGCCGCAGCTACCACGAGCGCCTGCAGGAACTGATGAAGGGCGCGCTCTAAGAGCCTATCCGGATATCGCCTGCCGATTGGCAGGGCGAACCGCCAAGGCTGACGCACTTGTCGCCATCCCGCCGAGCCGCGGTTCGGCGGGAACGCCTCGCCCTCCCCAGGACGCATCGCCGCATGTTCGGTTTTTCGGATAGGTTCTGAAGCGGCCGTCGGGCGCGACGAAATCCGTCGCAAACCGCCGGTGATCCGGCGCGATTCGCCGGAGGCCGGTCGCATCCCGGTTGGGTTGGTCCGGGGCGGCGCTTTGGGTTGCCGCAGGGAGACGGGACGCGTCCCGCCTCTCTCAACCCTAGCAAATCCATGAACCAAACCCTCCCCGATACGTTCGGGAAGATTCTGCGTGCTGCCGTGCTGGCGGGCGCCGGATTTTCCCTCGCGGCGTCCGGTCTGGCCCAGCAGGCCGCCGGCAACGCCGATGACAAAGTGGTGAAGCTCGAAAAGTTCACCGTCACCGGCTCGAACATCCCCTCGACCGAGAACGCCTACGAGGCCCGTACCTTCCCGGTGCAGACCATCGACCGGCGCCTCATCGAACAGAGCGGTCTCTTCAACACGACCGAGCTGCTGCAGAAGATTTCCCTCTCGAACGGCGGCAGCGTGCCGTTCACCAACAACGCCACGGGCTTCACGCCCGGCGGCACGTCGCTGTCGCTCCGCGGCTTCGGACCCGACTACACGCTCGTGCTGGTCAACGGCCGCCGCATGGCGACCTACCCGATCGGCAGCGGCGGCACCTCGGCCTTCGTCGACATCAACTCCATCCCGCTGCAGGCGATCGAGCGCGTCGAGATCCTCAAGGACGGCGCCTCCGCCGTGTACGGCGCGGATGCCGTCGCCGGCGTGGTGAACATCATCATGCGCCGCGACTACAACGGCGCGGTCGCGTCCCTCACGTACGGCAACACCACCGACAAGGATTCGTCCGAGACCACGGCGAACCTCGTCTATGGGGTGACCGGCGAGAAGGGCAGCATCACGGTCGGGTTCAACTTCCAGAACCGCCAGGCCATCTTCAACCGTGACCGGAGCTACTCCGCGCTCCCGCCGTTCCTGAGCACCAACGCCTCGCCGCCGAATTTCCAGGTATCGCGCGCCGCGGTCGAACAGGCGCTCGGCCTCGCCCCCGGCAGCGCCATCAGCATCAACGGCGCGGCCAACACGACGACCAATGTGTTCTTCGCCACGACCGGCCGCGCCGATCCCGCCACGCTGGCCCCGCTGCCCGGCAACCAGAACGCCAACAACAACGGCCTGCTGCCCGCCAGTTCCTATTACTTCTCCACGGGCCGCAGCTCGTTCTTCAATTACAACGAGTTTTCGGGCTCCTTCCCCGAGGCCACGCGCAGCGGCGTCTTCGTCTCCTGGGAGCGCAAGCTGGCCGAAAACGTGACCGCTTACGGCGACGCGTTTTTCTCGCAGGTCCACCAGATCGACGAGCTGGCGCCCTTCGCCACGGGCAATTTCGTGACACCCGGCGTGACGACCATCGTCATCCCTTCGCGCACGCCGAACCCCATCCTGACCCCGGCGGAAATCGCCGCCGGCGGCGTCCGCACCGCGGCGGCCGGCGCCTTCAACCCGTTCAATCCCTTCAACCAGGATATCTCGGGTTCCTCGCGCATCCGCCTCGCCGAGTTCGGCAACCGCATCTATCACAACCGCAATACGGCGGTGGCCTTCACCGGCGGCCTGCGCTTCGAGAACATCGCGGACAAGTTCAACCTCGATACGAGTGTCCGCCACAGCACGATCACGAACAACCTGAACGCCCGGTTGATCTCGACCTCGCGCTTCCTGCGTGCCTTGAACGCGGCCGACTCGATCTTCAATCCGGCCAGTTCGAACTATATCGGCACGACTCAGCCCTACAATCCGTTCGGCTACTTCCGGAATGAGATCGCCTCCAACCGCATTCCGGTCGCTTTCGCCACGCACTACCAGCGCGACGAGAACCAGTCCTCACTCTGGGATGCCGGCGCGACCCTGAATACCGGCAGTCTCTTCGCTATCCCCGGCGGTGACGTTGGCTTCGCCATCGGCGGTGAGATCTACCGCGAGGCCACGCAGCAGTCACCCGATTCGGCCCTCCAGTCTGGCGACATCCTCGGTTCCTCGCCGAGCTCGCCCATCCAGCGCCAGCGCAAGATCGGAGCCGTGTTCTCGGAAGTGGAAATCCCGCTCATCTCCGAGAAAAACAGCAAGGACTTCGCGCACCGTCTCTCGCTGAATTTCGCCGGCCGCTACGAGAAGTTCTTCACCTCCAAGCGCACCGCCTTCGTCCCGAAGGTCGGCATCCGCTGGGAGCCGCGGCAGGATGGCACGCTGGTGCTCCGTGGCAGCTACGGCAAGGGCTTCAAGGAGCCATCGCTCTTCCAGCTCTACTCGCCGCCGGTCGCCGCGCTGACGCCCATTACCGATCCGGTCACCGGCGTGTTCGAGCCCGAGCAGAGCATCACCACCGCCGGCAATTCCCGACTCGAGGCCGAGGATTCCAAGTCTTACAACATCGGCCTCGTCTGGTCGCCCAAGGGCGCGCTGGACGGGTTTACCTTCTCGACCGATTTCTGGCGCATCGAGAGCACCGGCCAGGTGGCCACCAACTCGCAGGATGTGATTGACCGCGCCGCGGGTGTCGCACCCGGCGGCCTGCTCCCGGGCGAGAGCGTCGTCCGGGACTTCGCGGGCAATCTCGTCCAGATCAACGGCGTCTTCCGCAATCTCGGCCAGACCATCGCCGATGGTGCGGACTTCTCCGCGAGCTACCTGTGGACCACCAACGATTGGGGCCGCTTCGAGGCGGGTGTCACCGCCACTTGGCTGCACTCGTACCGCAACGCCAGCACGTCTGGCGCAGGTTTGGTTGAGCTGGTTGACCAGCCCGTCCCGGGCTCGCCGTCCGACGATGCCTACCTCAAGTGGAAGAGCCAGACCTACCTCGGCTGGGCCTGGAAGGGTCTGTCGAGCCGTCTGACCGGCACCTACACCCACGGTTTCCAGGACCTCGATCTGGACAGCAATCCGCGGCGCGTGCAAGCCACCACAGTCTGGGATCTGCAGGTCTCCTACAAGCTCTTCCCCTCGAAGAGCGCCGACGATCGTAACTGGTGGTCGGACCTCAAGCTGACTGCCGGCTGCAACAATCTGTTCGACAAGGATCCTCCGCAGGCCTTCGGCGAGGGTGGCAACTCGAACGGCTATCCCGGCTTCATCTACACCGACGTGGGCCGCTTCGTCTACGTCGGCATCGAGAAGAAACTCTGAGCCGGACCCAACCCTGTCATAACTCTCAAGGCGCGCAGCGGCAGCTGCGCGCCTTTTCTTTGGGCGGGTGGGGCGTCGACAACGGTCGCAAGCAACCGTCGGTTCGGCGCAGCCCGATGGCAGCCTGTCGCATCGCAGTTGTGACTGCCAGCGGCGTGCCAATCTCTCGCGTTGCACGTGAGTCCGGTAACGGACGCGCACCTGCATCACACCCAACCCTGCATATAAAATGAAGAACTACCCTGTCCGTAGTTACGGGGCCTTGCCGCGCATTGCTGCGTTCGGCCTGGTCCTCTCGCTGTCGCCTGGTCTGCCGGCGGCATTCGCCCAGGCCTCCGGGGCCGGCAACAAGGAGGAGGAGCCGCAAAAACTCGAGGCTTTCTCCATCACAGGCTCGCGCATCCGCCGCATCGATTCTGAAACGCCGCAGCCGGTCGTGCGGATCACCGAGAGCGATTTCAAGGCCACGGGTTTCACCACCCTGGGTGACGCCATCCGCGCGATGCCCGCCATCGCCGGCCAATCCCTCGTCTCCACGGACGGCGGCACCAGCTTCACGCCCGGTGTCAGCTCGTTCAACCTTCGCGGCCTGGGCAACAACAACACGCTCGTCCTCATCAACGGCCGCCGCGCCGCGCCCTACGCCTCAGCGGGCTTCAATGGCTTCCAGACGGTGTTCGATTTCAACAGCATCCCGACTGCAGCCATCGAGTCGCTCGAGGTCCTGAAGGACGGTGCCTCCGCCATCTACGGCTCGGATGCCGTCGCTGGTGTCATCAACGTCAACCTGAAGAAAAACTACACCGGATTCACCTCCGAACTGTCCTTCGGCAACACGTCCGGCACGGACTCGGCCGAGAAGAGCGCCTTCTTCATCTTCGGCACGAAGGCCGGCAAAGTTTCGCTCATCACCACGTTCGATTACCAGCAGCGCGCCTCGATCGACGGCGCCGATCTCGCCTGGTCCGACGAGTCAGACGGCACGCCCTACGGCGGTCTCGACCAGCGCAGCACCTCCGGCCCCATCGCCGCCGTGCGCGGCCTCACGGGCCTCGCGCAGTTTCCCAACGGTCGCGCCGGTTTCACCACCCCGCAAACCGCTCCCACGCTGGCCAACGCGGCGAACATCACTCCACTGTACAACTTCCAGGAGAACGTGGGCTTCACCCCCGACACCCGCTCCTTTGGCTTCTACACGCGTGCGGTGTACGAATTCAACGACTACATCACGGGTTTCCTCGACGCCTCCTTCCGTCGCTCCGAAGTCGACATCTCCGCCGCTCCGACACCCTACGTTACCTCGCAGGAGCTGGGAGATTCGCCCGCGGGTGCGGGCATCTTCCCCGCGTCGAACCCCTTCAATCCGTTCGGGCAAAACATCCTCGATCTGCGCTGGCGCATCTCCGAACTCGGCCGCCGCATTCAGGACATCACTGCGGATTCACCTCGCTTGGTCGCCGGTCTCGAAGGCCGGCTGCCCGACAGCGAATGGTCTTGGAGCGGGGCGCTGCTCTACTCGAAGAACACCATCGAGCAGCTCGCCCGCAACGCCACCTCCGACCGGCTCGTGCAGAACGCTTTCAATGGCGTGCGTCTGAACGGTGTCGTCAAATATGCCAATCCCTTCGGCCCGAACGATCCCGACATCATCAACTATCTCCGCATCATCAACCCCAATCACGACGAGTTCGAGGTCCGCTCCGCCGACATCAGCGCCACCGGTCCCATCTTCAAGCTGCCCGCCGGCGACCTGAACATGGCGATCGGCGCCGAGGTCCGCACCGAGCGCATGGAAAACATCGGCACCCAGCTCAACCGCGACAGCCAGATCGTCGGCGGCTCGGCCGGTTCCGACACCTATGGCGACCGCCGGCTCTACTCGTATTACGCCGAGCTGAGCATCCCGGTTTTCAAACACAATGACATGTCGCTCGAGCTCCAGGCGGCCGCCCGTCACGAGCAATACAGCGACTTCGGCAACACGACGAAGCCGAAGCTGGCGGCCGTCTTCCGCCCGATTCCCGAGGTGTTGATCCGTGGTTCCTACGGCGAGTCGTTCCTCGCGCCCAACCTGGCGTATCTCTACACGACCGTCAGCACGAGCTTCACCGCCAACACGCTCGCCGATCCGCTCCGTCCCCAGGATCCGCGCGTGCAAATCCGCCAGTTCGGCGGCGGCAATCCCGGCCTCCAGCCGGAAGAGACCAAGGTCGTATACGGCGGCATCGTGCTCCAGCCGTTCATCCGGAACAAGGACAGTATTTTCCGCGAGCTCTCCTTCGGTGTCGACTATTTCAAGTTCGACCAGGAAAACCTGATCAGCCGCCTCACCGCGTCGCAGATCCTCACCAACCCGGCGTTCACCCACCTCGTGGTTCGCAATGCACCCACCCCTGGCGACACCATCGGCACCATCAGCGGCGTGCTCACCACCTGGCAGAACCTGAGTGTCGGCAAGTACGAGGGCTACGACTTCAACGTCCGCTGGGTGCTTCCGCGCCGCAGCTACGGCCAGATCCGCGCCGAGTTGTCGGGTACTTACATCGATAGCCAGGAATTCACCACCGCGACCGGTGCCTTGGTCGACGTCGACGGCGAATACTCTTCGCCCCAGTTCCGCGGCACCGCCACGTTTGCGTGGAACAAGGGCGACTGGGCGGCGTCGCTCTTCGTCACCCATATCGGCCATTACATGGACGCGTTCCAGATCGCACGTATCAAGTCGCAGACGATCTACAGTCCGCAGGTGGCCTACAAGGGCTGGTTCAACAGCACCATCACCGTCGGCGTGCGCAACATCCTCAACCAGGATCCGCCCATCGATCTCTCGGACAGCAAGCTCGTGAACGAGAATACCAACTGGGTCGAGCCGGCCTTCTGGTATGTGCGCTGGTCCAAGGACTGGTAGTTCGCCGCCCGTTTCGTTGCACGTTGGCTCCACGCGCCGCCCGCCCGGGCGGCGCGTTTTTTGTCTCTGCGGGGTGCGCATGGTTTCCACCCATCCCGGCGGCTGGCCGCTTATCCCAAAACCGACTGCGACTTCAGGGGTTTACGGTGTGTATTGGGGCAGTTCTTTGGCCTGTCTGTTGCCGCGAACTTTAGGCCGTCCGTTTGGTCGTTTGGCCGCATAGTTCGAGGCTTTCATCGCAATGCCGTTTTCCTTCCGTCCGGGACCCTTATTTCTGCCCACGTTCGTAGTTATCAGTTGTGTTGCAGAGGGGTCCTCCGGGGCCCCTCTGTGTTTTTCGGGGAGCCGTCGCGACCAGGAGAATGACGCGGCGCTGTTACAGGCTGTTGCCAGCTCCCCGTTTTTCCGCTTCAGACTATCCAACCCTCGATAACTGATAACTATGTCCTCTGCCGCTTCCCAGCCAGTCGCCACCCCCGCCGTGGGTGCGAAAAAGAAATCCCGCAAGCGCCTCTACCTTATCCTCGGAGCGGTGGTGGGGCTCGGTATCCTGATCGCCTTGGCCATCCGCAAGGGCGGACAGGAGGAAAAGCCGATCCAGGTCACGACCGACAAGGCCATTATCAAGACGATCACCCACCTCGTCACGGCGACCGGCAAGGTCCAGCCGGAGACCGAGGTCAAGATTTCGCCCGAGGTCTCGGGCGAGTTGATCGACATTCCCGTCAAGGAAGGCCAGACGGTCAAAAAGGGCGACCTGCTCGTGCGGATCAAGCCCGACAATTACCAGGCTCAGGTCGAGCAGCAGGAGGCCGCGCTGGCTTCCGCCAAGGCCACCAGCGTGCTCAGCCAGGCCCGCCTCACGAAGGCCGACCAGGATTTCAAGCAGTCGCAGGAGCTCTACGCGAAGAAGCTCGTCTCCGACGCCGAGTACACCGCGGCGAAGACCAATTACGATGTCGCTCGCGCCGACTTTGATTCGTCCGTCGCCCAGATCCGCCGGACCGAGGGTTTGCTCAGCCAGTTCCGCGACCAGCTCAACAAGACCACCATCTACGCGCCGATGGACGGCACCATCAGCTCGCTGACGAGCGAGGTGGGCGAGCGCGTGGTCGGCACCGGCCAGTTCGCCGGCACCGAGGTCATGCGCATCGCCGACCTCGCCAACATGGAGGTCCGCGTGAAGGTCAACGAGAACGACATCATCAACGTCAAGGTCGGCGACCACACCATCGTCGCGGTCGACGCCTATCCCGGCCGCAAATTCGACGGCACCGTGCGCGAGATCAGCAGCTCGGCCCTGTCCTCGCTGACCGGCGCCAGCACCAACCAGGCGGCGTTGGCCGCCTCGGCCTCCGACGAGGTCACCAACTTCCTCGTCAAGATTTCCATTACCGACCGCGCCGCCCGGCTCCGCCCGGGCATGAGCGCCACGGTCGACATCGAGACGCAGACGGTCGCCGACGTCATCGCCATCCCCGTGCAGAGTGTCACGGTCCGCGCCGAGGGCGGCAAGACCACCGAGGAACTCCAGCAGCAGAAGGCCAAGGAGGCCAAGGAGCGCTCCGGCAACGAACTCGAGGTCGTGAAGGAGAAGCAGGATGCCAAGCGCGACCTGGAACGCCTCGCACGCGTCGTCTACATCCGCAAGGGCGACAAGGTCGAGCAGCGCAAGGTCGAGACCGGCATCGCGGACAACACCCACATCGAGATCAAGAGCGGTGTGAAGGTCGGCGAGGAGGTCGTCTCCGGCAGCTATGCGGCCATCAGCCGCAAGCTCAAGGACGGCAGCCGCGTGATGCTCGAGAAGCCCAAGAAGGAAACCAAGTCCTGAGCGCCGTGCCCGGCCCCTCCATGAGCACCGCTCCCGCCAGCGCCCACGCCCCGCGCATTTCCCGCCCGCCCGGCGCCCTCGTCATCGAGATCGAGGGCGTCACGAAACTCTATCACATGGGCGACGAGACCGTGCACGCCCTCTGCGGCGTCAATCTCAAGGTCCATCGCAACGAGTATCTCGCCATCATGGGTCCGTCCGGTTCCGGCAAATCCACCCTGATGAACATGCTCGGCTGCCTCGACACCCCCACCGGCGGAAAATATTTCTTCAGCGGCAAGAACGTCTCCCACATGGACGACGACGAACTCGCCGACATCCGCAACCGCGAGATCGGCTTCGTCTTTCAGACCTTCAACCTGCTCCCGCGCTCGACTTCACTCGCCAATGTCGAACTGCCGCTCGTCTATGCCGGCATCTCGCCCGGCGAACGCCGCGAGAAGGCCAAGCAGGCCCTGCACAACGTCGGCCTCGGCGAGCGCATGAGCCACAAACCCAACGAACTCTCCGGCGGCCAGCGCCAGCGCGTCGCCATCGCCCGCGCCCTCGTGAACAATCCCTCCATCATCCTCGCCGACGAGCCGACCGGCAACCTCGACTCCCGGACGGGCGAAGAGATCATGCTGCTCTTCGAGGAACTGTATGCGCAGGGCAACACCATCATCGTCGTCACGCACGAGGAGGACATCGCCCGGCACGCCCGCCGCATCGTCCGCCTGCGCGACGGCCTCATCGAATCCGACCTGCAGCAAGCCTGACATTACGGCGCGGTTTTTCCGCCCTCCGCCTCATCCCGGCAGCCGCTCATCCCCTCTGGCTCGTCCGCTCCGCCCCACCGCGCTATCCTCCCCGCCATGAAACGCCTGCTCTACGAATTCACGGAATCCTTCCGCATCGCCTGGGCCCAGATCCGCGCGAACAAGATGCGCTCGGTGCTCACGGCCCTCGGCGTCATCATCGGCATCGTGGCGGTCACCCTCATGGGTACCGCCATCCGCGGCATCGACACCGGCTTCCAGAGCAGCCTCGCCATGCTCGGCGACGACGTGCTCTACGTCCAGAAATGGCCGTGGGGGCCGGTGGAGGACTGGTGGAACTACAACAACCGCCCGAACGTCCGTCCGCAGGACGCCGAGACGCTCAACCGCATCATCAATTCCACGCAGAACTCGCTGCTCAAGTTCGCCGTGCCCGTGGTCGCCCGCTCCAGCTCGGTCAAGTACGGCGACGCCAAGGCCAACAGCGTGTTCACCATCGGCACGCAGGCCGAATACGCGCAGATCAGCGGGGCCGAGTATTTCGAGGGCCGCCTCTTCAACGAGGCCGAGGCCGCGGCGGGACGCGAGGTGGTCACGCTGGGTCACGACGTGGCCGAGGCGCTCTTTCCGGCCCGCTCTCCCGTCGGCCAGACGGTGATCATCAGCGGCCATCCGTTCGAGGTGATCGGCGTCTTCGCCAAGCAGGGCGAGTTCCTCGGCCTGTTCAGCTTCGACAATCAGGTGATCATCCCGATCACGGCCTTTCAGAAGTATTTTTCCATCCGGCGTGGCGCCGAGTTGCGCGTGAAGATCGCCGACAAGAGCCGCCTCGAGGAGGCCAAGGACGAACTCGTTGGCGCCATGCGCCGCGTGCGCGGCCAGCTGCCGGGCGAGCGGGACAACTTCTCCATCAACGAGCAGCAGGCCTTCAAGGCCCAGCTCGATCCCGTGAAGCAGGGCATCGCCCTAGCCGGTCTTTTCATCACCGGGCTCTCGCTCTTCGTCGGCGCCATCGGCATCATGAACATCACGTTTGTGAGCGTGAAGGAGCGCACCAAGGAGATCGGCACGCGCAAGGCCCTCGGCGCGCGCCGTCGCAGCATCCTGCTGCAGTTCCTCATCGAGGCGGTCTCCATCTGCCTCATCGGCGGGGCCGTGGGCATGGTCATTTCGTTCACGATGTTCCTCGGTGTCCGCCAGGCGGCGCCGAATTTTCCCGTCGAGTTTTCCCCCGACCTCGTGCTGGTCAGCATGCTGGTCTCCGTGATCACGGGCATCGTCTCCGGCTTTGCCCCGGCCTTCGGCGCATCGCGTCTCGATCCCGTGGTCGCCCTGCGTTACGAGTAATCCTCTGTCATGCGTCTTTCTGAAATTCTCTCGATGGCCCTCGGCTCGCTGGGCGTGAACAAGCTCCGCTCGGCGCTGACCATGCTCGGCATCACCATCGGCGTGTTCTCGGTCATCAGCGTCATGACGGCTGTCTCCGCGCTGCGCTCGTCGATCGAGACCGGCCTGAGCTTCCTCGGGTCGAATATCTTCCAGTTCGCCAAGTTTCCCCTCACCGGCGGCCCCGAGGGCGGCCGGCGGCGCTTCGAACTCCGGCGCGACATCACCCTCGACCAGGCCATGCGCTACAAGCATCTCATGGAGGGCGTCTCGGACACGGTTTGCCTGAAGACCTTTGACCAGACCGGCAACGCGCAGGCGGTCTACAACGGCCGCAAGACCACGCCGGGCCTCACCCTCGGCGGCTCCAACGAGCATTTTCTCACGGCCAACCAATACAGCATCGAGGTGGGCCGGAACATCACGCTGGACGACGTCGATCTCGCCCGCCCCGTCATTCTGGTCGGGCAGGGCATCGTGAAGCGGCTTTTCCCCGCCGAGAATCCACTGGGCAAAACCATCAAGGTGAAGGAGCGGACCTACATCGTCGTGGGCGTCTTCGCCGAGAAGGGGCAGTCCTTCGGCAACAGTGGCGACGATATCGCGATGATCCCCATCACGCGTTTCCTCGCCGATTTCGGGGCGCAGAACCGCAGCATCAACATCGCCACGCAGGCGCTCAGTCAGGAGGTCTACAACGAGACGATCGACAAGGCGGTCACCGCGATGCGCATCGTGCGCGGGCTCCGGCCGGAGGACGAAAACGATTTTGAAACCTACTCCAACGATTCGCTGCTTTCGATCTTTGCCCGCGTGGCGGACATGATCGCCGCGGGCTCGTTTATCATCAGTGGCATCGCGCTGCTGGCCGCCGGCGTCGGCATCATGAACATCATGCTTGTCTCGGTGACCGAGCGCACGAAGGAGATTGGCATCCGCAAATCGATCGGCGCGCGCAAAAAGAACATCCTGACGCAATTTCTCATCGAAGCGGTCGCCATCTCTCTGGCCGGCGGCCTGCTCGGCATCGGCCTGGGTGTCGCGGGCGGCAACGGCATCGCGCTCATGCTCAGCGCGTCGGTCGTATTCCCGTGGAACTGGGCGGCCATCGGCCTGATCGTCTGCGCGGGCATCGGCATCGGGTTCGGCTTCTACCCGGCGTGGAAGGCCTCCTCGCTCGATCCCATCGAGGCGCTGCGCTTCGAGTAGCCGGCCGGCCGGTGTTTCGGTTCGCCGCCGGCGGCGGCGCCAGCCGGCGCGCCGCTCAGCCGCGGCGCAGTTCGGAGCCGCGGAACTTGATGATGATGCGGTAGACCTTTTTCTGCCGGCAGGTGATCTTGCCCGTGGCGACATCGAAACAGTCGGGCACGTCGACGCGGATGATGTCGACGACGGCGTGGTAGCCGCGCTCGGAGAAGATGTCGATGAGCATGGCCAGCGCCTCGGGTTCGTTGAGCAGCGGATCCTCGCTGTTGACGTGCGAGTGGCCGGAGATGGCGTGCCGCACGACGATCGGCATGATCTTCTTTTCGATGAGCGTGACGACGCGGCCGAAAATCTCGGGGTAGGTCAGGGCGTAATTGTCCAGCCGCTTCACCAGCTCCTGCCGGGCGTGCACGACGATCTCGCTGGCGAGCGGCAGCGTGCGCAGGCGGTCGTAGGTGCGCGGGTCGAGTTCGAGCGAGCTCTGGTACTCGAGCTCCCGGATGATGTTCGCTTCCACCTCGGCGAAGGTGCCCTGTGCGTTGATGAGGTGGTAATGGAAGATGTCCTTGAGGGAGAGCAGGGCGTCCCAGGTCTGCTCCTTGAACACGCGGTAGCGGCGGGCGGCCAGCGCCTCGTCGAAGTCCGTGACCCGCTCCTCGAGCATCTCGCCCCGGCCGGTGGCGCGGACTTTCTCGTTGTGCGTCTTGATCTCGCGGCCGCGCTTGAGTTGGCGGACGATGCTCTCGGTCTCGTCGATGAAGAGGACGACGATGTGGAAGATCGGCTGCCGGAAATGGATCGCCAGCGGCGTGCCGTGAAACTCACGCCAGAGCTGGATCATTTTTTCGTAAAGCATCTTCAGGCACTCGACCTGCACGTTGGTGCGCGGGAAGCCGTCGAGCACGACGCCGTCGCGATACTCGGGCTTGAGCAGCTGGCGGAGCAGCACGGAGAGCACCTCGCGGTCGCCGATCATCTGACCGGCGTCCTTGAGTCTCTTCATCTCCGGCGTGTCGAGCAGCGAACTCATGACGATCGGCGCGCAGGTGAGGCCGCGGGCATTGGAGATGAACGCCGTGTTCGTGCCCTTGCCGGCGCCGGGCGCGCCGCCGAGGAGGATGAGCTCCTTCGGGAAACGCAGTTTCTCTCGGCCGTATTCCTCCTCGAGGTCGACCCACAGGGGATCGAAGATCACCGAGGCGTCCTTGATCTCGAGGTCGGGGGTGACGGCGGCGGGCTTGGCGGCGGCAGGTGCATCGGCCGGGCCGGAGGGGGCGGGCTTGGGCGGGGTAGGGGTCATGCTGCGAGACGGAGCGTAGGTAAGCCCGCGCGTGCGTGGCGAACCAAATTGACGGGCTGGGGAAATTCTCGCCCGGCCCGCTCGGGCGGCGGCGGATCCCCCGGGCTGATTACGCTTTTCGGCGTATGACCTGTGGAGTGGCCTCCAGCTGGCCGCGGGTGACGCCGAGCTGGTTGATGAACTTGAATTCCCGCCAGAGTTCCGCGCCGGAAATCTCGCCGCGCAACAGCTGCCGGTAGCGGCCGACGGTGCGTTGCAGCTCGTCGGCGGGCTCGTTGAGGAACTCGATGCGGAACGACCGGGCGCCGAGCGCGACGAGCTTCTGGGCGAACTCCGCGCCGGTCTGGGCCCGGGAGTTGTAGACGGTGTTGCGGCAGCCCGCGTCGGCCTTGAGCGGATGCTCGGCGCCGATGCGGTCGCGCAGGCTGACCGCGTGTTTCTCGCAGGGTCGGCCGCAGTTGCGGTAGTCGGTGCCGTCCGAGAGGAAGGCGCAGAACACGCAATGCTCCATGTGAAACATCGGCATGTGCTGGTGCAGCGTGATGTCGAACCACGCCGGCGGCGCGGCTTGCAACAGGGCTTCAAGCTGGGCGACGTTCAGGTCGTAGGAAGCCGTGACGCGCTCGAGCCCGTAGCGGTTGATGTAGTAATCGGCGGTGAGCGGATTGGCGACGTTGAGGGAGAAGTCGCCGCGGCGGCGCTGGTCCTTGAACCACTGCAGGTGCTCGTAATTGCGCACCAAATAGCCGTCGGCTTCGCAGGAGAGCACCTGTTTCAGGATCCACTCCTCGCCGGGCTTGAAGACGCGCGGCGCGGCGACCCAGAATGAGGGCGGCGGGGAACTGAGCGCGGAGGGCGAAGTGCCGGACGCCGGTTCGGCGGCGCGCAGTTCGCGAAAGCGCACGACGGCCTCGCGGTAACGCTTCGGGTCCTCGAACTCGGCGTAGATCGTGCGCGCACCGGCGGTCCAGGCGGCTTCCAGCTGGTGCAAGTGGCGGATGACGACGATCAGCTCGGGCTCGGCAGGGGTGGAGCGTTCGTTACCTGTCATCCTGAGCGGAGCGAAGGATCCAACGGCTCCCGTGCTGGCGGTTGCATGGATGGATTCTTCGCTCCGCTCAGAATGACTGGAGAGAGTGAATTGCCCGACGGGATTCAGTTGCCACCGTTTCGGCGCGGCGCGCTGGGCGTCGAGTTCGGCGACGACGCGGCGGCGCAGCTCGTTGAGTTCGCTGATGGGAATGATGACCGCGCCTTCGAGTTGGTTCGTCAGTTGTCCGAGCTCGAACGGCGTGCCGCCGAGCCGGCCGAGCTGGTCACGCAGCCGCTCGGTGGTCAGCGGCTGCTTCTCGGCCTGCGCGAGCGGGGCCGCCGAATCGGCGCGGGCGACGTGACCCTCGTCATCGCGGGCGATCAGCGTGAGCGGGACGCCGGTGTGACCGTGGACCTCCAGGTGGACGGGGCGGCGGAAGCGGATCTGATCGCCCTCGAACGACTGGCGCAGGCGGCGGTCGAGCTCGGGGTCGTTGGTTTTCCAGACGCGGTCGCCGACATGGAGGCGTGAGAAATCGATGTCGCCATGGCCGAAGCGCAGCACGGTTTCCGCGCCGCCGGCCTTCGTCTGCACCTGGTAGACGCGGCCGCCTTCCTCCTTCTCGTCGGGGCGGCCGGCATCGAAGACGAGGCCGTCGCCGGGTTTGAGCGGGGCCTCGGGCTTGAGCGCGACCGATTCGCCGCTGAGGCGCGTGACGGTGCCGAGGTAGACGCCGCGCTTGGTGCCGAAGCGGGCGTGGGCGAGTTCCTGGTTGTTGATGCCGCGGAACCAGCCGGTGTAGAGGCCGCGGGAGAAACCCATCTCGAGATCGTAGCGCGAGGTGGCGCTGACTTCGCGCATGACTTCGGCTTCCGTCTGCGGCTGCGGACCGAAGATGTCGTGCATGACCTTGTCCAGCGCCCGGCGGTAGACGCGGGTGATGTTGGCGACGTATTCGGGGCTCTTGAGGCGGCCTTCGATCTTCAGGGAGGCGACGCCGGCGCGCACGAGGTCGGGCAGCACGTCGAGGCCGGAAAGATCCTGCGGGCTGAGCAGGTAGCGGCGGTCACCGAGGTCGACCGTCTGGCCGTCCGCGACAAGTTCGTAAGGCATGCGGCAGGCCTGCGCGCACTCGCCGCGGTTGGCGGAACGACCGCCGAGGGATTCGCTGGTGAGGCACTGGCCGGAGTAGGCGACGCAGAGTGCGCCGTGGACGAACACCTCCAGCGGCAGCCGGACGGGAGCGGATTGCTGCGCGTCGCGGATGGCGGCGATGTCCTTGAGGGAATTCTCGCGCGCGAGCACGACCAGCTGGGCGCCGAGTTCGCGGGCGAAGTCCACTCCGGCCGCGCTGGTGACCGTCATCTGCGTGGAGGTGTGGATGGGAAAGTCGGGCGAGAGCGCGCGGATGAGCCGGCAGATGCCGACGTCCTGCACGATGGCGGCGTCGACGCCGGCGGCGATGATGCTGCGCAGGTAGCTCTCGGCGTCGGCCAGCTCGTGGGCGAAGATGAGCGTGTTGAAGGTCACGTAGCCGCGCACGCCCCGGCGGTGCAGGAACTCCATCAGCCGCGGCAAATCCGCCACGGTGAAGTTGTGGGCGCGCATGCGGGCGTTGAAACGTTCGAGACCGAAGTAGATCGCGTCGGCGCCGTTCTCGATCGCGGCCTTGGCGCATTCCCAATCACCCGCGGGCGCCAGCAGCTCGGGGCGCGTCACCGCGGGGGCGGAGGCGAGTTGGGCGGGATGGGGCGAGACGGCCGGCATGGGGAGAATAGACAGCCGGGCGGCGCGGCGCGCAATGGCGATGTCAGCCGACGGATTCCACGGCCGGTTCGGTTTCCGCGACGACCGCGGGGGCCGGTGCGCCCGCGACGCGCAGGTAGCGGATGATGAAAACGGACGCGACGATCAGGATCAGCGAAAGCCAGCCGGCGCGCGGGAAACCCGTGATCCGGCCGTGGGCGTCGCTGCTGACCAGAAGCGCGGCCACGGAAGTCGCCACGCCGGCGGCGATTTGCTGCACGGCGGAATTCACGCTCATGAAGCCGCCGCGATAGCGCGGTTCGACGCTGGCGGTGATCATGGCCATGGCGGGCACGAAGCGCCCCGAAGTAAAGACCATGTAGCTGGTCGTGATCAGCAGGATGACCCAGACCGGCACCGGCACGAGATTCGCGATGGCAATGGTGGGAAGCGCTGACAGCAGCACGAGCCAGGTGAACACCGGAAGCTTGCCGAGCCGGTCGGCCATTTTCCCGAAATACGGCGAAGTCAGCAGCGTGGCGCCGCCACCGAAAATGTAGATGAGCGACATCAACGACTCGGGCAGGCCGGCGTTGGACACCATCGACGGCGTCAGGTAGGGATAAATCAAGGCGCTCGCCCCGGTGAGCACCGCGATGAGGGCGAAGGCGCGATGGTGGTTCGTGTGCGTGAGGATGGTGCGCATCTGCTCCCAGGCGTCGTGCGTGGTCGCGTGCCCGTGCGGAGGCAGCGCGGGCAGCGTGCGCGCGGCCGCGATCAGGATGGCGACCCCCAGGCCGACCAGCAGCAGAAACGGCGCGTGCCAGCCAAACCAGCCGTCGAACAGGAGCCCCACGGGCAGACCCAGGATCGAGGCGAGCGAGAACGACGTCATGATCACGCCCATGGCGACGCCCCGGCGTTCGTAAGGGATGGCGTCGCCCACGATGGCCAGCACCACCGAGGCCGCCACCCCGCCGAAGCCGCCGGCCACGACGCGGGCCAGCAGCAGGGTGGAGTAGTTGGGCGCCAGCGCGCAGCAGAGCGTGCCGAGCACGAAGCCGCTGTAGAGGACGAGCAGGGCGCGCTTGCGGTCGAACTTGTCCATGAAGAACCCCGCGGCAAAACCCATGAGACCCGCGCTGAAGGAGTAGACCGAGACGAGGAAACCGAACTGCGTGGGCGTGATGCCGAAGGCGCGCATGAACTGCGGCCCGAGCGGCATCATGATCATAAAATCCATGATGTGCGTGAACTGCACCGCCGCCAACGTGTAGAGCAGCAGGCGTTCGTTGAGAGGCTTGGGCGCGCCGGACGTGGACATAAGCGGGCAACCATTCACAAATTACCGGCGGGAGCAAATTCAGGTTGTGGGCGGCGGGCTGCCCGCGGTGAAGGGCGGCAGCGACGGCGGTGAGACTTGCAGCGGTCCGACCACGGCGCGGGCGGCGTCCTCGAAAAGCTTGGCGCCCTTGCTCAGGTGACGGAGATGGTGGTGGATCAGGGCGATCTCGCGAGTCAGCGGCGGGCCGGCCAGCTTGCGATAGACGAGGCCGGCGGGGTCGGCTGCGCTGCGTGCGCTGCGCGGCAGGATACTGATGCCGAGCCCCATGGCCGTCAGGGATTTGACGGTGGCCAGCTGGGAGCAGCGGTGGGTGATATTGGGCTGAAAATCGTATTCGCCACTCGCGCGCTGGAGGACTTGGGCGGTCAGCGAGGACGCCTCGCCCAGCATGATGAAGTTGTGCTCCTTCAGGTCGCCGACGCTGATTTCCGCGGCGGTAGCCAGAGGGTGTCCAGCGCTCACGGCCAGCAGCAGAGGTTCCGTGAAGAGCGAACGGACCTGCAGGCGAGGGTCGGGCAGCGGCAGGGAAACCAGCCCCCAATCGACCTCGCCTTCCACCACCATGTTGATGACGGCGGTGCGGAACTCCTCGCGGCTGCGGAGCTTGATCTTGATGTCGTTGGCCCGGCAGTAGGCCACTACGGCCGGGATGAAAAAGTGGGCGACCGTGGGGATCGCCCCCACCGACACCCGGTAGCCCAGGCCGGGGTCTTCCTTTAATTCCCGGAGAGTATCGTCAGCTTCGGCAACAATCTGGCGGGCCCGCTCCAGCAGGAGTTGCCCCGCCGGCGTCAGGGCAACCCGGCGACCCAAGCGATGGAAAAGTTTCTGGTCGAACTCCTCTTCAAGGTTTATTATTTGCTGACTTAGAGATGGTTGAGATATGTGGCACTCCGAGGCTGCCTTCGTAAAATTGCCCGTTTCAGCTACGGCGATGAAGTAGCGGAGTTGGTAGATTTCCATAGGATTTAGTTATGATAGATATAGAATCTAAGTATTTTGGCTATTCTAAAACTGCCGTATACTGTCGCCAGTCGCTCATCTGGGCGGCGCAACAAAATCCAAACATGAACACGCAAAACGTCATCAAGCTTACTTTCGCAGCGCTCACCCTCGGCGGTCTGGCCCTCATCGGTTTGACCCGCCACACGGAGAACTTCCTGCCCGTGGCGGTCAGCTACGGTGTGGTCGCGGCCCTGATGGCCATGGCCGCCCTGGACAATCCGTCCGAGGCCAAGCGCCGATCGTAAGCAGAATTTGTTAAAGCAATGGCACGAGGAGGCCGGGGTGAACCCCCGGCCTCTTTTTTTGTCTGCAATCGGGCCGCTCCGCCCGAAAAATGGCGCCGGCCAGACAAACGCCGGCCTCCATGACGCTCTTTAGGAAAACATCCCTACCGCAGACAATGGAGGCAGCGCATGAAACCGCCGACTGGAGAGACTGGTTCGAGGCCTATGGGCCGAAACTCCTGTTCTGTGCGCGCCAATGGACTCGTTCGCTCGCCGATGCCGAGGACGTCGTCCAAGAGGCGTTCGTCCGCTACTGGCGCCACCAGCGCCATCTGCCGGGCGATCCGCAGGCTCTCCTCATCACTTCCGTCCGCCGCGCGGCCCTGGATCTCGCCCGCCGCGAAGGCCGGCGCGCCGTCCGCGAGGAGAAAGCCGACGGCGGTCTCGAGGAGCGGGAGGCGTATTTTGAAAGGATTCCCTGCGAAGGCGACGAGCGGCGCGCCGAGATCGAGGTCGCCCTCCGCCGTCTCTCTCCCGAGCAACGCGAGGTGCTTTCGCTCAAAATCTGGCAGGAGCTCACCTTCGAGCAGATCGGCGAGACGCTCGGCATCTCGCCCAATACCGCGGCTTCGCGCTATCGCTACGCGCTGGCCGCACTCCGTGAACAACTAGAACCGCTTTGCCATGGATGACACTCTTACCGAACTCGAGAACGAGCTGAAAGCGCTCCACCCGCGCGCTCCGTCCGCGGGGTTGCAGGCCCGGATTGAACGCGAGCTCGCCGCCCCGGCTCCCGCCACTGCGGCGGCCGCGCCGCGCTACACGGCCGCGACCACCTTCCGTTCGTGGAAGTGGGCTGGCTGGCGGCTGGCGACCGCTGCGGCCGTCGCCCTGCTCGTTTCGCTCGGGGTCTGGCGCTCTCAAAGCAGTGCGCCCGGCGACACGCCGCTGGACCAAGCCGTTTCGCCTACGGTCGTAGCCCGCCAGTCTCCGGCCATCATCCGGCCGGAGCCGTCGGTCGCCCCGGCCTCGGCCCAGCGCTACCGCCCGGTCGGCGCCACCAACGTGCTCTACGACATGAAGGACGAAGGGCCGGCCTACCTCGCCGACAACACCCCGGCGCGCCGGATGCGCTACCGTTACGTCGACACGTATACCTGGAAAACCCCCGCGTCGAACGCTTCGCTCAAGTGGAGCGTGCCTCGCGAGGAAGTCCGCGTGATCCCCGCCAGCCTCCATTGATTTTGCAAACCCAACCTGGGCGGCGGGCCGGTCTCGGTTTGCAAGCCGGTCCGCCGTTCCAACTCAACCCACTCCCATGAAAAACTCCATTCGTTATCTTATGCCCGCGCTGCTCGGCGGCGTGTTCGCCACGGCGGTTCACGCCGCGGACACCACCACCGTTGTCCGACACATCGGGCAGCCTGTCACGCGGCACACCATTCGCATCGGTGATTCAGGCGCCGTCAACACCGACAAGCCTGACGCCAAGGAGACCGTCGCCTTCCTCGGCGTCGAGACGTCTCCGGTCGGCCGCACCCTGGCCCGGCAGCTCGGCCTCGCCCGGGACATGGGCCTCGTCGTCACGCGCATCGCGGAAAACAGCCCGGCCGCCGCCGTGCTGAAGGAAGACGATATCCTCACCAAGCTCGACGATCAGCTGCTGGTCGACTCGCGCCAGTTCAGCATTCTCATCCGCAGCAAAAAGGAGGGCGAGGAGATCGGCCTCACCGTCATCCGCGGCGGTAAGGAAACCATCGTGAAGGCCAAGCTGGGCAAGCGCGACATCCCGCGCCTGGCCGGCATGGAGTTCGGTCCCGATGCCAACATCCGCTTTTTCAACGGCCGGGACCTGCCCGGCCTCATGGATCTGCGCGAACTGCCGGGCATGGCGCGCGAGGACGTGAACAATGCGCTCCGCCTGCTCGGCGGCGAGCACGGCAACTGGTTCGGCCGGCCGCGCGTCCACGTCTTCAACCGCGAGGGCGGCCGGGGCTCGACCATGCTCGATATGGCCCAGGGCAATCTCGTTTATTCCGACGAGGAGGGCTCCGTCGAGGTGAACGCCAAGGACGGCAAGCGGGAGCTCACGATCAAGAATCCCAAGGGAGAAGTGACCTTCAAGGGCGCCATCAACGATGAGGCCGACCGCAAGAAGCTGCCGCCCGAGGTGGTGGCCCGCCTGAACAAGATCGAGAAGATCGACGTCGACTTTCAGCCGGGCGAGGACTTCGAACAGGAAGGGGCCGCCGTCGAGCCATCGACCAAGACGACCAAGATCCGCCATTCCATCGAGCGGGATCAGGGGCGTCCGCACCGCTCCCTTTAAACAATTTGGCGCGACCGCAGGGTCACGCCGGTGTGTGCAGTCAGCTCAAGGCCGCCCGGTGGCAACGCCGGGCGGCCGATTTTTCTACGCGGTTACGCCGCCGGGGACGGCCGGGGCCGCACGCTTCACAAATGCCGCGACGATCAACACCACGATCAGCCCGAAGAGGAAGCCGAGGAAAAGCGCGATGCCCGACGAGATGCCGGGCGACATCAGCATCCGGGTGAATTTTTCCGCCTGTTCCATCTGGGTGTCACTCATGCCGCTTTTGGCCCATTGCGCGCGGATGATCTCCAGCTGGTAGTCGACGAAGCTGGTGTTGATGAACTTGAGGTGGATGAAGGTGTAGACGGCGGACATCGCCCCCGACATCAGCGAAATCACGGCGCCGGTACCGACACCTTGGCCATAGCTGAGGGCTTGGTGTGGGCGTTCCTCGCGGACCGCCTTCAAGGCCAGCCAATACACGACGAAGACAACCGGCAGCAGGGCCCACTGGAAGTATTGCCCGGTGGCGAGTTTCTCGGTTTCGAAGCCGGTGAAAAATAGCAGGAGCCGGAAGGCAGCGCCGATCGCTGTCAGGATGAGTGCGTAGGTGAATTTTGTGCCCATGGGAGAACACTGCCCGGCGCAAGGGCGCCGGACAATCCCGCATTGACGGGCGGCGGCTGGCCGGGATGAGCGGCTTAGCGGTTGTCGCCGTCGAGCACGCGGCCGAGGCCGCCGAGCAAAGAGCCCTCCTCGCGGCCGGCGCGGCCGGTCTGCGGGGCCGCCGCGACGATGCGAGTGGCCAGCCGGGAGAAGGGCAGCGATTGCAGCCAGACTTTGCCGGGACCGCGCAGCCGGGCGAAGAACAGGCCTTCGCCGCCGAAGAGCGCGCTCTTGATGCCGCCGACGTACTCGATGTCGTAGTCGACCGTAGGCTGCAGCGCCACGAGGCAGCCGGTGTCGACGCGCAACGACTCGCCGGGGGCGAGCACGCGCTCGTAAAGCGTGCCGCAGGCATGCACGAAGGCCAGGCCGTCGCCCTGCAGCCGCTCCATGATGAAGCCCTCGCCGCCGAACAGGCCGGCGCCGAGCCGCTTTTGGAAAGCGATGCCGATGCTCACGCCCTTCGCGGCGCAGAGGAAGGCGTTCTTCTGCGCGATGAGCTCGCCGCCCATCTCACCGAGGTTCACCGGCATGATCTTGCCGGGGTAGGGCGCGCCGAATGCCACCCGGCGTTTCGTGCCGGACTGGTTTTGATAAACGGTCATGAACAGCGACTCGCCGGTGAGGATGCGTTTGCCCGCGCCGAGCAGCGCGCCCATCAGGCCGCTGTTCTGCGCCGAGCCGTCGCCGAAGATCGTCTCCAGGGCGATGCCGTCTTCCATGAACATCATGGCGCCCGCTTCGGCCAGCACGGCCTCCTGCGGGTCGAGTTCGATTTCGACGAACTGCATGTCGTCGCCGCTGATGCGGTAGTCAATCACGTGCATTGAATTCATAGTGGTGGGAGAATCACCCGCATGGTCGCAGAAAAGTCGCACCGGCTCATCTTGAATCTAAAGGCTTGAGTGTAACGAGCGTCGCGCCCCAGCCGCCGGAGTGCTCGTCGCCGAGCCGGAAAGATGCGACCCGCGGCGAACGCCGCAGCCAGGCGTGCACCGTCTCGCGCAGCGTGCCCGTGCCCTTGCCGTGGACGACCCGCACCTCGCGCCGGCCGAGCCGCGCGCATTCGGCGAGGTAGGCCTCGAGCAGGCCGGAGATTTCCTGCGGCCGGAAGGTGTGCAGATCGAGCTCGCCCGTGATGGGGATGCGCACCGGCTCGCCTTCGGTTTCGCTACTCATGACGGCACCCTAGCGCGCCGGCGCGTGTTGCCAAAAGAAAACCCGCCCCCTGCGGGGCGGGTTTGGACACACACACACACTGGCAAAAATCAGTTCTTCGCGAGCACCAGCATCGGCAGGTGTTTGGCTGCCAGGCCCTGTTCGGCGACGTGCTCCGGCACGGCGGCTTTCGTCGCCAGCGCCGGCAGCTCGACCGGCACGGCCATCGGCGTGCGGGCCTCGGCGCGCAGCTCGGCGAGATTGCGCTCGATCTGGCGTTCGCCGGAGGTGAGGCGCGGAACCACGACGCGATACGCGGGCAGGTTGACGATGCGGGTGTCGTTCTGCGTGGAGGCCGCTTTGGCCGCCACGACGGTGAGGCTGAGGCTCACGAGGGAGAGGAGGAGGAAATTCTTTTTCATGATCTTGAGTTGTTCTACCTGCCATACACGCAAGCGATGTGCCAAGTTGCAGCCGCGTGCGTAACTCACGTCACGACATGCGCTAGAAATTTTCTCTCCTCTTTTCGGCCGGGCCGCCGGATCACGAACATGTCACGGCGACGGTATTGCCGGTTCCCGCGAATGGGACACCGGCCGCCGGTCATGCATGACCATGACCTTCAGCCGGCCTAATCGCGTCGAAGCGCCCGGCGCTCGGCGTTGCAATCGGCCGCGTCAACCCGCCTCCCATGCTGCAACTCGACCACCTCACCAAACGCTACGCGACGCTCACCGCGCTCGACGGCGTCTCGCTCCGCATCGGCCGGGGCGAATTCTTCGGCCTGCTCGGACCCAACGGTGCCGGCAAGTCCACGCTGATGTCGCTCGTGGCCGGCCTGCGCGCGCCTGACGCCGGAGCCATCCTGCTGGATGGGCGTCCCCTGACCGCGGCGAATTCCGCGGCGCGCACGGCGCTCGGGCTCGTGCCGCAGTCCATCGCGCTCTACGACGACCTGAGCGCGGAGCAGAACCTCCGGATATTCGGCGAACTCTACGGATTGCGCGGCGCGGAGCTGCGTGCGCGGGTCGCCGAGGCGCTCGAGGCCGTGCAACTCGCGGATCGACGGCGCGACCTTGTGAAGACTTTCTCCGGCGGCATGCAGCGCCGGCTCAACCTCGTCGCGGCCCTGCTGCACCGGCCGAAGCTGCTCCTGTGCGACGAGCCGACCGTCGGCGTCGATCCGCAGTCGCGCAACGCCATCTTCGATTTCCTGTCGGCGCGCGCGCGCGAGGGCCTGACCGTGATCTACTCCACGCATTACATGGAGGAAGCCACGCGGCTTTGCTCCCGCATCGGCATCATCGACCACGGCAAGATCCTCTCGCTCGGTACGCTGGACGAACTGCTCACGCCGTTGCCGTTCGAGGAAGAGATCCGCTTTCCGGCGACGCCGGGAACTGCCGTCCTCGGCGAGCGGTTGCGCGGGCAGGGCGGGCTGACCGCCGTCGACGGCACCTTGCGCTTCCGCCCCCGGGCGGACACCAGGCTCTCGGCCTTCTTTGCCCTCACCGAGTCGCTCGGCCTGCCGCCGCGGCTCTTCACGAGCCAGCGCCCGACGCTCGAGGCGCTCTTCCTCCACCTCACCGGCCGTAACCTCCGCGAATAATCTTCACCATGCACCCCGTCCTCGTCCTCCTCCGCAAGGATTTCGCGCGCCTCCTCCGCGACAAGCCCGCACTCCTGCTCACGTTTTTCGTGCCGCTGGCACTCATCTACCTTTTCGGGCAGGTCTTCGGCGTCAACCGCCAGGAGCAGGGCCCGAGCGGCATTCCGCTCGCCGTGGTCGACGAGAGCGGCAATCCCGCCGCGACCAGCCTCGTCGATGCCCTGAAGGCCGAGAAAGCGTTCCGGGTGATCACGCAGTTCAACCATCCCGACAAATCCATCCGACCGCTGGCCGAGGCGGATCTGCGCCCGTTGATGCGGGCGAACGAGTTTCGCTTCGCGCTCGTCATCCCGCGCGACGTGGTGAGCGAGGACGAGCTCGGTCTGCATCTGAAAATCCTCTCCAATCCGCGCAACGAGATCGAGACGCAGACCGTCAACGGCATCCTGCAAAAGACGATCTTCACCCACGTGCCTCAGCTCCTCGGCCAGTCGTTGCAGGCGCGGGCGAAGAAGTTTCTGGGCGCCGCCCGGTTCGAGCGGTTCAACCACTCGATCGCGGACGCCGTGTCCCGGACGTTCGGGGGCGACGCCGCGACGATCCAGCGCGACATGGAGAAGGGCAACTTCGGGCTCGACGAACCGGCCGTTACGGGAGGCTCCGGGAGCGCGGATGATTTTCTTGCCAAAATCGTGCGCCTCGAAAACGAGCAGGTCGTCGGCCGCGAGGTGAAGTCGCCCGTGGCCACGCGGATCGTCGGCGGCTGGGCGATGCAGTTCCTGCTGTTTGCCCTCAGCGCTTCCGCGGTGGCGCTTTTCCACGAAAAGGAGCGGGGGCTTTTCCAGCGCCTGCTTTCGACGCCCGCCACGCGGGCGCATGTGCTCTGGAGCAAGTTTCTCCACGGCGTCGGTGTCGGCTTGGTCCAGCTGCTCGTGCTGTTCGTCGCCGGCCGCTTTCTCTACGGCATCGACGTGGAGCACCACCTGGGGTTTCTCGTGCTCGTCTGCACCTTCGCGGCAGCGGCCTGCGCCTCGTTCGGCATGCTGCTGGCGGCCATCGTGCCGAGCCAGGAGGCGGCGCGCGGCCTGGCCACGCTCCTGATCCTGCTGATGAGCGCGGTGGGCGGCGCGTGGTTCCCGGTCAGCTTCATGCCGGAGTTCATCCAGCGCATCAGCAAGTGCACGCTGGTCTACTGGTCGATGGAGGGCTTCGATCAGGTGCTGTGGGCCAACGCGTCGTTCGCCGAGCTCCTCCCGACCCTCGGCATCCTCGCCGGCATCACGGCGGTCGTGATGACCGTGGCCATCTGGCGCTTCAACCGCGGCCAGATCTTCGACTGAGCGCGTCCGCCGGGCTCACTGCGCCGGCGCGTCGGGCGGAGTTTTCTCGTCGGGCGGCTGCTGGCTCACCGTGCCGGAAGGCTGGGCGGGGCCGCTGCCGGGCGGGTAGGGCGGGAAAGTGGTCGGCGGCTTCGGGGGCACGGGGGCGAAGCGCTTCGACTCGGGCGTCTCGTGCTTTTCCTCCAACGCATCCTTGAACTGTTCTTCGACGCCGCTGGCGGCCCGCTTGAATTCCTTGATGGATTTGCCCAGCCCCCGCGCCAGTTCGGGCAGCTTGTTCGCGCCGAAGAGCAGCAGGATGATGAAAAGGATCATCATCAGCTCGGGGCCGCCGATGCCTTCGATGAAGGCGCACGTGGAAATCATGGCGCGATATGACCCTTTTCGGGTGGAAAAGTAACGGAGAAAAACCGGACGCGGGCGGGTTTTTACTTCACGATTTCGTAGCGCGCCGCCATGCCGGCCTTCACGTGGTCGTTGACGTGGCAGTGGTAGAGCCAGATGCCGGGATTGTCGGCGCGCATGTCGGCCACCTTCATGCTGGCCGGGAAGAGCTCGATCACGTCGGTGCGGTGGCCCTCGTGCAGGACGGTGTTGCCGTGCCAATGCGGCGTATGCAGGTCGGAGTCGTCGCCCAAGGCCACCAGATACCAGCGCACGCGCTCGCCGGCCTTCATGCGCAGCAGGGGCAGGTTGCCGAAGACGTAGCCGTTGATGGCGTGAAACCGGTTCGACTCCGCCCGGGGGCCGCCGGGCGCGAGCAGCGCGGCGTTGTCCTTGGCGAAGCGGCTCCCGGCTTCGTTGAAATTCATGAACAGCGTGACGAACTCGCGGTCGACGTCGCGTGGCGAACCGTCGGGGCGCGCCGCGCCATGCCGCGTGACGATGAGCGCGCCGACGAGGCCGGTGTTGACGTCGGCCGGGCTGTTCACATGGGCGTGATAAAGCCACACGACCGAGCTGGGATCGCCCGGACCGGGGCCGGAGCGCACGGGCACTTGCCAGCGGTAAGTGTAGCTGACGCCGGGGGCGATGTAGTCGTCGCTCTTGTCGGAGCCGTGCGTGCCATCGGGGTAGCCGGCGCCCTCGTAGGGCTTGAGGTAGTGCACGCCGTGCGCGTGCAGACTGACGGTGAAGCGGGTGTTGTTTTTGACGGTGACTTCCATGCGGTCACCCACCTCGGCGCGAAGGATCGGCCCGAGGATACCGGCGTGTTCCCACTCGGGAGCGCGGGGTTTCAACTCCGTGAAGGTGTCGTCGGTGTACTCGCGCCAGAGGGCTTTCTTGAAAATGGGCGGACGTGCGTCGGGGCCGCGTTTCAGCCACGTCGAATCGTCTCCGCAGCACTCCATCTCCGCGAGGACGTTGCCCGACGGGGCGTAATTCCACTCCACCACATCGGCGGCGAGAAAATACTGGCGCACCTCGCCGGTCAGCGGTTCGGGCTCCGGCGCGGCGGCGGCAGGCTCGGCGCGGATGGACAGCGCCAGCGTCAGCAGGCCCAGCGCGAGGAGCAGACGGTTCATTCGAGCGTGATCTCGACGAGGAATTTCTGCGTCTGGCCGGGACCGACGTGATGCAGGCCGGTCTTGTTCTCGGGGCTGTTGGGCGGCCCCATCCACGGCTCGATGCAGTAGAAAGGCGCCTTCTCGTCCTGCGTCCAGGTGACGATGGCCGCGTCGCGCGCCAGCGTGTTGGTGAAGCCGGTGTTGAACCGCAGGCGCTGCCCGCTGCCGCGCTCGGTCACGGCGAACGCGTGCCCGCGCAGGCCGGTGTGGATCGTGTCGACGAGCGCCGGGTTGTCCAAGGTCTCGCGCGGCGCGAGTCGCGGTCCGTCGACCAGCCGCCCGCTTTCGATGTGCTTGAGCGTCTTGGTGGCGGGCGCCTCGAAGACGTAATCGCGGCGCGTGAGGCCGCTCGTCCACGGGAGGGTGAAATAGAAATGATGGCCGGCCGACCACGGGATGGGCGCCGCGCCGTGGTTGGTCAGTTCGAATTCGACATAGAGCCCGGCCGGCTCGAAGCGGTAGCTGACAGTGAACTCGTAGTCGTAGGGGTAGGCGGCCTTCGCCTCGTCGCCCGGCACGAGCAGCGCGGAGAAACCGCGTTCGTCGAGCCGCGTGATGCGGAAATCGCCCTGCCGGGCGAAGCCGTGCTGCGGCATCGGGCGGCGCTGGCTGTCGTCGGCGCGCCAGTGGTTCATCTCGCTCCGGTCGTAGGTGCGACCGGCGAACGGAAACAGGATGGGATTGCCGCCGCGGATGCGGTGGAAGTTGTCAAGCGAGCTGACCTCGGGCCAGTAGATGATGTCGCGCACCGAGCCGTCGCCGAGCGTGACATTCCAGTTCATCAGCCGCGCGCCTTTTTCGGGCAGGGCGAGGAAGGACGAGGCGCCCACCTGCCAGCGGAGAATCGTTTGCCCGAGATACGGGATGCGTTCCATGGATGAGTGGTAAGCAAATTTATCCCCGCCACACCAATCCAAACTGGCGGTTAAATTAACGTTACACCCGGTTGGGCTTGAAACACCTGCCCGCTTTGTAGCTGCGCGATGCTTGCTTGTCCCGGAGGCAACCCTATCTTGGGGGAACGATGTTCAAGCGCGCCGGCACTTTCCTGCTGCTTTTTCTGTCCGCGGTCGCTCTCGCCGGGGCGGAGCCCGCCGCCCTTGGGGCGACCGGCGTGGCGGCGGCGAAGAAGAGCGTCTACATCATCCCGGTGAAGGGCGAGATCGCCAAGCCCGTCCTCTACATCCTGCGGCGCGGTTTGAAGGAGGCCATTGAACAGAAGGCCGACGCCGTGGTGCTCGACATGAGCACGCCGGGCGGCGCGCTCGACGTGACGTTCGACATCATGGAGGCGCTCGGGAAGTTTCCCGGCGAGACCATCACCTACGTCAACAAGGAGGCGATGTCGGCCGGAGCTTTCATCTCGGCGACGACCGGCGAAATCTATTTTACCCCCGATGGGGTCATCGGCGCGGCGGCACCCGTTTCGTCCAGCGGCACGGATATCGATGCCACGATGAAGCAAAAGGTGGTCAGCTACCTCAAGGCCCGCATCCGCGCGATCTCCGAAGGCAAGGGCTTCCGCGGGCAGGTCATCTCCGCCATGATCGACGCCGACTACGAGCTGAAGATCGGCGACACCGTCATCAAGCCGAAGGGTGAGCTGCTCTCGCTGACCGCCTCCGAGGCCAGCAAGACCTATGGCGAGCCGCCGCACGCCTTGCTGGCGGCCGGAATTGCGAAGGATATCGATGCGCTCCTCGCGAAAAAATTCGGCGCCGACAACTACACGATCCGCCGCTTCGAGATTACGTGGTCCGAGGGCGCCGCCCAATACCTCACGGCCATCGCGCCGGTGTTGCTCGGCCTAGGTCTGTTGGCGCTGTTCATCGAGTTCAAGATGCCCGGGCACGGCTGGATCGGCGGCCTCGGGGTGTTGCTCCTCGCGCTGGTGTTCTTCGGACATCACATCGCTGGCCTTTCCGGCCATGAGCCGGTGCTGGTCTTTGCGCTCGGCCTGGTGTTGCTCGCCGTCGAGATATTCTTCTTCCCGGGCGTGTTCGTGCTGGCGGCGAGCGGAGTCCTCTTGATGCTGGGCTCGCTGCTCTGGGCGATGGCCGACCTCTGGCCGAACCAGCCGCTGGCCGTTTCCGGCGACGCCTTCGTGCAGCCGCTCGGCAGCCTGGCCCTCGGGCTGGGACTCGCGGTGGTGGCCGCGGCGGTACTCTTGCGCTATCTGCCGAAGGGCTGGGTTTGGGACAGACTCGTGCTCGCGACCGCCGTCGATGTGGCGGCGCAAACCTCGGGCCTCGCCCCGGAAGTCGCGGGCGGAGTGTATTCCCTCATCGGTCGTCGCGCGACCGCCGCCACGGCGCTGCGGCCGTCCGGCCAGGTGGAGATCGACGGCCGGCGTTACGAGGCGAAGGTCGAGGTCGGTGCGCTCGACGCGGGCACTCCGGTCATCGTGCGCGGCCGGAATGATTTCGGGCTGATCGTGGAAAGGAGCGACCCGTGAACACCATCCTCCTGCTTTTTTTGCTCGGGGTGCTGTTGCTCGCCGGCGAAGTTTTCGTCCCGGGCGCCGTGCTCGGCTTCATCGGAGGGGCGGCGATGCTCGCGGGCTGCATCATTTCCTTCCAGCAGTTCGGCCCGGCGGGTGGCGCGCTCGCGACCGGCATCGCCCTCGCGCTGCTGGGCCTGACACTCTACATCGAACTGGTCTGGCTGCCCAAATCCCGCGTCGGCAAGAAACTGGTCGTGCAATCCGCGAGCGACGCCACGAGCCAGCCGCCGCTGGCCGAGCCGAGCTTGGTGGTGGGCAAGACCGCCGAGGCCGTCACCACGCTCGCGCCGAGCGGCTACGTGGTCGTCGACGGCAAGCGCTACGAGGCGTTTTGCCAGAACGGCCATGCGACCAAGGGCGCCAGCCTGCGCGTCGTCGGGCTCGATAATTTCCGTCTGATTGTTACCAAACCCTGATCCTTCCCTTATGAACTCCTCCCTGTTCCTCTTCGTGCTGATCGGCGTCCCGGCGCTGATTGTCGTGTTCATTGCGCTGTCGTTCTTCAGCACCTGGCTGAAGGCATTGCTGAACGGCGCGCCGGTCGGCTGGCTGAACCTCATCGGCATGCGGCTCGGTGGCGTGCCGTACAATCTCGTCGTCGAGGCCCGCATCACCGCCGTGAAGGCCGGCATCGAGGTCTCCACCGACAAGATTGCGGCGCATTACCTCGCGGGCGGCAACGTCGTCCCGACCGTGCAGGCGCTCGTGGCGGCGCAGAAGGCCGGCATCGTCCTCGATTGGGACCGCGCCTGCGCCATCGACCTCGCGACCAAGGGCTCGGGCAAGAGCGTGGTCGAGGCCGTGCGCACCTCCGTCGACCCGAAGGTCATCGATTGTCCGAATCCCGCGCAGGGCCGCACCACCATCGACGGCGTCGCCAAGGACGGCATCCAGGTGAAGGTGAAGGCGCGCGTCACCGTGCGCACGCACCTCGACCGCTTCGTCGGCGGCGCCAAGGAGGACACCATCATCGCCCGCGTGGGCGAGGGCATTGTTTCCACCATCGGCTCGGCCGAGAGCTACAAGCAGGTGCTCGAGTCCCCCGACAGCATTTCCAAAACCGTGCTCGCCCGCGGCCTCGACGTCGGTTCGGCGTTCGAGATTCTCTCCATCGACATCGCCGATGTGGATGTGGGCGAGAACGTCGGCGCGAAGCTGCAGGAGGCGCAGGCCGAGGCGAACAAGAGCATCGCACAAGCGCAGGCCGAAATCCGCCGCGCGGCCGCCGTCGCCGTCGAGCAGGAGATGAAGGCCCGCGTGCAGGAGATGCAGGCGAAGGTCGTCGAGGCGCAGGCACAGGTGCCGCTGGCGATGGCCGAGGCGTTCCGCACCGGCAAGCTGGGCGTCATGGATTACTACCGGATGGAAAACATCCAGTCCGACACCGCCATGCGCGGCTCCATCGCGCACCCGGAGGGGAAGAAGTAAACCGGCCGGGCGAGACGTTCCGTCGAGCTGCGGCTCAGCCGGATGATTCGCCCTGCCACCGTCCATTCCCATGAAATGGCTGCTCGAAAATCCTTGGGTCGTGGTCGTCATCGCCGGCCTCGTGGCGCAGCTGCTGAAGGCGCTGAATCGCGGCACGCGGGGCGCGGCCGGCCAGGAGGAGCCGCCGCCGGCAAAGGAATTTGAATTCGATGACACGGAGCTCGCGGAGCGCACCCGGAAGATCCGCGAGGACATCCGGCGCAAGATCGAGGAGCGCCGCGGCCAGCACACGCGCCCGCCCGAGCCGCTGCCGGAGCAGCCGCGCCTCGCGCCGCAGGATCGTTCGCCCGAGGCCACGCCGCCGGTGATAATGGGGCTGCCGGAACTGATCCGCGAGGTCATGCAGCCGCGCGCGGCCGTCGAGCCGTCCGTCCCAGCCCGGGGTGAGTTGCGGCGGGAGGCGGAGGAGATCGAACGGCAGGCCGCGTTGATGGAGCAACTGCAGGAAGCTGAGCAGATGAAGGCGGCGGCGCAGCGGCGCGTGGCCTTCGAAGAGGCGATCTCCGACAAGCAGGATAAACTGCGCACGCAGACCCGCGGCGTGGTGCTCGACGATCTGCGCGATCCCGCCGCGCTGCGGCGCGCGTTCATCCTGCGCGAGGTGCTCGGTCCGCCCGTGGCGCTGCGCTGAACGCGCCAACGGAAAAGGCCGGCGCAAGCCGGCCTTTGGTTTTTCCAGCGGGAAGCGCGTTCGCTCAGTCGAGCCGGAAGCGGCCGTAATTGCCGGCGGCGAACTGCGGGATGTCCGTGGCGCGGCCGTTGACCTCCATGCGGAGCTTGGTGCGGTCCTCGACGGTGATGAGGAACGTGCCGGTCTTGCGGAAGGACTTGGTTTCGCCACGGGCGAGGCCGTCGTTGAAGATCACGGCACCGGTGGTTTCGCTGACGATCTTGAGACGCGTGGCGTCGGCAGCGGTGAAAGTGAGCGTCTGCGCACCCGCGTCGGCCGGCTGCTGGGTGGTGGCCGGTTGGGCGGCGGTGGTGGCGGGCTTCGGGCTGCTGTGCGAAGAGAGCACATTGATAAGCACGATGACGACGACGATGACGACGAGGGCGCCGCCGCCGAGCACGCCGTATTTGAGCATCACAGCCTGGTCGACCTGGCTGCCGCCGGTGGACGCACCTTCCTTGGCCTCGCCGCCGAACTCCACGCGTCCGTACACCTCGCGCGACTCGCGCCGCGGGGCGCGGCCCTCGGAGGCCACGACGGAATCGTATTCCGCGAGGAAACGCTCGGGATCGAGCTCGAGGTAGCGGGCGTAGCTGCGGACGAAGCCGCGGATATAAAGCGGAGGCAGATCGAGGTCGAAGGAGTTGGCCTCGAACTTCTGCAGGTAGTCACCGCGGATCTTGGTCGCCTCTGCCGCCTCGCGGATGGAAAGGCCTTTGCGCTTGCGCGCCTCCTCCAGTCGTTCGCCGATGGTCTGCATGTTGCCGTCCTGTTAAGTGGATTTGCTGCGGGGTTGAAAGACTAAAGGGGCCTCAGGGCTGGTAGGTGTCCAAATCGACCAGGATTTCACGCGGGCTGGAGCCGTTCTCCGGGCCGACGACGCCCTTGTCCTCCATGAGGTCCATGATGCGGGCGGCGCGGTTGTAGCCGATGCGCAGGCGGCGCTGGATCATGGAGGTCGAGGCGCGCTTGGTGGAGCGGAGGACGTCGAGCGCCTGGCGGAACAAATCCTCGTCGTCGCCCATGTCGCCGTCCTCCCCCCCGCCGCCGTCGGCCTCCTCGTCGTCCTCGCGGGCGGCGCGGTCGATCTGCTGCTGGACGGCCGCGGCGTATTGCGGCGGACCGTTGCGCTTGAGGAAGTCGACGATGGACTGGACCTCGTCGTCGGCGACGAAGGCGCCCTGGGCGCGGACGACCTTCGAGGTGCCGGGCGGGGTGAAAAGCATGTCGCCGCGGCCGATGAGCGTCTCGGCGCCCTTGCCATCGAGGATGGTGCGGGAGTCGACCTGCGAGGCGACCTGGAAGGCGATGCGCGAGGGCAGGTTGGCCTTGATGACGCCGGTGATGACGTTCACCGACGGGCGCTGCGTGGCGATGATGAGGTGGATGCCGGCGGCGCGTGCGAGCTGCGCGAGGCGGGCGATGCTCGTCTCGATCTCGGCGGGCGAGATCATCATGAGGTCGGCGAGCTCGTCGACGATGGCGACGATGTAGGGCAGGCGCTCGGGCACCTCGATGTCGTCGGGCGCCACGCCGGCCAGCTCGGCCTGCTGCTCGGGCGGGGGCGGCTCGGGCTTCTCCTTCTTGCGGTTGTTGAAGCCGGTGATGTTGCGGACGTTGACCTTCGCGAAAATCTGGTAGCGCTGCTCCATCTCGCCGAGCAGCCACTTGAGCGCGGCCGGCACCTTCTTCGGCTCGGTGACGACCGGGATGAGCATGTGCGGGAGCGAATTGAAAATCTTCAGCTCGACGACCTTCGGGTCGACCATGATGAGCCGCACGTCCTTCGGGCTCTTCGAGTAGAGGATCGAGGCGACAATGGAGTTGATGCAGACCGACTTGCCCGAGCCGGTGGCGCCGGCGATGAGCAGGTGGGGCATCTTGGTCAGGTCGGAGACGAGCGGCTTGCCGGAGACGTCCTTGCCGAGGGCGATGGGCAGCTCGGCCTTGGCGCCGGCCCAGTCCTCGCTCTCGAGAATCTCGCGCATGCCGACGGCCGTGGGCTTCTGGTTCGGCACCTCGACGCCGACGGCGGCCTTGCCCGGGATGGGAGCGAGGATGCGGACGGACTGCGCGCGCATGCCGAGGGCGATGTTCTTGTCGAGGCCCGAGATTTTTTCGACGCGGACGCCCGGCGCGGGCACGACCTCGTAGCGGGTGATGACCGGGCCGACGTGGATCTCGCCGAGCGAGACCTCGACACCGAACTCGCTGAGGATGCGCAGGAGGTTCTCGGCGTTGGCGCGGTGCTCCTCCTCGCTGTCGGCGGCGGAGTGTTTCACCTGCTCCTTGAGCAGCTTGAGCGGCGGGAATTCGTAGGTCTTGTCGTCGCTTTGCGGGAGCGTGACCTTGGCCTTCTTGGTCTCCTCGGGCTTGACGATGTTCAGCTCGAGTTTGCCCGCCGCGGCGACGGCGAGCGATTTCGTGTCGGTGGCGGTCCTGGCGGGGGCGAGGGGCTCGGGCGCCGGCTTGAGCGGAGGTGTCGTGACGGACTTGGGCGCCTCGGCGAACGGATCCTCGCTCTTGGGCACGACGATCCTCTTGGGCGCGACGGTCAGCAGCTGCGGGGCCGGGCCGGGCTTGACCGCGGTGGCCGCGGCGGCGGCCGCGACCGCTTTTTCGTTGGCGGCCTGCTCGCGCCGCTTGCGGCGTTCCTCGATAAGGGCGGCCCGGAGCGCGGCGCGTTTCTTGCGCCATTCGGCGAAACCGTGCACGAGCTTCTCGAACTCCATGCCGATGTCGCGCGTGAAGATGAACAGCATGCCGACCAGGTAGAGGCCGCCGAGGATGAGCGCGGAGCCGAACACCCCCAGGCTGTCCTTCAGCAGGCCGTCATAAAGGAGCGCGCCGAGCGCGCCGCCCGGGCCGGCCGTGAAGGTGCTCGTGTTGGTGAAGAACGTCGATTGCATCGCCATCAACGAGGAGAGCGACGCGATGCAACAGACCATCGCGATGAAGCGCGTGCCGGCGAGGCGGCGGGCGCTGCGCAGGTAAATGTAGGTCATCCAGAACAGGAAGACCGGGATCAGCCACGTCGAAACGCCGAGCAGGTGATACGACCACCAGGAAAACTCGGAGCCGAAGATGCCGACGAGATTCTTGGCCGACGGGGAGGAGGAGTGCTGGTAACTTTGCTCCGGAATGAAGTCGATCAGGGCGACGAACAACAGCACGCCGATCACGAGGCAGGAGAAGCCGGCCAGCCATTGCGGACGGTAGCGCGGACCCTCGAATGAGGGGTCTTTGTCCTTTGGGTTTGAACTCTCCGCTTTGGCCATTGCAGTGTGTGAACTTCTTGCATTGCTGGTCTATCGGCAGAGGGGGTCAATGTAAATTCCCTGTTCCGTGTCGCGCCAAATTCATTGTCCTGAAAGATGAGATCATTTCTTAAATTTGCCCCGCTCTACCAGCAGCGCGTCTGGGGTGGGCGCGGCTTGGAGCAGGCGCTGGGACGGGCGTTGCCCGCCGGCGGTTCCATCGGCGAGAGCTGGGAAATCGTCGACCGGCCCGAGGCGCAATCCATCGTGGCGGACGGCCCCTTGGCCGGCCGAACCCTGCGGCAGTTGATCGAAACCCGCGCAGCCGAGCTCATGGGGCCGGGCTGGGCGAGCGAGCGGCGGTTTCCGGTGCTGGTCAAATGGCTCGATTGCCGCGACCGGCTGAGCCTGCAGGTCCACCCGCCGGCCGCCGTCGCGGCGGAGCTCGGGGGCGAGCCCAAGACGGAGAATTGGTATTTCTTTCAGGCCGATGCCGGCGCGGCGGTGCTGGCGGGGCTGCAGCCGGGCGTCGACGCGCGAAAGTTCGCGCAGGCGCTGGAGCACGGTGACGTCGAGCAATGCATGTGCCGGCACGCGACCCGCGCGGGCGACTCGCTGTTCATCCGCAGCGGCGTGATGCACGCCATCGAGGCGGGCAACGTCATTCTCGAAATCCAGCAGAACTCCGATACGACCTACCGCGTTTACGACTGGGGCCGCGCCGGATTGGATGGCAAGCCGCGCGCGCTGCACGTGCGCGAGTCGCTCGCCTGTCTCGCGGCCAACACGGCGCCGACGCCCCAACTGGTGCGCGCTGCGGCCGAGGCGGCGGTGCTGGCCGAGTGTCCGGAGTTCCGCATCTCCCGGCGCCCACTGGCCGACGGAGAGACGCTGCGTTTTGCCGCCCGCGAGCAGCCGCGCATCCTCTCGGTGGTGGAGGGCAGTCTGCGGTTCGCGAATCCGGGCGCTGGCAATCCGGAGGGGAGCGCGCTAGGTTGTGGCGACAATATCCTGCTGCCGTACGCGTCGGATCTGGCCTTTGCCGCCGCGGGAAAAACCACCGTGCTCGTCACGGACCGCTTTCATCACGCCTGACATGCCAACCAGCCCATCAATCCCCGTCTCCCGGCGCGGTGGCTTGCTTTTCAAGCTGCTGCTGGCTCTCGGCGGCCTGTTCATCCTGGCCGCGATCGCGTGGGTCGTGCTGCTGCCCAGCATCGCCGCCTCGACCATCCGCTCGAAGACCGGCTTCGCCGTCAAAGTCGACAAGCTCTCGGTGAATCCCTTCACGGCCAGCGTGCAGATCAGCGGCCTCGTCCTCAACAACCCCGAGGGCTGGCCCGAGACGGGTTTCGTCGACCTCCGCCGATTCACGGCCGACGCCGAGTTGCTCTCGTTGCTCTCGAACCGCTTCGTGGCCGACGAAGTCGTCGTCGACGTCGCCCAGCTCACGCTCGTGAAGAACAAGGCGGGCGTGCTCAACGCCGAGGCGTTCAAGGACGGTCTCGCCGGCAAGGCGGAGCCGGGCCAGGAGGCGCCCAAGGGCGGCGGCAAGAAGCAGGAGTTCCTCATCCGGCATCTCGTGCTGAAGTTCGACCGGCTCGTCTTCGCCGACTACTCGGGCCGCAGGCCTGTGGTGAAGAACTACGACCTCAACCTCAGCCGCGACCTGACCAACGTCGACAGCGTCACGAAGATCATCAGCCCCTTCACCGGCGCGGCCCTCGGTGTTGTGACCAATGCCCTCGGCGGCCTGTTCAAGGACAGCCCCGACGTGCTCAAGGAGCTGACCGGCGGCCTGCAGGAGGCCGGAAAGAAGACGGGCGAAACCCTGAAAAGCCTCATCCAATCGCTTGAAAAGAAGAAACCCTGAGTTTATTTCCCTCCGCTTCGCATGAGCGACAATACGCAGACCGAAACCAAAAACACCACGGCCGCCGCGTCAGGCGCACCGGAGGCGTCCGCCCCGGCCAACCCGGCACCCGCGCCCTCCCCGGAGGAGCAGATCGCCGCCGCCAAGAAAGAGGCCGCGGCCAGCCACGAGCGCTACCTGCGCGCGGTCGCCGATCTGGAGAATTACCGCAAGCGCACCATTCGCGAGAAGGACGAGCTGCGGCAGTTCGCCGCGAGCAGCGTGGTCGAGGATATCATCCCCATCCTCGACAACCTGAGCCTCGGCGTCGCCGCGGCCAAGCAGCAGGCCGACGGCAAATCCATCATCGACGGCGTCACGATGGTGCTCGAGCAGTTCAAGAGCACGCTCGCCCGCCACGGCCTCAAGGAGGTCAACCCGACCGGCCAGGCCTTTGATCACAACTTGCACGAGTGCATCGCCCACCAGCCGAGCGCCGACGTGGCGGAGGAGAAGGTCATGCAGGTCGTGCGGCTCGGCTACACGCTCAACGGCCGCCTCGTGCGTCCGGCGTCGGTGATCGTTTCGAGCGGTCCGGCCAAGTCCGCGGAAGGGGTCGTGATCTGACCATGTCCGCCAAAAAGGAAGACTACTACGAACTGCTCGGCGTGGCGAAAGGCGCCAACGAGGAGGAGCTGAAGAAGGCCTACCGCAAGAAGGCCGTGCAATATCACCCGGACAAGAACCCCGGCAACAAGGAGGCGGAAGAGATGTTCAAGAAAGTCTCCGAGGCCTACGAGGTGCTGAAGGATCCGGAGAAGCGCGCCGCTTACGACCGCTACGGGCACGCCGCCTTCCAGCAGGCCGGCGGCGGTCCGCGTGGACCGGGCGGCTTCGGCGGCGGCGGGGGCGGCTTCCACGATCCGTTCGACATTTTCCGCGAGGTCTTCGGCCAGCAGGGCGGCGGCGGGGGCGGCGGCATCTTCGACGAGTTTTTCGGCGGCGGCGGCAACGGTGGCGGCGCGGGCCGTGGCTCCGACCTGCGCTACGACATCGAGATTTCACTCGAGGAAGCCGCGCACGGCGTGGAGAAGGAAATTTCGTTCCGCCGGCTCGGCGAGTGCAAGCACTGCTCGGGCTCCGGCGCGGAACCCGGCTCCAAGCGCACCACGTGCCCGACCTGTCGCGGCGCCGGCCAAGTGACCACCTCGCGCGGATTTTTCCACGTGCGGCAGGTCTGCCCGAGTTGCCATGGCTCCGGTTCGCGCTTCGAGAAGGTTTGCGCGAAATGCAGCGGCGAAGGCCGTGTGCAGGAGACCACCAAGATCAACGTGCGCATCCCGCCCGGCGTCGACACCGGCTCCAAGCTCCGCTCCTCCGGCAACGGCGAAGCGGGCGTCATGGGCGGCGAGGCGGGCGACCTCTACATCGTCGTCCACGTGAAGGAGCACGAAGTCTTCGAGCGGCAGGGCGACGACCTGTTCACGGAGATTCCGATCAAGTTCACGCTCGCGACCCTCGGCGGCACCATCCAGGTGCCGACGCTGCAGGGCAAGGCCACGCTCAAGATCCCCGCGGGCACGCAGTCCGGCACGACGTTCCGCCTCAAGGGCCGCGGCATGCCGCACCTGCGCGGCGGCTCGCACGGCGACCAGCTGATCCGCGTGCATGTCGAGGTGCCCACCGCGCTCTCCACCGAGCAGCGCAAGAAGCTCGAGGATTTCGCACAGGCCTGCGGCGACGCCGACGAGCCCGTCTCGAAGAGCTTTTTCGAGAAGGCCAAGAAATTCTTCTGAACCGACCGGCGCGCCACCGCATGAAACTCGACAATCCCAAGCTGATGACGCTCGCGCAGGCGGTGGCGGCGCGCGAGGCGCTGCGGCGGGCCGGCCGGAGGGTCGTGCTCACCAACGGAGTGTTCGACCTGCTGCACACGGGGCACCTCTATTACCTGCAGCAGGCGCGCGCGCTGGGCGACGCGCTCTTCATCGCACTCAACGCCGACGCGAGCGTGAAGCAGCTCAAGGGTCCGACGCGTCCCGTGCAGAGCGAGATCGAGCGCGCCTACGCCTTGGCGGCGCTCAGCTGCGTGGACGGCATCGTGATTTTTTCGGAGAAACGCCTGACCAACGAGATCCTGGCCCTGCAGCCCGATGTCTACGCCAAGGCCGGCGACTACACGCTGGGGAAGCTCGACGCCGGCGAGCGCGGCGCGCTGCAGCAGGTGGGCGCGCGAATCGAGTTTATGCCGTTCTTGCCGGGCTTCAGCACCACGAATCTAATCGCCAAGATCAAAGCGGCAACGAGTGCCTCCGCCTCGGCGGCCGGGGAAATCTGAGCCGTGATGCGAGTCGTGATCCTAGGTTCCGGCCGCGGCAGCAACGCCGAGGCCATCCTGCAGGCCCAGCAGACCGGCCGGCTTGGTCGTGCCCAGGTGGTGAAGATTTTCTCGGACAAGCCGGATGCCGGCATCCTCGCGCTCGGACCGCGCTTCGGCGTGCCGGCGGAGTTCATCGATCCAGCGCCGTTCAAGACCAAGCTCGAGGGCGCGGGCGAGGAGCGGTTCATCGCGGCCGTGCGGGCCTGCGCGCCCGATCTGGTCGTGCTGGCCGGTTTCATGCGCGTGATCAAGCCGGGGTTCCTCGGGGCGTTCGCCGGGAAGATCATCAATCTGCACCCGAGCCTGCTGCCGGCGTTCCCGGGGCTCGACGGCATCGGGCAGGCGTTCCGCGCCGGCGTGAAAGAGACCGGCTGCACGGTGCACTATGTGACGATCGAGGTGGATGCCGGGAAAATCATCGAGCAGGCCCGCGTGCCGCTGGCGCCGGGCGAGACGCTCGAATCGCTCACGGCCCGGGTGCACGCGGCGGAACATGCGTTGCTGCCGGCGGTGATCGCACGGCTGAGCGAGGGAGCGAAGTGATTTATGGCCGTATTTGAATTCAAAGCCGAGGTCGCGCTGAGCGCCGTGCCTGCATTGGAGGACTTGCTCGCCGAGCGCGAGGAACAGCGCGTGATGGTGCTCGAGGACAAACCGTCGGGCCGGGCGTGGCTGACGGGTTATTTCGAGACCGAACTGGCCGCGCGCGAGGCGCTGCGCGGGCTGGCGGAGTACATCGATCCCGAGTGGCTGGCGACCGAGCCGGAGCTGCGCGAACTGCCGGACACGGATTGGAAGGAGAGTTACAAGGCGCACTTCAAGGCGTGGAGCGTCGGCCCGCTGCACTGGGTGCCGGTGTGGGAGCGTGAGACTTTCCAGCTGCCCGCGGGCGGGCAGGTGCTGTGGCTGGATCCCGGCATGGCGTTCGGCACGGGCAACCACGAGACGACGCGGCTGTGCTGCGAGCGGCTGGTGAAGTTCGCGACCGAGCGCGGCGCGGCGGGGCGATTGATCGATGCCGGCTGCGGCTCGGGCATCCTTGCACTGTCGGCCGTGAAACTCGGCTTCAAGCAGGTGGTGGCGTTCGACAACGACGCGCTCTCGGTCGACGTGAGCCAGGAGAACGCCGGGCTGAACGGGCTCGCCGGCAAGGTGGATTTCTTCGTCGGCGACCTGGTCTCCGGCCTAGCCGGTCGGCAGGCCGAGCTGGTGTTGGCCAACATCCAGTCCGACGTGCTGATGCGGTTCAGCGCTCAATTGCTCGGCGCGGTGGCGCCGGGCGGCCAGCTGGCGCTGAGCGGCATCCTCGCGCGCGAGCTGGCGGAGGTGCGGGCGGCGTTTGCCGCCGCCGCGCCCGGTTGGAAGGTCGAGACGCGCGATATGGGTGAGTGGAGCGACCTCGCGCTCACTCGACCCGCTTGAAGACGTAGCCGCCGTTGAGCGGCCCCCAGACTTGCCGACCGGCGGCGTTGTAGCCCCGGTCCCAGGAAACGATTCGGTCGGGTGCGATCGTCAGCTCGGCCGTGGCGTAGGCGGCACCGTTCAGGTCGCTGGAGCAGCCTTGGCCGGTGGTTGTGCCCATGAATGAGCCGTCGGGTTGCACCTGCAGCGTGAGCGTGCAGCCCTCGCGGGCGAGCAGGTCGGACGGGACGAGTTTATTGAAACGGACGGGCTCGCGCCAGGCGTTGGTCAGCGCGATCGGGTCGGGCAGGGCGAAGGAGCGCAGTTCCAAGGCGCCCTCGGACGTTGCCGTGAGTTGATAGACGACTTGGCGGTAAGGCTGCTCCGGGGCGCTTTGCAGGGCCTGCTCGGCGTAGAACCACGCGCCGTCGGTCCGCTCGGGCCAGATGCGGACGCAGCGCAGGGTGGCGTTGCGGTAGGAGCGGTCGGCGTAGGCTTGGTCGCCGCTGGAAAACGAGCCGACGAGTAAGCTGGTCAGGCGCTCCATGGGGGTGTCGCCGGCCAAGGCGCGGGTGGCGGACAGGAGGAAAAACAGGGCGAAGGAGGCGGATTTCATGTCAGAGGAAACGCCAGACAGCGTGAAGCGTGGTCAGGTTGCCCAGAATCCAGAGCGGCCAGAAGGCGCGGCCGGCGGGCAGGAGGAGATTGAAGGCGATGGTGAGCGGCAGCACGGCCCGGCAGGCCGCCCAGTAGCCCGACCAGACCCAGGGTCCGAGAAACAGCAGCAGGAGCGAGTAGGCGGCGCCGATACGCCACCAAGCGGAGGCGGGTTGCCGGTGGCGCCAGAGGGTCGCGGCTTGGAGGGCGAGGCCGGTGATGGCGAGCGAGGCAAAGGTGAGGTGGCCGGCGAAATTGCCGCGGAGGAGTATTTCGCGGGTTGAGAACAGGGATTGCAGGAAAGCCCCCAAGAGCGGTCAGAGGAAGTTGGCGAGGCCGGTTTTCCCACCACAAAGGGATGGCCAGGAGCAAAAGGAGCGCGACGAGCTGGTCGACGAGTGATTGGCGCACGCTCCCGAGCATTCCCATGCTGGAAAGGGAGCCAAACCACCGGGCGAATGCCGTGCAATCCGAGCCGGTGATCTCGCGGCGGAGCAGCCAGGCGGGGGCAAACCAGCAGGCGATGTTGAGCAGGGCGTCGACTTGGAGAATCCAAGCGGGCTGCCCGAAGCCCAGCAGGTAGGCGGTGGCCGGGGCGAGGATGCGGCGGGCGCGATAGGCGGGGGCGTCGAGGGCTGTGGCAAGGCCCGGATTGCGCAGAGAGGGAGGCGAGGGCCAGCTGGGCGTAGAACGGGCTGTCGTAGCCCGAGGAATCGGCCGCAATGGCCACGGGCAGGGCGCGGAGGGCGGGGTGTTGGTGCTCCTGCCAGGTGCTGTCGAACCGGATGCGCGACGTGAAGCCGGTCGCGGGAGAGAATTTGGCCAGAACCAAGCCGGCGAAAAACAGAAGGGAGAGCCAGTAGGCGAGCCGGAGCATGGAAAAAATTAACCGCGTCGGTTGGGACGCGGTTAAGGGAGAGGAAACGGGTGTTTTTTGGCGACTTAGAAGAGGTCGGCCGGGGTGCGCGACATGAAATCTTCCATGTAGGCGGTGGTGGCCTTGCCCTCGATGAAGGTCGGGTCGCTCATGATGGCCTTGTGGAGCGGAATCGTGGTCTTGATGCCGCGCACGAGGTATTCGCTCAGGGCGCGGTAGGAGCGCTGGAGGGCTATCTTGCGGGTCGTGCCGTAGCAGATGAGCTTGCCGATCATGCTGTCGTAGTAAGGCGGGATGGTGTAGCCGCTGTAGACGTGCGAATCCACACGAACCCCGTGACCGCCGGGGGCGTAGTAGAGACTGATCGTGCCCGGCGAGGGAGTGAAGTTGCGGGCGGGATCCTCGGCATTAATGCGGCATTCGATAGCGTGCTTGGTCCAGGTGATATCGCCTTGGTCGAGGTCGAGTTTTTCGCCGTTGGCCACTCTGATCTGCTGCTTGATCAGGTCGATGCCGGTAACCTCTTCGGTCACGGGGTGCTCGACCTGGATGCGCGTGTTCATCTCGATGAAGTAGTAATTGCCCTTCGGATCGACGAGGAACTCGATGGTGCCAGCGTTCTCGTATTCGGCGGACTCGGCGGCTTTGACGGCGGCCTTGCCCATCTTTTTACGCAAATCCGAGTTCAGGAAGGGGGAGGGGGCCTCTTCGATGAGCTTTTGGTGGCGACGCTGGACGGAGCAGTCGCGCTCACCGAGGTGCAGGACCTTGCCATGGCTGTCGGCGAGGATCTGGAACTCGATGTGACGCGGGTTCTGGATGTATTTCTCGATGTAGACGGCGCCGTTGCCGAAGGCTTTCTCGGCCTCGTTGCGGGCAACGTGGTATTCTTTGGCGAAGGAAACGTCGTTGTGCGCGATGCGCATGCCGCGGCCGCCGCCGCCAGCGACGGCCTTGATGATGACGGGATAGCCGATCTTGCGGGCGATCTTGACCGCCTCGGTCTCGGACTCCACCGGGCCGTCGGAGCCGGGTACGGTAGGCACACCGGCCTTGCGGACGGTGTCCTTCGCGATGGCCTTGTCGCCCATGATCCGGATGCTCTTGGACTTAGGGCCGATGAACTTGATGTTACAGGACTCGCATTGTTCGGCGAACTTGGCGTTTTCCGAGAGGAAGCCGTAGCCGGGATGGATGGCATCGACATCGGCAATCTCGGCGGCGCTGATGATACGATCGGAGCGCAGATAACTGTCGGAGCTACGGGGACCGCCAATGCAAATGGCTTCATCCGCCAATTGTACGTGAAGGGATTGGACGTCTGCCTCGGAGTAGACAGCAAGAGTCTTGATGCCCAGTTCACGGCATGCACGGATGACGCGCAGGGCGATTTCACCGCGATTGGCGATGAGAACCTTCTGAATCATAAGAGTGATAAAAATCAGGCCGGACAGAGATTCTGCCCGGCCGGGTGAATAGAAGGTGGGTTAGGCTGATTTGACCTTAAATAGACGTTGGCCGTATTCAACCGGTTGGCCGTTTTCGACCAGCACCTCGACCACGGTCCCCTTAATCTCAGCCTGAATCTCGTTCATGATTTTCATGGCTTCGATGATGCAGACCACGCTCTTCTCCTCGACCTTGGTGCTCACGTCAGCAAATGCCGGGCTATCGGGCGACGGACTGCGATAGAAAGTCCCCACCATGGGCGACTTCACGTAGGCAAATCCAGCCTCCTCTCCGGCGGGGAACCCCGGGGCCGTAGGAGTGACCGGGGTGACGGCCACAGCTTTGGGCGCCTCTGCAACCGGCGCGGGATTCCCAAAGGGATGGATTGTAGACGGTATGGACGTAATGACTGGCTGGTCACCGGCCGCCCGCTTGATCTTGATTTTAAAGCCTTCCTCTTCGACTTCGAACTCAGTGAGGTCGGAGCGCTTCATTAAATCGATGATTTGCTTGATTTGCTTGAGATCCAACTTTTGGCCTTGGTTGAGTTTGGTCAGCTGGTGTTAGTGCAGTTATGCGGGAGCACGTTCAAAGAAAATTAACGGAACGTAGCAACTCAACTATGAGGTAGTCGGCACTATTGTGCTAAAAATGGTAAAACGCGGTATTTATTGACTGATTACGTAGCTAGTCGGGCTCTCAACTGGTCGCATTTAAGGAGCTATCCAAAGGCCATTTCCCCTGCTTCGGTGACCAATATCAATAAGGATTAGGCGTACACATCAATATTACCACGAACTTTCCGCTCGGGTGCCTGCAAGTGGACGTCGACGACGTGGGACCGGCGGTGGGGCGTGAGCATGTAGGGCTCTAGGAGAACGGTCGAAAGATCGCCTCACTCCCTTCTATCGCTGGAGGCGTGGAGGAGTTATCCTAGGTCGGGCTTTTTCTGCTTCCTTAGAAGGCGTCCGAAGCGAAGCTAACGAAGCTGAGGGAAGCTTGAATTCGGTAGAGATGTATCAGTGATTAAAATACGTATGGCGAACTCGAATTGATGCGGCAACTCATCTCGTCTAAACCTTGGTGATCATGATCATTATGGCGAATTAATTAACCGCTATTAGCTGTTTAACAATAAATTATGAAATCATTAGATATTTTCACTAAATCGACCTTGATTTAAAAAACCGGGTTTGCATGTTCGCTCCTCCCTTCAGGCGATGTCGATTGCTCTGCAAAAGACAATGGTCCGCGAGGGGCCAAGAAAAGACAGGTTCTTTCCAAAAACTTTTTTCGAAAAAAACGGGAAAAGTATTGACGGAGAAAAAACAAAATGTCTCCTTGGAAACCTTTCCCCTTAAAAGGAAGCGGTTCTTTGAAATTTACTTTGTGCGATTGATTGGGACCCCCAATCAACATATTCCAAAATGACGCAGGCTTCGGTCTGCGTCGAACTGATACAGGCCCTAGGGCCTGTATTTTTAAGTAGTTCATGAATCACTAGGATTCATGACTCTCTGATTTTTTCGGAGAGTTTGATCCTGGCTCAGAATGAACGCTGGCGGCGTGGTTAAGACATGCAAGTCGAACGGGCTTTTTAGTGTAGCAATACATTGAAAAGCCAGTGGCGAACGGGTGCGTAACACGTGAACAATCTACCATTTAGTGTGGAATAGCTCGCCGAAAGGCGAATTAATACCGCATGTGGTTGTCCTCCGCATGGAGAGCATACTAAAGTCAGGGACCGCAAGGCCTGACGCTAATTGAGGAGTTCGCGGCCTATCAGCTAGTTGGCGAGGTAACAGCTCACCAAGGCTAAGACGGGTAGCTGATCTGAGAGGATGATCAGCCACACTGGAACTGAGACACGGTCCAGACACCT
>JACPIS010000044.1 GCA_016187925.1 Opitutia bacterium | reverse complement strand
TTAACATCAGGTTGAACATACAAGGATCCACGTGCTCGGGCGCGATGCAGGATTCGCACGCGTGGATTCTTCGCTGCGCTCAGAATGACAGGATACGAAGTTGGCGCCGGAAGTCGGGTGCGCTGTGGGATGTCTGTGGTCTATGGCCGCCGGATGGGAGACACTTGATTCTCGACGGCGGTCATAGACAGTCGCAGATACGGGATTATGCGACGGGCCCTTATTCTGCCGGCAGGGCGGACAACGGCGCCTCCATCAGGAGGCAATTGACCTGGGGATGCCGCCCGACCTCGACGTAGCCGAGCGAACGGTAGAGTCCGATGGCGTTCAGGTTGTCGGGAAAAACATAGAGCGAGAACGCCTTGATGGCGTGCAGCCGCACGGCCTCGCGCATCAGCGCCAGGCACAGCAACCGGCCGAGCCCGCGGCCGCGCAACTCCGGCGACACGATCAGCCGCGCCAGGTGTCCGTAGGTCTGCTCGCGGTAACGCACCTGCCCAAAGGCGGCCAATCCGTGCTCCGGCAACTCGAGGGCGAACGTGGTGGCGTCGGAGTGGTTGATGTCCTCCCAGAGAGATTCCGGCGTCGCCGGATGGCGCGTGCTCGGTCCGGCCCAGCGCCGGAGTGCGCCGGCCTCCGGTGTCCACGCCAGCGCACGGGCGGCGTCCGCCAGCGTGGCGGCGCGGAGCGTGGGCGGAGGCGACGGATTCATCGCCTCCGGTTATGCAACAAGTCCGGCGAGCCCGGCGAGTGCTTTGTCCGCTGCGACCGGTTCACTTCAGGCAAGTCGCGAAGCGCGGCTGTGCCGCCGCGTGGCGGCGGTGCAGGTCGACGTAGGTCTCATCGACCAGCTTGTCCACGGCCTCGCCCTGCAGGAATTTTTTGCTGAAGCCGGGCAGGTCGTGGTCGAGCGAGTTGTGCACGGCGGCGAGGAAGTCGCCGATGAGTTCGCGCGGCGCCTCGTCGCCGACGGCGATGCGGATGGTCGTGGGCGTGATGCCGGCCTCCTTGAGCGCGTCGGCGTCGAGCTCGGAGTGCGAGGTGAGCGCGGGGCAGAGCACGAGCGTGTTGCTCTGACCGAGCGAGACCATGTGGCCGAACATCGGCGCGAGCGAATCGAAGAACCGCTCGAGCGTGACGCGCGAGATCTTGGCCTTCTCGAAGTTGATCGTGAAGAGCGGCGCGGGCAGCTCGAGGTAGGAGATCTTTTTCGCGACGGCAAAGTTCGGGTCGCCCGGGTTGGCGGGTCCAGTGACGGTGACGAGCGGATTCGACGCCAGCCAGCGGGCGAAGATGAGCGTGTTGCCGCACTTCTTGAGCATGCGCTCCTCGAGCGTCTTCATGCCGGTGAGCACCTCGAAGGCCTTGTCGGAGTCGAGGAAGGCGCCCTTGATGTAGTAGACGTTCCAGAAAAGCGTGTCGTGCCAGCTCTTGCCGGAGGGCGTGGTCTCGCCCTTCGGGATGAACATGTCCTCATTGCGGCCGAGGACGACGCCGGCGGTGGTGGTGCCGTGGCCGGTGAGGTCCTTGGTGTAGCTGTGCAGCACGTAGTCGGGCCGCGCGGCGGGATTCGGGTGGCGCAGCGGGCGGACGAGGAACGGCGTGCCGACGGTCGAGTCGAGGATGACGGTGAGGCCTTCGGCGTGCGCGGCCTGGCAGATGGCGGGCACGTCGAGGAAAACGCCGTGCGGATTGCACGGGCTCTCGAGGTAGACGTAGATGCGGCGGCCGGCGGCGAGACGCTCGGCGTATTTCCTGCGCACGGCGGCGAGTGCCGTGGCGAAGTCGGTCTGCGTGGCGCCGTCGAAGAACACGACGCCGGCGTCGAGATTGCTGCGCTTGCCGAACCAGTCGTGGATGAGCTGGTAGGCGCCGCCGTAGATGTTGCGCGAGGAGAGAATGACGTCCTGGTAGCCCACGAGGTGGGAGAGGATGGCGTCGATGGCGCTCATGCCGGAGTTGAAGTTCCACGCCATGTATTGCCCGGCGAGCGGGCCGCACTCGACGTCGACGATGTGGTTGGCGAGCGAGATCGAGGTCGGGTTCATCAACCGCGAGTAGATCTCGAGCAGGAGCTCCTTGCCCTGGAAGGCGTCGTCGATCCACTCGGAGCACGCGTAGAGGTAGGTCGCGGTGCGCGTGACGACGGGGTTGGCCGAGAAGAGCGCGGTGACGTTGTCGAAGACCGGGTAGGGGCCCTTCGCCAGCATCGTGGTGTTGCTGTAGCCGAGCGACTGGTGCGTCTTGCGCGCCGGGCTTTGCAGCGTGTCGAGCAGCTTCGCCAGCTGGAAGGAGAGGAATTTCTTCGCGTTGAACAGCGCGAGCCGGTCCTCACGGGGCAGGCGGGAGAGCTCGCGCAGCGTCACCTCCCAGAGGTCGGTCACGTCGCCGTGCGCGGCGTAGAGTTTTTCCGCGAGCGCCAGCAGCGGCTGGCCGACGGGACTGCGCGGATCGATGTTGAAGTGCACGAGTTGCTCGATGGCGAGTTCGTGCAGCGAGGTGGCCTGGGTGGTCTTGCGGCGGGGAGAAAGAATCCGGGCGGCGGGGGCCTCCTTGGCGGCGCCCCTCTTCGCGGAAGTATGGGCGGTTGACATGCGGCGAGTTTGCGCCGCCTTATGACACGACGCAAGCAGCCGGTGCCTTTCCGGCTCGTCAGCGACGGAGTTAATTCAGAAATGTAGATGCGTTGATGCGTGCCGCGACCCAACTCGAATCATTCCGCCGCCTGCTTTGCGGCCTGCAGGAGGTGATTCGCGTTTCGGTGCTGGCCTCACGCCGGCGCGGTGCGGTCCGGCTGAGCAGGGTCGCGGCGGTCACGGCGGCCGACACCATCTACGCCGTCGACAAGGTCAGCGAAGCGGCCGTGCTCGCGTGGTTCGAGGCGCGCTGGCCGCGGCGCGAGCCGGTCGAGCTGGTGATGGAGGGACTCGACGAGCACGGCGCGGTGACGTACCCGCGCGGCACACCGGTCGCGCAAACCAGGTGGAAACTGATCCTCGATCCCATCGACGGCACGCGCGGGCTGATGTACGACAAGCGCAGCGCGTGGAGCCTCGCGGCGCTGGCGCCGCAACGCGGGGCGAAGACCAATCTTTCCGACATTGTGGTCGCCGCCATGACCGAGCTGCCCACCAGCAAGGCCGGATATGCCGACCGGCTGAGCGCCGTGCTCGGTCACGGAGTGTGCGCGGAGCGACTGGACTTGCGGACCGGACGGCGGGGTGGGTTCACGCCGAAGCCGTCGTCGTCGCCCACCGTTGCCCATGGTTTCGCTTCGCTGGTGAAGTTTTTTCCGGAGGGAAAAACGTGGCTCGCGGCGCTCGAGGAAAAGCTGTGGCGCGAGCTGAAGCTCAGCGGTGCGAGCGGCGGCGAGCCGGTCTTCGACGATCAATATCTCAGCACCGGCGGCCAGCTCTACGCGCTGATTGCGGGGCACGATCGCTTCATCGCGGACCTGCGGCCGATCGCCTTCCGACGGCTCGGGCTTGCCGGCACGGCCTCGTTGCCGTGCCACCCTTACGACATCTGCACCGCGCTCATTGCGCGGGAGGCGGGCTGCGTCGTCACGGCGCCGGACGGACGGCCGTTGCGCGCGCCGCTCGACACGACCAGCCCCGTGGCGTGGGTCGGCTACGCCAACCCGGCGTTGGCGCGACGCATCGGTCCGGTGCTGCGCCGGTTGCTGCGTCAAGCCTGATCAGGGCTTGGTCTGCTCGATCACGGCGGCTTTGCCGTCCTTGAACACGATGCGGATGCGCTCCTCCTTCGCAGAGGAATAGGCGTCGGCAAAGGCCGGGTGATAGTAGAGCCGGTAGGTGCGCAGGAAAGGATCGTAGTAAACGCGGCGGTAGTAGCCGATGTAGGCGGTGCCGTCGTAGCGCTCGTAATAGGTGTTGTAGATCCAGATTTCCGAGCGGCCGGCGGCGCTGATGGATTCGCGCTTCTCGTTCGGCGCGCCGAGCGCAAAATAGACCATGTCCGGCGTATAGCCGATGTCGATGATGCCCTGCTTGATCTTGTCCTGCGTGGCCTTGTCGACCTGCGCGAAGACCTCGGGTTTCTCCTTGATACGGTCGTCGATCGATTGGCAGCCGGCAAAGAAAAGTACGGCGAGGGCGAGCAGGGACAGGCGCGTTTTCATGGCAGGGGGTGGGACGCGGGAAATCTAGCCGGGTTCCCCGAAAACGCCACGGGCAATTCTCAAAGTTTCCAGCGGCGCAGGCGCAGGGCGTTCGTCACGACGCTGATGGAACTCAGGCTCATGGCGACGCCGGCGAACATCGGGTTGAGCAGCCAGCCGAACACGGGGTAGAGCGCACCCGCGGCGAGCGGCAGGCCGGCGACGTTGTAGGCGAAGGCCCAGAAGAGGTTCTGCTTGATGTTGCGCAGCACGGCGCGGCTCAGGTGCACGGCGCGGACGAGCGCGGCGAGGTCGCCCTTCACCAGCACGAGGCCGGCGCTGTGCATGGCGACATCCGTGCCCGTGCCCATGGCGATGCCGACGTCGGCGGCGGCGAGGGCGGGCGCGTCGTTGAGCCCGTCGCCGGCGAACACCACGCGCTCACCGCGCGCCTGGTGCTCCCGCACGAGCTCCTGCTTGCGCGCGGGCGTCACCTCGGCGTGGAAACCATCGAGTCCGAGCTGCTCGGCCACGGCGCGGGCCGCGGCGGCGCGGTCACCCGTGACCATGACGACCTTCAGGCCGAGCCGCTGCAGGGCGCTGATCGCGGCCGTCGTTCCGGGCTTGAGTGCGTCGGCCAGCGCAATCACGCCGGCATCGCGACCGTCCACCGTCATCTGGACGAGCGTGGCCGTGGCGTGACCGGCTAATTCATAGGCGGCCGGCGCGCGGCTGATCTCGACCCGTCGGTCTGCGACGCGAGCGCTGACCCCGGCGCCGGGCTGCGCGGTGAATTCACCGGTGGGCGCCAGCGGCAGCGCGCGAGACTGCGCGGCGGCGACTATCGCGCGGGCCAGCGGGTGCTCGCTGGCGCTTTCGGCCGAGGCGGCGAGACGCAAAACCTCGGTCTCCGTGAACCCGCCGGCCGGCGAAATGAAAGCGACCTGCGGCCGCCCTTCGGTCAGGGTGCCGGTCTTGTCGATCAGCAGCGTGGTGGCGCCGGCGAGCGCCTCGAGGGCCGCGGCGTCCTTCACGAGCACGCCGGCCTGCGCGCCGCGGCCGATGCCGGTGACGAGCGAGACAGGCGTGGCGAGGCCGAGCGCGCACGGGCAGGCGATGATGAGCACGGCGACGGCGTTGATGAGCCCGTAGAGCCAGCCGCGCTCGGGGGCGAAGGCTGTCCACGACAGAAAAGTTGCAAGGGCGATGCCGAGCACCGCCGGAGCGAACCACCCCGACACGCGATCCGCCAGCCGTTGAATCGGCGCCTCGCTCTCGACGGCCTGTTCAACCAGGCGGATGATCTGCGCCAGCAGCGTGTCGGCGCCGACGCGCTCGGCGCGGAAGACGAAGGAGCCCGTGGTGTTGAGCGTGCCGGCGCTGAGCTTGTCGCCCAGCTGCTTGGCGACGGGGAGCGGTTCGCCCGTGAGCATGGACTCGTCGACCTCGGCGCGCCCGTCGGTCAGCACGCCGTCGACCGGCAGGTTCTCGCCCGGACGCACGCGCAACCGGTCGCCCGGCTGGACGTGGGCGACCGGCACGTCTTGTTCACGGCCGTCGGCCTCGACGCGGTGCGCGATTGCGGGCGTGAGGTGCATGAGCGCGCGGATGGCCGCGTCGGTGCGGGCGTGGGCGCGTTGCTCGAGGATCTGGCCGAGCAGCACGATGGTGGTGATGAAGGCGGTCGCCTCGAAATACAGCGGCACGCCGTGCGCGGTCAGGTATTCCGGCGGGAAGAACCGCCAGAAGCACACGGCGGCGGCGCTGTAGAAATACGCGGCACCCGTGCCGGTGACGGTGAGCGTGAACATGTTGGCGTCGCGCTCGCGGATGGATTTCCACCAGCGCCGGATGAACGGCGCGCCGGCCCAGAAGAACACCGGCGTCGTCAGCCCCAGCTGCAGCCAGCCGGAGAGACGCGGGTCGATGCGGTGCGCGAGGTCCGGCCAGAGCATCGGCCCCATGGAGAGCACGAGCACCGGCAGCGTGAACGCGGCGGCGACGTAAAGTTTCGGTCGCAGGTAGCGTTCGTGCGGCAACCCCATGTAGACCGGCTCGCCGGGTGCGGGCGCGACGGCGTTGGGCTCAAGGGCGGGAGCGACCGTCGGGCTGGCCGGGGCGTGGCAGGAAAGGGAGGAATCGTGTTTCATGGCGCTGGATGCTTTTCCCAAAGACGGAGCATCCGAAAAAATCTTACAGCGATTGGTTTTCCGTGGCGGCCGTCTTGGCTGGTCGGAGCAACCAGGCCAGGCAGACCGAGGCTGTCACGTCATAGGCCATGCAGAATCCCGGCCACCAGGCGGGCATTCCGGTGTTGGCGATAAGGTGCCCGTGGAAAAAATCGTAGATGCCGTGCGCGAACAAGGCGGCAGCCACCAGCCAGAGGCTGAATTTGAATCCGGCGACTGAAAGGGCGATGAAACCGACGATGGCGATCGATTCCAGCGCCAGCGTCACCAGCGAGCCGCCCACGATGGCGAACAGCCCGTAATACGAGGCGACGACGATCAGCACGGTCGGATAGAAGGCCCGGTCGCGGTCGAGCCGGACGAGCCGGGCGAAAAGGAAGACGACCAGCGCCAGAACTATGCCGATGAGATATTGCATGGGTGTCCTCGGTGGATCAGCACCAACGCCGCACTTGGGCCCGATAGGCCGCGAATCCGGCGCCGAACTTCGCGGCCAGGACTTTTTCCTCCGGGCCGATCTGCAGCCGGTTCATCAGCGGAATGAAGGCGGTCGCCCAGACCAAGGACAGCGCGTTGGCGAGCAGCACCGCGCCACTCAGCAGAACCAGCAGCATGCCCAGATACATCGGATTGCGGGTCCGGCGGTAGATGCCGGTCACTACCAGCGCGGACGCGGTGGCGGGCGCCAGGGGATTGACCGTGGTTTTGGCGCGACGGAATGAAACCACTCCGGCAACGGCGATGCCGGCGCCGGCCAGCATCAGGCCGGCGGCGAGCGCGGGACCGGCCGGCAGCCTGAATTCGCAAAAAGGCGTGAGGCGCGCGGTCGTCCACATCAATCCCGTCAGCAACAGCCCGAGCGCAACCGGCGGGATTTTAAGTTCGAGGAAACGCATGGGCAGGTGCAGCGACGAAGGTTGTGTCGGTTGCACTGGGGGAGCAATCCAGCAAAAGGACGGGCGGCCGTCACTTGGCCGGACGCGACCGGCGGAAGGAGCGGCCGAAGTCCCAGAAGGCGAGGGCCAGCAGGGCGTTGTAGGCATGGCAGCGGCAGCGCGGGCCGCGGCGGCACAGGCATTGAGCGCAGCCGCAGGGCGGCACGGCGTTCTTGGCGGTAGGATTGTCCTTCATGGGATGGTTGGGTTCATCCCTGCAGACGGAGCCGGCCAACGAATCTTACGCGCCGCCGCGCTTTTCCGCGGTGGGGGCGCAATGGCAGTCCAGACACGCGCCGTCGGCGCAGGCTCCGCAGAAGGCACGGAGCTTGTCGCGCAGCTCCTGGCGGGCGCGGTGCAGGGTGATGCTGGCGTTGCCCGGCGTGATGCCGAGCGCGCGGGCGGCGGCGTTGACCGGTTCGCCCTCCAGCTCGACGCGGCGCAGCAGTTCGGCGTAACGGGGCTTGAGCGAGCCGATCACGCTGCCGAGGCAGCCGCAAAGCTGCGCCTCCCAGCCGGGCGGGGCGGCGGCGACGTCCTCACCGAGCGCCTCGATCGTCGCGCCGAGCGCGTCGTTGCGGCGCTTGACGGCTCCGCGGCTGCGGTAGTGGTCGATGACGGCGTGGCGCAGCACCTGGTAGAACCACGCCACAGTCTTGTCGGTGTCGGCGATTTCCCCGGCGTGGTGCAGCGCCTTGAGCAGGCCGTTCTGCAGGATGTCCTCCGCCTCGGCCGCGTTGCCGACGCGCGCGACCAGGAACGCCTTGAAGGCCTCGCGTTGCGCGTTGAGCGCTTGGGCGACCTGATCGGCACGGCGGTTCATGGCGGCAGGATGGTTCAGGCCGTGGGTTTGGTCAGCTCGCGTTCGCGCAGCCACGCGAAAATGACGGGCGTGACGACGAGGATGTGCACGAGGCTCGACAGCATGCCGCCGACGACGGGTGCGGCGAGCGGGCGCATGACCTCGACGCCGGTGCGGTCGAGCCAGAAGATCGGCAGCAGCGAGGCGATGGCGGTGGCGACGGTCATGACCTTCGGGCGCAGGCGCAGGCGCGCGCCGGCCTTGATGGCGTCGAGCAGGGCGGGGCGCGTCAGCGGGCCGTTCAGTTCGGTGCGCTTCTTCGCCAGGGCTTCTTCCAGATAGATGACCATGATGACGCCGGTCTGGATGGCGGTGCCGAAGAGCGCGATGTAGCCGACCCAGACGGCCACGCTGAAGTTGTAGCCGAGCAGCGCCTGCAGCATCACGCCGCCGGTGAGGGCGAACGGCACCGCGAGGATGACGTGCGCGGCCTCGGCGACCGACTTGAAGGTCATGACGAGCAGCACGAAGATGATGAGCAGCACGGCGGGGAAGACGTAGATCAGTGTCTGGCGCGCGCGGAGCTGGTGCTCGTATTGGCCGGAGTATTCGACGGTCATGCCGGCATCGAGCTTCACGTCGCGGGCGACGCGCTCCTTGATCTCGCCGACGAAGCCGCCGAGGTCGCGGTCGCCGACGTTGGCCTGCACGAAGACGCGCAGGCGACCGTTTTCGCTCTGGATCTCGTTCGGACCGACGACGCGCTTGATGTCGGCGACTTGGCGCAGTTGCACCGCCGCGCCGGAGGGCGTCGGGATCGGCAGCTCGCCGAGTTTGTCGAGGTCCTCGCGATCGGCCTGTTCGAGGCGCACCTGGATGGGCCAGCGTTCGCGGCCCTTCAGCGAGGTGCTGACGGTGGCGCCGCCGAGGCCGGCCTCGACGTAGCGGAACACGTCCTCGACGCGCAGGCCGTAGCGCCCCATGTCCTCGCGGCGCACGGCGATCTCGAGGTAAGGCTTGCCCTGCACCCGCGACGGCGCGACGCCGGTAGCGCCTTGCACCTGCTCGATGACACGCTGCACTTCGAAGGCCTTTTGCTGCAGGGCGTCGAGGTTGTCACCGAAGATCTTCACGCCGACCTGTGCGCGAATGCCGGTGCTCGTCATCAGGATGCGGTTCTCGATCGGCTGGAGGAAGCCAGGCACGTAGCCGGGGACGTTCATGAGCTTGGCGGAAAGTTCGGCGATGATCTTCTGCTTGGTCAGGCCGGGGCGCCACTGGCTGACGGGCTTGAGCATGATGGTGGTCTCGATCATCTCGACCGGCGCGGGATCGGTGGCGGACTCGGAGCGGCCGAGCTTGCCGGCGACGGAGGCGACCTCCGGCACGGTGCTCATGACCTTGTCCTGCCAGGCCATGATGCGCTGCACCTCGGTCAGCGAGGTGGCGGGCAGCAGCACCGGCATGAAGAGCAGCGAACCCTCCTCGAGCGTCGGCATGAACTCGCTGCCGAAGCCCGTGAGGTGCTTCGCCACCGGCTCGGGCAGGCGCGCGGTGACGGCGCGCGGCAGGCCGAAGGCGACGAGGCACGACGCCACGAGCAGCGTGCCCGCGAGGCTGAGCACGGTTTTGCGGTGCGCCAGCGCCCAGTCGAGCACTGGGTCGTAGATTTTCAGCAGGAACTTCATCAGCCAGTTCTCGCTCTCGGGCTTGAAGGGTCCGCGCACGAGGAACGTGCAGAACACCGGCACGGCGGTGAGCGCCAGCAGCACGGCGCCGAGCAGCGCGAAGCTTTTGGTGTAGGCCAGCGGGTGGAAGAGCTTGCCCTCCTGCCCGGTGAGCAGGAACACCGGCACGAACGCCAGGATGATGATCGCCATCGCGAAGAACATCGGCCGGCCGACCTGCGTGGCGGCGGCCAGCGTGTGGTCGAAAACTTCGCGCGCGGTGAGTTCGGGTGGTAGGGCGGGACCGCCGGGCCCGCCGTCGTTCGAGAGTCCTTGCGGCGCGCCCAGCGGTCGCGCCCTACCTTTTTCTTCCAGGGCGCGCTCGCAGTGGCGGATGACATTTTCCGTCATGACGATGCCGGCGTCGACCAGCACACCGATGGAGATGGCGATGCCGGTGAGCGACATGATGTGCGACGGGATGCCGAAGCGGTCCATCAGGATGAACGAGATCAGGATCGAGGCCGGCAGCGGCAGCGTGACGATGAGGATGCTGCGGAAGTGAAACAGGAACAGGATGTGCGCCAGCGTCACGAGGATGACTTCCTCGACCAGCGTGTGCTTCAGCGTGTTGATGGCACGGCCGATGAGGTCGCTGCGGTCGTAGAACGCCTCGACGCTCACGCCCTTTGGCAAACCGGAAGCCAGCGCGGCCAGGCGCGCCTTCACGTCCGAGATGACGCGGTAGGCGTTCTCGCCGTAGCGCATGACCACGATGCCGCCGACCACGGCGCGGCCGTTGACGTCGAGCGCGCCGCGGCGGAACTCGCCGCCGATGCGCACCGTCGCCACGTCGCGCAGGTAGAGCGGCGTGCCGTTGCGCGGCGCGAGCGCGACGGCCTCGAGGTCGGCGACGCTCTGCACGAGGCCGATGCCGCGCACGATGAACTCGGCGCCGTTCTCCTCGATGGTCGTGCCGCCGACGTTGCGGTTGCTGGCGGCGACGGCGTCCATGACCTCGCCGAGCATCAGGCCGTATTGCTTGAGCTTGAGCGCGGAGACCTCGACCTGCCACTGGCGCACGAAACCGCCGACGCTGGCGACCTCGGCCACACCCGGCACGGAGGAGAGTTGGTAGCGGATGAACGTGTCCTGCAGCGTGCGCAACGCCCCGAGATCCAGCGCACCGGAGTCATCCTTCAGATAATACTGGTAAACCCAGCCGAGACCGGTGGCGTCGGGCCCGAGCCGGGCGACGACGGCCTCGGGCAGTAGGTTGCCGAGGGAATTGAGCCGCTCGAGCACGCGCGTGCGGGCGAAGTAGGGGTCGATCTTGTCCTCGAAGATGACGGTGAGAAACGAGAACCCGAACATCGAGGTGGCGCGCACGCTCTTTACGCCCGCGAGGCCCTGCAGCGCGCCGCTGAGCGGGTAGGTGATCTGGTCCTCCACCTCCTGCGGGCTGCGGCCCGGCCAGTCGGCGTAGACGATGACTTGGTTTTCGGACAAGTCGGGGATGGCGTCGATCGGCACGCGCGACAGTGCCACGAAGCCCCACGCGCACAGCGCGAGGAAGCCGGCGAGCACGAGGAAGCGGTTGTGCAGCGACCAGGAGATGAGGCGGTTGATCATGGCAGCCTCACTTTAGCTCCTCGCCGCACTCGAGCATGGCGGAGCCGAAAAACGGATTGCGGGTCTGGTCACCGCGCGACAGCCAGCGGCCGGTGCCGAGCACGGGCGCCATCGGACACTCGAACACATGGAAACCTTCGCGGTGGTGCAGGTGATGCTCGCGGGCGAGGTCGGCCAGCGCGGTGCTGAGCGGCTCGAAGTCGCGGCGGGCGCTGCGCAGGTCGGCGCGGTCGGGCAGGCCGTCCTTGAATTTGCCGAGCGGACCGCGCGTGGCATCCTCGCTGCTGGCGAGGTAGGCTTGCAGTGCGGCGCGGAACGCCGGCAGGTGCTTTTGGTAGCCGGTGAAATCATCGGCCGCGAGCAGCGCGGCGGCATCGGCCGCCGTGAAAGCCAGGGCCTTGAGTTGTTCGTAACCGTGGTCGACGGCGGCGACGGGCGCGGGAGCCGGGGCGGGTGCGCCGTGGTTATGCTCGGGCAACTCGCCGGTGATGGCGGCGCGCGCCAGCTGAGCCTGCCCATCGAGGATGAGGCCGCCCTCGGTGACGACGCGGTCGCCTTCCTTGAGTCCGTCGACGATCTCGACGGTCTGGTCGCCGACGCGGCCGGGCCGCACGCGGCGGGCGAGGTAGGCGCGGTCGGTCTGCTCGACGAACACGATGGGTTCGGCGCCATGTTGGAGCACCGCACTGCGCGGGACGATGAGCACGTCCGGCACCTCGAGCCGCACGCGGGCGAGCCCGGTCTGCTTGTGCAGGAGCGCGCGGTCGCGGTTGGGCAGCACGACGCGGACCTTGGCGGTGCGGGTCATCGGGTCGAGGTTGGGATCGATGAAGGCGATCGGGGCCGTGTAGATCCGGCCGGGTTGCGAGGCGACCGTCACCTCGACCGACAGGCCGGTCCGCAGCCACGCAAGGTCGGGTTCGTAGGCGTCGAACATGAACCACATCGAGGAGAAATCACCGATCTCAAACAGCTGGGTTTCGGCGGAGGACTCGTCCTTGTTGAGTTCCTGCCCTTCGTAAACATGGCGGGCCACGACCGTGCCGGACATGGGCGCGCGGACGTTGACTATGGCGACGGGCTCGAGCGTATGTTCGAGGATGTTGACCTCCTCCTCGGTGAGGCCGAGTTCGAGCAAGCGCTCGCGGGCGGCGGCACGGTCCGAGGCGGTGAACGCCGTGTTGCCGGCGCGGAGCCGCTCGACGTATTGGCGCTGCGCCGTGAGCATCATCGGGCTGTAGATGGTCGCGAGCGGTTCGCCCTCGCGCACCTCGGCGCCGACGTAGTTGACGAAGAGTTTTTCCACCCGGCCCGGCACGCGGGCGGTGAGGATGCGGTGGCGGGTGTCGTCGTCGTCCACGATGCCGTTGACGCGCAACGTGCGCACCAGCGCGCCGCGGCGCGCCTCGACGGTGCGGACGCCGACGACGGTGGCGCTGGCCGGGGTGAGCGTGACGAGATTGGGATCGGCGGTGGCGCCGGAGTCGCCGGCGGGAGCGGCGACGAGTTCCATGCCGCAGATGGTGCACTTGGCGCCGGGTTTGTCGGACTTGATCCACGGATGCATCGGGCACTGGTAGACCGTAGCGTGGTCGTGGCCGGCCGGTCCGGCGGCGGTGAGCGTCAGGCCGAGGGTGAAAGAGAGGAGCAGGAAAGGGAGGAAAGTTTTCATGGGAATCAGACGGAGACGGGCGTGGACGGGGAATCTTACCCGGGCGCGCAGTTGCGCGGCGGGACAAGAGCGGGAGGCGGCGCGCGGCAACGCGCGGGCGCATTCAGGCCGGCGGCCTTAGATCAGGAAGCTGCAGTGCACCCGGAACAGGGGTGGACTCGCAGCAGGCGCCACTGAGGCGGGCGCGGGAAGCATCGTGGCGGCCACGATCCGCTCCGTGACGAACGAATAAAACTTGGGCGTGATCTGCGGGAGCCGGGCCGCATCGCGGCGGGCGACCTGGCGCAATACGATGCCGGCGCGCGCCAGCGCGGGGGTCTGCGTCTGGGCGGCCGCGGGAGGGAGGGCGCACTCGGGCATGCCGCACGCCCCGTCGCCTTCGCAGCAGCAACACTCGGAATTCGCCTTCGGCAGCGGCAAATCCACCGGCTGCACTTGCGCGAGCGCGGTGCAGAAGACGGCGAGGAAGAGCCAGACGAGGCGTTTCATGCGGGGGGACGAATAACAATTAGAGCGTCGCTGGCAAATTTTATTGCCAAACAAAATGCGCCGCATCGCGGGATGCGGCGCATTTACGGCAATGGCCGGCAGCCCAGGCGTTTGGCGTGTTGCCGTGCCGGGCTGCCGCGAGAGCGCCCGTCTCGGGCGCGATGGCTATCGCTCAGTCCTTTTTATCACTGACCTTGACGACAAAGAGGCATTCCTCGCCCTTGTCGTTGACGTATTTGATTTCGCGCTTGGGCGTGGGATTCTTCGGTGGACCGACGAGCACCACCCGATACGTGGTCTTGCAGATAGGACAGGTGACGGTCGCGTTTTCCCGGCAGTGGTCCATGGCCTGGGCTTCGGATTCGATGGTGTGCTCGCTGACGGATTTGCACTGAGTGCAGACGTAGAGCACCTTCGTTCCAGTCTGAAGGGCCCGGGCTTGGGCTTCGCGACGGATGGTCTCATAGTAATTGCACGGGGGGCCGGCGAAAACCGGCGCGGCGACGCCGAGGGCGAATGCCGTGAGGAGGGTGAGGGAAGTTTTCATGTGGATTCCGGGTTGGTTTTGCATTGAGCGCGCCGAGGCGCGCGGAGGTGCGTTGGGTTAGGAAGACGGATCTCTCCATTTGATCTCGTCGATCAATTGCTGGATCAGAGTTTGAGGCCGGTCGCCGCGGGCGAAACGGTCCGGCGCCTGCTCGAAGATACGCAGACAGATGGGGCAGCAGAGCGTGAATCGGCGGCCGTCGAAGTAGCGATGGGCGGCGGCATGGTCTTCCGTCGTCACCTTGTCGCACACGATGCATGTCTCAGTGGCGTCGCTCATAGAGGGGGTTGTGGCAGTGGTCCGGCAGAGCCGGCGCTGGGCCCGGGGAGCGGCTCAAGCGGCGGCAGGCCGCGACGCCGCCACACGTAGAAGATGGCGGGATAAACGAGCAGTTCCATCAGCGTGGAAGTGACCACGCCGCCGATCATGGGCGTGGCGATGCGTTTCATCACATCGGCCCCGGCGCCGTGGCTCCAGAGGATGGGCATGAGGCCGGCGATGATGACGGCGGCAGTCATGGCCTTCGGGCGGACACGCTTCACCGCGCCGTGATAGATGGCGTTGCGAAGGTCGGTGGTGGTATTGAGCCGGCCGTTTTTTTTCCAGTCGTCATAGGCCAGGTCGAGGTAAAGGAGCATGACGACACCGGTCTCGGCATCGAGACCGGCGAGCGCGATGATGCCGACCCAGACGGCCACGCTCAGGTTGTAGCCGAAGAAGTGGAGCATCCAGAACGCGCCGACGAGGGAGAATGGCACGGCGAGGAGCACGATGGCGGTCTTGATCCAGGACTTCGTGTTGAGGTAGATGATGAAGATGATGATGAGCAGCGTGAGCCGCGCAGGGCGTCATTGACGGTCTGCTGGGCGCGCTGCACATAACCGCCGATGTCCGAGCCCTGCACGTCGACGTAAATCCAGGCGTTGGGCACGGCTCCCTCGCTCTTCACGCCCATGGGCGCGGCGACCACGCGGACCTTGGCGAGCTGGCTGAGCGGCACCTGCGCCATCTGGCCGGTAGCGGTGCCACTCATCGTGGAGGAAGTGCCGGCGGACTTCACGGGAATGACGATGTCGCGCAACGCCTCGAGGTTTTCGCGGTAGTCGCGGTCGTAGCGGAGAATGACGCCGTAGCGTTCGAGGCCCTCGACGGTAGTGGTGAGCGGCATGCCGCCAAGTGCGACCTGCAGGACTTCCTGCACCTCGCCGACGGTCAGGCCATAGCGGGCGATGGCGTCGCGATCGATGTCGAACTCGACGTAGTTGCCGCCCATGACGCGCTCGGCGAAGACGCTGCCGGTGCCGGGCACGCGGTGGACGAGTGCTTCGATCTGGCCGGCGATGCGCTCCAGCTCGGCGAGGTTGGGTCCGGCGACCTTGATGCCGACGGGCGTCTTGATGCCGGTAGCGAGCATGTCGATGCGGGTCTTGATCGGCATCGTCCAGGCGTTAGTCAGGCCGGGGATCTGCACAGCGGAGTTCATGGCCGCGACCAGTTCGTCAAGCGTGCGGCGGCGGTGGGCGACGACTTTGCCCTCCAGGTCCTTAATGTCGGCGGCCGGCCATTCCTCCTCGGGCTTGAGCATGATGGTGGTCTCGATCATGTCCATCGGCGCGGGATCAGTGGCGGATTCGGCGCGCCCCATCTTGCCGAAGACGTGATGGACCTCGGGGAAGGTGCGGATCATCTGGTCGGTCTGCTGGAGCACCTCGCGCGCCTTGGTGGGGGAAATGCCGGGAAAGGTCGTCGGCATGTAGAGCAGGTCGCCCTCGTAAAGCGGCGGCATGAACTCGGAGCCGAGATTCTGGTAGGGGAAGACACGGCCGAGTTTCGCGGCGAAATTTTTCACGCCGCCCCCGGGCAGCGGCGCGACCACGAGGGCGTTCCAGGGGAAGAACACCCAGGCGATGATCGCCGCCGCGCCGATGATCACGGCCCAGCGGAACCGGATGACGAGGTCGATCATCGGGTGATAGAGCCAGATGAGAAAGCGGTTCACCGGATTTTTCCCCTCGGCGGGAATCTTGCCCCGGATGAAGAAACCCATGAGGACCGGCGCGAGCGTGACCGAGAGCAGGGCGGCGGCGGCCATCGAGTAGGTCTTGGTGAAGGCGAGCGGCTTGAACATCCGGCCTTCCTGCGCCTGCAACGTGAACACGGGCAGGAATGACACCGTGATGACCAGCAGGGAGTAGAAGAGCGTGGGGCCGACCTCGATAGAAGCGTCGCGGATGATGTCCCAGTGGGGCTTCTTTCCACCGTCCTGCTCCATGTGCTTGTGGGCGTTTTCGATCATGATGATCACGGCGTCCACCATCGCGCCGATGGCGATGGCGATGCCGCCGAGCGACATGATATTCGAGCTGAGGCCCTGCGTGTTCATGATGATGAACGATGCCAGCACCGCGACCGGCAGGATGATGATCGCCACCAGGGCGCTGCGGAAATGCATCAGGAACAGCAGGCAGATGAGCGCCACCACGATGCTCTCCTCGATGAGCTTGGCCTGGAGCGTTTCGACGGCGCGATCGATCAGGGCCGTGCGGTCGTAGACGATGGTGTATTCCACGCCCTCCGGCAGGCTTTTCATCGCCTGGTCGAGCCGCGCTTTCACGCCTTGGATGACCTGACGGGTGTCGACGCCGTAGCGCACCACGACGATGCCGCCGACGGTCTCGCCCTCGCCATTGAGCTCGGCGATGCCGCGGCGCATGTCGGGGCCGACTTGGACGTTGGCCACCTCGCCCAGCTGGATGGGCGTGCCGCCCGGGCCGCGACCGACGGCGATTTTCCGGAAATCCCCCACGCTCTGCGCGTAGCCGCGGACGCGCAGGATGAATTCCTTCTCGCCCATCTCGACCGAGCGGCCGCCGACCTCGCCGTTGCTCTTTTGCACGGCCATGGCGACATCGCTGATCGAGAGATTGTAGGCGTGCAGGCGGTGCGGATCGACGGTGATCTGGTATTGCTTCACGTGTCCGCCGACCGACGCCACCTCGGCCACGCCTTCGACGCTGGAGAGCTGGTAGCGCAGGAACCAGTCCTGCATGGAGCGCAGTTCGGCGAGGTCGTGTTTCTTGGAGTTGAGCGAATACATGAACGCCCAGCCTACGCCGGTGGCATCCGGGCCGAGGCGCGGGGCGACATTGGCCGGCAGGCTGCCTTGGAGGCCGTTCAGGTATTCGAGCACCCGGCTGCGTGCCCAGTAGGGATCGGTGCCGTCCTCAAAAATGACATAGACGAAGGAGAAGCCGTAGAACGAGTAGCCGCGCACGACTTTGGCCGCGGGCACGGAGAGCATCTTCGTGGTGATGGGGTAGGTGACCTGGTCCTGCACGATCTGCGGCGCCTGGCCCGGCCACTCGGTGTAGACGATGACCTGCGTGTCGGACAGGTCGGGGATCGCGTCGAGCGGGATTTTCTTCAGCGCATAGACGCCGCCCAGCACCAGCGCCGCGGTCGCGGCGAGGACGAGGAACTTGTTCTTCAGCGAGAAATCGATGAGGCGCGTGAGCATGCGGAGGAAGGATTGAAATTCGTGGTCGGTTTACGGGGTGCCGGTGGCGCACGGCTCGCCCGCCGCCATGGCGGCCTCGCTCATGCCGCAACTGCCGCAGGTGCCGCCGGCTGCGGCGCCCGTGGCCTTGGAGCCGGGCAGGGAGCGCAGGTAGGTTGCGATGGACAAGCCGGTGATGGAGGGATGGCCGGGCGGCAGTGTCGCCATTCCGCCGGGAATGGAGCCGGCCGATCCCGCAGCATCGAGCTCATCGCCACACCCGGGCATGGCGGCGCCGTAGAAGGGATTTTTTATTTCACCGGAGCGCTGCAGCCACCGGCCGGTGCCGATGCCGGGCGCCATGGGGCATTGGAAGATGTGCAAGCCTCCCGTGTGGTGAAGGTGGTTTTCCCGGGCGAGGTCGGCGATTGCGGTGCTGAAATAGGCGAAGTCGCGCCGCGCCGCCTTGAGGTCGGGGCGGTCGGGCAGGGCGTCCTTGAATTTCCCGAGCGGGCCATGGGTGGCGTGCTCGTAGCTGCCGAGATAGTTCGCCAGCGCCTGCCGCATGGTCGGAAGAACTTTCTGATATTGGGCAAAGTCGTCCGCCGCCAGCGCGGTGGCTCCGTCGATGGTGGTTTCGGCCAGTTCCCGCAGCCGAATCATCGCGGACTCCGGCAGTGCGGAGGCGTCATCCATGCCGACCATCGTGGCGGCGGCGTCGGCGGTCGGGTGCGGCTCTGGCCCGTCCTCTTCCCTTTGCCGAGCAGGCGGGGGTGTCGCCCGGCTGGCCGGAGTCTGACCGGCGGCGTTGAGCATCTTTTGAATCGCGTCGCGCAACTGGCTCTCGGAATCGAGCATGAACTGGCCCGAGACGACCACCCGCTCGCCGGCGGCGAGACCGGAGAGCACCTCGTAGAAATTGCCCTGCGAGCGGACACCGAGCCTGACCTCGCGCGGCTCGAACGTGCCGTTGTCGCGGGCGATGAACACCGTGTTGTGCTCGCCGCTGCGCAGCACGGCCAGGTCGGGCACGAGCACGGCGTCGTCCGCCAGCTTGGCCACGAACCGCACGTCGACGAACATGCCGGGCCGCAGGCTGGCGTCGGGATTCGGCAGCACGATGCGCGCGGTGGCGGTGCGCGTCTGCTCCTCGACCTGCGGCAGGAGCGTCTCGACGCGACCCTCGAGCAGCCGCTCGGGGCCGTAGGTCACGCGGACGGTGGCGTCCTGTCCGGCGCGGACAAAGGCCAGGTCTTGCTCGTAGATTTGCGCGAGCACCCAGACGGACGAAAGATCCGCCAGGCGGTAGATGCGTTCGCCGGGCTTCATCATCTGGCCGGCGACGGCCATCTTTTCGATGACCATGCCGTCCGCCGGGGCGCGATAAACATAGGTGCGGGGCGCCTCGCCTGCGCGGGCGAGTTCCGCGAGGTAATCGGCCGGCAGGTCGAAAAGCTGCAGCCGGGCGAGTGAGGCGCGGGTGAGCGGCCCGCCGGACGCGCCCTCGGTGCGGAGGGCGACGAGGTAGTTGAGTCCGGCATTATAGAGATCAGGCGAGTAGATTTCGAACAGCGGATCGCCGGCCTTCACCGCGGTCCAGGTGGTGTTGACGAAAAGCTTCTCGATCCAGCCCTCGTATTTCAGCGTGATGTCACGGAGGCCCGCCTCGTTGTAGGAGACGGAGCCGACGGTGCGGAGCTCGCGGAGCACGGGCCCGCGGGTGACGAGACTGGTCTTGAGGTTCATGCGCTGGACCGTGGCGGCGTCGATTCGGATGGTCTGCGCGGAGGTGTCACCGCCTTCGTAGACCGGGACCAGGTCCATGCCCATCGAGTCCTTGCCAGGCTGGTCGCTGACTTCGCCGGGATTCATGGAGGATTTGTAGTACCGGATCTTGCGCTCACCCGCCGCGGACGGAGTGACGCTGTTGTTGCGAACCGGCGTGAGGGCCATGCCGCAGATCGGGCAGTTGCCCGGTTCCTTCTTGAGTATCTGCGGGTGCATGCCGCAGGTGTAGAGCTGCTCGGCGGCGGCGAGACCGAGGGCAAAAATCAGAGCGACGAAAGCGAGGGCGAGGAAACGCAGGGAGGAGTTCATGGGACGAAAAAATTCAGGAGGAGGGCGTGGCTATGGGAAGAGGCGAGCCGACGGGGGCGACGTTGGCGGTCAGCAGCAGCAGTTCCGTGACGGCGGTCTCGCGTTCACGCAGGGCGGCGGCGCGTTCCAGGCGCATGCCGAGGGCCATGAGCTGCGTTTCGGGAATCATGCCGGGGCCCGCCATGCCGGCTTGATAACCGGCCTCAGCCGTCGCGATCATGCGGTCGAAATTCGGCAGGGCGGTGCCGTCGATGTAGGCGATCATGCGATCGGCCTCACGCACCATGTAGAGCATCTGCGCGAGTTCGGCGGCGAGGTTGAGCTGTTCGGCTGAGACGCGCGCCACGCTGGCGTCGCGCCGGGCCTCCGCGGCGGCGATGGTGGCGGCGATCTTTTCGCGCCAGATGGGCAGTTTGAGGGTGGCCGTAGGCCGGAGCATGAGTGGATCGGCTTTGAGATCGGCCATCATTCCGAGGGTGAAATCAGGCCGGCCGGTCCTGCGCGCCACCTCGACGCCGGCGACCGCCATCTCGACCATGGCGCGCATGCGGCCGAGTTCGGCATTGGCCGCAGTGGCGCGGCGCCAGAGTTCGTCCTCGCTGGGCAGGGCGGTCGGAGCGAGCACGGCCTTCGGCCAGGCGGGATCGGGATCGGCGGGCGCCAATCCCAGCGCGGATTTGAAGCGGGCGCGGGCGGCCGTCCGGCGGTCGGCGAGCGTCGTGAGATCGCTGCGCACCTTGGCGGCTTCATTGGCGAAGCGGACCTGGTCGGTCAGCGTCCCCATGCCTTTCCCGGTCGTGTAATCGGCATTGGCGAGTGCGAGCGACCGCTCGAGCGCCCCCAGCGACAACTCACGCAACCCGGCGGCCTCGTCAATGAACGCGAGCTCGATCCAGGCCTTCCGCGCGGCGGCGGCGGTGTTCAGGACCACGGAGATGTAACCACGGCGTGTGACATCCGCGGCGGCGGTGGCCTCGCGGCCCATCGCGGCGCGCTTGCCGGCGCCCATGAAGTCGAACATCAGGCCCGGCATGAACGTCATCAGCGTGTCCACGATGTCGGCTTCGAAGGTGAGCGCCGGTTCCGGCAGGGCCCGGGTGGGCGCGATGGCCTCGACGCCCGCGCGCCAGTCGTAATACGCAGCGGCGACCGCGGGGTGGTTGAGCACGGCATAGCGCACGAACTCGTCGGGCGGCGAGTCGGCGCCCAACACCGGCAAAGCCGGCCGGCCTTGCCGGGCCAGCAAGGCGGCGCCGGTCGCACGCACATCCGCCCGGGCGGATTTTTCCGCCGCGAGCGGCGGGGTGGTGCAACCGGCCAGGAACGTGGCGCCTGCAACCGTGAAGACGGCCGCCGCGATGCAGGCATGTCGTCGGGTGTGCATGGGTCAGTTTTTCTTCGCCCGGGCGACGGCCTCGTCGATGAGCTTGAGGTACTGGGCGGGCTCCCGGTCGAAGTCCTTGCGGCAATCCTTGCAGCAGAAACGGACGAGCCGGTCGGGCTTGCCCTTCTGATGGTAGACGTAGTCGATGCCCTCGCCCATGCTCCCGCCGATTTCCTCGCCAGAGACGACACAGGTCTTGAGCGGATAGTCGACCTTGGCCTTGGCGAGCCAGGCCGCGTCGGGGGCGGCGGGCTGATCGGCGTGGGAGTGATCGTGCGCGGCGAACGCCAGCGGTGCGCTGACGGAAAACAGGAGAGCGAGGTACAGGGAAAGAAGATGTTTCATGGCGGAATGAATCGAAGGCGGAATGAGGGCTGGGAATCCTGTCGGGCGCACAGCGGCGCGTGAGGACAGGACGGAGCGAAACCGGCGCGCGGGTGTGCGCAGGCCGACGGCCTCAGATCAAGAAGCTGCAGTGCAGCCGGAACAGGGACGGACTGGCAGCGGGCGTCGCGAAAGCAGACGCGGGGAGCATCGTGGTGGCCACGACTTGCTCCGTGACGAACGAATAAAACTTGGGTGTGACCTGCGGAAGCCGGGCTGCACCGCGGCGGGCGACCTGGCGCAGCTCGGTGCCGGCGCGTTCCAGTGTGGTCGTTTGTGACTGGGTGAACGCAGGGGGCAGCGCACACTCGGGCATGCCGCACGCGCCGTCGCTCTCACAGCAGCATGGCTCCTTCGCCTGCGGCAGCAACGGCTCGACCGGTTGCACCTGCGCGAGCGCGGTGCAGAAGACGGCGAGGAAAAGCCAGGCGAGGCGTTTCATGCTAAGGAGCATGGATAACCATACGAGTGCTCCGGGCAACGTTTATTGCCGGGCAAATCTTGGCTTTTGCTGCGCGCAGCTGCGGGAACCGCTTGTCCGCTGGTACTTGGGCGACGGGACGGTCCGCGTGCGGCGTGCCGGGCTCAGCGGCTGCCGCCGGCGGGTTGCGGGGTGGCGACCGGAGCGGAAGCCGGTGCGGACGTCTTGCGGGTCTTGGCCATCGTGATGATGGCGACGCCGGCGACGATCACGGCTGCGGCGGTGAAGATGCGGGAGTTAACCTCCTCGTGCAGGATCAGCCAGCCGAGGAACACGGCGACGATCGGGTTCACGTAGGTGTAGGTGTAGACGCGCGCGGGCGTGCTGTGCTTCATGAGCCAGACGAAGGCCGTGAAACCCACGAGCGAGCCGACCAGCGTGAGGTAGGCCCACGCGCTGAGGGCGCGCACCGTGAGGTCGGCCGCATGCAGGCGCGCGGGCTCGTGGGCCAAGAAGCTGGCGGCGAACAGCCACAGGCTGCCGGTGAGCATCTGGATGGCGGAGGCGGTGAAAGGTTCGGCCGGTTGCTGCGAGTAGCGGCCGTAGAGCGAGCCGGCGCTCCAGAGCGCACTGGCGAGCGCGAGCGCGCCGACGGGAATGGGCGCCAGGCCGCCGGTGCCGTGCATGATGCCGGGGCCGACGAGCAGGACGAGGCCCGCAAAACCGAGGGCGAGTCCGGTGAAGGTGGCGGCGTTGGGCCGCGCGCCGCGCTTCTCGTCCTTGCCCCAGACGAGCACCGCCCAGTCGAGCAGCACGACGACGAGCGGCCCGATGGAGATGACGAGCGTGGCGATGCTGGAGGGCACGGTCTGCTCGGCCCAGCACACGAGGCCGTTGCCGCCGAGCATGAGGAAACCGCCGACGATGGCGTTGTCCCGCCACTGACGCGCCGTGGGCTTGATGCGCTTGGTGAACCACAGGAACCCGTAGAGCAGCGCGCCGGACACGGCGAAGCGCGAGCCGGCCATGAGGAACGGCGGCAACGTCTCGACCGCGATGCGGATCGCGAGATAGGTGGAGCCCCAGACGAGGTAGATCGCGGTGAAGGCGCCGATGAACTGGGCGCGCGTGGCGGTGGCGGAGTGGGCGGACATGAAAAGATTCAGCGGGTTTGGCCGGCGTCGTTGCGCCAGTGGTATTCCATATAGCGGGCGGTGGCCTGCGCAGTTTCGACGCCCAGCAGCTTCGCCACGAGGTGCAACGACACGTCGATGCCGGCGGCAATGCCCGCGGAGGTGAGCACCTTGCCATTGTCGAGGAAGCGGCGGTCCTGGACCACCTCGGCGCGCGGAGCGATGTGGCGGAGCTCGGCGAAGTTTTCGTAATGCGTGGTGGCCGGCAGGCCGTCGAGCAGGCCGGCGGCACCGAGCACGAGCGAGCCGGTGCAGACGGAGACGATGTGCTCCGCTCCGGCCGCGCGCTGGCGCACCCAGTCGAGCACGGAGGGTTTTTTCAACAGCGCGCGGGTGCCGGCGCCGCCGGGCACGACGAGGAGGTGCGGGGCGGGCGCCGTCTCGAGCGTGTAGGCCGGCATGATCTTCAGGCCGTTGCGGGCGCGCACCGTGCCGGGCAGCTCCGCCACCGTGTAGGTGTTGAAGGTGTGGTAGCCGCGCAGTTCGTCGGTGACGGCGAAGACTTCGAACGGCCCGGCGAAGTCGAGCACCTCGACCTCGTCGAAGACCAGGATGGCGACGTGGCGTTTCATGACTGCTCGCCTCCCTCGGGTCCGTAGAAAACAACCCACGCGGCAAAGTCGGCGGTGAAGTTCTCGAAGCGGTGCTCCTGCCGCGCGGGGACGAAGAAAGTATCGCCGGGGCCGAACGGGTCGCGCCGGCCGCCGTGCACGAACTCGCCGCGGCCGGAGACGACGAAGTAGAGCTCGTCGCGTGTGTGCGGCGTCTGCCGGTCGCGTCCGCGCGGAGCATAGAGTTCTACGCTCATCGAGCCGTGCTTCAGCGCGACGGCGAAGGGCTCGCCTTGCGGCCACCGGGCGGTGGCCGGGCCGGGCAGGCGCGCGAGCATTGCGGCGACGGTGGCTTTCATGGACGGAGTCTGGACGAGGAGTCCCCGGCGCGGAACTGGCCGTTCGGCCAGCCGCGGGAGAACGGCGTGGAAGATCGCCGTCGCGTCAGAGCTGCTGTTTGATGAGCTCACCGAGCGTGCGGAGCGCGGCCTCGATCTCGTCGGACCACGGCAGGCTGCAGCTCATGCGGAGGCAGTTGCGGTAGCGGTCTTTCACGGAGAAGAGGACGCCGGGCGCGGTGTTGATGTTGTGCTTCAACGCGTCGCGCCGGAGCCTGAGCGTGTCGACGCGCGCGGGCAGCTCGACCCAGATGAAGTTGCCGCCCTGCGGTCGGCTGTAGCGCGTGCCCTCGGGGAAATGCTTCTGCATGCCCTGCAGGAAGAGGTGCAGGTGCTGGTGGTAGGCGCGGCGCAGCGAGCGCAGGTGGTGGTCGTAGCCGCCGTCGCGCAGGAACTCGGCGAGCGCCTTCTGCAACAGGACGGTCGTGCCCATCGTGTTGGTGAACTTGAGGCGGCGGACGCGCTCGAGGTAGCGGCCGGGCGCCGTCCAACCGACGTGCAGACCGGGCGCGAGCGTCTTGCCGAACGACGAGCAGAGCATCACGCGGCCGTCGCGGTCCCACGCCTTGAGGGGCTTCGGGCGCACGTCGCCGAAATGCGTGTCGGCGTAGATATCGTCCTCGATGACGGGCAGGTCGTATTCGCAGAGCAGGTTGTAGAGGCGCTGCTTCTTCTCGTCGGGCATGAGCGAACCGAGCGGGTTGTGGAAGCTCGGCATGATCATGACGGCCTTCACGTCGTTCTGCTCGATGGCGTCGCGCAGCTCGTCGAGGCACACGCCCTCGCGCGACGAGGTGGGGATCTCGAGGGCGCGGAGGTTGAGGCTCTGGATGATCTCGAGGAAGCCGAAGTAGGCGGGCGTCTCGATGGCGACGGTGTCACCGGGCTTCGTGACGGCGCGCAGGCAGAGGTTGAGCGCCTCGGTGCAGCCGTCGGTGACGACGAGCTCGTCGTGCGGGATGGGCACGCCGGCCTGGAGGTAGCGGCGGGCGATCTCGCGCGTGAGCGGCTCGTAGCCCCAGTTCATGCCGGCGCGGCCGATGAGGGTGGGGTCGCGGCGGGCGACGGAGCCGATGATGCGCGCGAGCTTCTTGTTCGGGAACAGGCTGTGGTGCGGACAGGCTGAGCCGAAGGGCACGTAGTTCTGGTTCAGCGCGTATTCCATGACCTCGGTGGTGAGGTCGTTCACGCCGACGTAAGACGGCTTCGCCATGGCCTTGGCCATGCGCGGCTCGGGCGCGAGGGACGGCGGGCGCGGGCGGACGTAGTAGCCGGATTGCGGCCGGGCTTCCAGGTAGCCGCGATTTTCCAGCACCGTGTAAGCCTGCAGCACCGTGGCGATGCTCACGTCGCGCTGGCGCGACATCGTGCGCACGGACGGCACGCGGTGACCGGGGCGAAGCGTGCCTTGCTCGATGAGGTTTTGAAGCGAGTCAGCCAGTTCCGCGTAGAGCGGGCGGGCGGCGGCTTTCGCGGGCGAAAGCGGCTTGGGAGCGGCGACGGTCTGGATCATGGCGGGTAAAAAGGCGGCGGACTATACCGGGACAGGGCGGGGGGCAGTAGCGGCAGCACAGTTTAATTGGCACCGGTACAGTTACCTTAAACGTGTGCTGTGACCATGACAATTTTCCCGGAAGCGGGAAAAACGGACCGAAAAAAGACGGCCGGGCGGGCCGTCTTGGGGGATTCTTCGGGGTGTCAGGCCGGGAAAACGACTACAGCTCGATCTCGCCGCGCAGATAGAGGGCGGCGTGCCCCGCCATCGCGACGCGGTCGCCCGCGAGGCGGCAGAGCAGCTCACCGCCCCGCGGGGAGACCTGCCGCGCGCGCAGCTGGGTCTTGCCGAGGCGTCCGGCCCAGTAGGGCACGAGCGTGCAGTGGGACGAGCCGGTGACGGGATCCTCGGGCACACCGCAGTTTGGCGCGAAGAAGCGCGAGACGAAGTCCACGCCGTCCGTGCCCGGCGCGGTGACGATGATGCCGATGACGTCGATCTGGTTGAGCTCGGTGAAGTCGGGCTTGATCGCCAGCACGTCCGCGGCGGTCGGATAGACGCAGAGGTAATCGCGCGACCGGCCGATCCACGTCGGCGCGGCGCCGCCGAGCCCGGGCAGTAGCGTGGGCGGGATCTCGGTGGCCGGCACGGGCGCGGGCGGGCGCGCGGGGAAATCGAGCTCCAGGCGCGCGTCGGGCCGGCGCGTGATGATGAGCGGGCCGCTGCGCGAGTCGAACACGAGGCGGTCGCCGGTCTGGCCGATCTGGGTGAACACCACGAAGGCGCTGGCGAGCGTGGCGTGGCCGCAGAGGTCCATCTCGAGCTCCGGTGTGAACCAGCGCAGGTGGAAGCGGTCGGGCCCCGTGCGCACGAAGAACGCCGTCTCGGCCAGGCCGTTCTCGAAGGCGATCTGCTGCATCACGCGGTCGTCCGGCCAAGCCGTGAGCGGCACCACGGCCGCGGGGTTGCCGGCGAAGACCGTGGGTGTGAACGCATCGACCCAGTAGAGAGGAAATTTCATGCGCGCAGCTTAGCAGGGATCGGGAGGGCGGGGGCAGGGGCAATGCGTGCGCCGGACCGGCGGCACAGCGCGGCGCGCGCTTCAGGCGTATTGGGCGAGGGCCGGACCGGTGAGCCGCTGGACGGTCCACTCGTTCAGGGGCACGGCGCCGATTTTCCGGTAGAAGCCGATCGCGGGCTGGTTCCAGTCGAGCACCGACCACTCCATGCGGCCGCAGCCGCGCGCGTTGGCGATTTTCGCGAGGTGCAGCAGCAGCGCCTTGCCGAGGCCGGAGCCGCGGTGCGCGGGCAGCACGAACAGATCTTCGAGATAGAGGCCGGGCTTCGCGAGGAAGGTGGAGTAGTTGAAAAAATACAGCGCGAACCCGGCCGGCGTGCCGTCGATCTCGCCGATGACGACGTGGGCCGCCGGCGCCGCACCGCCGGCGCCTTGACCCTCGGCGCCGTCGGCGGGGAAGAGCGTGCGGGCGAGCTGTTCGTCGGTGGCTTCGCATTCGTGGAGCAGCTTCTCGTATTCGGCGAGGCCGCGGATGAATTCACAGATGAGCGGGACATCGGCGCGGGTGGCCGGGCGGATGGAGAGGGTCATGGCGCGCAACCTAGCGCGGAGGCCCGCGGGCGCCAGTCACTTCGCACGGGGAACGGCACCGCGCAAATGATGCGGGTTGAAATGGGATTGCGGCTCGACATGCCCCGGAGCGGTTATTGTCTAGAGCGATTACCCTGCGCATGAGCTACCCCGCGCGACACACCCTGATACTGCGGTTTGCCGCCCGGCTGGGCGGCTTCGCGGCGTTGCTGGCTTGGACGGGCCCGGCCGGGGGAGCGGAAAACCTGGAGAAGGTGGTGCTGCAGCTGCCCTACACGCACCAGTTCCAGTTCGCGGGCATCTATGCCGCCGAGGCCAAGGGCTATTTCCGGGAGGCGGGGCTGGAGGTGGACGTGCGCCCGACGACGCAGCAAATACACTCGGCGCTCCGGGAGGTCGAGGAAGGCCGGGCCGACTTCGGCATTTCGCAGGGTCCGCAGTTGATCGCCAGCCGGCTCGCGGGGCAGGGGCCCGTGGTCGTGGCCGCCATCATGCAGCATTCACCGCAGGTGTTGCTGACGCGGGCGGCGGACAATCTCAATTCCCCGCACGATCTCATCGGCCGGCGCGTCGCGCTCGACCAGACCTCGCTCGGCTCGGAAATCCGCCTGATGCTCGAGCGCGAGGGCGTGGGCTTCGATCACATCACCATCGTGCCGAACGAGTGGTCCGTGAACGAGCTCACGAGCGGCACCGCCGACGCGATGAGCGCCTTCGTCATCGATGCGCCCTATATCATGGCGCGCGAAGGCGTGGCCGTGCGGGTGATCCGGCCGCTGGACTACGGCGTGGATTTCTACGGCGACTGCCTGTTCACGAGCGAGCGCGTGCTTGCGGCGACGCCCGACCGGGTCGCGCGCATGCGGGCCGCGCTCCTGCGCGGCTGGGCGTACGCCTTGCGCCATCCGGACGAGCTCATCGACTGGATATTGGAGCATCACCCCGCCGCCTCCGCCGCCTCGCGCCGGTCCGGCCTGGACCGCGAGGCGATGAAATACGAGGCGGGGCAGGTGAGCCTGTTGATCAATGCCGACCTCGTGGAGCTCGGCCGCATCAATCCCGGCCGCTGGCGGCGCATGGGCGAGGGCGTCAATCTCTATCAACCGCAAGGCAGTCTCGCGCGCCTGGACGGCATGCTTTACGAACCGCCGGTGCCGTGGGCCGAGCGCTTCAAGGATGTCGTGCACTGGCTGCTCTGGGGGCTCGCGATCGCCGTGGCGGTGGCCGTGCTCGCGGTGCTGGCCAACCGGCGGTTGCAACGCCTGATCGCGCGCCGGACCCGCGAGTTGCAGGAGGCGCAGCGCCGGCAGTACGAAATCTTCGACCTCGCCCCGGCCCCCATCGTGGTCGAGAGCTACCTCGCGCTCGAGCCCGAGCTCGAACGGCTCCGCGCCGAGGGCGTGACCGACCTGCGGGCGCACCTGCGGGCGCGCCCGCAACTGGTGCGCGAGCTGCACCGGCTGAAGCGCGTGATCGCCGCGAACCGGCTTACGCTCGCCCGCAACGGCTTCAGGTCCGTCGAGGAGATGGACCGGGGGCTGCCGGCGATCATGACCGAGCAGGGCTACGTGCATTTCATCGAGGAACTCGCCGCCCTGTGGGAGGGCACCGACCGGCTCGCGCTGGAGACGAGCTATGTCAACAAGGCCGGCGAGACGCTCCATGCGCTGCTGCACTGGGAGGTGGGCCGCACTCCCGAGGGGCGGCGCGACCTGGCCAACGTCCGCCTCGTCTTCACCGAGATCACCGCGTTGCGGAAGACCGAACAGGCGCTGCGCGAGAACGAGGCGCGCTTCCGGCTGTTCTTCGAGCAGTCCCCGCTGGCCATCGTCGAATACGACTACGCCCCGGCGTTGAAATGGTTCCGGCAGCTCCGCCAGGAGGGCGTCACCGACCTGACCGCCTACCTGGCGGCGGATCCGGCGCGGGAGGAATTCGCGCTGCAGCAGATGCCGGTGGTCGACATCAACGAGGCGGCGGTCCGGCTCGTCGGTGGCCGCAGCAAGCGCGAGGTCGTCGAGAACCTGGCGCGTATCTACACCGACGAGATCCGCCGGGTGCGCCTGGGCAACATCGTGCATGCGTGGCAGGGCGAGTATTTTTCCGAGGGCGAGTTCAAGATCCACCGGATCGACGGCAGCCTGCGCACCATGTGGTACCGCTGGCGGCTCGTCCGCCTCGGCGACGGCACGGCGGACAGCTCGCGCACCCAGACGGTGATGGTCGACATCACCGAGCAGCGCGCGGCCGAGCAGGCCCGGCTGGAGAGCGAGGCGCGCTACCGCGAGTTGTTCGACCTGTCGCCGGTGCCGCTCGTGGAGTTCGATTACCAGGCGTTGGGCGAGCGGTTCGCCGAGCTCCGCGCCGCCGGCGTCACGGACCTGCGGGCCTATCTGGCCGGCCATCCGCCCGAGGCGGCCGAGATGGCGCGGCTCCCGCCCCTGACGGAGGTCAACCAGGCGGCGCTGCGGGCGTTTGGCGCCGAAAACCGGGAGGCCCTGATCGCCCATGTGCCGCGTCTCTTCACGGAGGAGTTCATGGCCAGCCGGGTGGAGCTGGTGCACGAACTCTGGGAAAATCGCGAGAGCACGGAAGGCGAGGTCACGCTGCGTCTGCTCACCGGCGAGTTGCGCCGCTTTCATTACAGCTGGCGCATGCCGCTGAAGGACGGGCGGCTGACCTTCCGCCGCTCGCTCACGGCGCTGGTCGACATCACCGAGCAGAAAAACGCCGTGCAGGCGCTGCAGGAGAGCGAGGACCGCTACCGGCGGCTCTTCGAGACGACGCCGAACCCGATGTACATCTTCGACGCCGAGACGCTCCGCTTCGTGATGGTGAACGAGGCCGCCGTCGAGCGCTACGGCTACACTCGCGAGGAGTTCGCCGCCCGCACCGTCCTCGACATCCGGCCGCCGGACGAGGCCGCGCGCCTGAGCACGGCGATGCAGGAGTACCGCGCGCATCCCGCGCCGCCGGAGGATTCCTTCGCCGCCGGTGTCTGGCGCCACTGCCGCAAGGACGGCACCATCATGCTGGTGGAGGTCTTCACCCACTCGCTCGTGTTCAACGGCCGTACCTGCGTGCTCGTGCTGCCGTTCGACATGACGGCCAAGCTCGCCGCCGAGCACGCGCTGCGCGAGAGCGAGACGCGTTACCGCGAGCTGTTCGAGAACGCCGCCGGCGGCGTCTACCGCTCGACCGTCGCGGGCCGGTTTCTGGCGGTCAACCCCGCCATGGCCCAGCTGCTGGGCTGCGCGACGGTCGGTGAGCTTATGGACTACGCGAACGAGCGGGCGCTCGGCACGCTGTATGTACAGCCCCGGCGCCGGGAGGACTTCCTCGCGGCGGTCAAGGCCACCGACCGGCTGGATAATTTCGAATCCGAGGTCCGCCGGCGCGACGGGAGCACGGTGTGGATTTCCGAGAACGTCCGCGTCGTGCGCGCCGCAACGGGCCAGGTGCAGTACTTCGAGGGTTTCGTGGCGGACATCACCGCGCGCCGCCGGCTGGAGGCCGAGATGACGCGCGCCTCCAAGCTCGAGGCCGTGGGCATCCTAGCCGGCGGCATCGCGCATGATTTCAATAACATCCTCACCGTCGTGCTCGGCAACGTGACGTTGGCGGAGATGGACACCGATCCGGATACCTCCCTCCGCCACATGCTCGACGACGCGAAGCGCGCCACGTTGCGCGCGCGCGACCTCACGCAGCAGCTCCTGACCTTTGCCAAAGGCGGCGATCCCGTGCGCGCGGCCGTCGCGTTGCCCGAGCTGCTGCGCGAGTCGGCGGGCTTCGCGCTGCACGGCGCGAAGGCGCGGGCGGAGTTCGCCCTCGCGCCCGATCTGTGGGCGGCCAACGCCGACAAGGGCCAGGTCGGTCAGGTCGTGCAGAATCTCGTCATCAACTCCGTGCAGGCCATGCCGCAGGGCGGGGTGGTGAAAATCACGGCCAACAACGCTCTGTTGCCCGCCGCCGGGAGCGGTGTGCCGCTGCCCGCCGGGCGCTACGTGCACCTGACCGTGGCGGACACCGGCGTCGGCATCGCGGCGGACCACCTCGCGAAGATTTTCGATCCCTATTTCACCACCAAGCAGCAGGGCAGCGGCCTGGGCCTCGCGACCGTCTACTCCATCGTCAAGAAACACCAGGGTCACATCGAGGTGGAGTCGCGGCTCGGCGAGGGCACGGCTTTCCACATCTGGATCCCCGCGGCGCACGAGGCGCAGGCTGAGCCACCGGTGCACCCGCCGGTCGCGGCGTCGCTGCGCGCGCGGGTGTTGTTCATGGACGACGAGGAGCCCATCCGCAACATGGTCGGCCTGTTCCTGCGCCGGCTCGGCGTGGAATGCGAGGAGGCGGCGGATGGAGCCGAGGCGGTGGAGAAATATCGCGCGGCCGGGGCGGCCGGCCGGCGTTTCGACGTCGTGCTGATGGACCTCACCGTGCCGGGCGGCATGGGCGGGCGCGAGGCGTTGGAGCACCTCAAGAAACTCGATCCCGGGGTCCGGGCGATCGTCTCCAGCGGCTATTCGCGCGACCCGGTGCTCGCCAACTACCGGGCGCACGGCTTCTGCGGCATCCTGCCCAAGCCCTACGGGCTCGAACAGTTGCGCCATGTCCTGCGCGAGGTCCTGACACCCCGTCCGGATGAAGACAGAGTTTCGTAGGTTTTTTCACGGAGCATATTTGACCCCGCCCTGTCTGCACGGTTAACTCCCCTCCATCACACATGAAAACTACCATTTCCCGCTTCCGCCCATTCACCGTGCTCAGCCTGGCGCTCGCGCTGCTCGCCCTGCCGGTCCTGTCCGGTTGCATCATTGCCGCCGCCGGCGCCGGCGCGGGCACGATGGCCTATGTGCGCGGTGAATTGGACACCACGCTGGGCAACAACTACAACAAGGTCGTCGACGCCACGCGCACCGCGCTCAAGGAGCTCGAGTTCGCCCGCGTGAGCGAAAACAAGGACGCCCTGAAGGCCGTCTTCGTGTCCCGCACGGCGCTCGACAAGAAGGTCGAGGTCACCGTGGAGAAGGTCGGCGACAAGTCCACCAAGGTGCAGATCCGCGTCGGCCTGTTCGGCGACGAACAGATGTCCGTCTCCATCCTCGACAAGATCAAGTCGAACCTCTGAGCCGCAGCCGCGCGCGAAGGTCGCGCGGCCCGATCCCGTCTCGCCGGGCCTCACGGCCCGGCTTTTTCATGCGCACCAAGCGTCGCCCCGCTAAAGCCGGGCGCACATCGTGCCTTGACGGTTTTGCGCGCAGACGGTTCGCTCCGCGCCATGCTGCGGCACAATTGGGCGGGTTCGCTTCTCGCGTGGTGCATCGGTGCGGGGACCCTCGCAGCCGGTGCGTTGGTGTCTTCGCCGGATGAAACAAAGTGGGCGGCAACACGACAGCAGACGTTCGAGATGGTATGGAGCACGGTAAACGAAGCGTATTTCGATCCTCGGTTCGGCGGTGTCGATTGGGCTGCGGTGCGCGCCCAATACGAGCCGCGGCTTACCGAGGCGGGCGACAACCCTGCACTGCGAATCCTGCTCCAACAGATGCTCAACGAACTCGATCGCTCTCATTTCGCGATCCTACCGCGCGAGGCGGCCGTTTTCACACCGGAAGAGCGCGTGCGCATCGGTACGATGGGGGTGGAGGTCGGCTGGATGGACGATGCCGTGGTCGTGACCCATGTGACGACGGGCGGTCCAGCCGAGAAAGCTGGGCTACGGCCCGGCGCGGCGCTGCGCGTTCTTGATGGGCGCGATCTTCATGAATTGCTCGCAGCCGTGCAGCAAAGCGGTAGGTGGGATACTCTTCGTGCCGGTCGCTACCTGGCGCAGTGGACGGCTTCGCATTTCCGAGCGGCGGTGGGAAAAAGGCTCAAGCTCCGTGCGCAACTCTCTGGCGGAGAAAACGAGCAGGAATTTGAGTTGGAGAGCGTCTCGTACGAGGGCGCGTGGTCCGAGCCGGTGGGCAACTTCCCGTCGTGGCCGCTTGAGTTGGCGAGTGCGGTCAGCACAGACGGCGTGGCCTATCTGCGTTTCAATGTTTTTGCCCGGCAGGTGATGAAGGACATCCGGGAGTTTCTCCTTGCGCTGCCGCCCGGTGGCGGACTCGTGCTTGATCTGCGTGGCAATCCCGGCGGTCTCGCCACCATGGCGCCAGGCATCACCGGCTGGCTGACCGACCGGCAGCTCTGGTTGGGCCGCATGAAGCTTCGGCAGGGAGTGATGCAGTTCGCGGCGTTCCCGCAGGAGGGCGCGTTCACTGGCCCGCTGGCGGTGTTGATCGACGGCACCTCGGCATCAACGGCCGAGTTGATGGCGGCCGGTCTCCAGGAGACCGGCCGCGCGAGAATCTTTGGCGAGCGCAGCGCGGGACAGGCGCTGCCCTCGTCCTTCAAGCAGCTGCCGAGCGGCGATCTTTTCCAGTTTGCCATGGCGGACATCGTCACGCCCCGCGGTCGTTCGCTTGAGGGTGCGGGGGTCGTGCCGGATGAGATCGTGCTGCGCACGGGCGCTGATCTGGCGGCCGGGCGGGATTCGGTACTCGATGCGGCGCGGGCATGGCTGCTCGCCGAGCGGGCAAAAATTTCCACGGGCCAAATACAAACCAACAACTGACATGCCCAACCCACTTCCTCTCTCTCGGGGATTACTCATGCTCCTGCTGCTCGCGCTTGGCCCCTTGGTGCGCGCAAAGTCCACCGACAATACGACCGCCGATAGCGTGCTAGATCGCTGGATTGGGGCCTGCGGCGGAGACGAGCGTCTCAAGGCAATCAAGGCCACCGAATATCAGACCCGCTATACCAACGCCCAGGGGTTTGTATGGGAATTGCGCGAGCAGTGTCGTTCCGATGGTGCCCATCGCGGTGTGATGCAGACGCGTTCGGGTGAACTCGTCATCTACGATGATGGTCACACGGGCTGGATGCAACATGTCGCATTCGGGGCAGGTTTGTTGCCGACCGACGAAGTTGAACGTAACCGACGTACGTCCGGACCGCAAGAATCGCTGCGGGTGCGTGCGAGTTTCCCGCAGCGCCAGCTGCTGTCGGACGAGACGATCAACGGCAAGACCGTGCATGTGATCGAGCTGATCGATGCGAAAGGCTGGCGCGAGCATTGGGTTTTCTCCGTGACCACCGGCTTGCGTGTGCGGCGCGAGGTATACGACCCGAAGGGAAGGCAAGTGGTCGATTATTCGGATTTCCGAAAGATCGACGGGGTAATCGAGCCATTTCACGGCGTTTCGACCCAGAACGGCAACGTGACTACAATCGAGGTGCTTTCGGCGAACCACCGCGCAAAGCCGGATGAAAGTTCGTGGTCGCCGCCCGCCGAACTCGTGGCCGATCTCGAGCGCATCGAACAGACGCTCGCGCGCTTCCGCGCTGCCGCTGGCCAACCGGTGGATCTGGCCAAGGTGAAGACCCGCTTTTCGCGGGGGCATGTTGAGGTGACGACCTCCGGCGTGACGTTCGCCACCATCATCTCGCAGAAAGCACCGAACAAAATATTGATCGAGCAGGAAGTGCCGGGCATGGGCAAGGTCCTGCAGGGCTTCGATGGCGCGATCGGGTGGGCATGGTCGGAGTTGCAGGGTTATCGACAGCTTGTCGGACCCGAGTTGGCACAGCTGGTTGCCATCGGTGAGTTGCACCCGATTACCAAGCTCGGCGAGCAGATTCCGCTGCGCAAATGGCTTGGCGAGCGCACGGAAAAGGACGGTCGCAAGCTGGCCGTGATTGAGCTAGCGACCGTGCAAGGCTCTGCCGGCGTCCATTATTTCGATGTCGCGACCGGTTTGCTCGTGCGGGTAGAGACTATTATTCAAGCCGGTCCGGGCGGCATGCTCAAGGTCACGGCCGATATCGGCGATTATCGGCGGATCGATGGCGAACTGATCGCGTTTTCCAATACCATCACGAATCCCGCCATGCGGTTGGTCACAACGCTCGATTCGGTGGAGCACAACCGCGAGTTGGCGGACGAAATCTTCCATCCGCGCAAGTCCGGCGAATTGCCGGCCGCAGCGCCTGCGGCAAGGGCTGCCGCAAAGCCCGTCGCTCCGCAGTAGGGGGTGCCTGTTTTTGCTAGCTGCAGGTCGGCGGCGTCTGGATCAGTGCCCGCCGAGGTCGCTGGGGGAGAGCAGGCCGGCGAAGAGCGCCTTGTTCGAGGCCTTCATGTAGGCCTCCTTCGCCTCGACGGTGCCGTCCTTCACGCGCGCCATGAGACTGTTGTCCATCGTGACCATGCCGTCGGCGGCGCCGCTCTCGATGATGGAGCGGATGTTGGCGATCTGACCGGAGCGGATCGTGTTGGGCAGCGCCTCATGGGTGAGCAGGATCTCATGCACGGCGCAGCGGCCCTTCGGCACGCGCTTGCAGAGCAACTGGGCGACGACGCCGGCGAGGCAGCCGGCGAGCATCACGCGCACCTGGTTCTGCTCGTCGGCCGGAAAGGTGTTGATGATGCGGTCGACCGTCTTGGGCGCGTTGTTCGTGTGCAGCGTGCCGAAGACGAGCATGCCCATCGAGGCGCAGCCGAGCGCAAGTTTGATGGTCTCCAGTTCGCGCATCTCGCCGAGGAGCAGGATGTCGGGGTCGTGCCGCATGGCGCCCTTGAGCGCGGCGCCGAACGACGCGGTGTGCTCGCCGACCTCGCGGTGGACGATGACGGACTTCTTGTTCTGGTGCACGAACTCGATCGGGTCCTCGATCGTGATGATGTGCCGTGCGAGGTTCGTGTTGATGTAGTCGATCATCGCCGCGAGCGTCGTCGACTTGCCGGAGCCGGTCGGGCCGGTGACGACGACGAGGCCCTGGTCGAGGTGGCAGAGCTTCTTGAGCGCCTCGGGCAGCTTCAGGTCGTCGAACGAGAGGATCTTCGCCGGAATCTGGCGGAAGACCGCGGCCGGGCCCCAGTGGTTGTAGAGATAGTTGCCGCGGAAACGCGCCAGGCCGGGCACCTCGTGCGCGAGGTCGAGGTCGCGGCGCTCCAGGAAATCGTGCCAGCGCTTCTCGGGGCAGATCTCTTTCAGCAGCGACTCCATGGTCTTCGTGTCGAGCGGCCTTTCGCCGATGGGCTGGAGCGATCCGGAGATGCGCGACTTCGGCGGCAGCCCGACGGTCAGGTGCAGGTCCGAGCCGCCCTTGTCGAGCATGGTCTTGAGGAGGGAATCGATGGCGGCCATAGGTCAGTCGTTGAGAGGCAGCAGGCGCACGCGCTCCTTGTCGGGCTCGATGGAGATCAATGCTCCTGCGCCAAGCTCCGAGGAGAATTGTGCGATTACCCGGACAATGCGTTCGCCGTGCCGGGCAGGATGAACATCGGGGTGTCGGAGCTGAACCACGCTTGGTTTGGACGAGCGGGAAACAGCCAGGATCATGGCAAAGTCCAAATCGTGGGTGAAAATCGCATGATCGTGAGCACGCGCCCAGGCAAAAATTTCACTGTCGGGCGCAGTGGGCGAACCAACCGTACTCCAGTGGGTCGCCGGTATTCCGTGTTGGGCAAAGACGGAAACCCACGCGGGCGAAAGGTTCATGTCGATGACGATCTTCACACCGCCCTTAGATCAAAAGTACACGATGAGACGCCAATGGCGGTCAGCCGGCGGCGATTGGAACCTCGCGCTCGCGCAACCGCCAAGCCGCGTAAGCCAGGGCTTGGTCGATGTCCGCCGCCTCCAGATAAGGATAAAGGGCGAGCAGTTCCCGCTTGGAAAGTCCGGTGCCGATCATGCCGACGATCATGCTCACCGTGACGCGCATTCCGCGAATGCACGCCTGCCCGCCCATGACGGCGGGATTGTGGGTGATGCGGTCGAGATTTTCCATGGAGTCAGGGTAGGGCAATATCCGGCTGAAGCAAGCGCGTGCATCACGTGATCTTCTGCTTCAGCACGCGGTTGGTGATGTTGGCGAGGGCGGTCTCGGCGGTGATCTTCTTCTCCTGCCAGAGGCCGTAGACGACATTGTCCATCAGGCACATTCCCTCCTTCACGCCGGTCTCCATCGTGTTGCGCAGGCCGGAGGTCTTGTTTTCGCGGATGAGCGCCTGGATGGCGAGGTTGCTGACGAGGATTTCGCAGGCGAGGGTGACGCCGCCCGCGGAGGCGGGGAGGAGCCGTTGGCAGACGATGCCGCGCAGGCTCTCGGCCACGCTGGCGCGGATCTGCGCCTGTTGCGAAGGGGCGAAGACGTCGAGCAGGCGGTTGAGCGTGGTGGCGGCGTCGCTCGTGTGCATCGTGCCGATGACAAGGTGGCCGGTCTCGGAGGCGCTGATCGCCATCTCGATGGTCTCGAGGTCGCGCAGCTCGCCGATGACGATGACGTCGGGGTCTTCGCGCAGGGCGCCCTTGAGGGCGGAGAAGAACGTCTTGGTGTGCGAGCCGACCTCGCGTTGCGTGACGTTGCAGCCCTTGGCCGGCTGGACGACCTCGATGGGATCCTCGACGGTAATGATGTGGTCTTCGCGCGTGTCGTTGAGGTAGGAAACCATCGAGGCGAGCGTGGTGGTCTTGCCGGAGCCGACGGGGCCGGTGACGAGGATCAGGCCGTTGTGGTAGGAGAGGAGTTTCTTGATCGTGTCGATGTGCTTCGCGAAACCGAGGTCGGCGAGCGACTTCGTCTCGGCGGGCACCATGCGGTAGGCGCCGGCCGCGCCCTGCTTGTGGAACATGAGGTTCACGCGGAAACGCCCGCCGCCGTTCTCGAGGGCGAGCGCGTAATCGAGGTCCTTTTGCTCGAGATAAATCTGGCGGTGTCCCTCTGAAAGCAGCGCGGTGTTGAGCCGCAGCGCGTCGTCCGCGCTGAGCACGTGGTCCGAGAGCATCGAGAGCGCCCGGTTTTGCCGGATGAACGGCCGCGCGCCGGTCGAGAGGTGCAGGTCGCTCGCGCCGCTGGCCGCGGTGGCCTTGAGCAGCTCGCGAAAGCCGGCCGCCAGCGCGTCGTCGCTCATCGCGGCGATGGACTCGAAGGGGAATTTCGGAGTCGGGCCGGTTGCCGCCGCGGGTTTTTTGACGCCGGGCATGGCCAGCCGCGTCGGAGCCGCCGGAGCGGCGGCGGCCGGCGCCTCGTCACTGTCGTCGAACGGATCGACCGGCGGCGCGCCCTTCTCGGCCTTGGTCATGGCCAGCCCGGCGATCTTTTCGAGCGTCTCGACATCGTGCACGATGCCGTCGTCGATGAGCTTTTGGGCAAAATCCATCAGCTCAACGCCATCGCCGAGCGCGGCGCGCACCTGACGGGCTTGAGGGAGACTGAAAAGGTTCTGGCTGAGGCCTAGGCTGACCAGCCAAAGGACGTCGGAATGCATGAGGCGTGGCGTGGGACGCGTGCAGTGTGCGGTTCCGCGCACTTGTGCCAAGCGCGAAGGCAAAAAACCCGTCTGCGCGATCCCGGTCTTGAGGGTTGCCAAGCCCCGCGGGGGCTGGTGGAGTCACCGACCAGTCATTCCATGCTTCGCAAGTTAATCAGCAAAATCAGCCAGACGTTCAAGCCGAGCGCCAAACCCACCGAGTCGTCCAAACCGGCGCACAAATCCGGCCGGCCCCCGCAGGCCAAGTCCGGCTCGCACCACCGCTCCGACCGCCGCGGCTCCCGACCCGCGCCCGGCGACACCGGCCGCTCCCACACCGCGGGCCACGGCTCGGCCCCGGCCAGGCCCGTCCCGGCGGCCGCACCGCGCGCCGCGCATCCGCCCAAGCCCCTGCCCGAGGTGCCGAAGATGGAGACCGCCTTCACGGCGCTCGGCCTCAACGACCGCCTCGCCTACGCCGTCCAGCAGATGGGCTACGAGACGCCGACGCCTATCCAGGTCCAGGCCATCCCGCAGGTGCTCGCGGGCAAGGACGTGATCGGCTCCGCCCAGACCGGCACGGGCAAGACGGCGGCCTTCGCGCTGCCCATCCTGCAACAGCTCGAGCACCGCGGCGCGCTGCGCTGCCTCATCCTCGAACCGACGCGCGAACTCGCAGTGCAGGTCGAGGAAGCGTTCAAGAATTTCTCCAAGTTCACCGACCTGCGCGTGACCGTTGTCTACGGCGGCGTCGGCTACGGCAAGCAGCGCGAGGACCTCGCGCGCGGCGTCGATGTGCTCGCCGCCACGCCGGGCCGCCTGCTCGACTACATGGAGCAGGGTGAAATCCGCCTCGATAACGTCGATATCCTCGTGCTCGACGAAGTCGACCGCATGCTCGACATGGGCTTCCTGCCCGACGTGAAACGCATCGTCGCGAAGGTGCCGAGGGACCGCCAGACGCTGTTCTTCACCGCCACGCTGCCGCCCGAG
>JACPIS010000008.1 GCA_016187925.1 Opitutia bacterium | reverse complement strand
GAAGTAGCGGTCGATGTAGGCGGCGGCGGCCTTGGTCTCGATGGCGAGGTTCTTGGCCAGGCCGAAGCTGCTCATGCCGTAGAGGAGGCCGAAGTTGATGACCTTGGCGTAGCGGCGCTGCTCGCTGTCCACCTCGGCGGGCGCGGCCATGAAGATTTCGGCGGCGGTCGCACGGTGGATGTCCTCGTTGTTGGCGAAGGCCGCGAGCAGGCCCGCGTCGCCCGAGAGGTGCGCCATGATGCGCAGCTCGATCTGCGAGTAGTCGGCGGAGACGATGCGCGAGCCCGTGGGTGCCACGAACGCCTCACGGATGCGCCGGCCCTCGGCGGTGCGCACCGGGATGTTCTGCAGGTTGGGGTCGCTTGAGGCGAGCCGCCCGGTGACCGCGACCGCCTGCGAGTAGCTGGTGTGCACGCGCCCGGTCTGGCGATCCACCATCTGCGGCAGCTTGTCGGTGTAGGTGGACTTGAGCTTCGCCATGCCGCGATAGTCGAGCAGGATTTTCGGCAGCGGGTAGTCGAGCGCGAGCTCCTGCAAGACCTCCTCATCGGTGGACGGATCGCCGCTCGGCGTCTTCTTCTTCACCGTTCCCGGAGCTGCTTCGGCGAATTCAGGTTGAACGGCTGCCCGGCGGCCTCAAATGCCTTGGCTTCCAAAGCGAGCAGCTTCTCGCCCAGTTCGCGGCTCTGGATTCTCAGCAGGTCGCAGTCGAGCAGCACGCCGTTGCGCTCCATCTTGTAGAGCACCTGCATGGTCGGCAGCTCGATGTCGCGGTACACATGCAGCAAACCACTCTGTACTTCGATCTGCGGCGCGAGCGCCTGGTGCAGTTGCAGCGTGATGTCGGCGTCCTCGGCCGCATATCTGGTCGCGGTATCGAGATCGACCTGGTCGAAGCAGATCTGCTTCGCGCCCTTGCCGACCACGTCGGCGTAGCTCATCGTCGCAAGGCCGAGATGGCGCAGCGCGAGGTTACCGAGCTCGTGCGGCCGGTGCGACTCCAGCACGTAGGATTGCAGCAGCGTGTCGTCGTGGATACCCGCGAGCGTGATGCCGTGGTTGGCGAAGATATGCAGGTCGAACTTGAGGTTCTGCCCGAGTTTCTTGTACCGTTCGCTCTCCAGCCAGGGTTTGAGTCTCTGCAAGGCATGTTCGCGGTTGAGCTGGTCCGGCGCGCCGGGATAGCGGTGCGCGAGCGGCAGGTAGGCGGCGTGGTGCGGTTCGATGGAAAACGAGATGCCGACCAGTTGCGCGTCCATCACGTCGAGGCCGGTGGTCTCGGTGTCGAGTGAAACCAGTTCGGCGGCGAACAGCTTCTCCAGCCAGGCGTCGAGTTGCGCCTCGGTGAGGATGCATTCGTAGTGGCCGGAAGAGATTGCCGGTTGATTGCCCCCATCCCCACCCCACCCCTCCCCTTGAAGGGGAGGGTGCCTCGATTCCTTCCCCTTCAGGGGGAAGGTTAGGATGGGGGCGGGTTTCTGCTGGCCTGCTTCAGGAAGCGCGAGTTCGCGCAGCCAACTCTTGAACCCGAACTGCTCGTACAGGCCGCGCAGCCGCTCGATGTCCGGCGCGGGCGGGGTCAGCTCGGCGTAGGCCTGCGGCAGTTCCACGTCGCATTTAACCGTCAGCAGCCGCCGCGCCTGCGGCAGCCAGTCCAGAGCCTTGCGCAGGTTCTCGCCGACCGCGCCGCCGATCTCATCCGCATGCGCGATCAGGTTGTCGAGCGTGCCGTACTGCGCGAGCCATTTCGCCGCGGTCTTGGGGCCGACCTTTTCCACGCCCGATCCAGCGTCTCGTTGCTCATGGTGTTGACCAGCGTGACATGCCCGCTGACCAGTTGGGCGAGGTCCTTGTCGCCGGTCGCGACGATGCTGTTCACGCCGCCCCGCTCGGCCTGTTGCACGAGCGTGCCGATCACGTCGTCGGCCTCCACGCCTTCCAGCATCAGCAGGTTCCAGCCGGCGGCGGCGATGGCCTCGTGCAGCGGCGCGATCTGGCGCGCGAGGTCGTCCGGCATCGGCGGGCGGTGCGCCTTGTACTCGGGATAGAGGTCGTCGCGGAAGGTTTTGCCTTTTGCGTCGAATACGCACAGGCTATAATCCGCCGGGAAGTCGTGGCGCAACTTGCGCAGCATGTTGAGCACGCCGTAGATCGCGCCGGTCGGAAAACCCTCGCGGTTGCGCAAATCCGGCATTGCATGGAATGCGCGGTA
>JACPIS010000007.1:40753-41445 GCA_016187925.1 Opitutia bacterium | reverse complement strand
TGGCGTCAGATTTTGACGCCTTCGCGGGCGACGCGTTGGCGGAAGGCGGCGAGGAGCCGGGCGGTGACGGGGCCGGGCTGGCCGGAGCCGATCTCGCGGCCGTCGAGGGCGACGACGGGGATGACCTCGGCGCCGGAGCCGGTGAGGAAGCACTCGTCGGCGCACCAGACGTCGTAGCGGGTCAGGTTGGTTTCCTTGAGCGGGATGTTCAGTTCGGCGGCGAGGTCGAAGATGACATCGCGGGTGATGCCGCGGAGCGCGCCCTGCGAGGCCGAGGGCGTGTGGATGACGCCGCGGTGGACGGTGAAGACGTTGTCGGCCGTGCACTCGGCGATGAAGCCCTGGTCGTTGAGCATGATGGCTTCGAGGGCGCCGGCCTGCTTGGCCTCGATCTTGCCGAGGATGTTGTTGAGGTAGTTGAGCGACTTGATGGTCGGGGGCAGCGCCGCCGGGTTGATGCGGCGGGTCGGCACCGTGACGATGCGCAGGCCCTGCGTGTAGTGCTCCGGCGGGTAGAGCTGGATGGTGCTGGCGATGATGAAGACGGTCGGCTTCGGGCAGAGCCAGGGCGCGAGGCCGAGGTCGCCGGGGCCGCGGGTGACGACGAGCCGGATGTAGCCGTCGCGGAGGTTGTTCCTCCGGCAGGTCTCGCAGGTGGCCTCGATCAGTTGCTCGCGGGTCAGGGGCAGCTT